>NZ_JBBOBO010000003.1:0-64997 GCF_038000235.1 Paenibacillus sp. FSL R10-2199 | reverse complement strand
GCAGAGAAAATCGTGTATCTCGAAATGCTTGACTACAATGAACGTCATGGGCAGCGGGTCGTTCCTGGCTTTGGGATGGAACCCGTCAAAAAGAAGCTAAACGAGTTATTTGAAGCACGCTACCCTTCCTTGCCCACACCCGAAGAAGAATAGCGGATGAATCCAGTTTCTGGGGGTCGGGGTTCCCCCGACCCCCAGAAACACCTGCACCCCCAACCCGTAACCCGGGGAGGTACTTCTACTCTCTTACACAAACTTCTTGACGCTACCGCCTCCCGCCCACTTTCGGCGGATTCAGGGGCACTAATGCTCTTCATTTTCTCCTTTTGCCTGCATTCGATGAAATCAGGGGCACTTTTGCTCTTCATTTCCGCCTCCCGCCCACTTTCGGCGGATTTAGAGGGACTTATCCTTTCGATTTCCCATATCGCACACTTTCAACAGATTTAGAGGGATTTATCCCTTTGATTTTCCCGTACCGCCCACTTTCGGCCGATTTAGAGGGACTTATCCCTTTGATTTTCCCGTACCGCCCACTTTCGGCAGATTTAGAGGGATTTATCCCTTTAATTTCCCCATGCCGCTCACTTTCGGCGGTATTAGAGGGACTTATCCCTTTGATTTTCCCATATCGCCCACTTTCGGCAGATTTAGAGGGATTTATCCCTTTAATTTCCCCATGTCGCCCACTTCCGGCGGTATTAGAGGGATTTATCCCTTTGATTTTCCCGTACCGCCCACTTTCGGCAGATTTAGAGGGATTTATCCCTTTAATTTCCCCATGCCGCTCACTTTCGGCGGATTTAGAGGGACTTATCCCTTCGATTTCTCCATATCGCCCACTTCCGGCGGATTCACTGGGAATCCTGCTATAAGAACACATTCGTCCGTCAGACGAATCTGCTCCTAATCCGACCGACTTTATCCATTACAGATGAATTTCATAATTTCCAAATATAACAAAAAACCTCCTTGCGGAGGTTTGAGCATATACGCTGATTTAAGGTGTCGGCATGCCGCCGTTAGCATTCAAAGTCTCGCCGCTGACATAACTGGATTCCTGGCTGGCCAGAAATACATAGGCCGGGGCCATTTCAGCCGGTTGGCCGGGACGGCCGAGTGGTGTTTTGGCTCCGAAATCCTTCAGCGCTTCCTGCGGCTGTCCGCCGCTTACCTGAAGCGGAGTCCATACAGGTCCAGGTGCTACAACATTAACCCGGATTCCCTTGGCAGCTACCTGCTGAGCCAGCGATTTGCTGAAGGTGTTAATTGCGCTTTTGGTGGTGGCATAATCCAGCAGAATCGGCGCAGGCTCATAAGCCTGAATGGAAGCAGTGTTAATGATCGTACTGCCCGGCTTCATATGCTTCACCGCCGCTTTACAGAGCCAGAACAGCGCATATACATTGGTCTTGAAGGTTGCATCGAATTGCTCGGTGGTCAAATCAGCGATATCCGGTACAAACTGCTGCTTGCCCGCGATATTGGCCAGGATATCAATCCCGCCCAGTTCTTCCACGGCCTCCTCAATCAGTTGTTCACAGTACTTCTCGTCCTTCAGATCGCCTGGCACAGCAACGGCTTTGCGGCCGGCTTCCTCCACCAGTTGGACAACTTCCTTCGCGTCAGCTTCTTCCTCCGGCAGATAGGCAAGAACCACATCAGCTCCTTCACGGGCAAAAGCAATGGCTACCGCCCGCCCGATTCCGCTGTCCGCTCCGGTTACAACAGCCTTGCGGCCGGTAAGCCGTCCGCTGCCGCGGTACGTTCCCGCCCCGTCATCGGGACGCGGATGCATCTTCTTCTCCAGGCCGGGACTCGGCTGCTGCTGTTCAAACTCAGGCGTAGCTTTTTCATACTGCTTCGCAGGGTCCTGAATCGTATACTGATCGCTCATTGTGTATTCCTCCTCTGTAGGCTTCTGACTCTTTCTATGTAACCAGCTTCCCATTTTCCTAAACGAATTATGTATGACCAGGAATATAAAAAAAAGCCCCCTGCTAAATAAGCAAGAGGCCTTAACACTTCCCATTCAACCCTTCTTAAAACTCTTCGTACACCGCAGGGTCCTGATCCCACAGTGGTCCGGTTGTCGGGATTTCCGCGATCCGCTTCATCTCTTCGTCTGACAGCGTAAAGTCGAAAATATTAATATTCTCCCGCTGATGTTCTTCCGAAGAGGATCGCGGAATCGGAACCGCACCCAGCTGCACATGCCAGCGAAGAACAATCTGTGAGATGGATTTATTATGCGCTGCGGCAATTGCACCGAGCTGTTCATTCTTCAGCAGCTCCGTGCCGCGTCCCAGCGGACTCCAGGATTCTGTAATAATCCCGTGTTTCCCGTGATAAGCACGCTGCTCTGCCTGATTGTAATACGGATGCAGCTCAATCTGATTGATGCTCGGTGCTACGCCTGTTTCCTGAACCAGACGGTCCAGATGCTCCGGCAGGAAATTACTTACCCCTATCGAGCGGATCAGCCCCTGCTTCTGGGCATCGATAAGTGCCTGCCATGCTTCTACATACAGGTTCACCTTCGGATTCGGCCAGTGAATCAGATACAGATCATAATAATCAAGTCCCGCGCGGTACAGCGATTCCTGAACGGTCACGATCGCCTCATCATACTTGTGGTGACGTCCCGGCAGCTTAGAGGTAATGAACAGCTGGTCTCTGGGCACTCCGCCCTGCCGCACCGCTTCCCCGACCACGCCTTCGTTCTCATAGTTAAATGCTGAATCAATCAGGCGGTAGCCCAAATCGAGGGCAGTCTTCAGACTCTGTACACCCTTCGTGCCTTTAATCCACGCCGTTCCAAAGCCAATCGCAGGCATATTTATCCCGTCGTTCAACAATACTTCTGGAATGTGATTAGCCATGATGATGCAGCCTCCTCTACTAAGATAGTCGCTTACATTATCGCAGAGAATGAAGGTAATATCAAAATCCCCCATATCATTATTCTCATGATCTGCTATACCAGGCGGCTCTCCAGCGGGTAGCATACACCCCTTCCTTCAGATAATTAAACGGTACAGCCTTCCGCCGTAATTCCGGCAAATAGCGGATCAGGTTCAGGTCTTCAATGATCCAGACTGCACCGTCCTGATCTCTGGTATCTACAAACTGCAAATCCCGGCTGTGCAAATATTCCACCAGGTTAAATCCGGAGCTTGAGTCCCCGTCATTTCCCGTTTCAGCACTGTCCGCCGTTAAGCCCTGCCAGTAAGGAAGCTCCAGACCCGCATCCGATTCCAGTAAGCTAAGCTCCTGCTCCAGCACCGCCTGTCTGTCTTCTTCCCTGCTTCGCATTTCCTCCGTCCAATAGTCCGTCAAATTCGGCTGCCGGCTGATTTCCTGATAAAAGAATTCCGCCGTCTTCTCTTGCTCTTGCTCCGCAGCAATGAACCCCGCTGGCTCCGCCGCTGACCCCGAAGAGATCGAATCTTCAACAACAGGTTCCCGTTCAAGCTCCTGCCATTCCCGCCGGATCTGCGCTGCCCTGTTTACGATAACCGTCTTCAGCGCAGGTTGTCCGGCATTCCCGTCATCCGCATCTGCCTCCGCATCCTGCCGGTGAAGCTCACGGGGAATATCGAGCTCCTCCAGTCTGCGGAACAGCGGCTGCAGCGCCTGCTCCGGATTCCGGAAATATTCACCGCCCCGAAGCCGCACAAAACTCCAGCCAAGGCGTTCCAGTATGGCTTGTCTGTCCATATCTTCCTTAAGCTTCTCTGCCGGATGCCATTTGTCTCCGTCACATTCCACCGCCAGACGTCTCCCGCCGCCTTCAACAACCATATCAATCCGGTACGCCCCTACTTTCCATTGAGGCAGTACTCTATAGCCTTCGTTCAACACCCGCCGCATAACCTGCCGCTCGAATTCGGACTCCAGCACGGGCTCCTGCTGTTTATACGCTGCATCCGCTGCATACGGATTTCTGACATACTCAATTAACCGTTTCCGCAAATCCCCTTCTTTGAGCTGGGCTACGGAATCAAGCGAGTGCACCAGCCATAGCTGGTCGCGGGCGCGGCTTACAGCTACGTTATACCTTTTCTTGGTGCGGTTCCCCGGATCAGAGATGAGGCGCAGAGGCACAGCTTCCTCTGAAGCGTCCACCATGGACAGGAACACAACATCGCGCTCATCCCCCTGAAACTGGGCGGAGTTGCCGCAGCGAATCTTCCGCCGCTTGTATTCCGTTGCCGGAATATACTTCTGCAAATACTGGTCAATCAGAATGGCCTGCTCTTCGCCAAGCAGCGTAATCACGCCAAATGTAGCATCCTTGTATTCTTCCAGCTGGATAGCAGACAGAATTAGCGAAGCAATGGCCTCTGCTTCTGCCTCATTGCGTTTACCGTCCCGGCTCCCGCCCTGGGCCCGGTATTCCACGGTATACGGTTTCGTGGTTACTCCGCCGGCATCGCGGAGCGGAAGAATGGAACCATTATAGGAGAGCAGGTTGCTGAACTGGATAATCGGCTCCACACAGCGGAAATGCTCCCTAAGCTGCGTCATGCCCGCGAATGAGGTTTTGGCTAAGTCATAAATTGAGGTGCTGCCGTCATAAAGTGCGGCATTGGGAATCCCCTCCAGATGGGCATCCATCAGTCTTCTGGTCTCATCCAGCCGCTGGCCGATGGCCTCCGGGCTCACCTGCTCATCATCACCTACCACGACAATTTGTGTGCCCAGATACAGTGCTGTCAACGCCATAATATCTGCCTGGCTGGCTTCGTCCACGATAACCACATCAAACCGGTTCTCGGACGGAGTGAAGCTGTCGACCACTCTGTACGTAGGCATAATCCAGACAGGAACAGCCGTCTGGCAGACCGGCATCAGCTTCCGGGCTTCGGCAAGCAGATGGGGAGCCGCTTTTCCCGTACGCTTGCCGGCTTTTTTCATCAGCAGCTTCCAGCCGTGAAGAGCGTTCTGCTGCTTCAGCGTAGTTTTCCGGGCAAGCGCCAGCCAGGCCTTCTTCTCCACTAATTGAAGTGTGGCCGCTTTGAACTTTTTACGAATCTCCACCAGTTCTTCTTGAAGTTGTTGTGCGGAGATACCCGCCCGCTGATCAAGCTCCATATCCAATTGTTTAAGCAGCCAACCCGCTTCAAGTCCATTGGGGGCCCGGTGCTCTCCGTGGATTCCGCTTCTGTGCCTGAGCGCCTCCGCCCAATCCGGAGCACTCTGCTGCAACCGCTCCAGCCATTCTTCCCTTTGGCTGATCCGCGCACTTTTATCCCATAATTGCTGAACTGCCTGATACGCTTGCTCATAGGACTGCGGGTCCAGCCGCTCTACACTCTCCTGCAGCCGGCAGGCTATAGCGGAACGCGAATCTGCCAGCGACTCTGCAGCCCTGCCTGCTTCCGCGATCTGCTCTTTAACTGTTCTCCATTTCTCTGCATTAATATTGGCACCTATAATAGAAGGAAGCTCTTGCTCTACCAGCTCCCGCATATGAATCCAATCCATATGTTTGCCTACCGTCATAGGCTTGGCGTTCAGCAGAACATTCCACAGCAGCCCCTCGCTCTCGAGGGATTGAAGCGGCGGATCAAAGCTTGTCTGCCGCCAGTCCAGCAGGCTGCGGATCTCCTGAATAATGTTATCCATATACTCTTCGGGCTGCGGTCCGAACCGGGCCAGATCATATCCGCCCCCGTCCGTAACCTGACGCTTCCAGCGGATGACGGACTTGGCCCGCTGCGCCTGATACGTACCGACAGTAAGCAGAGCCTCCAGGTAGGCAGCGTTGACCTCTTCAATTCCTTTGCCGGGAGGCGCTATAAGCTCGCAGGCCTTCTTCCACGGTCTCTTAAGCAACAGCTGGAACGTGCTCAGCTTCCCCCCGTCTTCCAGATACCGCTTCATCTCCTCCAGTACAGGCAGCAGCGGCTGCAGATCCGTATCGGCCAAATGTTCAAAACCATATCTGTACCGCGCAGTTCTGGCGGCGCGGTATAGCTCAAGCCACTTCTCCACTTCTTCCAGCAGATCGGTCCAATCGTGCTTATCATTATCTTTTGCCGAGATCAGATTCAGCTTCCACTCTTCCTCAGTAACGGCACCAAACGCCTCACGCAGCTGCTGGAGAGCGGCGTTCAGCTTCCCGGGATGTACAGCCATACCGGGCTTGAAGTAAGGAAGATGTCTGACGGTATCTGTAGTGGACAGTGTCTGATATTCCAGCACAAGCTCATGGAAAATTTCAGGAGTGACAGGCAGTTCTATACGATTGCGTAAGTACCGGAATTCCGCTTCATCCAGCGCACTGATTTCCCCAGAGCTTCTATATAACTGTTCCAGCTCGTCAGGGGTAAGCGGACAAGCCTGTCCGGCCGCTATCCTTCCCGGCACCAGCTCCATCGTATGCCGGCCTGCGGAGATCATTTTGGCAGCTGCGGATGGATCGAAGGAAGTGCCAAAAATAACAATAGACCGGTAATCGTTCTCTCTGGAGAGCCGCAATCTGTCTTCAATGCCTCTGATCTGCTCCAGAATGGATTTGCGTCCGGCAGTCAGCTGCTCTACTTCCGCTTCCGTCTGTTCAATGGATATGGAGCTTAAGGTGGAAGTAATCTTATCGATGGAATTCTCCAGCTGCTTCTGCCCGCTGGCATCATCCAGCATGCTGACACACAGATCCTGAAGCGGCCTTGCCACCTTGTCACGCAGCACGGCGAGTGCCCTTGAGGTGTGGCTGGTGACCAGTACGCTTTTGCCTTCCGCCAGGAAATGGCCCAGCAGATTGGCAATCGTATGCGTCTTCCCGGTACCCGGCGGGCCCTGCACCAGAACAGAACCGTATCTGCCCAGCTTAAGAGCAATATCCAGCTGCTCAGAGTTCGCTTCTTTGGTGAACAGAATCTCTTCGTTCTCACCATTCACATTCAAATTCGAATACGAAAAAACCTGCGTTCCGTCCGAAGCCTCCCCCGGATCAATGCCGGTAATTCTGGCAATCGCCTGCGGGAGTTCCTCTCTATCTTGTAAATCCTGTATGATCTCTTCGAAGGCATGATCGAAACCGGCCGACCGCTTGCGCAGGAAAATAACCGGTTCTCTCCGGATATACACTGCTGTCTTGTCCTGAGCCGGTTGTGCAGATGTTCTATTATAAGGAATAAACGCAGTCTGGGCAGACAAGTATCCGGATACTTTGCGCAAATATTCATCCGTATCCGTGAAATCCAAGGGGGAGCATGCAGCCTCGAGCAAATCCGCGGTGCATTTCTTAATCGACCCCGGACTGACTTCAGGCACATCTCTGAACAAGGAGCCATGAAATTCGGGGGCGGCTTCGGAGGCTATAACTGTAAATTCGGGTCCCTCCGGATCGAATACAAGCTCGATCCTCTGTAGCAGCACCGGATGGTGAATCGTCTCCGGTGTAAGCTCCCAGTGCAGAATCCCATCGCCGATCATCAGCTCCACAGCGTCCCGCTCCCGCTCAATCCACGAATAGAGCATGTACAAATCCTCGAACAACTTAATCGTTCTGCGGACAGGCCACTCCCGCTCCTGCCAGGCCTCACGCTCCTGAGTCCAATTCTCCCAGAGCCGCACTCTCTCTTCGTCCTGATCGAAACGTTCAACATAAGCCTCATATTCCCCGGAATCCGCAGCTTCCCGGTAGCTGTCCATGCTCTCCAGCCGTTCCGGGCGGGTATGAATTTTCTCCCAATCCGGCTTCAGCCAGCGCTGCAGCAGCTCCGGCGGCTTCGGACAGGCGGTCCGGTCAGGCCGCTTCACGCGCAGCAGAACCTCAGGCATCTCCTCGTCTATACGTTCAGAGGGACTTATCCCCTCTGTGAAATCACAGGTCACATTAGAATGAACCGGCAGATCCGCAAGGGACTGCGACCATAACTGCCCGGATATATGCTTGATTATCGGCTGCTTCAGCTGGTGCAGAGCCTGCAGATAGGTGAATACCTGAATAAGCTTCTGTTTCGCTGCGATTCGCAGATCTTCACTAATTCCCATACAAAGCCCTTCTTCTCTGTCTTTTTGCGACAAAGATCCTGTTTTTTGAACTAATTATAATATAATCGGCCAGGTTACAATACCAGTATTTTCATACCAAGTAGAAACGGTACCGTCTTTAAAGGACGGTACCGTTTCAGCGAGAAATAGAAGGATAATTTATCATGTGAAACATATAAATTCTTATATTTTCAAATACCCCCGCAAGGTGTGGCTTTAACTGCGATGTTTAATCAGGTATTTTGTGTAGACCCCATATTATAATTATTTCCAAAAAAAGAGACGCGGATTCCCCGCGCCCCTCATCAGCTTTATCTGCTTTTCAATTACTCTTCTAGAGAAAATCCGCCCGTGCCGGTGTAAAAGCATCTAACAGAACGCCGTCATCCTCCAGCGGGATACAGCCGTGAAGCACATTGGACGGGAAGTGGATACTGTCGCCAGCCTTGACGGTCTGTACATCCTGCGTTTCACCGTCATCGATCATGAACTGAAAGCTGCCCTGCAGCACATAGGTAACCTGTTCATGCACATGCTTGTGCAGCGGGATTTCTCCTTCCTGGGCTTGGGCGAACATCACCTTCGTATACATAATCTGGTCGCTGTGAGCGAGCACCTTACGGGTAGTATTGCTGTCTACAGTTACAGCCTGAATCTCTTGATCGTGATAAAACATAAAATAATACCTCCTATTCAATAGTCACTAAATCGATTTAGTTAGTGTGCAAAAAAATTAATGGAACCAGCGGAAAATCCCCCATAGGATAACCGACAAAGAAGTGAAGTCCGGATCAGCGAATGTTACCCCTTCAGCTCCCAGGTAGGAGAACAGCGGCAACGTAAGAGCAGGCAGCAGACACAGCAGGAAACCGTTCAGACAGCTGGAAATGACAGCCCCTCTGAAGCCTCCGCTGGAATTCCCAAAGATCGCAGCAGCACCGCCGGCCAGGAAGCAGGCCATAATTCCAGGAACAATTACCGGCAATCCAACGAGCGGGAACAGGAACACGCAGGCCACACCCGTAAAGAAGCTGACCAGGAATCCGACCAAAGCGGAATTCGGCGATTTGTCGAACAGGACCAGGACATCCACACCTGGGATTGCGCCCGGAGCGAACACTTGGGAGAAGCCTTTGAAGGCAGGGACGATTTCTGTAGTAAACAGCTTAACACCGGCTTTGGCGATATACAACCCGGCGGCGAAAATTGCAGCCTGCTCCAGAATGAAGACGATATATTCCTTGCCATCCGATAATTCGTTAACAAAATCAGCACCGGCGACGAGTCCTGACACCAGCAGCAGCACCAGCATCGTTAAGGTAGTAGCCACATTGGGATCGCGCAAAAAGCTGATCCGGTCGTTAATCTTAATGTTCTCCGTATCATTCTCACGGTTGCCGAACACTTTGCCCAGGTACGTACCGATGATGTAGGAGGTCATGGAAGCATGAGCGATGGTATATTCATCCGACTTGATGATGTTCCGGCTGGCATTGCGCAGCAGATAAGGAAATACCGCCATGTAACTGCCTATGGCCAGGGAACCGACAATAACAGTCACTACTGAGCTTAGCCCCAGACCTTTCATAACCGCAGTAGCGGCGAAGCTCATGAACAGAACAAGGTGCAGAGACAGATAGATGTATTTGAACTTCGTTACCCGTGCAAGCACAATGTTCAGAATCATGGAGAACAGCAGGATCAGCGCAGCGTCTGCACCAATCTGATCAATGGTCAGCGCCATGATCGCTTCGTTACTCGGCACAACACCCTTGAGGTGGAAGGCATATGAGAACATTTTGCTGAAGTTGGTGAGCACGCCGCCCAGGATACCGCCGCCTACTTTGATCATGGTGAAGCCCATGAAGGAAAGGGTTGTGCCCGTAATAATTTCAGGAATCTTCTTACGCTGGAAGATGAGGCCGAGAAGCGTCACAATGGCAATAATAATTGATGGCTCTTTGATAATACTCATAAACATATGCATGGCGGGTCTCCAACTTCTTTCTCAAAGTTATAGTTTTAAACTCGTTACTAAATCGATTTAGTAGAATTCCAAAAAAATTTGGTCTTCCCGTAAACCATGAAACAACATGCCTTAACATTGTGCAATAAAACTACTCCGTTTGTTTGTGAACAAAATCACAACCAGAATCAAACACTTCACTCATTAACCGCCATCCGGTTCCCCCTCTTCAAAAGAACACGCTATCATTGTTAAAAACAGGAACAATCAGGAATGCAAGGGTATTCATTACTCGAATCATACGATCATTATAACGTGATATCTGCTTTTTGCAACAGAAAAAATAAAACCGTTTCCAAAGCAAAAAAAGACTTACTCTCCTTCTCCGGTTCTGTCTCCGGTCCAAAAGAAAGTAAGCTACGCGAAGCAATAATCTATGCTACTAATCATTCAATCCAGCGTGCGGACCGATTCCCTATGGTTAATCTTAGGGTTCAAACGGACCAGCTCGGGCCGCCCTGCCTGCTCCTCTTCCTTCTGGTCAATTAGATCCAGCAGCAGCCGGGCGCTCCTCTTCCCCATTTCAAAGCTTGGCTGGGATATGGTCGTAATCGGCGGATTGTAGAAGGACGCAAAGGATACATCATCGATCCCGATCAGGGAGAAATCCTCCGGTATGCTTAAGCGGTTATTCTTGGCGTAGATCAGCACCTGCTCCAGAATCATGTCATTGGTGGCGATGATAGCAGTAGGCGGATTGTCCATATGGAACAGCTGCCCGATCAGCGCCGGCATTTCGTCCAGCCTGCCGCTTTTGATATAGCTCTCATTCACCGGAAGACCATGCTTCTCCAGCGTATTTCTGTAACCGGACAAGCGCTCAACCCGCGTGGTAATTGCCTTTTTGCCAAGCGGGAAGGTGATGATTCCTATTTGGGTATGGTTATGAAGGACGAAGGCTTCGACTGCCAGCTCGCTGGCTTTTTCGTTATTGAGCAGTACGGTGTCCACGCTGATATCATCTATTTTACGGTCAACAAATACAAATGGATAACCATTCTTAACCAGCGAGGAATACATCTTCTTATTCTCTTCCGTCGGAAAAATAATCAGGCCGTCCACCTGCCGCGCAATCATCGACTGAACGTATTTCTTCTCCTTGAGCGGGTCATCATCAGTGTTGCAGACGATCACCTGCACCCCCTTCAGCTGGCATTCATCCTCGATGGCACGCACAACCTCCGTAGTGAATTTTGATAGAATGGTTGAGGAAATCACACCTACAATGAACGTCTTCTTATGCTTGAGACTGCGGGCCACCTCATTGGGAATATAGTTAAGCTCTTCAATGGCCTCTTCAATCTTCTTCTTCGTATCCACACTCATATAGTTGAATCTCTTGTTCAGAAATTGCGAAACCGTACTTTTGGATACCCCTGCAAGTTCGGCAACTTCCTTCATCGTAACTGCCATGATCCAGCCCCCTACAACACTTTCCCTTATGCAAAAAGACACTTCGCCCGTGTGCCAAAGTGTTTTCACGACGCATGTGAGTTCTACTGTATTATATACTTTCTTGGGCGGGTAGGAAATCAGGCATAAATTTGCCCAGGCGGGAACGACACAGTTTGTTCAGAGTTCATTCTTTAAACGAATCGCGGGATCTTTTGCAGCCGGCAAAGCAATAAATCATAAATGTTGTACGTTTTGCAACTTTGATTCAATCATATTTGGGTGTTTGGGAGAATTGTTGTATGAAATACAAGAATTCTACCGCTAAGCCGCCTGCAAGAGGAGAAATGTTGCCTTTTGTACAACAATTTCTGATTACGGTCGATTTAATCAAGGAATTGTTGTATTTAGTGCAGGATTTCAAGTCAGTGTAACTGACTGCCGCCAAAAGGATCGCAGGAGGACTTCTACCAGTCCTCCCCCTCAACTAATCAGTCCTCGTTAAGCTGGGCCAGATGCCGGTACTGCCATTCACGCTCCTGCGTGACGGCGAGTTCCGCTCCGTCAGGGGCCGCCGCGGCATGAACAGCCTTGACGGCATAGGTTGCGGCATGCACTGCATGGGCGGCGACATGCGCAGTTGCCGCAGCATGTCCGGCTGCGCGGGCTGCAGCGCAAGCCTCTGCCGGACCGGCGTCACGTGCCGCTGAATGAGCGGCAAACGCTGCCTGGCGGGCTGCGGCCATCTTAAGCTCACCGCGCACCCAGGCCCGCGCGGCTTCAACCGCTTGCCGGGGCCGGTTGTCTTCCGGGCATGCTGCCTCCAGATAAGGCAGCACGCGCTCGGCGCAGTCGGCAGCCCAGAGCGCTAACACTTGATGATTACTTGTGCCTGCAAGCGCGGCGATGGACTTATCCAGTCCGCCCGCGGCCAGTTTCGCTCTCACTATATTCCTCCCTTGGAAGAAGGCCGGAATCTTCCTGAGATTCCGGCCCTTCGGTTAGTATTCATTTCTATCAGGCATTGTCAGGCGGAAGCTTGACCAGCACAGTATACTCCATACCTGGTTCCAGATCCTTAAGAATACCACCCTCCGCTAACTGGCCGTCCAGATAGACTTCTGTCGCCTTAACCCCCGCTTCACGCTGCATCTTGATATGCAGCCCGGCACCTCTGAAGTTACGCTTAACCGTAACCTCCGGCCAATCGGAAGGGAGCTGCGGCTTCACCTGCAGTCCTTCGCGCATGCCCTGGAGTCCAAACAGGCCATCTATCAGGCAGCGGTATACCCACGGAACGGTGCCAGTATTAAACAGATGGCTGGAGCGTCCGGCAGTCTTCGGGAATTGCTTGTAAGCACCGCGGTAATAGTTGGGGATGAAGACAGGCAGTTGGCCCCGTCTGATGATATCCCCGATGTCAGGTCCCGGGAGCATTTTGCGCAGCAGGCGGTACGCCTGATCCTGCTCTCCTACCGCATACAGGCCATAGATATAGAACGCTGCAGCATGATTATAGACTGCCCCGTTCTCGGCAGTGCCCGGATGCTTCTGCGTGACCCGGCCTACATCCTCCCGCATGGCGGTATAGGAGGGTGCCAGCTTTTCCACTCCGTAGGGTGTCTCCAGCTGCTCCGTGACCGACTTCATCAGCTTCTCCCGCTTCTCTTCATCGGCCGCACCGCTGAGCAGCGCCCAGCCTTGCGGATTAATGAAGATCCGCCCTTCCTTATCCTCACTAATTCCGAACACGACATTGTCATCGGTGATTCCCCGTGCGTACCACTCACCATCCCAGAAATACTGATTGACGACCGCATTCGTCTCATCCGCCGCAAGGCGGAATGCCTTGCCAGCCTCCAGCCGGCCGCTGTGATCACAGATATCCGCCCAGATCATGCAGGCATAAGCCGTAGCTATCGTCAGCCATCCGGATACTCCCTTGCCCCGGTAGCCTACCATATTCATCGGGTCACACCAGTCACCCTGATTGATATAGTTCAGACCCCGTTCATCCCGCTCATGAATCAGCCAGTGCATCGCCCGGTCAATATGCTCGAAGACTGATCCGGTTTCCTCACTCCCCGCATAAGGGACAACCTCTTCCAGAATGCTGTAATCATCCGTCTCATCCAGATAGGTACTGAGGCAAATGGGCAGCCAGACACAATGGTCCGTGTGCGGGACCTGATTAATATATTTCAGTTCAGCAGCCTCATGCAAAATAATGCCATCCGGCATGGCTCCGCTTACCGCCTGCTGGCTTAGAGCAGTCAGAAAAGCCTGCCTGGCTATCTGCGGCTTAATATAACTCATGCCCATATTATCCTGCAGATAATTACGGGTCTGGGGGTCTGTCGTCAGGCGGTTCGTCTGCCCGTGATAGTACATCTGCCGGGGCAGCCAGTGGTTGACCAGATTATCAAGATCCGCATCCGGAGTCGTGATCTCAATGCAGCCTCTGCCTTCGCGGATGTATTCCGCATATTCACGTTCTGCAAGCTCGAATCCGTCTTCGCCGTCGGCATCAGCATTCTGGAACATCCGCTGGCGGATATCAGCGATCTCCTGCTCTGTCTGAGCCGGACCGAAGATGAACCGGTATTCGCGCTCTTCACTTGGCTCGAGGCCGAGCCGATATTGCAGAACTGCAACCGGCGATTCGTAACGGGATTCTCCCCGGGATAGCAGACTGCTTCTCAGCGCTGACGGCGAGCTGATCCCGCCTTCCCCTTCGAATGCTTCCTGGTTCACCTCCCAGGATGCCGGAGCGTGATCAGCCAGCAGGAAGGTCTTGTCCTTCAGGTGTTTGATTCTGTCGTATTCCTGATATTTCTGGTAAGGAGTAACGGCTGTAGCGACGATTCCCTGCAAAGCTTCCTTATACTCGCCGGACTGGTTCATCCATGACATGTAGCCGATGGTGAAGTAGGGATAGATACTTATTTTCCGTGGAGCAGAAGACAGATTGGTTACCTTCACCCGCCACAGCTCCATCGGCTCATCCTTGGGCAGGCTCAGCGTCATCTCGATGGCGATACCGCTCTTCTCTATTTTCCACACAATATTATGTTTGCCTACTGCAAAGGTATAGTGATCAGGGGGCATACGTACGGGTTCATACGGGGCAGAGAATAGCTCACCGCTCTCCTCATCCTTCACATAGACAAACCGGCCGGGATGGTGGGCATAATAGGGCTGCTCCGGCTGCATGAAGGTCTTGGCTTCCAGATTCGGGGCATAGGAGTACTTGGCAGGCTCGGGCTGCATGAACTGGGCTACCGCATACCCGCGGCAATTCATATGAATCATCATCTGCTCATTCCATAGAAATCCTGAAGCCTTGGGCAGAATTGTCGGGCTCGACAACTCATAATACTCGTTATCTTCAGATGCTCTTATCATTCTCATGCCTCTCTTCCAGGTTTATAATGCGCTGATGTACCTTCTCTATGTTCAAGAATACGCTCTCATAGGTTACACGGCAAGTCTATGAGATTAGATTCATTTTCATCATTTGGGTTTGTATAGTAGAATTAGCCCAAGTGTCCAAGTATAAATGAGAGGTGTACCCGATGAAGGAACAATACCTGGCAAGACTTGAATTGTTCGCTGAAAATGCACAGAGAATCAAGAAAGAATTCTCCTGGCAAAATGTTCAGGTGAACCGCCTGGCGGCATTGCTCTACACCGTGGAGAACAAAACAGCCGATCCTGAAGCGATCCGTGCGCACCATGCGCTGATCAAGGAGAACACCCGGATGTTCTCTTCCTTCCGCGGGACTTCCGCCATCAGTATTGCCACCCTGCTCTCTCTTTCTGCTAAACCGGAGCAGCAGCTTGCCGAAACGTTAGCCGTGTATGAGCTGATGAAGGATGTCAAATTCAGGGCTTCTGACTATCTCGTTATTGCCGCCTATCAGATTGCTGCCCACACTACATCCGAGCAATATATCCAGGTGATCGAACGCACGAAGGCATTCTTCGATGGTATGAGAGCGAAGCACCCTTTCCTGACTGGACAGGATGACTATATCTTCGCTGCCATGCTCGGAATTTCCAATATCGGAATCGAGCACGGAGTAGAGCGCCTGGAACAGCTCTATGTAGCTCTGAAGCCTGAGTTTTTCTCCGGCAACAGCGTTCAGGCTCTGACACAGGTAATGCTGCTTGGGGAGGAAGATGGCGGATCTGTAGAACGGGTGCTCAGCCTGCGTGAGGCCTTCCGTGCACAGGACATCCGGATGGACAAGGAATATACCCTTCCTTCGCTTGGCATCCTGTCGCTGCTCCCTTATGAACAGAAAGAGCTGGTAAGCGATGTCTCGGAGACGTATGAGTTACTGCGCACCCGGAAGGGCTTCGGAAATTGGTCGATTAACAAGCAGGAGCTGCTCCTGCTGTCTGCTGCACTGGTGTCCTATACGTATGTAGACGACGTGAAAAGCGGCATTATCACTTCCGCGTTATCTACCAGCCTTACCAACATCATCATTGCCCAGCAGACGGCAATTGCGGTTGCAGCCGCATCTGCTGCGGCAGCCTCGTCTGCTTCGAATTAGATTTATAGGCCTGCCGTGTGTGGCAGAGACCGGTTATGTGATGGAATTCTTGCATCAAATACAACATTTTCTTCGAAAAATCGGCCGTAAACCAGAATTGTTGCACAAAATGAAACATTTCTTCAGTTTCAGGCAGTATGACGGGAAAATTCTTGTATTATGTACAACAATACTCTCAAACACACGGGTAACTATGAGCCAAAGTCAGTTGCATTACGTACAACATTAGGCCGATACAGTGTTTACCTAAAAGTCTCAATTCTGCCGGGATGTATTCCGGCGACATTTCTATAAAAGTGGTTCCAGAAAAAGAGCCCGTCCCCAGTTTATTGGAGACAGGCTCTTTATTATCATCTAAGCTTCCCCCGCCTCCTCCGGACGCTCACGCTTGCCAATGCCGAAGGCATAATAGCCGGCAACAACAATGGCCAGGAACGAAGCCCCCACAATCAGCGACAGGTGTGTGTCCGGGTTGAACCACATGCCGACGATCACGAGCGACAGGAAGATAATGATAATGTAGTTGCTTATCGGGAACAGGCGCGACTTGAACGGATGATCTGCCATTTCGCCCTTCCACTTGTCCCGGAACCGGAACTGGCTGAAGGCCAGAGCGAACCAAGGAATCATTCCCGGAAGCACACTGGCGCTGTAAATATAGAGAAACAGCTTGGAATCCGGCATAAGGTAGTTGAACAGCACCCCGACCAGCAGCAGGGAGATGGTTGTAATAATACTGTTTCTGGGCACCCCGCTTGCCGAGACCTTCCCGAAGAACTTCGGAGCCTGCCCGTTCTGGGCTAAGGTGTACAGCATTCTGCCCGCACTGTAGATTCCGCTGTTGCAGCCCGACATGGCCGCTGTCAGCACGACAAAGTTGATGATGCCCGCAGCGCCGACAATTCCCACCTTGGCAAAGGTCATCACGAATGGACTGCCGATTCCGCCAATTTCGTTCCATGGATAGATTGTTACAATGATGAAGATTGCCCCCACATAGAAAATCAGGATACGCCAGATGATATTTTTGATCGCTTTTCGTAGCGTTTGCTTAGGATCCTCGGCTTCCCCTGCGGTAATGCCCACCAGCTCAATCCCCTGATAGGCGGCCGTGACAATACAGAGCGCAAACAGGAAGCCCTTCAGTCCTCCCGCAAAAAAGCCTCCATGGCTGTACAGGTTCGACAAGCCGAGCGGCTGTCCGCCGTTCCCCAGACCAAAGAAGATTACTCCCGTTCCAATCACCAGCATCACGACAATGGCGACCACCTTGATCATCGCGAACCAGAATTCAAACTCCCCGTACAATTTCACAGCTGCCAGATTGGCTGCCGCAATAATACCTACACCAATCAGAGCCGGAATCCACTGCGGTATGTCCGGGAACCAATATCCCACGTAAATCCCGATTGCCGTAACCTCCGCCATGCCTACAGTCACCCAGAGGAACCAATAGCTCCAGGCAGTGAGAAATCCGGCCAGCGGACTGATGTATTTGTGGGCAAAGGTGGCGAAGGAGCCGGTGACCGGTTCGAGCACCAGCATCTCCCCCATAATCCGCATCACAAAAAACATGATTATTCCCGCCAAAAGATAGGCCAGCAGCACCGACGGCCCCGCCCATTTAATCGTACTTGCAGAGCCCATGAACAACCCTACACCAATCGTACCGCCGAGTGCGATCAGCTCGATATGGCGCGGCTTAAGCCCTCTTGTTAACTGTTTCGTTTCCAAAAAAATGCTCCCCCTCATATATGTTCCTTGCCTATGTAGAACGCAAAACTATCATAGTATGTCAGAATCATTGTAAGCTGTGACATACATTAACGCAATGCAGAATTACTCCACCAAAAGTTCGGTCGATTGTAACAAGAAAATTAGCTGTAAACCTATACATTTTGTTTCATAGTGTTATAATCACTTTGATTTATTCACACGAAATAAGAAAAACAGAAGCAGGTGATCAGATGTTTGAACTTAAATGGCTGTGGCAAAACCTGGAGGGCAACCGGGCACGGTATATCGTGGCACTTTGTCTCTCGGTAGTGGGCTCAAGTCTAACGATTGTGAACCCTTACCTCAGCCAGCGTATCGTCGATACGTTTATAGCCGGCGACCATGCAGGGCAGAATCTTGCTACAGAGAGGGGTCTGCTCATCGCGCTCTGCCTGGGCATGATTGGCTTTTCCCTGCTCCGTACAGGTCTGGCTTATCTAACGACCATGCAGTACGAAATATCCTCCCAGAATATGATGTACAACATCCGCATTTATTTGTACAACAAGATTCAGGGGCAGGACCGGGAGTATTATGACCGCAACCGTACCGGTGATCTTATGACCAAGATGACAGGCGATCTGGATATGGTCCGGCATTCGATGGCGTGGATTTTCAAGACGATCATTGAATCGCTGACGATTTTTCTGGCGGCCGTTATTTATTTCCTTACGATCGATGTCCAGCTGACGCTGTGGATGCTGATCCTGTCGCCACCGATTTTTGTCGTGGCCTTTATCTTCGCCAAACGTGTCCGTCCCATGTACATTGATCTGCGCGAGCGGCTGTCCCAGCTTAACACGACGACCCAGGAGAACATTTCAGGCAACCGTGTAGTCAAAGCTTTCGCCCGTGAAGAGTTTGAGATTGCCAAATTCACGGAGAAGAACGTCAACTACTCTGTGGCGAACAAGAAGGCGGCCCTCGTCTGGCTCGATTACTTTCCTTATCTGGAGTCCTTCGCCCAAGCCTTCAACGTCATCCTGATGCTGGCCGGTGGTTACTTCCTGATGCACGGCCGGATCACCTTTGGTGAATTCGCAGCCTTCTCTTCGCTTATCTGGGCGGTATCCAACCCTATGCGCAATATCGGGATTATTATCAATGATATCCAGCGCTTTTTTGCCAGCTTATCCAAAATCGTTGATATCTATTATGCCCGCCCCGCTATTGTGAACGAGCACAATGTCACAGAGAGCCGCCGCTATGAGGGCCGGATTGAGTTCGAGCATGTCCGGTTCAAATATGACAGCGCTACCGTGCTGGATGATCTGAGCTTCACGATTGAACCCGGCGAAACGATCGCCATTATGGGCGCAACAGGCTCAGGCAAGACATCGCTGATCAACCTGATCCCCCGGTTCTACGATGTGGCCGGAGGCCGCGTGCTGGTAGACGGCAGAGATGTCCGTGAGCTTGAGCTTGATGAACTGCGCGGGAATATCGGGATGGCTACGCAGGACGTCCTCCTGTTCTCCGATACGATCGACGGCAACATCGCTTATGGCGACCCTGAGCTTACGGAAGAAGAAGCGCAGGCCTATGCCGGCCTCGCAGCAGCCCATGACTTCATCGTCAAAATGCCGGAAGGCTATGACACGGTAGTCGGCGAACGCGGTGTCGGCTTGTCCGGGGGACAGAAGCAGCGTATTGCGCTTGCCCGCGCGCTGGCAGTCCGCCGTCCAATCCTGATCCTGGATGATACGACGTCTGCGGTCGATCTGGAGACGGAGGAGCATATTCAGCGGAGTCTGCGTGAGCTGGAGTATCCCTGCACGAAGATTATCATTGCACAGCGGGTATCCACTACCGCCCAGGCAGACCGCATCCTGATCTTAGAGGGCGGCCGTCTGATTGAGGAAGGCACCCACGCCGAGCTGCTGGCCAAGCGGGGGTATTACTACGATGTATTCATGCTGCAGAACGAGGGCATTGGAAGGCAGGTGACCGAGAGTGGCCAGGAATAAATTCGATGTCGATGAGAATCTGGAATCGCCGTTTAATATTAAGCATTTCCGGCGGGCTATGGTCTATATCAGACGCAAGAAGAAACCGATGATTCTCGCATTCGTGCTTAGCGCACTGTCAGCGGCTATCGCCCTATCCGCCCCGCTGATTATGCAGCATGTGGTAGACGTAACCATTCCCGCCAAAGATATGGGCGCGCTGGTCGGCTGGTCCGCGCTGATGCTGGCGACCATTGTGGTCAGCGTAATTCTGGCTACTATCCGCTCACGGATTATGACCAGTGTCGGGCAGGATATTATCTTCGATATCCGTACCGATCTGTTCAAGCATCTGCAGGATTTGCCGTTCAAATATTACGATGACCGGCCGCAGGGCAAGATCCTGATCCGGGTTGTAAACTACGTTAATGCGGTATCCGACGTATTGTCGAACGGAATTATTAACTTTATCCTGGAAATCGTGAATCTGATTTTCATCGCTGCCTTCATGTTCGCCGTTGATGTCCGGCTCTCCTTCGTCATCCTTGCCGGATTGCCTGTATTCCTCGGTGTCATGCTGCTCATCAAAACCCGGCAGCGCCGGGCATGGCAGGCGGTATCGAACAAAAGCTCCAATCTGAACGCCTATCTGCAGGAAAGTATCAGCGGTATCGGTGTAACCCAGATGTTCTCCCGGGAACAGCGCAATGAGGGCGTCTTTACGCGCCTGGCCGGTAATTTCCGCACGGAATGGATGCGGGCGCTGCGTTACAACACGCTTATTCCGTTTACTGTCGATAACTTGTCTACCATGGTTACGGCAATGATTTTCCTGGTCGGCCTGCTGACTCTGAACCCGCAGAGCATGACGCTTGGTGTCATTCTCGCGATGAGCAGTTATGCCGCCCGCTTCTGGCAGCCGATTCTGAATCTATCCCAGCTGTACAATAACTTCATCAATGCGGTAGCCTATCTAGAGCGTATCTTCGAAACGCTGGATGAGCCGGTTACCGTCAGCGATATTCCCGGGGCGAAGGAGCTGCCGCCCGTTCAGGGCCGGGTTACCTTCGACGATGTAACCTTCGCCTACGATCCGGGGCTGAACATCCTGGAGAACATCTCCTTCGATGTCGCAGCCGGAGAGAGCATCGCCCTGGTCGGTCCGACCGGTGCAGGTAAAACTACGGTCGTCAATCTGATCTCGCGCTTCTATAACCTTACCGGCGGCAGAATCCTGATCGACGGGCAGGATATTGCCGGGATCACGCTGAAATCGCTGCGCAGCCAGATGGGGATTATGCTGCAGGACAGCTTCATCTTCTCGGGAACGATTCTGGATAATATCCGCTACGGCAGACCGGATGCCACCGAGCAAGAGGTCATCGCCGCTGCGAAGGCTGTCTGCGCCGATGATTTCATCCGTGAATTTGACCAGGGCTACCTGACGGAGGTTAATGAGCGCGGCTCCAAGCTGTCCCAGGGACAGCGGCAGCTCATCTCGTTCGCCAGAACCCTGCTGGCCAATCCGCGCATTCTCATTCTGGATGAAGCCACTTCTTCCATTGACGCGCAGACCGAGCGTCTGCTCCAGAAGGGTCTGAATGAGCTGCTTAAGGGACGTACCTCGTTCATCATCGCGCACCGGCTGTCCACCGTGAAGAACTGCGACCGCATCATGTATGTCTCGAATAAGGGCATTGCGGAAAGCGGCTCGCATGATGAGCTGATCGCCCGCCGCGGCCTCTACCACCGGCTCTATACGGCGCAGAAGATGGAAGCATAAGCCTCCCCCGCAAATTTAGTTCTTAACGCATCAAAAAGCTCAAGCCTATTAACGGGCCTGAGCTTTTTTTTCTTATTTTCACACCTGAATATAATCTTCCCTAAGCATACTGTATATCTCCAGATCGACAATTCCTTTGCCTGACCACAAGGCGGCTTGCCGCAGCATCCCCTCCTTGATGAAGCCGGTCTTCAGGAGCACCTTCTTGGACGGTTCATTCATCAGCATGACTTCGGCCTGAATTCTGTTCACCTGAACCTCCCTGAAGATATAATCCAGCAGGATTTCAACAGCCTTAGAGGCAATGCCTTGCCCCCAATGGGCTTCCGCCAGGAAGTAGCCGATCGTCACCATATTCACCTTCTGATTGAAATCACAGGCTTCAATAATTCCGAGCAGACGACCCTCCTCACCACTGGCAAAGATGCCCCACTTGATCCTTGATCTTTTGGCGTAGTCCCGTTCAAAATGTCCTATCATATTGCTGACTGTAGCCTTGTTATGCTTCGGGATGATCCCGCAATATTCAAAAACTCTATCGTTGCTGTAAATATCAAACAGCTCGTCCAGATGAGTCTCCTCAATTCTGTTCAATACAAGTTCATCTGATCTTAGTACAGGAAAACGTTCAAATACAACCTCCACATTCATTCCCGCCACTCCATTCTCCGATACTTATACGCGCTGCTTAATGGGAATATACAAATCAACCTTACACTTGCCTTCCTGATCCTTCATGGGATCATTCAGACAGAATTCGAGGCAGGGCCTGTCGTCCGCTTCATATCCGCTGCGGGGTAACCACACGCTGAACATGCTGTCATACGCGAGGACAAATTTGTCTACCGTATCGTAGTATGAATACACCGCATACATGCCGCCGGATACTGTCTTGAATTGTACCTGCGGCCGGTGTGCTTCCTGCTCAAACCCTTCCGGAAGGGTGACACAGGCATCATACCGGCACGCAGACTCCTCTACGAGATCCCCGTCATCCAACGATATTCCGATAAACTGCTGATTCCCTCCATGAATACCCCGCTGGTATGCCCAGCGGCTTAGCTTGTCCCATGCGCTATACGTATCCAGGTAACTTCCAATATGCCTGATATAAGCAACTTCAACCTCAGGGATCTGCCTGATTTCTACCATACTATCCCAAGCCCTCCTTAACAGCGGATTACTTCTTGCTCTATTGTAATCTGCCAGGGAAGCTGATTCTGCCTGCATATTGCTGAGGGATGATGCGAAATTGCTATTTCTCCGGCTGCTGTTCCTGATACTGCCCGGTGTACAGCCATAATACCGTTTGAAATGGGCATTAAAGACCGATACCGATTCGAAACCGCTTTGACCTGCAACCTCCAGAATAGTCTTATTCGTTTCGGTCAGCAGCACCAGTGAGTGCTGTATACGCTTCCTGTTTACAAAGGCCATGGGAGTCACACCGACCATAGCTGTGAATATTCTGCTGAAATGATATTTGGAGAAATGGGAGATCTCCGCCAGCGTATCGAGCTTAAGCGGCTGACTGCTGTGTTCCTCTATGTAGGCAATGACCTTATCGATCCGCTCTCTATAATCAAGATTCATCGCTGAATTCCCCGCTTCATTCATGATACAATGCATTACAAATATTAGCAGATGAGGTGATAAATAATGGTTACAAATTTGTATTTGGTAAGGCATGCGCACTCGGCTTATTCTGCCGATGAATTAAACAGACCTTTATCTGAACGCGGACAGGCAGATGCGCGGAAGGTCAGCGGACTGCTCATCCAAGAGAATATTCATGTCCTGATCTCCAGTCCCTATAAACGGGCAATACAGACCATTGAAGGACTGGCCGGCCCCCTGGGCCTTGAACCTGTAATCGAAGAGGATTTCAGAGAACGATTATTGTCCGGCGGACCCGTCAGTGACTTCGGCCAGGCCGTTGCGAAGGTATGGGAGAATCCCTCTTTTGCCTGGGAAGGCGGAGAATCTAACCTGATTGCCCAGGACAGGGGAGTTCAGGCACTCCACAAAGTATTGCAGCAATACCAAGGCAGTAACGCCGTCATCGGGACTCACGGTAACATTATGGTCTTAATCATGAATGCGCTGGATAAGCGTTATGATTACGGCTTCTGGAAGCAGCTGGATATGCCGGATATCTATAAGCTAAGCTTCAATGGAGACACACTTACCGGCGTGCAGCGGATTTGGAATAGGACCTGACTCTGGTTAAACTGGACAGACTGCTGTCACAGCTCTATGGTATAACCAATGTAAAGGAGTGAGCGCTATGGCAAGCTATGAATATTCGTCCAAACAGGAGCTGATGGAAACGATCCATACCCTCTACCTGCTCTTGGACGCCGAGTATGACGGTATTGACGATAAGTATAAGGATACGCGAATTCCTGAAGTGGATAAAACCCCCGCCGAGATCATCGCCTATCAGCTGGGATGGCTGGAGCTGGTGAGGAGCTGGGATCAGAAAGAGCTGGAAGGACAGGCCTTCCTAATGCCCGCCCAGGATTATAAGTGGAATGAGCTGGGCGGATTATATCAGTCCTTTTACAGCACATATTCTGAGTATTCACTGACTGAACTGCGCAGCCTATTCCGGCAATCAGAGCAGCAGTGGCTGGACTGGGTCAGCACATTAACGGAAGAAGAGCTGTTCATCCAGGGCTCACGTAAATGGACCGGAACCAAGGACAACTGGCCCATGGCCCGGTGGATTCACATCAACTCAGCAGCTCCGTTCAAATCCTTCCGGGGGAAGATCAGAAAGTGGAAAAAGCATTTCCCCGCCACGCTGGCATAACCTCCACTACCCGGCCGGCTCATTGCTGGCTATTGCTCTCTATTGCTGGCTGCTGCCCGTTCCCCTATCCGTCCCCTGACTGCCGCCTCTGCGCGTGCCTCCCCGATCCATCCCCCGGCCGCCGCCATTGAAATTCGTGCCGCCGTTCATGCCGGGGAACCCGCCCGACCTGGAGTTGAAATCGTCACTTGAGATCTTCTGGGCAGTAATTGCCTCACAAGAGGTGAGCACCAGCGAACAGCTAAGCACAGCAATGAGTAAGGTGATGCGAATTCTCTTAGTCTGTATCTTTAGCCGCCTATTGAACTGCATGTTCAAGCCCCCTTTTCGTGGTCAGAAGTTCATAGACATCTTTAAAGCCCATATAGGATAAAACAATCAGCAGCGGATATACCGGATAGATATACCGGGCCTTGATCTCCCAGAGCAGATAGAAGCCGATGAAGCCCAGAATCACCAGCACAAGCGGGGTTTCCGCAAACCGCCTAGCCCGTATCCCGCTGATCAGCCGGAAGAGAATGAAGCCGTACATCAGGAAATTCTGGACATACACCACCCATTGCAGTCCGCTCCGGTAATCTGAATCTCCCTTAAGCAGCTTAGATGCAGAGGTGGAATAGATATACCGGTCCATCACCAAGCCGTTTCGCCCCCCGCCGCCTATAGAGGTTCCATCATTCCCGATCCCGTACCGTTCAACCTGATACGTTCCTTCGGTCCAGATCCATACGAGCTTTTTATAATACATTCCGGCAAGCTCCCCTAGAGTAGCCTCAGAGAGCTTATTGCTGATGGACGCTTTGAACAGCTCCACGCTCTCCGCTTTATTGTAGCCGGCATCCTGCTGATAGATATTATAGCTCTCCAGGTTATCCCAGAAGCCGAGCGTCTCCAGATTGATCCCCATATTCAGCCACATATAGACCGGCGCAGCATTGCTGGACGGCGATTCGTCCACGATACCTGTGGCCTGGAGCGCAGCGTTCTGCGTCCAGCCCGGAATGTTAAATATCAGCAGTGTTATGGCTATGGAGGCGATAGCTTTTTTCAGCCCAAGATGACGCAGGTTAACTAGCAGGCAGATGAGCACGGCAATCAGAAAGATCATGCCGGTACTCCGGAAATAGTTGCCGATGGCCAGCAGGATGGCCGCGAACACGATATCCTTCATGGATCTTCTGCGGATGAACGTAACGGCAAAGTACAAAGCGCTGGTCAGCAGAGCGGTTGCAATCACATCATTATAGATAAAGTTGCTCATAAACAAGGATGGAATATAGGTCGCGGCAAATACCAGGACACCATAGTCATTCGATCGGGACTTGGTATTCAGCTCTTTGTAGAGCAGGTAGATCATTAGCGTGGTGACCAGCGAGAACAGGATATTGAAGCTTTTGATGACCAGATAATTGTCCGGGAACAGGAACAGCAGCGTCTTCAGGTACAGAACGATTGAGAAATTGAATGGGAACATATACAGATATCCGCCCTGCTGGAAGGATGAATAATCCTTGTTGTACAGCATATCCCACGCCAGCGACAGCACCGTTTGCGAATCGTCCGTCGGCATGCGGGTGAACAGGAAGATGATCACGAGTTGAATGGCGGCAGATAATAACAGGACCGCAGGGATGACTATTTGCCTGCTATATTTATTAAGCTTCAGACAGAGCCTGTACAGCACATAGCTCAGTCCCAGAACGGCTGCGATCAGCAGGATAAAGAGCAAGAGATTCTGTTTCCCCAGCACTGTTGTATCACCATAGATTGCATAGTTATATTTCGCCCTGATAAAGAAGGAGGAAGCAATAAACAGCCCTATGAAAAAGGCAAGCAGGACGTATAAAATTCGCTGGATTCCTTTTACCATGTTAACCTCCTCTACGGCAGCGTCCGTTCTCCATCCGCACATGCCTTGATTTATAAAAGTAGTATAAACACCGAACCTGAATAACAGATGAAGATGGGGTTAAGGTGGATTTCAGATGCGCCAATATACATGGATAAAGCTGAATAGCACGCTCCCCCGCCCAGCAGCAGAGTAAATCCCACAATTTCACCCTCAGAAAATAATAATGTTGTACGTATTACAACTTTGAGTCGTAGATAACCGGGTGTTTGGGAGAATTGTTGTACAAAATACAAGAATCCCCCCGCTGAACTGCCAGTAGGAGGAGAAATGTTGCATTCTGTACAACAATTTTGAAATTCGGCCAATTTATTGAGGAAAATGTTGTATTTGGTGCAGGATTATATATTACTAATCCTTCAGGTTGCCTCCTGGATCTGTTTTTCTTTTACGATTTATGATGTTAAAATATGTATAATAAAACAATTCTCTTACCAGGAGATGACCCCGATGCCAATTACCCCCACCCTGCAATTTAACGGGCAATGTGAAGAGGCGATCGCTTTATACACGCAGGCTTTTGACTTAAGAACAAACTATATCCTGCACTACTCTGACGCAGACAAACGGGACTGGGATATCCCTCTCACCAGCGAACAGCTCAGCTATGTATATCATTCAGAGGCTTATATTGGTGAGCAGCGCCTGATGCTGGCAGATGAGCTTGAACTGCAATCTGCCGGAAGCCGCTCATTCTTTCTCACGGTTACTTTTGAAGCTGAGGCTCAGGTAAAGCTGGCTTACGAGGTTCTAACGAGGGAGGGGAGTATCCTTCAGCCCTTACGCAGCACAACCTATAGTTCCTGCATGGCTTCCGTCATAGACAAATTCGGATTTCGCTGGGGGCTTATGACGGAGCAGGCATAGCCGTGCACCCTAACGACAATAATCAGCAATAACTGATCAGGAAAGTGCAATCTTTTGCCAAATATGTTGTGCTACTATGACAGCATCAATAGAGAATGGATGCTGACGATTAGGAATACACATAGAAATCCCCTCCAAGCCCTCTCCAGCCACCGCATCCTAAGATGCTGCTGCCGGAAAGTCTGCCTGAAGGGGATCTGCCGTACTTGAATCTATTTACTTAAGCGAGTTAATCATTAATACCCTAACAGACTCTTTGTCTTCGCAAAAATGTCATTGGCCATCTCCGTATACCGCGTGCTGCCGTTCGCTTCAACCTGGGCCGTATACTGGTCCCAGTTGTCCAGCTTTTCCTGGCCGGTCACGAACTTGAGCGTCATGGTCTTGACGTAATCCATCAGCGGCGTCGAGATCAGCTTCATCTGCTCATTCTCTTCAGGAGTAGCCATGATCGGCGGTGCCAGCTTGCGGGTATCCCGTGTCGACTGGACGCGGCTCACGAAGTCTTTTTCCCCATCGGTCATCTTGGACAGCTTCAGCTTCTCAGAGCCGCCGTAGGCGAACATCCCGCCGGCGAAGCCGTAATCCACATTCAGCTGCTTAGCAGCACCTTCATTAATTCCGTTATAATAGATATCCGGATTCAGCACTACATTTCCGTCTGCATCCAGGGTATACGTCTCCCCTTCTACGCCCCATAAGCTGAGCATCTGACCTTCATTAGAGTACCAGAACCAGTCGACGAAGCGGAGCATCTTAATGAACTCTTCTTCGCCCAGGTCATCCAGCGCATTCTGGCTGATCATGATTCCGTTCTCCAGACGGGAGGTTTCGACCTGCAGCTTCCCTTTCGGCCCGCCCGGCTGGGTGATCATGTAGAGCTCGCTATCCGGAACCTGCATCTTGCTCTTGAAATCGGCCATAACCTGATAGATTCCGCTGATCACGTAGGTGTCACCCTTGAAGAACTTGGCTTGTGCCGCATCATCTTCCTGAGTGAAGGATTCAGGGTCCATAATGCCTTCATTGACCAACTTGTTGAAGTAACCCAGATAGTCCTTGAAGTCATCGGAGGCATCGGCAAAAACAAACTGCTGCTTATCCTGGTCAAAGACCAGACCGTTGGATAATCCCCAGCCGGCAGTAACGCCATATTGAACCGCAGCAATGTTCAGTGCGGAATCTCCCTTGAACTGATCAGAGATGACATAATCGCTGCCTGTGAAGTCCTTGACCTTCTTCATCGCTTCATAGAAGTCTTCATAGGTCCAGTTGCCCTGCTGGCCTTCAACATCCACTCCCGCAGCCTCAAACACATCCTTGCGGATAATGTAGGAATAACCGCCGCCGGCAATCTCCCACATGCCTGGAAGCACGTAATATTTGCCGTCCTCCTTGAGCTTAGCCTTCAGATCCTCTTCCATTCCCCAATCCTTCACGGCCTTCATATAGTTCGGCATGTACTGCACCCAGTCACTGACAGGTATAATCTGGCCTGTGGCCACGAAAGCGGATTCATCATAAGTCTTAGGAATAATATAAGGAGCATCTCCGCTGTTCACGAGCAGGGATTTCTGGTTCTCATATTCGGTTCTTGCCGTAATGGCCAGATCGAAGTTTACATTCGTTTTCTCCTGGATCGCACTCCACAGCCGCCAGTCTTTATTATATGGATAATTCTCATGGTCGCTGTACATCATGGAGTAGGTTACCGGTTCATTCGAGTGGAAGGTCTGATCTGCGCCAAAGGTATAATCTTCCGCCCCGGCTGTTGCAGGTGCATTCGTACCCGCAGCATTCGGTGCTGTGGAATTACTGGTGCCTGAAGCCTCTTTATTTCCGGATGAACAAGCTGTCATAGACAACATCAACGCCAGCGATGCCATTGCAAGTGGTTTACTGAATCTCATTGTTTGCCTCCCTTTTTGTGTATAGAGCTATATATAACAGAGAGGGCCATAACCCCTCCGGTTATACCGTTTATCCTTTGACCGCGCCGATCATCATGCCCTGTACGAAATACTTCTGCACGAAAGGATACACGCAGATGATAGGCAGTGAGGTTAACACCATGGCCGTCGATTTGATGCTTGCCGCAATCTGGCTCGTCTGATCGGAGGATGCCCCGATTTCGGTCGGACTGACCGCATTGTCGATGATTTGCTTCAGATACAGGGCGACCGGCCATTTCTCTTTCGACTGCAGATAGAGTGACGGTCCGAACCAGTTATTCCACATGCCGACCATCACGAACAGCATAATGGTAACCAGAATCGGCTTTGACAAGGGCAGAATGATTTTGGTGAAAATCCCGAATACCCCCAGGCCGTCCACCCGTCCCGCTTCTTCCAGTTCATAAGGCAGGCTGGCAAAAAACGTCTTCATCAGGATGACATTGAAGGCGCTGATCGCCCCCGGAATGACAATCGCCCAGATTGTATCCCGCATGTCTAACGTCTTGGCCACCAGAATATAGTTCGGGATGAGTCCGCCTCCGAAATACATTGTGAACAGGACAAACGGAATGAAAAATTTGTTGAGCCGCAGTTTATCTTTGGATAGCGGATAAGAGATTACTGCTGTTGCCGTCACGGCGATTAAAGTGCCTGTTACGGAATATACAATGGTGTTCCAGTAGTAATGGAAGAAATCCGGTTTGCTCAAGATAACTTCATACGTCTTGGTCGTAAACTCCACCGGGAATAAGGTTACCTTGCCTGCATAGATAGCGGCTTCCGAACTGAAGGACTGGGCCACCAGATAGACGAAAGGATATAAGGTGAAGATGACAATCAGAATCATGAATATACTGTTCAAAATGTTAAACAAGTTAAAGGTTGAGGTTCGCTTCACGGGTTCGGCTCCTTTCTACCACAGGCTTGATTTCGTAGTTCTTTTGGATACGGTATTGGCAATCGTCACCAGGATCAGTCCAATAATCCCTTCAAACAAGCCTACCGCTGTCGCATAGCTGAAGTTCCCTCCGGTGATCCCCATCCGGTACACATAGGTAGAGATAACATCAGCGGTTTCGTAGGTGAGCGGATTGTACAGCAGCAGGATTTTCTCGAAATTGGAGCCCAGGATGCTGCCGATATCCAGAATCAGGAGCACCATAATCGTCGGCAGAATGCCGGGAATGGTCACATGCTTCGCCAGCTTGAAGCGGTTAGCGCCATCCATCTTCGCTGCCTCATACAGCGATGGATCGATGCCGGTCATCGCGGCCAGATAGAGAATCGTTCCCCAGCCCAGGCTCTGCCAGACGCCGGAGGCAACATAGATCACCGGAAACCACTGCGGCAGGGAGATGAAGGAGATTTTCTCCAGTCCAAAGGATGTCAGAACGCTATTCAGGGGGCCCGTTAAAGAAACCACCTCTTTAATCATCCCTGCGACGATAACCATGGAGATGAAATGCGGAAGATAGGATACCGTCTGGACGAATTTCTTCCATTTGATCCTCCGTATTTCGTTAAGCAGGAGCGCAAATGACAAAGTAACAGGGAATTTCACCAGGAGATAACTGACACTTAAGGTAAGATCATTGAAAAAAGCCCGCCAAAATGTCGGATCCTTCATAAACATCTCGAAGTACGTAAACCCGACCCATTCGGTACCCAGGATATTAGGCCCGCCTCTGTACTTCCGGAAAGCAATAATGTTCCCCAGCATCGGCGCATACTTGAAAATAATGAAGTAGATTACCGGGATGACCAGAAACGAATATAGCTTCCATTCTTGTTTAACATGCTTCCATAAGGGAATTCTGTCCGCCTTCTTGCGTGGAATCATGCCTGCTGTCTTGGCTTTAGCAGGAACTGCCATGTCATCATCACTTCCTCACGAATAATTCACTCTAGCAGGGACGGCTGCCTGACGCTTGCGGGCGGGTTCGCGGCCGTCCGGATGTAATCGCTTTCTGCTCCATCAATGTACTTGCTAACCCGGCGGCTCATCAATGTTCAATACCGGAAATGATGTACGTTAACCTGCAAATGGCGGTTGACATCTTGAAACGGATAGACGGTTTCGCGTATTTCCGCTCTGGAAACCAAAAAAGATGACCTCCGGCAACCGGAGATCATCTGTCACTCTGCTTCACTATCCTGTTTCACTATCCTGTTTCACTGGATCGCCTTGTATTTCCCCGGCGTAATCCCTTCATACTTCTTAAATACCCGGATAAACGCATGGCTACTGGCGAATCCAACCTTCTCGGCGGTATCGTCGATGCTGGCCCCTTCGAGCAGCAGAACCTTGGCTGCTTCAACCCGGCTCTGGCTGATATAATCACGCAGTCCGACCTGCCCTGTCTGTTCGCGGAACAACCGGGATACATACTGCGGCGTCAATCCGAAATGATCGCCGATCTGTGACACACTCAGGTTCTTGTCGCTGTAGTTCTCCTGCACAAACGCTGTAACCTTCTCGCCGATACCGGCACTCGTCTGCAGATTAGGCTTACTGCGGAGCACCGTGCATACCCGCTCAAAGATATCGAGCAGCTCCTGCTCGAATTCAGGCTTCGTGGTGCAGGACAGCAGCCGCTTGAGCGGCCGCCATTCATCCCAGGCGATGCTGGCCTGCTCTTGATCAGGAATGGCCTTAATCATCGTAGCCGCTACATCAAGCAGGATGCATTTCGAAATTTCATGCGACCTCTCTCTTTGGAACGCTTGCTGTAAGATACTATTAATCATCTCGTTGGCCTTATCAAATTCATCGGCCTTCAGGAAGTTGATCAGCATCATCTGGTCATTCACCGTGAAGAAATAACTGCCGGCGCTTGGCTTGATGCTTCCATACCAGATCAGCATCTCATCTCCGAGCACGCTGCGGTATTCCTGGGCTTCCAGGGCTTGAAGGAACGCGAGATTCACGCCGTTCAGACCTGTCTGCAGCTCACTGCCCACTGTGGTGAAGCGGAGCTTGTACCGGAGAGTAATGAATTCGTAGGCTTGGGCCAGATCATCCTCGATATCATCCTTCCAGTGCTCTGCACGCTCCGGAGCTACGTTCACGACCGCCGCCAGCATGCCGTCCATATCTGTGAAATTGATCGTCCAATGATTGCTGACCAGGTCGGCAACAATATTGGATACAATAAATTGGGATAACGCGAGATCCTGTATCCCATCGTCATCGCTATCGATATAGAACAGCAGCACTGCGAAATGATCAGTCGTCCAATTCAGCTTATACATCTTCGCCAGCTCCGTGAACGGGACGTTACGGTCGGCCTGACCTTTCAGGAGCCTCCCTAAATAGTAATTCTGCAGCACGCGCAGCTGTTGATCATGCTTATTGTTCGTATCATCCCGTTCCCTGATCGTCTCCAGAACATTCCTGCGGATGAAGGTATATTCATCCAGGTATTCACCGGTGCCCTGCGCCGGATTGCGGTTGAATACGCTGACCAGCTCTTTGATCGGATCATAGTTTTTGCGGGCGAAATAATAGATAACCGCACTGCCTACCGCAAAGCACAGCAATAATCCGTACATGTTCATCGTCCGCATTCCCCCGATATGCTCCCAGAAGACATCGGTCGGAAACACGCTGATATACTTCCAGCCTGTCGTATCGGACGACTCGATGGTGATCATCGATTTAACTCCCTGAAAGGTGCTCGTAAAGGTGCCGGTGCCGCGGTCATTCCATTCCTGATAAGCCGAAGGTTCGATCAGCGTATCTCCAGCATTCTGAATCATAATCCGGCCGTTTGTGTCCATAATAAATACCCGGCCCCGCTCTACCCAGTCGATATTCGCGAGCATCGTCATCATCTTCTCCACATTAAGCGGTATGATGAGTGCGCCTGTTAGTTCGGCAGTCGCCTGAATCGGCAACGAACGGATATAGAACGGGGTATACGTAACTTTTTTATCCGGATTCTTGAGCGGAAGCAGCACGTATTCACCCGAATGATGCTGGCCCATAAGCTGCTGCCAATCATCGTAAGCGAACGTATCCGTCTGAAGCTTCATCTCATAAAAAGATTGTTCTTCTATATAGGTCTCACTGGAAAGCACCGACTGCAGCGGTTTCGAATATAAGTTAATCTCCTTAATGAAGTTGTTGGCAGATAACATTTTGCCCAGCTCCTGCTTCAGCCCGTATATTTTGTAAGCGTTATCAGGTGTGGATGAAGACAGAAAGCCTTTCACTTCGGAATGAACGGCCAGCTGCGTAGCAAGGCTCTCTGTCTGCAGCAGCTCCCCGTCCACAATATATCTTACCTGCTGAAGCATCGCTCTGCTTGCCAGCTTAATCTCATTTTTCACAACTTCTCTCGTCTGACCATAGATGATCACACTAAGAATGACAGGTATGCACAGAATCACCGCATACGAGACAATTAACCGGAAAACTACACTTTGTGTGAAGTGACCCCTTTCCAAATTCAATTGCAATCCCCCTAATTCCCTTTTTTGTACATTTCAATCATAAATGAAATTGGGGTAAGCTTCATATGTACAATTTGAAATCTGATGTACAGTTTAAGCAGGTTTGGCTATTTACTCACTGCGGATCACACGAAAACCCTGGTCATTTCCCCTGCTGCTCCCCTCAAACTTGCCCCGAAAAGATACCTCTGTATTGTTAACGCCGCCGATCCACCCGCCGCCCTTCACCAGTCTGAGGGAGCCGCTGTTGCTGTCCGGGCCTTCGTACCAGTTCCAGCACCATTCCCTCACGTTACCTGACATGTCGTAAAGCCCCAGCTCATTGGGTTTCTTGAGGCCGCTAATTTTCGTCTGGTTATGGTTATTCTCGATCGCCGGCCAGTTCCAATCCCCGGTTAAGAATTGATCCCCGGAATTCCTCCAATACCAGGCTACCTCATCAGCCTTGCTGCTTCCGCTATAGCTGCTGCTCTTGCTCATCTGTCCTCCGCCTGCTGCATATTCCCACTCCGCTTCAGTCGGCAAACGGTAGCCGTTCACTCCTGCATTGACCGTTACGGTCCATTTCATGAAATCTCTGTCGCTTGTATTATTCGGATCAACAGTGTTCTTGTCTATATTGTAATAGGGCTTCAGGCCCTCTTTCATACTCCGTTGATTGCAGTACTCCACAGCATCATACCAGGTTACACTCTCTACGGGCAGATTATCCCCCTGAAACTGGGAAGGGTTATTCCCCATCACCTCCAGCCATTCTTGTTGAGTCACCTCATACTTACTGATATAAAAATCAGGGAGGGTCACATCTGTTCCGTAATAATTGGATTTTGTGTCTACAAAGGCACCGCCCTCGACCCATACAAGACGTTCTTCCCTGGCAGGCTTCTCCTGCGAGCAGGCAGCGGCAATACCCGTTAACGCTATTAAAAAGACAATCGATAGTTTTCGCATGGATATATCTCCTTTGAACCGATTGGGAAAGGTACGGACCTGCTGATAGCCTCTATATAGGAAGCACAGTAGTTATAGAGATTTCATGTGGAGTTCAGCCTATATAGCTGGCTTATTAAGGCCGCCGGCTGTGTGACCGGCAGGCCTCAGTCCTATCAATGATCAGCCGTCTTTCTGAATAGCCGGAACCCGGTTAGTGCCTGTCAGCCGCCTGTTACCACACCGTTACGTTAGAGCTGCCGCTGCTCTGATAGCCTTCTGTTGCAAGCACCTGATAGGACCAGCTGCTTCCCAGATTCATCCCTTTGCTCTTCCATGCGTTAACATGGTTACTGAAAGTGATAGCAGAATTGCTTCCCGTCGCTCTCTTCGACTGTCTTACACTCCAGTATTGAGGGAATGTGGCATTACCATCAATGGAAGGCGCGTCGTAGCGCATAGTGGTATAGATATCATAGGTGCCCCCGTCACTGGTCACGGTGCCCTTATACGTTCCGGTAGGTCTATAAGTACCCCAGCTGTCAACAACGTAATATTCGATGAGTGAATTTCTTGTCCAGCCGTACAGGGTTAAATACCCGTTGCCGGACGGCGCCCAGACGCCTGCATTGTAGTTGATTGTTCGTGTTGGCGATCCAACGTTCCAGCCTTTGCCGACCACGAAATTGCCGGTATTGGACCAGTTCACACTGTAATTCCCGCCTGTTCCGTTCGTAGCATTGACTGTACCTCCGCCATCAGTCCAGTTCTGCCAATAATCTGTTGCTGCACTTGAGGTCGCTGCAAACGCGCTGAAGCTCATTGTGGCTGCCATGAATACCGTTAGAATTTTCTTGTTTAGCTTAAACATTGAATTACCTCCTAAGAATAATTTGTTGTGTACAGCCTTTCTTCCCCGCCCTCACTTGCCCGTAGCCTCTGTCCGCAGAATCTAACTTATCCTGAGTTATCTCCCAGATATTTACTTGTCCTCCTTCACGAGTAAATTATATAAGGTAAGCGTTTACATTTCTCTCTGCAAATTAAAGGTTTAATCCCACTTTTTATAGGTCTTATGGAGACGAGGCGGCATAACTCATCAATTAAAAAAGCCGCCCCATTAAAGGACGGCTCTGCATCAGCAATCTTATGGATTCATCAGCCCATCTTGATTACGGCCTTCACCACATCTTCCTTGTTATTGATGACGAAATCAAAAGCCTTCTGGGTATCCTCGAAGTTGAATTCATGGGTCACGATACCCTTGACGTCAATTTTACCGTCGGCAATCGCTCCAATGGCGGCAGGATACAGGTTGCGGTAACGGAATACCGATTTGATATCGGCTTCTTTGAACATAATCTGCATAAAGTCGAAGTCGATGATATCCTTGGCTGCGAGTCCGACGAGCACAATCGTTCCGCCTCTTTTGACCAGATAAGGCGTTTGCTTCACGGTATGCTCGCTTCCCGCGGTTTCAATGACCTTATCTACGCCCTGACCGTCTGTCAGTGCAGCGATTACATCCAGAACATTCTCCTGCCTGGCGTTGATTACCCGGGAGGCGCCCAGCTTCTTCGCCGCTTCCAGCCGCTTCTCAATGATATCTACGACCACAATATCCGTTGCTCCGTACGCCTTGCAGGCCAGAAGTGTGACAAGCCCGATGCACCCTGCTCCGAGGATCACAACACGGTCACCCAGCTTAATTCCACCTTGTGCTGCAGCATGCAGGCCCACCGCCAGCGGCTCCACCAATGCCCCTTCTTCCGAAGATACGTTGTCCGGCAGCTTAAAGGCCATGTTCTCCGGAAAAGCCATGTAATCCATCAGGCAGCCATGGTAAGGCGGAGTCGCCAGAAACTGTACATCCGGACAGAGATTATACTTGCCGCTCTTGCAGAACTCACACTGGCCGCAGGTGACTCCAGGCTCCAGCGCAACCCGGTCACCTACCTTCAGATGCTTCACCCCCGGTCCCAGCTCCACCACTTCTCCGGCACATTCATGCCCGAGGATGAAATCTCCGTCGACCACGAAGTCACCGATCCGGCCATACTCCAGATAGTGTACATCTGAGCCGCAAATCCCGACATATTCCAGCTTTACAACAACCTCGCCCTCTTTGGCTACCGGCATATCAATTTCATTCATTTCCAGCTTCTTCAGCTCTGTCATATAAAAAGCTCTGTTCTTCACAAGTTTCTCCTCCTCAGGGGCATTAGCGTTCTGTATAACCATCTGAATTACTTCAAGGCCTCTGCCTTCTCCAGCAATTCGATATACTCATCCACATTATCCTTGGCAATCAGCGGGTTACCGATATCGGTGTCGATCTGTTTCTCCGCGCCGGTCAGCAGCTTGTTGCTGGTATCGAGCAGCTTCTCTGCCAGCTCAAAAGCATTCTGCAGACAAGTGGAGGTCATCTTGCCCTCCTTGATCAGCTGAAACGCCTCAGCCGTTCCATCCACTCCATAAGCCAACATGCTGCTGAACTTGGCATTATCCTTAACCGCTTCAATCGCGCCTGCCGCCATATTGTCGTTCATGGAAACTACCGCGTCGATCTTGTCGTTGGCCTGAACCCAGTCCTCCATATATTTCATCGCTTCATCCTTGTTCCAGTTCGCGATCTGTTCGCCGACGATCTGCACATCCGGACGTTTGTCGAAGAATTCCTTCTGCCAGCTTTCTCTCCGCTTATCGGCGTGGAAGTTCCCGGACGGGCCGTTGAGTACTACGACCTTGGCATTCTGCGGGATCTGTTCCAGCGCTGCCCGGGCATTGACTCCGGCCTGCTCGTAAGGATCGGCATCCACGGTGGAAGCTCCTTCGATGCCGGAGATGCGGGCATTAGTAGTGATGGCAAAAATACCGGCTTTGATTACCTTCTCTACGTAAGGTCTTTGGGCCTCACCGTTATTCGGCTGCACAATGACGAGGTCGAACTTGTTGGTGATGGCATTCTCGATCATGGAATTCTCTTTATCGTCACTGGCCTGCCCGTCGAAGACCTCCAGCTTGATGTTCGGATATTTCTTGGCTTCTTCCTTCACGGCGTTGGCAAGCCAGGCGGCAAAGGAGTCCGACTGCGCGCGGGCGATATAGGCAACCTTATATACTTTCTCACCGCTGTTACTTCCTTGCGCTCCTGAATCGGATGAGCTTGCCGTATTCGAGTTGCCACAGCCTGCGAGCAATCCCAGTACCAACAGCATCGAAACTAAGGTGATCCATGTTTTTCTCATTGTTTTTCCCCTTTTATTTATTTTAAACAGCGCCGCTGTTTAATCCGGTTGCCTGGACATCCTCTTACCTGTACCGGGTCACTTGGCGATTCCCGGACTCTGCTCCCTCTTGCGTCCGCTGCTCTTGCCGTTCTTGCCATTCTTGTCTTCAATTCTGCCAAGTGTGTTCTTGGTTCTGCGGTTCTTGGACCGGATATCGTAGATTACCGCCAGCGCAATGATGGCCCCGCGGATAATCTGCTGCATGTAAGAGTCGACATTGGTCAGGTTCATGATGTTATCCAGGAAGCCTACAATGAAGGCGCCAGCCAGGGTGCCGCCCGCCGAACCGATTCCGCCGGAGAAGCTGGTGCCCCCGATGATCGCCGCCGTCAGCGCCGTGAATTCATAGTTGATTGCACCGTTGGGAAGCCCGGCATTCACCCGGGACATGAAGAGAATTCCGGCAACCCCTACGAAGATACCGTTGATGATAAAAGCGGTGTATTTGACCTTGGATACGTTGATACCTGAAGCCGTAGCCGCTTCTTCATTCCCGCCCACTGCAAACAGCGAGCGTCCGAACCTGGTGTGCCGCAAGATGTACCAGGTGATAAGGGCAAAGGCAATCAGAAATAGCACGGGGATAGGAATGAAGCCGATGGAGCCTTGGCCGAGGACGGTGAAATCCCCCAGCTGCAGGATGTTCTGTCCTTTGGTGAAGAGGAGGGCAACCCCGCGGGCCATCGTCAGCATGGCCAGTGTCGCAATGAAGGGCGGCGTCTTGAAGGTGCTGACCATCACGGCATTGACAATATTGCACACCACGCCGGTCACGATGCCGACTACAATAGCGGCTGTAAAGGAACCTGTAGATTTGTAAGCGGATACAGCAAACACTCCGGAAAGGGCCAGCACAGAGCCCTGCGATAAATCCAGCATCCCGCTGATAATCAGCAGGGTCTGGCCAAACGCCAGGATGGTAGTTACCGCCAGCTGGGTGGAGATGTTGGTCAGGTTATTAATGGACAGAAAGTTCGGGTTGGCAAAAGAACAGACAATAAATAATGCCAGCAGCACCAGATAGATGCTGTACGTCTTTTTAAATGTGCTCCAGAATTGGCTCCAATTCATCTCTTTCAATTCAGTTCACCTCATTTGATGTAATCGTTCCGGTGGCGTACTTCATAATCTGCTCCTGGGTGAAATCCTCCCGGCTGATCTCCCCGGTAATCGTGCCCTTGGCCATCACGTAAATCCGGTCACACATCCCCAGCAGCTCGGGCAGCTCGGAGGAGACCATAATGACGACCTTGCCCTCCTTGACCAGATCGGTCATCAGCTTATAGATTTCGTATTTGGCACCCACGTCGATGCCCCGGGTAGGCTCATCCAGAATAAGAATATCCGGACCCAGAATCATCCATTTGGCCAGCACCACCTTCTGCTGGTTGCCTCCGCTCAGCGAGGCGATAACTGTATCCATCGAGGGTGTCTTCACCCGCATCTTCTGGAACATCTCCGACACGATATCCTGCTCGGCCTTGGCATGATGCCGGAAGCGGTAGAACACGCTCTTCAGGGAAGACAGGGTCGTATTCTCCTTCACCGACCGCATAGGAATGATCCCGTATCTGCGTCTGTCCTCGGAGAGCATGACCATACCATGCCTGATGCTCTGCTCCACGTTCTTGATTGTGACCTCGCGGCCCTTGATGTACACCTGCCCGGAGGCGATGGGATCAAGCCCGAAGAGCGAACGCATCACCTCGGTTCTCCCTGCCCCGATCAGTCCGGCGAAGCCGACCATTTCCCCCTTGCGCGCATGGAAGCTTACATTCTCATAACCGCCGTGACCGCTCAGATTCTCTACCTTCAGCAAGGTGTCGCCAATCTCTACCTCTTCTTTCGGGTAGGTATTGGTAAGCTTGCGGCCGACCATCAGCGAGATCACCGTCTCAATGTCCAGCTTCTCCTTGGGATGGCTCTCCACTACCGTTCCGTCCCGGAATACGGTAATCTCATCGGCGATCTGAAAAATCTCGTCCAGCTTATGCGAGATGTAGATAATGCTGACGCCCCGGGCCTGCAGCTCCCTGATCTTCACGAACAGCTTATCTACTTCCTCGTGGGTAATCGCAGAGGTAGGCTCATCCATGATGATGATATCTGACTTGTACGAAATCGCTTTCATAATTTCCAGCATCTGAATATCGGACACCGTCAGGTCCTTGAGCAGGGTAGTCGGGGAATACGGCAGATTCTCTGCACGCAGCAGCTCCTTGGTACGCGCTCTGACCTGCTTCCAGTCCACCTTGCCGAACCGGTTCGCCGGCAGATTCCCGAGGAAGATGTTCTCTTCCACTGTCATTTCCGGCACATAATTCAGCTCCTGGAATATCATCGAAATCCCCAGGCTCCGTGCCTGAATCGGGTTGCTGATTCTGACGGGCTTCTCGTCTATGAAGATCTGCCCGCCATCCGGCTGGTGAATGCCGTTGATGATCTTCATGAGGGTTGATTTACCTGCACCGTTCTCGCCGCACAGGACATGCACCGAACCTTTTCTTACCTTGAAATCAATCTTGTCTAACGCCTTGACCCCCGGAAAGGACTTCTCGATCTGTGACACCCTGAGTTTAATGCTCTGTTCCATTCCTTTCCCCCCAAATGATGAACTGATTTCCCGCCTGCTCCAATTGTTACTAAAGTACTTTTATAAAACCTTCTAAATAAGATTATAGCCAGTTTTGTATTGAAGTCAACAAAAACTTAAAGCGTGATGGAAACGCATTCAATTAGCGGTTTTCTGAAGGCGGACATACAAAAACGCCTCCGGCAGAGGGCGGAGCCGCAGATGCAGCACCGTCCCTCTTCCGGAGGAGCGGGAGAAGAACACGATATTCTTTTGATTAAGGGTATATCTAGATGCTGTCAATAAACTCCGTTACCAGTTCCAGCGCAGCTCCCACGGCGGTAGCCTCCAGCTTGTATTTGCAGACCCGGAGGTAGGTGCCGTCCTGCTCGAAGGTGTTCTTCCAGGCCGCGAGCGCCTGGAGACCATCAATGTATTCCTCCATGTACGCTCCGGCATAACCGCCGAGAATTACATCGCAATCGTACAGCATCCGCAGGTTGTTAATTGTAATCACCAGGTAGCCAAGGTACTCCTGCCATATAGCCTTTTGCGGCTCATTCCCCTCCCGCAACAGCCGGAAAAATTCAGAAATGCTGCCCCCGGTGCTGTCCGATAGTATTCTAGCTGAGCAATAGGCATCCACACAGCCCTTCTGCCCGCAATAGCAGGTACGGCCCTCAGGCATAATCGTCATGTGTCCGAACTCTCCGCCACGGTGGTTCTGACCGGCGTAGATCTGGTTACTAACTATAATTGAACCGCCCACGCTGTTGTTAAGGGATAAATAGACTACATTGTGAATGTCTTGCTCCCCCCACAATTCGGTGAAGCCGGCCGCATTCGCATCATTGCTGAGAATACAAGGATAAGGGATGAATTCCGCGAACCGCTGGACACTTCCCCCCTTGAAATCAATAACCGTGGCATAGCTCACCGTCTGGCGGTCATCGGACAGAATCGCGGGCAGCGCAATTCCCACGCCCAGAATCCGGCTGCGGTCAAGCTGACAATCTTCCACAAAATCCTCCACCAGCTTGCCCACCCCCTGGAAATAAACCTCGCTGTTCGCGAAGGGGAAATGGTTTCTGACATTCTTAACGATTCTGCCGCTTAGATCAATGATGACTATCCCCACATGATTCAGGGTCACATCCAGCCCGATGGCATATCTCGCCACACTGTTGCAGGCCATCGACTTGGCTTTGCGGCCGCCGGTGGATTCGAACAACCCGGTCTCCTCGATCAGCTCTCTTTCCTGCAGCTCTTTAAGATTCTGGGTAACTGTAGGCAGGCTTAGATTGAGCGCCTGCGCAATCTCTTGAATAGAAGTAGATTCACGGTGATACAGATATCGGTAAATGGCGTTCCGGTTCATCTTTTTAACTTCCATACTGTTCAAGCGATGTGTCGCCATTATATAGCCTCCGACTTTTATAAATGTACTTTAATAATGTATATAAATATAATATACAATCACATCCGTTTTTGCAATCATATGTATGTTATAATTGTGAATATTTTCACTAATATACGGTCATTGTATCAAGTATTTATTTCCCCGTCATTAGTCTTTTCACACTTGCACACCGGATTGCGTTGTTTTGTCCGAATTACGGCCCCTAGACTAGCTGGACTATTACATTCAACCGCATAAACACCCTAATGTTGTACGTATTACAACTCTGCTCCCTAAATAATAGGCACCTCGTCAGAATTGTTGTATGAATTACAAGAATTGTCCTGCTCAACCGCCTGTTGGAAGGCGAAATCCTGCCTTTTATACAACAATTCCCGAATAGGACTGATATTAATAGAGAAATGTTGTATTTCGTGCAGGATTTAGTAGGGTAGAAATGACAGCGAACGGTTGAGCCTGAATGAAGCCAGGACAACAGCTAAGCATCCGGCAGCGGGGGAGCAGGCATAGGCATCATAAACAGATACTGGGCAAAAAAGAGAATGCCGGAAAGAATGAATGTGATTCCGCCAAACTTAATCAGGTTAACCGTTGGTCTCAAGCCGCGTCATCTCGATTCAGTTATATATGAAATCAGCCTCAGAATCCATTCCTTGTCGTATGCTATAATCATAGCAAAATTGCCAGGAGGAGCCTATGAACCGGATTCAAAAAATTACAGATAGAGATCAGAATATATCACAAGAGCTGCTGGACATTTGGGAATCAGCGGTCCGTGCCACGCATCTTTTCCTAACAGAACAGGATATTGAAGGATTACGTCCCTTGGTTCATCAAGGTATCGGACATATCTCCCATTTGCTTGCCTATACCGGTCAGGAGCATTATCTCGGCTTCATCGGCGTTCAGGAGCAGAAGATTGAAATGCTGTTCGTAGACCCCGCCGTCAGAGGACAAGGCATTGGTAAGCAGCTAGTCACTTATGCCCTGCACACTCTAAACGTACTCTACGTGGATGTGAATGAGCAAAATCCCCAGGCTCTCGGATTCTACGAGCATCTGGGATTCCAGGTCTATGACCGGTCTGAACGGGATGAACAAGGCCAGCCTTGGCCTATTCTGCATATGAAGCTATCACAGATATAGCAATCCGGGTAGCCTTAACAATATCACCCAGCGCCATGCTGGCCTTGCCCGGTTTATCGAGCACCTGCTCAGGGATATAGGGCACATGGATGAAGCCGCCGCGCATAGCCGGATAATGTTGCTCAATGTGATGGAGCAGACCGTACATGGTGTTGTTGCAGACATAAGTTCCAGCGCTGTTCGAGAGGAAGGCCGGCAGGCCGTTGTCTTTGATCGTCTGAACCATTCTTTTGACAGGCAGGCTGGAAAAATAGGCATTCGGTCCGTCCGCGCAGACCGGCACATCCTCCGGCTGGCAGCCCTCGTTATCGGCAATGGAAGCATCCATCAGATTAACGGCAATCCGTTCCACCGTAATGCCGCTGACCCCGCCCGCCTGTCCGATACAGACCACCGCATCCGGCCTTTCGGCCCCGATATACCCGATCAGTGTCTCCACCGATTTCTGGAACACCACGGGCAGAGACCGCTTGATGATCTCCGCACCGCCAATGTAATTCTCCAGACGCTGTACCGCCTCCAGCGAAGGATTGACAAGCTCTCCGCCAAACGGCTCGAAGCCTGTTATAAGGATTTTCATAGCGTGTAGCCTCTCTTTCTTTCTGATCATGTCAGCTTAACCTCTACTCCCTCGCTGTCCAAATATTCAGCGCACGCGAGCGGACCGCAAGGTTCGTGTGATTTCTGAACGACCGCAAACGCTCTGCCGGTTCCGGGCTCCAATGTAGAGCCTGTCCTGCTACTTCCAGCAATGAAAGTCCCATATACGGGGATTCGTAACGCTGTTCAGCTCCTAGCACATCCACAATTTCGAGCAGAATCTCCGGATTCCAGTATCCTGCGCTGTCTTGTATACTATGGGCGATCTGGCTGTACGCTTCGCTTAACAGCTGCGGCTGATCTGACATACCATCAACCAACCGGTTCAGATACGCGGCGGATTCCACCACGTTATTCCAGTCCATGGCTGCGATATACAACTTCATCACAAGCTGCTGTAAAGTCTCATCGGGTGCGTGGCAGGCGATCAGTCCCAGGTACAAAGGGATAAGATGGATCCGTGTATTCTTCGGCAACGAGGTCAGCTGGTTAATTAATTTCTGGAGGCGCTGCCGGTGAGGCAAATCTCTTCCCGCAGCTGCATTCCAATCCCCGCTTATCCCTGTACCGGCCAGCTTCCGGCAAACACCAATTACAACCTCGTTGACCTTGCCGTCGCGGCAGGTTTCGATCAGCGTGTTCACCGCAGCTTCCCATCTCGTGCTGTCTTCCAGGTCCGTAATCGCCTGAGCAGCGGCAGCAGCAATCACATCTTCATTTACATTAGTCCACCAAATCATAGCAGCAAAAGCATACCTGCCAACGGATGTATCCGGATGATTGGCAATCTCAATGATTAAGGCCAGATAGCGCGGTCTATAGTCAAGCGGAAGAGCATTAGGCTGCTGGGATAATAAGCTTAGTGCGATATCACTTTGCGGGGAAGCAGCGATGGCCCTTAGAATCTCCCAGCTGCGTTCATCATCCAAAAGCTGCTTTGCAGCATGCCCTATGGCGATGATCACATCCTTATGGGCGCTTGGTTTGCCGAGCTCGTTCAGGAGCAGCGGAAGGCTGTCCTCACTTCTATACGCGCCCAGCAAGCGGATGGCTTCTTTCCGGACCGTAATCTTCAGCTTATCCCGGTTTAGCAGCTCCTTCAGCAAGGTAACCAATAACACCGGATTCACTCTGCGGATGCACCTTGGTATGGAGTACATCGCTACACGTGCCCGGTCTCCATCCAGATTGTCCAGCAGCACGGGGAGCACCTTCTCCGGCTCTTCCAGCAGTGACAGGGCATGAAGCGCCGCCTCTGCTACAGCGACTTCCCCATCCTGTACCAGTCCAAGCAGCCTGTCCGGGCCAAGATCAGGCATACCGGCCATAATCCTGATCACTCTTGCACGTTCGGACAGACTGCGCTTAGGATCATCCGCAATTTTCGCTAAGAGGGAACTGTAAGCTTGCTGCTGACGCGGCAGCCACCGGTAGAATCCGCTCTCCGCCGGCACGGGATAAATCGTTTTGCCTGACAGGAACCTGCCTTTGATCACAGCCCCCGAAATGAATGGATCGAGCCACTCCTGACGCTTCAAGTGCAGGTGCCGGAACACTTCATGGATCGTAATATACGATTTATCCGAGGCCAAAAGTTCCTTAACTCTGGCATCACGCATCTGATGTGGTTCAAGCCAGAGCCGGGTTGCACGCATAGCTATTGCATCTGCCGTGGACCTCGTGGCTTCCTTTAACAGATTCTGAAGTTTAATAATACCGTGACCTCTTTTGCCAAAAGAACCCGCCAGGCTCATTACCAGATAGTAGTTCTCTGTCCGGTTGGCCTGTGCAGCAAAGGCATATATGCCGTCGAAGATCATCTCTTCTACTCCCTGGGGCAGTTTCTCTAGTGATGGAAGGGATAGCTGCCCGTTCTGCTTAGCCAGCTTCCTGATTGTATCTAGCGCAAACTTGAACAGCTCACCGTGAGGCTGCCCTGCGTTATGCCGCAGAATAGCAAAGGCCAGCTGCTGGACAGAGAACTTCGTTCCATACGAGATATCTCTGGCATCGATAACACTATCAACGAGTAAAGTAAGCGCCTGCACATGGGCATCCTCGTATACAGACGCAGGACTTTCCGACAGCTCCTTGAACACTGCGCTGCGGACAGGGTCCTGGTCATTCTTAATCCGGCCCAGATATACCAGGGTTTCATTCATCCCCTGCCTCGACAGAACCGTACTTCTTATCAGCTGCATAAGCGCCGTAGCACGTTCGTCTGCACCAGATACCCGTGTGGCCAGCTCAAGCGGCTCCCTTGAATAGAGAATGGAGCGGCAGGCGGCAATACGAATGGTCCGGTCCCGGTTATCCTTGATCTCACGAAGGCCAAACATCCGGGCAGCCTCCTTATCACGCAAGGCATGCGGCAATACATACAGTAATTTTTCCGGGAAAATCCGCTCTTTGCGTCTATCCTCCTCATACACGGCATCAAAAATCACCTTGCGGTTAGACGGCGCCATATGTTCAAGCAGCTTCGCTACATGCATAGGGTAATCTGCGAGTAATTTCGCAATCCCGATCCACTGGTCTATAGACAGAACTTTCTTTCTTTTCAGCACAGCCTCAGGAACACCATGGGACAGCAGATCGCTCCGCAATTCCGTTTGTGTCAGCAGCTGAAACACCTTATCCGGATTCTGGCGTACAAGTGTGCCCAGATGTTCTTTGAGTGCAGGATGTATAATTCCCATAGGCCCGTGATTCAGTGCACACGCAAGCATCAGATCCGCCTTATGATTGCACAGATGCTCCATAGCAGACGAGAACCTCGACCAGACATGCCCTTTTTCCCTGAGTGGGGTGCTCTCCAGCGTGGCTGCGAAGTATTCCGCTACTACATCAAGATGCCGGCTGGCTAACTTCTTCCAGTCTCTGATGGCAAACCCGATATCCGCAAGCCACGTGCTAACCGTTGCCGCATGGCAGGCCTGCAGTATAATTGCTGCCTCCTCCGCACCCCACCGGGCGTATACCAAGGGTAACAGGCGTTCCGCCAGCTCCTGACGGTCTATCTGTGAAATGGTGCGAAGCAGCTTGCGGCGGCAATCATGTGATAAGTGCGGGAGCTCACGTTCTATTTCTTCATCTGAAGCTGCTTTAGCCAATAGGCCCGCAGCCGTGTTCCTGATACTTGCCAGGGGATGCCGCAGCGCAGACAGAATAACCGGGGCATCCAGTGTGGCGATGGCACCCATTAAGGCAAGGCGCGCTTCATACGCACCGCCCTCCAGTAATGAGGCCAGTAATTCGGAGTACTTGGCTGATCCAAGGTGCTCACGGCCCAATGTCGTTACTTTTCTGATTCTGTCGGAGTAACCTAGTGAATCCAGTTCTTTAAGTAAGCTCTGCTTGTCCAATGGATCTCTTCTCAAAATCATAAGTCCTCCTCGTTAACCTGTTCTGGTTCCATTCATTATAGGCTGAACTTAAGAGATACTAACTTAAACGCAATTGTCACTACGGTGAATATTTGCGCTATTGTTATTTTCTTTTATTCAGTTTAGATAATCTCCTTAACAAAAAAAAGGCAACCCCAATCCGGTTATTCAACCGTCTTCAAGATTACCCGTTGCAAGCCTTACTCTACCATTTCATTCTTATCGCGCTTCTGTTGGATAAACACATACGTCTTCTCATCCGACAAGGCTTCCGCAAATGCGAAATCAAACCCGTCGAAGCCTTTGATATCCTCCACGCGGGTAATTTGCCGCTCGGCCATGTAGCGGACCATTTCACCCCTGGCCATCTTGACCAGCGTCGCCCGCTCAACCACCTTGCCGCCGATGTCCTGCCCGAACACCACACTAATCATTCGAGCGTCCTTGCCAATGTACGGAGAGATACATTTGCTGTATTCCTTGGAAGCCAGGTTCAGAATGATGTCACTCTCCGCGAACAGCTGGTCCGCCAGTCTTCTATTCCAGAACTCATAGAGAGAACTGAAGCCCTTACCACCCAGCTTAGCCTGCATCTCCAGCCTGTACGGCACAACGCCGTCAAAAGGTCTGACGACTCCATAGAATCCGGATAAAATCCGCAAATGCTGCTGAAGATAATCCAGCTCCTCCGTCTGAAAGATTCCGGGCGCCATGTACTGGTACTGTATTCCCTCATATGAGAAGATAGCCGGCGTCAGATTCCTGGTGACATCCATCTCCCGGATCCGTTCCATATTCAGCGTGACGATGGCATCATTGCATTTCCATAGCGCTTTGGCTTCTTCATAATTCAACTTGCGTAATAAGGCCAGAAGAGTCTGCGAATCGCTGATGAACTGCGGCACTTGGCGGTAATCCAAGAAATCCGTGTCCGTCTTCATCTTCTTGGCAGGCGATATAATGATCCTCATGCTGCTCCCTTTTCTACCCCCGCGGGGAAAACTAAATGTACCTTTATACTATCATAATTTATATTATATAAGCTGAACTCAAGATACTAACTTAGTATACTAACTTAAACCTTAGTCGTCACTGCGGTGAATATTTGGACTTCCAGCCGCTGTTGTCCCCAGATTTCTTGATTATTACCGCTCCTACAGTTCCCAAAATCCCCCTTCGCTCCTTCCGCTTTTTGTTATTTCTTCTATCCATCTTATTTAGTTATTCGCTGGCAAGCGGCACAAATACGGAGGCACAGTTCGCCTGCCGGAAACGGGCGATCACATGCCTGCTCCAGTCACGCGTATATTCAGGGTGAGCATTCAGGAATAGCTCATCCAGATGATTGAACGCCACATCATACGGCATGCCGGGATTATCACCATTCACTTCGAGCTGGGTAATGTGCAGATAGATGCCTCCGGGCACCGTAATCTTTTCAACGCAGTCAGGAAGTGACTCAAAGGTGCTGACTCTGGTGCCGAAGCAGGAGTTAACCTTCCCCTCCTCCTCACTGTTCACCGGAAAACCGTAATAATCATGCAGATAATATTTAGCCGCCTCAGTGGCGAATACCTGGTCCTGCACGTCAAAATATTTCGTGATTACAAACTCCTCATCATCCGGCAGCGTCATGCTGCAGGCGATCTTCATCTCCGGCATTGTCACCGCCTTGAAGCGCAAAGAGTCAAACCGCTCCGCATCATTTCCCGGTATCTTAACAGGTTCGTATTTGGTGAGAATCTCCCCTGAGTCATCATATGTATTGAAGCTAAGGCCGGAAGGGTTATAGACGTAGCTGGTGTCATTACGGAACTGGCCGATGAAATATTCATCTGCATGCATCCGCTCATCATAGCCGATCCGTCCAGCCTCCTTTGTCTCATTGATCAGGACTTTGGCATAGCGGCATGCAGGCACTGTAAGCGTCTCAGTATATTCCGGCAAATGTGCGGGTAACCCGTCGAAGCTGCTTACCTCATATCCCACAATGATTTTATAATTGCCGTCACCCTGCACCTCTGATCGTACGGTAACAACCTCTTTACCTTTGATTTGCCGGGTGATGAGACCGGAGAGGAGCGCGATATCGCCTTCTGAAGTCAGCTTCTTGGTATAAAAGTAATCATTCAACGTACAGCTCGCATGCTCAAACCCATAAAAACCGCCATATCCCCGGCTCTCATACGAAACCGGCAGCGCGATGCCCACCACTTTCATCTCCGGCCGGTCCACAATACTGCACAGCTCCGTAATCTGTTCTACCTGAATCTCACTTGGAATCTCCATCTGCTTCATCTCCTCCACCATTCTCAGGATTACCGGCTTCACGCGGGGGCTGTAGTCTTCGGGCGCATGCTGCGGCAGTGCTTGTTTTCTTAGATTCATTTGTGTGCTCCTTTCCTATATAAATCTAGTTTATAGATGAACGCGTACTAAATATTATCCGTTCTTAACATCTTTCAGCTTGATCCACACTCTCATTGTGATAGCATCCGGGTCACCCTGACCTCCGGTCTCATAGGTAGTAAAAGCAGGCAGCTCATCCTTGCTCCATCCGTGCTCCTGTATCCATGTATCCAAAAGAGCAATAAACACTCCGCGGTCACTACAACTGTCCCTCTCGAGCATCGCATAATGGCCTTCGGCAACCCGCAATATTTTAAGCCTGCTATTCACGGGAAGCTCTATCGTCTGTTCCAGACACACACCGCAGGTGTAGCTTAAGCCGCTTTGGGCTACATAGAACTCCTTTACTGTGCTTATCACCTCAGGGGTATGAAGGGATATATAGTTCATCACCGCAGCAGATGCCTCCTCCTCTGCCTGATCCCCTTCCCGGGACGACACCAGAAACTCTAGACCTGCACAGAAATTCACACTGATCTTGTCATAATCCGTCCGCCTCTTCACTGGCAGATACAGAATCAGCTTCCTCACTTGCCCGCTTTTGCAGATATATTCTTCGAAATAACGCACATCATCCTGCACGAACATACTGGTTCGCAGCCACTTCAGATAGAGATAATCCCACGCCAGCCCGATCTCGGCCTCATCGTTCCTAACGGTTGTCTTCGCGAAGGTTGAACTGAATTCTTGAGCCACCTTTATTCCCTGAAAAGTACTGTCTGCCAGTGTGTCTAGCAAATCCGCACCATACTCCACAGCGAGCTCATAACAGAATAAGCCGTCCCGCTGCTGCCCGTCTCTGCCGAAGATTCTGCCCTGGTATTCAGGTATTAGAAAATGCAGCGCTTCTAGCGCTTGTTGCTCAATGCCGTACTGCTTGGGATGATAGAATTTCGCGCGTAAGGTCTTGGGGATCGTTTCAGCGGTGACCGTTACCTGCCGGATGGTTTCACTGTCGAATCTGGGGAAGAAGTAGCAGGCTTCACTCTTCTGGTACTCTAGCGGTGTCATATGGGTTGCGGATTTCACGTATTTGCACAAAGCCTGCTGGGAGCTATAGCCGCAGGAGTAGGCAATCTCAGCAAGCGGACGCTGCGAAGCTCGGATCAGCCCGAGCGCGGCTGACAGCCTGCGCTTGCGTATGTATTCTTTTACCGAATGTCCGGTATAGGTGTAGAAGTCACGATACAGCTGCATCAGCGACGTGTAACCGGCCTGCGCAGCTTGTCCAAGGTTGATGTCTTCGTATAAACGTTCCTCTATGAAGGCTATGGATTGTTTGAAGCGGGCGGATTTGTCCATGGGAAGTCCTCCGGGAGCCTGTCGCTGAAAGCTTCAGCGTCTTTGCTTTGTAATTCCACAAAGGTTAGGGGAATCCTTCCAGTAACACATTGTATTCGGTTTTTCGCATACATTGAGCCAATCTCCCCTATCATCGGCACATTGTATTCGGTTTTTCGCGTACATTGGGCTCATTCCCCCTATCGCTGGCACATTGTATTCGGTTTTTCGCATACATTGAGCCAATCTCCCCTATCGCCGGCACATTGTATTCGGTTTTTCGCATACATTGGGCTCATTCCCCCTATCGCTGGCACATTGTATTCGGTTTTTCGCATACATTGGGCTCATTTACCCCATCGCTGGCACATTGTATTCGATTTTTCGCATACATTGGGCCAATCTCCCCTATCGCCGGCACATTGTATTCGATTTTTCGCATACATTGGGCTCATCCCCCCCATCGCCGGCACCTTGTATTCGATTTTTCGCATACATTGGGCCCGTTTAACATCTCACACAACACAAAAAGCCCAAGCCCGGCATAACACCCCAGGCTTGAGCTTTTTCACATTCCTATTCCCCAATAGTCCGAATAATCGTATCGAACGGTTCCAATTCCAGAGTCTGCGGACCATACTCCGTCTCGATCGTAGTCTTTTGCAGCTGGTCGCTGTTATTGATCACGACAAGCATCTTGCTCTCCGGATAATACGCGCACTCGGTATAGAGGTTATCCGGAATATATTTCGTTTCCTGTAGCTCCTTACCGGCATAGCGGATCAGGTTCAGCAGCAGGCGGGTATTCTCCCAGCCGAATTCGAAGGAAGGCAGGTAGATTCCCTTACCCTTACCAAAGTTATTCGTAGACAATGTAATCTTACCGTCCAACTCACTCATCACAGCAGCGGAACCATCCGTAAGATGGACACCGTTCTTCGGTGTAATGCTGGCGCCATCAGGCACCAGACCTTGCTCAGCTTGAACCTCATACGCCCATTTGCCGTGAGCTACCCGCGCACCCGTGTCCTCATCCACACCCAGAACATGCGCCATTCTGAAGTAGCTGTCGTATCCCTCAACCGCTGAAGGCTGGTTAATCCCGATAAAGGTACCGCCCTCATACACCCATTTGGTCAGGACATCTACAGACTTGCTGTCTTTCCAGTAGTCCCCGCCGCTCCAGGCTGTACCGGCACTGCCTGCATTAATCACTACATCCACATGCTGCAGCACGCCCTGGCGGATATCCTCGAAATCAATGAACTGCACCTCAACCGGCAGACCGGATAGAGCTTCATTAATGTGAATCAGATCATGCATATACGTCTCATGGAAGTGGCCGGACAAGGTCCAAGATCTCAGCTTGCCCCAGCTATGCAGAATAGCAACCTTGGTCTTGATATGATATGGCTTGCCTTGCTCATGCAGCTCCTTAATCTCTCTGAATTCATTCGCAATCTTCTCGATATAATCACAGAAATCCGGGTAAGGCTCGACCAGATGCAGATATCCGCCCAGGCCAATCCGGTCAATCGGCTCACGCAGGAGGGCACGCCGGATGTTGATCCAGTATTTTTTGGCATCCAGTGTCGGATTCCCCCCTTCCATGAAGGTAGGCGCGCCGCCTAAACCCACCGGAAACAAGTACGGATGCAGCCGTATCTCATGCGTATCCACTTTCACCCCTGAACAGAGCCTTGCTTCATATCCGGAGAACACACATTTGATCATTCCGTCGAAACCAAACTCACCGAAGCGGTCATTGTAAGGCTCTGCGCCAACCCAGCTGTCATCGTAGAAGACATACGCCAGCTTGTCATGCTTATGCACAATATCTATTAACTGCTTGCCGAATCCGATCACGAAATCATTGATAAAAGCCATATAGTCCAGCTTGCGCTGCTCCGCCGGGATATGACTGACGCGGTATTTGCCGCCGTTCACGAAATCCTCTGCCGTCAGCGAATAGCCGTATTGCTGCGCGAACAGATCCAGACCTCTGGCACTCACCGTGAAATCATAGGAACCCCAGTCTGAGAACAGATGACGGTTACGCTCACTGCTGCCCCAGATCCAGGCGAAATTATAGAACAGGGAAGTAAAGCGGACAACCGTTGTTTCTTTATGCTTCACACACCAGTCTTCCATCCAGTCCAGCAGGTACTTCTGCGTGTCCTGATACATAGGATCAATCTGCATCAGATGCTCTTTGTTCCAGTTGTTCGTGGTGTGATTGTACATCGAGATCTCTTCCCAGATCCGGTAGGCCATGAAGCTGACGGTGTATTTATGCCAAGGTACGATTCCGGTAAGCACCACATTGCCTGATTCCCGGTCGTAATTCCATTGCTCTCGCGGTACTTCCTCACCGGTCGTCCGGTCATACACCTGCCAGTACTTGAACGCCTCACGGGAATCATTCACTCTGAACTGTTCAGCGAAGAAATCCTCCATCAGGTAGACCGATAAATAATCCTGCACAGCCACCTTCGGATTCGTAATAAGGAAGCTCTGCTGCAGCTTATCCGGGTTCTGCGACGCCCATTCATTATGGTCCCGGATGATACAGACTGTAGAATAAATGCCGTATCCGGCATTGATAATCTCATCAGATAACTGTGTACCGTCACTGTCACGGATGACATCGGCACCCCAGCGTTCAGCGAGTTCAAGCGTTAGCGCTTCGTAACCGGATTCTCCCGGCAGTGTGAAAGCGCCTGTTGATGGTTTGGACAATTCGGTTCCCTCCTATTTAAGCATATCGGACAAGAAAGCAAGCGCTAAGCCTTGGCCCCAGCCTTGAATCCAGTCTTTTGGAATATTGCGGTACCCTTCGCGGTCCTTCATTACGGCTGTGCCGCCGGATACGCCCAGGACACGTCCGTCTTCGCTGATGTTTGCAAGAATGCCTTTTAACGCTTTTTGCACGTATTTGGTGTGCAGCGGGTTGCCGTTGTTGATCATCGCCGCCGCAATGCCGCAGGATGCCGATACTTCTTCATAAGATTCCTCATCATCCAGCACCGTCCGCCACAAGCCGTTATCTGTCTGGACAAGCTTCAGCGCCGCCAGCTGATCACGGAGCGAACATTCCACGTCCATACACTGCGGATACAAATACCAGTCCTTCAAAAGCGGCTTCACCTGCGACATCGTATACGCACCCCAGGCATTCGCTCTGCCCCAGTATAATCCGGACATATGATCCTGCTTCACATTGTTATAGCCATGGAACCAGAAGCCGGTGCCAGGATCCTGCAGGTATTTGATATGCCAGTAGTATTGGTTAAGGGCATCCTGGATCAGCTCCTGATCCTTCAGCTTACTGCCCACACGCAGCAGGAAGAATGCCGCCATAAACAGCGTATCCGCCCAAGCCTGTTCCGGAAAATCATTAGAAATCGATACCGTATGCTGCAGCACATTGTCTCCGAACCGCAGTGCATTCTTCCGGATGTATTCCACCTTGCTCATCGCAATATCCCAATATTTCTGCTCTCCAGTCGCTTCATACAAGGTGATCAGCATGTGGCCCATGGCACAAGTGTTGACCGTCCAGTCCGGCAGCCCCAGCTCAATATATTCATCCGCCCACTGAACCAGCCTGTCCAGGTACTCCTTGTTCCCTGTAGTCTGATAAGCTCTGGATACCCCATAATAAGCTACGCCGCAAGGCCAGTCCCATGTTAAGTCCATCGCCAGTGTTTTGTTGGTGACCTTATCAATAATGCTTAGAATCTCTTCCCTGTTGAAATCCACTTGAATCATCTTATTACCCCTCTCTTGTATCACGCGCCTCAATAGCGCTTACTATCCGTCTCATTGCAAGCGCTTTACATACTCCATTGTAAGCAGTAAAATATTCTATATCTAAGCATATTCACAGCAAAACTGCGCATTTTCGACCATTTATCTATTTTAATATTATAGAGGAGTCCCCGGATATGCCCAGAAAAAAGAAACCCGTCATCGAGTACCGCCACTACAGCCTGCCGATCCATTTCCCTGTGCTGCTGTTAAGCGGGGAACGCTGGAAGATTTCCGATATCAAGAGCGAGCACCTGCATTTCCATAACCACCTGGAGATTGGGATTTGCTATTCGGATAGCGGCATCATGGAGATCAAAGGCGAGTCTGTACCTTTTACAGCCGGTGATGTGACCTTCCTCCCCCGGTACCTTCCGCATACGACGTATAGTTCTCCGGGTGAGGCCAGTCTGTGGTCTTATCTCTTTTTCTCGCCGGAGGACCTCTTTCAGCATTCCTTCAAGAGCGCCTATAGCAACTTCGAGCCCAATTTGTGGGCGGTGCTGGGGAAGAACTGTATCCTGAATAAGGATAAGCACCCCATGGTGTATAGTCTGGCCACGTCGATCGTGGAGGAATTGCAGCAGCAGAAGCCTTATTATCAGGAGAGCGCCTATGGCTTATTGCTGTCCCTGTATATCGAGCTGCTCCGAATCCATTCCACGAATGAGGCGCTGACCGATCAGGAAGCAGGGCATAATCTGAAGGGCGACTTCGTCATCTCCCCGGCACTGGAGTATATCACCAGAAACTATATGCTGCCGATGACCATCGACTTCCTGGCCGACCTCTGCCACCTGAGCACCACCCACTTCCGCCGCAAATTCCATGAAATGATGGGCACCGCCCCTCTCGATTTCCTGAGCAGTACCCGGATCGAAGAGGCTTGTAAGCAGCTGAAGAGCACCGAGGATTCTATTCTTGAGATTTCTGAGAAGGTGGGGTTTCATTCCATCTCCAGCTTCAACCGCTGCTTCTCTAAGCTAATGGGCACGTCACCCAAGGAATGGCGTAAGAGTGCCCAGTCCGAGACACAGTCGGCGAAGGCAAGTATTCTGGAATTTACGGGGTGGGTATGAGAATGAATAATAAGGGTGAAAAGTCTGTCCTTGCAGACAAGATTCACGAACTGAACAAGCAGGTGCTGGCAAAAGAAGAGGAGCTTGCCGTCCTAAAAAAGACCCGCGTATATCTTCCGCAATCTAAAGCACAATGATTTCAGTTCATCGAAGACCATAGCTCCGAATTTACGGTAGAGAGGCTGTGCAGCATTCTTGAAGTATCGCGGAGCGGATTTTACAAATGGAGAAGCACCGAAGTCAGCCCTCAGGCGAAGCGCAAAGCCTTACTTCTAAAGCGGGTCGCTTACCTCTTTGAGGCTAACCACGGCCAGTACGGCAGTCCAAGAATCACCCTCCTCTTAAGGGAAGAGGGCTATATTATTAGCGAACGGACAGTAGGAAAGTACATGCGGGAACTTGGTTTACGTGCGTCTTACAACAAGCAGGTGGATAAACTCGCAGAGGATCACTCCTGAATGCCCCATACCGAATCAAGCAGCTCATCCACTGACCAGCAGATTAGGCCCAACATACTGGTTCGCCTTCATTTCATCCCTTAACTGAACATCTGTATAGAAGAACTCCCCTACACTGCGCATAGTGGTTACCCCCGAATACAGTGCGGTCAGAGCATTCCGCTTCATTCTTTTCTTCAGTACACTCCGGCCAAGCTTCGTTTCAGAATATGATGATAGGCAAAATGCAGCAGCCCTTCGCTGACGGGCAACGTGAACGGCTTACCATCTGCAAACAGATGGACATGCGCATGATCAGCCCGGCATCAGATATTTCCCCGCTACATCAATCGATTGATAACATTAGTAATTGGATAAACGTATCTTAATTTGGACGTTATTATCCAACTGTTGCCCGTAAGGGAGCCGTCCCGTTATGAAATTTAGTGAACAATCAGGACGGGGCAATTTGATAACTGTGAAACTTTGTGACTGACACTACCTAACATCATTTCTTTAATACCGCTTAGCCCCCGACTTCCAATAATAATTAGTTGCTGTTTTTGCATAATTTAATATTTCATGCGCTGGGTCTCCCTTAAGATGAATCGTTTCTGCAAAGATCCCTTCAGCCGCTAATTTGAATCGGGCTTGTTGAAGCTGTTCTAAACTCATCTTTTCCATCTCATTTAACATTTCTTCCAAGTAGCTCTCTGGTATATATGGCATTCCGCTGTTTACATATGCATGGCTGACATTCACCAAAGTTACCTGAGTATTTTTGTTTTGTGCAATTTCAACGGTTGCTTCAAGGATTTTGTTAGTTATTTCAGATTTATCGATGGCCACAAAAATTTTCTCGAACATTATTAAATCAATCCTTTCCTTCGTATGTCTTAATTGATTCGGCATTTTTTCTATGCGGATTTTTGTATAACAGCCTCTTCTGTTAAAAGGAATTTAGAATACTTGTACAACTTCTTTAATATCATCGATTTCCTCTAGAATTGCGCGCTCAATAGCAGCCTTTAACGTAATCGTAGCACTTGGGCAACCGTTGCAAGCTCCCAAAAATCTTAATTTGGCTATACCGTTCTCCACCTCGACGAGTTCAGCATCTCCGCCGTCACGCAGTAAGAAAGGACGTAGTTTGAGAAGCACTTCCGATACTTCATCGAATAAAATTCCATTCTCCTCCATAATTCCAGCTCCTATCATTGTTTTACCAACAGTCAATTCTCTTTTTCAAACTAGATAGTCTGAGTGATCCTTTGCTTTTTGCCTAAGAATGGCCTCTTGATCCGAAAGTTCCCTTATAAGCGTATAAACAGAGTCTAAAGGTATCAACGCACCACAGCTTGCGCTCAATCCTGACAACATATTGTAGTAGAACTGAAGTTTCCGTATCTCCCGGGTAAGTTGAGCTAGTTCTGAATTGTCCGAATTCTTTTTCTTCATTACCAACACCTCGTACTTCCTTTATGAATCAACCGATGCTTCCTTCCATCTCAAATTGAATCAACCGATTCATTTCAACGGCATATTCCATCGGCAATTCTTTGGTAAACGGCTCAATGAAGCCCATTACAATCATTTGTGTGGCCTCTTGTTCTGTAAGTCCGCGGCTCATTAAGTAAAACAATTGCTCCTCGGACACTTTGGATACTGTTGCCTCGTGCTCCAAAGTAATCTGATCATTTTTAATTTCATTGTACGGAATCGTATCTGATGATGACAGATTGTCCAAAATCAACGTATCACACTTAATATTAGACTTGGAGCCTGCAGAATCGCGGCTGAAGCTGGACAATCCCCGGTAGTTTACTTTGCCGCCCTGCTTGCTGATGGATTTGGATATAATCGTAGATGTTGTCTCGGGAGCAAGGTGAATTACCTTCGCGCCGGCATCTTGATGCTGATCTTTACCGGCTACGGCAATAGACAGGATGGACCCCCTAGCTCCCCTTCCTTTCAATATTACAGCCGGATACTTCATGGTTACCCTGGAGCCAATGTTGCCGTCCACCCATTCCATTGTGGCATTTTCCTCTGCCACAGCCCTTTGGGTTACCAAGTTGTAGATATTAGGAGCCCAATTCTGGATTGTCGTGTAACGGACACGGGAATCTTTCCGGCAAATAATTTCAATAACTCCGCTGTGCAGAGAACTGGTACTATAAATAGGCGCTGTGCATCCTTCCACATAGTGGACAAAGCTGCCCTCTTCGGCAATAATTAATGTCCGCTCGAATTGTCCCATATTTTCAGAATTAATCCGGAAGTACCCTTGGATCGGCACCTCACACTGAACACCTCTCGGGATGTATACAAAGCTGCCACCTGACCAAACCGCGCTGTTAAGCGCAGCAAATTTATTGTCGGCGGGAGGGATGATCGTTCCGAAATATTGCTTGAACACTTCAGGATATTGCTTTAAAGCAGTATCCGTATCAAGGAAAACAACACCTTGATCCTCCAGTTCCTTCCGCATACTGTGATAGACTACTTCCGACTCGTATTGAGCGGATACGCCTGCCAGAAACTTTTGCTCCGCTTCAGGAATACCTAGCTTGTCAAAGGTTGCTTTAATCTCGGAGGGAACCTCCTCCCAGGTCTTTCCCTGTTTTTCGGATGGCCGAACGTAATATTGGATGTTATCAAGATTTAGCCCGGACAAATCCGCTCCCCACTCAGGCATCGGCATTTTGTAGAATTGCTTCAAGGCTTTCAGCCGAAAATCGAGCATCCACTCCGGCTCTTCCTTAATTCGGGAAATTTCCCGGACAATCTCTTCAGTCAGACCTTTTCCAGATTGAAAAATAGACTGGTGCTCATCGCGAAACCCGTATTTATATTCACCCATATCCGGCGCTTTTTTAGCCATTAGTGTCGCTCCTTTTAACCTTCATAAGAATCACTTTGATTGGCTCTAATTCCCTATGATCTGCCAAGCTTTTTCTCCACTACATCCTGCAGGCGGCTACGCACTCCCTCCAGCGGGATCTCCGAAATGACAGGAGCGAGGAATCCGAAAATAACAAGATATTCGGCTTCACTCCGTGAGATGCCGCGCGACATCAGATAATAGATTTGTTCCGCGTTTACTTGCCCCACGGATGCAGCATGACCGGCGGTTACATCATCCTCATCTATCAGCAGGATCGGATTGGCATCGCCGCGCGCATTTGGACTTAACATCAGTACACGTTCTGTTTGCTGACCATCACAATGGGTTGCACCTTTTTCGATTTTTGTAATCCCGTTGATAATGGCTGTAGCTTCTTCACGCATTACTGCGCGTGTGATCATTTGGCTCACCGAGCTTCTGCCAAAATGCTGGGCTTGCGTAGTAAAACTCAATTTCTGGTCCCCAGAGCCTATCGCAATCACCTTAGCGTCAGAGATGGACCCGTTGCCTTGGAGTAATGTCTTGGTATCACTGGCGGTATAGCCATTATTCATCTCGCCGACAATCCATTCTACACCGCCATCCGCAAGCACAACCGCAAGCCGCTGGGTGAAATCCGTTGTTGCTGCAGCAAGCTGATGAACAGAAGCAACCTGCACCTTGGAGCCTGCCCCTGCAAACACCTCTACCACACCGTTATGCAAAACCTTGATATCATCTCTGCTCGATATATAATGATCCACATAGCTGATCTTGCTGTTGTTACCAGTCACAATCAAGATATGAGGAGCAAAACGAACCCCGCTCGTATCGCTATAAAAGATCGCTTGAATGGGAACTTCAATCTCTATACCGTCTGGGACATATAGAAAAACGCCACCACTCCATAAGGCACTGTGCACAGCTGACAATCTGTGCTCTTCCGGCTTCACTGCCTGAAAGAGATAACGTTGAACCATCTGCTCATACTCTTTTGCCGCAGTATGCAGATCCGTTAAAATTACTCCCTGGGCGGCTAAGCTCTCGGACAATTTCGTATATACTACATCCGAATTGAACTGAACGATTAGTCCGCCTGTCACTGGAGAAGCAACCAAACCTCGAACAATCTCCGGCGCATCTTCCAAACCTGACCACGCATTCTCAGCTTTGTAATCTCCACTCTCGTAGATATCCCATTTTTCGAGTTTGATTTTCTCCACGCTTGGCAGATCCAGTGTCCCTGCCAGCTCAAGTGCCCGAATCCGGCGTTCAAGCAGCCAACGAGGTTCATCCTTAGCGCTTGACCATGCGCGTAATTCATCCACATTCATTGAATTTCTGGCTTGTATAGCCATTTGCTATTCCTCCTCTCCGGCTCTTAAACTTCCCCGCCTACCGCCTTATCCGTAATCCCAAGCTCCTCCTTCACCCAATCGTACCCTTCTGCCTCTAAACGGTGGGCAAGCTCCGGACCGCCAGATTTAACTATCCGGCCTTGCATCATGACATGTACAAAATCCGGGGTAATATAATTCAACAGCCGTTGATAATGGGTGATGATTAAAAAGCCTCTATCCGCGCTGCGCATCTCATTTACACCATTGGCCACAATACGCAGTGCATCAATATCAAGCCCGGAGTCCACTTCATCCAGGATCACAAACTTGGGTTCAAGCAGCATCATTTGCAAAATCTCATTCCGCTTTTTTTCACCGCCGGAGAAACCCTCATTCAAATAACGATGCGCAAATTCCGGGTTCATCTCCAGCCCCTTCATTTTGCTCTCCATTTCACGGATGAAACGGATTAAGGATATTTCTTCTCCTTCTTCACGCCGTGAATTGATGGCACTTCTGAGAAAATCCGAATTGGTTACGCCGGCAATTTCACTTGGGTACTGCATAGCGAGGAACAAGCCTGCACGGGCACGCTCATCCACCTCCATCTCCAGAAGATCTTCATTGTCTAGTGTCACCTTGCCGCCAGTAACCTCATATTTGGGATGGCCCATTAAAGCTGAAGCCAACGTACTTTTTCCCGTCCCGTTAGGCCCCATAATCGCATGAATCTCTCCGCCCTGAAGCTCCAGTGAGAGCCCTTTTAAAATTTCTTTCCCTTCAATCTTGGATCTTAATTCCTCAATCCTTAATGTCGTCATTTATCGTAAACTTCCCTTCGGAGTATTCTTCGGCACGCGCCACCAAATCGCTCATAAATTTTCCAATAGTCTGCAGTTCAGCCTCTGTATAGGATTCAATGAATTGGTAAAACCTTTCTTCTTTTTCTTTGTGCAGCTCTTTATGCAAATCATAAACGTGTCTTCCCTTATCCGTTAAACTAAAGTAAATCTCCTTACGATTGTTGTTCAGCTGACTTCTCATAATGAAGCCCATTTCCAGCAGCTTTGAACAAATTTTATTAATGCCAGCTTTGGACAACCCCATCTTCTCCACAATCCCGGTATGATTTATCGGTTCATAATCACCAATGCAATCAATAACGTGTACACTAGTAATATTGTTGGAGAGCATGTCAATCTGGTACTTTCTGGCCTGTTCCCGAAACGAATTAAATTCTTGTTCTGTATACAACTCATTCAGATGCAGCATTCTAATATATTGCTCGTAAAGGTGACCTTTAAAATTATTTTGAAACTCCAATTTCGCTATCTCCCCTCTCTTGTAGTAGTTGCAGACCAAGTTCAGTATCAGCAATAGACTTTTTTATTTTTGTTCCCTAGTGAACAAAATTATATTAACATAATTGATATTGATAATCAATATCAATTAGCATTAGGAAGCCAAACGAATGCCCGGATCCACATTTCTGGAAATTGTATAATTTTCTATACAATAAAGAAGCGAAATCAGCACAGTGTCTGAATTCGCTTCTCCTATAATTAACTTAATTAATCAATCAAATCCGACTTCTGCAGCAGCCGCTGAATCAGTACTGCCACTTCCGCGCGGGTAACATTAGCCTTTGCCTCCAGCTTGCTGTCTCCACGGCCGGTGATTAAGCCAGCCTTAGCAGCAAGCGCCAGGCTATCCCCGGCCCAGGCACCTATGCTGCCTGCATCTGTAAAGGCTGCAAGTACACTTGCTGTATCCACTGTGCCAGTCTGGTCTGCCAGGCCTGTCAGCTTCATCGCTTTGGCGATAATGCTCATGGCCTGTTCACGTGTGATTCGGGCTTCGGGACGGAAGGTTCCGTCCTCGAAGCCGGTGATCAGCCCGTATTCGGATGCTGTTTCCACCGCTGCTGCATACCAGCTATCCGCTGCAACATCTGCAAACGCCGATGTTCCTTCCCCAGGCTTCAATCCCAGGCCGCGTACGATAATAGCTGCGAACTCTGCACGGGTGATGTCTGCGTTCGGGTTGAAGGTCGTTTCGTTCACACCGTTAATGACCAGACGCGATCCCATATCGTTCACTGCGTTCTTCGCCCAGTGATTGTCCACATCTGCAAAAGTCAGCGGATGCCAGACCACCGCATACGAGCTGTTCGTCAAGCTCTTGATATCTGCGTAATATCTGCCGTCATTCCGGACGAGTCTGGTCGGCACATGGCGCACTGTACCATCCGGATCTACGACGATGCCCGTCGTAATCCGGTTAGGGTCAATACCATCCGGAAGAGCTACTGTCCGCTCCACGTAAGCATTGAACCGGCTCACTTCCACTGTCAATGTACCGTAAGTTGCGGTAACGGTGAAATCTATTGGCGGTGCAACAAGGGTAAAGCCCCCTCTGCCTGCAGCAGCTGTCACTACCTGGTTCATGGATGCCGGGGTTTCGCCAATCGTAATCCTCAGCGTAATGTCCTCCAGCTTAATCCCGTTTCCGAGTCTCTCGGCCAACGCACCGATGTTGATCTCGGAGGCCGGCAAAGTATAAGTCCCTTTGGTTGTCTGAAGCACCAGGGTAGCCGATACATTCTCCATGTTCTTGATCATCTGGCCGTTCAACTCCGCGATGATGATATTGGAATCCAGCATCATCGGAATTGTAACTACAGCGCCATTCCCTTCCGCATCCAGCTTCGCTTGAAGCTTCGCCGGATCAACAGCGATAGTAGTTATCTTCAAGTTTCCGGAGGTCGTTGTTGTGGCTTTGCCCGCGTTCTCTTCCTTGCCGTTAACAAGGACAACCACATCGGTAACATTGCTTGCCGCGTTACCGGTACTGGTTCCGCTGCCCGGATTGCTTCCGGTTCCCGGACTGACGGGATCGGGATCTGGTGTTACGGTATTAGCCGCCACAACAACCGCTGTTGCGCTGCCGTACTTCACTACCTTGCCGTCAGCATCCACTTCTGCTATTCCAATCCTATCGCCGTTAGCTGCAGGAATTAGACCATCGATTCCTACAAGGGTGTATCCCGTCAGGGTTTCCCCCGCATTAGGTGCAACAACGCTGCCAGAGCCAAAATTCTTGTACAGCAGCTTATGTCCTGCAGTTGGCTCCGGTGTAACACTGATCTGCGTATATCCGTTATTCCCTGCACCACTTGGATCGCTGGCGCTCACCGACAAGCCCCCCGCAGGGATAAGCTCATTAGTTGTAAAGGCCAGTGTAGTTGCCGGCCCTGCCGGAACCGATCCGCTGGCCGCAACCCTCACCTTAACGGTGTGTTCACCGCTCAAGTCCGGCAGGTTGGTTCCGTCGTAGCGTACGAAATTTCCATCGTCCACTGAGAATTCCATGCTGGTGTCCAGACCAACAATCGTATTGTTCTGGTCATCCGCTGCCACTTCAGGTGCAGCCGGGATGACTGCATCCGAATCATGAACGGTAACCTGAGCAATATTAGAAGCGAATGCTGTTGACGTGGCCTTCTCCCGTACATAATACGTGTCCGGTGCAAGACCAATAATGATTGTGTCTGTAACTTCTGACCAAAGACCTGTACTGCCAATCTTGTACTCCATTTGTACTGTCAGATTCTGCAGGGTACCGTCATTCGCCCCGTTGTACGTCACATCTGTAACAGTGACACCAACCGGAGCTGCCGGACGGGCTGGAAGACTCACAGTCTGCGACGCACTGTCTATAGTCGTCGAACCGTTACCCTTCTTCACAATGTTCAGTGACGTTCCCAGCCAGCTGCTATCTATAGCCAGCTTACCATCCGCTGCCGCTGTTACTGGTGTACCGTTCACTGTGTATGACGCGTCCGGTGTCAGACCTGTCAGCTGCTCAGCCGCATAGTCAATGTCCGCTGCCGGAGTCGCTTCCGGCGTTGCCGTGAACGACAATACTGTCAGTTGCACAGAAGCCGAAGTGAATGCCGATGCTGTAGCTTTCGTCCGGACGTAATACGTGTCCGGCACAAGCGCTGTTACAGTTGTGCCCGCTACATCGGTCCACTCACCTGCTGTCCCCTTTTTGTACTCCATCGCTGTGGTTACGCCAGTCAATGAGCCATCTTCGGCATCTATTGCTGTCTCATCCGTCGCCGCCACACCAGTAGGTGCCGCCGGACGAACAGGGATGCTCACCGTCTGCGCCACGCTATCTATAGTCGTCGAACCGTTGCCTTTCTTCACAATGCTTAGTGACGTGCCCAGCCAGCTGCTATCTATAGCCAGCTTACCATCTGCTGTCGCCGTTACTGCCAGCGTACCGTTTATCGTATACGAACCGCTTGTCGCCAGTCCCGTCAGCTGCTCAGCCGCATAGTCAATTTCTGCTGCCGGGGTCGATTCCGATGTTGGCACAAAAACATTCACTGTCACGCTTTGTGCTTCCGACACAAATGCTGTCGATGTCGCCTTCGTCCGTACGTAATACGTGTCCGGTGCAAGTCCTGTCACGGTTACGCCTGTAACATTCTCCCAGACACCTAACATCCCCTTCTTGTATTCCATCGCGGAAGTCACATTCGTGAGCGTACCGTCGTTCCCATTAATTTTCGTTTCATCCGTCGCCGCCACACCAGTAGGTGCTGCCGGACGACTAGGAATACTCAACGTCTGCGCCGCACTGTCTAAAGTCGTCGAACCGTTACCTTTCTTCACAATGTTCAGTGACGTTCCCAGCCAGCTGCTATCTATAGCCAGCCTACCATCTGCGGCCGCTGTTACTGTCAGTGTAGCGTTTATTGTGTACGACCCGTTTGGCGTCAGACCCGTCAGCTGCTCAGCCGCATAGTCAATCTCTGCGGCCGGAATTGCTTCCGATGTTGGCACAAAAGCATTTACTGTCATGCTCTGTGCTTCCGACACAAATGCTGTCGATGTCGCCTTCGTCCGG
>NZ_JBBOBO010000002.1:0-1915073 GCF_038000235.1 Paenibacillus sp. FSL R10-2199 | reverse complement strand
CGGGAGGCGGAAATGAAGAGCAAAAGTGCCCCTGATTTCACCGAATACGGGCAACAGGAGAAAATGAGGAGCATTGTGGAGTAGCCTTTATATCTACATAAGCTGCACAGCCCGCATAACCGCATAGGCTCCAGCTTGATTTAGCCGTTAGGGTAATTTTGTTCTGATTCCGTTATTCCGGCAAGGAACGGGGCACGGGATTGCCGCATAATCCCGCTTTTGTATTTATAGGGGGCTCTTGTGCTAAACTTGAGAGCAGGGCTGCATTGCCGGCATGTATGCCCAAGCAAAGGCGGTTTGTGGAGAAGACAGGAGGAGATGGCATGGCGTTTGTTACTGTGAAAGGCGAATATAAGCGGTATAAGATGGGGGAGACCCTGATTGTAGCCAATGACGGAATTGATTTTGAAATTGAACAGGGCGAGTTCGCTGTGATTGTAGGTCCCAGCGGAGCGGGGAAATCGACGGTGCTTAACATACTGGGCGGGATGGATTCCGCCGACGAAGGCCAGGTCATTGTGGACGGTACCGACATCGCTCGTTTCAGCGCCAAAGAATTGACCGGCTACCGCCGTAATGACGTGGGTTTTGTGTTCCAGTTCTATAATCTTGTGCCCAATCTGACGACGCTGGAGAATGTTGAGCTGGCATCCCAGATCTCTCCGCGTGCGCTGGATGCCCGCAAGGTGCTGGAGGATGTAGGACTTGGAGAGCGGCTGAATAACTTTCCGGCCCAGCTGTCCGGCGGGGAGCAGCAGCGTGTCGCCATTGCCAGAGCGCTGGCCAAACAGCCGAAGCTGCTGCTCTGCGATGAGCCGACAGGTGCGCTCGATTACAATACCGGCAAACAGGTACTGAAGCTGCTGCAGGATACCTGCCGCAATACCGGAACCACGGTTATTGTCATTACGCATAACTTGGCTATTGCACCGATGGCGGACCGGGTTATTGAAATCAATAACGCGAAGGTACGGAAAATGGTGAGGAACGCAACACCGGTATCCGTGGAAGATATTGAATGGTAAGGAGCCGGAGGACATGAAGAAACGGGCATTATGGAAGGATGTTTTTCGGGAAATCCGTCATACGAAAGCAAGGTTTCTCTCGATTTTTGCGATTATTATGCTGGGGGTAAGTTTTTTTGCCGGGATCAAATCAGCGGGGCCGGATATGCTGGATACCGCAGCGACTTATTATAAGGATCATAGGCTGATGGATTTACGCGTTCAGTCCACTTATGGGCTGACAGAGAAGAGTATTGATAATCTTCGGGACATTCCCGGAGTGAAGACTGTTCAGCCTGTGTACAGCTCGGATGTGTTTCTTGGTGAGAGCGGACTGATTGCTAAGGTGTATTCCTATGCTGACGATAATGAACTGAACGGGTACAAGATTACCTCCGGGCATCTGCCTGAGGTATCCGGGGAGATCGTACTTGACGCTTATCTGCTGCAGGAGGAGAAGTTCTCGCTGGGAGATTCAATTACCTTCAGCGGCGAGGCAGGGGATGATCTGGCGGGGAACTTCCAGACATTGAGCTATACCGTGGTCGGCTTCGCGCAGAGTCCGCAATATATTGAAACGTCGACCCGAGGAACGAGCCGGATCGGCAAAGGGACAGCCGATGCGTTTGCTGTCATCCCGGAGGATGACTTCAGCCTCCCGGTGTACACAGAGGCCTATCTCAGCTTCACGGATACGGCTGCAGAAACAGCTTATACTCCGGCTTATGATGCTCTCATCGAGCGGCATCTGCCGGAGACCGAGGAAGCGCTGAAGGATTACCCGCAGCAGCGTCTGGAAGAGCTGAAAGCGGAAGCCGCAAAGCTGCTGGCTGCGGGCCGGCAGCCTATGGACGAGGCGCAGCAACAGCAAACGCAGCAACAGCAGGCGGAGGCCTCAGCAGCGCAGAACCCGCTGGAGCTGCCGAAGGTGTATGTGACAGACCGGACGATTAACCCGGGTTACGCCGAATACAAGGATAATGCGGACCGGCTGTCGGCGATTGCCACGGCGTTTCCGGTGTTCTTTTTCCTGATTGCGGCACTCGTCAGCTTAACGACGATGACCCGTATGGTTGAGGAGCAGCGTCTGCAGATCGGTACTTTGAAGGCCCTGGGGTATGGTTCCATGGATATTATGACCAAATTCCTGGTGTATGGCACACTCGCTAGTCTGGCGGCATCCATTGCGGGCCTTGCGATCGGCTTTACCTTATTTCCGGGCATTATCTACAATGCCTACAGCCAGCTCTATAACCTGCCGGGCGTGATCAAAAGCTTCTATCCCGCCTACGCCATTATTTCCATAATAGTAGCGCTGGTATGTACAGCAATGACGGCGATGATCGCTTCCCGGGTGGAGCTGCGCAGTAATGCGTCGGTACTGATGCGGCCCAAGGCCCCCAAGAGCGGACAGCGCATTATGCTGGAACGGTTCAGCTTTTTGTGGAAACGGCTTAGTTTCGTGCAGAAGGTGACGGCCCGCAATCTGTTCCGCTACAAGCAGCGGATGTTCATGACGGTAATCGGGGTGGCGGGCTGTACCGCGCTTATTCTGACCGGCTTTGGGCTGAAGGATTCCATTGGCAGCATTGCCGACCGGCAGTTCGGCGGGATTATGAAATATAACGCCCTGGTTGCGCTGCATGACAATGCAACAGCCGGAGATAAGGCGTCCTACGCAGAACTGATTAAACAGGAGTCCGCAGTTACGGGAACGCTGGATGTGCTTCAGGAAGCAATGACTGCCCGGGCCAAAGGGGTTAACGATCAGGAGGTACGGATTTTTGTTCCTGCGGCTGCAGATCAGCTGGCTCCGTTCGTTGTACTGAAGGACCGAATAACAGATGAACCGAAGATGCTTACTGACGAGGGCGCAATCATTACCGAGAAGCTCGCCAAGCTGTACGATCTGGTTCCGGGAGACAGCCTGACTGTTCTGGATAGCAACAATGAGGAATATCAGGTCAAGGTGTCGGCGGTTACCGAGAACTATGTGCTGCATTATGTGTATATGACGCCGGCTTACTATGCCAAGGTATTTGGCGGCGGGGCGGTCTATAACACTCAGCTGCTGAACTATAGCGCGCAGGATAAGCAGTGGGAAGACCACTTCGGGGAAAAATTAACCGCCAACGGGCAAGTGGCGCTGGTCAGCTTTTCCAGCGGGGTGGGCGAAGCTTTTGACGGAACCATGAAGAGCATGGACGTTGTTATAGTAGTACTGATCGTGTCCGCTGCTGCGCTGGCCTTCGTGGTGCTCTATAATCTGACCAATATCAATGTGTCTGAACGGGTCCGTGAGCTGTCTACGATTAAGGTGCTGGGCTTCTATGATAAGGAAGTCACCATGTATATATACCGGGAGAATATTCTCTTAACACTGCTCGGGATCATCTTCGGCGGTGCACTGGGGATTCTGCTGCATGGCTTTGTCCTGTCAACGGCTGAGCTGGATGCCACGATGTTCGCTCCGCTGATCAAGTGGCAGAGTTATCTGTACGCAGCCTTGCTGACCGTGCTGTTCTCGGGGATTGTAATGGCGTTCATGCACCTTAAGCTGAAGCGGATTCATATGATTGAAGCGTTGAAATCGGTGGAGTAACGTAGTCACTATTTTGTCAAAAACATAAAAAGAGCAAGAAAATGAGGAAGAAAAACAGGCTGCCGGAAGAGTTCTCCTGGCCTGGTTTTCTTCCTTTTTGTGTATTGAAATATAGAAATCACTATGCGACCAAGCTCGCAAAAAAGATAATCATGCTGAAAGATGTCGAATTAACACGAAAATGATAACATTAAGTCATGAAAACTAACAGTATTAAACATAGTTGAATAGTTTGAAAAGAGGTTTAAGGTGAGTTTTTTTTACTATATTGGAAGGAATTATTTTTTGTACACATAAATAAGATATGAAAGTGATAAAGAAATATATTGACGTAAGATATATTCACATGTAATATAAACCATAATTTATAGGGAATTGTTAAGACTCCCAGCCGGGAAAGTTGCCCCTGCCTCTAATTGACCTGCGGTCTATTTGATCTCTGAATGTCATAGGCATTGCATGTGATGTTATATTACATGAATTGCAGATGTCAGCTGAATTATAGCGGCAGGGGTAGAATCATCCAGAATACCCAGTCTCCCGGAAGCTTTGAAGAGAAGGTGGCGAACCGGACCTGTGGTTCCGGGTAACGCTCACTACACGCACTTAACTAAGGAGGAGTAAAAGGAATGGCGAAAAAGAGAAAATGGTGGTCTAGTTTACTTGTTGTATCGTTGGTAGGGGTTCTATTTACGGGTTGCAGCACCAATAACACTGCAAGTTCTCCAACTAATGCTCCTGCAGCAACAACAGCCGCTGAGAGCGCAGCACCTGATGCTACAGCTGAACCGGCCGCAGATGCACCGGTTGACGGCGGAACAATTGTACTCAGCACATTCTCCGATATTGTTAATATTAATCCTCTCTTAATCAATGACACCTCTTCAGGCGATATTGCCCAATTCGTATTCGCCTCCTTGTATGATCTGGACCGTGGAGGGAACGTAACTCCGGAGCCTTGGTCACTGGCTGCAGAGCTTCCGGTTATCTCTGAAGATGGTCTGACTTATACCGTGAAATTGAAAGATACAATCAAATGGAGTGACGGCCAGCCGATCACTGCCGATGATGTGGTGTATACAATCGAAACCGGCAAAAATCCGGAGACAGGTTCACCGCTGACCAGTGCATTTGACAAGGTGAAGACCGTTGAGAAGGTCGATGACCAGACTGTGAAATTCACATTGTCCCAAATCTATGCGCCGTTCCTGTACGCCCTGTGCCAGGCTATCGTGCCAGCGCACATTCTGAAGGATGTAAAGCCGACTGAAATCCAAACCAATGCCTTCGGTACAGACCCGGCCAAGACCGTAACCAGCGGACCTTGGAAATGGACAGCCTGGAAACAAGGCGAAAGCCACACCCTTGATGCCGATCCGAACTACTGGGGTACTGTTAAGCCGCATATCGCTCAAGTGGTTTACAAAATCTACGCCGATCAGAACACTGAGGTTCAGGCTATCATGAAGGGCGACACGGACCATATCAGTGCGATTCCGGTAACGCAGGTTGAAGCCGTTAAAGCTGACGGCGATATCGACATTATTCAGAAGCCGGGCGCACAGTATGAATATGTAATGTTTAACTTCGACGGCAAGAACTTCCCTGATAACTATGGCCTTTTCGCCGGACAGAAGACCAGACAGGCAATTGCACATGCACTGAACCGTCAAGGTATGGTAGACAATATTCTAAAAGGCGTAGGCGCCCTGATGAATGCCCCATTCCTTCCGGACACTTGGGCTGACCCGGGTGATGCCGCTGTGAACTATGACTACAACGCCGAAACTGCCAAGAAGCTCCTGGCAGAAGACGGATGGGTTGCCGATGCCAAAGACGGTATTCTCACTAAAGACGGACACCGCTTCTCCTTCGAGCTGCAATACAATGCCGGCAACAGCCGCCGCGAGCAAGTAGCCGCTGTTATCCAGCAGAACCTGAAGGATGTTGGTATCGAAGTAACACCTAAGGCGATCGACTTTGCAGCTTGGATTGACCAGAACGTAACACCGGGTAAATTCCAGGCCCTGCTGCTGGCATGGTCTCTGAATACACCGGATCCGGATGCAGAGAGCATTTTCTCCTCCAAATACTTCCCGCCTGCCGGCCAGAACAGCGGCTGGTATAAGAATGAGAAGCTGGATCAGCTGTGGGTGGACGGTTATTCCACTGTTGACCAGGATAAACGTAAAGAGATCTACAAAGAAGTAGGTAAAGAAATTTCTACCGACCTTCCTTATGTATTCCTGTATCAATATGGTCAGGCTATCGGAACAGGACCTAGAGTACACTGGGCAGAGGAAGATGCTCCTGAGCCGTCACTGGGCTACGGACAGTTCTTCCACGCTATCAAATGGTGGGTAACCGACTAACGAACCGAACAAACTGAATAGAATTACGGGAGGTGAAAGAGAATTCTCTTTCACCTCCCCCTTTTGTATGAATGGGGGAGCCTTCCGTAATCTATCGCCTTACCATCTCTAGGAGGATAGCCCATGACAGAATATCTGATACGACGCGTGCTTCAATCGGTATTGGTCATCTTTCTGATTACCATACTGACCTTTCTTCTCATCCATGCTGCTCCGGGCGGACCGACGCAAGTCATGCTTTCTCCGGGCTTATCCCCGGAAATATTTGAACAGCAAGCCAAGAACCTTGGGCTGGATCAGCCTGTTCCGGTACAGTATGTGCGCTGGATCGGCGACCTGCTGCAAGGAGACTTGGGTTACACCTTCAAGAACCATATTGCGGTATCCGATCTTCTCTGGCCGCGTATTGGCAACACCGTGATTCTGATGGGTGCGGCTTGGCTGGTATCACTGCTGATCGCAATTCCTTGGGGAATCTATAACAGTACCAAAGTGTATGGTCTATCTGACCAGACGGCTTCATTCATTTCTTACTTAGGCTTCGCAATGCCAACCTTCTGGTTCGGAATACTCCTCCAGCAATGGTTGTCACTGAAGCTGGACTGGTTTCCGTTGTCGGACATGTATACCAGAGGCAAGGAAGGCAATATAGGCGATTTGTTCATGCATCTGGTGCTGCCGATAACAGTGTTGGCACTTGGTTTCCTGGCCTCTTATATGAAATATGCGCGCGCAAGTATGCTGGAAGTGCTCGATCAGGATTATATCCGTACGGCGCGTGCCAAGGGCGTCAAAGAGCGTAAGGTCGTCTTCCGCCATGCGCTGCGCAATGCACTGATTCCGATTATTACGATACTCGGCCTTGATCTTCCCATACTGGTGGGAGGGGCCGCTTTAACTGAGAATGTATTCAACTGGCCGGGAATGGGCCGTTGGTTTGTTGAGATGGCAGGTGCGCGCGAATATTCGGCACTGATGGCTGTTACTATTGTGACGGCTGTTATAGTCGTTATCGGCAATCTCCTGGCAGATATACTGTATGCCGTAGTTGATCCCCGGGTGAAGCTCGGTAAGCAAGGGGGCAAGACGGCATGAATACAGAGAATACTGAGTTTACCAAAGGGGCTGTATCTAAGCCGTTTGGAACCCCGGACATGAATCCGATGCCCGGAGGGACAGACCCTGAGATTGCGGTAGTGGATTCCAAGCGGCCGCCGGGTCCCTGGAGTGTTTTATGGAAGAAATTCTCGCGCAATCCGTTCGCAATGGGCGGTTTGGTAGTCCTGATTATATTTGTGCTGCTGGCGGTCTGCGCATCCAAACTGACCCAATATAGACCGGAAGCGATTGATCTGATGTTCGCCAATCTGAAGCCGGGAGCAGAGGGGCACCCTCTTGGCACAGACGAGCTGGGCCGCGATATTCTCAGCAGACTGCTGTACAGTGCGCGTGTTTCACTCGCTATCGGATTCTCCGTTGCGTTTGTTTCCGTAGTTGTCGGATCGGTTATCGGTGCCATTTCAGGGTATTTCGGCGGGTTTGTAGATACGGTATTCATGCGTATTGTAGACGTGATGAACTCTGTGCCGACCCTGTTCCTGAACATCCTGATTATGGCGCTGTTCGGCACACAGATTAAATACATGATTCTTATTCTGGCATTTACCAGCTGGATGAGTATTGCCCGGCTCGTCCGGGGGACCTTCCTGCAGCTGCGTGAAATGCAATATGTGGAGGCGGCCAGGGCGATTGGAGTATCCAGCTGGGGCATCATTTTCCGGCATCTGCTCCGTAATGCAAGCTTCCCGATTATCGTAAATGCGACCCTGATGGTCGGCGGTGCGATTCTGAGTGAATCTGCGTTGTCGTATCTGGGCCTCGGCATTCAGGCACCGGCTACAAGCTGGGGGCTAATGCTCAGCAACGCTCAGGAATTCATGCTGGTTGACCCGATGCAGGCAGTGTATCCGGGCTTCTGCATCCTGCTCGTAGTGCTGGCAGTTAACTTTATCGGCGACGGCATCCGGGATGCTCTAGATCCCAGACAGCAAGTGACCAAATCCCGGAGGAGGCTGGAACAATGGCGGAAAAACTACTCGAAATCCGGAAGCTGACCGCCGGCTTTGCAACCGAGAAGGGCCTTCTCAAAGCAACCGACGGCATCTCCATTTCTGTGAACAAAGGCCAGACTGTCTGTATTGTCGGTGAATCCGGCAGCGGTAAAAGTGTAACCTCACTCGCAATTATGCGGTTGATTGATTATGCCGGAGGGATGATTCTTGACGGAAGTATTGATTTTCACGGCCAGGATTTGGCGGCGAAGAGCCAGGAAGAGATGCGGGAAATCCGCGGGAATCAGATTGCCATGATCTTTCAGGACCCGATGTCGTCGCTGAATCCGGTATTTACGGTAGGCGAACAGATTGCGGAGAGCCTGCGGCTTCATCAGAACAAGAGTGATGCCGAAGCCCTGAGGATGGCGGTTGATCTGATCAAATTAGTCGGTATCCCGGCTCCGGAGATCCGTGCCAAGCAGTATCCGCATGAGCTGTCCGGCGGGATGTGCCAGCGCGTCGTCATTGCTATTGCGCTGGCTTGTAATCCTGAACTGCTCATCGCCGATGAGCCGACAACCGCACTGGATGTTACGGTGCAGGCTCAGATTCTGGATCTGCTGCGCAAGCTTCAATCCGAACTCGGGATGTCCATTCTGCTGATCACCCATGATATGGGAGTAGCGGCAGAGATGGCTGACCGCATTGCTGTTATGTATGCCGGAGCCATCGTGGAGGAGGGGACGGTCGAAGAGATTTTCGACCACCCGAGCCATCCATATACGGTCGGGCTGCTCCGGTCGATTCCGGGGTTTGAAGGCGGACGGGGAGGCGAGCTGTATACCATTCTCGGGACGATTCCTCCGATTGGCCAGCTGCCTTCCGGTTGCCGCTTTAATCCGCGCTGTCCCCATGCCATGGATATCTGCAGGAACCAGGAGCCGCCGGATTTCATGATCTCGGACGATCACCGGACGGCCTGCTGGCTATTCAAGGATAAGCCGGTGCAGGCAGATTACAGCAATGAGGTGAAACGCGCATGATGAATGAAACGGCAACCCAACCGGTAAGAGAACATATGCCTTCTTCGGAAATATTGCTGGAAGTTAAGGATGTGAAGAAATATTTCCCGATCACCAAGGGTCTGCTTAACCGCACCGTCGGACAGGTCAAGGCTGTGGATGGTGTTAATTTATCCATCCGCAAAGGCGAGACCTTCGGGCTGGTCGGCGAATCCGGCTGCGGCAAATCCACGTTCGGCCGGGTGCTGCTCCGGCTGCAGAGTGCAACAGGGGGAGAAGTGTTATTCAAGGGGAAGGATATCCATTCCCTGAGCTCCGGTGACATGCGGAAGCTCCGGGAAGAAATGCAGATTATCTTCCAGGATCCGTTCGGCTCGCTGAATCCGCGGTTCCTCGTCAAGGATATTATCGGAGAGCCGCTGCGCATTCACCGGAGCATGTCGGCTAAAGAGATCGATGCCCGGGTAGTGGAGCTGATGGAGCTGGTGGGGCTGGATGCCAGCCGCCGGAACCGTTACCCGCATGAATTCTCCGGCGGACAACGCCAGCGGATCGGGATTGCCCGGGCGATTGCCCTGAATCCGCAGTTTATCGTTGCCGATGAGGCTGTATCGGCACTGGATGTATCGGTACAATCCCAGGTGATCAACCTGCTCATGAAGCTGCAGAAGGAACTCGGGTTAACCTTCCTGTTCATTGCGCACGGCCTGAATGTGGTCCGGCATATTTCGGACCGCGTCGGGGTAATGTATCTGGGCAAGCTGGTGGAGGTGTCTGAGACGGAGGAGCTGTTTGCAGCTCCGCTGCATCCTTACACTGCCGCCCTGCTCTCGGCGATTCCGAAGCCGACACCAAGACGCAAGCAGGACCGCATTGTGCTGGAGGGGGATGTGCCATCCCCTGCTAACCCGCCGTCCGGATGCAGGTTCCATACCCGCTGCCCGTTTGTCCAGGACAAATGCCGCCAGGTGGAGCCGCTGCTTGAAGAGGTTGTTCCAGGCCGTCCGGTGGCCTGTCATTTCCCGTTGCTTCCGAATTCATAGATAATCCGCGATTTCCTAAGGATATCCCGCAGATTAAGGGGGTGACCCCGCAGCCATATCCACAACTGGCTGCGGGGTCACCCCCTATTTTTTGTATCCCTGAAATAGTCATTGCCCTGCATATGTGCTCTATACGAGGGGCTTCAGATAGTCGAGAAACACCCGCTTGAGGATATCCAGCTGGAGCTCTGTTGGAAGATCCGCTTCAAGCATAGGGATGTTCTTCTGCAGCGAGAGCTTCTTCGAGAAAATGCCGAACGTATTAATTAATGTAGTTAAAGTATCCCTCACCTCAAGGTCGGAGCGGACCGAGCCGTCCTCAATGCCATTCTGAATGATCCGGGAATAGACCTGCGAAATCCGGCGGGTCAGAGCATTGAAGTGATGAATATCCTCCAGCGGTTCCGGGAAATGGGCGGCGTAGCTTTCGAAGTCAACCATGAAGGTTGTGCTTAATTTATAGTGATCCTCAATGAAAAAATCGAATAATGCTTCAAGCTTGTCCAGGCATGGCACAGGCAATCCGGCCACATATTCAAACCGCTCCAGCATCGGCTCCAGCAGCCGGGTAGCAATGGCAACAATCAGCTTTTCTTTCTTGGGGAAATACCTGAACAGGGTAGCAATGCCGATATTCGCGTCAGTTGCAATATCCTGCATCGTGGTTTTCTCAATCCCCTTCTGGTTAAATACGCGTTCTGCTGCTTCCAGAATCAGGGATAAGCGCTGCTGTTTGCCGTCAAGGCGTTCCTTCTCGTATCTTGTTTTGGGATCCATAAGAGCTTATACCCTTTCACTATCGGTATTTGAACTACAAGTAGTATAGCTAGTGCTTATTCTTTAAGCAAGGAGGGTTTGAGTTTATCCGCACAAAGTGATATGATAAATATCACAGTGATAGTGTAACTATCACCATACATTTTAATTCACACAACGAAGGGGATACAGCTATGAATCGACTGAAGGATAAGGTTGCCATTATTACCGGAGCCGGCAGCGGCATGGGACGTGAAGAAGCACTGCTTTTTGCGCGGGAGGGTGCCAAGGTTGCCGTTACCGATATTAATGAAGCTGCGCTGCAGGCTGTAGTGAAGGAAATTGAAGCTGACGGCGGTCAGGTTACAGCTTATGTTCATAATGTGGTCTCTGAAGAGCAATGGGTCCATGTGATCGAAGAAGTGATGAAGACTTACGGCAAAATCGACGTGCTGGTCAACAATGCGGGAATTTCGCTTGCAACCGGACTTCTGGATACAACTATGGAGCAGTGGAACAAGGTCATCAGCATTAACCTGACCAGCACCTTCCTTGGGATGAAATATGTGGTTCCGCATATGCAGGAGAATAATGGAGGCTCAATTGTCAATATTTCATCGATCGCAGGTCTGACCGGAAGCAGCGGCGCAGGCGCTTATACAGCCTCCAAAGGCGGGGTCCGCATGCTGAGCAAAGCGGCGGCTGTTGATTTCGGTAAAGATCATATCCGGGTCAACTCTGTGCATCCCGGCTTTATCGAAACGCCAATGAGCGCTGAGTTCGTGAATGACGAACAAAGGCTGAAATGGTTCCTGTCCCAGACGGCGCTGCCGCGTGTCGGCCGTGCCTCCGAAGTGGCGGAAGCCGTGCTGTTCCTCGCTTCCGATGAGTCGGCTTATATCACTGGTGTAGAACTGCCGGTAGATGGCGGCGTTACAGCGAAATAAGAGCCCGAAGCCCCGGCTGCCGGGAGGGACAAACTTGAAATAGATGAAGAGGAGTGCTGCCGGGTTTATGGGCAGCGCTCCTCTTTGCTTTTGATACCGCCGTAAACTAATTATTGTGTAAAAGCCACTTCTATAAGAAAATGAGAAAAAGACTGATTATTGTAATTCTAATCCTAATCAATGCCGCAATGGATGCGGAACCGGAGGCTATGGTGAAAAAGGTCGACAAAGCAGTTTCAGCTCTCTTTATTCTTATAATGATAGTGGCCGTATGGATATGGGCGGTGTCCGTGCATGCGTGGAGCCTGATGGGCACCCTTGCCTCGCTAGTCTGTCTGGGGCTGTTTATCTGGACGGGACTGCGGGCCATTCCCGCTTTGACCGGATACATAAGTTCATGGAATATGCAGGAGCCGGTACGTATCAACAGTCTGCCTGAGGAGCGGCAACGGACATGGTGGAAGATTGTGCTCTGGGTGGTGGCCAGCCGTGTGCTGCTCATTCTGATAGCCTATGTCTTCTGGATGCTTAAAGACGGGGTTTCCGGAAGCTTATTCTCCCGTTTTACCGATACCTGGCATATTCGCGGAATAGACGCCATGTCTTATCTGGGGATCGCTGAGCACGGGTATGTCACGGAAGGAGACTCCCGGTTCCACATTGTGTTCCTGCCTTTATTTCCAGTCATTATTAAGCTGGCGCAGTTTTTTACAGGCAATTATATGGCCGCCGGCTTTGTAGCCGCTAACCTTTGCACCCTTGCTGCAGCGTTGTTCGCTTATGAGCTTGCCAGGCTGGACATGGGACGCAGCAATGCGCTGCGGGTCGTGAAATATATTTTCATCTTTCCTTCGGCGTTCTTTTTCTTCATCCCCATGACGGAGGCGCTGTTCCTGCTGCTCTCCCTGATGGCATTGTATTATGTGCGCCAGAAGCGCTGGCTGCTCGGCTGTCTCTGTGCGGCGCTGGCCGGCTTCACCCGTTCTCCGGGGATACTGCTGGCTGTACCGGTTGTCGTGGAATTTGCCCGGGATTTGGCAGCAGGCTACAGACAGCTGGAGCGGAAGGCTTTTATTAACAGACTGATCCAAGCAGGGGTCTCTCTGGCTACAGTGTCCTTTGGTCTGCTGGCCTATCTCTATATCAATTACAATGTTACGGGCAACGTGTTCCAGTTCAGTATTTATCAGCGGGAGCATTGGTCGCAGCAGTTCTACTTCTTTTTCGATACGGTGAGATATCAGATGGAATATGCCGTGAATACCTTCAAGGATGCGGACTTCCGTTCCTTCCTGGGGCTGTGGCTGCCGAATCTGATCAGTATCTTCCTGGTGCTCTTGATGATGTTCAAAAGCGCGAAGAGACTTCATCCTGCTTATATGGCGTATTTAATCGTCTATTTCGTCTACGTTGTGGGTCCGACCTGGCTGCTGTCCGCTCCGCGTTATTTCGCCGTGGCTTTTCCGCTGGCCTTCGCGGCAGTAGTATTGACCCAAGATAAGAAATGGAAGGATATCGCGCTTACCTCCTTATTCATTGCGGGGAGTCTGCTGTATTTGGCAGTGTTTGTAGCCGGGTATCCGGTGTATTAGAAATTACAGAAATGATGGTGGCTATGCAGATTCAGCTCGAAGATCAGATGATTACGCTCCATGTTCAATATGCCAAGCGCAAGAAAATGTCCGTTCAGATTGACGGATCGGATCTCATTACCGTTAAGGTGCCTACAGGAACAAGTGAAGAGAGTATCCGCACTGCGGTGGAAGGGCTCGGCCCGAAGATACTGGAGAAGCTGCGCAGCAATGCGGCGGCCCGGCAGGTGCCGAAGATCAAGGAGTATCAGGGGGAAGAAACATACCTGTATCTGGGGAAAGAGCACGCGCTGCATGAGCTGATTGCGACCGGCGGTATGAATGCGGAGGAGCTGAAGCTTGCGCTGAAGAAGTTCTATATGGCCAGTCTGAAAAAAATCGTTGCAGAGCGCATTACCCGTTATCAGGCCCAGCTGAAGGTGAAGCCGAAGAGTATCGAGATTGTGGAATCGCGGACCAAATGGGGGAGCTGCAGCTTTGATAAAAAACTGACGTTTAACTACCGCCTTGCCATGGCGCCGCCGGAGGTGATCGACTATGTCATCATTCATGAGCTCTGTCATCTGCTGCATATGAATCATGACCGGTCCTTCTGGCGCCGCCTGGGAAGTGTAATGCCGGACTACAAAGAGAAGGAAGCTTATCTGGCCCGGCAGGGGCAATTCATGACACTCTGAATCCTATGTGATGACGGCGTGGCTTAAGCGATGGATGTTGCCGGAAGTTTGACGTTCGCAGGGTACTGCAGACTGCTCTGATTCCGCACGAACAAACCGCTTGGGCAGCTGCTGCCCGCCAGTTCAAGGTCATCGTCACTAGGCGTGAAGTGGAAGACTATAGCCTCCGTGGCGCTGTCCGCAAGCTTCATTGCGATTTCGCGGACGGCGACGGGCTTCGTGCTGATCAGATCGTAAATCTCTAACCGGCTGCTCTCCTGCCGGCAGATGGCGATGACCTCCTCGTCCTCCAGGTAATATAGATCGCCGCTGAAGACGTTCAGGCAGTAGAACATCAGCAGTCCATCGGCACCGCTGACGCCAAGGCGTTCGGATACCGGCTGCCGCTGCGCTGCGAAGGTGGCGACCAGGCTCAGATCACAACTTATGGACAGATCCAGCTTGCGGATTTCCGGAGATCCGGTGGACCCGGCTGAACCGGGAGGGCAGTTCATGGAGAAGAGCTGCTCCTCCACGGGCTGGAATCCGAACTTGGGATAGAAGTCCAGCACCGTATCGTTGGCAAAAAGATACATGAATTCACACTGTAGTCCGTAATCCTCCAGCACTTTGTTCATCAGCCGGGCGGACAGGCCCTGTCCCCGGTAGTCAGGATGCGTCATCACCGTCCCAAGCTGCACGGCGCGGGACCTCACGCCATTAATAGTCAGCTCAAGCAGGTTCACCGAGACATTAGCAATTACCCGATTACCCTCTGCGTAAGAATAAGGAATGTACCGTTCCCCCCAGAAGCCCTGCTCATACCAGCGCTCCAGCTCAAGTTCAAACGTATCAGCAGCCAGCGCGAAAAAGCTGTTTCTTAGCGGCTCCCGATCTTTATAATTGCAGACAAATTGAAGATTATCCATGGCAGCTGCTCCTTCAGTAATATTCAACCCCGCGAACCTTCGAATAAATCATAGTGTCTCTTAAGGCCCCTTGTACATCTAATTTGTCATTCCGCAGAATGCCTTCCAGAGTGAAGCCTGCACGTTCAGCCACCCGCGCACTCTGTGTATTGCGGGAATCACAGCGGATCTCCAGCCGGGCCGCCTGCAGCTTCTGTACGGCGAAATCGGCAATGGCCCTCACCGCTTCCGTGATATAACCTTGTCCGGCGCAGGAGGTGCGGACCCAATAACCGATTTCAAACTTCCGCACCTGCCAGTCGATCCGGTGCAGACCGCTGCTGCCGACCAGCTGACCGGTCTTCTTATTCACGAGCAGCAGCCGGATATCCTTGCGTTCCAGAAATTGCAGCCGTGACTTCCGGATGGAGGCTTCGGATTCCTCCACAGACGGGATATGCTGTGCCCAGGGCATCCAAGGGCTTAATTCGGCTGTGCTCTCCTGAACGGCTTCATTTACAGCGGCGCCGTCTCCCCATAGAGCGGCACGGATCAGCAGGCGGCGGCTTTCAAAGCTCTCCGGCATGGAGAGGAGGATCGGGTCAATCGGATGAATAGGCATAAGTTCAGCTCCTAGAGAGATATGTAATCTGAGCGTGAGTATTATATATAGCTGCATATAATGAAGCTTTTCAATGAAGCTACTTTTATAGCAACTTATATAGGTCTTCACTCAGCTGCTATATATCATATAACTATTGATAAGTCAATACGCTAAAGGCTACCTAAAAGTACTCTCTGGTACTATTCACAATCAATGGAAAGAACGTTATCTTATATAGTAAGAAGTGTTCATTATTAAGAACGAATATCGAATTCTTAGACAGCTGGAGGTCGTACAATGAGCGCAATCGCCGGGATCTATTCTATGCAGCATGGGCCGCTGGACCCGGAGCTGGGTCCGCGCCTTATGCAGCAGCTGCAGCGTTATCCGGCTGATGATGCCAGGGCCTGGAGGGCAGAGGGACTCTTCCTCGGCTGCCGCTCGCAGTGGATCACCCCACAGTCAAGGAATGAGATTCTCCCCTATTATGATCCGGAACGCGGGCTGGCGATTGTGGCCGATGCAATCATTGATAACCGCAGCGAACTGTTCGGACAACTTCAGGTTGTCCGGGAAGATCGTGATTCCATTCCAGACAGTCTGCTGATTCTCTTGGCCTATGAGAAATGGGGGGGAGAGGCTCCGGTTCATCTGGTCGGTGACTTTGCCTTCATGATCTGGGACGCGCGCAAGCGGACGCTGTTTGGGGCGAGGGATTTCTCGGGTAACCGGACGCTTTACTTTCGCCGTTCCGGCAAAGAGTTCTCCTTCTGTACCGTAATTCATCCCTTGCTGGCCTTGCCTGATGGTCAGCAGGGTCTGAACGAAGGCTGGATTTCAGAGTATCTGGCGAGCCAGGCCCGGAACGATGTGGCTGATATGTTCTCCACGGTTTATCAAGGGGTGGAACAGCTGCCGCCTTCCCACTCGGTTACAGTCAGCGCGAAGGGGGTTACCTTCTCCCAGTATTACACCTTCCGGACTCCGCCTCCATTAAGGCTTCGCGGCAACGGCGAATACGAGGAAGCGTTCCGTGAGGTATTCGGGCAGGCAGTCAGAGACCGGCTGCGGACCCATCTCGCCGTAGGCGCCAATCTGAGCGGCGGACTGGATTCCGGCTCAGTGGTCAGCTTTGCTGCAGAGGAGCTCCGCCGCCGCGGCAAGCCATTATTTACATTCAGCTCTTATCCGCTGGACAATTTTACAGGCTTTAAACTGGGCCAGCGGGTCACCGATGAGCGTCCATATATTCAAGAGACCATCGACCATGTGGGGAACATTCAGCCCAGCTTCTTGAACTTTCCTGACCGGAGCCCTTATGGTGAAATTGACGAATGGCTGGATATTATGGAGATGCCCTACAAATTCATAGAGAATTCCTATTGGCTCAAAGGCATATATGAACAAGCACAAATGAAAGGCGCCGGTGTTCTGCTCAGCGGACAACGGGGCAACTGGAGTATCTCCTGGGGGCCTGCACTGGATTACCAGGCGAAGCTGCTGCGCGAATTTCACTGGATTTCATTCTACCGCGAGAACAAGCTTTATAGTCGTTCGATGGGGGCAAGCCGCAAGAAAATGCTGAAGATTGTCGGCCGCAAGGTGTTCCCCGGCCTTGGCCAGCTGATCTCCGGGAAGCAGGAGGCCCCTCTAGAGCTGATTCATCCTGAATTCGCACGGCGGACAGGGGTGCAAGAGAAGCTGAGAGAGCTTGAAGGAGATGCTTCCTCCCAGACGGTATACGATATCCGCAGACAGCATTTCCAGCAGCCGCATATCTGGAATGTGAATGGAACGGCAGCTACCAAGCTGTCGCTGAAGTACAGGGTATGGGATCGTGACCCTACGAATGATCTGCGTGTCATCAACTTCTGTCTGTCTGTCCCTGAAGGGCAGTACGTCCAGAACGGAGTGGACCGGTCGTTAATCCGCCGGGCCATGGAAGGACGGCTGCCGGACAAGGTCAGACTAAACCAGACGCGGCGCGGTATACAGGGAGCAGATGGGATTACACGTATGCTGCCCCAATGGCAGATGTTCCTGCAGGAGCTAAGGGAGATGCTTCAGGACCCCCGGACTTCCTCTTACTTGAATCATGCCGGGCTCGCCGGGTGTTTAGACCGGCTGGGTAGTGAGCCCGCACCATTATTAATATTCAACACGGATTTCCGCCTTCTTACGAGAGGACTGGTGTTCTACCGCTTTCTGAAGCGTGTGACCTGATGGATGTTTCTTGAAAGGGGGTGACAAATATGAAAAAGGAATACAGCAAGCCTGCATTGGAAGTTCTGGATGTTAAAATGACTATGGCTGGACCTGGGATCGCTATTGCCGACTCCTTCCAATCGGATCCGGAAGAAATCGTTAGTCACTCCTAGTTTTGCTTGGCAACATCCCAGCCCTCATCCCTCTTAGCTTGCTGGAGGGGGATAAGGGCTATCCTCACATCACCGGCAGGCAGCCGGGTGAAATTGATAAAGGTGGAGTGAACCGTATGGCGAGCACAGTGCAATGCCTGGGGTATAAGGCTTTTGGTCTGCAAATTCTCAGTGAATTCCCCTTGCCGGAACTTCCCCGTACGGAGCAGCCCGGAAGGTTGGGCAGCGTATCTGTTGTGGAGGCTGATTTGTCCGAGCGCTGGGAGGCGATACCGAAGATTTCACCGAATCTGGGTATGGCAGAGCAAGAAGTGATGTTCATGGTTAAAGGCACAGCCGTATTTTCTATACAGAATGGCAGCACTATTACCGTATCTCCCGCAGTCCATGCCGATCCGGATAGCATCCGCCTGTTCATTCTGGGCAGCTGCATGGGTGTTCTTCTGATGCAAAAAGGCGTATTGGCTCTTCATGGAAGCTCACTTGTTCTTGAGAATAAGGCATACGCGCTGGTCGGGCGTTCGGGAGCGGGCAAGTCTACGCTTGCTTCCTATTTAATGGATCAGGGACATCTCCTGGTCAGTGACGACGTTATTCCCGTGTTGGTGCATAATGGAACTCCATTAGCTGTTCCAGGTTATCCGCAGCAGAAGCTGTGGCAGCAAAGCTTGGACTATTTGGGAATGAATTCGTCTGCGTACCGCCCGCTGTTTAAGCGGGAGACCAAGTTTGCCATACCCGTTCATGACCGGTTCCAGGCTGAACCGCTGCCGCTTGCAGGAATATTTGAACTGTCTGTACAGGACGGGCCGGTGTCAGTAGAGGCTATCAGCGGCTTGGAGCGGCTTCATACCTTATATAATCATACCTATCAAAAAGCGCTGGTGGACCCCATGGGGGTCAGGGAATGGCACTTCGGTATGCTGGCCTCATTCGTTAACCGGCTACCGATGTACCGTCTGACCCGTCCGGAGCAGGGCTTCAGTGCACCGCAGCAGACGGAGCTGATCTTTGAGACGATTACCCAAAAGGTGAAGGAGATGAAAATATGAATATGGATACAGCAGCAGTCCTGTCCCTTGATTCGGTTCTGGTTCAGCGGGAAGGCAATATCGCCAGTGACATGGATGGCGAGAAGGTGATGCTGAATGTGAAGAACGGTAAGTATTACAACCTTGGTGAGGTCGGGGGCGAGATCTGGGAAGCCTTGGCATCACCGGTGTCCATCCGCCGGATTGCCGAGATCATGCAGGAGATCTTTGAGGTTCCGGCGGAGCTGGCACAGCAGGACGTATTTGATTTTGTGCAGAATCTGCTGAATGAGGATCTCGTCGCCATCGTCAACGGGCCATGATTACCCTCCGGCGCATCGGTTTACTGCTGAAGTATGACAAAGCCGCGCTGGCGCTGATTCCTGAGGCGTTATGGCGGCTTTTCCTGGTTAGAATCCAGCTGCTGTTTCCTTTTGCCAAGACGGCTCCGCAGCTCGGGGTGAAATCCCTGGAGACTCCGGCGGTATCCAAAGACACGGATATTCCCCGCATTCAGCAAATCACGAAGGCCATTCGGGTGATCAGCCGCTATACGCCCTGGAAAAGCACCTGTATGGTCAGAGCCGTAGCCGGTCTGAAGATGCTGGAGAAGCGGGGGATTGAGAGCACACTCTATATGGGGGTTGCGCGGGATAAGCAGGGGCAGATGATCGCCCATGCCTGGCTGAGAAGCGGGGCTTATTATGTCTCCGGTGATGATGCCATGCAGGGATTCGTGGTTGTGGAGAAATTCGCCAAAGTGTTACAAGCTGAGTGATCGAGGTGGGCCCATGCAAGCGATAATCTATTATTTCCGGCAGCTTCAGCGCTTGTCGGGAGCTAAACTATATCTCAACTTGTCCGGTATGGTGATCAGTGGTCTGCTGGAGAGCTCTGCCATATTGCTGCTTGTACCTATGCTGGGTATGGCTGGTATTCAGTTAGGCGGCACAGCCACGGCCGGTCTTCATCTTCCGATGCTTGGCTTCATCTCCGAACTGCCGCAGACCACGGCGCTCCTGCTGGTGCTTGGCGGTTATGTGCTCATTGTGCTCTGCCAGAATCTGATCTCACGGTCCGTGGCCATCCGCAATGTGGAGATTCAGCAGACCTACGGCAGACAGCTGCGTTATGAGGTATACAGCGCGTTGCTGCGGGCCGAATGGTCTTTTTTTCTGAAAAAGCGCACCTCCGATCTGATCAACGTGATGACGACGGAACTGGCCAGAGTGCTTGCCGGCATCAGCTGCTTCCTGCAGTTTCTTACCTCGCTGCTGTTCACGCTGGTGCAGATCGGCTTCGCCTTCTGGCTGTCCCCCAAGATGACGCTCTCCGTACTCGTCTGCGCTGTTCTGTTGTCCCTGTTCTCCCGCCGCTTCATCCGTAAGGCTAAGAAGCTGGGCAGCCGCAGCACGGAACTTGGCAAGACCTACTTGGGCGGAATTACGGATCAGCTGAACGGAATCAAGGATATCAAAAGCAATAATCTGGAGCATTCCCGGCTGGAGTGGCTGCATGCCTTCACCGGAGAGGTGAAGCAGGAGCAGCTGGACTATACCCGCCTGCGTTCGAACTCACAGCTGCTGTACAAGTTGTCCTCTACACTGCTGATTGCCGTGTTTATCTTTGTCTCCTTCCGGTTTATGCAAGCAGAGGGTCCTAATCTGCTGCTGGTTATTCTGGTATTTACCCGGCTGTGGCCGACATTCTCTACCCTGCAGTCGCTGATGGAGCAACTCGCTTCCGTACTGCCCTCCTTCAAGCAGCTGCAGCTGCTGCAGGACGAATGTCTTGCCGCTGTGGAGCATGACCGGGTGGAAGGCGGGGAAGCTGTAGCCCCTATGATCTTGAAGCATAGTCTTGAAGCCAGGAATGTTGACTTCCGCTATCATCCGCATGAATCGGAATATTCACTTCAGAACGTAAATGTCTTGATTCCGGCCCGGAAGATGACCGCCATTGTCGGACGTTCGGGCGCCGGGAAGAGCACGCTCGTTGATCTGCTCATGGGACTGATGCAGCCGGAGACCGGTGAGATCCTGGCTGACGGTGCGCCTATTACAGGTGATCGGCTGCTGTCCTACCGGAGATCCATCGGGTATGTTGCGCAGGACCCTTTTCTGTACAATGCGACCATCCGCGACAATCTGACGATGATCAAGCCGGATGCGGAGGAAGCAGAATTGTGGGAGGCGCTGGAGTTTGCGTCTTCGGCTGATTTTGTGCGCAAGCTGCCGGACGGACTGGATACGCTGCTCGGCGACCGCGGCGTACGCCTGTCCGGCGGGGAACGGCAGCGTCTGGTACTGGCGCGCGCGATTATCCGCAAGCCGTCCATCCTTGTGCTTGATGAAGCGACGAGTGCGCTCGATACCGAGAATGAGAAGCGGATTCAGGAGGCGCTGGAGCGGCTGAAGGCATCGGTGACGGTCATCGTCATTGCCCATCGCCTGTCCACCATCCGGGGAGCCGATCAGATTCTGGTCATCGACCAGGGACGGGTGATCCAGCAGGGAATATACAGCGGCCTGGCTTCAGAGAAGGGCGGCATGTTCAGCCGTCTGCTTAGCGGGCAGGAAGAAGCAATATAGGGGAGGGGGTAATTAGCCCCTCCCCTATATTGTCTTTAGCCTACGCTGGACATCACTGCGGTGATCTTGGACTTCCGGATGGCTGATGAACTGTAGTATGAATTTCTGGATTCATCCGCTAATCCTTCGCTAATCCTCCGCTAATCATCCCCTGTTCGCGGTAGTGAACCTGTAACTTTATGAAATCCTGCACAGAATACAACATTTTCCTCATGTTACCGGCTCAAATCCAATATTGTTGTACAAAATGCAGCATTTCACCTTATTCAAGCGGCTTTGTTGGATTATTCTTGTATTTTGTACAACAATCCTCCCGCAAACCCTGCAATCCAGAAGTCAAAGTTGCAAAACGTACAACATTTATGCCTATATTGCTTATTTAAGGTTACATTTATGCCCGCATTGCTTACTTAAGAGACTCAATTCTGCCGGCAATCAATCAGAAGTGAGGATTTAAGTGTTTAAGTGTTTAAGTGTTTATTCCGTTAGTCCCGCAAGTCCCGGCAGTCCGACCAGCCCGACCATTCTGACCAGTCCCGCCAGCGATTGACCGGTATTGACAGGTAACTCGTGTGGTTGTTGAGTGAAGTGCGGTTTCCGCATCCCGCCCGCTATATCCGTTTCTCTGCACCCGTTACCTTCCGCCAGCTCCACAGGAAAGGACGGAGGGGGAAATACAAGAAATGCAGCGCCTCCGGCAGCGGCAGTGTCTTCGCATCCGCTGCATAAGGGTACATAAAGCCGGTTACATAGAGTACCTGATGCCAGGGGGATAGAATCGCCGGCTGGTAATATTTATAATGACGCTCGACCTCCGGCTCCAGCGGAGGGTTGTGCAGATTGACCATCCGCGCCACATAGAACAGGGCGCGCTGTGCTAATCTGCGGGCTTTGGGTTGGTCCGTCAGAGCGGACAATCCGGGCTCTATCTCCGCGTCCAGCAGACCGGCTGCCAGAATGAGTGCCTGTCCGCCTACAGCGCTGTAATTGTAGCGCCGCAGCAGGCGGGTCAATACAGCGGAGTCCGGCTGCTGCAACAGCAGCATTTTGATGTCCAGCAGCCATCTCAGCCGGGACCATCCATGTCTGGCTCCATGGGCAGCCAGGAACAGGAACAGATCCTCCTGGCCCAGATAGTGGACGTTGCGGCCGAAGGGGCTGCTTGTCCGCGCATGCTTCCACAGGGTATCGAAATCGGGTTCTTTGGACGGCCCCGGGCTTAATCTCCAGTGTACCTCCACCTTGATCTTACTGACCGGATGATTGAATGTAGTATGATGCTCCCGCCATTTCCAGTCTCCGAGTATGCTCTCGAACGTTTCTTCCTTCACATACCCCAGACGGATCAGCAGGGCTTCCGTATCCTGCAGCTGCGCCATCGGCACCAGGAAATCAAGGTCCCGTGAGGTCCGCAGCGAGATATCTCCGTACAACGCCTGCGCAAGCACCGGACCCTTGAGGAACAGGCAGCGGATATTCAATTCGGCCAGCTGAGTGCCGAGGTTACTCATTTCACCGCTGAGCTGAAGCATCTGGACGGTATTGCGGCGATACTCCATTTTTATCCGCTCCAGGACGCTGGCAGGAATTACATCCCCATCCATCCGGCTGAGCTTCGGATACAAATATGGGTATACCCGGTGATGCAAGGTAAGCCGCAAGAATACATCCCAGTCCAGGCCTGTGAACAGCTGCGGATTCTGGTGTGCCGTTTCATTGATATTCTCAGAAGTTAAAAGCGCAAGAAGAAGTAATGTTTCCTTAGATAAGCTCCCCTTATCGAGGGTAGGCCGTTCATTCATAGAGACTCTCCTTACTTGGCTTTGAACAGATCCGCACCGGATTTGTTCAAAGATAAGAATATATATGCCAGACGCATTAGAATGTCCTTATCTTTCCCGCTGAAACGGATACCGTTCTTCTCAGGAAGGCTGGCCGTTTCTACTTGTATTTAGAGAATGATATTAGTGAGCGTACCATCGTTAACAGAAATCTGTCAATTTAATCTGGCGATGTAATCCTGATGGGCCATATGCATCTGCTCGGCCGGCAACACTATTGACGCTACAGTGCCTGTTACCCCTATAATGCTAGGATAAGAGAGAAATTATAGTTGGGGGAACTGCTGAGCGATGGTGCTGTTGGGAGCTTTAGTGAATGGAGCAGCTATTATTATCGGAACAATGCTGGGCAAGCTGCTGGAACGGATACCGGAGAGTATGAAGAACACGGTGATGAACGGGATTGGGCTGGCGATTGTTGTGCTGGGGGTGCAGATGGGCCTCAAAAGCGGGGATTTCCTGATCGTCATTCTAAGCCTCGTGATCGGGGCGGTAGCCGGTGAATGGATCAACATTGAAGACAGGTTCACCCGTGCAGGGAATTGGCTGGAGCGTAGAGTGGGGGCAGGTGGACAGGGGAGTATCTCGCTGGGATTCGTCACGGCAAGCCTGGTGTTTGTGGTGGGTGCAATGGCTATTCTCGGAGCCCTCGACAGCGGCATCAAAGGTGATCATCAGATTCTCTATACCAAAGCGATTATGGACGGTTTCATTTCCATTATTCTGACCTCGACGCTGGGAGTCGGTGTTCTGTTCTCGGCGGTCCCTGTTGTTCTATATGAAGGGATTATTGCTCTGCTTGCTACACAGATTACCCGGTTTGTGCCTGAAGCACTGCTGAACGACTGTATTGCTGAGATGACCGCAGCGGGAGGGATTATGATCATGGCGATCGGCCTGAATCTGCTGGGAATTACCAAGATCAAGGTAGCCAATCTTCTGCCCGGTATTCTTGTGGCTGTACTGCTGGTCGTGCTGGTGCATGGATTTCAACTGAATTGAGGCAACCTGGGCCATACGGGATTTCCTCCGCTTGAACTTGTGATGAAACGGCTAATATTTCTATAATCAACTACCCCCACTTAGCCCATAAAGGGTCTTGAAGTGGAGGTATCCTTGCCTTATATCAGATGAGCGGGCATGCGCATTGCCGGACCGTTATTTGATAGTGATAGCGACTTTGCCCTGAGTCTGCCTGCTTTCGCACAGCAGATGTGCGCTGCGCAGTCCTTCTGCAGTGAGCGGGAAGGACTGGCCAATTATCAGCTTCAGCCGGCGCTCGGCCGTCAGCCGGGCCAGCTCGGCCAACTGGAACGGGTCAGCGGCGGGAGTGAGGTACGCTGTGGTGATGTCCCCAGCCGCCTCTTGTACCGGGTCAGGCCGCTCCGCAGTGGAGATCAGCCTCCCGCCGGGTGCGAGAACCGCAAAGCTCCGGTTCAGGATCAGACCTCCGGCGGTGTCGATCACAACATCTATGCTCTGCCCGAGAATAGCGGCGAAATCCTGCTCTTGCCGGTCTATCGCCTGGTCGGCTCCGATGCCCCAGGCCAGATCAAGCTCATCACCGCTTACCGTCGTAATCACGGTAGCTCCCCGGAGCTTGGCAAGCTGGATCGCCAAGCTGCCGATACCTCCCGCGCCGTCGTGAACCAGCACGCGGTCCCGGCTGGAGACCCTGGCACTGGCAAGCGCCTGCCAGGCGGCAAGTCCGGCAGCAGGCAGAGCGCCAGCTGCTTCAAAGGATAACCCCGGGGGAATCGGCGCCAGCTCCTGGCCGTTTGCCAATGTATATTCCGCGTAGGCCCCGCCCTTCTTAACCTGCATCAGCCCAAACACCGCATCACCCGGCTTGAACCGGCTTACTCCGCTGCCTGTGCTCACGACCACTCCGGCAACGTCTATTCCGGGGATCAGCGGGAAGGCAGGTGTGTGTCCGCTGCCAGCAGGCAATGAGCCCTCCCTGACCTTCAAGTCCGCCGGATTAACAGAAGTCGCATACATTTCAATCAGAATTTCATGCTCACCCGGAATGGGAACGGGGATATCAATCTCTGTTAAATTTCCGGCGGGGCCGAACGCATGAATAGCGATGGCTTTCATTGATGGTAACCTCCTATACTGCTTGCGGATTCGTTTGTACATACTATACTTTTGCAGATGTATTTAAAAGCTAAGAATTTATATGCTCTGCGCATAAATTATCTTATATTTCTCGCTGAAACGGTAGCGTCCTGAAAAAGGACGGCAAACCATTCCTGCTTGGTTAAAATCCATTAGGTAGCGCTGTGGAAACTATGCTAGAATATGACTCTAAAGTGCTGAGAAAGAGGAGGAATCCCCTGACAATGAACACTGACTGGAAGAAAAATATTGCCTTTTTCCTTACCAGCCAGACCGTCTCGCTGTTCGGATCTTCACTGGTCCAGTATGCGATTCTCTGGTATATTACCCTGAATACACAGTCCGGAGTAATGATGACGTTAGCGATTATCTGCGGATTTGTGCCGATGTTTCTCTTGTCGCCCTTTGCGGGGGTCTGGGCAGACCGTTACAGCCGCAAATGGCTGATTGTCCTCTCGGATTCCATTATTGCGGCTTCGACGCTGGTTCTGGCGATATTGTTTCTGCTGGGGTACGACCAGATGTGGCTGCTTTTTGTGGTGTCTGCCCTGCGGGCGCTTGGAGGCGGAGTGCAGACACCGGCTGTAGCAGCCATGCTGCCGCAGCTGGTGCCGGAAGACAAACTGACCCGGATCAGCGGAATCAACGGCAGCATTCAGGCAATGGTGATGCTGCTGTCCCCGATGCTGAGCGGAGCCCTGCTGAGCATGGCGAGTATTGAAATTATATTTTTCATCGATGTGATTACTGCTGCAGTGGCAGTTATGACGATGTTCTTCTTCGTGCAGGTGCCGCTTCACGCCAAAGCTGCTGCAGAGCAGACACTCAGCTATTTGAGTGATCTGCGCCAGGGCTTCAGCTATATCCGGCAGCATGCTTATATTAGAAGCTTTTTTATTTTCTGTGCTTTTTTCTTTGTGCTGGCGGCCCCGGTATCGTTTCTGACTCCGCTGCAGGTTACGCGAACCTTTGGCGGGGATATCTGGCGGCTGACCGCCATTGAGATTACGTTCTCGATCGGGATGATGCTTGGCGGGCTGCTGATGGCCGTCTGGCCGGGTTTCCGGAACCGGGTTCATACGATGACCCTATCGGCCCTTGCCGTCGGGTTATGCACGTTTGCGCTGGGTGTAATTCCGGTCTTCTGGATTTATCTTGCCGTAATGGGGCTGGTGGGACTGGCGCTGCCGTTCTTCAATACCCCTTCCACAGTTCTGCTGCAGGAGAAGGTGGAGCCGGATTACCTGGGCCGGGTCTTCGGGGTGCTGGGCATGATTTCGAGTTCGATGATGCCGCTGGGCATGCTGGTCTTTGGACCGTTGGCCGATCTCATACAGATTGAATGGCTGCTGATCATTACGGGGATGCTGCTGTTTATCCAAGGCTTTTTCCTGCTGGGTAATAAGGTGCTGATCGAGGCAGGCAAGCCTGCTGCTGTTCCTGGTGCTGAAGCGGAGAATGCCGGAGGAAATGAGTAAGAGCTGCCGGTTGCTCCGGAATCGCATGAATGTTTGTACAAAAGATTGAAATCAAGGAGTACAGTACTGTAGAATTGCACTATGCAAGATAAACGTTCTATATATCAGATTTAACCAAGAAGGGGATTGTATCGTTTGAATAATGAAGAAGTAATCCAAGAGCTGCCAGAGAATTATGAGGAACTGAAGAAAGCCGCCGGCCGCTCCGCGGATTGGAGAGCGCGTCTTGAAGCAGTGGAAGAGCTGGGCCGCTACAACCACAAACAAATTATTGATATCCTTAATCGTCTGATGATCAGCGATCCTGTATATACCGTTCAAGAAGCCGCGTACAACAAGCTGAGAGCCTTCGGCGAAGAGGTCAAGGTTCCGTCGAAGAACAAGGCCGAGCTGTTCAGAGGGGTATCGAAGATTATTCTGCGGATTAAGAAGAGTCTTCCGAAAGACCATTCTTACGAGGAATTCAAAGAGAAGCTGAAGAAGATGCGGGTTGACGTCTACGATGCCTACGAAGGCGAGAAGGGCGAGAATTTCGATGAATGGCTGGAGAAAATGTGGGTTTCGGCCACCAAATAGGTAGAGCACTGCAAGCGGAGAGATGGGGGAGCCTTCCTTATCGATCCGCTTTTTGATGTGATAAGGGGGAAGGATTATGAGTATTGCAAGAATGCTGGGGATCACCTATCCGATTATCCAGGGGGCCATGGCGCAGATTGCCTACGCCGAACTGGCAGCAGCGGTGTCGAATGCGGGGGGACTGGGAGTCATTGCCTCCGGCGGGATGAGTGCGGACCGGCTGCGGGAAGAAATTCATAAGTGTAAAAGCCTGACGGCTAAGCCCTTCGGCGTCAACCTGATGCTGATGGCTCCCAACCGGGATGAACTGGCGCAACTGGTGATAGACGAAGGCGTTAAGGTCGTGACCACAGGAGCGGGTTCGCCCAAGAATTATGTGGCCATGTGGAAGGCAGCAGGTATAGTGGTCATTCCTGTAGTTCCTTCTGTGCAGATTGCACGGAAAATGGAGGCGCTGGGAGTCGACGCGATTGTGGCCGAAGGCACAGAGGCGGGCGGTCATGTGGGCGAGACTACAACCATGGTGCTTGTTCCACAGGTTGCCGATGCTGTAGCCATTCCCGTCATTGCTGCCGGCGGAATCGCCGATGGCCGGGGAGCGGCGGCAGCTTTTGCACTGGGAGCGCAAGGGGTGCAGGTGGGCACACGCTTCCTGGCGACAATCGAATGTCCGGCCCATGAGCAGTTTAAGCAGGCGGTTGTTGCCGCACAAGACGGCGATACGCTGGTAACCGGCCGTTCGCTAGGTGTTCCTGTGCGCAGCATTAAGAACCGTATGACGCTGGAGTACATGAGGCTGGAGAATGGCGGGGCGGGTAAAGAGGAGCTGGAGGCACTGGCAATGGGCTCTCTGGGTCTTGCGGTCCGTGACGGGGATACAGAGAACGGTTCGGTAATGGCCGGCCAGATTGCCGGGCTGGTACGTGAGATTACCACCGTGCAGGAGGTCATCACCTCCATGTTCACAGAAGCCAAGACCGTTGGCCGCAAAGTATATAAAATGACCGATGATGTTCATACAGGCGCACTATATTAATCCAAGAAAAGGATGATTTCATGCTTACCCATAAATTTCAGGAATTCCTGGAGCTGTCCGCGCAATTGCGGCCCGGCTACACCGCCAGTCTGGGCAAGGCCCCGGCAGGAGGCAGTGCCGCTATTTCAGAGTATGCCCCCGAGGTTCCTCCGCTTTTACAGGCAATCTATGACACGGTTGTGGGAACGGGCAGCAGCGAAGAGGACCCCAGCCTGGTTGAATTCATTCCGGGCTACCGGCTGATTCATATCAGGGAATACGGCCAGGAAGTAGCGCTACTGTCAGGCATCCTGCTGGAGAAGGGCTATGCCGGCGGCGGGGTCGTGCTGCCGCTGCTGACTAACTACGGCAGTGATTTTATCTGCTACTACCGGTCTGAGGATGGGGTAGAGCGGGTATGCGACCTGCTGCACGACTACGGCGATTTGGTGACCATGTATGATTCACCGGAGAAATTCCTGGAGACCCTGTGCGAATTCTATAAGCAGGAGGTATATTTCCTGGATGAAGAGGGCTACCTGGATTGCGATCTGGTAACGGAAGGCGAGGTAGGCGCGGCACTGAATCCGGATGCGAAGTACTGGTCGGAATAAGCAGCTGCGGCTCTGGATTATTTTGCATATATTCAATTGTTTTGCAGGGCCCTTCCCTTTCGGTCCGTCTAAAGGATGAGAGGATGAGGAAGGGAAGGGTGACTGCACATGCAATTTCTATTCAGGAACCGGAACAGGCAGCTCAGAGCAGGCTGGGAGATTTTATGGGTCGGCGGGGCTATTGCGCTTCTGACGGTAATTGTCTCCTTTGGTCTATCGCTGCGCGTAGGTTCCACAGGACTATTCGATCCGGACGGCTGGGTGCGTGTCTTCAAATCTACAGCCATCTATTCGTTTATTGTCGTGTGTTATACGGTACGAATAATACATAAGCGTCCGCTGTCCAGCATAGGATTGTCCAGGCCTGACGGCAAGCGGTTCGCTGCCGGCTTCGCAGGCGGAGCACTGCTGCTATCCTCCGTTCTGCTGGTGTTATGGGGTCTGGGGAATGCTGTGGTTCAGGGAGAGTGGTCACAGCCCCGGTTCGGACAGCTCGATGCGGCGGATATTGTGATTACGGCACTGCTGGCCGGAATCTGCGAAGAGGTGATCTTCAGAGGATACCTTCAGCATCTGCTGTCCTCAAGGCTCGGTATTCCGGCCGCAGTGGGCCTGACCTCCATCTTATTCTCGCTTGCCCACATGGCGAATCCCGGATATAGCTGGATCAGTGGACTGAATATCGTGACTATCGCTTTAATCTTCTCTTGGGTGACTCTCCGGACAGGTAATTTGTACGCTGCGATGGCGCTGCATATTTCCTGGAATCTGTTCCAGGGCTACATATACGGCGTTGCGGTGAGCGGGAATACGCCCAAAGGTATCTATTCGGTATCCTTACAAGGAAATGAGCTGCTGACCGGGGGCAAGTTCGGTCTGGAAGGGAGTCTGGTCACCACACTTATTCTTGTCATTCTGTATACAACGTTGCTGCTTCTGTCCAGCGGCAAACGCGGTACAAGGATACAGGGACGGGAAGGTTCGATTCGTATTCGTTAGAGCTTAAGGCTGTCTTGAGGTAAAAGCACAAAAATCCCCGTTCCTACGTCACTGTAGGAACGGGGATTTTATTGTTTCTCCAGTTCATTAGGAACTGGCCTTATCGGCGTGCTTCCAGTCAACAGGAGCGAGCCTGCTGCTGTAGGCCAAGCTGCTGCCTACTCTTGCGCAGCCTTCTTCTCCTGCTCACGCAGCTCGATTCTGCGGATTTTGCCGGAGGTCGTCTTCGGCAGATCCGTAATGAATTCGATTTTGCGCGGGTACTTGTAAGGTGCAGTCTGTTCCTTGACATGGGACTGCAGCTCTTTGGCCAGCTCCGGTGTGCCGGCATGGCCGTCCTTGAGCACGACAAAAGCTTTGACGACCGAGCCGCGGATCTCGTCAGGACTGGCTACCACTGCGCATTCCTTGACCAGATTATGCTTCATTAATGCTTCTTCTACTTCAAACGGTCCGATGGTATAACCAGAGCTGATGATGATATCATCCCCGCGGCCCTCGAACCAGAAGTAGCCGTCCTCATCCTTGCGCGCCCGGTCGCCGGTTACGAAATACTCCCCGTGCGAGCAGTTTGCTTTGCGCTCCGGATCTTTGTAGTAATTCTGGAACAGGGCAGGCATGCTCAGATGCACGGCGATATCACCTACGACCCCGGCAGGCAGCGGATGTCCTTCCTCATCGATTACTTCAACAATACCGGGAGCGATTGATTTGCCCATGGAGCCGACACGGATCGGCTCATCCTTCAGCGCCGCGATGATCAGGGTGCTCTCTGTTTGTCCATAGCCGTCGCGGATCGTAATATCGAAGTGCTGCTGGAAGGTGTGAATGACTTCCTGATTCAGCGGCTCACCGGCGGATACCGCACAACGCAGATTCGACAGATCGTACTGGGCGAGGCCTTCAGTCTTGGCCATCAGACGGTACTCTGTAGGTGTGCAGCACAATACACCGATCTTCTCATCCTGCAGCAACTGAAGATAACGGTCCGGATGGAAAGGGCCATTATAGACGAAGCCGGTAGCCCCGTTGCCGAGTACGGTCAGGAATGGACTCCAGATCCACTTCTGCCAGCCCGGCGCGGCCGTTGCCCAGACGGTATCCGATTCACGGATATCCAGCCAGAGGGAAGAGGTGATCCGCAGATGCGCATATCCCCAGCCGTGGGTATGGACTACGGCCTTCGGGTTGCCGGTTGTACCGGAAGTATAGGCCAGGATGGCGATATCGTCCCGGCGGCTGGCAACCGCAGGGAAGGAGTCGGATTGTCCGTCCATCAGGCCTTCCAGGTCTACCCAGCCGTTGCCAAGCTCAGCTTCGCCGACAGACAGGCGATAGTCCAGTGCAGGCAGATCTTCGGCGATCTTGTTCACTTCACCGGTAACCTCCGACCAGACAATGACCGCGCGGGCTTCGGAATGGCGCAGCCGGTAAGACAGATCCTTGGCCCGCAGCATTTCAGAAGATGGGATAACGGCAAGTCCCAGCTTCAGGCAGGCCAGATAGATGACGTAGGCGATAATGCGGCGTGGTACCATAACCAGGACACGGTCCCCTTGCTTAAGACCGAGGCCTGACAGCCCCCCAGCCAGACGGTTAGCCTGAGCCATAAGCCGTCCATAGGTGATTTCTTCGAAATCCCCGTTCTCTTGTAACCATTTAAGGGCAATCTTATCTTCAGGATGCTGCTCCATTTCCGAAGTGAGATTGTAGAATTCAGGTGCGATCCAGCGTTGATTATCCAATTGAACCTCTCCTATGCAAACATGATGATGTATCTGATAAATATAGTATAGCACGTTCTCCTAGTACCAGATGCTAAATCACCGTAACGGTACAGAAGAATGTTCTGTGACAGCTTTTATTTTGAACGTTCTCATCTTGAAGGGGAGAACCACATGATTTTCAGAAAAATTCAATTACCCTTTTCATTAAGTGATATAATCAGACCTGAATATTGAAAATTACGGAACAGGCGGTCGATAGTTATGCTGGAGGATAAACAGGAGGATAAGCTTGGGCAGCTGCAGAATGTGCTCAGTATGATTCAGAAAACGTACCCCGAGGATGCTGCCCTGGTGCTCGCGGATACGGACAAGGTGCTTGCTTATCTTCCCGGTGAGAAGATTGATCTTAAGGTTCCGGTAGGCGCACCTATTGAGAAGTTCAGAGGTACTGTGTCGTATGCAGCCCTGGAGACTGGCATAGTGCAGCGCGAGGAACGAGGCCCGGAAGCTTTTGGCATATCCTATCTCTCAACGGCAGTCCCGGTCATGCGTGAGGGTGAAGTCATTGGTGTTATTGCAGCGATGGTATCCAACCACAAGGCGGCAAGGCTTCAGGAGGGTGCACAGGAATTGTCCTCACTGGTGGAAGAAATGACGGCGACCTCCGAAGAAGTGACCCGTTCCTCTATGGGAATTACCCAAAGACTGGACGAGTTAGTGAGCAGCTCGAATTCTATGGTTCAAGATATCGAGAGCAGCTTTGAGATTCTGTCCACCGTCAAACGGATCGCTGACCAGTCACATATGCTCGGGCTTAATGCGGCAATTGAAGCGGCGAGAGCCGGTGAGCAGGGACGGGGATTCGGCGTGGTGGCGACGGAAATCCGCAAGCTGGCTAATGACAGCCACGCACTGGTGAAGAACATCCACAGCCAGCTGGCTGGGATGAAGCAGTCTATTCTGCAGATGGACCAGTCCATCCAGCACATCATGTCATTCTCACAGCATCAGGGACAATCGATGCAGGAGTTAAGCCGGGCGTTTGAGCATGTGGCCGGGACTGCGAATGATTTATCCAATATGGACTAGGCCCGGACGTATATTATAAACTGCAGCCGCAACAACCCTCAGATGATGCCTCCGGGCATCTTTTTTATATAAGCAGGTCCAGACATGTCTAATGTAGCTTCCCATGAAGTTATTCATACAGGAATTACGGGTAAAATAAAGAGCAAGACGCTTCACACAACAGAAACAGCAGAAAGCAGGCAGCCGAAAATGAGCAATCAGTCGCTAATCAGCGGAACAACCTTTGATGAGATATTCGCAATTATGGAAGCTTCTTTTCCGGTAAGTGAGATCAGAACCTATAGCGGGCAGCGGGCCTTGCTGGCGAATCCGAATTATCACCTGTATACCGAAAAGGATGCAGAGGACCGGACGCTCGCTTTCATGGCCACCTGGGAATTCCCTGAATTGCGGTTTGTTGAGCATATTGCCGTTAACCCGGATATACGGGGCGGGGGAATCGGCAAGAAGCTGATGAACCGCTATATTAGCCGATCGGACAAGCCGGTGGTGCTGGAGGTGGAGCCGCCTGAGGGGGAAACGGAACAGCGGAGAATCGGATTCTATGAACGGCTGGGCTTCTATCTGAATCCGTACCCTTATGTGCAGCCGCCGCTGCGCGCGGGTCAAGCCGACCTGCCGCTGCGCATCATGACCTATCCCCGGCCGGCTACCCTGAAGGAATTCCAGCGGTTTAGAGATATCCTGTACACCGGGGTGTACCAGATTACGGTCCCGAACAGCCGTTAACACCTGGTGCAGATTCGGAATTACTTCTTTACAATCCGGATACAAGTTAGAAACAAGTTAATGGTTTAATGAATCTATAGCAAGGAACACTACAAACAACATACACACACAAGGGAGACGATAATAATGAAGAGCAAAAAAATGATCATAGCAACCATGGTATTCGGAATGGCTATTACGGGTTCAGCAGGTGTATACGCAGGAACGAATATGCAGAAGATCAGTGCGTACCTGAACCACAGCATCGGCTTCAAAGTAAACGGAGCGGCTTACACGCCGGTAGACGGCAATGGCAAAACACTGTCACCAATTACTTATAATGATACAACGTACCTTCCGGTCCGGGCACTGGCGGATGCACTGAAGGTGCCGGTAACATTCAATGCTTCTACTAACCAGGTCATTCTGGGCGGCGGAAAGGTAACTACAACACCGGATAACGGTTCAGCTATTGCTTTAGCGGCAGTACAATACAGTGCAGCACAAAAAGAAGAGATTACCAAGGCGTTCGCCGCCTACCAGGGCTTTGAAACAGCTTATGCTCCGGCCCAAATGATCAGCGGGGATGCATTCCAGAAGGTTGTGGGCGGAGATGACGGCGTAAGCTTCCTGTTCAATAAAATGCGGGTGAATGTATCCCCGCGTGATTATTCTTACGATTATAACGGAACTACCGTGAAGCTATCCAACGGAACGGAAGCGAAGTGGTACACCCCTTCAGATACGGCTATGCTGACCTTTGCGCTGGCAGACCGTTTTGTGACTATCAGTTCGCCGGATAAATCACTCAGCAAAGCACAAATCGAGAAAGTAGCTGTAAGTGTAGCGAAATTGAGCAAATAATCACTACTGCTTCTATAGAGATAGAACACACAGAGAAATCTTCAGAAGCATATTTATAGAATGTTCTTATAGTAAAAAGGGATGTCCGCAGAGCCAGCTGAACTGGTCCTTGCAGACATCCTTTTTTGGTATACAGCTCCTGGCTGAATGTTGTAGCCTATTTATTGGTGCTGTGCTGTTTGTTCGCAAGGCGTGCGCCCGGTGTTCCTTTGCCCCGGTTTCTGTTCTTCAGCGCTTTCCGCTGATTCTCCTGGAATTTCTCCACGAATTCATGAGTGTCCATTGCGGCGGTCCTCCTAATAGTTTGCTCAGCTTAACCTCGGTGAATGTACTTCGAACAATACCCACTTTGGAATCATGAGCTTCAGTGTTGTTAAGCATAGCTTCAAAAGCAAACGCTTAAGTTTGGTGTATTTACTTTATCCACTTCGGACCCTTCTCATGCATGGCTTGTTTCTTTCGAATGTAACCAACCTCACAGACATCAGGACCCTAAGAAGCGCAAAGTAAACTAATAGTTTACTTGACTGCACTGCCGTGCAGTTTGAAAGGAGGCGAGACTGTGGGAAGCAGCGAACGCAAAATGAAAGAGAAGGAGCTCCGCAGGAACGACATTATAGAAGCTGCGGAGACAGTCTTTTTTGCCAAAGGGTACCAGAATACGACCATGGATGACATTGCCAAAACGGCGGAATTCAGCAAGAGAACGCTATATGTATATTTCAACAGCAAGGAACAGCTTTACTTTGAGATCATGATCAGGGGCTATAGATTGATGCAAGGGATGCTGCAGCAGGAAATGCTTGAGACGAAGACCGCTAATGCCATAGACAGTCTTATGCAAATGGGCAATGTTTTTTACCGTTTCAGCAAAGTGCACCCGGAATACTTCAAGGCCATTATGGAATACGAGACCGCAGAGATTGACTTCGATAGGGGAATCACGGACGCCTCCAGAGAGGAATGTTATGCCTTGGGTGAGACGATGACAGAGTACTTAATCGGGCTAACCCGCAAAGGGATAGAAGAGGGCGTAATCCGTAAAAGCCTGAATCCAGTCGAAACCGCGCTGGTGCTGTGGTCTTGTGTGATCGGTGTTTTGAATACGGTCCGGAAGAAGGAGAATTATCTCAGGCAGATGCATTCGACAACACCGGATGAACTCGTAATGGCAGCCTTCCATCTGATGGTTGAGTCTATAAAAGTCTAGAGGAGGGGGTCCATTGAAAGGAAAGAGGAGTTTTAAAATATTGAAGCTAATTATTTCGTTTACTGCCGGGCTGGTCCTTGCCGTGTTTGCCTTATTAATGTTCCTTAGCGGAGTCTTCAGGCAGCAGGATTACTTGCAGCCGTGGAGTCAAGGGTACTCCGCAGCTATGACAGATCCCAGAGTGAGACTGGCCGCACATGGTCTGCTGGCCGCAAGCGGGCATAATATGCAGCCTTGGTTAATCAAGCTGGATCAGAAGAACGATAAAGTGTTTACACTATATGCTGACAACAGACGCCTGTCTCCGGCGGTGGATCCTGAAGCAAGACAGTTAATGATTTCGCAGGGAACCTTTCTGGAATATGTACGGATTGCAGGACAACAGCTTGGATATCAGGTAGACATCAAACTGTTTCCTGAGGGACGCTATGATGAGAGCAGGCTGGAAGAGAGTATGGCCAGCAAACCGGTTGCACGTCTTACGCTCAATAGCATAAGTCTGGTAAGCCAGCCGCCGCTCTACAATTATTTATTCCAGCCGGATACCAATAGGGGACCTTATACTTCCGATAAGCTCAGCCCGGTTCAATTGAAGGGACTGCAGAGTATTAATTATATCAGCGGTCTGAAAATGAACATCGTTCAGGATGCCGGCAATATGAAGATATTGGGAGACTACGCCGAGAAAGCGGCAGTAATAGAGGCTGGTGTAGATTCTGTGATGCAGGAATCCGCACGGATCTTCCGCACCAATGAACGGGAGAAGAATCAATTCCGCGATGGATTCTCTGTAGAAGGACAAGGAACTAGCGGTATTATGCGACATATCCTTCAGGGTGCAGTAACTCTGTTTCCATCCCTAAATGAAGGAAAAGCTGCTTCGAAGCAGTTTATCAACTCCACAACAGCTTCGGTCAAGAGTACTCCCGCGTACGTGCTAATTATCAGCAATGACAACAGCCGGGTCAGCCAAATCCGGAGCGGCATGCTCTACAGCCGGTTAACCTTGACTGCCCACCTTCAAGGGCTGGCTATGCAACCATTAAGCCAGGTGCTTGAGGAATATCCCGAGATGAGCAGATTGTACAGCGGGATTCACCGCGAATATGCCGCTCCCGGTCAGACGATTCAGATGCTGGCCCGTGTGGGAACTCCGCTTAAGACAGGGCAGCTTAGCATGAGGCGTGATGTGCTAGAGCTACTGGACGATAATTAAGGCCGTAATTCTGCTAGAGAGTAATAAGCCTTCACTCTGTGGATATTATCTATCCTGTTGGATTAACTGATACATTGTGTCGGAAGGAGTACTGTGAGTGCGGTTCGCCGCACTCCATGCATTATGGGGCACAATCCGTGAAGCACCTGGAGTTCAAGGGAATGCACAAGATAGTTTCAAAATAAAGCTTGCAAAGAATTTCTATACATGATATATTCTATTTCTGGCCGCGAAACATCAACGCCGAGCTCGAAAAAGAAGTTGAAAAAAAGAGCTTGCATTGATCGGTTGGATGTGATATATTATAAGAGTTGCTGGTGACGCGGTAAGCGGCGCTGACAACGAGCTTGATCTTTGAAAACTGAACAACGAGTGAGTATTGGAAATCACGAAAGTGACTTCCAAAAATGATGAGTTTCACAGCGTCTTGTACGCTTTGGAAATCTCATCGTGAGAATGAAAATTCTCGTCAGATGTTTCAAAATGAGCAATCGCTCTTTCTAAATACAATTTGGAGAGTTTGATCCTGGCTCAGGACGAACGCTGGCGGCATGCCTAATACATGCAAGTCGAGCGGAGTAAGAATGGAAGCTTGCTTCCATTCTTACTTAGCGGCGGACGGGTGAGTAACACGTAGGCAACCTGCCCTCAAGACTGGGATAACTACCGGAAACGGTAGCTAATACCGGATAATTTCTTTCCTCTCCTGAAGAGAGAATGAAAGGCGGAGCAATCTGCCACTTGGGGATGGGCCTGCGGCGCATTAGCTAGTTGGTGGGGTAACGGCTCACCAAGGCGACGATGCGTAGCCGACCTGAGAGGGTGAACGGCCACACTGGGACTGAGACACGGCCCAGACTCCTACGGGAGGCAGCAGTAGGGAATCTTCCGCAATGGGCGAAAGCCTGACGGAGCAATGCCGCGTGAGTGATGAAGGTTTTCGGATCGTAAAGCTCTGTTGCCAGGGAAGAACGTCCGGTAGAGTAACTGCTACCGGAGTGACGGTACCTGAGAAGAAAGCCCCGGCTAACTACGTGCCAGCAGCCGCGGTAATACGTAGGGGGCAAGCGTTGTCCGGAATTATTGGGCGTAAAGCGCGCGCAGGCGGTCATTTAAGTCTGGTGTTTAAACCTTGGGCTCAACCTGGGGTCGCACTGGAAACTGGGTGACTTGAGTACAGAAGAGGAAAGTGGAATTCCACGTGTAGCGGTGAAATGCGTAGATATGTGGAGGAACACCAGTGGCGAAGGCGACTTTCTGGGCTGTAACTGACGCTGAGGCGCGAAAGCGTGGGGAGCAAACAGGATTAGATACCCTGGTAGTCCACGCCGTAAACGATGAGTGCTAGGTGTTAGGGGTTTCGATACCCTTGGTGCCGAAGTTAACACAGTAAGCACTCCGCCTGGGGAGTACGGTCGCAAGACTGAAACTCAAAGGAATTGACGGGGACCCGCACAAGCAGTGGAGTATGTGGTTTAATTCGAAGCAACGCGAAGAACCTTACCAGGTCTTGACATCCCGATGAAAGCATTAGAGATAGTGCCCCTCTTCGGAGCATCGGAGACAGGTGGTGCATGGTTGTCGTCAGCTCGTGTCGTGAGATGTTGGGTTAAGTCCCGCAACGAGCGCAACCCTTGACTTTAGTTGCCAGCAGGTAAGGCTGGGCACTCTAGAGTGACTGCCGGTGACAAACCGGAGGAAGGTGGGGATGACGTCAAATCATCATGCCCCTTATGACCTGGGCTACACACGTACTACAATGGCCGGTACAACGGGAAGCGAAACCGCGAGGTGGAGCCAATCCCAGCAAAGCCGGTCTCAGTTCGGATTGCAGGCTGCAACTCGCCTGCATGAAGTCGGAATTGCTAGTAATCGCGGATCAGCATGCCGCGGTGAATACGTTCCCGGGTCTTGTACACACCGCCCGTCACACCACGAGAGTTTACAACACCCGAAGTCGGTGGGGTAACCCGCAAGGGAGCCAGCCGCCGAAGGTGGGGTAGATGATTGGGGTGAAGTCGTAACAAGGTAGCCGTATCGGAAGGTGCGGCTGGATCACCTCCTTTCTATGGAGAATCGTCACCTGCAACGGTGACATTCAAATCGGAAGCGTAAGCTTCCACAACGAACCTTAGGGTTCAAACACTCACTCGTTGGTCAGTTTTGAGAGTTTAAGCTCTCATCTTTACACTGTCTGAATTTTCGAACATCACAGTCGTGATTGTACCGAAATTTCAGCACCTTGATCCTTGAAAACTGGATACCGAAACGAATTTGCGTTTTAGAACATCTTTTAGCTGAAACTTGTGTAAGCAAGTTGAAATAGTTATTAGTTGCTACAGCGATTTTCCTAACGGAAAACGCATTGGTTAAGCTAATAAGAGCACACGGAGGATGCCTAGGCGCCAGGAGCCGACGAAGGACGTGGCGAACAACGAAACTGCCTCGGGGAGCTGTAAGCAAGCTTTGATCCGGGGGTGTCCGAATGGGGAAACCCAGCTGTGGTAATTCGCAGTTACTCGTATCTGAATACATAGGATACGCAGAGGCAGACCAGGGGAACTGAAACATCTAAGTACCCTGAGGAAGAGAAAACAATAGTGATTCCGTCAGTAGCGGCGAGCGAACGCGGAACAGCCTAAACCAAGGGGCTTGCCTCTTGGGGTTGTGGGACGTCTCACATGGAGTTACAAAGGAATATGGTAGGCGAAGAGGTCTGGAAAGGCCCGCGATAGAGGTAAAAGCCCTGTAGCCTAAACTGTGTTCTCTCCGAGACGGATCCCGAGTAGTGCGGGGCACGTGAAACCCCGTATGAATCCAGCAGGACCATCTGCTAAGGCTAAATACTACCTGGCGACCGATAGTGAAACAGTACCGTGAGGGAAAGGTGAAAAGCACCCCGGAAGGGGAGTGAAATAGAACCTGAAACCGTGTGCTTACAAAAAGTCAGAGCCCGATCTATGGGTGATGGCGTGCCTTTTGTAGAATGAACCGGCGAGTTACGTTTAACATGCAAGGTTAAGGTGAGAAGCCGGAGCCGCAGCGAAAGCGAGTCTGAATAGGGCGACTAAGTATGTGGACGTAGACCCGAAACCGTGTGATCTACCCCTGTCCAGGGTGAAGGTGCGGTAACACGCACTGGAGGCCCGAACCCACGCATGTTGAAAAATGCGGGGATGAGGTGGGGGTAGCGGAGAAATTCCAATCGAACTCGGAGATAGCTGGTTCTCCCCGAAATAGCTTTAGGGCTAGCCTCGGTGAATGGAGTGGTGGAGGTAGAGCACTGATTGGGTGCGGGGCCCGCAAGGGTTACCAAGCTCAGTCAAACTCCGAATGCCATTAACTTCTTGCCGGGAGTCAGACAGTGAGTGCTAAGATCCATTGTCAAAAGGGAAACAGCCCAGACCATCAGCTAAGGTCCCCAAGTGTGTGTTAAGTGGGAAAGGATGTGGAGTTGCACAGACAACCAGGATGTTGGCTTAGAAGCAGCCACCATTGAAAGAGTGCGTAATAGCTCACTGGTCGAGTGACTCTGCGCCGAAAATGTAACGGGGCTAAACACACCACCGAAGCTATGGCTAGATACTTTGTATCTGGGGTAGGGGAGCGTTGTATGTAGGTTGAAGGTGTACCGTAAGGAGCGCTGGACAGCATACAAGTGAGAATGCCGGTATGAGTAACGAAAAGATCAGTGAGAATCTGATCCGCCGAAAGCCCAAGGTTTCCTGAGGAAGGCTCGTCCGCTCAGGGTAAGTCGGGACCTAAGGCGAGGCCGAAAGGCGTAGTCGAAGGACAACAGTTTGAAATTACTGTACCACCGTAATCCGCTATGAGCGATGGGGTGACGCAGGAGGGTAGTGACGCGGACTGATGGATATGTCCGTCTAAGCAGTGAGGCTGATGTGTAGGCAAATCCGCACATCACTAAGGCTGGGCTGTGATGGGGAGCGAAAATTGTAGTAGCGAAGGTCATGATCTCACACTGCCAAGAAAAGCCTCTAGCCAGGAGAAGGTGCCCGTACCGCAAACCGACACAGGTAGGCGAGAAGAGAATTCTAAGGCGCGCGGAAGAACTCTCGTTAAGGAACTCGGCAAAATGACCTCGTAACTTCGGGAGAAGAGGTGCCTCGGTAGGGTGAATAGCCCGAGGGGGCCGCAGTGAAAAGGCCCAAGCGACTGTTTAGCAAAAACACAGGTCTGTGCGAAGCCGCAAGGCGAAGTATACGGGCTGACGCCTGCCCGGTGCTGGAAGGTTAAGGGGAGTGGTTAGGGGTTAAACCCGAAGCTGTGAACCGAAGCCCCAGTAAACGGCGGCCGTAACTATAACGGTCCTAAGGTAGCGAAATTCCTTGTCAGGTAAATTCTGACCCGCACGAATGGCGTAACGACTTGGGCGCTGTCTCAACGAGAGATCCGGTGAAATTTTAATACCTGTGAAGATGCAGGTTACCCGCGACAAGACGGAAAGACCCCATGGAGCTTTACTGCAGCTTGATATTGAATTTGGGTACGATCTGTACAGGATAGGTGGGAGCCGTTGAGGCAGGAGCGCAAGCTTCTGCGGAGGCGCCGTTGGGATACCACCCTGATCGTATCTAGGTTCTAACCTAGTGCCCTAATCGGGTACGGGGACCGTGTCAGGCGGGCAGTTTGACTGGGGCGGTCGCCTCCTAAAGAGTAACGGAGGCGTTCAAAGGTTCCCTCAGAATGGTTGGAAATCATTCGCAGAGTGCAAAGGCATAAGGGAGCTTGACTGCGAGACCTACAAGTCGAGCAGGGACGAAAGTCGGACTTAGTGATCCGGTGGTACCGCATGGAAGGGCCATCGCTCAACGGATAAAAGCTACCCTGGGGATAACAGGCTTATCTCCCCCAAGAGTCCACATCGACGGGGAGGTTTGGCACCTCGATGTCGGCTCATCGCATCCTGGGGCTGAAGTAGGTCCCAAGGGTTGGGCTGTTCGCCCATTAAAGCGGTACGCGAGCTGGGTTCAGAACGTCGTGAGACAGTTCGGTCCCTATCTGTCGTGGGCGCAGGAAATTTGAGAGGAGCTGTCCTTAGTACGAGAGGACCGGGATGGACGTACCGCTGGTGCATCAGTTGTTCCGCCAGGAGCATGGCTGAGTAGCTACGTACGGACGGGATAAGCGCTGAAAGCATCTAAGCGTGAAGCCCCCCTCAAGATGAGATTTCCCAATTAGTAAGACCCCTTGAAGACGACGAGGTAGATAGGTTGGAGGTGGAAGTGCAGCAATGCATGGAGCTGACCAATACTAATCGGTCGAGGGCTTATCCAAATTTCGAACAACGCAGATTCGTTTCGGATTCAGTTTTCAGGAATCAAATTCCTGAAGCATTTACGCTGTAAATGCCCGTTTGGTGGCGATAGCGGAGGGGTTCCACGCGTACCCATCCCGAACACGACCGTTAAGCCCTCCAGCGCCGATGGTACTTGGACCGAAGGGTCCTGGGAGAGTAGGACGCCGCCAAGCGGACAATCCACACACACTGTGGTATTTTTTTTGCCCTTATTAGTTGCATAGTGGTATGAGAACGGGCCTTTAGCTCAGCTGGTTAGAGCGCACCTCTGATAAGGGTGAGGTCAGTGGTTCAAGTCCACTAAGGCCCACCATATTCCCTGATAGCTCAGTTGGTAGAGCACTCGACTGTTAATCGAGTTGTCACAGGTTCGAGTCCTGTTCGGGGAGCCATCTGGAGAGGTGTCCGAGTTTGGCCGAAGGAGCACGATTGGAAATCGTGTAGGCGCCACAAGCGTCTCGAGGGTTCGAATCCCTCTCTCTCCGTAGCTTTACCTTCCCTGTATAGGGATGAGAAGTAGAATTATTTAACAGCATGGCTCGTTGGTCAAGGGGTTAAGACACCTCCCTTTCACGGAGGTAACATGGGTTCGAATCCCATACGAGTCATATATGGAGGCTTAGCTCAGCTGGGAGAGCATCTGCCTTACAAGCAGAGGGTCGGGGGTTCGAACCCCTCAGCCTCCACCATCTATCTTTAACAGAATAGATCTTTAACATTGACGCGGGGTGGAGCAGCCCGGTAGCTCGTCGGGCTCATAACCCGAAGGCCGCAGGTTCAAATCCTGCCCCCGCAACCAATTTGGAACCGTGGTGTAGTTGGCCTAACATGCCTGCCTGTCACGCAGGAGATCGCGGGTTCGAATCCCGTCGGTTCCGCCATTTTTATTGTATGAAGGTATCAGGGATTGAGCATCCTATATCTCGAAGTATAGAGTATCCACCCGATTCCGTAGTGTTTGCTAATTATTAATATTGGGGATTAGCCAAGCGGTAAGGCAACGGACTTTGACTCCGTCATTCATAGGTTCGATTCCTATATCCCCAGCCATTTCATTTATGATTGCTTCTCTTATGAGAGCCATTAGCTCAGTTGGTAGAGCACCTGACTTTTAATCAGGGTGTCGAAGGTTCGAGTCCTTCATGGCTCACCATTTTCTTATAAAGTGTGCGCGTGTGGCGGAATGGCAGACGCACCAGACTTAGGATCTGGCGTTTCACGACGTGGGGGTTCAAGTCCCTTCACGCGCACCATGTTTTTGCGGACGTGGCTCAGCGGTAGAGCATCGCCTTGCCAAGGCGAGGGTCGCGGGTTCGATTCCCGTCGTCCGCTCCATATAGATTTTGCGCCCTTAGCTCAGCTGGATAGAGCGTTTGACTACGAATCAAAAGGCCGGGAGTTCGAATCTCTCAGGGCGCGCCATTTATAACTTCATTGAATCATCAAAGTGTCCTCAGGATTCGAACGAGTTCGTTGGAGCATCAGCTTCAATAGCACAACTTCGCAATCGGATGCGAAGCATCCGTATCTCTCAGGGCGCGCCATTATTACTTTGCAGTATAGCTTTTATATTAACGGGATGTAGCTCAGCTTGGTAGAGCACCTGGTTTGGGACCAGGGGGTCGCATGTTCAAATCGTGTCATCCCGATATTTCACCTTTGCGGGTGTAGTTCAATGGTAGAACTTCAGCCTTCCAAGCTGATAGCGTGGGTTCGATTCCCATCACCCGCTTAAATAATAGTTACAGCAACCCTTGATATTCAAGGGTTTTTTTGTTTTTTTAGCATGGGGCGGAAGTATTGCTTACTAAAAATACATAGTATATGCTGGTGGCCGCTCTATGCGCTGGTAATGCTATATTATGCAGACAGCCATGTTTATATAGACCTGTTATATTAGAACTATGGAAGAACAGGCACTATTTACTTGGAAGTTGAGGAGCATTTATTATGACAGACAAAGTAATACGGATCTTCAAGATCATTAACGCCATCCAGTCGAATCCCGGGATTACGGCTGCGGATCTGGCATTCCGGTGCGAGGTGAATATTAGAACGATTTACAGGGACTTGGATGTAATCAGTCATTTTGCACCGGTGATGAATGAGGGGAGAGGAACGGGTTATAAGTTTATGGGGAAATTCTTCTTATACCCGCTGGATTTCTCCGAGCAGGAGGCAATGGCCTTCTCTCTGCTGCCCTCCGTGCTGGCACCCGGCAAAATCCCCCCAGGTTTTCTGTCTGCCTTTGACAAAGTCATGGGCACACATCTGAAGGAGAAATCCAAACAGAATGGAATGCTTGAGAATATTTCAGATATTATCCAAATGGGCAAGCCTGCTTACCGCAAGGAGAGCCGGAATTTCCTGCAGCCGCTGATCGGGGCGATTATGGAGCAACGGCGGATTCGTACGGTATATCACTCGCAATTGCGCAACGAGACAACGCAGCGGGAGATTGATCCTTATTATTTGATTCCGCGTGACCAGAGATTCTATCTGATTGGCTATTGCCACCTGAAGAGGGCGATCCGGACGTTTCGCATCAGCCGTTTTCAGCAGGTAGAGGTGACGGATACCCCCTTCGACAAAGGGGATTTCAATATTAAACAGTATCTGAAAAATACCTGGTCGATCGACCGGGGCAACAAGAATACCACCTTCAAAGTGCGGTTTCATCCGGAGGTAGCGCGTTACATCAAAGAAGAGGAATTGTTCGTGCACCCGCGAATGACCGATGAGGAAGACGGAAGTCTGCTGTTTGAAGTCACCGTCAATAACGACAAGGAATTTATTAAGTGGATTCTGCAATATGGCCCTAACGCCGAGATTCTTGAGCCGGTATCCGCGAGACAGGGACTGAAGCAGCAGCTGGAGCAGTGGATGAATGTGTATCATTAGGGAATATACATAGAAAATGCAAATACGATAATCCCAAGAAACCCCTGACTGATGAAGTCAGGGGTTTCTTGGCGCTGAAGGGTGCAAGTGGAGTTACTCCGGTACCACCAGTCCCAGTCCGTCCGCGATACGCCGTCCAAATTCCGGATCGGCTTTGTAGAAATGGCCAATCTGGCGAAGCTTGATCTCATCCGACTCGACTGGAGTCATCGCGCCTACAATATTGCGTACGAGCCGGGCACGCTCCTCTTCATTCAGCAGACGATAGAGATCACCCGGCTGGGTGTAATGATCGTTGTGATCATAAGGGACACTGTCTGCTTGACCGGAGACTGCAAAAGCGGCCGGTCTATCCTGCGGCGACTCGGTTGCCCCGCCGAAGCTGTTAGGCTCGTAATACACGGAGCCTCCGCCGTTATTGGTGTGATTCAGCGCGCCATCCCGCTGATTATTGTTCACCTCGGCGATGGGCCGGTTAACCGGCAGGTGGTTGTGATTCGCTCCTACCCGGTAACGGTGGGCGTCTCCGTAGGCGAAGAGGCGGCCCTGGAGCATTTTATCAGGAGAGGCTTCTATCCCTGGCACAAATGATCCCGGGGAGAAGGTAGCCTGCTCTACTTCGGCGAAGTAGTTCTCCGGATTGCGGTCCAGCACCATGCGGCCCACCTCAATCAGCGGGTAATCCTTCTGGGACCATACCTTGGTGACATCAAACGGGTCGAAACGGTAGGTGTCAGCATCCTCTACAGGCATGATCTGCACATGCAGTCTCCAGGCGGGAAAATCCCCTTTGTCGATCGCATTGAACAAGTCCTCAGTATGGTAATCCGGGTTGTCACCGGCAATCTGCGCAGCCAGATTAACATCGAGATTCTTGACGCCCTGCTCTGTTTTGAAATGGTATTTCACCCATACTGCGGCGCCTTCTGCATTCACCCACTTGAACGTATGGCTGCCGAAGCCGTGCATATGACGGAGGGTGGCCGGTATGCCGCGGTCAGACATCAGAATCGTAACCTGGTGCAGGGATTCAGGGGAGAGCGACCAGAAATCCCATACAGCGTTCGGGTTCTTCAGATGTGTCTGCGGGTGGCGTTTCTGGGTATGGATAAAGTCCGGGAATTTGATCGCATCACGGATGAAAAAGACAGGTGTATTGTTGCCGACGAGGTCGTAGTTGCCTTCTTCGGTATAGAATTTCACGGCAAAGCCGCGCGGATCGCGCACGGTATCAGCAGAACCCAGCTCCCCGGCTACGGTAGAGAAGCGGATGAACATCGGTGTGCGCTTACCGACTTCAGATAAGAAGGCAGCTTTTGTATATTGGGAGAGATCTTTGGTGACTTCAAAATAGCCATGAGCACCGGCACCTTTGGCATGGACGACACGCTCAGGAACACGTTCCCGGTTAAAATGGGCTAATTTCTCCAGCAGATGAACATCCTGCAGCAAAGTGGGTCCGCGGGAACCGGCTGTCATAGAATTCTGGTTGTCACCTACCGGGGCACCCCAGCTTGTCGTTAGTTTGTTATTGCTCTCACTCATGAATACAGTCACCTCGTATTAGGATTTGATTTTAGATTAAGTATAATTTTTATAATAACAAAAAATTAAATAAAATCAATCCTTTTTTATAATCATTATAATTAACAATATGCGGAAGAAGGTAAAATCATGATAGGGCTGACGCCTCTGGACTAGAATATATCTGGCATTATTAGAAGGCTAGGGCTAGGGCTAGGGCTAGGGCGAGTGAGAGGGAATGGGAATGGGAGGTATGAGCTGAAGCAGTAGGGTGACAACGTCAAAAACCCTCTACGTTAGGCGTAAGAGGGTCTCTATTGCCGCTATCAGTCAGGAATGCGGCCTGTATCTGATAAGCGCATGTGAGCGTTAATTATTCGTACAGTTCCAGCTCGCCTACAGAAGTGGAATAAGCGCCGTTGTTGGCGGTAATGACCAGCCTGTAGCTGGTATAGTCACCTGTAGAAGAGAGGTTGAAGTAGTAAGAGGAACCCGGATAATAAAGGCCGGACTGGCTGCTCAGAACGACCCAGCTGCTGCCGTTACTGGAGCCCTGAAGGGTCCAGGTTTTTGGCACATTCGCCTGAGGCTGGGATGAGGTGGTGAGCCTATAGCTGCGGACCTTTTTGGAAGTGCCAAAGCTGTATTGCAGATATCCTGAGCTGCCGCTGGAAGTGGAGTAATAGGTGCTGTAATCATGGTCAAAAGCTTTGTAGGCTTCATGGAATGCCCATTCGCTGCTGGCGGAGGCGGTACCCGCCGGACTTATGTTGGAGGTCATCACTGGAACAAGATTGCCGGCAGCACTGGCTCCGGTTAAACTGATCGCGGAAGCCATAAGCAGAGTCCCCAAGCCGATACCTACTTTTTTGAAGCTGCCCATTCGTTGCAATTGCATTTGCCCATCTCCCTTTGTAGTGGTTTTACCTGCTTCACTTGTGCGTGTTTGGACTAAATAAACTCCCGGGAACTTCTAGCCGCTCATCGCTTACCTTATTGTGCAAACGTTTGTAGCACACTATCACTGTAACCCAAGTGAACTGAAAATATTGTCGGAATTGGACAAGCAGCCAAAAAAATTAGTTTGGGAAACTGGTTTCACTAAAAGTAGGATATTTGCACGGAATTCCGCCGGAAAGCAGATTAAATGAAGATGATTAACGTTATTAAAGATAAAGAATATGAACTGAAAACTCGTGGAACCTAAAAATTCCCGCCCGCTGAAGCGGGCAGGAGGGGACGAAGAAAGGGCATATAGGAGGAAGCTGTAGAATTGCGGACGCGAGTCAGTCTTTGATGTACATCCGGTTATAGTATTCATCCAGCATGCGTTTGGTGGCGAACTCGGTGCGGGTGGTCTCAATGCTGCGGTGCATCATCTGCACCCACTTGTCCTTGTTCTCATAGAAGGTCGGCAGAACACGGTTCAGGAGTGTATCATACAGGGCATCGCTGTCGTGCTGATCAAGCACCGCGAAGTCCGTAGTCTCAAAGCCGTCCCCGATCTGCCAGCCGTTCTCGCCGTCTATACAGGCTTCCGGCCACCAGCCGTCAAGGATGGAGCAGTTGAGGACGCCGTTCATGGCGGCCTTCATACCGGAGGTTCCGCTGGCTTCCAGCGGTCTGCGCGGATTGTTCAGCCAGATATCGGAGCCGCGGGTGAGCTGGGCACCAATGGTCATATCGTAGTTTTCCAGGAAAACTACGCTTTTCGGGTATTTTTTCATCATGGCTACGAGGTTGCTGACGATTCTCTTGCCGTTATCATCCAGCGGATGCGCTTTGCCGGAGAAAACAATCTGAATTCGGCCGCTCTCCAGGTATGGCTCAATCACCTCAGGCTGGGAGAAGATCAGGTCGCTGCGTTTGTAGGGAGCGGCGCGGCGGGAGAAGCCGATGAGCAGGTTGTCGGCATTCAGGGCAATCCCGGAGCGTTCCTCGATGAAGCCGATCAGCTCCTGCTTGATCTCCTTATGCACAGCCCAGAGGTCGCCGCCTTCTTCAAAAGCACGCGTCATCCGTTCATCCACCCAGGTAGGCGTATGAATTGCATTAGTAATGCCGATGATCTCGGACCGGCCGGCGACCTCTTTCCACATTTTATTGGCGGTATCGGCATGGAGCTGGGCAACGGCGTTCGAGATACGGGACAAGCGCAGGCCTGCCACAGTCATGTTGAATGGCTCTCCGCCGATCCGCTCCATCTGAGCGCGGGTTAAGCCGTTAAAAGCACCCATGTACTCCAGACGGTCGAGCGGATGGGTCTCATTACCTTCCTTGATCGGTGTATGTGTAGTGAACACAACCTCTTCCCGTGTAGCTCTCCAGGCTTCCTCAAAAGTACTGCCGCCGGACATCTTCTCACGGATCAGCTCAATTGCTGCAAGCGCGGCATGCCCCTCGTTGAAGTGGTAGACATCAATCGGAATGCCCAGGGCACGCATGGCCTTGACGCCGCCGATCCCCAGGACAATCTCCTGGGCAATGCGTTCTTCCCCGAACCAGCCGTACAGCTGGCCTGTAATCCAGGCATCACTGTTCTCGGGAATATCGGTGTCCAGCAGATAAAGCGGGCTGTTGCCGAAATGCTCTGTTTTCCACACTTTGCAGACGACATCGGTTTTTCTGACTTTTACCGTAACCTTGACGCCTGTATCTTCAAGGAACTCATACACATAATTATGGTAGGAGTCGTACGGATTGCCGTTTGCATCAATTTTCTGGTCCGTGTAGCCTTGTTTCCATTTGAGTCCGATGGGGATGACGGGAGCGCCTATATCCTTGGCACCTTTGATGTAATCTCCGGCCAGAATGCCCAGGCCTCCGGCGTACATTTTGAAGTCTGAATGGAGCCCGTACTCCATGCTGAAATAAGCTACTGACGGCAGTTGGTTCTCGTTCACTTGATAAGCCTCCTAAATATGATTTAGATTATTATTGGCCAAGCTGCAGGCTTTATCTAAGATGCAAACGTTTGCTCAAAAGAATGTGTTAGGCTCTGGAAGCGATTGCACACCTATTCTAGCATATTTGTCTTTAAAAAGCACAGCGAAGTTTTGATGAAAAAAAGCTGCCAAAGCTTCTATTCATAAAAATTTGATTAACCCGGCTGAAGGCCATAAGATAAGAGGATAACAACCAGTAACGCCGGTGCCGTCCCTTCCATGGAGAAGGTAGCCTTAATGGCGAAGAAACAATGGAAATAAACCAAGTGGTGGTGTTCATGTTGAGTATAGTCGTAATTGGAAGTCTGAATATGGATATGGTAGTACGCACGAAACGGGCTCCGGAAGCGGGCGAGACGCTGTTTGGTCAGGAATTTGCATTGTCCCCGGGCGGAAAAGGTGCCAATCAGGCCGTTGCTGCAGCCAGACTTGGCGCGGAGGTAACCATGATCGGCAGAGTGGGCCGGGACTCTTTTGGCAGCGGACTGCTGGAGGTTATGTCACAGGAGCAGGTTCACACCGGATATATCACGCAGAGTGAGTCACAGGCTACAGGAGTCGCCTCCATTGTGGTGGACGGAGAAGGCGAGAACCGGATTATTGTGGTCCCCGGTGCGAATGTTGAGATGAAGCCGGCCGATATTGAAGCACTTGAACCGGTTATCCGCCAAGCCGGAATTGTCGTCATGCAGCTGGAGACGGATCTGACTATGGTAGAGGCTGCGGCTGCCGTTGCTTCCCGCCATGGAATTCCGGTGATCCTCAACCCGGCACCGGCTCAGCCGCTCGGAGATGAATTGCTTCATCATGTGACTTACCTGACTCCGAATGAAACAGAGGCGGGCATTCTGGCCGGTATTCCGGTAGAGAGTGTGGATGATGCGGAGCGTGCGGCACGGATTTTGCTGCAAAAAGGGGTTCAGCACATTATTGTCACACTGGGCTCCAAAGGGGCGCTGATTGTGAATGCCGCCGGCAGCCTGCATGTTCCCGGGTTCCCGGTACAAGCTGTAGATACAGTGGCAGCGGGCGACTCCTTCAACGGGGCGCTGGCCTGGCAGCTTACCCGCGGGAAAACGCTGGATGAAGCGGTCAGATTCGCGAATGCGGTCGGTGCACTGGCGGTTGGCAAAGCGGGAGCGATTCCTTCGCTGCCAAGATTACAAGAGGTGAAGCAGTTCCTGCAGGAAGCTGCTGATGCCGAGCCGGGCGCACAGTAGATTTAGCGTAAGGATCGTGTAAACGGTCCTTTGAGATTCGTAAGTTCACTCTGTATAGGCAAAATGTTGCAGGTATTACAACTTGAATCCATAAATACCGCGTTGTCCGGATGGATTGTTGTATGAAATACATGAATTGTTTCTTTATTCTGCATGGTAAGGGGAGAATATTGCCTTTTATACAACAATTTCGGATTCTGGTTAATATATTGCGGGGATTGTTGTATTCTGTGCAGGATTGTTTGACCAGATACAGAGTGCTGCGGACAAGCGAGCCGGGCGGTTAATTCACAGGCTTAGCCTGATACATAAGGAGCTGAAACGATGAGCGGTACAGTAACCGTTAAGAATGTAACCCTTGGGGAGGGGATGCCCAAAATCTGTGTTCCGCTGGTCGGAACAACGTTATCCGAGCTTCGGGAAGAGGCGGAGGCCCTTAAGGCTCTGGCTCCGGATGTGGTGGAGTGGCGGAGCGATTTCTTCAGCCAAGTGGAGGATATCGCAGCGGTAACGGAGGTATTGGGGGAAATCCAGCAGATTCTGCCGGAGATCCCGCTGATCTTCACGTTCCGCAGCGCCAAAGAGGGCGGGGAGAAGGAAATCTCCACAGAATATTACTTCCGGCTCAACAAAGCCGCTGTAGAGAGCGGATATGTTGATATTGTGGATGTGGAGTTGTTTAACGGGGAACAGGAGGTCCGCGGGCTGATTGCCACAGCGCATGACAATGCGGTATTCGTGATTATATCGAATCATGACTTCCATGGCACGCCGTCACAGGATGAAATCGTCTCCCGGCTGCGCAGAGCACAGGAGCTTGGCGGAGATCTGCCGAAGATTGCTGTGATGCCGCAGAGTGCGGGGGATGTGCTGACCCTTCTGGCGGCGACAAACATGATGCAGGAGCAGTATGCGGACCGTCCGATCATTACAATGTCGATGGCCGGAGAGGGCGTAATCAGCCGGCTTGCCGGTGAAATCTTCGGCTCAGCGCTGACCTTCGGGGCAGCGCATAAGCCTTCGGCTCCGGGACAGGTAGCGGTTGCCGAGCTACGCAGTGTGCTGGAGCTGCTGCACCGCAGCTTATAACTTCTTGCTGCTGTTGCGTGTGCATACGCAGTAGAAGAGAATGGGGTGTTTCCGAGCCGCTTAAGCGGCCTGGAGCACTCTTTTTTGTTTAATCCGCAGAGAGTGGGCAATAAGCGGGAACGAGAGGGATATTGGATTTGGCGGTAGGCAGGCAGAATGAGGAAATGAGAGGGATAATTTCCTCTGATTGAGCGAAAGGCGGACAGAATGAGGAAATGAAAGGGATAAATCCCTTTGGTTGAGCGGTAGGCGGGCATGTGGAGGAAGAGGGGGAGGGGGCCTTTGTTAAGGGGATATATAGTTCACACTATTAAGAATAAACCGGGAACCTGAGTGGGGAGGGAGAGCGGCGGCCAGACGCAGAGTTTGAATCTGCGCCTGCCTATGCCCTACAATGGAGGCAGCCGGATTAAGAATAAGCATGCATACACGTGCATGCAGGCAGAAAGGCGGAACGCCAATGACAGAATCTATCCTGGTTGTTGAGGATGAGGTGAGAATAGCCCGTCTGCTGCAGATTGAGCTGGAGTGTGAGGGATACCGTGTATCCATTGCCGGCAGCGGCCATCAGGGACTTGAGCTGTATCAGGAGCAGCAGCCGGATCTGCTGCTGCTGGATGTAATGCTGCCCGGATTCAGCGGAATAGAGCTGCTGCGGCGTATCCGGGCGAATGATGCCGATACTCCTGTGCTGCTGCTTACGGCTAAAAGCTCGGTGGAGGACAAGGTATCAGGGCTGGATTTAGGGGCAAATGACTATATTACCAAGCCTTTTCAAATAGAGGAGCTGCTGGCGCGTGTCCGCGCTGCGCTGCGGCTGGCATCAGGACGTAAGACAGCGGAAACAGACTCATGGCTGAGAGCGGATGATCTTGAGCTGAACGAAGCTACACGTGAGGTAATGCGGGCGGGCAGAAGGATTGAGCTGACGCCGCGGGAGTTCGATCTGCTGGTGTTCCTGCTGAAGAACAAACGCCAGGTGCTGAACAGGGAGCAGATAATGACAGCAGTCTGGGGATATGACTATTACGGGGATACGAATGTCGTGGATGTCTATATCCGGTATGTCCGCAAAAAGCTTACGCAGGATAATCAGGAAGAACTGATCCATACGGTGCGGGGCATCGGTTATGTGCTGAAGGACTCCCTATGAAGCTGCGGAGCAAAATCTATCTGTACTCCAGTGTGCTGTTTGCCGTACTGCTTGTCATCATGAACCTGTTCATTTACCTGATGTTCAGCCGGTTGTCGACAGATAGCCAGCTGGAACAGGCTGCTGCCGAGACAGCCAGGGTCGCTGCTGATATGAGAAGGGCGGGAAGCGGGGTAGCGGCACCGGAGCTGCTCCGGGCCTATGTGCCGATTGAAGGGATGCTCCGGCTGCTCGCGCCGGACGGGAGCGGTCCTGCGCCTGTCACTTCAGCCTCCGAACAGGAGATCAGCCGGCTGAATCCGGTCTATCATCCTGAGAAGCAAACGGGAATTATACAGGCGGGCGGGCGCTCCTATGCATTCGTGAGCGCTCCGGTCATCTGGACGGACGGGAACGTCATGAATGTCCAGATGACCAAAAGTCTGGAGAGCACCATGAGTACACTGCGGGTGCTGCGGATTGTGCTTGCCGGAGCCACGCTTGTTGCACTGCTGCCGCTGCTGCTGTCCAGCCGGTTGCTGTCGGGGCTGATTATGCGCCCCATCGTGCAAATGACAGTTACCATGCGGGAGATCAAAAACAGCGGGAAATTCCGCAGGCTTGCGCTGAAGGAGACCTCCGGGGATGAGCTGGTGGAGATGGGGCGTACGTTCAACGAGATGATTGCCCTCCTGGAGAGCAATCATGTGAAGCAGGAGAAATTCGTCTCGGATGCTTCACATGAACTGCGCACACCGCTGACGGTAATTGAGAGTTATGCCAGTCTGCTGAAGCGCAGAGGGCTGGATCATCCCGAATTGTTCAATGAATCGATTGAAGCCATTCATTCTGAAGCTGTCCGGATGAAGGAGCTGACCGAGCAGCTGCTGCTGCTGGCGAAGCATCATGAGCATTGGGATCTTGAGATGAAGATGATTGATTTGGAAGAGCTGGCACGAGCTTCTGCCAGGGTATTTCATAATGCATATGGGAGAGAAGTAACCGTCCAGTCCAAGGGTCCGGTTGAAGGCTACAGCGATGAAGCGAAGCTGAGGCAGCTGCTGTTCATCTTCCTGGACAATGCCCGCAAATACAGTGATGAGGCGATAACTGTCAGCCTTGAAGCTTCCGGGCAGGAGCGGGTTATAGTCATTACGGACCGGGGAATCGGGATTCCCCCGGAGGAGCTGCCTAAGATATTCGACCGTTTCTACAGAGTGGATGAGGCAAGAAGCCGCGAGGGCGGGGGTGCAGGCCTGGGGCTGTCGCTTGCGGCAGAGATCGCAGGTGCGATTGGTGCCAAGCTGTCCATGAATAGTGCAATAGGTCTGGGAACCTCGGTGATGATCCGGATTGCCGCTGAGAGCAGGGGAGGACAATGAACAAGCAACGTGAGAATAAGAAACGAGTGAATAATAAACGATCGACCCAGAGCCTTCTGTATAAGGCGGTCATTATTTTGGCTGTGCTCCTCGTGCTGGTATTTGCTGCACTGCGGATATTCGGTAATGAATCCGAACAGCTGCTGTCCAGGGAACAGGCTGAACAGGCTGTTCTGAATGAATATGCCGGAACGGTAGAGAGTCTGAAGCTGCAGTCCGGGAAATATGTCGCAGAGCTGGAGACTGCGCAGGGATTATATGAGCTGAAGCTGGATGGAGCAACGGGTGAGATCCTCTCCATAGTGTTGCTGAAGCGCGCAGCAGAGCCAGCTGTTCAGCCTACACCCGCAGCCTCTCAAGCCCCTGCGGGCGGAGCAACTGCTGCACCGTCACCAGCTCCGTCCCCGTCCGCGCAGCGTGTGGTCTCAGAAGACGAAGCGGTCCGGCTCGCATTGCAGGAAGTAGCGGGGGAACCGGATGATGTGGACACCGGAATCAATGACTCAGGCGCATTTTATCTGGTGGAGATTAAAACTTCAGACGGACGAGAGGCCGTAGTTCAGGTTAACGCCATCTCTGGCAGCATTATGTCAGTAACGTGGGAAGAACCGGATGGAGATAACTCCTGAGCCTTTTTCTAAGTCAAGAATTTATATGTTTTGGGGCCTTCGCAAAGTACCTGAGTAAACATCGAAGTTATAACTCCACTTTGTGAGGTTAATTTTCTCATCAAATTCTAATGTTCCTCCCGCTGTCCTCTCATGTTGGACCGTTATAGTTACTACATGAGCAGCACAGATTGAACTTAGGAGGCGGCAAAGATGAAGAAAAAAGTATGGAGCAGTATAGCGGCAGCAGCATTGATTCTCGGAGGTGCCTACGGTATCGGCGAGGTTAAGGGCGGTACTGCGGCAGCAGCCGCATCGGTGCAGAGTCAGAGCAAAACGCTGATCGGTGTAAGCAAAGCCGAAGAGATTGCCTTGAAGGCGGCACCGGGACAGGTAGAGAGCATTGATCTGGATAAGAAACTCAGAGGTACGTATTACGATGTCGAGATCCGGCAGACCAAGCAGGAGATGGATGTCCGGGTAGATGCGTACACGGGTAAAGTGATAAGCGTGCGCAAAGAAACAGACGATGACGACGATGATAACTATGAAGTTGCTGCTACAGCACCAAGCGGAACGCTGATTACAGCGGCCAAAGCGGCCGAAGTAGCATCAGCCTCAGTGAAAGGAACGGTAGCTGAAATTGATTTTGACCGGGATAATGGCGGAGCCGTGTATGAGGTGGAGATCAGAAACGGACGGGTCTCGACGGAAGTGGGAGTCGATGCGTATACAGCCAAGATTGTGTACACAGATGTAGACTCCGACGACGATGATGATTGAGCCATACAGCAGTAAAAAAAAGGCAGCCGTGCAATCCGGCTGCCTCTCTTTTTTATAAGGGGAACATCACATTACTGCTTCGCTCCCGTATACACATGTACAGCATCCCGCAGGAACCCCGCCAGTCCGGGACGGCGTTTGTCGTAATAGGCGGTAAAGCGTTCATCATCGACATACATTTGCGCTACCCCAGCGTGAGCTTCCTTGGTGTAGGTATCCCAGTAGAAGCTAAGCCACTGGCGGTGCAGATCAGCTGCCTTCTGCGCAAGTTCACCTGCAGAATCTCCTTCCTCCATCGCCTGCTCCAGCGAAGCGAACATGTCCGCTTCAAGCTGCTGGATGGCAGCATACTGCTCCTCGGTCATGTTCTTCAGCTTGCGGTTCGACTTCTCTACGGCATCTTCGCCGTACTTCTCCCGGATCTCCTGCCCGTACTTCTGCTCGTTATCGTCAATCAGCTTCTGCTTAAAGCCTGCGAATTTCTCATCATTGCTCATTGTGATTCTCCCTTCGGTGTGTGCAAGTGTCTGCTCGACGTTCGCGATCAGCTGGTCCAGCTGTTGTCTCCGCTGAAGCAGCTTGTCATGGTGCTCGCGCAATGCGCGGGCCCCATCGAAGGAAGTTGATGTGACAATGTCCCTGATCCCTTCGAGGCTTAAGCCCAGCTCCCGGTAAAAGAGAATCTGCTGCAGCCGGTCCACCTCGGCCTGACCGTAGATGCGGTATCCCGAGGAATTGATTCTGGCCGGCTTCAGAATCCCGAATTCATCGTAATACCGCAGTGTCCGCGTGCTGATCCCCGCGAGCGCTCCCAGCTTCTGAACAGTGTACTCCATTGTCATTTCAGCCTCCAACTCTGTCTTGGCGTGTACAGCTGGACGTGCTCTAGCGTCCCCGCCGTGTAAGCTGCTGCTTACAAAAATTACTGTACACCTTCACGTAACGGCAATGTCAAATCCTAATTTTAGGATAACCCGAGGGCTGGCCGGATAACCGGATAACCTCGCAAACACCAAACAGCAAACAGCGGCAGTCTCCCCGATGAATGTCTAAGGGAAAGCTGCCGCTGTCATGTGCAGGGTAAGCCTTGGAAGATAAGAATTTAAGTGTTTTGGGGTCCCCGCAAAGTACCTGAGTCATCCTCGAAGCTAACGCCCCACTTTGTGGGGGGGATTGTCTATTTCTTGCCGACCTGGGCGGCGAAATACGCCTGCAGTTCCGCGAGCTTCCGGGGGTCGGCCAGAGCATCTTCAGCAGGGAAGTAATGCTCGGCTACAAGCTCCCAGGTGGGAACGATCTTCTGGGAGGTCATGGCTTTGATGGCGATCTTGACGGTCTTGCGTTCTCTGGCGTTGGAGAAGGTGTCGATATAGTGCTGGGAGCGCCCGAAATCCAGCTCGCTGAAGACCGCACGGAAAATATCGGCCGTCTTCTTGGCATCATCCAGCGCGCGGTGTGCAGAGCCGGAAGGCTCAAGGCCAAACAGGGCCATAGCGCCTTCAACGCTGATGTCATTGCTTAGGCCGCGGGCGCGGAGTACGCCTTTGAGCAGATCGAAGTAGGTTGCTTCCATCCAGTAGGCGTCATCGATTTTGTGCATCCGCACGTCCTGGATGATCCGTTTCATATCCTCGCCGCCCCAGGTCAGCAGCAGCACGCCGTCCGTGCTCTGGTCAAGCCAGGCTCTGAAGGCGGCTATCACCTTCGGGAACCGGTCGGCGACATCGATATCCTCTTGGGGGATGCCGGTTTTTTTCTTGATGAAGGAATTGAGGGTGGAGAAGTATATGGGTTTGATTAAGGCGGAGAACTCGCCCTTATATTGCAATGAAGCGTCTAGACGGACAGCTCCGATCTCAATGACCTCCATAGGGTGCTCACTGGCAAATTTGCGGCCGTTGAATTCGATGTCCAGAATAATATAATCCACAGGTAATGCCTCCGTTTCAGTGACTGGCGCCGGATTGCCCGTAATTGCGCCGACATTTCTATTTTAACAAAAAAAGTGCTTGTGTGGGGAATTCGGCGGTGAAATGGCAGATTGATGCAGGAACGGCGGCAATCCGGTGTCGAATAGCTCAGTATCAGGTAATGCCGGAGAACAAAGGAGCGGATGTACATGAACAGACAAATCTATTGGATCGGCGGTTCGGCCTGTGCCGGGAAAAGCACGCTCGCGGGGCGCCTCGCGGAGAAATATAATATGACGCTTTACGCATGCGATGAGCATTATGAGGATCACCTGCAGAGAATTACAGGGAAGGCGCAGTCTGCAATGTACCGGGTATCGCAGATGTCGATGAATGAAGTGTTCTTCACCAGGGATGTGACTGAACAGCTGGATGTCTATACCGGGTGTCTGCGGGAGGATTTCAATTATGTGCTGAGCGATCTTGAGTGTTCGGGCGATGGCCCCATTGTTGTGGAGGGGAATCAGCTGCTGCCGGCGCTGGTGGCGCCTCTTCTGAAGCCGATGGATAAGGCAATCTGGGTGATCCCGGCGGAACCGTTCCAGCGGGAGCAGTACAGCAAGCGGGAATGGATTCAGGGAATCCTGCAGGCAACAGAGAATCCGGAGGTTTCGTTCAACAATTGGATGAAGAGAGACGCGCTGTTCGCTGCGAGGATCAGGAGTGAGGCAGGGGAACGGAAGCTGAAGGTGCTGGAGGCAGATGGCAGCCGGACGCTGGAGGAGAATTTCGCTGAACTGGAGCGCTGGTTCGGATTGCAGGGGGATGGCGGGGCGGAATCGATGTCCGCTCCGAATTTCATCGTGTGAAATCTAGCCGAAGCGCGGCAGAGGGGCCGGAATTGGGTATTAATCTAAGATGGTCTGTTTTCCGGTAAGGCTTGTCTGTAGAAACAGGAGGGATAGATGTGCGGCTGTATGTTACTGTCAAAAGCCTGGGCAAACGCAAACCGGTGCTTGCCCGGCAGGAATTAGTACTGCAGGGGGCTCCTGCTACACTGCAGGAGCTGATTACTGAGATCGTAGTCCGGCAGGTGCAGGGACTTGTGGACAAGCAGGGGCGGGGAGATATTATTCCTTATCTTACAGGCAATGAGATCCAGGAGCAGGGAGAGAACGGCAAGGTCGGCTTCGCGACCATTTATAACGGTGAACCGCCGGATACCGGTGAAGCGGTTGCTGCTGCACTGCTTGCTTTTGAGGACGGATTATATAAGGTGTTCCTGCAGGAGCGGGAATGTGCCCTATTAGAGGAGCCGCTGCAGATCCAGGACGGGGATGAGCTGGTATTCATCCGGTTCACTATGCTGGCCGGAAGACTATGGTAGGAAGATTAGGTAGAAGGGGGAACAGGATATGGCGGTAAGTAAAACTGAGGATCTGGAAGCACAATGGTATGCGGAGATGGAGAATAAGGCCAAAGGGCTGGATGAAGAAACATCGGGTCTTGCGTCTGTCGTTATTGGACTCAGCCGTTTGAATTATTATGGCGGCCAGGAGGACGAGAGCAAGGCGTGCATGGAACAGCTCAGGACACTGGCCGGCGGCAGGACAGAAGGATTCTATGAACCGCTGCTGACGGCTGTCAGGAAGCTGTTCAGCCCGTATACCGCAGAAGTGATGACTTACATAGTGGAGCATTGTACGGAGTATCCGTACAGCAGGGGATACGTGCGCAGACCTTACCGTACCCGTAATCTTGAGCTGCACAGCGCACAAATTCTGAGCAAACTGAGCTCGCTGATCTTCATGGAGCGGCAGGGTTTCGTCCTTGGAGAGTATCTGCGCAAAAAGGACAACGATACGGATTACAATGTGAGTTACCGCTTCAGGCTGGTCTTAAGCGATGTCATTGCCTATGAGCTGGACCGTGAGGACAGCAGCGGTATGCTGGACGACCTCAAGGAAATGGTCTACGGCGATAACCAGGCAGCGGTGCTGAGCTACGAGGTGATCAAGGGCGTATTCATGAGTCACCGGAAGGAAGCTGTGGTGATGCTGGGCGAGCTGCTGCTGGCTGCCAAGCTGCAGGAGGGGCTGCGCCAATCGCTGGTGGAACGGATGGATGAAGGAACTCTGGATAACAATCTGTACGTGCTGAAGCTGATTCTGGACAATGATTTCATCCGCTACAGCGCTGTCGTGCGCGCGCTGGGCGTGTGGACGGGCATGGGGCTGGAAGCCCAGAATCAACGGGTGGCCAAGAGCCTGATTGAAGGCGCATACCTGGTGCTGCAGGATGAAGCGGTGCGGGCAGCATGGCTGGAGGATGCGAACGCCCATCATGTCTACCTGAGCCTGTGGGCAACAGCTGTGCATGAGGAAGAGGATCTCTATGGACGGATTGGGGTTCTGATGGCCGGAGGGCAGCTCTATCAGAAGATTGTGGCCCAGTATGTGCTGGCGAACAGCCAGAACAGCGAGCTCCGGCTGGAGAGCGCCCGGCAATCTCTGGAGGAGCAGGACCTGGAGCTGCAATACTGGGTTCTAAGCAACTATAGCTACGGCTACAGCAGGCTGTGGAGACCGGACAAGAACGGGCCCAAGCTGGAGCTGCAGCGTTCACCGCAGCTGGGGGAGAAGGCGGCACGAGAGCGGGATTTCACTGCCCTCAAAGCGATGTTCCTGCGCACTCCCCATCGTGAATTAACCGGGGAATCCAAAGTGCTGGATTTCGTCCAGGTGAACTACACCCCGGAGCTTCCGGTGCGCAAAATGCTGTACCTGGCCGCGTATGATATGGACAGCGCCTGGATTGCCGAGCTGATTGCACTCAAGGATGAGTTCTCGCCGGATCTGCGCGGCGAGCTGCTGGCCAGCTTCATTAGCGACCCGCTGAATCCGGTGCAGCGTGAATTCGTGTTCGCCAGCCTTGGCGATAAAAGCATGAAGAACCGTGAGCTGGCCCTGGAGCAGGCCAAGGAATGGACACTGGATGCGGAGGAACTGGTGCAGGCCGAGGCGCTGCTGAAGCTGAAGACCGGATCGCTGCGCCAGAACGTGACCCGGCTGCTGCTCAGCCAGCCGGATTCGGCGCTTGAAGGCAGCATCCAGCGGCTGCTGCAGGAGAAGAACAGCCTGCAGCGCCTGGCCGCGCTGGAGATGGTGACGGTGCTCTTCGAGGATGAGCAGCGCAGCAGCCTGTATGAGGCGGTGCGTCCACAGGTGGAAGCGATTGCCGAGCCTGCGGCGAAGGAACGGGAGCTGATCGCGAAGCTTAGCCGCAGGAATGAATATACGGCGGCGAGCGGGTTCGGGCTGTTCAACCCGGGGGAGACGGAAGCATGGCTGACCGGGGGGCCGCAGCCCGGAGAATTCAGCTGGGATAAGGTGTTCTCCCTGCCGCTGGAGGAGATCAGGACCTTCCTGCACGGGCTGGATGAGCAGATTCATGGACAGCGGGACACGGAATATGTCAGCGAATATTATTCCGGCCAGAAGGAGACGCTGCTGGTCGGTGCGGTGCTGCGCACACTGAAATGGACTATGGCTAAGGACAGGGACAAATCGGCTTCTCAACTGGAGGAGTATCCGCTCCATGAGCTCTGGTCCGCCTATCTCCAGCAGAGCGGCTGGAATCCAAAGATGCTGCTGGAGCTGAACTTCTACAACCAGCTGGATGATCTGGATGGAACGATGGAGAGCTATTACCGGTACTACAGAGGCTCTATGGATTATAGGGAGCTGAAAAAACATAAGCTGCTGGAGGGCTGGAGAGCGGAATTCACAGAGCAGGTATATCCGCTGCAGACCATCAGGGATGTAGCAGAGCTGTTTGAAGGGCTGCGGTACGGCAATCAGGTGAAGACTCTTATCGGGGCTTTCTATGCAGACAGTGACAAACTGGATAACTTCAGCCTGGCCGCCGGGGCGCTGAATGCGCTGATGGCAGCGATGCCGGAGGATAAGCTGGAAAGTGAGCCGGCGCTGCTGAATGTGCTGGCCCAGCCATGGCTGAGGATGATGCGGGACCGGGCGGACGGGCCGGAGGATTTCAAGGAGCTGTTCAGATCCTTGTATGTCTTCGACCGGATGAACCCGGAGGATGCCGGCACCAGGCTGGAGCTGTACGATTATCTGAAGGCTTACGAAACGGGATTAATCGGTGAAGGTGAATTGTACAAGGAGCTGCTTGCCGGCCATGACAACCGTCATCACATGCGCACCCTAACCGGCCGGAATGTGGAGTGGATTGACGACAGTGAGCGGGTTGCCGGAATCCGCACCGTATTGATTGACCGTCTGCTGGAAATCGAGCTGGCCCGCGGGGAGCTGCCGACCGAGGTGACCCCGCTGGTGATGGGGCTGCAGCGGATTCAGGGAATGGAGTATTTCATCCGTATTCTGGCGGGGCTCGACAAGGAGACCTTCATCCGGGGTTATGTATATGGCTACGGCGACAGTATCACGAAGAAGGAATCATTCAGCCATCTGCTTAAGGTTAGCCATCCCCGGGAGGGTGAAGACTCTGCACTCCTGCGGACGCTGCTGAAGGATTCCGGTATCACGGAGAAGCGGCTGCTGGAAGCCGCCATGTATGCGCCGCAGTGGATTGAGATTATCTCCGGCTATCTGGATTGGGAAGGCATCCGCAGTGCCGCGTGGTATTTCCACGCCCATATCAACGAGAGCTTCTCGGCGGAGAAGGAGACGGTGGTGGCGCATTACTCGCCGATTACCCCGCAGGACTTCAATGACGGCGCTTTTGATATGAACTGGTTCCAGTCGGCGTATCAGACGCTTGGACAGAAGCGGTTCGATCTGCTCTATGACTCTGCGAAGTATATCTCCGCGGGTGCGAACCACCGGCGCTCCCAGCTGTTCGCTGATGCCACCCTTGGCAAGCTGAAGCTGGAGGAAATGAAGCAGTCTGTGGAACAAAAGCGTAACAAAGACCATCTGCTCAGCTACAGCCTGATTCCGCTCCGCAAGGACCGGGAGCAGGATATCCGGGAGCGCTATGAGCTGATCCAGCGCTTCCTCGCGGAGAGCAAGAAATTCGGCGCGCAGCGGCGGGCGAGCGAGGGGCTGGCGGCACGGATTGCCCTTGGCAATCTGGCCCGCAATGCCGGATATGCCGATGTTACCCGGCTGATGTGGGATATCGAAGCCCGCAAGCTGGATGAGCTGAAGCCATTCTTCGAGCAGCACGCGCTGGATACCGACACCTTCGCCCAGCTGGTCATTGATGAGCAGGGTCAGAGCGAGCTTGTCATCACCAGCAAAGGCAAGGTGCTGAAATCGGTGCCTGCCCGCCTGAAGAAGGATGCCTATATCGAGGCGCTGAAGGAAACACGGAGCGAGCTGACGGCCCAGTTCCGCCGGGCGCGCCTGGAGCTGGAGCGCTCGATGGAATCAGGCAGCAGCTTCACGCTGCAGGAGATTACCGGGCTCAGCCGGAATCCTATTCTGGCGCCGCTGCTGCGCGGTCTTGTCCTGAAGAGCGGCAGCGCACTGGGTTACTTCGCGGCCGTTCCGCCTGCGCTGGAGAATCCTTCCGGAGCGCAAACTGCTCTTACGGATAAGGATGAGCTATTCATCGCCCATCCGCATGATCTGTATAACAGCGGGCAGTGGAGCCTGTACCAGAAGGATCTGTTCGACCGGCAGCTCAGCCAGCCGTTCAAGCAGATCTTCCGGGAGCTGTATCTGCCGAATGCGGATGAACTGGCGAATGGCGGCGTATCCCGCCGCTATGCGGGCCATCAGGTTCAGCCGCGCAAGACAGTTGCGCTGCTGAGAGAGCGGCAGTGGACGGTCAGCTATGAAGAAGGGCTGCAGAAGGTATTCTATGGCGAGAATCTGATTGCACGGCTCTATGCCATGGCGGACTGGTTCTCCCCGGCGGATACGGAGGCGCCAACGCTGGAGACGGTCGAGTTCTTCGACCGGACTACGTATAAGAACGTTAAGCTGGATGAGGTGCCGCCCCGCCTGTTCTCCGAGGTGATGCGCGATGTGGATCTGGTAGTGAGCGTAGCGCATGTGGGAGGCGTCGATCCGGAGGCCAGCCTGACGACTATAGAGATGCGCCGGGTGATCATCAGTGAGTCCCTGCGTCTGCTGAAGATCGGCAACGTCCGCGTGGACGGAAGCTATGCCCGGATTACCGGGACGCTGGGCGAATATGCAGTGCATCTGGGCAGCGGAATGAGCTATAAGCAGGCCAGCGGGGTGCTGCATATTATCCCGGTCCATTCGCAGCACCGCGGCCGGCTGTTCCTGCCGTTCCTGGACGAAGATCCGCGCACGGCGGAGATTCTCTCCAAGGTCGTGCTGCTGGCTGAGGATACGAAGATTAAAGACCCTGAGATTCTGGCGCAGCTGAAAGCTTAAGCAGCTGAGTAGGGGGTGAGTCGTGCGGCTGAGCCTATGCTTCAGCTGTAGAGAACCTATAGCAGGTATGCAAAAAGCACCGGCGCTGAAACAGAGCGCCGGTGCTTTTTACTATAGTGTAAATTGAACAATACCCAAAACGCGGATAACTCCGAAGAAGCGGCTAAAGAAGCCGGGAGCAGCATTGGCAAGGGCTTGACTGCGGATGTGGCTGTGGCTGTGAATGCGGGTGTAGCCGGATATAGTTGGATATTGTCCACTTGCTTATGAACGGAGGGACCCTTGCCGGGCAACAGTTGGATAATCAGCACTTAATAGGCTGCAAATAGATCAGAGCAGGGGAAATGCATGAAATTAAATGGCGTTTCTCCAACTAATACCCCCGACTCCCTCAAAACACCCAAATTAAGATACGTTTATCCAATTAAAAATGCTGGGGGGATGCTCCCTGTGACCACCATTTTATAAAACTGCTAATTTTAATGGGAAAGTAACAGGGAACGGTGTTAGCCCCCGGAGAAGGCCTATCGCCGTTCCCTGACATTCGCAGCTTACTGTTTGTTTTTCAGAAACTCGGTCCACTGGGCAGTGATCTCAGCCTCTACCTTCTCGATGCCTGAGGCTTTGAGCTTGGCGATATAGTCGGGAAGGACTTTGTCCGGATCAACCGCACCGGTCTCCAGGGCAGCTTCAAACTCATTTTTGACGGCGTTGATGTTGGCGGCCTCTGCCTTGATCTTATCCTCGCTGTACTGGAAGCCGTTGCTGGCAGGCACGATTGCATTGTTGTTCAGCTCGATGGTCTTCTCCCAGGTATCTGCGGCCTGGCCCGGCTTCAGATAAGCATTGAACTGGTTACCGAACACCCAGTCGCCGTTAGGCGCATAGCCGGAATTCTCAATCGGAGCGATGTTCTGCTCGTCGACCTTGGTGTAATGCGTGCCTTCGATACCGTTACAGATCAGGTTATAGAGATATTGGTCGGTGTTGAGAAGATTGATCAGCATCAGGGCACGTTCAGGATTCTTGGAGTTCTTGTTGATGACCTGAATGGCGCTGGCAATCCCGGTGAAATAGCTGTCAGAGATCGGAGCGTATACGACATCATTGCCGCCGTTAATCGCTTTCTCACCAATCTCTCCGCCCGGCTTCGAGGTGAATTCAATCGCTACAGCCACATTGCCTTTGCTCTTGAGATCATTGATATTCTGCAGCACAGGCGCATCCTGGTTGATGTACCCTGCCTTGTACCAGGCGTTCATCGTCTGGAAATATTCTTTCTTGTTCTCCAGCTGTGTAATCTTGGAGATGAACTTCATCTCCGGATCGTCTTTCTTATAGAATACGGAAGAGCCGTCGGCGCCGACTTCAGTGCGGTCAATGTAGATGCCGTTGGAATTCTGGGCGAGACCGAGCGGTATGATGCCTTTTTCATTGTCCTTCAGTGTCTTGAGGAACGGCTCAATGTCTTTGTACGATTGAATAGACGCGAGATCAAGATTGTATTTGTCGGCAAAACGCTTCTGGATCACCAGACTCTTCTGCTTGGCTGCGATCTGATAGATCGGGAAGCCGTAGACTTTGCCGTCGGCGGCTTTCATGTCCGGCCAGAATTTGTCGGGAATATTGGCGCGGGCTTCGGGTGCATAGCTGCTGATCATCTCATCTGTAATTTCCAGATAAGCGCCCCGGTCAATATAAGGCTGATAGTTGCCGAGCCAGCCCTTGGAGCTGAAGGCAATATCGAAGTCTTCCTGGGCGGCGAGCATGGCATTCAGCTTTGGCTCATATTCGTCAAAGGTCAGCGGTTTGAGCTCGACGGTGGCGTTGATTTTGTCCTTGATGTATTTATTAATCTCATCGTTCACCAGCTGCTGGTCTTTGCCCGGGTCAGCGGCTACCGGATAAATGAAGGTCAGCTTAACCTCAGGAAGCTCGGTGGCGGCAGGTGTGGAAGCGGGATCGGTGCCGCTTGTGGCGGACGGTTCGGTTGTGGCATTGCCTGTGGCTGCTGCGCCGTTGTCTCCATTATTATTGCTGTTGCCGCAAGCCGCGAGAACCGACAGACACAGCAGGAGTACACACAGCAGCACAGCGGTGGATTTCGTGTGTTTGATCATTCATGAACCCTCCATTATTTTAGAATAGAAGCTATTCTTTCAGGGAGCCTACCGTAATGCCTTTGACAAAGTACTTCTGGAAAAAAGGGAAGATCAGCAGCATCGGACCGCTGGCTACAATAGCCATCGCCATCCGCACCGACAAGGTCGGGAAGCTCGCATACTTCAGCTTATCCGAGACCTCCGCCATCGGCGAGTTGGCCAGGAAGTCGGCCTGGGACAGGATGCGTACGAGCAATAGCTGCAGCGGAATGAACTTGTCATTGTCGATGAAGAGCAGGGCATTGAACCATTCATTCCAGTAGCCGAAGGAAATCAGCAGTCCCAGCGTAGCCAGAGCAGGCGTGGACAGCGGCAGGATAATCTGGAAGAAAATCCGGAACTCCCGGGCGCCGTCAACCTTGGCCGACTCGATGATTTCCTTGGAGATTTTGTCCAGGAAGCCTTTCATGATCATAATGTTGAAGGGGCTTAGCAGACCCGGAATGATCAGCGCAGCCAGTGTGTTCTTCAGATGCAGATACTGGGTCATCAGGATATAGAACGGAATCAGTCCGCCGTTGAACAGCATGGTGAAGAAGACGAAGAAGGTCAGCTGGCGGTTGTAGCGGAAATCTCTGCGGCTGAGCGGATAAGCCATCATGGCCGTCAGCAGAAGCGAGAGCAAGGTGCCGATTACAGTAATCAGTATCGTTACCCCGTAACCGCGCAGCAGGGTAGTAGGCTTCTCAAACACAATCCGGTAAGCCTCGAAGCTCCACGCCTTGGGCAGAAGGTTATATCCGAACTGGCTCAGCGCATCTTCCGATGTCAGCGAGATGGAGATGACCAGCAGGAACGGAAGAGCGATCATCAGGCAGACTATGATAAAAAATACATTGATGCCGAAGTTAGACGGTGCGGATCTGGCTGTGTTCATGTTCATGTGTGTGCTCCTCCTGTTCAGAAAAGTGCGCTGTCATCGTCGATTTTGCGGACGACATAGTTGGCGGTGACGACAGTGATCAGTCCGACTACCGATTGCAGGAAGCCGACGGCTGCCGCGGAGTTGATGTCCCCCAGCTTGGTCAGTGCCCGGTAGACGTACGTATCAATAATGTCGGTGGTCGGGAAGTTCGGCCCTACGTTGTTCGGCAGGAAATAGTGCAGGCCGAAATCGCCGCGGATAATATTGCCGAGCCCCAGGATGAACAGAATAATGATCAGCGGCCTGATCAGGGGCAGCGTAATTCTGCGCATCATCTGTACACGGGTCGCCCCGTCCAGCGTGGCAGCTTCATAGTAATCCGGGTTAATGCCGGTCATGCCTGCATAATAGATCAGGGTAGAGAAGCCGATGCCTTTCCAGAGCGAGACCAGCGGGAGAATGAAGATCCAGGGGGTCGTCTCCAGATACCAGTTATGCGGGTCGATGCCCACATAGCCGAGCAGCGTATTGAGATATCCGTTCTGGAAGTCGAAGAAAGCGTTACCAATATAACCGACAATAACCATCGAGATGAAAAAAGGCAGGAACATCGTGGTCTGGTAGACCTTGACCAGCCGGCCTGACAGCTCATTCAGCAGCAGTGCGAGCAGCAGGGCGGAGACCGTCCCCAGGATAATATAAGAAAAATTGTACAGCAGCGTATTGCGGATAATGCGGAAGGCGTCCTGCGCCTTGAAGAGGAATTCGAAATTCTGCAATCCTACCCATTTACTTCCGAAGATCCCCTCGTCATATCTGAAAAACTTGAATGCCAGAATCAGACCCACCATTGGAAAGTACGCGATCACCAGCTTGAATAGTATTCCGGGCAAGGCGAGCAGCAGCAGTTCGCGGTTCTTGCGCAGATGCCTGAATTCGCTTATCACCCATCGTAGAACAGCGGGCTGCCTGCGGCCTGTGTTCCCCGGAAGTGTGCTTAGTTCGGCCGGCTCAGGCTTTCCCATCTTCATCTCCTCCTCCGTTCTGTTATGAATCCATCATGCCATGGAGGGGAGGAGGGAGGATACAATGTCATGTTCGAAAAGCTGTGCAGCGGGAGTATACAATATGAGAATTCCTGTGTATTCTTGGAATCGGCACGTTCAGGACAGTGATTTCTTAAGCCGGTAATCCTTCGGAGTGGTGCCGAACCGGGTCTTGAACAGCCGGAAAAAGTAACTCTGATTGGCATATCCGCATTTATCCATAATCTCTGAAATCGTAAAATCGCTCTGCAGCAGCAGCTCCTGCGCATGCCGCAGCCGGATATCGTTGATATACTCGGTAATGGATACGCCGCAGCTGTCCTTGAAGAGCTTGCCGAGATAGGCGGAGGTCAGCTTGACGTTCGCTGCAATGGACTGCTGGCTCAGATTAAGGTCGTTGAACTTCTGTTCAATGACCTCTTTGACAGTGCCGATAATCAGCTCATTACGTTCAGGACTGGCCGGCCGCTGGCCTTCGCAGATGGTGGCACACAGCGACAGAAGAGCTACGTAAATCTCCTCCAGCGTCTCATGCGCCTGGGGAATCCGGTGAATCTGGTCGATGTCGAGGGGCAGGGAGCCTACCCGGTTGCCGGCAATTTCCGCCGCTGTATTCTGCACCACCCAAGCCAGGTCGGCAACGACACGCCGCATCTCTTCATACTGGAATGTGGCGAGGAGCGAGAAGGCTTTCTCCAGTTCGCTGCCTGCGGCCGTGAGCTGGCCTTTCTTCAGCGCCTCCGACAGCTTGCGTTCAATATCCGGCGGCAGGGTCTTGCGTTTATTTCCGAGATTCTCCCGGACATCCTCCGGCAGGATGATCGATTTGTATCCCGAAGCGAAGGTATACAGAGATAATTGATAGGCCTGGTAGTAAGCAGCGGAGAGCTGCGGAAGCTGGGAGATTACGCTGCTGATTCCCCCGGACAACGACAGGCCGTAATACTGGCCGATCGTATCCTGAATCTCCCGGATGAGCGGCTTCGTGCCGGCAAAATCAGATGTGCTGCCGGTAGCTGATACAATTAGCACGATATGGTCGCCCTGAAGATCTACAGCTTCGCAGGGGTAAGCACGGGACATAATCTCCTGGGCGATATTGACCAGGGCGAAGCTGTGCAGCTTCTTGGAAGAAGGCGGCGTCGCCAGGTCATAAGCGGCATAACGTTCGATGCGCAGCACACATACGAGCAGGGATTCCCGGGCGGAGATCTGCAGCCCGTGCTTCTCAATCAGCAGCTGCATGTCATTATGGGAGAAGATCCGGCTGTCCGTCAGGAACTTGCGGATGTAATATTTGTTCACGATCTGCTCGGAGCTGATCTCCTGCAGCTTCTCCTGCATGCGCTGATAATGCCCGCTCATGAGATCCAGCTCGTTACCGTATGGTTCATCCGCTTGCTGCGGATCTGCGGACAGCGGGCGCATCCGCCGCAGCATATTCTCAATAGGGTCATAGAGCTTGTAGGAGAGCCAGACGGATACGGCAATCGACAGCAGCAGGAAGCCGCCGGTAATCAGCAGCGATTTCGTGCGGGCATCGGTCACATCCTTCATGACGGAGGCATACGGCTGGACATACAGGATCGTCCAGTCGCCGATGCCTTCCATATAGGTGATAATGCTTTTGCTGTTGCCGGTATTGCCGGTGACTGAACCGGAGCCTGCGCCGGTCATGGCCTTATGCTGCCGGATCAGTTCGGTAATACCGTCCAGGTCCGGTTGATTACTCTGCGCGAGGTTCTCGCCGGACAGCAGCTGTCCGCCGGAAGTCTGGATATAGATTTGGCCTTGGGCTCTTGTGCCTGCATCATTCAGTTTGGCGAGGCTGTCGAAGACCCAGCCGGATTTAATATAGAGAATGAGTGCAGACCGGTCGCCGGTAAAGGGGATGTAGGCATCGGTTACGATGAAGGCGAAGGCATCGATTCCGCCGTCCGTCCGCTCCAGGCTCACCGGGATCAGGCGTGAGGTCGGATGCGGCTGCGCCGGATGCAGCAGCCACTCTGTCATCCGTTCTTTGGTGACACCGCCGTCGACCAGGAAGTTGCTGGTCGAGCCGTAAAGCTCGTTGCTTGAAGCGTTGTAGACGGCAATGGAGTGCAGGAACGATGAGCTTTTCATCAGATTGGCCATTTCACGGTAACCGCGGATATAGTCCATTTGAGGCAGGGGTTTCGAGAATAGCAGCGGGATTAGCAGATTATCGTTATAAGCGAAGGTGGAGAGGTGGGTAATAATTTCATTCATGGAGGAGAGATTATATTGGGTCTGTGTCAGCACCTTAAGGTTGGAATTCTCCTGCACATTCTTGATCGAACGTTCCAGCACATAGGTATTTACAACGGCTAAGCCGGTCAGAATCAGGGCCATGGCAAGCATGATGGAGAACATGACGGATTGGAAGTATTTTTTCGATTTATAAAATGAGAACGGTTTCATAAATCCAGCCCCTTCGGCGCAGACATAGTTGTGAGAGTAGGTATGATATAGTTTTAAACAAATTTGCCTAGAGGTGCAAGGCTTTTGTCAGACGCCTGGATGATATTCTGTAAAATTAAAGCTTTTGGCGTTTTATACAGTGTGTAAAACATGCTTTTTGATAAAATGAACAGTTTCTCCCCCTGTAGAAGGCATGGCAAGATAAGGAGGAGATGTCCCGGCTCACATTCAGTCTGCCCTGCCGGAAGCATCGGATCATGCGGAAAGCCGGAAGCCAGTCTTGCAGCCGATTCAGAATTGAAGGGGAGGGATTTATGAAGATGACAAGCAAGCTGAAACACGCCTCAAAACTGAAAGTGCGGATACTCTGTATTCTTGGTGCTGTATCGCTTCTCCTGCCAGCCGTGCCGGCAACTCCGGCGTTTGCCGCAACAGTGAATGTAACCGCTTACGGTGCGAACGGCGGGGATACCGCAGACGACAAGGCGGCGTTCCAAAGTGCTGTAGATGCAGCGGTCAGCGGAGACACTGTGCTCATTCCGGCGGGAACCTACTATCTGTCAGGAACCGTCAACAGCAAATCCGGCGTCAAAATTGCCGGGGCCAGCCGGGATTCGGTAATTATCAAGTTCACTCCCGGCGCCACGGCCGCAACCTTCTTCTACCTGCATAATGCGCTGAATGCTGAAGTATCGGACATGACCCTCGATGGAGGCAACAACACCGCAGCCCAGTCTGCCGTTACTTCCGAAGACAGCGACGGCAACAAGATGCGTAATTTGCGGGTCAAGGATTTCGTCGCATCGAGCGGTTTCGGACCTTTTGCGCTATATGCTGTAAGATCGACCCATATTGAGATTTCGGGCAATACAATCACCAACACCGGTGTGAATTCCGACTGGGGAGGCGGGGTACGGGCCGGCTGGGGCTCCAGCTATGCGCTGATTGAGAATAATACGATTGCGGATACGGGCCGGGGCGGGATTTTTGTGAATGATGACAGTCCTTACGCTATCGTCCGCGGCAACACCATCACCGGCACCGGTAAAAAAATGGAGGGCCTCGGCATCGAGCTGCACACCAACGTCGACTATTCGCTGATTGAGAACAACAACGTCGATCACTGGATCAGCGCCGTCCGCTCGAAGTATATTGCGGTGCGCAACAATGTAGTTAAGGCAACGGACGGCTCAGTCGGCCACATGGGGCTGGAGGTTATGGTTGACCATGGTGTCACCTCGGGCAATCTCGTAGACGGGGGACAGCAGGTGGGCATGCAGCAGTCGCCGGGTACGGGCTATCAGCTGTGGAACTACAATACGGTGCAGAACATCGTGATGTGGGGTATGCAGCTTCAGGGTGCCGGCACCGGACAAACCGAGCAGTATCAGTACTTTTACAAGAATATCTGGAAAAATGGACCGGCCGGCAACCCTGCCGCCGCTTATCCGGGGTATGACGGCAATGCCGTGCGGATTCACGGGGATACGCGGAACATTACTTTTGACAGCAACCAGATTCTGAATAACGGCCGGAAGGCTATTGAGATTACGACAGCTTCCGGGGTGGACCGGATCAGCTTTGTTAATAACACCATTACTGGAAACAGTGGACCATCCATTGACCAGTATCCGTCAGCGGCTGCTGATCTGGAGTGGAGCGGCAATACCGTCAGCGGCAACGGTACGAATACGCAGCTTACCAGCCGGGGCTTCAGTGATCCGAAGCCGGTAGCCAATTTCACCGCACCGCTGACCGTTCAGCTCGGCCAGCCCGTCACATTCACCAATACGTCCACAGACAACGGCAGTATTGTGGAGAATCTGTGGGATCTGGGTGAAGGCATTCCGGTTACCACGGTGAGTCCAACCTATACGTACCAGAAGGCAGGCACCTATAAGGTCATACTTGGTGTCTGGGATAATGGCGGCCGGGCCAGTGTGAAGGAGCAGACGGTGACCGTATACGCTGGTCCGCCGGATACTACAGCGCCTACCGCACCCGGCAGCTTAAGCTCGCCTTCCAAAACAGATACCACAGTCAATCTGACCTGGTCGGCATCCACCGACAATGTGGGGGTATATGGCTATACGATCTATAAAAATGGTGTAAGCACTGGAACTACAGTAGGTGCAGGGGCAACCTCTTATACGGTAACCGGGCTTACAGCGAATACAGCCTACAGCTTCACGGTGAAGGCCAGTGATGCGGCGGGCAATCTGTCGGCGGCAAGCAATGCGCTGAGTGTAACGACAAATGGTCCGGATACGGTGGCGCCGAGTGCTCCGGCGAATCTCGCTTCACCGGCCAAGACGGACATCAGTGTCAGTCTTACCTGGAGCGGATCAACCGATAATATTGGAGTCACGGGCTACAATGTCTATAAGGGGGGCGTACTGGCCGGGTCGACCACGGGAGCACTCAGCTTTGAGGTGACGGGTCTTGCGGCAAGCACCGCCTACAGCTTCACTGTCAAGGCGAAGGATGCAGCAGGCAACCTGTCGGCCGCGAGCAATACACTAAGCGTAACGACGCTGGTATCCTCGGCTAACTGGGTTCCTTGTGCCGGTGAGAACAATCCTTGTAACTTCACAGGCACCAAGCAGGTGCGCTTCGGGGCGAACAACAGCTACGCCTACGGCACCTACACCAATACCGTCATGTGCTCGACGAATGCCTTCGGCACCGATCCGGCCGTGGGTTTCTACAAGACCTGTGATGTGAACCAGGGTGGAGGCAGCAACCCGACACCGACACCAACACCGACACCGACAATGATGCCAACACCAACGCCGACACCGACGGCAACGCCAACGGTAGCACCGACACCAACGGCGACAGCGACACCGACGCCAACGGTAGCACCGACACCAACACCAACGGCGACGCCAACAGTAACACCAACACCGACGCCTGGTGGTTTGACTCAGGTCGGGACGATTACCCGTGAATACTGGACCAATGTTACGGGAGGCTCAGTTTCAGCCATCCCGGTAGGGACGACACCAACCGGGGTTACGGCCTTGACGAGTTTTACAAGTCCGTCGAACTGGGCCAACAGCTACGGGGAACGCGTAAGAGGATATATTGTGCCGACGGTTACAGGTGTTTATCAGTTTGCCATTGCCGGAGATAATGACTGTGAGCTCTGGCTCAGCACGACTAACAGTGCGGCCAATAAGGTCCTGATCGCCACCGTAGCCGGCTGGACGCCAGCGGGAAATTGGACCTACCAGCCTTCGCAGAAGTCCGGCCAGATTACATTGACCGCAGGACAGCGCTATTACGTAGAGGCGCTGCACAAGGAAGATCAGGGCGATGACTCCCTGTCCGTAGCCTGGACCGTTCCGGGTGGCGGATCAACGTTCACGGTCATTGACGGGGCGCATCTGGCTCCAATTCAGTAAGGTAAGCAGGATACAGCTATAAGTTACGGAGGCTTTCGCAGGGCTAAAGGCGGCCCCGCGAAAGCCTCTTTGCTGCGGAAATGAATAGTAAATCTCATAAAGTACAGTATGAATGCGGGTAATTGCCATATTGAACAGTAGCGCCGGAGGTGGATTAGATTGCATGCTGGAGACAGGAGCTGAGGCGGTATATCAGGCTTTCGGAGAAGCTATATATCCGTGTGAATATGGGTGAAGAAGGGAAGATGAGCGATGAAGGAAATGATCTCAGCAGAACAGCAAACAGACAGTGAATTGCAGCTATATGTAGACCCGCACAGCGGGAATGATTCCGGCAGCGGAAGCCGGGAAGAACCGTACCGCACAATTCCCGCCGCGCAGAGTGCGGTGCGCGATGCCCTAGCCGGAGGGCACACAGGGCAGATAACAGTCTTCCTCGGGGGCGGTATCTACGAGCTTGGCGAGCCGCTGCGCTTCGGGTGCGGGGATGCAGGGGGTACCTGCTGCCGTGTACTCTACCGCAATGCTGAGGGAGAGAAGTCGGTTCTCGCGGGAGGCGCCGTGCTCTCCGGCTGGGAACTGTGGCAGGACGGCATCTGGCGTACAACGCTGCCGCAGGGAACCCGGTTCCAGACGCTATATGCAGGCGGGGAACGGGTAGTGAAAGCCCGTCTCCCGGCGGCGGGGTATTACGAATCCGCCGCCTCGGTTGAGGGAAGAGAGCATGACGGAATCATTGCCCGGAAAGGGGATGTGCCGGAGCAGCTGGATACGGCGGGACTGCAGATGTTTGTGTGGCCGGGGGAAGGGGAGTGGAACTGGGCCTCGGAGACAATTCCGGTGCGGCGGATCGATCACTCTTCCGGCTGGATTGAGCTTGCGCGGCCCACCATCTGGGGAATTGGCGCAGGCTCACGCTTTTTCCTGCAGGGCTCGCTGTCGTTCCTGCGTGTACCCGGCCAATTTCATCTGGATGAGGCAGAGGCTATGCTGTATTACCGGCCCAAGCGCGGCACTCCGCTGGAGGAGCAGGTTATCGCCCCGTCTGTCCTGCGGCTGCTTGAAATTCAAGGGGAAGATGATTCCCGGCGGGTATCCGGTCTGGCCTTCCAGGGTCTGACTCTGGCCTGCACTGATTTCTATGAAGACTATAAGATGATGCGCAGTGAGCCGGGCATGGATAATGTTGAACCGGATGAACAACGTAACGGAGTGGTCTATATCCGCAATGCGGAGGAAATTGAAATCTCGGATTGCCATATCCGTGAATCCGGCGCCTGCGGCTTCTTCCTAGACCGCAGCGCCGAACGGATTGTGCTGGACGGAAACATTATACAGACCGTTGGACACACGGCCATTTACGCCTCAGGTTATGCCCCGGGGGAAGGCAGCTTCCGTGAAGTGGAGGATGCCAATCAGAATAAAGGACACCGGATCACGAACAACCGGATTAGCCATGGCGGAGAGCTTGTCGGCCATGGAAGCGGAATTGTCCTGTATCAGTGCGGGGACTGCGAGGTCGCGCATAACCGCATCTCACATATGCCCCGCTACGGGATATCCCTCAAAGGACAACGTCATCAGCAGTTGCCGGAATCTCTATGGGGTGTAGCCGTGACGCGGGAGAACCATTGGGATTTCCTCTTTACCCGGGCCAACCGGATCAGCTATAACGATATCTCGGAGGTGATGACCGATAGCCAGGACGGGGGGCTGATCGAATCCTGGGGAATCGGCCGCCGGAACGTCATCCATGGCAACCGGCTGCATCACAGCGGTATCTATTTCTCCTTCGGCTTCGGCATTTATCTGGATGATGCCTCCGATGATGTAACTGTGACACATAATGTGCTTGATCATCTCTACAGCACTGGTGAGGGAAAGCTATGGATGACGATTTTCTCCAAAGGCGTCGGCAATGTCATCCGCAACAATCTGATGGCGGATAATCCCCAGGCGGTCAACGCTATAGGCTCGCAGGAGATGGTAGGGGAAGCGAACCGGGATATTACGGTCGAAGGAAATATCATCTCTAATTCAGGTCATCTGTACTGCTTCGTCAACTGGAGTCCGGAGCGGTTCCGGGCTGCTGACCGCAACCTGTTCTGGCGCGGTGGGGCCGTCCCCCGGATCACCGGCGAGCTTCCGGCAGAGTCTTTCGGCCCCAATAGTGTATGGGGCGAAGAATACACATGGGAAGCCTGGCGTGCTGTACTGGACGGCAAATATGATGCCGGTACCGTCTTGGCCGATCCCGCTTTCGTTGATGGTCCGGCAGGGGACTACCGGCTGCTGCCTTCTTCGCCGGCTTATGCCTTAGGCTGGGAGGATATCGATTTCTCGCAGTTTGGCCCGCGTGACAGAGCTTCAGAAGCAGGTTTGGCGGAGAGAGAAGAGAGGGGGGCGGCAGATGCAGATGCAGATGCAGATGCAGAAGAAGCTTGAGCTGCTGCTTGAAGAAGCCGGAGCGAAGCTGGCTTTCGCTTCGCACACCTTCGAGGAGGCCGAGCCGCTTATGGAATATCACACTGGCTGGGCGGCAGACGCAGGGGATGCAGGAGATGCAAGAGATGCAGGAGATGCAGGAAATGCCGGAGAAGCTGGGCAGACCCTTCTGCCTGCCGGAGAAGCAGCGGCTTGGGAGATTACGCTCGGCTGCGCCGGGATAGGCGGCAGCAGTGATGGAGCCAGGCTCGAAGTGAACTGGTTCCACCGGGGACAGTCGCTGCAAACCGCAGCGGAGGTCCGCTTTGAATTTGCTGCCTGGGACCGCACCAATTATGTGCTTGTTCCCGGCGCTATATATAACGGTAACCGCTTCGATGTGCGCAGCTTCAGCTATCCGCCCTGCTGGAGCAAGCTGCCGGAGCACGGCCCGGATACTCCGGCGCTGATTACCGATGTGCCGCGGCTGTCCGTAGGGCCCGGCCCTTCGGCCTTCCACCTGCTGGCCGGGGACGCAGCTACACCGGCGGTGGGAGTATATGATCCGGTCCGCAGACAGGGAATCCTGATTCTAACCTGCCAACAGACCGGCTGCGGGGAGACCTCGATTCATGTGCAGGAAGCGGAGGACAGAGGCTCTGCTGTTATATCCTTCCGTGCTCCGGGCGTACGGCCGCGGATCAAATACGACATGTGTACCACCGGAGCCCCTTCCCCGGATAGAGGGGCGGACTTCGGGGAAGGCGATAAGCTCAGCCTGAGCTTTGAGGTATACAGCTTCCCTTGCGGCAGTGTAGACGGATTGTTCGCCAGATTCGCCGGGGTGCGCAAGTCGCTGGCGGGAATTCCGGCGCTGTCCTCCAGCCTGCCGTTCTCGGCGGCATGGGCCATTCAGGAGCAGAAATATAACGAACTGAATTGGAAGGAGCCGTACGGCTATTACGCCGTAGGCACCGTGGATATGAAGCATCAGGACTGGCAGCTGGGCTGGGTCGGGGGCGGGATGTCCAGCTATGCGCTGCTGCTTGCGGGCGGCGAAGAATCGGTCCGCAGAGCCGGCCGGACCCTTGATTTCATCTTCGGCGGGCAGACGGAGGCCGGATTCTTCCCCGGTGTATTCTATAACGGCCGCTACTACGGCGATGAGTTCAATGAAGATCCGCAGCGCGATCATCCGGAGCAATGGCATATTGTGCGCAAGAGCGCAGATGCGCTGTACTTTCTAGTGAAGCATCTCATGGCGATGAACACACTGCATCCGAATGAGCCTGTACCGGAGCGCTGGCTTGAGGGCACGCGGCGGCTTGCCGATGGCTTCCTCCGCTTATGGGGCCGGTATGGCCAGTTCGGCCAATGGGTGCAGGCGGAGACCGGAGAGCTGCTGGTCGGCGGCTCTGCCGGAGGTGCGATGGCGGTTGCCGGACTGGCGCTGTTTGGCCAACACCTGAATGAAGAGGTGTATCTGGCGGCGGCGAGGGCAGCCGGGGATTATTATTACCGCCAGTATACCCGGGAGGGTGTGACCACGGGCGGGCCCGGAGAGATTCTGCAGTGTCCGGACAGCGAGTCGGCCTTCGCCCTGCTGGAAGCGTTCATCGTCCTCCACGAAACGACAGGGGAGGAGAAGTGGCTGCAGCGGGCAGAGGAAGCGGCCCGGCAGGCAATCTCGTGGTGTGTGTCGTATAATTTTGTTTTTCCGCAAGAATCGACCTTCGGACGGCTGGGGATTGAAACGGCAGGCTCGGTCATTGCCAATGTGCAGAATAAGCACAGCGCTCCGGGCATCTGCACCCTGTCTGGCGATTCGCTTCTGAAGCTGTTCCGGGCCACCGGTAATCCGCTGTATATGGAGCAGCTCAGGGATACTGCGCATCAGCTTCCGCAATATCTCTCCCGCCAGGACAGACCTGTCATGGGCTGGGACGGGAAGGAGCTGCTGCCCGGTTATATGAGCGAAAGGGTGAATATGAGCGACTGGGAGGGCACGGAGCTGATCGGGGAAGTGCTGCCGCTCTCCTGCTGGTGTGAGGTCTCGAATATGCTGACCTATGCGGAGGTTCCGGGCATCTATGTGCAGCCCGACACAGGGCTGCTGTGGATATTTGATCATGTGGAATGTTCACTGGAGCAGGAGGAGGGGAGGCTGGTTCTCACTGTTGCCAACACCACTAATTATCCGGCTGAGGTGTCCATATTCGCAGAGCTGTCGACCGCAGCGGGAGTTCCGCTCGGGCAATGCGCTTCAGCCGATTGGCCGCGCATTACCTTAGAGCCCGGCGCTGTCCGCAGGGTTCCGCTGGCTTTTCACTGAAACCAAATCGCAGTCTGAGATCGGAGAGCAATTCGCACATTGTACAGTAGATAGCCCCATCCGCTATATGTCATGCTGGTTACAGGCGGCATAATGCATCTTAGTAGAGGGGGGACTGCTGATGTGGCAAGCTTACAGGTCCAGGAAGTACCTGCTGCGCATTATAGGCTCTGTAACACTGCTGATGGTGGCTGTTCTCGCCGGTTCTTCGCTGCTCCTGCAGTATAATGCGGAACGCAGCGCGATCCGGATGCAGCAGGAGGTCAGCCGCAAGGCTATGAAGCAGATTCAAATCAACCTGTCCTATATGTCAGGGGTAATGTATAATCTGGCTGTCTCCCTGTACATGGACCCTAATATTGTACCGCTGCTGAATTTGCGCGATCCTGATGAAATGCTGGTGATCCGTTCGATGAATTCGCTGAAGCAGGCCTACCTCTCCTCTTCGTTCCTGCATTCGATCCTTGTCTATAACGGTTATGACGACCGGACCTATACCGTAGGGGAGCTCAGTCTGAACAAACCGGATGCCCCGATGAGCGGGGAGATTGCCCTGCTGGTGAAGAATAAGCAGAAGCTTCCCCGGATGAAGCTGATTCCGATGAATTTCAGCGGAGCAGACCAGCCCGTTGATTTCTTTTCGCTGGTGATGTATCAGAATTTCACGGACACCGGCACCAGTAAGGAGAGTGCGCTTGTCGTCAATATCAAGCCCGAATGGCTCTATGAGAATCTGCGCTCGTTCAATGACTTCGCTATTCCTGAGCAATCGGGCGTCTATCTGCTGGATGAGGCAGGCAAGCTGCTGCTCTCGGGTAACCCGGAGCTGCTGCCTAGTCAGGGGGAGCTGATCCGGGCGCTGGGCGGGCATACGCCGGGGGATGCCGAAGCATTCGGCACCTTGTCCGGCAGGTTCGGCGGCAGCACCAGACTGCTGGTCAACTATCTGAATATGCAGGGGACGAACTGGAAGGTCGTCAGTGTGCAGCCGTATGAAATTATCCTTCAGCCTATACGGGAGCTGCGCGGCACCTTTCTGTCCGTCATTATTGCCGTTCTGCTGCTGGCTGTGGTTCTGGCTACCCTTGTAGCACACAAGCTCTATAAGCCTATTGGACGTCTGATAGGCCAGCTGGGGATGCAGCCGGGAGGGAAGGCGGCGGCTGGTAAGGCCACGGGGCAGAATATGGAGAAGGGTAAGGAGAAAGATAAAGATAAGGATGAATTATCGGCCGTGGCCAGCCTCTTCAGCACAATGGCCCAGCAGCTGCGGAGCGTCTCAGACGAGCAGGGCAAACAGCGGCATATTATTACAAGCTATTACCTCCGAACCCTTCTCTCCGGTGGCAAGGCGTTGTCCGCGAAGGAATTCGAGGATAATATCAGGCAGAACGGCCTGCAAATCAGCCGCAGCGGCCCTTACCGGGTAGTCCTGATTCAGGTGGACGGATATTCCGGGTTCAGCAGCAGGACCAGCCATGATGAACGCAGCCTGTATTATTTTGCTATCCGCAATATTGCAGAAGAGATCCTGCGTCCCGGACGATATCTCTGTGAGCTGGCAGATATGCGCAGCAGTCATCTGGCCCTACTGATCAGCCGGGCGGAAGGCAGCAATAGTGAAACCGAAGATGAGGAAGCGCTGCATGAGCTGTTCCGTAACATCCAGCAGGTGGTCAGCAGCTATTACCAGCTGTCACTGACCCTGACGGCCAGTGAACCCTGTGGCAGCCATGAACAGATTCCGGACCGTTATGCGGCGGCTGTTCAATATTCGATGTATAAGCTGGTATACGGCCGGCAAAGCATCATTACGAAGGGGCGAGTGGACGGCAATCTCCGGCAGCAGGAGTATAGCTTCCCGGCGGAGCTGGAGAAGAGGCTGGGTGAGAGTATCCGCACCGGTCATCTGCCTGCCATGGAGCAGGCCATCGGGCATATGCTGGCTCCGCTGGGGCATTGCCATTATGATGCCATTGTTCACAGCCTGCTGCATATCACGGGCATTATCAAAACCTCCGTTAAGGAGATTAACCATAACCGTGTTATTCCGCTGAATGTGGAGCTGAGCACGCTCAGCCGCCAGGTGCTGGAGCAGGAGACGCTGCAGGAGACCGCTGAATTATTCGGCAGGGTATGCCGGGATATCCATGATCAGCTGGACCGGACGGGCAGCGGCAAGAATGCGGCTCTGATGGACGCGATTAAGGAAATCATTGAGATGAATTATAAAGAGCCGAACCTCAGTCTGCAGGGGATTGCCTCGATGCTGCATATGACTCCTGCCTACGTCGGCAGAATGTTCAAGCAGAGCGAAGAGGTATCGGTGAGCGAGTATCTGAACGATATCCGCCTTCAGCATGCCCAGACTTATCTGGAGACGAAGAATATCAGCATCAAGCAGATTATGGAGCTCGTCGGATACGTCAATGAGAGTACCTTTTTCAAATTGTTCAAAAAAGCCTTCGGCGTTACCCCCAAGGAATACCGCCTGAAGCGGTCGCTGGAATAGGCTTCATTCACTTGCGGAATCCCGGTTGCGCTGTGCCTCCTGCAGAACGGACCGGGATTTTTGCTGTCTGGAGAGGATATTCCGGTGCCCATCCAGAATAGTAAATGTAAAAAGGAGGGAATTGATGTGACAGCTAAAGAATTGCTGGCAGAGCATATCTGCGATCTCGAGGAGCAGCTGCTGAGCAATGAAGTGCGTACGAATCCTGAAGCGGTGGCGCTGCTGATCGCAGATGATTACACTGAATTCGGAAGTTCAGGCAGGGTATGGCGGAAGCACGATCAGGTTGGCGAAGGGGGAGCAGGTGAGGTACGGATGACCTTGAGTAACTTCGAACTCCATACGTTGTCTGAGGAGGCTGTCCTTGCGACCTACCGGACCTTCAATGAAGATTCCGGCATTCACTGCCTGCGCAGCTCGGTCTGGAGGTTGCTTGAGGGACGCTGGCAGATGTTTTTTCATCAGGGGACGCCTGTGAAGGATTAACATGCTTAAGTAGAAAATTACAACAGGAGGAAGATCAATGTTTGAATACAAATTTGTACAAATGAAAAAGAAGAATACTGGATTTCTCCAATTGCCAACGGAGAATTATCAGGAGATTATACATACGCATGCAGCAGAGGGCTGGCGGTTCGTTCAGTTCGTTATCATGCCCAGCGCCCAGGCTGTGGGGTTTCCGGAATATTATGAGCTCATTTTTGAAAAGAAAATGGAGTAGGCCTATTCAGCGGCTGATCGAGTGGTGCGAAGCGGAGCCGAACGGACTCAAGGTGGAGTTCGGCCACAAGCGTATCCCTTCAATGGGCGGACATTTCTCCCCCGGCAGCGCCTGCCTGCGAGTACCGAAAGCGGAGTGCCTAGCATTTAGTTGTATTTCCTGCAGTTAAAAGACGGCGAAAACCCGGATTTGCCGGGTTAACTGTATTCTGTACAATTAAAAATAGCGGTAAGCCTTCTTTTATGAAATATGAGGATTTTTAATTGTAGAAAATACAACTAAAACCTTCGCAGCGCAATAATCGCTCGTTTTAGTTGTACAAAATACAGTTAAAGCTAGGGCGGCGCAACTCCGGTCATAGGCCAACTACCGGCGGTCCCGGATCACATGCCCAAGCTCCGGCGTAATTTCGCTGAATCCGGCCATGTGGCGGGACTGATAGGTGACTGGCCGGCTGCTGCCAACCATAATAATGTTGCGGAGATCGGCGTTGCCTTCTGCCGGGAGGGCGAAGGTCTTAGTGTGGGGATACACCTCGTTAAGCGTCGTGTGGATCGCACTAATCAGCCGGTCGTTATCGCTGCGGCCCATCAGGTTCATGATAATCGCGCCGTGTCCGTGCAGCTTATCCCGGGTAAGCCCGAAGAACTCCAGCGAAGTGAAATGCGCCGGTGTTCCGGCAGCGGTGAAGGCATCCAGCAGAATGTAATCATAGCTCCGGTCTGCTTCATTCTCCAGCAGGCTGCGGCCGTCACCGATCAGTACATTGTCCTGACTGTAACCAAAGCGGGTTCGGCTGTATTCCACAACCTGCTCATTGACCTCAGCGACCTTAAAGCGCTTCTCCGCAAAATACCCGGCAATCGTTCCAATCCCGTGCCCGATCAGGAACACATCCTCGAAATAAGGATCGCCCGCCTCCATCAGATGGATCATCGCCCGCGGATATTCAAAGATGACCCGGCGAGGATGCTCCAGATCCAGCGCGCCTTGAATCGCTTCACCCGAGAACTGCAGCACACGGAACCGTCCGGTCTCGCCATACAGCTCGGTTGTATCATATACCTCGATTTCCTGAGAGTCATGTGTAGTTCGGGACAGCGGATGCAAGTGATCAGACTCCTTACACAGATGAGATTCGTTTATATTCATTCGGCGTGACGCCGACAACTTTTTTGAACAGTTTATTGAAATAGGCGGGGTCGGGATAGCCGACTTCGGTGCCGATTTCATGGATTTTGAGGTCCGGGGCATTCTTCAGCAGCTGCTTGGCCTTGCGGATGCGGATTTCAATTATATAATCAGTCAGCGTAAGACCGGTCTCCTGCTTGAACAGCTTGCTCAAATAACTTGGCGTAAGATACACCATCCCCGCAAGGGTGTTCAGATCTGCGTGCTGGTTATAGTTGGCTGAGATCCAGCGCTTGATGGTCTCGACGGCGGTACCGGACAACTCCAGCCGGTGGGCACGGATACTGCTTAGAGCAGACGACAAGGAGGAAGCGAACAGCTTTTCCATATCTGCAAAAGCCAAACAGCTCTCCAGCTGTTCCTCCAGCGCCATAGTCACTCCGTTACGGTAGACCGCTTCGAATTCCTGCACTTCCTTACGGGCAAGCTCTTCCATCTCCCGGCACATGCGGAGAATCTGCTCGGGATAAGCACACTGCGATGCAAGCTCCGAGAATAGCTTATGAATTCCTGCAAGTACACCCTCGACATTGAGGATCTGTAAATCATGGACCAGCGGTTCACGATAAGGCGCAAAAAGCTCAGACCCTGCCTTATCCGGCAGGATGAGCTCTTCAATAGTAACATAATGCAGCGGCCGGGATTGGTATATTCCGCAGTCACAGGCATGTTTGGCTTCCAGATAAGCCGTTCTGAGCCTGGCTGCATCCGCGTAGGAGCGGCTTATGCCCACATGCAGAGTATGCCCTGCACTGGCAGCCTGCAGATATCTGCGGATCTCGCTTAATTCAGCAGATTCCAGCGGCTGCGCAGAATACCAGATCCAGACCTGCAGTCCCTGGCGGAGTTCCAGCACATCGAATCCGTTATCCATCTCTTGCCGCAGACTGTCTGTACAGGAGCAGACGGTTTCAGGCGAGTCTCCTTTGAGGACAAACACCGAGAAATAAGGCTGGGGCAAAATAAGGCCGCCGATCAGCACAGCGGAGGGCTCTTCAATATGCAGCATGGAGAGCAGCATCCCGGAGCGGTGCCGTTCTTCCTTCTCACGCAGCAGCGTGCGTTCCTTATCCAGGCTGTAGAGCACGTCGAACAGCTGCTCTTTATTGATCGGCTTCAGCAGATAATCTACCGCCGAGCTGCGGATGGCTTCCCGGGCATAATCAAATTCAACGAATCCGCTCATCAGCAGGGAACGAATATGGGGATGACTGGCTTTGAGCAGACGGATCAGCTCAAGGCCGCCAATCTGCGGCATGCGGATATCGGTAATCAGGACATCGAACTGGAGGGCAGGCAGCGCATCCAGCAGCTGTTTGCCGTCAGGATAAGTGCGGATGACGGCGAAATCGCTGCTCTCCTTGCTGATCATCCGGGCCAGACCTTCGCGGATCAGGACTTCATCATCTACGATCACAATACGCAGCAATCCGGATATCCCCTTTCAAAAGACATAATGTGCAGGTTGCCCTGTTTCCGGTTAATCTTCAATACGGTGGGAGAGATTCTCGATTCTTAGAATGACACGGGTGCCTTGGCCGGATTCGCTCTCTACACGCAGTCCATACGGGCTGCCGTAGTCCAGGCGGAGCCGTTCGTTCACATTGCGCAGGCCGATACCGAATTTCTCGCCGTCAGCTCCCCCCGTCAGGGTATGGTTCAGCGCGCGCAGCGTACCTTCATCCATGCCGACACCATCATCCTCCACGCAAAATACAGCTTTGCCCCCCTCTGCCCAGCCGGTGATGCTGATGGTGCCCGGGCCTTCCTTGGGCTCCAGGCCATGAAAGACGGCGTTCTCGACGATCGGCTGGAAGACCAGCTTAATGACCGGGAAGCTCAGCAGAGCATCCGGCACGTCAATCTTCAAGCTGAATTTGTCCGGGAAACGGATTTGCAGCATATCCAGATAATTACGGGTGTGATCAAGCTCCTGCCCGATGGTCACCATCTCCTCGCTGCGGACAATCCCGTAACGCATCTGCATCCCCAGCAGGTACGTCAGCTTCGCGACCCGGGGATCATCACTGCCTTCAGCCAGCATGCGGATGGATTCAAGCGTGTTGTAGATGAAATGCGGATTGATCTGGTTCTGCAAGGCCCGCATATCGGCTTTTTGCTTGCGTTTCTCCGTCAGCTTCACTTCCTGCAGCAGGTCCTTCACGCGGATGATCATCCGGTTGAAGTGGCTGCCCAGCATTCCGATCTCATCATTGTACCGGGGATGCAGCCATACCTCCAGATTGCCATGCTGCACCTGCTTCATCAGGCGGACCATGGATTTCAGCGGCTTCGTCAGGGCATGGGAGATGAAGGTGGCTACAATCAGGGCGAAGGCGATTATCGCCAGCGTGGTCAGCACCTGCGCGTTACGGGTTTTCTCCACTGGTGACAGTATCCGCTCCAGCGGGATAGAGACCATTGTAGTCCAGCCGGTCTTGGCCGATACAGTATATACCGCGAGATATTCCTTGCCGTCCAGAGTGATCTGGAAATGGCCATCGGGTCCGTTCACCTGCTGCAGGAACTTGTCCGTATACTTCTCCAGCATGCCGGACCCACCGCCTGAATCATCCGGGCTGGCGTACATCATTTCCCCCTTGTCATCAACAATCAGGGTACTCCCCTGGGTGACTGCATTGACCGGGTCCACGATGCCCTTGAACAGGCTGATATTGATATCGAACACAATAATGCCGATCTTCTGCAGCGAGCTGACCGAACTGACGGTACGCAGAATGCTGAATACCTCCCGGTGATCCCCCGCATTTACACGGATCATATGCCTGCCCTGAACTATGGAAGCTACTCCGGACTCGGTGAGACTCTGCCACTGCGCCAGACGTTCTTCCGGGAACAGCTCGCTGATGCCCGAGCTTTTGTCATAATAGACGGAGCCGTATTTATCCACCAGGTATACAGCAACAATCTCTTCTTTCGTATGGTTCAAATAGCTTAGGAACATGGACATGCCCGTATTTTTTTCCCAATCGGTCTGCTCCTGCTCCAGATAGAACTGGACATCGGTATTGTAGAGCGGGAGCGCAGTGTACCTCTTCAGGTCGGCTACATAACGGTCGATGGTATCCGAGGCGCTGTCTGCCATCTGTCCGGCGCTTGCTGTTGCATTAACCAGGACGGAATTGAAGGTGGAACGGGACGATAGATAACTGACATAAGTGATCGGCATGGATATCAGAAAAATAAACACGACAATCAGCTTGCGCTCCATAGGCAGATTGGCCAGGAACAGCCAAAGGGTACGCGGAAATCTCCGGATATAGGATACCACTGTGTTGTTCCTTTCCGTACATCCCCTATTTCACCGCGCCGTTCGTTACGCCTTCAAAGATATAACGCTGCAGGAAGAAGTAGAGGATGACTGTCGGCAGCAGGATCAGCAGGATCGCCGCACAGATCAGGTTCCACTCGCCTGAATTGACCCCCTGGAAACGCATGAGGATCGTCGTTACAACACCCAGGCTCTGCTTGGGCATATAGAGGTAAGGGATGTACATGTCATTGTAAATGCTGATCGTCTTCAGGATGACCAGAGTGGCCGTCGCCGGTGTAAGCAACGGGAAGATGATCGAACGGTAGATTTTGAACAGGGAAGCGCCTTCAACCATGGCATTCTCGTCGAGATCAAACGGAATATTGCGGATGAACTGTAAATAGAGAATGATCTGGATCACATCGGCCCCGATATAGAGCACAATGGGAGCGCCGAGCGTGTTGTAGAGCCCCATATTTTTGATGATGCCGAAGGTGGCGACCTGGGTGGTGATGCTAGGAATGATGGTGGCCACGAGATATGCACCGAACACAACCGGCTTCAGCTTAAAAGAGAAGCGGCCCAGTACATATGCCACCATTGTGCCAAACAGAATGTTCAGGGTCAATGTAATTATAATAATGACGAGTACATTGCCGAAGCCGCTGAGCAGCCCGCCGCGCTGGAAGACAGCGATGAAGTTGTCGAAGTTCAGGAAGCTGTGCGGCAGAGCCATAGAGCTGCTGCTGTTGAACTCATCTGTGGATTTGAACGCATTGACGATCACGACATACGGCGGGAATAACACTACGAATACGCCGATGAGCAGCGTGAAATATTTGAACAGGTCTTTGAAGCGCAATTTGGAATGTTCCATGGCTACTTATCTCCTCCCCGGCTAAGAACCAGCTGTTGAATCAGCAGTACGATGACTACAAAGAAGAGCAGGATAACGCTCATGGCCGAGGCCAGGCCGTAATTGTTGAAGGCAAATGCCGTATCCACCACGCGCTGGACATACGTCTGGCTGGCGCCCGCTGGGCCGCCTTTGGTGAGTACGAACGGAAGGTCGAAGACTTCGAGTGCGCCGGTCACGGTCAGGAACAGATTGAGCTGAATGACGGCCTTCATATTCGGCAGCGTAATTCTCCAGAGGGTCTGCATCGAGTTTGCACCGTCAATCTTCGCAGCTTCATAAATATCACGCGGAATGGCCTGCAGGGAAGCAATATAAATGACCATATTGTAGCCCATGAACCGCCAGAAGCCGGTGGAAGCGAGCGCGTAGTTCACCAGTCCTTCGGTGCCGAGCCAGCTGGTCTGTCCAAGGCCGGTCAGGCCGATGCTGTTCAGGAACAGATTCAGTGAACCGTTGGTAGTGTCGAAGACATAACCGAACATGAAGGCAACGGCGACACCATTCATAATGTAAGGCAGGAAGAGCATGATGCGAAAAGCATTCCGGCCCCGCAGCTTGCTGTTCAGCACAACGGCGAAGTAGATCGCCACTATATTCTGAACGAGACCCATGACGAAGTAGGCGAAGTTATGGGTGAATACTTTGAAAATATCAGGGGTGTTAAACACCTCGCGGTAATTATCGAGGCCGACCCAAGGCTTCTCGGGGCTGTAGCCGTCCCAGTTGGTGAAGCTGTAATAGACCAGCTTCAGCGCCGGATAATAAGTGAATGTGGCGAGGAGGATCAGCGGGATCAGCAGAAAGGAGACTATGATAATAGTTTTCTGCTTGTTGTAAGACAGTGTTCCGAACATCGCATACCCTTCTTTCGTGAAAGCTTAAGTGGGATTGACGACAAAAGGGATTATCCATGAAGGCGATAATCCCTTTTGCGCCGGAAGTTTAGTGCATCTGGCTGCTTAGTGCAGCAGGGTAAATCATTTTATACCTTGAAGCTAAAGCTCCACTTCGTGGGGCTGTTTTAAAAGAATTTATATGTTTCGGGGTCCCCGCAAAGTACCTGAGTCATCACCCGAAGCCAAGCTCAACTTTGTGGGGTTATTTTAGTAGCCGAGGTCTTTCTTGGCTTTGGCCCAGGCTTTGTTCCATTTGTCGAAGACGGTTTGCGGATCTTTGGCAAGCACGAACTCTTGGACCATAGCAGGCAGGTCGAGCTGTGCTTTGTTGGTGATTTCGGTAACCTTGGCGTCATCTACGGTACCTTCCTGCAGGACTACACCCGTCGACTGGAATTCCTTAAGCTGAGTCAGCTTGGATTCTTTGCCTTTGAGCGGGGAGATGAAGCCGGCGAAGTCCTCGTATCCGGATTCTTCGATCATCCATTTCACGAAGGCCTTGGCAGCATCGACATTCTTGCTGTTCTTAGCCACGGCATAGAAGAAGTCCGGGCTGAGCGGAGCCGTCAAAGTGCCCGAGTTGTCATAAGGAAGCGGGAAGAAGCCTACGTTATCGGAAGTGGTACCCGCACCGATCACCTGATTGATGACCCAGTTACCCAGGAAGTACATGGCGAATTTACCCGATGCGATGTCTTTCTTGGATTGCTCCCAGTTGGTGGAGTTGATGTCTTTTTCCAGGTAGCCTTTTTCATTCAGCTCTCTGAGCAGACCGAGCGCTTTGCCGTATCCGTTGTCCATGGTGAACGGAGCATCTTGTGTCAGCTTCTCATTCGGGAAGTCAGGGTTGCCGGCAATCACGCGGGGAACAGCATATACCCAGTCATTAAGCGGCCATTTGTCTTTGAAGTTGGAAGCGAGCGGAACGACACCTTTAGCTTTGAGCTTCTCGCAGGCCGCGAGGAATTCATCCCATGTCTTCGGAACTTCGGTGATTCCGGCATCGGCGAAGGCTTTTTTGTTATAAACAATCCCCGAAGTGGAGTTACCGGTAGTGATCCCGTACAGCTGGCCGTCAAAGGATTTGAAATCTTTGAAGGTGAGCTGGTCATTCAGTCCGAGATCATCGAGTGAGGCGAAATATTTAGGCAGATCGGAGTTCGGAATGTTAGGGACGAACATCACGTCAGGCAGCTCGCCGCTGGCCATTCTAACTTTTGCCTGCTGGTTGTAGTCGGTTTGGGAAGCTTCGAATTCTACCTTGATGTTCGGATATTTCTCATTAAAGCGCTTAACATATTCGTCATACTCTTTGCCGATCATGTCGGTTCTGTTGGTCAGGAAAATGATTTTGCCGCTGATGTCAGCGCCGCCTGCCGCTGCAGGTTCAGTAGCAGGTGCAGCTGTTGCCTCTCCGGCGGCAGTCTCAGGAGCGGTGGTTGCTGCCGGCTCATCTGTAGCCGTCGCTGCGTTGTTATTGTTGTTTGAACCGCAGCCTGTCAGGGATAAAGAGAAGATCATGATGATAACAAAACATAACGAAAATAACTTATTTCTCATTGTGTAGTCCCCTTTTCGTTTATTGTTAGCGTTTACATGATTATTATAGCGCTAAAGTATCCAATGAGAAATGTATTCATTTATTATTTATTGTCTTTATTTGTTCTGTTTATAAGATTATAATTAAGTTATTGCTAACAATAAAATAACAAAATACAATGAGGGTAATTAAAACGTAGGCTATTTAACTTAAAGCTTATGCTATTAAAACTTAAAGCGTATACTTCCGATGCGGGTTCTGTACGAAGCAATCTCAGGGAAGTGTACGCTCACAAAACTTTTAGGAGGACTTATGAAACAACTGCACATCAACCTGACGAACTGGGAATTTAGAGCCTGTGGAGATGAAGCCTGGCTTCCAGCCATTGTACCGGGAACGGTACATACGGATCTGCTCCGGAATGGAGTTATAGATCAGCCCTTTTATGGAACCAATGAACATGACCTGCAATGGATCGACAAGAAGAACTGGGAATACAGAACCGTATTTAAATTAGAAGAGAACTGGCAGACACTGGCGGTTACGGAGCTGGTATTCGCCGGACTGGATACGTATGCAGATGTATATGTGAACAATGTTCATGCACTGTCCGCAGACAATATGTTCCGCTCCTGGACCGTGAATGTGAAGGGCCTTCTGCAGGCTGGGGAGAATGAGATCCGCATCGTATTCCGCTCGGTGGTGACCGAGGATCTGCCGAAGCTGGCCCAGCTGGGCTATGATCTGCCTGCACCGAATGACCAGTCCGAGCTCGGCGGGCTTCAGGAGCAGCGGATCAGTGTGTTTGCCCGCAAAGCGCCGTATCACTATGGATGGGACTGGGGCCCGAGATTCCTGACCAGCGGCATCTGGCGTGAAGCCGTGCTGGAGGGCCGGGACATTGCGGTCATTAAGGATCTGTACATCCGCCAGAATGCGGTGAGTCCGAAGGAAGCGCGGCTGACGGCTGTAGTTGAAGTGGATGCTCCGGAAGCTTGGAGCGGCATGCTGCGGGTGACTGCTGAAGGGCAGGAATGGATGAAGGCAGCTTCGCTGGTTCCGGGCAATCAGGTGGTGGAGCTGGAGCTGGTCATCGATACGCCGCGCCTGTGGTGGTGTAACGGGCTGGGTCTACCTGAGCTGTACCAATTCCGTGCAGAGCTGCTGGAGGGAGAAGAAGCTGTGGCCGTGTCGGAGATTACGACCGGACTGCGGGAAATTAAGCTGGTCCGTAAGCCCGATGAGCGCGGGGCTTCGTTCCATTTTGAGCTGAATGGTGTGCCGGTCTTCGCTAAAGGATCGAATCATATTCCCAATGATAGCTTCATAACTGAGGTTACGGAGGAACGTTACCGCCATGAGATTGCTACGGCAGTGGAATCCAATATGAATATGCTGCGTGTGTGGGGCGGCGGATTCTATGAAGAGGAAGTTTTCTACCGTCTGTGTGATGAGTACGGCCTGCTGGTCTGGCAGGACTTCATGTTCGCATGCAGCATGTACCCGGGGGACGAGCCGTTCCTGAACAATATCCGTGAGGAAGCGGTATATAATGTCCGCAGATTGCGGAATCACCCGTCTATTGCTGTATGGTGCGGGAACAATGAGATTGATTCGGCCTGGTCGCAATTCGAGGAGAATATGGGCTGGGGCTGGAAGGAGAAGCTGAGTGCTGATATCCGTGAGACCTTATGGGCCGCGTATGAAGAAATCTTCCACAAGATTCTGCCTGAGGCTGTTGCCGCGAATCATCCGGGTGTGGATTATTGGCCTTCCTCACCGCTGCGTGAGCTTACCCGCGGTCAGGATCAGCATGCTACGCGGATTATGGGCGAAGGCGATATTCACTACTGGGGAGTATGGCACGGAATCGAGCCATTTGAGAACTATAACCTTAAGGTTGGCCGCTTCATGAGCGAATACGGCTTCCAGTCCTTCCCGGAGCTGAAGTCGGTGCTCAGCTACGCGGAAGAAGAGGATATGGAGCTGGAGTCCAAGGTGATGCTGGCCCATCAGAAGAACGGACGGGGTAATCAGCTGATCAAGGAATACATGGATATGTACCTGCCGCAGCCTAAGGACTTCAGAGGCTTCTTGTACATGAGCCAGGTGCTTCAGGCGGAAGCGATCCGCATCGCAATTGAGAGCCACCGCCGGAACAAGCCTTACTGCATGGGCACGCTGTACTGGCAGATGAATGACTGCTGGCCGGTAGCTTCCTGGGCGGGTATGGATTATTACGGACGCTGGAAGGCGCTGCAATATACCGTGCGCAAGTCCTTCAAGGATGTGCTGCTGTCCATTGACGGTACGGACGGGGATACGCTCAAGGTTCACGCTGTCTCCGACCGGCGTCAGGCGCTGGACGGCGAGCTCGTAATCCGGCTTCATGACTTCAGCGGCGCGCTGCTGCGGGAATGGTCGCAGCCGGTAACGCTGGCTGCGGATTCGGCAGCGGTGGTATTCACACTGCCGGTTGCTGAATTGCTGGAAGGCCGCGAGCCGGCACAAGTGTTGCTGGTGGCTTCCCTGGTGGAAGGCGGACAGGTGCTGGAGTACAAGGAGCATTACTTCGCGGCAGCCAAGGATATTCCGCTGAGCAAGCCGGTAATTACGGTGACGGAAGTGCCGGGCAGCGCCGGGAAGAGCTTCACGCTCAGCAGCGATGTGCTGGCGAGAGGCGTGCATCTGACCGTAGAAGAAGAGGGCATCTTCTCCGACAACTTCTTCGATCTGCTCCCTGGCGAGCCGAAGACGGTAGAGTTTGCACTCAGCGGAAGCGGTGAGGCGGACTTCACGCCGGCGGCTCCAACGGGGCTGGTGGTCCGCTCGATGGCGGATTATATCTAAATATAAAGAAGCGGGTGCTACGCAATCCTTCACGCTGAATCGGATTCCGTCCCTTGATGGACGGGATGGCCGTTGCTACTTTAGGGAAGCGGGCAGGCTTGCGGACTGACAAGACCTTATTGTTTGAAATAAAGCATTATTTCCAGTCTTGCGGACTCAGAAGACCTTAATTCCCGCTCAGAAGGCCGTTTGGACGCTGAAGCGGTGCAATAGGGGCTTCTGAGTCCGCTTGGAAGGAAAAAGTGGCATTTTCAGCGAAATAACGGCTCTCCATTCCGCTTGGACTTGTCTCGTAGAAGCAGGCGGGGCTTGGTGAAGAACAAAGAATGCTGGAGAACGTGGAAGTGGAAGCAGCGGAAGTAGCAGAAGTAGTAGAAGTAAGAGTGGCAGCAGTAGAAGTAGTAGCGGTAGTAGAAGTAGATCACCGCCGAAGACCGGTAAGACCGCCGAAGCTTAGGGTTATCGGTGGGTGACTGGGCGGAGTTCGGCTTATCGTTAGGTGAGAGGCGGAGGTTCGTGCGTGTTGTAGGCTGAAACAAATAGTAAATGGCAGATATTAGATATTAAATATTAGATATTAGATAGTAAGCTGCAGGTTGTAGCTATAGGTTGCAGGTTGCAGATAATTAATCCTTAGGAGAGAAGGAGTCAGGACCATGGCGATATGGGTTCAGGAAGACAAGGGGATATTCCACCTGCAGAGCACAGGGATGAGTTATGTGATCGGACTGGTGAATGGTTATCCAGCGCATCTCTATTGGGGAGGGCGGCTGCGTGAGGGCAGCAATCTGGACGGTTTGCTCCTGCCGGTGGCCCATGGCTCGCTGGACCGGCTGCCGCAGGAATATCCGCAATATGGAACCGGGGATTTCCGCGTTCCTGCCTATCAGGCCAAACTTGAGGATGGAACACGGGTCACTGAGCTGCGCTACAGCGGGTACCGCGTGACGGAAGGCAAACCGGAGCTTGCCGGATTGCCTTCCGTGTATGTAGAATCGCCGGAGGAAGCAGATACGCTTGAGCTTATTCTGAAGGATGATTACGCCAAGCTGACCGTGAAGCTGCGATATACGGTATATAAGGAACGGAATGTCATAGCGCGTTCCGTGGAGTTCTCCAATGACGGCCCGGATACGCTGCAGCTGCAGCGCGCCCTTAGTGCCTCTGTGGATTTCCCGGCGGCTGACATGGATATGATCTACCTGTCCGGTGCCTGGTCGCGGGAGGCCCAGATTACCCGCAGACGCCTGGAGCAGGGCAACTCTGCGATCCAGAGCCGCCGGGGAATGAGCAGCCATCAGCATAATCCGTTTGCTGCATTGGCCAAGGCCGGAGCCGATGAGAACCAAGGCGAGGTGTTCGGCTTCTCCCTGGTATACAGCGGCAACTTTGAAGCTGAGACAGAGGTAGATCCCTTCGGAACCACCCGGTTTACCATCGGTCTGAATTCCTTCGATTTCTCCTGGAAGCTGGAGCCCGGCGGGCATTTCCAGACCCCGGAAGCGGTTATGGTCTACTCGGGACAGGGGATCGGAGAGATGTCGAGAACGTATCACCGTCTATACCGGACCCGTCTCTGCCGAGGACAGTACAGGGACAAAGAGCGTCCGATTCTGGTCAATAACTGGGAAGCCACTTATTTCGACTTCAACACCGACAAGCTGGAGGCGATTGCCGCCGAAGGGGCGAAGCTCGGCATTGAGCTGTTCGTGCTGGACGACGGCTGGTTCGGCAAACGGGATGCGGATAATTCCTCGCTGGGTGACTGGGTAGAGGATCTGCGCAAGCTGCCAGGCGGGTTGGCTGACCTGGCGCAGCGGGTGAACGGCCATGGGCTCAAATTCGGCCTGTGGGTTGAGCCGGAGATGATCTCGCCTGATAGCGATCTGTACCGCAGTCACCCGGACTGGTGTCTGCATGTGCCGGGCCGCCGCCGCAGTGAAGCCCGCTGGCAGCTGGTACTGGATTATACAAGGGCTGAGGTACGGCAGTATATTTTCGAGTCGCTTAGCCGTATCTTCTCTTCAGTTCCGGTAACCTACATTAAATGGGATATGAACCGCTGTCTGACCGAGATCGGCTCGGCGCAGCTTCCGGCAGACCGGCAGGAAGAAACTGCGCACCGTTATGTACTCGGGCTGTACGAACTGCTTGAACGGCTGACGTCGGCATTCCCCCATATATTGTTCGAGAGCTGCTGCAGCGGGGGCGGCCGTTTCGATCCCGGCATGCTCTACTATATGCCGCAGACCTGGACCAGCGATGATACCGATGCGGTAGAACGCCTGAAGATTCAGTATGGAACCAGCCTAGTCTATCCGGCCAGCTCGATGGGAGCACATGTCTCTGCGGTGCCGAATCATCAGGTGGGCCGGTTCACGCCGCTGTCCTTCCGGGGAGATGTAGCTATGTCCGGCAACTTCGGTTATGAGCTCGATCTGACGAAGTTCACTCCGGAGGAGAAGGAGCTGGCAAAGGCGCAGGTGGCGAATTATAAGGAAATCCGCAGCCTGGTGCAGCAGGGCAATCTGTACCGGCTGGAGAGCCCGTTCGAGGGCAATGATACGGCCTGGATGTTCGTCTCGGATGATCAGCGCGAGGCGCTGGTCTATTACTTCCGGGTACTGGCCATGCCGCACCCGCCGCGCCGGATGCTCCTGCTCGGGGGACTGAACCCGGACCTCGACTACCGTATTGAAGGCAGCGGCGAAGTCTACGGCGGGGACTGCCTGATGCAGGCCGGTCTGCTGCTGCCGGAGGTCCAGCGGGACTTCGTGAGCGGCTGCTACCACCTGAAGGCTGAAGGATAAACAACAGGCAGATCATAGGGAATAGGGGAAGCCGGGGAAACCTTGGCTTCCCCTATTCTGTATAGAAAGCTGTAGCATGTGAATAATTAGGGATGCGGCGAAGGGGACGTAGCAGAAGTAGCAGACGTAGCCGGATGTAGCAGATGAGGTAGCATTAGCAGATGAAGCAGACGTAGTAGCAGACGTGGCCAGAAGTAGCAAATGTAGCAGCAGTAGCAGACGTAGCAGCATTAGCAGTCGTAGCCAGAAGTAGCAAATGTAGCAGCAGTAGCAGATGAAGCAGACGTAGCAGTAGTAGCAGTAGTAGCAGATGAAGCAGACGTAGTAGCAGACGTTGCCAGAAGTAGCAAATGTAGCAGTAGTAGCTGTAGTAGATGAAGCAGAAGCAGCAGAAGCAGAAGTAGCAGACGTAGCAGCAGTAGCCAGATGAAGCAGATGTAGCAGATGTAGCAGATGAAGCAGACGTAGCAGCAGTAGCCAGATGAAACAGATGAAGCAGCAATAGCAGACGTAGCCGGATGTAGCAGCATTGGCAGTCGTAGCCAGACGAAGTACTATTAGCAACAATACTCCCTTTGCCGTTATTTGATGGTTTTTGTAAGCTTCCGGTTGGATCTGGAATTAAGCAGGTTAACTGTAAACAGGCTGAACCTTATTTCCCGAGAACCGCGGCTGAGTCGGGCTAATCATCCTCCGATAGATTGGAATTGAAACTTGAACATGTACCTTTCTGTGGAAGCCAGCGCTTGCCAGTTTATTTGGAGTAACCCATATGCAGCGTAAGCGGTTAATTGTATTTTCTGCAACTAAAGAGCGGAAATTGGACCGGATTCCCGGGTTAACTGTATTCTGTACACTTAAAAATAGCGGAAGCACTTCTTTTGCGGAATTTGGGGATTTTTAACTGTACAAAATGCAATTAAAACGCCCGCAGCGCGATAAATGATCGTTTTAGTTGTACGAAATACAGTTAGAACAGAGCTGGAGTAGAGCTGGAACGCTGGTCTAGCAGCGAACTGCTGCAATCCAATTCCAGTAAAACATTTGGTGTGAGTCCCGTGTGAGTCCGGTGGTAATGGGGTGTCGATCCGGAGGATTTCAGTTCATTTTACATAACTGTTAGCCAGGCATCGTTCGGGTTTGGCGTTACTTTCATGTTATATTCAGCTTTTTTCTTGCCGGAAAAGCTAGAATTATGTATAATAGCAATTATTATCGATGTGAATGTACGATATTCTGTTTTCGAAGGTGGTTTCATGGCAGAACTGGAAAACAGCGAGCAGAAGAAGAAGATGTGCCAGATCTACAATGAGATCTCCAAGGAATTGTTTGGTTTCGGGACGACCCTGCTCCGCGTTACTGTCGATCAGCGGGTCATTACCTTTCACGCCAAGCACCGCAGGTCTCCACGGTCGACCGCCCTGGAAGGGGAGGCGCCGGAGCTTAAGCAGGAAGTGGACTTCCGGATGTCGCTGCTGTTTAAGAAGAGATTCAAAGAACGGCTTGAAGCAGAGATGGGCTTAACGATTGAGGTTCTGCTGAGGGATTATGATGCACCAACCGGATGGGCTTTTACCAATATGATATTGGCCGGTGAATGAAGCATTTCAGTCAATGAATTTTGAATATCACGGATTTTTGCTTTTGATCTATCTTAAGCGAAGACCGTCCTTCTATAACGGGGTAGCTCTTTCCTTTGTTTATACAAAGAAAGGTGTTCTTGTTCCTACAAGAATGCTTTTCTTTTTTTTGTGAAAAAATAAGGCAAACCAAGTTTTTATTACCAACAGGGGGTGCTGCTGATCCGTTGTCTGCTGCCGATTGCTTAATGGAAGACTGACAGAACATGCCGTTTGTATAGGATGACCGCTGGAATTGTACCGCATATTTAATTACATTTGGGAGGTTATTTACTAATGAATAAATTAATGACTACAGGCCTTGCTCTTGCTTTGACTTCTCTGCTTGCCGCTTGCGGCAACAACAATACCGCTGCGACAAACGGCGCCGGTACGGACAATGCAGCTACACCGGAAGCAACATCTGGGGGTGCGCCAACGGAATTAGTGGTCTCAACCTGGGGATTCTCGGAGGACTTCTTCAAGGAATCCGTCTACGCTCCATTTGAGAAAGAGCATAATGTCAAAATCGTCGTCGAGATCGGCAACAACGCCGAGCGCCTGAACAAAATCCGTCAGGGCAGCTCCGATGTCGATGTAGTCTATCTGTCTGACTATTATGCGCAGCAGGCTATCAATGAAGGTCTGTTCGAAACGATTGACCGCAGCAATATTCCGAACATCGATAAGATCTATGATATCGCCAAAGCGCCGCTCGGCGAAGAATATGGTCCGGCGTACACCGTTGGGCGTCTCGGAATTGCCTATAACCCGGCACTTGTTGAAGGAGAAGTCGGTTCATGGGCAGATATGTGGAGTAAGTTCGACAAGAACCTGGCGCTGCCGGCGATTACTGCCACAGCGGGTCCAATGATTGTGGATGCGGCATCGCTCGTGTCGGGCGGTACAGAGTTCAATGAAGACGGAGCCTTCACGAAGCTGAAGGAGCTGGACAGCAATGTGGTCAAATATTACTCCCAGACTTCGGAGTATGTAAATATGTTCGGCCAGGAGGAAATTGCCGGCGGTCCGATTATGGAAATGTACTTCAAGGATCTCCAGGCAGCCGTGCCGGATGCCAAGTTCGTTGCACCGTCTGAAGGTGCTTATGCCGTAATGAATACGGTCAACGTGGTCAAAGGCAGTGACAATAAAGAGCTTGCCGAAGAGTTCATCAACTGGCAGCTGAGCCAGGAAGTGCAGGAGAAATCGGCCAAAGCCAAAGTCGATTCCCCGGTAAACACAGAGGTTGTGCTAACGGATGAAGAAGCAGTAGGGGTAACGTACGGTGCAGAGGTAATCAGCAAGCTGCGCAAGCTGGACATGTCCTTCGTGAACGAGCATATCTCCGTGTGGACAGACCGCTTCAACCGTGAGATTGGCGGCTAAGGATGACTGGACGTAAAAAAGTCATTCTCGATGTAGATACAGGGGTGGATGACGCGCTGGCAATTATGCTGGCCGTCACGAGCGGACAGTTCGATATTCTGGGGATTACCACAGTCAGCGGCAACGTTTCGCTGGATCAGGCGACCCTGAATACCTGCAAAATTCTGGAGCTGCTCGGCGTATCCGGGCAGATTCCGGTCTTTCGCGGAGCGGACAAACCGCTTGTCCGTGATACCGTGTTCGAACACCGTGTGCACGGCTCGGACGGCATCGGCGGTGCACTGCGCGACATGACGGTAACGAAGCAGGCGGAAGCAGAGCGGGCGGAGGACTTCATCATCCGCCAGGTGCTGGCGCATTCCGGTGAGGTCACGCTGATTATGACCGCGCCGCTGACCAATCTGGCGCGCGCGCTGCACAAATGTCCGGAGCTTACGCAGCATGCCGCCGAAGTGATTGTGATGGGTGGTGTGGTGCAGGGCTTCGGCAACATCACGCCGACCGCGGAATACAACATGTATGTCGATCCGGAGGCGGCCAAGCTGGTGCTGGCTGCGGGCTTCCCGCAGCTGACGCTGGTCGGGCTGGATGTAACCCGCCGGGCGCTGCTTAGCGCGGAGGATATCGCGAAGCTGCGTATTCCGGCGGTTCGCGAATATGTGGAGCAGAGTACGGCGGACTACCGTACGCGCTATTTTGAACGTAACGGTGTGCAGGCCTGTGCGCTGCATGATCCGCTGGCGGTAGGTGTGGCGCTGAACCGGGAGTTTGTTAATGTGCAGAAGTATTACGTGGACGTGGAAACCCGCAGCGAGCTATGCGACGGGCAGACGGTCTGCGATTTCCAGAACAGGCTGAACAAGCCGGCCAATGCCGGTGTCTGTCTGGAGGTGGACGCGCCGGCTTTTCTGGAGTACTTCATTAATAGCTTGAATCAAGAACCGAAGAAGGACGGGAGTCATGAGAATGAATAAAAGAGTGCTGCTTCTCCTGCTGCCGGGCCTCTTATTCCTGGCGGCCTTCATGCTGGTCCCGATCACGCTGACCATTGCCTCCACCTTTGTGCAGGACGGAAAGCTGACGCTGGAAGGGTATTTGTATTTTTTCCGCGACGGGTACTTTAACCGCATCCTGCTGACTACGCTCCGGGTAAGTGTGGTGACTACGCTGGTCTGCATGGTGCTCGGGTATCCGGCGGCTTATTATATCTCGCGGGCCAGCGCGCGTAAGAAGAGCCTTCTGCTTGCGCTGTCGATTTTTCCGCTGCTGACCAGTCCCGTTGTGCGCTCGTTCAGCTGGATGATTATTCTCGGCAAAAAAGGGCTGATCAACTCGTTCCTGGTGAACACAGGATTGATCGCGAAGCCGCTCGACATTCTGTATACGCCGACCGCGATGATGATCGGGCTGGTGCATCTGTTCCTGCCGCTGATTATTATTACGCTGCTCGGCGTGATGGAGAATCTGGACCATGAGCTGGTCCGGGCGGCGCGCAGTCTGGGTGCTTCCCCGTTTGCCGCGTTCCGCAAAATCACCTTCCCGCTGACCGTGCCGGGACTGATCATCGGCGGGATTCTGGTCTTCGTCGGCAGTCTCACGGCGTATACCACGCCGGCGCTGCTCGGCGGTAAGGAACGGGTGGTCTCCACCTTCCTGTATCAGAACGCGATGACGCTGAATGACTGGCAGGCGGCTTCGGTGATCGCGGTAATTATGATCGTTATTACATTTGTGGTGGTTGGGCTGATGAATGCCTGGGCTAACCGCCTGAATCCGAAGGGGTGAGAATATGAAGGAAGGTAACCGCATGCTGTCCCTGTACACGCTGCTGGTCTTTATTTTTCTGCTGGGTCCGCTTGTGATCATCTCCATTACTTCCTTTGAGCCGGGCACGGTCCTGAAATTCCCCCCGGAGGGCTTTTCGCTCAAGTGGTACAAGAACATCTTTGAGGTCAGCGCCTTTATGGAGACCTTCAGGACTTCCATTGTAATCTCGCTGCTCGGCAATCTGCTGGCGCTCCTGCTGGGTGTGCCTGCGGCTTACGCGCTGAGCCGTTACCGGTTCCGCGGGCGGGACACGCTGAATGCGGTATTCCTGTCGCCGGTGCTGATTCCCGGGATTGTGCTGGGCTTCACACTGCTGCGTTATCTGATTGTGGTGTATAATCTGCCGATTGTGGCGGGGCTGCTGATCGGACATACGGTGATTATGCTGCCTTTTATTATCCGGGTGATTGCTTCGAGTCTGGAGAATTTCGATTTCGCGGTAGAAGAGGCGGCGCAGAGCCTGGGGGCGACCCGAGTATACACTTTCTTCAAAGTCGTGCTGCCCAACATCCGGTCAGGAATTCTGGCGGCTATTCTGATCGCTTTCCTGGAGTCGTTCAATAATGTGGATATTTCCGTGTTCATGACAGGCCCGGGGATCAGTACCCTGCCGATTCAAATGCTGACCTATGTGCAAAATTACTTCGATCCCACGATTGCCGCGATTTCGGTCATTCTGATGGTGCTCACGGCAGCGCTGATGTTCATCATCGAGCGGCTGATGGGCTTCGCCTATTTCACCAAACGATAACCTATTCAATGATAATGGGGGCCTAGAGCAATGTCACTACTCAGTCTTGAACATGTATCGGTTGCTTATGACAACCGTTTGATCTTAGAGGATTTCAACCTGTCGCTGCAAAAAGGCCAGCTGCTCTCCCTGCTCGGACCCAGCGGCTGCGGCAAAACAACCACACTGCGGCTGATCGCCGGCTTCCTGAATGCCGAGGCAGGGAATTTCATGTTCTCCGGCAAGGATTATACCAAGGTTCCGGTGGAAAAGCGGAATTTCGGCTTCGTGTTCCAGAGCTATGCGCTGTTCCCGCATCTGTCGGTGTTTGACAATGTGGCGTTCGGCCTGCGGCTGCGCAAGCTGAAGGAAGCGGAGGTCAAAAAGCGGGTGAACCGGATGCTGGAGACGGTCAGCCTGGGCGGTTTTGAATCCAGACTGCCGGGCGCCCTGTCCGGCGGTCAGCGCCAGCGGGTAGCGATTGCCCGGGCGCTTGTCATCGAGCCGGATCTGCTGCTGTTCGATGAGCCGCTGAGCAATCTCGATGCCAACCTGCGGGTCAACATGCGGGTGGAGATCCGCCGTATCCAGCAGGAGCTCGGCATCACCACCGTCTACGTCTCCCATGACCAGGAGGAATGCTTCTCGATCTCCGATCAGGTCGCCGTTATGAATAACGGCAAGATCGAGCAGCTGGATCATCCGGCGAACATCTTCAAATATCCGGCCAGTGAATTTGTGGCCCGGTTTATCGGGTTCGGGAACTTTATTGCTTTTGACGGACGGAATGATGAAGGTTCGGATATTGAGCTGAGCCGTGGTGAGCTGAAATTCCAGGCGGCTAAGCGGCCGGGCGGCGAGGGAAATACCGGGCTGCTGGGTGCGATTCGCCCTGACGATCTGCAGTTGCTTGGCGGCGGCGTGGCGGATACGGGCACAGGCATGGAGGGGAATGTTTTGACCGGTAAAGTGCAGGTCAGCACGTATCTCGGCCGCAGCTACCAGTATCAGGTAGAGACTGAGCTTGGGGTATTCACGGTCAATCAGGAGATGGAGCAGCCGTTCATTCAGGGACAGCAGGTCACGGTTTATTTTCCAAAAGAGAAGCTGGTGCTGGTGCAGTAGCGCGTCATAAGGAGCATACACGATGAATACAGATCAACTTATACTGAACGCTAAGGTCTACAACAGTTACTATAAAAGATTCGAGACGGCGAATGTGGCCGTTAAGGAAGGACGTTTTCTCTACGTAGGTCCTCTTGGTGCAGAGACGTTTGTGGCTGCCGAGATCATTGATGCTACGGGGCAGTATCTGGTGCCCGGCCTCATCGATATTCATCTGCATATTGAGAGCACGATGATTACACCGGAGACGTTCTCCTACGGTATTCTGCAGCACGGGGTAACCACGATTGTTCCCGAGCCGCATGAGATGGCCAATGTGTTCGGGGTAGAGGGCGTCCATGAGATGATCCGGGCCAGCCGGGATTGCCAGGTGGACATGTTCTATGCGATTCCGAGCTCGGTGCCGGCAACTCCGCTGGAGACTACGGGAGGCTCCATTGAGATCTCTGATATCGACGAGCTGATGGAGACGCAGCGGATGATCTGCCTGGGCGAGGTCATGAACTTTGTGGATGTGATCCGTGATCCTGAGGGGAAAAGCAACCGCATCCTCCAGCATGTCCGCAGCCGCTATCCGGGCCTGGTCATTGAAGGGCATACGCCGAAGCTGCTGGACCTCGATCTGCACCGCCTGATCTATGCGGGGATTGATTCCGATCATACCCACCAGAGTATCGAGGGGCTGACCGCACGGATCGCAGCCGGAATGTTCATCGAGATCCAGGAGAAATCGATGACACCTGAAGTCGTGGAGTATCTGATCGGTCATCCGGTCAGTGAGCATTTCTGCTTCGTGACGGATGATGTCATGACCGATTCGCTGGTGCAGACCGGCCATCTGGATCACCTGGTCCGCAAAGCCATCGCCATGGGCATGACGCCGGAGGACGCAGTCTATGCGGCTACGTTCACCCCGGCGCGGCGGATGAAGCTGGATGACCGCGGCGTAATCGCACCGAACAAAACCGCCGATTACCTCCTGCTGTCCGATCTGGACAGCTTCGCGATTGAGGCGGTGTACAAGCGGGGCTTGCAGGTCTTTGACCGCAAGCGCCCGCAGGCACAGGTCATGAGTGAGCCGCAGTTCCCGGCTCACTTCTATAAGAGTGTGCAGCTGGAGCCGCTGGCGGAGGCTGACTTCACGGTGCCTGCTGCGCTACCGGACGGCCGCTATGGCGCCCGCGTCATGATGGTCAACAACGTGTCCACGTTTACCGAGGAGAAGCATGTGGAGGCCGGAGTGAAGGACGGCCTCCTGCAGTGGGAGGAGACCGGCTGCGGTCTCATCGCGACCTTTGAGCGGTACGGCAAGAACGGCAACCGTGCCTATGGCCTGATCGGCGGAGACACGATCAAGCGCGGCGCGGTCGCGACTACGTATTCACACGACAACCACAATCTGCTGGTTGTCGGACATAATGCGGCGGACATGGTACTGGCCGCCAATACAGTGATCGCCGGGCAGGGCGGCTTCTGCGTCGCCTGCGGCGGCGAGGTGCTCGCGCTGCTGGCGCTGCCAGTCGGCGGCATCCTGACCGAAGCGCCGCTGGCCGAGACTGCGGAGCAGGTGCTGGCGCTGCGCACGGCGATGGAATCGCTGGGCTACAATCACTACAACCCGATTATGTCCATCAGCACCCATTCGCTGCCGGTCAGCCCGGCGCTGAAGATTACGGACCACGGCCTGATTGATGTTGGTGCCGGTAAGGTAGTACCGCTGCTGTTCCCGCTCGGGGATGAGTAAGGGGAGCCGGGGATTGAAGCGGGATTAGGCGTAAGAGTTGGCAGAGGGCTAGCGGGGGAGCTGGCGGAAGAGCTGGAGGAGAAGGGTGTCCCGATGGGATGCCCTTCTTTGTTATTCAGCAGTACCTCTGTATTCACCGCCTGAAGTGGGCTGTATGGAAGAATGGAAGGGATAAATCCCACTAAATCTGCTAGAAGTAGGCTGTATGGAGGAATGAAAGGGATAAATCCCACTAAATCCGCTAGAAGTGGGTTGTATGGAAGAATGAAAGGGATAAATCCCACTAAATCCGCTAGAAGTGGGTTGTATGGAGGAATGAAAGGGATAAATCCCTTTGAATCCGAGGGAAGTGGGCTGGAGAGAGGAATGAAGTTCGCCGGAAGTGGGCGTCAGGCGGGAACGAGGGGCAAAAGTGCCCCTGAATCCGCCGAAAGTGGGTTGCGGGCAGGGGTGAGGAGCAAAAGTGCCCCTGAATCTGCCGAAAGTGGGCCTTAGTGGGATCGCCGGTGGAGTGAAGCGGACTGAGATTCCGTTATCTTGTGACTTCGGGCTTAAAATGAGGGATTTCGGAACACATAGCGGAATCTCAGTCCGATTGGCCAGTGATTTCGCCTGATCTGACCAAATAACGGAATCTCATTTCTCATACTAGTCGAGGGGTGGCAAAGCCTTAGCAAGTCCCGCCGTCCCGCCAAATCCGGCAATCCCCGCCGTCCCGCTAAGCCGCAGCTCTCGCAAGCCGCAGCTCCCGCCAATCCCTCACCCATACTTTATGCTTCCGCTAACATCCACCCGCATTTGCCCAACGAGCGGTTTTGTACCTGTACACCCGGGCAAGAGCGGGTTTTAGCATACATAGCTGGCAAGCGAGGTTTTTACTGTAACCAATATTGTATATAATGGAAGCAATGCTTGATTTCGGAGGAGGTGCTTGGAGTGACGGAGACGGAACGGTTGAACGGGCCGGAGAATGTGGAGCAGCCGGGAGAGCGGGGAGGGCCTGGAAGGCGGGGGAAGCCGGAAAAGCGGAAGAAGCTTACGCTGGGCCGGGTCTTCCTGATTATTTTCCTATTGGGGCTTGCGGTTTATCACGTAGGTACGATTGTACAGATGTTCACCTCTTTCGAGGCAAGGGTGTCCAGCCGCATCAGCCTGCAGGATATCACCTCGATAGAAATTACCCGGTCTTTGCCGGAAACGGCTGATGACGTCGTGGTCACGGTGACCGATCCGGCAGAAATCGCGGGGATCATGAATGCTTTTGCCGGCGTGAAGTTAAGAAGCTCTTATGCTTCCCATGATTTCACCAGAAGCTACTGGATTCATATCGATGTGAACAAATACTACCGATTCTCGATTAGAGTGGATGACGCCAAGTATATCTCAATCGGTGACTCCTCCCGGCGAGACAAGTACAGCAGCGGATCTTTTAAAATCATCAACGATTATGACATCGGGTCGATCGACCGCCTGTTTCCGTGAGAATCCGCCGCTTCCGGTTGACTTGCGTAGGACCCGCCCCTATGATGATAAATAATATGTAACATTAGGCTCGTACACAGAGGAGAGAAACAGCATGGCTATGGAGATTGAACGCAAATTCCTGCTGCCGGAATACCCGGAGCGGCTTATTGAAGAAGGACAGCTGAAGGTGCTCACCCGGCACAGCATTGACCAGACGTATTTAGCGATTGAGGACGGGCAGGAGCTGCGGGTACGCAAAATTACCGACCTGGATACGGGCGAAGTTTCTTATACACATACGTTCAAGGATGGCAAAGGCATCAGCCGCCAGGAGATCGAATATTCCATTTCGGCAGGTTTATATAATCAGATGATCGAGGCTGTGAAAGCTGTAGCACTGGTCAAAACCCGCATCACAGGCGTATGGAACGGCACAACGGTGGAGATTGATCTCTATACTCAGCTGGAGCTTACGGTGCTGGAGGTTGAATTCGATTCGCTGGAGGAAGCGGAGAGCTTCATCGCCCCGGAATGGTTCGGCCAGGATGTCAGCACAGAGAAGAAGTACAGCAACAAAACCGTCTGGAAGCAGCTGCAGAACAAATAGTGTCCATAGGCATAATGCGGTGAATAGGATGCGTGCGAAACTTCGCTTTATTTTAAAAATAACGCCAATAATTAACGGACTTTAACGCGTAAACGTGTTACTATGTAAAGTAAAATTAAGCACCATATAAGCTGAACTTAAGAATGATGGCGAGTATTGTTATATGGTCAGTTAATATCAGCTGGTTAAATAAAGAGGGGTTCAGGAGGATGAGACGGGTATGGAGTATGTAAGCACAAGAGGCAAGGTGGAAGCAAGAGGCTTTATTGACACGGTTCTGATGGGACTGGCGGATGATGGCGGGTTGATGGTGCCTTTTCAGATTCCTAAGGTTTCCCCTGAAAAGCTTGAAGAATGGAGAAGCCTCAGCTTCCAGGAGCTGTTCCTTGAGATTTTCTCCTACTATACCAATGATGAAATTCCCTATGATGACTTGAAAGAAATGGTCTACACCAGCTACGGCAATTTCCGCGCTCCGGAAGTCACGCCGCTGCACAAAGTAAACGACTCCCTGTATGTGCTGGAGCTGTTCCACGGGCCTACGTTTGCCTTCAAGGATGTGGCGCTGCAGTTCATGGGTGAGCTGTATTCCTATATTGCCAAGGTACGGGGCGAAATTATCCATATTCTCGGCGCAACCTCGGGCGATACCGGAGCGGCTGCAATCCAGGGCGTACGCGGCAAGGAAGGCATCAAAATCTGTATTCTCCATCCGCATGGCAAGGTCAGCAAGGTGCAGGAGCTGCAAATGACGACCGTGGATGACAGCAACGTGCTGAACCTGTCCGTAGAGGGTAACTTCGACGATTGCCAGAAGATCATCAAGGAGCTGTTCGCCGACCTCGACTTCAAGGGACGGTATCACCTGCGGGCGATCAACTCGATCAACTTCGTGCGTATTCTGGCGCAGACGGTCTATTATTTCTATGCCTACCTGCAGCTTCCGGAGAGTGACAAGAAGAAGGTGAATATCAGCGTGCCTTCGGGGAACTTCGGCAATATTTTCTCAGGCTTCCTGGCGCAGAAAATGGGGCTGCCGATCCACAAGCTGATCATCGCCACCAATGAGAACAACATTCTCGAACGGTTCGTGTTAACCGGCGAATACAAACCGGGCAGCTTCACGGGCACCTACAGCCCGTCAATGGATATCCAGGTAGCAAGCAACTTCGAGCGTTATCTGTATTATTTGCTCGGTGAGGATACAGTGAAGCTGTCCGAATATATGGCTGCGTTGCAGAGTGAGGGGGCCATCACGGTTGACGGCGAACTGTTTGCCCGGGTGCAGGCCGACTTCTCGGCGCTGGGTGTCAAGAATGCGGAATGCCTTGCGACGATCAGCAAATACGAGCAGGAATCCGGCTATCTGCTGGACCCTCATACGGCCTGCGGGGTTGCGGCTTACGAGAAATTCAGCGCCCCTGGTGAGACAAGCATCGCCTTCGCGACAGCGCATCCGGCCAAGTTCGACGAGGCGATTGCCCTGACCGGCATCAAGCAGGAATTCCCGGCACAGATTGCTGCCCTGTTCGAGCTACCGCAGCATCAGGTTGTGGTCGATCATGATAAGGCGGAGATTGTGCGCCAGCTGCAGGCTTTTTACGGTTAAAAAGGTTCGGGGGTCTATACAGGTCCCCGCTCTCTGAATAGGAATAGTACAGCCCCCGCTCTCCTTCTGGAGCGGGGGCTGTTTATGTTCTGTGCTTAGTGTCTTGTAACGAATAGTGCTATAGCCGCCGCGCTGCATCAATGCTGCGGCTAGTCTCGGGGAGACTCTATATAGTTATGAAATCCGGCCAGGCAGCTTCCTGGCTGAGTAAGAGCGTGGGCGTGTGTATGAGTAAGAGGAGGGGGATGGGTAAGAGTGTGCGTGTGTATGAGTAAGGGTAAGCGCATCGCCCATCAAGCCAGCGTTAGCAGCAGAGCGCACCGCCCAGCAAACTTGCTTGGCAGCCTTCGCCGCCTGTCAAGCCAGCATTGGCAGCGCCCCGCCCATCAAGCCAGAGTTAGCAGCAGCTCCTCGCCACCCGGCCAATATACCGGGCCTTCCCTTACCGCAAAGGCAGCGCCTCCTGCTGCGCTTGCTGCTCCCGGGCCTTCTCGCAGAAATCGGCGATTTTGTAGGAAACGTAGTAGGCGAGCATTTTCTCAGAATCGCTGAAGCCGGTCTCCAGCAGTCTGCTGATCTGGTCGAGCTTGTACCGGAGGGTATTCCGGTGAATGTACAGCTCTTCGGAAGCGAGCTGCATATTGCGGTTATGCTTGAGATAGATGTAGAAGGTGTGGTACAGGCTGGACTGATGGGCGGCATCGTATTCCTTCAGCTTCCGGAGCTCCGGATGGCGGTAGCGCTGCTCCCCGCCTGACAGCACCTCTGCAGGCAGCAGCTCGTAGAGCTGGACATCGGCATAATAGGTCAATTGGCGTTCCGGGCAGAGAATCCGGCCGATCCGGATAGCGCTCTGCGCCTGAAGATAGTGCAGTCTGCACTGATTGAGACTGGAGAATATGCTGCTGATTCCCAGACTGACTCCGGTCTGGCCGAGGAATTCCTGCAGCGGCCCGAAGGCGAGCTCCCGGGAGAGGCTGCCGTTATGAATCAGCACAATCCGTCCCTCATAATAGGCGCAGGGACTGCCGGGAAATAAAAGTTGCAAGCGCTCTCTTAAATAGTCATCATAACGCCCCGGATCGACGTATCCGGTCAGATCGAACAGCAGCACAAGCAGGTCCTTCCCGAGTCTTAGGTCAGCTGACTGCAGCCGCTCCTGAAGGGTATTGCTGTCCTGCAGCTGCTGCTCCAGCAGCCCGCAGATGATATCCTCTACTTTTATATTCTTGGCGTTCCGGTAGTAGCTGCTCTTGCCCATTTCTTCGGCAAGCACGGTGGCGGTGAGGGACAGCAGTTCACTGTCTATGGGCCGAAAGGGATGTTTGCAGCCCAGGAGCAGCACATTGCCGATTGGTTTGCCGCCTACTTTTATTTTGGAGATCAGCTTGGTGTTGGAGGTTTCTTCACAGGCCACTTCGTAGGAAGCATCGCTCTGCTTGCCCCGCCGGACACTCTCCATTCTGTTCACAGCCGCAATGAAATCATAAGAGCAGTACCCTTTGCGGATGTTCTCGCTCCAGATGTAATCATCGATATCCTCACGCCCGGAATGGGCGACAATTCTGAAGCTAGCGTCAAAAACAATCACGGGATTACGCAGCAGTCCTGCAGCCGTCTGCACGATGCCGGCAAGGCCGGCCCCTGAGATGAATGCCGTGAACAAGGCTGCGGTGAAATGCTCGGTTTCGAGTCTTTTACGCTGCGGTTCATTTAAGGAAATATCCATTGGTATCGCCCCCTTATTATCATAGTGCACTGTGCACTATAAAGAAGTGATTTTTGGCGCTTGTAAATATATTCACAAAGTCTCGGCGGACTTACACTAAGGGTGGAGGTGCTGAGCAGATGAAATACGAGAAACTGTTTGCAGCAGGAAGAATAGGACGCCTTGAGCTGAAGAACCGGATTGTGATGCCTGCTATGGGCACATCACTGGCTGCGGCCAGCGGCGAAGCCTCGGATGAGATGATTGCTTACTATGAAGAACGTGCTGCAGGGGGCTGCGGTCTGATTATTACGGAAATTACCCGTGTAGACAACGAGACGGGAGTGGGCACACCCAATCAGCTGAACGCAAGCGACCTGCTGTATGTTCCCCGCCTGGAAAAGCTGGCCCGGGCTGTACACCGCCATGACAGCCGGATATTCCTACAACTCCAGCATCCGGGCCGGCAGAATCATGGCCGACTGATCGGCGGCAAGCAGATTGTCGCCCCGAGTGCAGTCATGTCCTCAGCCATCGGTGAAATGCCCCGGGAGCTGGCGACAGAGGAAGTGGAAGTGCTGGTGGGCAAATTCGTCTTCGGGGCGTACATTGCCCAGCTGGCAGGAATCGACGGGGTTGAAATTCACGGCGCCCACGGCTATCTGATCGGTCAATTTCTCAGCCCGCTGACCAATCTGCGGACCGACAAATACGGCGGAGCACTGGAAGGCCGGATGCGGTTCCTGTGCGAGATTGTGCAGGGGATCAAGAAGACCTGCGGAGCAGGCTTCCCGGTCTCTGTGCGGATTGACGGGGATGAATTCGTGCCGGGCGGGATTACGCTCGAAGAAGCGCTGCTTACCGCGCAGCAGCTGGAGAAGCTCGGTGTGGACTGCATTAATGTAAGCGCTGGCACTTATGAGTCGTCGAATACGATTATCGAGCCGATCTCCTATCCGCAGGGCTGGAAGAAGCATCTTGCCGCCGCAATGAAGCAGGCCGTGCAGATTCCGGTCATCGCCTGTGATGTGATCCGCAAACCGGATTTTGCCGAGAGTCTGCTGGAAGAAGGCAATACCGATTTCGTGGCGCTTGGCAGAGCATTGCTGGCTGATCCGCAGTGGGGCAATAAGGCTGCGGAAGGCCGGGAAGCAGAGATCAGAACCTGTATCTCCTGTCTGTATTGCATCCAGGAAGTGATGGAGTGCAAGGTGATCAAATGTGCGGTCAATGCCAGGGCAGGCCGGGAGCTGGAATTCCCTGAGCCGCAGCAGAACGGAGACGGCAGAGTCGTGGCCGTGGTCGGCGGCGGACCGGCAGGCATGGAGGCAGCCCGGGTTCTGGCGCAGCGGAAGTTCAAGCCTGTGCTGTTCGAAGCGCGCGATGTGCTGGGCGGCAGTGTGGAGCTGGGCAGCCGTCCGCCGCTGAAGGAGAAGCTGAACTGGTTCCTGGACAGCATGGAGCATCAGCTGGAACAGCTGCATGTGGATGTGCGGCTGTCAGAGAAGCCAACGCTGGAGGAGCTGCAGGCGCTTGACCCGTACGCGGTATTCGTAGCTGCCGGGGCCCGGCCAATTGTTCCGGCAATCCCCGGAGTGACTGGTGAGCATGTCAGCACAGTGGTGGATGTGCTCAGCGGGGCGGCAGTAATCAGGGATAAGCGGGCTGTGGTAATTGGATCAGGAATGACAGGTCTGGAGACGGCGGAATATCTGGCTGAACAGGGGAATCAGGTCACTGTGGTGGAGATGCAGCCGAGGGTCGGACCCGATGCCTATCTGCCGAACCTGATCGATATCGTCACCCGGCTGAAGAAGAACGGTGTACAGCTGCTGGCCTCAACGAAGCTGGTGGAGGTGCGGGAGGGTGCTGTAGTGCTGGAGAATGTATCAACGGGTGATATTTCCGTTCAGGATACCGATGCCGTAGTGCTGTCCATCGGTGTTAAGCCGGAACGCGGTTTCGTGGATGAGCTTAAGCGGGCGATGCCGCAGGTGAAGGTGCTTGGCGACGCCGCGAAGCCGGGCAGAATTGGCCAGGCCATCCAGTCCGGCTTCGAGACCGCTTATGTGCTGAAGTAATACCAATTCGAGGAGGGATCATGTATGGGGAGTTTTGTGAAAAGCCTGGCCGATATCCGGCAGTACGGAGGCAAACCGACGACCTTTTATGATGCGGAGATGCTGACGGTCTACTGGGAGACGAAGCCGGAGATTATTGAACGGCTGCTGCCGAAGCCGCTGAAGCCTGCGGGCCGGCCGCTGGTGAATGCCTTTATAGCCGATTACCCGGCAACGAATTTCTGTCCGCCTTACCGTGAAGCCGGATTGTTCGTGCTGGCCGATTACAACGGGGAGCTGGGCAACTATTGCCTGTCGATGCCGATCACCAGCGACATTGGCATGGCGATGGGCCGTGAGGTGTGCGGGCTGCCGAAGAAGATGGCGGATGTCCGCATGCAGGTAGAAGGTGACTCCATCAGCGGCTCGATCGGCCGGCAGGGGATTGATTTTTTCAGCATACACGCTCAAATGGGTGAAGTCTTCAATGATCCTGAAGCTGAAGGGATTCTGGAGCAATTCTACGGCAGGGACATCCCGCTGTACAATATCAAATATTCCAATGCGGTGGACGGAAACGGGTTCGACCTTATGCCAATCCTCGTGACCCAGCGTCTGGTCAGCGACGTCAAGGTGTATAAAGCTGCGGAAGCATCGGTTATGTTCCAGGAATCCCCGCATGATCCGTGGAGCGAGCTTGAAGTCGTTAAGATGCTGGGCGCCGTCTATACCGTCAGTACCAATGTGCTGGAGAAGGGCAGGGTGCTGGAGCCGCTACATCCGATGGAGTTCCTGCCCTACTGTTATCTCCGCTGGGACTGGTGGGAGAACAAGCTGCAGCCTCAGGCTGCGGAGAGCTCCGTATAACGGGAAACTCCGGTGCGGGATCAGAGCAGATGCATTCATTGTTATAGGCTAATCTGACAAATTTGAGGAGGATTCTGATGATCAACCTTTTTGATTTAACAGGCAAGACAGCCATTATTGCCGGTGCGTCCAGCGGAATCGGTGTGCAGTTCGCTGACATGCTGGCTGATCAGGGTGCGGATGTGGCCATTCTGGCCAGACGATACGAGAAGCTGGCAGCAGTGGCCGAAGAGCTTCGTGCCAAATATCCGGAGCGGCGGATTATCCCTGTTGAATGTGATGTGAGAAAAGAAGATGAGATTATCGCCGCAGTCTCTAAGGTGATGGAGGCTTTTGGCCAAATTGATATTCTGGTGAACAACGCCGGTGTGGTGGACTCTGTGCCGATTGATGCATTGGAGGAAGAAGCCTGGGACCGCGTCCTCGATACAGATTTGAAGGGTGTCTTCCTGATGTCGAAGCATGTCATCCGCCACATGAAGGATCGCAAATACGGCAAAATCATCAACACCGCCTCCATGCTGGGCCTCACGGCATCGGCTTCGATTCCAACCCATTCCTACAATGCGGCCAAAGGCGGAGTGATCCACCTGACCCGGGGTGTGGCGGCTACGTATGCCAAGGACGGCATTACTGTAAATGCGATCGGCCCCAGCCTGTTCCATAGCGAGATGACGGAGAACACTTTGTTCACCGAGCAGGCGCTGCGGATGTACAATGCGGTCTGTCCGATGGGCCGGCCCGGCAATCCGGGGGAGCTGAACGGGGCGGTGCTGTATTTTGCCTCGGATGCCTCCAGCTACACTACCGGTCAGACTCTGTTTGTAGACGGCGGCTGGACGATTGTATAGAAGCTGCATCGTATAGAAGCTGTATAAAAGATTGCATAAACACTGCATAAACATTGCATATTAGACGAAGCGCCTGCATTTATGCAGGTGCTTTTTTTCACAAGCGGAATCTAGCGGAATTTGTCGGAAATTACGGCTGAAAAGTGGACATACCTACCACGGAATGAGAAAATAGCAGTTATAGATCAGTATGACATGCTGAAACCCTTCTGCTGTCCTGAGTAAGGATGGGATAGGCTCGGCGGTAAATAGAAGGATATTTAATTGTGTTCGGATATATAGTCTTATATTTATAAAAAAGGACGGGATCATTCATGACAATTCGTTTCGGGGTCGTAGGCACTAACTGGATTACTGACCGCTTCGTTCAAGCCGGACTGGAGAATGAGGAATTTATCCTCACAGCCGTGTATTCCCGTACAGAGGAGAAGGGACGGGCTTTTGCCGCAAAATATGCAGGAGCTTCGATCTATACGGATCTGGAGGAGATGGTATCCGGCGCAGAGGTGGACGCGGTCTATATCGCCAGCCCCAATTCGATGCATGCGGAGCAGTCCTTAATCTGTCTGAACCATGGCAAGCATGTCATTTGCGAGAAGCCGGCTGCCTCTAACAGCACAGAGCTGAAGGCAATGATTAACGCGGCGCGCAGCAATGATGTGCTGCTGATGGAAGCGATGAAATCAACCTTTATGCCGAATTTTGGCGTAATCCGGGATAATTTATATAAGCTGGGTCAAGTGCGGCGATATTTCGCCGGTTATTGTCAATACTCATCGAGATACGATGCTTACCGCCAGGGCACGGTGCTGAACGCCTTCAATCCGGAATATTCGAACGGCTCGCTGATGGACCTGGGCATCTATTGCCTGTATCCCATGGTGGCGTTGTTCGGCAAGCCGGACTCGGTGAAGGCAGTGGGCATGATGCTCTCCTCCGGAGTGGACGGCGAAGGCAGTATGGTAATGCGTTATCCGGATATGGATGCCGTGGTCATGCATTCCAAGATCGCCGACTCTTATCTGCCGGCTGAGATTCAGGGTGAGAACGGAACGATGGTCATCGACAAGATCAATCAGCCCTACCAGGTCAAAATCCATTACCGTGACGGGACCATCGAAGAGCTTACGCTGCCGCAGGTGTTCGAGCCGATGTATTATGAGATTCAGGAGTTCATTCATCTCTTGAAGAGCGGCCAGCGGGAGAGCGGAACTAACAGTCATGCCAATTCATTGGCGGTTGCCGAGCTGATGGAGGAAGCAAGAAGCCAGATCGGCCTGCGCTACGCCTCGGATCTATAGCTGTACGGGCTGCATGGCCCGGATTAGGATGTACGATTGAAAAGGGGAGCGGAACTTGAAGACTTTCAAAAAGGTATACATCGAGATTACAAGCGTCTGCAACCTGGCCTGCAGCTTCTGTCCGCCAACCGAGCGGCAGAAGAATTTCATGAAGCTGGAGACGTTCAATACCATACTCGATGAGATTAAACCGCATAGCAATCATATCTACCTGCATGTCAAAGGCGAGCCGCTGCTCCATCCGAAGCTCGGCGAGCTGCTGGATGCAGCGCATGCCAAAGGCTTCAAGGTCAACATCACGACCAACGGCACGCTGATCCATAAGGCGGGGCCGAAGCTGCTGGGCAAGCCGGCATTGCGGCAGATGAACTTCTCGCTGCACAGCTTCGACGGCCATGCGGGCTCCGAGAACCGCGAAGGCTATGTGTCGGAGATTATCAGTTTCGTCCGGGAGATATCCGCCCAGGGCGTCATTGTCTCGTTCAGGCTGTGGAACCTGACGGAGGACAACCGGACGAATCTGGAGAAAAGCCGCAACCGCGAGACGCTGGCTCTGCTGGAGGAGGCCTTCGGGCTCGACTTCCGGATTGAAGAGAAGGTCGTCCCCGGCAGCGGGGTGAAGATTGCCCCGCGTGTCTATCTGAACCAGGATCACGAGTTCAGATGGCCGGCTCTGCACGAGCCGGAGGACGACGGCAAGGGCTTCTGCCATGCGCTGCGCAGCCAGGCGGCGGTGCTGGTGGACGGCACGGTTGTGCCGTGCTGCCTCGATGGCGAAGGGGTAATCAATCTTGGCAACATTCACGAGAAGCCGTTCTCCGAGATTGTTGAGGGTGAGCGGGCGAACAACCTGTTCTATGGCTTCTCCCGCCGGGAGGCAGTCGAGGAGCTGTGCCGCAAATGCGGGTACCGGCAGCGGTTCGGAACTTAGCGGGTTAGCGGGTGCTGGTGAATACAGGAAGCTGCCGCAGGGGAAGTTAAGCTTATTTCTGAATATCATTACAGGCCGGACAATGCGAAAAGAGGGAACGGATGCCTACTATACTTGTTGCAGACGACGATGCGAACATCCGCGAACTCGTCTGCCTATTTCTGCGTAATGATGGATACACAACAGCTGAAGCCGCGGACGGCAAGGAAGCACTGGAGGTCTATGCCAGAGAGCATGTCGATCTTGTCGTGCTCGATATTATGATGCCGGTGATGGACGGCTGGACGTTATGCAAGGAGCTTAGAAAAGCCGATCCCGATCTTCCGCTGCTGATGCTGACGGCCAGAGGCGAGACATGGGAGAAGGTGAAGGGGTTCGAGCTGGGCACGGATGATTATCTGACCAAGCCGTTCGATCCGCTGGAGCTGACGGTCCGCGTCAGGGCGCTGCTCAAACGGTACCGGATTGGCAGCGCACAGATGATCCGGATCGGCAACACTACACTTGACCGGCAGACTTACAAGGTGATCAGCGGGACGGAATCGCTGTCGCTGCCGCTCAAGGAGTTCGAACTGCTGTACAAGCTTGCCGGGACACCCGGACAAGTCTATACGCGTGAGCAGCTGATCGATCAGATCTGGGGAATTGATTATCCCGGGGATGACCGGACGGTAGATGTGCATATCAAGAGGCTGCGGGAACGGTTTACGGCTACACCTGATTTTCGCATCGAGACTGTGCGCGGGCTGGGCTACCGGCTTGAGGTTACCGAATGATCAAATCCTTATATACCCGGGTTGTCCTGACCTTCCTGGTCTCCGTAATCGGGGGGACGGTTATTTCCTTTTTTGTGGCTACATGGCTGTTCAGAGATAAATTAAACGAGAATCTGCAGCTCCCCCTGCTGCGCTTCGGACAGGATATTGTGCGGATCTATGACGCCTTCCCGCTGAGTGAGGCAGATGCGTTCGTACATGGAATGCAACAACTTGAATCCTACCATATCCGGATTTATGAACAGACGGGCCAGTTTCAGTCTTTCGGTGAGCTTAACGGAAATAAGCCGGCTAGAGTGACTATGGAGCAAGTGAGGCAAGTATTGGCCGGGGACATTGTTCAAGTCAATCCGAGCAGGGTATCCACTATTCTTCTGGGGCTGCCGCTCCCTACGGATGCAGGAACGAAAGCGCTGTTTGTAGAATCCACCGGTCCCCCGTCCACCCCTTTTTTGCTGAAATGGCTTCTGAACTTTTCGCTCTATTCGCTAGGATCAGGAAGTCTTGTGATTCTGGTGGCTGCTATGTTCCTCGTCCGGCCGATCAAAAAGCTGACCACCGCGACCCGGCGGATCGCAGCCGGAGACTTCAATGTGAAGCTGAATATTAAGCAGAAGGGTGAGCTTGGTACTTTGGCGCGCAGCTTCGAAGAGATGATGCGTGATCTGCAGCAGCTGGAGCAGATGCGCAGGGAATTCGTCACCAATGTGTCGCATGAGGTTCAGTCACCGCTGACCTCCATATCCGGGTATGCGCTGGCGCTTAAGCAGATGAATATCCCGGAGGGCGAGCGGAACCGTTATCTGGATATTATCATCAGCGAAGCGGAGCGGATGTCCAAGATGAGCGACAGTCTGCTGAAGCTGAGTCTGCTTGAATCGCAGTCACAGCAGCTCCAGCTCACCACGTTCAGCCTGGATGAACAGATCAGACGGGTGATCGTGGCACTCCAGCCGCAATGGTCGGCCCGCAGCATCAGCTTCGAGCTTCATCTGAAGGCCGTCCGGCTGACGGCTGACCATGATCAATTCAATCAGGTGTGGACGAATCTGCTTGGGAACAGCATCAAATTCTCCAGGGATGGCGGTGTGATCAGCGTCAGTATTAAGCAAGATTATAAGAACGTGACCGTGCGGATATCCGACACGGGCATCGGGATCTTGCCTGAGGACCAGAAGCGGATCTTCGAACGGTTCTTCAAGGCTGACCGTTCCCACAGCCGCCAGTATAACGGAAGCGGTATGGGACTGGCCATTGTTAAGCAAATCGTCTTGCTCCATCAAGGCGATATCCGGGTGGAGAGTGAGCCGGGACGGGGCGCGAGCTTCATTGTCACCCTGCCGGTCACTGCACCGGCGGATTAGTCTGTTCATGCTGAGGCAACCTGCTCAAGCTTAGGCTTGTACAGGGCCTCAGCTTTTTTTTCATTGACTGGCAAAGTATGATATCCGTCTGTTGTGGATAATATGTGCATAATATTGTGGATAAGTTACATTGGAATTTGGAGCAGGAACTGTCTGTAGAGGACGAATTAGTGCTTGAGACCGGAATCCCACTGATTCCGCCGAAAGTGAGCGGCATGGGTAAATTAAAGGGATAAATCCCTCTGGTTCCGCCGTAAGTGGGCAGTATGGGGAAATCAAAGGGATAAATCCCTCTAAATTCGCCGAAAGTGGGCGGCAAGAGGAAATTAAAGGGATAAATCCCTCTGAATCCGCCGAAAGTGAGTGGCATGGGGAAATTAAAGGGATAAATCCCTCTAAATCCACCGAAAGTGGGCGGCACGGGGAAATTAAAGGGATAAATCCCTCTAAATCCGCCGAAAGTGAGCGGCATGGGGAAATTAAAGGGATAAATCCCTCTAAATCCGCCGAAAGTGAGCGGCATGGGGAAATTAAAGGGATAAATCCCTCTGATTCCGCCGAAAGTGGGCGACATGGAGAAATTAAAGGGATAAATCCCTCCGGTTCCGCCGAAAGTGGGCGGCACGGGGAAATTAAAGGGATAAATCCCTCTAAATCCGCCGAAAGTGGGCGGCAAGCAGGAATGAGGGTCAGAAGTGCCCCTGAATCCGCCGAAAGTGGGCGGCAAGCGGGAATGAGGGTCAGAAGTGCCCCTGAATTCCGCCGAAAGTGAGCGGCAAACGGAATGAGGAGCAAAAGTGCACTTGATTCACCCATAAAGGTGATTTTGTTCAAATATAAGAATTTATATGTTTCGCACGGTAACTTATCCTTCTATTGCTCGCTGAAACACCCCGTCCTTATAGGACGGCGTAGCCGTTTCCACTTGTATGCAGCTGTTCATATTCAGTTCATATTGCCGTCACGGGGAGTACATCTTCATTGTGTAAGCTTACCTTATTGGTTCGTAAGGATCTTAATCAAACGATGAGGACAGGTGCATGTATAATGAAAAAATGGCTTAGGGTTACGCTTAAATCTATTGCGGCCATAATGATCGCCATAGTGCTTTTTTTAGCTGTTGTGTTTGTAGTGAATATTATCAGCAGCAAATCGGAGCAGGGGAAAATTGAGTCTTACGGCCAGCTGGTGCCTGTAGACGGCAAAAAGATGAATGTACTGATTCAAGGGACGGGCGAGGAAACTGTGGTGCTGCTGCCTGGTTATGGCACGGGCGCTCCGGCACTGGATTTCAAACCTCTGATCGAGGAGCTGTCTCCGCATTACACGGTAGTAGCGGTTGAGCCGTTCGGCTATGGATTAAGTGATGGAACCGATAAGGAACGGACTAACGATAATATTGCCAGTGAAATTCATGAGGCATTGCAGCAGCTGGGTATTAACCGTTACACGCTGATGGGGCATTCCATTGCCGGCATATACGGACTGGATTATGTGAACAAGTACACAGACGAAGTGACTGCTTTTGTCGGAATCGACAGCAGTGTGCCGACACAAGGCGGGATGGATGCTGAAATGCCCATCGGACTGTTTAAGTTTCTGGACAACTCAGGTCTGATGAGAATGCTCAAGAAGCTGAGCGGTGACCCGTATGCCGGACTGCCATATGATGATCAGATCAAGCAGCAGATGAAAATGATCTCGAATAAAAACTCCAGCAACGACACTACTATGAATGAAATGAAACATTTCAATGATAACTTTACAGCGGCTCAGGCTTTGGCATTCCCTAAGGAGCTCCCGCTGCTCCTCTTCATACAGGCTAATAATACAGATGTTGAGGGCTGGCAGACGCTGCATGAAGGGCAAGTGAAGGATTCTGTGCACGGCAAACTGATCCCGCTTGAAGGGGAGCATTACCTACACCACACCCTGTCTAAAGAGATCGTCCAGGATTATAAGGCGTTCATGGAACAGGTTAAATAATAGAAGCTTTGCGCTATATTCTGGTAAACAGAAACAGCGGCAGCCCGGGACAGTAACAAGTCTTGGATTGCCGCTGTTTTGTGATGATAATTGTAGTTAGCTTAGTTGATTATTTACGGGATTAAGAAACCAGGCAAGCTTCTCTTTATAGGCTTCAATGTCATGAAAAGTCTGAAGCTCATGCTCCTGTAACAATTGGTGTAATTCCACCAGCTTATTAATCAATCCCTCCGCAACACGTACGATATTGTCCCTTGTGAAAATGTACTTGGTGAAAGTAGCTTGTTCTGTACCCCAAATGACTGTTTCTTTCTTATACAGAACATCAATATAAAATCCTCCACAACCAAAAATACCACAAGAGCAGGTATACATCGGGATTCTCCCTTGACGGGTAAGGGATTCGAAGAACTCAGTGACTACAAATACTTCACCCTCGTCTTCATTTAACCTAAGTCCATTTACATATAGAGATATAGTTGAAGTAACTACCGGAGCTAATACCCGTTTATGCTTAGAGAGATTCGTATATTTCTTGGATATATCAATCAACATTTCAAAAGTCAGGGTGTCTAAGCTGTTATCTTCTGAAGCAGCCATATATCATTACCACCTTTAGATGGAGGTCTGAGCGGACTGAGATTCCCTTATTTCTCCAAAAAACCTCATAATAAGGCTGAAACGGACTGAGATTCCGTTATATTGTTCTTTTGAGCTTAAAATGAGGATGATTAGGAGACTTAGCGGAATCTCAGTCCGATCCCCCCGTAATTTCCCCAGATCCCGCAGGATAGAGGAATTTCAGTCCGCTTCGCACATGGATGGGCCATGAGGACCCGCCGAAGTTCCAGTGGTAGAATGGCTGGCTCCATGCGCAGCCGCTAAGCTCCCACTTGATTTACCCGTAGTATAATTATGTTCTACTACTTACGCCCGGCTTACCTACCTCAGTCCCTGACAATAAGATCTGCCTGAATCAGGATCTTCTCATAGCTTGTACCCGGATTCAGGATTCTCCACAGCATATGATCTACAGCTCTTGTACCGAGCAGCTGCTTGTTTACATTAACGGTTGCCAGGAACGGCAGGTTGGGGTGCGTATTATCGAAACCGGTAAACACCAGATTGTCAGGAACGGGCATACCCATAATCTCCATCGTCTCCAGGGCGAACAAAGCGTAGATATCATTAGCACATACAAAAACCTCGGGCAGACCGTGTTCGGTAACAGCCGCAGTGAAGGTTTCCCGGAAATTATCAATCTCCGGCCCGTTAAGGGAAGGGTTCTGCTTAAGTTCGATCTCGTTATCCTCAAGTGCGGCCCGGAAGACCAGGAACCGTTCATAGAAGCTCTGGGCATCGCGGATGTTGCCGAGGAACTGGTAGCTGCGGTAGCCCTTCTTGATGACAAGGTTCATCAGTTCTCTCATGCAGGACAGATTATCGGTAAAGATAGAATCGCACGGAAAGCTGGGGTCGTAGTGATCCACCATCATGACCGGAATGCCGAGACTCCTGATCTCTGCCAGAATCGGTGTGGAAATGGAGCCGACTGTAATGACCCCCATGATGGCCTCGGGATTGAGGAGCGAGAACATTGAATCATCTTTGGGCTCTGTCAGCGTTAGCACATTAATGCCCCGCTGATCCAGCCGGGTAGAGATGCCGTTGAACAGCGGGCCCCAATATAAGGAGTCCGGATTCTGGTAGCGGATGTTGGGAAATAAGATCAGAATGGTTCCCGACCATTTGCGGGCATCCAGATCAATAAGCTCACCCGGAGGCTGCGCAGCGGTTGAGTCTTTAAAGTATCCGAGCTGCCCTGCGGCTTTGAAAATCATATCTCTGGTCTGTGTGCTTACACCGGGTTTGCCGGATAATGCGCGTGACACTGCAAATTTAGATAGCCCCGTAAAATCTGCTATGGATTGGATAGTTACTTTACGCCGCATGAAATCATCCTACTTTAGTCAGTTTATTTAGTCTCCTCAGAAGAACTACATTCCAATTTTACATGAAGAAGAGTAGACTAACACTTGTTTTTTTAGTTTTCTGAAAATGGTATTGTCTATGAATCTATCTGTTATTATAAATTCGGTTAAATATTATAATTTTGTTTTCATATATTGTTATTTTGTTATTCTTAAGATAACATTGGTATACACTTCCGACAAGAAATAAGCGGTTTTCCCACGTAAACAAGCCTTTATTATGTTAAAATAAGGATTTTTAATAAAATATTATTGACCATTTTCCTGCCTGGTGGTAATATTTGTTATGCTAAGAAAAACAAATAAACAATAACAAATAGGGGCGGTGTGAAAAACAAACAAAGGTAAATGGGCTTTTGTTATTTTTTTAACCAGCATTGTAAGCGCTTTATAAGAGATGCGGCAGCACTGAAGTATTCATCATTTATCAATTATCATGGGAGGTTTGACGGATGAGAAAGATAAAGGGGTATTCAGTTTTATTATTGTGTTTTGTTTTTTTACTTACAGCCTGCAGCGGCGGCAACAATGCAGCCAATAATACCAAGGCCAATGCGACGGCTGAGCCTGCTGCTACAGAGGCAGTGGCAGAAGCAACAGCGGAACCGACGGCAGCCCCTGTTGATATGGGCGGACGTGTAATTAAGGTAGCGGCCTGGTGGGATCTGAAGCCTGCGGGCAATTCCGCATCCGAGAAGGAACGTCTGGCCAAGATTACTGAAGTGGAGCAAAAGTACAACTGCAAGTTCGAATTTGTAAATGTTCCCTTCGAAGAATTCATGCCCAAATTCACGGCAACCGCGCTTACGGGGGAACCTTTTGCTGATATCGTAATTATGGAGTACAACTCGGCCTGGCCTGCGATCCTCAAGGGACAGCTGATGAAAGTAAGCGAATATACAACAGCGGCTTCCAATATCAACAACGAAGCTAATCTGCTGGTGAAGGCGCCTAAAATTGCTAATGAGGACTATGCCTTCGCTGAACCTGGCGTTGGGGGAGCCGGTATTCACTACAACCGTGATTTGTTCAAGAAGCTGGGGCTTCCTGACCTGCAGGAGCTGTATGCCAGCGGACAGTGGAACTGGGATAAGTTCGTTGAAGTTGCCAAGCAGGCCACCAAGGATACGGACAATGACGGCAAAATCGATACTTACGGCTTCTCGGGCTGGGCAATCGATATGCTGCGCAACTTCTCCGCTGCCAACGGCGGCAAGCTGGTGGATGAAGCAACAAGCACTCAGGGTCTGACTGATCCGAAGGTTATTGAGGCGGCTGAATTCATTAACCGTCTGTACAACGTAGAGAACGTAGTCAAAGTCAAAGGCGCAGACAAAGTCGGCTATGACGAGTTCAATACCTTCAAGGATGGCGATGTAGCGATGTTCCCGGCTCCGATCTGGAACCTGGGCGATCTGACCTTCGATTTCGGTGTGGTTCCTTTCCCTAACGGACCTTCCGGATCGCCTGAAGTTACCTATGCCGATAACGGCAAGAATGCATTCTTCGTTCCCAAAGGTGTGAAAGATCCGCAGGCTGTCTATCAGGCTTTTGAAGATACCTATGATATTACACAAACCGGTGATTTCCCTAGCCAGGAATGGCTGGAAAGTATCTACGCACATGAAGAAGATGTCGCTATGATGCATGAACATATCAATAACACAGGCCAGATCCTGCTTGAAACCGCTTACCCGGAATATCCGACTTACGGTTATATGAAGGACATTATTGTAGACAATCAATCGGTTACTGCGACTGCCGAGAAGTATAAGCCGGAAGCAGAAGCTTCCATTGCTAAGCTAGGCAAGTAATAGGAGGGTTCCGGATCGTCATAACAACGGGGGGATGTCTTGGTGACTCCCCCTATTGTATGGATATAAGATTTCCGCTTGTAAGGAGGACTTCTGGTGACAGATAAAAAGCGTCAATCCAAAATAGCCAAGAATATAATGCTTGCTGCTGTAGCATTGCTGATCATGCTTCCGGCAGGCTTGAATGTACAGGCTGAGACAACTACGCAGGCTGTGGCCGCAAATGAGCAGGCTCCCGGCGAACCCATAGAGATTGCCGCGAATCAAGAGAATAAATACGTTGCCTATCTGGCTGAACATAAGGACGCTCCCAGACCTGATCAGGAAATTATTCTGGAGGCGGCTGACTATAGTCATGTAGAAGGCGGCGGCTTCGAGAAGTGGTCCGATTACGAAGGTATGGCCGGTGAAGCGCTGTTAACCGGTGAAACCGGCAAGGCCGAGTGGACTGTTCAAATTAAGGAAGCCGGCTTCTATAACTTGTCGATGCTGTACTATCCCGTCGAAGGGAAAAGTTCGGCTATTGAGCGCGCCTTCTATATTGACGGGCAGCTCCCTTTCAAGGAGGCAGCGTTCCTGCAGTTTGACCGGATTTGGGATAATCAGTCGGATCAGCTGATCCAGGACAACCAGGGCAATGATTTGCGGCCAAGGCAGGTGGAGCGGCCGGTCTGGAGCGAGAAGGCGTTTCAGGACTCTGACGGTTATGAGAATGAGCCGTTTTTATTTTATTTCAGCGCCGGCACACATACCCTAACGCTGGAATCTTCAAGAGAACCTGTACTGATTAAGCAGCTGAAGCTGTTCAGGCAAAGTGCGCCGTTGCCGTACGAAGAAGCGAAGAAAGCGTGGGACTCCGAAGGCATTCAGGCCGTAAGCGGCCAGCTCCTGACCGTTCAGGCAGAAGACGCAACGGCGAAATCCTCCCCGACGTTGTACCCGCTGAATGAGCGTTCGAGCCCGGCAGTGACTCCGTACAGTTCTTCTGTAATTAAAATTAACACTATTGGCGGGCTGAACTGGCGGATACCGGGTCAGTGGATCGAATGGGAAGTGGATGTGCCTGAGACCGGATTCTATAAGCTGGCCTTCAAGACGCAGCAGAATTATGTGCGGGGAATCTATTCAACCCGGAAGCTGACCATTGATGGTACCGTCCCGTTTGCGGAAATGGCCAAGGTTCCTTTCCGGTATAAAAGCTCTTATCGGCTGGACATTATGGGCGGCAATGAGCCCTATCTATACAAGCTCGAACAAGGGAAACATGTCGTAAGGCTTGAGGTTAGCCTTGGCGAGTTCGCCCCGCTCATCCGCGAGGTAGAGAACAGCCTGTACAATCTCAACTCCATGTACCGCAAGATTCTGATGATTACCGGAACGAAGCCGGATGAGTACCGGGATTACCAGCTGGACCGGAAGATTCCGGGCCTCCTGGAGGTATTCGCTGCGGAGCGCGACCGCCTGAAGGGGATTGCGAAGGAACTGGTCCGTTTATCCGGACAATCCAGTGATCAGGAAGCGCTGCTCAAGACGATGGCCGAGCAGCTGGACGAGATGATTGAGGACCCGGATACGGTCCCCAAAAGACTTACCGCCTACAAGACGAATACCGGCGGACTCGGCACCTGGGTCCAGACGGCAAGAGAGCAGCCGCTTGAAGTGGATGCGCTCTACATAGCTTCACCTGATCAGAAGCTCTCGAAGAAAGGGATGGGCTTCGGCGCGAAGCTGAAGCATGAGACCGCAGCCTTCTTCACGTCCTTCTTCACCGACTACAACCAGATCGGCAATGTGTCGGATGAGGATGACCAGAAGTCGGTAACCGTATGGATCGGCAGCGGACGGGATCAGGCGAATACGATGAAGGCGATGATCGATGAGACGTTCACCGCAGCCACCGGGATTAATGTCAATCTGAAGCTGGTCAACATGACCACGCTGCTTCCGGCGACCCTGGCCGGACAAGGGCCGGATGTGGCAATGCAGATCGGCAATGATCTGCCGGTTAACTTTGCAATGCGCAATGCGGCGGCAGATCTGACGCAGTTTGCGGATTTCGGGGAAGTGAGCACACGTTTCCGCGAGAGTGCGGTGCTGCCTTACCGGTATGACAGCGGTGTCTATGCCCTGCCTGAGACCCAGACCTTCAATATGCTCTTCTACCGCAAGGACATTCTGCAGGAGCTGGAGCTTGAGGTTCCGCAGACCTGGGATGAGGTATCCACACTGCTCGCGGTGCTCAGCAAGAATCATATGCAGTTTGGCCTGCCCGTAGTGGTCCAATCGGCAGTGCAGGGACAGAACATCCCGCCGAATTCGATGTTTGCCGCACTGCTGTTCCAGAATGGCGGGCAATTCTACCGCGATGGCGGCAAAGCGTCAGATCTGGATTCGCGTACCGGAATCGAGACCTTCAAGCAATGGAGCGAATTCTATACCGATTACAAGCTGGAACGCGAATATGACTTTGCCAACCGTTTCCGTACAGGTGAAATGCCGATCGGCATCGCGGATTATACCTTATACAACCAGCTGTCTGTCTTTGCTCCGGAGATCAGGGGCATGTGGGGCTTCGTGCCGATCCCCGGAACCGTGAAGGAAGACGGTACGCTGGACCGCACAGTCTCCAGTGGCGGCAGTGCAGTCGTAATGCTGGATAAAGCAAAGGACAAGGATGCGTCCTGGGAATTCATGAAGTGGTGGACGAGTGAACAGACCCAGACGGTGTTCGGGCGTGAGATGGAAGGCTTGATGGGCGCTGCCGCACGTTATCCGACAGCGAATATCAAAGCGCTGGACAGCTTGCCTTGGCCGATCGCCGATTACGAGAATCTGAAAGCCCAGTTCGAATGGGCGGAAGGGGTTCCTGAGGTTCCGGGCGGATATTTCACAGGCCGGCATTTGTTTAATGCTTTTTACAAAACAGTGGTCGGCGGTGTGGAAGCCAGGGAATCCATCATGGACTATGTCCAGTATATTCAGGACGAAATCACCACCAAACGCAAAGAGTTTGGTCTATAGCGGTAAGGGGGAGAGTCAAGCGTGCAAACTTGGTGGAGCCTGAAATGGCAGCAGATGAGAGCGAATAAGCATTCGTACATTCTGATGGCGCCGTATATGCTGTTGTTCGCCGTATTTACGGTGCTGCCGGTATTGGTCTCGGTTGTACTTAGCTTCACATATTTCAATATGCTGGAATTTCCGAAGTTCATTGGGTGGCAGAACTACACGCGTCTTTTTTTGGAGGATGATGTATTCCTGATTGCCCTCAAGAACACACTGCTGTTCGCAGTAATTACAGGTCCGATAAGCTATATCGCCTGTTTCGTGTTCGCCTGGATCATCAATGAGCTGTCACCGAAGCTTAGAGCTGTAATGACGCTCGTGTTCTATGCCCCGTCCATCTCGGGAAATGTCTATTTCATCTGGCTGATGATCTTCTCCGGGGACCGGTACGGGATCATGAACGGGCTGCTGCTGAAGTTCGGCTTCATTCTGGAACCGATCCAGTGGCTGAAGACAGAAGGCTATATTATGCCGATCATCATCCTGGTCCAGTTATGGCTCAGTCTGGGAACGGGCTTCCTGACCTTCATTGCCGGACTGCAGACCGTGGATGGAACCTTATACGAAGCGGGAGCCGTGGACGGAATCAAGAACCGCTGGCAGGAGCTCTGGTATATCACCTTGCCTTCCATGCGCCCGCAGCTGATGTTCGGTGCTGTCATCCAGATTACGACCGCGTTCGCCGTAGCTGATGTTTCGATTGCCCTGGCCGGATTCCCGAGCGTGAACTATGCAGCGGAGACCATCGTGACGCACCTGATCGACTTTGGCACCACAAGGTTCGAGATGGGCTATGCTTCAGCGATTGCTACTGTATTGTTCTTCATCATGGTAGGCACCAACCTGGTGGTGCAGAAGCTTCTTAGAAAGGTGGGTGAATAGAAGACATGAATACCCCCTTTCAAATAGGTTCCAAACGGTTAAACCGGCCTTTACGGATGCCCAAGAAGCGGGTGAACCGCTCTGCCTGGGGCATCTTCTCTTTATTTGCCCTGCTTACTGTATTCGGGGCGTTTATGATTTTGCCGCTGGTGTATGCGATTAATAATGCGTTCAAGCCGCTGGACGAAATCTTCATCTTCCCGCCGACCCTGTTTGTCCGGCACCCGACGATGAACAACTTTATCGATCTGTTCAACCTGCTGGGGAATTCATGGGTGCCGTTCTCCCGGTATATTTTCAACACGGTGTTCATTACCGGTGCAGGGATTATCGGGCATGTCCTGCTGGCTTCGGCGGCAGCGTACCCTCTGGCCAAACATCATTTTCCGGGCAAAAAAGCACTGTTCAGCATCGTTGTCCTCTCGCTGATGTTCACACCGGCGGTGACGGCTATGCCAAACTATATGATCATGTCCTGGCTGGGCCTCATCGATACGTACTGGGCAGTTATCATACCAGCCTTTGCCTATTCACTGGGCCTCTATCTGATGAAGCAATTTATGGAGCAGATTCCCGATGTGCTGCTGGAAGCGGCTAAGATTGACGGGGCCAGCGAATACCGTATTTTCTGGTCGATCGTGATGCCGAATGTTAAGCCAGCCTGGCTGACACTCATCATTCTGTTATTCCAGATTCTCTGGGGCAGCGACGGCAACGGGTTCATCTACAGCGAGCAGCTGAAATCACTGCACTTTGCAGCGGGCCAGGTGGTTGCAGGAGGGATTGCCCGTTCCGGTCCGGCGGCAGCGGTGGCCCTCATTCTGATGAGCGTGCCGATCACGCTGTTTGTGTTCTCGCAGAGCCGGATTATAGAGACCATGGCAACTTCGGGAATGAAGGATTAAGGGGGGAACGCAGTTGATCGCAAAAAAATGGCTGCTGTCACTTATGGCGGCATCCCTGCTGATTGTGTATGCAGCTCCCGCTCCGGCGCATGCAGATTCTGCGCCTTATGAGAGCTACAACTATAACTATTGGGAAGAAGCGGTGCCCGCTCCTGCGGCGTATATCCCTGAGCGTATCCTGACCGGCAAGGATCTTGGGGTAGGCGATTTCCGGGAACCCGGCGACATGGCCGTGGCGGCAAGCGGACTGATCTATATAGCCGACAGCGGGAACGGGCGGATTATTTGCCTGGACCCGGACTGGAAGGTCGTTAAGGTCATTACCGGATTCGATAATCTGGGCACGGAGGATACATTCAAGAATCCGTCCGGATTGTACATTACTGAAGACGGCAATTTGTATGTTGCCGATACGGATAACGGGCGTGTGGTGATCCTGTCCCCGGAAGGGGAGCTGCTCGGCATGGTGGAGAAGCCGGCGTCTGATATTTTGCCGGCGGACTTCAAGTTTATACCCGTGAAAGTGACTGTAGATCAGGCTGAACGTGTCTATGTCATCGCTAAAGGGATCTTCGAAGGGATCATGCAGTTTGATAAGAACGGTGAATTCATCGGCTACGTCGGCACGAACAAGGTACAGCGTGACTATACCGAATATCTGTGGCGGCTGGTCTCAACCAAAGCGCAGAAAGCGCAGATGGCGCTGTTTGTGCCTACAGAATTCTCCAATGTTGATGTGGATGCCAAAGGTTTCCTCTATGCGACGAATATTGATCCGGGCTCGCAGGAGCCGATCAAACGGCTGAATCCCTCCGGGGAGGATGTACTGAAGCGGTTCGGATATTTCGACATTAAAGGCGATATCCGGTACCGGAGGGCGGATGGACCGTCCAAGTTCACAGATATTAAAGTGCTGGCGAACGGGATGTACAGTGCGCTTGATGCCAATCAGGGCAAGGTGTTCACGTATAACGATGAAGGTGATCTTCTCTATGTCTACGGAGGCAAAGGCAACCAGACCGGGACCTTCAAAATACCGGCAGCGGTAGAGTTCTCCCAGGGGAACCAGCTCGTACTGGACCGGGGGAAAGGCAACATTGTCGTGTTCAGGCCGACCCGGTTCGGCACAAGCGTCAATGAAGCGGTGGGGTATCACTACAATGGTGAAGATACGCTCGCTGTGCCGGTATGGAGGGAAGTCCTGAAGCTGAACTCGAACTACGATATCGCTTATATCGGCATTGGCAAGTCCTTGCTGATGGACAAAAAAAACAAAGAGGCACTTAAATATTTCAAGCTCGGAATGGACCGCAACGGGTATTCGGTAGCCTTCAAACGGTACCGGAGAGAAGTCATGCAGGAGCATTTCGGAACCTTCCTGACAGCGGTAATGATCCTGGTGCTGGCTTGGCTGTCTTATAAGCTCTTCAGCTTCTGGAGAAGGAAGCGGCGGTTAACCGCATCCAGGCAGGCTTCGCCAAACCTTAAGGAGGGGAACGCCCATGAGGCAGGATTTCATTAAATTCCCGCTGCACCTCATTGTGCATCCGTTTGACAGCTTTTGGGATATGAAGTACGAAGGCAAAGGGAAGGTCCGGGTCGCGTTGACGATTCTGCTGCTGGTCGTGATTTCGATGATCCTGAAGGATCAGTTTGCGGGTTTCCTGGTGAATTATAACGACCCCCGGCATCTGAACAGCATCACGCAATTGTTCACGATTATATTTCCCTTCTTCCTGTGGTGCCTCTCCAACTGGGCGATCACCACACTCATGGACGGGGAAGGCAAATTCAAAGAAATTATGATGGCTACAGCCTATGCGCTAGTTCCGATTGTAATCATTTATGTGCCGATGATCCTGGCCAGCCGGTTTATGGCGGAGGAAGAAACAGCCTTCTATTATCTGATGATGACGATATCCTCCATATGGTTCGTCGCGTTATTATTCGTCGGCATTATGACCGTTCATCAATATACCGTGCTAAAAACCATAGTCACGATGCTGCTCACGGTTATTGTCATGGGAATTGTCGTGTTTCTGGGGACGCTCGTATTAAGCATGCTTCAGCAGATTATAGAATTCTTCGTTAACATTTACCGGGAATTAATTTTCCGTACGTAAAGGAGGCCGCACCTGTGAAAAATCGTAAAATGCTGGTCGCGGTGCTCGCCTGTGCCGCAGTCATGCTTATTCTTGCCGGTTCTGCCGTATTCTTCTCCTCACGCGGAGTGAAGGCGGTGGAAGCCTCGGCCTATATGGAAGTAACAGATGAGCTGGAGGCCGGAACCGGGTTCACCGCACTGCCGTATTCGTCCGGGGGTATACCGGGCATGCAGCTTGCAGCAGATGAATCTGAGCTGTCCTTATACTTCAATCCTGAGACAACGGAAATTGCCGTGAAGGATAAACGCCAAGGCCAGATCTGGTACAGCAATCCGGCGGGCCGCGGGCAGGATACCCTGGCTTCGGGATTCGAGAAGGAGCTGCTGTCCTCGCAGCTGAACGTACTGTTCCGCGACTCTATAGGGACGCTTGAATCCTATACGAACTTCGCCCAGAGTATCAGCAGCAAACAATTCACTGCTGAGAGCATCAAGAACGGGCTGCGGATTGTATATACGATTGGAGATACATCGATCGGGATTGATGCGCTGCCCAAGTTCATCAGCAAGACAAGAATGGAAGAGAAGGTCCAGGCTAATCTGGATGCGTCCAGCGCCAAGTATGTAGGGCAGCGTTATTATCCGAAAGAAGGTGACCCGGAAGTTCTGGAACGCATTGATGCCCAGGTCTCGAAGCCGCTGGTGCTGAGCAAAATGACTGCGGCCTTCAACAAATCCGGTTATTCTGCGGAAGATCTGGCCTTCGATAATGAGGAGAACGGAGTGGAGGGCGGCTCCGGAGCAAGCAAGCCGAACTTCATCATTCCGCTGGAATACCGGCTGGATGCAGGGTCGCTGGTAGTAACTATTCCTGTGAACCAGGTCAAGGAGAGCGGTGAATATCAGATCCGCAGCCTGGAGCTGCTGAATATGTTCGGAGCAGCGGATCAGCAGAGCGACGGCTACATGTTCGTTCCGGACGGCTCCGGCAGCCTGATCTATCTGAATAACGGAAAAGTGAAGGAAGAGCAGTATGTACAGCGTGTATACGGCCCGGACCCGAATGATAACAGCTATAGACGCGGGCAGGTCAGCGAGAGTGCCAGAATGCCGGTCTTTGGCCTGAAAACAGAGGATGCCGCATGGTTTGCCGTGATCGAGAAAGGCGATGCCATAGCCAGCATTGCCGCAGATATCAGCGGCAAGAAGAACTCCTACAACTTCATCCACAGCAGCTACACCCTGCGGGGGGAGGATGAGCTTGAGCTGTATACGGGTTCTACCATTCAGGAAATCCAGCTGTTAAATGAAGAGATTTACAAAGGCGATATTGAGGTCCGCTACAGCTTCCTCGGTAAAGATAAAGCCAATTATTCAGGAATGGCTGAGCTGTACCGGAATAAGCTGGCGGCGGAGCAGGTGCTGCAGCCTCTGGAGACCGGACAGGATGTCCCCTTCTATCTCGATATGCTGGGGGCAGTCGACAAGCAGAAGTCGTTCCTCGGCGTCCCTTACCGGTCCGAGATTGCCATGACCACCTTCGGACAGGCGGCACAGATTGCTGAACAACTGAAGCAGGATGGCGTTGACCGGCTGCTTATGCGCTATACCGGCTGGTCTGCCAAAGGGGTGAATCACGCTTCACCGGATAAGCTGAAGACGGAAAGTGTGCTGGGCAGTAAAAAGGAGCTTCTAGAATTATCAGAGAAGCTGGAACAGGCGGGAGGTGTGTTATTCCCGGATGTGGCCTTCCAGAAGATTTATCACGATGATGGCGGCTTCACGCCTTCCTCCGATGCCTCGCGGTTCGTGACCCGGGAAGAAGCGGAGCTCTATCCGTACAACCGGGCCTTGAACCGGATGGATATGACGCTAGGAAGCTACTATCTGTTGTCCCCGGCCAAGCTGCCCTATTATGTAGACACATTCATGAGCAAGTATAAAGCTTATGGGTTCAACGGCGTATCCCTGCGGGATCTCGGCAGTGTGCTCAGCTCGGATTTCCGGGTCAGCCGGGTCATTCAGCGGGAGACGGCCAAACAAATTGTAGAAGAGCAGCTGGGCAAGCTGGATCAGAGCATCGGCCAGACGATGGTCGCCGGAGGCAATGCGTATGCATGGCCTTACTCGGATCATCTGATCAATGTACCGACCGCCTCCAGCGGCTTCGTGCTGACGGATGAAGAAATCCCGTTCTATGAAATGGTTGTCCATGGTTACATCAGCTATACGGGGACGCCGGTGAATCTGAACGATGAGCAGGATCTCAAGGTGCAGCTGCTCCGCTCTATTGAGCTTGGGGCTGCGCCGCATTTCTCCTGGTCGTATGAGCCGTCCTCCAAGCTGAAATACACTCATTTTGACGACATGTATGCCACAAGTTATCAGGATTGGTACGGTCAGGCGGTTTCGCTGTACAAGGAAGTCAGTAAAGTGCTCTCTCCGGTACAGAACGCGCAGATTGTGAATCACATACGTCATCAGGAGGGTGTTGTGGAGGTGCAGTACAGCAACGGGATTTCAATCTATGTAAATTACACAGACATGCCAGTCTCCGTACACGGCTTCACTGTCGGAGCCGGACAATATGGGATAGAAGGTGGGCAGTCATGAGGGGGAGCAAGCTCAGCTTAAATCACAAGCGCTCTTGGCTGGGAATCGCCTTTATTACGCCGTGGCTGCTTGGATTCGTATTCATGTTCGCGGCTCCGCTCATTCAGTCCATCAAATTCAGCTTCAGCAAATTAAATGTCGATCCGACCGGGTTCACACTGGACTGGGTGGGCTGGTCTAATTTCAACAATGCGTTGTTTGTAGATGCCACCTTCAACCGCGTACTCACCGAATCCGTCAGGGATATGGTGCTTAACGTTCCGATGATCCTGTTCTTCAGCCTGTTCTCGGCAACGCTGCTGAATCAGAAATTCCGGGGGAGAGTTCTGGCCCGTGCGATATTCTTCCTGCCGGTTATTCTGGCTTCGAATGCTATATCGGCGGCAGAAGCTTCCGGACTGATCAATCTGGTGGGGGATGCCACGGCTGTGAATGAACTCGGTCAATCCGGCTCGCAGTACAACGTCATGGCGATGGTGATGATTCTGAGTGATATCGGGTTGCCGCTGTCGTTCGTGGATTACATTGTGGATGCCATCCTGCGGATTTATGAGATTATTACGAGCTCGGGTGTACAGATTCTAATCTTCCTGGCCGCGCTGCAGTCTGTGCCGGGGGCGATGTACGAGGTAGCGAAGATTGAAGGGGCGACCGCTTATGAATCCTTTTGGAAAATCACCTTCCCGCTGGTAAGCCCGCTTATCCTGACCAATGTGATCTACACCATTATTGATTCCTTCACGGGCAGCAAAGTAACGCAAATGATCTTCACCACCGCGTTCACCACCCAGAACTTTGGTCTCAGTGCGGCCATGTCGTGGATCTATACGCTGATTATTAGCATCGTCCTGATTATTGTAGGATACGTACTGTCCAAAAGAGTGCATTACAATTGATGAATCGCAAAGGAGGATATGGCTATGCAAGCTCCTCAATCTGTTCAGCCTGCTCATAGGGAGGCGAATCACCATAGAGTCCATAAGCTAAAAGGCAAAGCAGTGGATCTTCTATACGCACTGTTCCGCTATGCGCTGGTCATCGGGATCTCCTTCATCATTATTTACCCGCTGCTTATGAAGTTCTCCATCGCCTTCAAGGATAAAGCGGATATCTACAATCCGACGATTTATATGATTCCGGTCCACTACACTATGGATAACATCAGAATGGCGATGCAGATTCTGGACTACTTCCCGCTGCTGGGGAATACGCTGCTCTTCGTCGTAGTGACTACGGTGCTGACCACGGCTTCCTGCGCTTTGGCCGGTTACGGCTTCGCCCGGTTCAGCTTTCCGGGAAGCAACATCCTGTTCGCGCTAGTCATTCTGACCCTGCTTGTCCCTACCAGCACGCTGATGGTGCCGATGTACCTGCATTTCAGAAGCTTTGACATTATGGGGATTATTCATTTGATTACTGGGAAAAGCGGCATAAATCTGCTGAATACGTATTGGCCTTCAATGATTACATCCGCGACAGCCATCGGACTTAAGGCGGGGTTGTTCATTTATATTTTCCGCCAGTTCTTCAAGGGGATGCCGAAGGAGATTGAGGAAGCGGCGCTGATTGACGGTGCAGGGGGAGTGAAGACATTCCTGCGGATCATGCTGCCCAATGCGGTCTCGCCGATGATTACGGTGATCCTGTTCTGCTTCGTCTGGCAGTATAACGATACCTTCTTCACCTCGCTGTTCATGAGTGAAATTGCACTTATGCCTACGAAGGTCAGCTCGCTGGCCGCGCAGGCCAATGCCCTGCTGCCGGGACTGCTGGGGGTAGGCGGGGGATCGGGTGTCAAGGCAGACCCCAATCATGTAGCGATGATTATCGATACCGGCATCCTGCTGGCGATTCTTCCGCTGATTACCTTGTATATGGTGGTGCAGCGTTACTTCGTAGAGAGTGTGGAACGCAGCGGAATTATCGGCTGATCCAGACGAAGGAGGAGCTTCCAGTCTTGAGGGAACAGGACGAATTAAGCAGCAGTTGAATGAGCTCGTATATTTTAGAAGTGATTAGGAAGGGAGCCTGAGATGAAGCTGAAACGCTCATTCTTCATTACCTGTATACTGCTGCTGGCTGTCATGGTGACGGCAGTTCCTGCGCAGGCGGAATCCCAAGAGAAGAAGAGTGCCCTGCAGGCTTATGTAGAATCGCTCGGACCGGGCTGGAACCTGGGGAATACCTTCGAGGCCTCCGGGGACGAAACTTCATGGGGGAACCCGGCCGTGACCCAGGCCTTCATCGGGCAGCTTGCGGAGGAGGGCTATAAGAGCATCCGTATCCCGGTTACCTGGAAGCACAGGATGGGCGATGCTCCTGATTATGCAATCCGGCAGGACTTCATGGCCCGGATTCAGGAGGTTGTTGACTGGTCGCTGGCTGCGAACCTTCATGTGATTATTAATCTTCATCATGACAGTAACTGGGTGATGAACATGGCAGCGGAGCATGATGAGGTGCTGGCCAGATTCAATGCCGCCTGGACGCAGATTGCCGGGCATTTCAAGAATTATCCGGACAGCCTGATGTTCGAGAGTCTGAATGAGCCGCGTTTCTCCGACGACTGGAGTAAGGACAGTCCGGAATATTTTACTATGCTGGATGAACTGAATGTGTCCTTTCATACTATTGTCCGGCATTCCGGAGGGAACAACAAGCAGCGGCCGCTGGTACTTTCTACGCTCACTGCTGCCCCTACCCAGGCCAGACTGGATGCATTAGCCGCAACCATCAAGAAATTAAATGATGATAGACTGATAGCAACGTTCCATTACTATGGTTATTATGCGTTCAGTGTGAACCTTGGGGGCTCGACCACGTTCGATACCACGGCCAGGGAGGATCTGATTCAGGCGTTTGACCGGGCTTATGAGACCTTCACGGCCAAAGGCATTCCCGTAATCGTCGGGGAATTCGGCCTGCTCGGGTTCGATAAATCGCTGAGTACGGTCCAGCATGGTGAGATTCTGAAGTTTTTTGAATATGTTACCTACTATGCCTATGAGAAAAAAATGCCGCTGATGTTATGGGACAACGGGCAGCATTTCGACCGGCGCACGTTCAAGTGGGTAGACGAGGAGCTTCATCAGGTGATGAAGCAGGGCTGGAAAGGCCGTTCCTCCAATGCGGAGACGGATTCGGTCTATATTCTAAAGGATGCGGAAATCAAGGATACCGCCATTCCCCTGAATTTGAACGGCAACACGTTCACGGCGCTGCTTAATCAGGAACAGGCGTTAGTCAAGGGAACGGATTATGAGCTTGAGGGAGATAACCTTATCCTCAAATCCGCGCTGCTTCAGAAGCTTATTACGCAGAAGTACGGAATTAATGCAGTGTTGACTGCCAGATTCAGTGCGGGTGCTGACTGGAGAATGAATCTTATCTATTACGACACGCCGAGCTTGATCAGTGCGCAGGCTCCGGAGGGGATATACACGATTCCGGTCTGGTTCAACGGGGACAGCCTGGCAACGCTGGAGGCTGTCTATACGGCTGGCGGTACTGCCGGACCGAATGACTGGACTCCCTTCAAGGAGTATTACAAATCCTTCTATCCGGACTATACCACCGGAGAAATCAAATTCACGGATGAATTCTGGAAAGAAGTGAAGGATGGGGAAGTGCAGCTGAAGATGCATTTCCGCAGCGGTGCAGTTATCCCGTATACGATTACCAAGACCGGCAGTCAAATCGTTGGTGTCTCTGTAGAGGATGCAGAAAAGGCGGCAGCGCTGGCTGCGGAAGAAGCGGACGGGCAGGCTATAGAGGTGCTGGCGGAATCCGCTGAACCGGCATCAACAGATACTGCAGCAGCAAATTCAGTGGAGAATTCTGCTGAAGCTGTCCAGCCAGAGGAAGCCAGCCAAGGCAGCAGCAAAACCTTGATGATCCTGCTCGCTGTATCGGCGCTGATCGTTGTATCGGCAGCGGCCATGTACTGGCGGAGAGCGGGTAGAAGATAGGCTTAGCGGATAACGAAACAGCAGCAACCATGGACGGGAGAAGCATGTCCTCGTTTGCTGCTGTTATTTTTGAACCCATAAATGCATGATTAATGTTCGCTGGTGTTCATTTGACTTTGCAGACGCGCAGCTGTTTCGGCAGTAGCTGTATAAATCATCAGCTTCAGATCCGGATGGCCCTGGGGCTGTAGGGTCATATGTTCGAACTCCAGCTCCCCGATGCCTGGCGCATTCCACTGTTTGTGGCAGTCCGTTACAACCTGAACATCATGCAGCGGCCATTTCTCGCGGAACAGCGGGCTGCTCTGCATAAATTCCCCGATAAGCTCCTTGAACCTCGGGTCATTAGGAAAATGTGCGTAATCCGCACGAAAGCGTGCAACGATGACTTCTGCTTTACTCTCCCAGTCCTCTGGATTCATTCTTCGTTTCCCGCCCGTCAATAACAGTCTCATCCAATTGGGACGCTCCTGCTCACCCTCTGAGAATGAAGGAAAGCCGAAAACCAGCTCCGCTGCCTGATTCCATAACAGCAAATCCCAGCATCTCCCGATTACGAAGGCCGGATTAGGCTCCAGGGCCTTAATCATCCGTTCCAGGCCTGTGTTCAGTTGCTGATCTACTACTGCCTGCTGCTGCACCGGTCTGGCAAGAAGATGAAGATGGTGGCGTTCATCTTCGGTCAGCCGCAGCGCCTCTGCTATGTTATTCAGTACATCCTCTGAAGGGTTGATGCTTCTGCCTTGCTCCAGAGAGGTGTACCATGATGTTCCGATATGGGCAAGCTGGGCCACTTCTTCCCTGCGGAGCCCCGGAGTCCGCCGCCTTCCATAAGACACTAACCCGGCTTCTTCAAGAGTCAGACGTTCCCGGCGCGAACGCAGAAATTCTCCTAACGGCATCCTGGAAGAAATCTCTTCCATGTTGAACTCCTCCTTATCCTGACACTGACAGTCCTACGATAAACGCAGGAAGGATGCCAGTTACACATTCTATTATACTGCCAGTATAGCATCTATAAACTTAGGAGGATTTGAACTATGAACATATTTGTAACTGGAGCCACCGGTAAAGTAGGCAGCCGTTTCGTTCCGCGTCTGCTGCAGCGCGGTCATCACGTTAAGCTGTTGATTAGGGATGCTGCCAAGGCAGAGGGGCTTAAGCAGCTGGGGGCTGAGATTGTAGAAGGCGAGCTTCTGCAGCCGGACCGATATGTGGAGGCTCTAAGGGGGATTGATGTTGTATTTCATCTGGCAGCTCAGTTCCGCGGGGTAGACGAGAATACCACCTGGGTATCCAATTTCGATGGCAGCATCGCTCTGGCCAAGGCAGTGCTGGAGGCGGGGGTGCCAAGGTTTGTTTTTGCGAGCACCAATAATGTCTACGGCTCCGGAAGTAACGCGGGACCCAGTCAGGAGGATGACGAGCTGAAGCCTGCGTTTGCTTATCCGCAGTCCAAAGCCAAGGCTGAGGCAGCGCTGCTGCAGCTTCATCATGATCAGGGATTAGGCCTGCGCATTGTAAGGCTGCCTTTTGTCTACGGTGAGCGGGACCCGCATATCACGGAATTTCTGCCGCTCGCAGGCAATTGGAATCCGGCGAAAAGAATGCATATGGCGCACCATGCCGATGTAGGTCAGGCCCTGCTGCTCGCAGCTTCCGCAGACGGGATAGATGGCCGGATCTACAACGTCGGCGACGACGCACCGATCTCCATTGCGGAGCTGCAGAAGCTGCATCATTTTGAAACCTCCCCGGAAGCGCAGCAGCAGGAATTCAATCCATGGGAGGGTGTCATTGATACCACCCGGATCAGAGACGAATTACATTACCGCCCGATTTTCCCGTCATTCTATACGGCTAGGGATGCAGGTGCACTTTAAATTGGATTTATCTTCTCCCGGCAATCTGGTATACAATATACAATAGTAATGAATTTTCTTGACCGCAGGCTTCTCTTCAGAAGCTTGCGGTTTGTTATATGAACAGTGTATTTCTGATTCAACCGCAGCCAGCAGGGCTATTGTATAGAGATCGTTATTACATAGGGAGGCAGGCAAATGCTGAAATCATTGCAGGCTATTGAAACATACCGCGAAGAAGGAAGGCTCCCCGGTGAAGGCTGTCTGTGGCTGGAATATATCGTTCAGGCCGAGCAGACGATTGTGAACCTCGAACGGGTAGAGTCGCTGGGGGAACTGGAGCAGCAGAGTCCGGTGCTGGATTACGTAGAGCGCAGCCTGCGCGTACTGGACAGTCTGCCGCTATCCTACTGGATCAGGGAATTGGCTGAAGAGACGCTGATCTGGTCGGAGACTGCCAAGGGCGGTACGATCCGGCAGCGCAGGAGCTGGCAGGAAGAAGGCATTAATATATTTGTGCATAATATCGGTTCGGCACAGCTGTACTTGCGTTATGCAGAGGATGACCGGGAGGACGCTGCCTCTGCGGATAAGCGGCTGATCGTGCACCGGCTGATCGAAACCCACGGGCTGATCGGGCAGCAGATCCGCGGCGAGGTTCCGCCTTCGGTCAATCTTCCGTTATCCGGACTGGTGGAGCAGGGGCTGCTGACTGCAGATGAGCTGGAGCGGCTGCTGTTCGCCCTGAATCACTGCATTATCTCTGCCGTAGCCCCGGAGCTGTGGCAGGAGGTTCGCCCTCAGGTGATGGAGCTGATTGTCGTAATCTCCTCAGGGAATCTGCATGATGAAGTCCCCATGAAGGAGCGTCTGCGGAGAATGCGCTCCGGGTCTATCGCGCAGGGCGAGGATTATGAGACGGAGTGGAGCGGTCTTGTGCAGGAGGGCTTCAATCCTGCTGTACTGGAGCCGCTGCAGCCTGTCACCTTCTGGTATGTGGAATCAGCACTGCAGACCTTCTCGCTGGAGCAGTTCCTCAAAGTAGTAAGCCTCTCCGCTAGCAGTGATTTGTCCGCTCTGAACCATATCAGCTTCGAAGCGGTGATGAACAGCATTTATTATGACTACAAGGGCAGCAAGAAGATCAACGTGTACAAGAAACGGATCATTGAGAAATACTTGTCTGAGCTGGACTGGACTGAGATCTACAGCGGGGAGCAGCCCTCTGGCAATCCGCATCTGTTGCACCGGCTGCTGCGGAAGGAGCATTTGCCCGACACGCTGTTCTTCAACTTCGAATTCTCCCCGGCGGCTGAGAAGCTGATTGAATTCTGCATAGAGGCCGAGAAGTCGGCGCTGTATGAACGGGCGGTGCTGCTGCTGTTCGATCTGTTCGATCTGCGCCGGGATGCGTTCGACCGCTTCCATAACGAGGATACGTATTTAAGCCAGATGAATGATACGGCAGATTATAAGGCGGTTATTCTGGATTACGTCACCGGCCGCAAGGTGCTGGACATCGGGCCGGGCGGCGGGGTGCTGCTGGATCTGATCGAGCAGCGGATGCCGGACGTGATTCCGGTGGGTATCGATATCTCCAGCAATGTCATTGAAGCGTTGCGGCAGCGCAAGCAGCGGGAAGACCACCGCTGGGAGGTGCTCCAGGGCGATGCGCTGAACCTGAAGGATTACGTGGAGGCGGGGACGGTCGACACAGTGATTTTCTCCTCCATCCTGCATGAGCTGTATTCCTATGTCCCGCTGGACGGGAAGAAGTTCAATCACGGGACGGTTGCTGCTGCGTTAACCAGCGCTTTCGGGGTGCTGGCGGACGGCGGAGTCATTATTATCCGCGACGGTATTATGAGTGAGCCGGAGGATCAGCAGCGGAGAGTGCGGTTCCTGGAGGATGACGGAATGGCGTGGCTGGAGCGGTATGCGAAGGATTTTGCCGGCCGGAGTATCCGGTATGAGCAGCTTGGCTTCCGGGAGGTCCTCATGCCGGTGAATGATGCGATGGAGTTTCTGTACACGTATACCTGGGGCGAGGAAGCCTATATACATGAGGTACAGGAGCAGTTCGGATACTTTACACCGGCGCAATATGCCGCGTTCATTGAGCAGACGCTTGGTGATCAGGCGAAGATCGAAGTCTTCCGCCATTACCTGCAGGAAGGGTATACGGAGGCGCTGCAGGATCGGGTCGTGGTGATGGATGAGAGCGGGCAGGCGGCCGCACTGCCGGACAGCACCTGCTTCATTGTAATCCGTAAGGCGGGCTGAAGCCGGGCGCTTGAGTGGAACATAAAAGGGGCATTACCACAGCCGTGTCCGGCGCTGGTAATGCCCTTTTTCGATAAACTGACCGATCAGTTGGTGGCCGGCAGCCTGGATTTCCTGAAGCCGGCCACACTGTAGACAATCAGGGCAACCCAGATGAAGGAGAAGCTGACCAGCCTTCCTTGCGAGAAGGGCTCACCAAGCAGGTATACTGCCAGCAGCATACTCGTCGTCGGCGAGATGTACTGGATGAAGCCGACCATGGAGAGCGGGAGCAGCTGCATAGACTTGGCGAACCAGAACAACGGCATCGCCGTAGCGGCTCCGGACAGCAGCAGGACGATCATCAGCAGGGGAGACAGCGAAGCGAACGTTCCTGTGCCCTGCGACTGAATGTAGATCAGATAGCCCAGCGCAACTGGCATGGCCATCAGTGTTTCCCCGGTCAGGCCGAGCAGAACATCGGGCCCAGCAAGCTTTTTGGCCAGACCATACAGGGAGAACGTGACCGCCAGCGCAATTGCCACCCATGGAACCTGCCCGTACTGGACTGCCATAATCCCCACACCGGTGCCTGCCAGAAGAATAGACGCCCATTGCCACGCTGACAGCTTCTCCTTGAGGAAGATGACCGCAAATAGAACGCTGATGAGAGGATTCATGTAGTAGCCGAGGCTGGTCTCCAACACGTGATTATTGTTCACGGCCCAGATGAACAGGAACCAGTTCATGCTGATGAAGAAGGAGCAGAGGACAACTGCTACGGTGCTTTTGGTGCTTGAAAAGATAGTCCTCAGCCGCCCCCACTGCCGCGAGCACGTAACCAGTACGGCTACAAAAACGAAAGCCCACACAATCCGGTGCCCAAGTATTTCCCACGCGGGCATAGCCTGGAACAGCCGCCAGTAGAGCGGCAGAAACCCCCAGATGAGATAGGATAGAACGGCATAAATAATGCCTTTTTTCATAATGACACCCCTGCCCGAAGAATCAAAAGAATGGAAATATTAGGTTCAATTCGTTCATTATATCAGGCATTCCGCATCATGTATTTAGCTGAGCTTCGCTCCGTAAGCACGATAGACGAAATGCTCTGTGTCGAACGACAAAAAGGAGCCGCGCGACTGCGGCCCCTTCACATTATTAATGAAATCTGTATCGCTACTTAAGCGTGATGTTAAGTAAGCTGATTTTACCGCCCTGCACCTTGAACTCGTGTCTGAACAGCTGCGGATCGGGAACGCGGTTCTTGTTAAATTCCCCTTCCATCTCTGCTGTCACAGCGACGAACTCCCCGGATTCTTCTATTTCCATGATCGTATAGCGGACCTTGGCAGAGAACAGCTCTGATTCTCCCCAGGCCTGTATAGCCTCCCTGCCCGCAATCTCTTTACCGTTATCCTTAACGCTGGCGCCGGGTGTGAACAATTCTATAAAGGCTTCAGGCTGATATTGGTTAATGGCATTGTAGAACTCTTGTACCTCACTCGGCATAGTGACATGTTGATTCATGGTGATCTGCCTCCTGTAAGTAGAGTAGCGGAAGCGGCATGGCTCCACCCTTACACGTAACTTAAACGTATCCGGGCATCGGTAAGCAGACAATGTAATCTGTACGGAGCTGATCTTACGGATAAAGCTGGCCCTGACCGGCTCCCGGAATAGCATCCTTGCGGAATTCGGAAGGCGAGCAGTTCATCGCTTTGCGGAAGACTTTAATGAAGTAGCTGACGTTGTCGAAGCCGACATCCATGGCGATATCGGAGATTTTGCGGTCACTCTGCTGCAGCAGGGCTGCGGCCTGGCGGATCCGGTAGGAGTTGATATAATCGACGGGCGTCTTGCGGGTCATGCTTTTGAAGAACCGGCAGAACTGCCCCTCGCTCATCGGAATCAGTTCGGACAGATCGCGCGTGCGGATCGGCTCCTGATAGTTGTCCTGGATATAGAGGATGACCTTCTTCAGCCGGTCGATCTTCGTGGTATCCGCGCCTGCCGACTGGCTGTAGTTCACCGAACGTCCCGGCGGCGCAATCTGTGAGAGCATGATCAGCAAAGTTCCTTTCATAAAGGACTCGAATCCGGGCATTTTATTATCATATGCCTCCATCATCCGCTCCAGGTGCAGCAGAAGCTCTCCTTGCCAAGGTACGGAGGAGGTGAGGTGACGCGGAAAGCTCTGGCGTTTCTCCTGAAGCGGCAGAATTACAGTCTGCTGGATGGTATCATATTGGGCGCTGGCCAGGAGATCGGGGTGAAAGACAAGTGCGCAGAACCGGCAGGGAGTGTCCAGAGCCGCATAGGCGGCATGAATATCACCGGATTCAATAAAGACGGCTTCGCCGGGGCGGAGCGTGAAATAATCCGTATCCACCTGAAAGAGAATCTCGCCTTCAAGCAGCAGGAAGAACTCCGCTTCCTCATGCCAGTGGGTATCCAGGACAGGGGCTCCGGCCGGGAGCTCTATCCAATAGGCGGCCAAGGGAAACATAACATCCCCGTGTTCACGGTCTTCTTTGAGCAATCGCTGCGATGTGCGGTCCATTATGGCCCTCCTTGTAGGTAAAACATCAAAATAGTGTTATAAATTAGCTATATTATAGTAGTTTTGTGATTTTGTTATCGTTATAATGCAACTATAAACACCAAATTGAAGGGTGGCAAGTGCTCACATGAAATTTACAGACGGCCTTTGGCTGGTTCGCGACGGAATCACAATCAATGGTGCAGTTCAGAACTATGCGGTGGAAAAAACTGCAGAAGGTCTGACAGCAATTACGCAGACAACTCCGATTACAGGACGTGCAGCAACACTTAACTCCACACTGCTTACCGTAAAATTCCATTCCCCGCTTCCGGGTGTGGTTGGGATTAAGATTATTCATAATGACGGCGTTATCGACCGCGGTCCTTCTTTTGAATTGACCCAGGGAACTGGTGACCACGTTCAAATCGAAGAAACCGAAGCACAGACCGTGCTGATCAGCGGCGGACTCCGCGTGGTCATCAACAAGGGAACTCACTGGTCGGTAGACTTCTACCGCGGCGACGAGCGCATTACAGGCAGCGGTTACAAATCGATGGCCTATATCACTGATCAGGACGGCAACACGTTCATGCGTGAGGAGCTGGATATCGGCATCGGCGAATTCGTGTATGGTCTGGGTGAACGATTCACTGCTTTTGTGAAGAACGGCCAGGTAGTTGACCTGTGGAACAAAGACGGCGGTACAAGCTCCGAGCAGGCTTACAAGAACGTTCCATTCTATGTTACCAGCAAAGGCTACGGCGTATTCGTGAACCAGCCTGAACTGGTGTCGTATGAAATCGCTTCTGAGAAGGTGAAGAAAGCCCAATTCAGCGTAGCTGGAGAGAGCCTGGAATACTTCGTCATTGAAGGGCCGACAATCAAAGAAGTTATTACTAAATATACTTCCCTGACCGGCAAGCCTGCGCTTCCACCGGCATGGACCTTCGGCCTGTGGCTGACCACTTCGTTCACTACGGACTACGATGAAGCTACGGTTAACTCCTTCGTAGAAGGTATGGCTGAGCGCGATCTGCCGCTGCATGTCTTCCACTTCGACTGCTTCTGGATGCGCGAATACCAATGGACCGATTTCCAGTGGGATTCCCGTGTGTTCCCGGACCCTGTGGGCATGCTGAAACGCCTGCATGAGAAAGGGCTTAAGATCTGCGTCTGGATCAACTCCTACATCGGACAGCGTTCACCGCTGTTTGAAGAAGGCAAGAAGAACGGCTATCTGCTCAAAAAACCGAGCGGCGACGTTTACCAAACGGATCTGTGGCAAGCGGGCATGGGACTCGTGGACTTCACGAACCCTGCGGCTTGTGAATGGTATGCGGGTTACCTGCGTGATCTGGTTGACATGGGCGTAGACAGCTTCAAGACCGATTTCGGCGAGCGCATTCCAACGGATGTTGTATACTTCGACGGCTCCGATCCGCACAAAATGCACAACTACTACACACAATTGTATAACAAGGTTGTCTTTGAAGTACTGGAAGAGAAGCTTGGCAAAGGCGAAGCAGCCGTGTTCGCACGTTCGGCAACCGCCGGCGGACAGCAGTTCCCGGTTCACTGGGGCGGCGACTGCTACGCTGACTATGAATCCATGGCAGAAAGCCTGCGCGGCGGCCTGTCGCTCGGCCTGTCCGGCTTCGGCTTCTGGAGCCATGACATCGGCGGCTTCGAGAACACTGCTCCGGCGCATGTCTTCAAGCGCTGGCTGGCCTTCGGCCTGCTCTCCAGCCACAGCCGTCTGCACGGCAGCACCTCGTACCGTGTGCCTTGGGCTTACGATGATGAAGCCGTTGATGTTACCCGCTTCTTCACCAAGCTTAAGTGCAGCCTGATGCCTTACCTGTATGATGTAGCCGGACAGGCGCATGAACAGGGCTGGGCTTCGATGCGGGCGATGGTGATGGAATTCCCGGAAGATCCAACCTGCGAAGTGCTGGACCGCCAGTACATGCTGGGCGATTCCCTGCTCGTGGCTCCGATCTTCCAGGAGAACGGCGAAGTGAAATACTATCTGCCGGCTGGACGCTGGACGCATCTCCTGAACGGTGAGACCGTAGTGGGCGGATCATGGCGCAAAGAGAAGCATGACTTCTTCAGCCTGCCGCTGTTCGTACGCCAGAACTCCCTGCTTGCCGTGGGCAGCGAAGACAGCCGCCCGGATTATGATTTTGCCGAAGGCGTGAAGTTTGGCTTGTACTCCCTGGAGGATGGCAAGGCTACAACTGCAACCGTACGCGACATCAACGGCGCTCCTGAGCTGAAGGTGGAAGCTGCACGCAGCGGCAATACCATAACTGTAACTGCAGAAGGCAGCGGCAAAGCATTCACCCTGGCTGTGAAGGATCTCGGCGCTATCGCTTCTGTAGAAGGTGCTGAACAAGCAGATGAAACTACAGTGAAAGTAAACACCGGAGCCAAATCCGTATCGTTCACTATTACACTGAAATAAGCTTATACCGCCTTATACTCAAGCTCTCTGATGACAGGGGACATTCGTCCCCGGTGTATCAGAGAGTTTTTTGAGGATTAAACAGCGGGTACGGTATTTGAGGCTATTGGAACTTCAAGCTGTTCTTGCCGCGCAAATCTTGCAAGGAATACAACATTTTCCACTTATTATCGATCCAAATCGGGAATTGTTGTATGCAATGCAGCATTTCTCCTTCTCTCGGCTGCTTTGCGGGGGAATTCATGTATTTCGTACAACAATTCTCTCAAACAGCCTGTTATTCATGCATGGAAGTTGTAGAACGTACAACATTATTGCCTTTTTCCATTTATTACAGGTAAGCTGTGAACTAATAATCTCATTTCTGTCAGCAACGATAGGAGAATAGAATGCTATGAGCAATAAAGTTAATACAGGAGTGTACAGCCAGTCTGAATTCACTTCAGCAACGGCAGTATCCGCAGCCGCTAATCATATAATGAACTCGCCCGAGCCGTTCACCCATACCTACCGGACCTATGTCCGCCTGCGGGAGAATGGCAGCCTGACACTGAAGTTCTGGCACAGCAATGCTGTGGATTCGACATGGGACTTGGGCGCGGAGTCAGCGGCCAGTGAACCGGGCGGGGAGTGGAGCATTGAAGCGGCATATGTAGCCGATGGCGGAGCCGTGCCGGATGGTACAGTTGTGCCAGGTTCGCAGGTTCCGGTAACCTTCGGTGGCGAAGCCTCGCGGAACGTTGCTCCGGGCGAGCAGTTCTGGAGCGATGAAGCGCTGCTGGAGCTGCCGGAAGGGCATTACCTGGCCTTCACCTGGACGCTGAAGACGGCAGCTGCCGGCAAGTCGATCCCCTTCAATGTGGAGGGCATGCTGGTCTCCGGCTACGATGCGCCGGGCAATCTGGCCGCTCAGGAGACAGCCGAAGCGTTCAGTGAGTCGGACAAGCTGCAGGTACTGCCAAGCTTCCTGGGGTATAAGAAGAATGTAACGAAGAAGCTGGTCTTCCTGGGGGATTCAATTACGCAAGGCGTACGGACCGCGAAGGATGAGTATTCCTACTGGGCGGCAAGAATTGCCGAAGGATTAGGAACGGAGTACGGGCTGTGGAATATCGGCTCCGGCTGGGGCCGGGCCTATGATGTCGCCACCGATGGAGCCTGGCTGCACAAGGCGCAGCAGGGCGATGAAGTACTGATCGTGCTTGGAGTGAATGATCTGGATATCGGGCAACGCTCGGGGGCGGAGCTGCTGGCAGACCTCACGCATATTATCTCCGCGATCAAGAAAGCGCGGCCTGAGACTGCCGTGATTCTCAGCACCGTGCCGCCGTTCAATTTCGAGGGGGAACGGGAAGCATACTGGCGCAAGGTGAATGAGACGATCCTGACGAACCCTCCTGCCGGGGTGGACCGCGTGTTCGATATCGCGGCGGTACTGTCTGTACCTGCTCCGGCAGATCACAGAATCAGACCGGAGTATATGAGCGATGAGTTCGATCCGCATCCGAACGGCACCGCCGGCAAGGCAGTGGCGGATGCTTTTCTGGAGTGGTACGGGAAACAATTGTAACGAACTTCTTGAATGCACTAGGCATACTATGTAGTACTTTATCAGAAGGGTAGTGTGCCTGTAGTGAGCATTCAAGCGGGAGTACCAATGCAGCCCAAAGTGCTGTATCAAGCAGATCAAAATTATATTCAGAGTCTGAAGTCTGTTCGGCATCACTTGCACAGTGTATGCAGACAACATGTGAACCGGATTGTCCGGGTGCAGACGATTGACGGCCAGGTCGTTACTGGGAGAATTCTCGGCTGCGATAGAGGATTGTTATACATGGGGGTACAGAATCATCATGGAGCAGGACGCGCCTTCGGAAGCAGCGATGAAGCCATCCTGACCCTGGTACTGTTCGAATTGCTGGTTATAGTTTTATTGTCTTAACTCAAAAGATAAGAGCCTGCGTAAGCAGGTCCTTATCTTTTTTTAGTACGCCCAGCATGGGCGTCATCTTTAGGGTGAAAGTCCCGAACGGGGGCTGGCGAGCGCCTACCGTTAGCCAAGGGCAAGGGTGTCCACCGTGAGGTGGAATCTGAAGGAAGCCGGAGGCAAAAGCACGGGCCAAGGTACACGAACTGGATTTGAGGCTGTGTCAGTCGGATGAGTCACCTAAACATGACGAAATCCAAAGCCGCCAAGGGCTGGCGCGGTATACTCCAGTGGTCGCGGGCAGACAGATGACGTTCTTATCTGGGGAGACCTGTCAGATAAGCAAGAAAAAAAACTTGTAACCGTAGCTGAGAGGCTGCGCTGAACTGGCAGGAGTCAGCAGAAGCCATAGTACGTAAGCTGTTGCAACAATTTACGGAAGGGCTGAACCGAAAGGAGAGAGGAAAGCGATGCGTTCGCATGAAGAGCAACGACAGCAGAATATCTCGCAAGGGAGCTTGCGGCAAAGAGAAGCGGTGAAGCCGTCAGGGTATGCCGGAGCGCCGAGTTCTTCGTCGGCACAAGTCGTCCCTTCCTCTCGCGAAGACCAGAACAACTTGCTGGAGCAAATGCTCAAAGGAGATAACCTTCGACTCGCTTACAAACGAGTGGTGCAAAATGGAGGAGCGCCCGGTGTGGACGGTGTAACGGTAGCGAATCTACAAGTTTACCTGAATACGCACTGGACATCGGTGAAAACTGAACTTCTGACGGGAACTTACAGACCTGCGCCAGTCAAACGGGTGGAAATCCCCAAACCTGGAGGCGGTGTACGGCAGCTAGGCATCCCGACTGTGATGGACCGTTTCCTCCAGCAAGCACTTTTACAAGTCATGAACCCGATCTTTGACGCACAATTCTCGTGGTACAGCTACGGCTTTCGGCCGGGGAAGAGCGCGCATGACGCCGTTAAACAAGCCCAAAGATATATCCAAGGCGGCCTCAGATGGGTCGTGGATTTGGATCTGGAGAAATTCTTTGACAAGGTAAACCACGACATGCTAATGGCAAGAGTGGCGCGGAAAGTGGAGGACAAAAGAGTGCTGACGCTAATCCGTGCTTACTTAAACGCCGGAGTTATGGTGGATGGAAAATGGGAGCGTAGCCGGGAGGGAACGCCACAAGGCGGTCCGCTTAGTCCGCTTCTAGCAAACATTCTATTGGATGATCTGGACAAGGAACTGACCGGGCGAGGTTTGCGATTCGTACGCTACGCGGACGACTGTAATATCTTTGTGGCGAGTAAACGAGCAGGCGAGCGTGTCATGGAATCGGTAAGTCGGTTTGTAGAAGGAAAGCTAAAACTGAAAGTAAACGGGGAGAAAAGTGCGGTAGCGAGACCTTGGCACCGAAAGTTCTTAGGATTCAGTTTCCTGAGCCAGAAACAGGCAACGATTCGGATTGCTCCGAAGAGTCTCGCAGCTTTTAAAGGGAGAATTCGAGAGCTAACGAAACGTACCTGGTCCATTTCCATGGAAGAAAGGATTTACCGACTGAACCGCTATCTGATGGGTTGGCTCGGTTATTTCCGTCTAGCCTCGGCGAAGACACACTTCCAAACACTGGACCAGTGGATTCGGAGGAGACTTCGAATGTGTCTGTGGAAACAGTGGAAACGAGTACGTACACGAATCCGCGAGCTTCGAGCACTCGGGGTTCCAAAGTGGGCTTGTTTTAAGATGGCCAACTCGCGGCGAGGCGCGTGGGAAATGTCCCGGAACACGAATAACGCCCTTTCGACTTCCTATTGGGAAGCAAAAGGGCTGAAGAGTTTACTTTCACGCTATCTGGAACTTTGTTAACCTTTTGGAACCGCCGTATGCGGACCCGCATGTACGGTGGTGTGAGAGGACGGGGCTTGCCGCCCCCTCCTACTCGATTGATTGGTTAGAATGTTTTGAGAATGATCACCAGCAGAATGTAAAGGACTAAGATTGTAGTGGTAGAAGTAAAAAGTCCACCGACATTTCCGCAACCGCTCATCGTCTTACCTCCTTCGCAATATCATCTTTCAGAACCATGATATGCACTTTTGGTCATTCGGGTATAGACCATCGGCCAATTTAAAGCTCAAAGCCGGGTAAGAAATAGAAGCGGGAATGGATAATGTCTTCAATGCATTCAATGCTCCGCCTGCCCCCGGAAATCCTTCGGCGGGCAGCCGACCTGCTTCTTGAAGACCTTGCTGAAATATTTGACGTCGTGGAAGCCGACCATCTCCGAGATCTGCGCCAGCTTCAGGTTGGGATTCTGCATCAGCAGCTTGGCCTTCTCGATGCGGACGCTGCCGATGTAGTCGGAGAAGTTGATGCCGTATTCCTGTTTGAACTTACGCGAGATATACTCACGGCTGACATAGAATTTGCCGGCAACCTCCTGCAGGGAGAGGTCAGACGGGTAGTTCTGCTCAATATATTTAACGATCTCCGTCATCGGGTTCCGTTCTTTCATGTGTCTGGCCGAGAGCGTCTGGGACAGCTGCTGCATCAGCGCAAAGGACCAGTCACGCCAGGCGAACAGGGAGAAGGAATAACCGCTTGGCAGCGGTGAAGGACTGAGCAGATCAGCCTGCTCCAGCTCCGCCAGCACACTGTCCGACTGGTTGCCCAGCGCTTCCCGGACCAGCCGGGAACGGAACAGGAGGGCATCCGCCTTCCACGAATTCAGCATTTGCGGGGTAACGACACCTCTGCGGCTGAGCTCATGGGTCCAATGCTGTGCGGCGGCGGATATGGCTTCAGTGGTGCCGCTGATGACCGCCATCCGCCAGTCCTCCTGGACATCGGCGAAGTTCAGCGGTGCCTCCGCCTCCGTGTTGGCGGAATCACGGCTGTCTGCCGCCATGCCGCCGGCTCCCGCACCCGGGGAGAAATGGCAGTAATCCTCATGCCGTAACAGGTTCCGCCGCAGCAGGGCTTCGGCGGCTTCTGTGCGCTGCGCCGGCAGCTGTCCCGGGAACGTGCCTGCGGTGCTGATTCCGAAATGCATGCGGAACTGCAGGGTACGGTAGATCCCCTGATTAATCCGGCTGATCAGCTCGATAACAGACTCCTCCAGATCCCAGAGAATGATGGCAATCTCCGGCGGACCGCCCCAGTACCGGAAGGCAACGCCCTTACGCTGCAGCTGCAGGAATTCATTGCAGATGTTAACGATGGCGTAGTACATCAGCTCACTATCGCCCCCGAACCGTTTGAGCAGCGGATTGTTGCCGCTGTCCGTCTGCAGAAGGATCAGCCGTGCATCCTGTATACTCTGCGGAATGATTCCATCACCGGTCAGCCTGCGCAGCGAGGCCTCGGCATTGACCTTGTCATCAATCAGCGCGGAGAGCAGCTTCTCCCCGTAGATCGGCTTGATCTCATTCAGCCGGAGGCTCTGGAGCTGACGGTGGCTGCGCTCCTCTTCTTCGGAGCGCCAGGCGGCAACTGCCTTGGACACTGCGTTATTAATCATATCCGCTTCGATCGGCTTAAGAATATAGTCAATGCCGCCGTGGCGGACGGTCTGGCGCACGAAGTCGAAATCATCATGCCCGCTGACAACAATGAATTTGGTGTTGCCTGCGAATTCATCCACCCAGGTCATCAGCTCAACGCCGCTGCCTGACTCCATCATCATATCCATAATCACCAGCGCCGGCTTCTCCTTGCGGATCAGCCCGATGGCTTCATTGCCGTTCCCTGCTTCCAGAATCTCATCAATCTGATGCGCATCCCAGTCCACCAGCAGCCGGACGGCCTTCCGGACTCTTGCTTCGTCATCCACAATAAGCGCCTTCATATCCGTTCACTCTCCACTAATATCTCAATTTCCAGCCGGATGATAACCCCGCCGGTCTCCAGATTATCTACCGTCAGCAAAGCATCATCCCCGCAAACCAGCCGCAGCCTGGCCAATACATTACCCAGGCCGATTCCCGCACCGGGAGCATCACGTTTGCTGTAGCTGTCCTGACCTGAGTTCTTTATCATGTCGAGCTCTTCAACAGCTCTGGGCTGCTGCAGCTCCTTGCGCAGCGTCTCCAGCTTCACGGCCGGAATCGAGAGGCCGTTGTTCCGGATACTGATCTCCATCCGGCTAGGGCTAAGTCTGGCTGCCGTAATCTCAATGAATCCGTCCGTGCGGGCAAGGTTGAACCCATGCTTGAAGTAATTCTCCACAATCGGCTGCAGGATCATTTTGGGCATCAGCGCGTGCAACAAGGAGTCTTCCATATCGTAGCGGAAACTGAACTTGTTTTCAAAACGTTCCTTCTGCAGCTCAATATACGCTTTAACATGCTCCAGTTCATTCTGGATCGTCACAATCTTCTCATCATTGTACATGCTGTAGCGCATCATCTTGGCCAGTGCCGAGAGCAGACCATAGATTTGCGGCACCTTCAGCTCAAGGGCTAGTGTACCGATAATCTGAAGGGTGTTGTTCAGGAAATGCGGGTTGATCTGCGACTGCAGCGCCCTCAGCTCATTGGTTTTGTTCGACAGCTCCAGCCTGTACTCGCGCAGAATCAGGTTGTTGATCGTGTCCATCATACTGCGGAAATGCTCCGTGACCACACCGATCTCATCTTTTCCTGCCGGACGGATATCAATCTCAAGATTACCGGTCTGCACCTGATTCATGTACCGGGTCAACTGCTTGATGGGGGCGGTGATCCGGAAGGAGATCAGAATCGTCAGGGCGATGATCATACTCATCAGCACGAAGAGCAGAAGCAGGTTAATGCCGGCGGCCTCCTTGGCTTCACGGAACAGATAGGAGACAGGGATTTGCTTGACGAGCGTCCAGCTCAGTCCTATGCTTTCGATCTTTTGATAGATGAACACAGAGTTGTCCTGCTCAAAATGCCCTTGGGTCACCATGCTGTCAGCCATCTGTTTATTGTACCATGCTGCATCCAGCGGTTGGCCGAATGTGCCGGCGTCAGGTCCGTATACGAGCTTGCCGGCGCTGTCCACCAGATAGATGTTTTCCTGATCCTGGTCGTATAGCTGGTCTACTATATCACCAAGAGCTGCGAGCTTGACATCAATCGAGAGATAGCCGAGTGCTTCAGAGGAAGGAATACGCTCAATTCTGCGGTGCATCGTAAAAACAGGCTCCGGTACGAACTGCGTTAGTGGCAGACTTAATCCGTAGGCGTCGCTTAGATGGGTGCTTTGCACTTTTACCGGGGAGCTCCCTGTAATGTTGGATTCCTGGTAGGGTGTGTCTCCCAGCCAGCGCTTGGGTGTCGTATTATCGGTAATCAGTGTAGCTTTACCGTCTTTGACGCCATATAAGTACACCTGTGAGATATTAGGCAGCGAGGTGGAGATGTAGCTGAGCGAATTGTAAATTGCGATGTCGGAGGACAGATCGTCGTGCCCGGCTTCAAGCAGCCGGTAGAAATCCGAGTCAGAGTACACACTGAGTGACAAACGGTTGATCTCCCCAATCAGACTGTTAATGTTCTTGGAGCCCTGATAGAGCAGATTCTTATTCTCGTCGACAGCCCGTGTTCTGAGGGAGTTGGTCGTATAGGAATAGCTGACGAACATAGTAGCCATAATACAGATTAATGTTGGCAGGAGTAAAAAAACGATCAATTTGGTACGGATACTGTTCCATTTCATGAGGCTCGCTTCACATCCGATCAATATTTTACACCCTAAAGATCACTTGCGTAGGTGTAAGGGACTCTGTAAAAAACAGATAATATGTTTAGATCATAAACAAGTGAGTGAGTAAAAGAAAGGGGGACCATTACATGCGCGGCAATAAGTTGTCCCAATTAGGTCAACAAGTATTTTTCGTTGGCCCGGCATTGTTGTTTTTTACCTTGATCACGATTATTCCTTTTCTGATGGGGATGTACTATTCCTTCACAGACTGGAACGGCGTATCGGGTAATGTTAGCTGGGTCGGCTTTGAGAACTTTAAAATGATTTTTACCAATGATCCCGATTTCTGGTCATCCTTCTGGTTCACCGTAAGATTCACGGTCCTTGGAGTGGTATTGACCAATGTAGTAGGCTTTTTCCTGGCCTATCTGCTGACTAAACCTTTGAAGACACGCAATATGCTCCGGACCATTTTCTTCATGCCGAATGTGATCGGGGGATTGCTGCTTGGTTTTATATGGCAGTTCATCTTCATTAAAGGCTTCGCCACCATGGGCGATATGACAGGCTGGTCCTTCTTCAACCTTCCTTGGCTCGGGGATGCAACAACCGGCTTCTGGGCAATCGTTATGGTGTTCATCTGGCAGTCTTCCGGCTATCTGATGGTGATCTACATCGCTTCGCTCAGCAACGTGTCCAAAGAAGTGCTCGAAGCTGCCGAGATTGACGGCGCATCCCGGATGCAGGTGCTTCGCAACATTATCGTGCCGCTGATTATGCCTGCGGTGACGATCGGTTTGTTCCTGGCGATTTCCTGGTCCTTCAAAATGTTCGACCTGAACCTGTCGCTGACCAAAGGCGGGCCGTTCAAATCGACGGAATCCGTTGCTATGAATATCTACAATGAAGCCTTCCTGAACAACCGTTACGGTCTGGGTACGGCAAAAGCGCTGTTATTCTTCGTGATTGTCGCACTGATCACAGTGATTCAGGTCCGTGTAACGAAGAGCAAGGAGGTAGAAGCTTAAATGAATGCTAAATCAAAAGGCAGATGGAATATCGGAATTGAAGTGATTATGATTCTTCTGGCACTTCTGTTCCTCTCTCCTTTCTATTTCCTGCTGGCGAACTCGGTGAAATCCTTCGGTGAGATCCTGAGCGATGCGGCCAGCTGGCCGCAGACCTTCATGTGGTCGAACTATACTAATGCCTGGAAGCTGGCCCGGTTCTCCGAAGCCTTCCGCAACTCGCTGATTGTTACGATCATCAGTGTGGTGCTGATCTCGCTGTTCAGCGCAATGGCGGCTTACCGCATGGTGCGTGCCAACAACCGGTTCAACCAGGTTCTGCTGCTGCTGTTCGTAGCCGCTATGGTCGTTCCATTCCAGACCATCATGATTCCGATCCTGAAGGTTGTTAACATTCTGCATGTGAATAACTCCTTCACGGGACTGATTATTTCCAATCTGGGACTTAGTATTCCGATGGCGATCTTCCTGTTCCACGGCTTCATCAAGTCCGTGCCGCTGGAAATTGAAGAAGCGGCAACCGTGGATGGCTGTAATCCGATCTCGGCCTTCTTCCGGATTGTGCTTCCGCTGCTGAAGCCAATGCTGATGACGATTATCGTGCTGAATGCCCTGGGCATCTGGAATGACTATCTGCTTCCATCGCTGATTCTTCAGGCACCTGAACTGCGGACCATTCCGCTGGCGACCTTCTCGTTCTTCGGGCAGTATACGAAGCAGTGGGATATGGCGCTTCCGGCACTGACTATCGGGGTTGCTCCCATTGTGATTTTCTATCTGTTCATGCAGCGTTACATTGTTGAGGGAATAGCGGCTGGCTCGGTGAAGGGTTAATTCACCGGGCTCCCGTTCCACATATTAAGCAGTTAACTTATTCAAGGGGGAAATAAAAATGATGAAAAAACGCTCTGCAGTGATGCTGTCCAGCGTCATGCTGATGTCTGTCGTGCTTGCAGCATGCGGCGGTAACAACAATACCGCTTCAAATAATGCATCAAATGGAAGCGCTGGCAACTCCGGTGAAGTGAAAACGGTTAAGATTTTCCAGTTCAAAACCGAAATCGTAGAAGGCCTCAACGAGCTTAAGGTTGAGTTCGAGAAGGAATATCCTAACATTAAGCTGGACATCCAGACTGTCGGCGGCGGTGCAGACTATGCTGCAGCCCTGAAGACTAAATTCGCTTCCGGCGATGCTCCTGATATCTTCAGTAACGGCGGTTACGCTGAAATGGAACTGTGGGGCGACAAGCTCGAAGATCTGTCCGATCAGCCTTGGGTGAAGGATCTGATTCCTTTGGCAGCTGAGCCAATGACGAAAGACGGCAAAACCTACGGTATGCCAATGAACCTTGAAGGTATCGGTTATGTATACAACAAGGATCTGTTCGCTAAAGCCGGTATCACTGAAACGCCAAAAACGATCTCTGAGCTGGAAGAAGCGGCTAAAAAGCTGCAGGCCATTGACGTTATTCCTTTCGGCAACGCATACCAGGAATGGTGGCTGCTGGGGATCCAGGGCATTAGCGTAGCTTTTGCACAGCAGGATAATGTAGATGAATTCATCAGCGGCCTGAACGCCGGAACTTCCACAATCGTAGGCAACGAGAAATTCAAGGATTGGAGCAACCTGCTCAACCTGACTGTGAAATACGGACAGAAGAATCCTTTAACTACAGATGCTAACACTCACCTGGCTATGTTCGCCAATGGCGAAACCGCTATGATGCAGGAAGGCAACTGGGCGCAGACACTGGTTGACAACATTACTCCTGACATGAACATCGGTATGTTCCCTATGCCAATCAACGATGATCCTGCTATGAACGATAAGCTGTCTGTAGGTGTTCCGGCGAACCTGGTCGTTAACAAGGAATCCGGATCCAAGGAAGAAGCTAAGACTTTCCTGAACTGGCTCGTAACTTCTGACATGGGTAAAGAGTATATCGTCAAAAAATGGAAGTTCATCCCTGCGCTGTCCACCATTGCAGCAACACCTGAAGATATCGGTCTGCTTGGTGCGGATGTATGGAACTATGTTCAAGAAGGTAAAGTCTACGGACTGCAGGCTTCGAAATTCCCTGATGGTGTAACTCAGGAATTCGCCAGCGTTATTCAAGAGCTGATCGCCGGCAAAGTTGACGAAGCAGGCTGGGAAACTGGCATGCAGGCCGCTTGGGACAAGCTGAAGAAATAATCAGCCCCTGCAAGCAAGTCATTGTAATGTTAGGTTAAATAGAGAGTCCTTATAGGGACCTACACCCGGATAAAGTGGATTTGCCAGGACGCTCCAGTCTATCTCAGCATATGAGGTGAGGCGGGGGCGTCCTTTTGGTTATCCGGCGAACAGGCAGCTGAGATATACTCTATTCATAAAGACTCTGTGCATGAATGAGGAGAGGGAGCTGGTGGAACTTATGAAGCTGAACAGCTACAGCAAGGTGCAGATCGGTGTGGACTATTATCCTGAGCATTGGGACGAGTCTATGTGGGAGACGGATATCAAGTTAATGAAGGAAACCGGAGTCAAGGTAGTCCGGGTAGCGGAGTTTGCCTGGAGCCGGCTTGAACCGGAGGAAGGGAAGTTTGATTTCGCCTGGCTGGACCGGGCGCTGGACTTGTTCCATGCGTACGGGATTCAGATTGTCATCGGGACGCCGACAACGACACCGCCGCGCTGGCTGACCTCCGCTTACCCGGATGTGCTGCCGGTATATGCCGATGGAGGCGTGTACCATCCGGGCGTGCGCGGACACCGCTGTTACAACAGCGCATCGCTGCGTAAGTATGGCACCCGGATTGTTGAAGCGCTGGCCCTTCATTACAGCAGCCATCCTGCTGTCACCGGCTGGCAGACGGACAATGAATTCGGCATGCTGGATTGCCATTGTGACAGCTGCAACCTGGCGTTCCGCAGCTGGGTCCGGGAGAAGTACGGCACCACGGAACAAGTGAATGCAGAGTGGGGAACTGTGGTCTGGAGCGGGGAGTACAGCAGCTGGGATGAACTGACGGTTCCTTATGGCGGCTCGCCGTTCCAGAACCCTTCGATGCTGCTGGATTTCCAGCGGTTCCAGTGGGAGGCGGCGGTTGCCTTCCAGAAGACGCAGACGGAGGTGCTGCGCGCGATCTGCCCGCAGCACTTCATCACCCATAACTTCCACAGCTATCCGCAGCGGCTGGATATGCACGGGCTGGCCGAGGATCTTGATGTCGCGTCCTTCGACTATTATCCGAACCCCTCACCGCAGAAGCAGGCGACCGCGCCATACAGCGGGGCGTTATCCCTGGATCTGACCCGGGGCATCAAACGCCGCAATTTCTGGATCATGGAGCAGCTCAGCGGTCCGCCGGGCTGCTGGTTCCCGATGTGGCGGACACCTTATCCGGGGCTCATCCGCGCGTACAGCTGGCAGGCAATTGCCAGAGGTGCGGATACCGTGGTGCATTTCCGCTGGAGAAGCGCGGCTGCCGGAGCGGAGCAGTTCTGGCACGGGCTGATTGACCACAGCAATGTGCCCGGGCGGAGATTTGCCGAATTCGCGCAGCTGTGCAGCGAGGTGAACGGTCTGGCTCCGCTGCTGGAGGGGACCCGGGTTATTAGCCAGGCGGCTATCCTGTATTCGCATGAGCAGATGGCGGCGCTGCGTATTCAGCCCCAGGCGGAAGGGCTGGACTACTATGAGAACATTAAGCAGTACCACCGGGCGCTGACCAGGCATGGTATCGGCTGTGATATCATCGGCTGGCGGCAGCCGCTAGCGGGATACAAGCTGGTGATTGCCCCAAGCCTGTATCTACATGATGAAGCAGCCGCGCAATTGCTGGAGGACTTTGCAGCAGGAGGCGGTACAGTAATCCTTACCAGCCGCAGCGGTGTGAAGAATATGAACAACATCTGTATGATGCAGCCGCTGCCGGGACTCTTCTCCCGGGCGGCGGGCGTAACGGTGGAGGAATATGATCCGGTCGGAGGCGAGGTCCACTTGCTTCGCGGCTCTGACGGAACCCGGTATGAATGCAGCCAGTGGTGCGACATTCTGCGGCCGGAGGGAGCCGAGGCGATCGCCTGGTATGAGGATGATTTCTTTGCCGGTGCTCCTGCGGTTACGGTTAACCGCTTCGGGGCGGGCAGGGTTTATTATATCGGTACCCATGCGGAGGAGAGTTACTGGTTGAAGCTTCTGGGGGATATCGCACCGGATGCGGGACTAACGCTGTTCCCGGAATTGCCGGACGGCGTGCAGGCCTTCACGCGCACAGGATCAAAGGGAGAGCTGCTGTTTCTGCTGAATCTCAGCCGGACGTCTCAGACGGTGGGGTTAGACAAGCTCTACCGCAGCGCTCTTACCGGTACCCCGATATCTGGTCCGGTAGAGCTTGCGGCATATGGTGTAGAAATTCTGGAGACTCACGGCTGAAGGCTGAAGCTTGGCGGGGTGTTGACACTCAGGCGGAAGGATGGCGTCTCTTGTCCAGCATGCGCGAGATCAAGGGGATTACCACTGCTCTGGATTGCGGAGGATTCAATCCTGGCTGCTGTTCCTTCTGCGGAGTCTGAAGCTCTTCTTGCCGGAGCATGTCCAGCAGGTCATAGACCGTTGTGATTTGATTCGTATCTATAGTTAATTCTTTACCATCCGGGTTCCCGGGGATCTTGAAATTCCATTGTTTATTTCCCATCATAATCACTCCTTATTAGTTTGTGCCATCCGGCAGAGGCAGAGTGTTTCTTTTATATTTTCATCATAATCTGCGAAGCGGATCATGTATAATGAAGGGAAATGATGGTGGCCATCACTGTGGCTGATGGGTGATCCGGGGGAGAGATGCGGTATGGATATGGGTCTTCTTAAAGTATTTCAGGCGGTTGCTGAAGAAGGTAGTATCTCTAAAGCAGCCCAAAGCCTAAACTATGTGCAGTCGAATGTGACAGCCAGAATTCAGCAATTGGAGCAGGAGCTGAAGACTCCGCTCTTCTACCGTCATAGCCGGGGGATCACGCTGACTTCAGCGGGACAGACGTTCATGGAATATACGGTCAGGATACTTAAGCTGCTGGACGAAGCCAAACAGGCGGTGCTGGATTCGCCGGTACCCAAAGGCTCAATAACGGTCGGCTCGGATACGACGGCTGCTGTACGGCTGCCTGCCATCCTATCCGCTTACCGGGTCTGTTACCCTGATGTTGAAGTTCATCTGCAGGTGGGACGGGCGGGGGAGCTTATTGATTCTGTCCTGCAGCATACCGTGCACGGAGCCTTTCTCGACGGACCGGTTGAGCATCCGGAGATTGTCCAGGAGCTGCTCATCCATGAGCGGATCGGACTTGTCATTCCGGATACGATGGATTATCAGGGCATCCGCTCTGTACATGACAAGACACTGCTGATGCTGAATTCAGAGTGCCTGTACCGGAGCAGGCTGGAGAAATGGCTCGCCGAAGAGGGCGGCCGGCTGGGCAAGGTGATGGAATTCGGGACGATGGAGGGACTCCTCGGCTGCGTGAAAGCGGGAATCGGCTATGCGGTGCTGCCTTTATCCTATTTCACCCGGATGAATGTAACGGAAGGCATCCGCATTTATCCGTTCCCGGAGAAGTATGCGGAGGTTCCGACAGTGTTCATCCGGCGGCGTGACCTCTATATGACGAGCGCTTTCCGGGAGTTTATAGAAGAGCTTAAGGCAGGGCTGCCTGAAGCGGTGAGCGGGCCAGATATGACGGCGGACAGCGGCAGAACTGTTAAGTGACAGATGAAGCATACCGCATGTACCTGGTCCATCCTTCTGGAGATTGTGGGCAAGGTGTTCCTTTATCTTTCTTGGGGCTGTCCCAAAAGCCATATATTGGCTTTGGGATAGCCCTCTGTTTTTAAGCAGGATCAACGTGAGCACTTGGATGGACGCTCTGCGAACGGACCGTTGTTTGGGGCGCTGTGCTCTCCAGACTTTTTTTCATTTCACTTAGCGGAGACAATCCGGAGCCTGCGAATGCTTTCGAAATGAGCTTTCCTACAGAAAGCTTTCAGGGGACTCACCTTTGAACCACCTCGTTCGTATAGTGAGTGCAGCCGTCAACCGGCTGAACGACACCCTCTTTGACGTTGCCTATTCCCGGTGGCGGCCGCGACAGCTACCCTCCTGAAAGGCTCACCAAAGTCATCATCTACGCCTATACCCGGCGCACCTATTCGTCCCGCCCAATCGTTTACAGTGACCCGATTACGGTATGGGGTGAGATATGCTTAATTGCACTTCGTACAACTAAATCGTCTGATTTACAACCGATTATCCGTTTAGTTGTATTTCGTACAATTAAACGGCCATTTGAACCTTCATTTTCACCAATCGGGCAAATATAGTTGTACAGACTACAGTTATAAGAGACAAGCATACCTTTTCGCTGTTTTTAATTGTACAGAATACAACTATCACTGAACTTGAACTTGCGACGCGGGATATGGGGAAGATAGAGAACTGGACATACGACGAAGCCGGAGATACGTGGACGTATAAAGCCGGACAGAAGCTTTTTTCGCTATGAGAGTAAGGAGAAACTGAAAATCTGGGGGCTGTCAGTCTGGAAGGGATGCGGTACCGAAATCAGGCCAGATAAATCATATAACCAAAGTGCTTGTCCCGGATTGGGCGGGAGGATTAATGCAGCTTCCTGAACTGCTCCGGCGTAATCGCCGACTGCTTGCGGAACGTAGCCACGAAGTGGCTGACGTCGCGGAAGCCGACGCGCTGTGAGATTGCTTTTACCGTAAGCGCAGGCTGGGTGACAAGGAGCTCCTTGCTCTTGCGGATTCGCAGCCGGACGAAATAGGCATAAGGGGAGAGGCCGAACGTCTGCAGGAACAGGCTGTTCAGATAGCGCCCGGATACATCGAGCTGGCCAGCGAGATCATAGAGACCGACCTCGGGATCGCCGTAGTGGCTGTCCATCCATTTCAGCAGCGGCTGCAGCTTGTCCACATTGCGGGAGATCGCTGTGTTATTGTGCAGCTGCCCGTATTTGTTCAGCGTCAGCAGGAAACGGTAGGCGTCGGTAGATTCACCCAGATTGAACATGTCGCTTGAAGCATCATGGCGGTCGAGCATCTCCTTCAGCATATGGCGGAGCGGTGATTCATTCTCCCAGCGGTACAGAAGATTGGTATTCATCGCGAGCGAATCCAGAATATGCCGGGCTGAAGTCCCGCCGAAGGTGAGATAATAGGTGCACCATACCTCGGAAGAGAGGGATTCATAGCCGTGCGGCATACCCGGCATCAGCAGAATGCCGCTGCCTTCAGCGAGTGTTATTTTTTTGTTGTCGAAATGAATGATGCCTTCACCGTACGCGGTTTGCAGCCAGTGATAGGTATGATAGCCTTGCGGGCGGGAGACTTTCTCCTGATCGGGGTTATAGCCCATACTATCCAGGGCAATCGGAAGCTGCTGGCCGCTCTCCTGGGCGAACACGATTCTGCGCACGGTGCTAACTGGCATAAATGTCAACTCCTGTAGTTCCATATTATTATATGATAGGTTTTTTATTTTATATATAAAGCGCTTATTTTAATGTTTAAAATAAGAATATACTTATACTATAAAGGATGTGCAAAGTATGATCAACGAGAAATTGCCGAAGATCTGGTATGGTGGAGATTATAACCCGGAGCAGTGGGATGCCCCGGTATGGGCAGAGGATGAACGGATGTTCAAGCTTGCAGGGATCGATGTCGCTACGATCAATGTGTTCAACTGGGCAACGCTTCAGCCGTCCGAAGATACGTATGATTTCAGCGGTCTGGATGAATTAATCGACCGTCTATATAAGAATGGAACCTATGTATGTCTGGCTACTGCAACCGGGGCGCATCCGGCCTGGATGGCTCACCGCTATCCAGAGGTTACGCGGGTGGATGTCCAGGGCAGAAAGCGCAAATTCGGCGGACGCCATAACTCTAATCCGAACAGCCCGGTGTACCGTGAATATGCTGCACGGCTGGCTGGCAAGCTGGCGGAACGCTACAAGGATCATCCGGCGCTGCTGATCTGGCATATCTCCAATGAATACGGCGGATATGATTATTCCGAGCAGTCTGAAGCGGCCTTCCGCGTCTGGCTGAAGGAGCGTTACGGATCACTTGATGCGCTGAACAAAGCCTGGAATACCCGTTTCTGGGGCCATACCTTCTATGACTGGGAAGAGATCGTAGTCCCGAACGAGCTCAGTGAAGAGTGGAACGGCAATCGGACGAACTTCCAGGGGATTTCGCTGGATTACCGCAGATTCATGTCCCACAGCCTGCTGGAATGCTATAAGCTTGAGCATGCCGCAATCAGGGAACACAGCAAGAATATTCCCATTACCACTAACCTGATGGGCTTCTATCCGGAGCTGGACTATTTCGAATGGGCCAAATATATGGATGTTATCTCCTGGGACAACTATCCGGCGCTGGATACACCGGTCAGCCATACAGCTATGACGCATGACCTTATGCGCGGGCTGAAGAACGGCCAGCCGTTCATGCTGATGGAGCAGACACCAAGCCAGCAGAACTGGATGCCTTACAATTCCGTGAAGCGTCCGGGTGTGATGCGCCTGTGGAGCTATCAGGCGGTGGCGCGCGGCGCAGATACAGTGCTGTTCTTCCAGCTGCGCCGGTCTATCGGTGCATGCGAGAAGTATCACGGTGCGGTCATTGAGCATGTCGGACATGAGCATACCCGGGTATTCCGTGAATGTGCCGAGCTTGGCCGGGAGCTGGAGCAGCTGGGCGATGAGCTGCTGGATGCGCGCAGTGCGGCGCAGATCGGGATTATCTATGACTGGGAGAACCGCTGGGCGCTTGATCTATCCAGCGGCCCGACCGTTGCACTGGATTATGTGAAGGAAATTCACAGCTATTATGATGCACTGTATCAGCAGAATATTGAAGCGGATATGATTGGCGTAGAAGAGGACTTAACGAAGTACAAGGTTGTAATCGCACCGGTGATGTATATGATCAAACCGGGGTTTGCCGCGAAGGTGGAAGCCTTCGTTCAAGCGGGCGGAACGTTCATTACAACCTATTTCAGCGGTATCGTTAACGAGAACGATCTGGTTACCGTTGGAGGCTACCCTGGCGAGCTGCGCAAGGTGCTGGGGATCTGGGCTGAAGAGATTGATGCCCTGCTGCCGGATATGCGCAATGAGATCGTGATGAACCAGGAATGGGGTCAGCTTAACCGTTCCTATTCCTGCGGTCTGCTCTGCGATCTGATTCATTCCGAAGGTGCGGAAGTACTTGCACAGTACGGCACTGACTTCTATAAGGGGATGCCGGCCCTGACCGTGAACCGCTTCGGCGAAGGCAAAGCCTATTATGTAGCCACCAGTCCCGATGCTGCGTTCCTGCGCGCATTCCTGGCTACGGTGAGCGCAGAGAACGGCATTGTCCCGCTGGTGAATGCGCCGGAAGGCATTGAATCCGTTCAGCGGGTGAAGGAAGGCGTATCCTACCTGTTCCTGCTGAATCATTCCGCAGAGGAGCTTAGTGCAGATATCGGCACCGGCGAGCGGACAGATCTGCTGACAGGCAAGAAATGCAGCGGTTCCACTGTAGTGCCGGGCCGCGGAGTAATGATTCTGTCGGATAAACAGTAATTTAGAGAAGGCATATTGCAACGCCGCCGCCCGTACGCTAGGGGCGACGGCGTTTTTGCCATCTTATTTGGTAAAGGAGCCGAATTCCGTAATCTTCAGCTCAACATTGATATGAATGGGGGTCCGGCTGAATACATCATCCCAGTGGTCCTCTGACTTTCTCCATAATGCCGGCTTCTGGATACTGAGCCTGTCGCCGAATCCGGCGACATCGGCCTTGTAGTCGGACTGCAGCTTCTGAATCAGCGCCTGCATCATTTGCTCCAGCTTTTCCTTGAACAGCTTTTCTGCTTTTTGTGCGTGCTTTGTGGCGGAAGGGTATTCCTCGGCGTTCCAGGTTTCGCTGAGCCTTCCTTCCGTTGTGATTTTAACGTCAAAGGCCAGATTGCCGCCGTCGGTGACGGCAGTGATTTTACTTTTCATAGCCTTCATTTCATAGGTCATCGGCTGATTGTTCCAGTCGTGGGTTTTGATGACCCCGGTCTTGCCCTCGTTGGTGAGCCAGGACAGGCATTCGGTATCCTCCTGATTCAGCATTCCTACCCAGTGACCTGTATCTCCTTTAATAATACCGGCACCCGAGAATTCTACTTCGCCATTGGCTGTCACCAGGTTCTGCAGCGCAAAGCTTCGTTTGGAATACATCAGGGCATCCATTTTGGATAAAATGACCGGGTCCAGCACCTTGCTTGTCCGTCTCTGATTATGAATCATATCCCTGATATGAAATGAGGGAATTTGATTTTTTTGTTTGGAAACCAGCGTCTCCACTGCCTGGCCTTGACTTAAGAACACCATCGTACTGGGGCGGATGTCATTATCACGAAGCACAAAGTCCATTAACTGATTTATTTTCTGCTGCTTAAGCAGCTCGGTCGTGACCACAATAACCTTAAGGTGATGCCCGATAATCGGCCGGTCCAGGCGGAGCGAGTACTGGCGGAATATTTCCAGCAAAGAATCTCCTGTGCCCGTTACATTCAGATAGGGAGGATCACTGCTACTACTACTGCTGCTCTGACGACCTGTCCCTCCTACGGAATTTGCCGGAACGAGCTGTATGGTGGCTGTAATTGTATTCCGTTTGGGATAAGTCGCCCCCTGATCCTCCAGCGCCTGCTCCGTCACGGTGGGCTCCCCGACATCCAGAGCCAGGCCGGAGTATAACGCCAGATCTTCAATCTCCTTGCTGCTCCAGCAGGAGGTCTGAGTGGCGAGAAGCATCAGACAGCACAGCATAAGGAAGAATCTCCGTCTACACATGCTGCTTCAGCCCCTTCACACGGATGAGCCAGATAACCGAGAGCAGCACAGGCAGCAGCAGGAACAGAACAATCCCCATTTTGCCGATGGCATCCCCGAGTGCGAACAGGTCGGTCATGGATTTGGGCAGCATCGCCGATAGGAACAGAACGGGAACCATAGCATAAATAATCGGATGAACCTTAATCTTGAAGATCTGTGAAATGCCAAGCGTGGACTGGAAAAAGAAGCTGCTGAAGTTGCAGAACATCTGCATCAGCCAGATGACCATGAACGGGAATTCCATACGCTCGAAGAAAAAACCGGGCACCTCGAAGCTGCGCATCAGATCGATGGTAGGCCAGGTACTGGTGATGGCGGAATTAACGGAAATGCCCCCGATAACCATGATCACGGTCAGGAAATAGAGCCCCAGCGAGACCGCGAGGCCTCCAAGCATGGCTTTGACCGCCAGTTTGGGCTTCTCCATGAATGCTACAAGTGTCATCGTAACTTCTATACCGGTGAATACGAGCACAGTGGATTTCAACCCTGCGAATACAGGAGGCAATCCGTTGCCCAGCACGGGACGCAGATGGTTGATATCAAACAGCCGTACGCTGAGTATAAAGGAAATGAGCAGTATCATAATGCTAATCGGGAACACAATCGTAAAGGCCCGGGCAATAGAGTTAATGCCTCCGTATACCAGATAGGTGCTGAGCCAGAGAAAAGGAAGGATGACTGCCCAGATGGGGGTTCCCTCCAGCAGAAAAAACAAGGTGACCTCGGCCAGCGTGCGGATTTCAAAGCCGGCAATAATGATGAAATAAAGAACCAGCAGCAAACACAGGCATCCGCCGAATACCCGGCCTGTAATCTGAGCGGCATATTGAAATACAGTTTTGCCCGGGAACTGCTGGCTGATCTTCACCATAATGAATACAACCAGCATCACAATGGCTCCGCCTAGCAGGACGGATATCCAGGAATCAGGGGTTTTGACTGATTCGCTCACACTGCGCGGAAGCGTAAGAATCCCCGCGCCAAGCAATGTATTGTTCAAGAAAACGGCCGCTTGTGTAGCCGTGATTTTATCATCGGTGCGTACGAACATTAAGTCCTCTTCCTCCTTGCGCGCAGGCGCGGTTATGATTTTCGTTTATCCTGTTTGGTTTTCATCATCACCGGTCTGCGTTTCATCAGAGCCATCGGAGCACGCAGGAACAGATCTTTCCAATCACTCAGCCGGAAAGGGGATACCGGCGTCAGATAAGGTACACCGAAGCTTTTGAGCTTGGTGAGATGACAGCAGATTAGCAGGAAGAATAGAATGGTGCCGTACATTCCGAGCACTGCTGCGAACAGCATGCCGGCGAAGCGCAGCAGCCGGAGTGTGATTCCCGCACTGTACATGGGAATAGCGAAAGACGAGATAGCCGTGACAGCAACCACTATGACCAGAAAAGGGCTGACGATGCCCGCCTGAACTGCAGCATCCCCGATGATCAGACCGCCGACGATACCCATGGCCGGGCCGATAGGCTTCGGCAGCCGGATTCCGGCTTCGCGGAGAATCTCGATGGCGACTTCCAGAATCAGCACTTCAATTAATGAAGGAAAAGGCACACCCTGCCGGGTCTTAATGATGCTGATCGCCAGCTCCGTCGGTATCAGCCCCGGATGAAAGGAGATGAACGAGATATACAGGGACGGGGCCATCAGCGCCAGGAAGGCCGATGCAAAACGGAGCAGCCGCAGCAGTGTGCCGGGAAGCCACCGCTCATAATAATCCTCCGGCGATTGCAGCAGCATACTGAAGGTAACCGGTACAATCAGTGCGAACGGTGTTCCGTCCAGCAGAATCGCAATCCGTCCCTCCAAGAGGGCGCTAATGACCCTGTCCGGCCGTTCAGTATCCTGGACCTGCTGGAAGGGGCTGAGATAGTTGTCTTCAATCAGCTGCTCGATATAGCCGGATTCGGCGAGGAAATCGATATCGATTTTGCGGATGCGGTTCGTAACCTCCTCCAGCAGCTCGGGATTGACGATATCCTTCATATAGGCCAGGACTATATCCCGCTGAATGGTGTTGCCTGCCCGGTAGGTCTTCATCTCGAGCTGGTCACTGAAGCCCTGGCGCCGGAGCATGGAGGTGTTCTCGCTTAATACTTCAGAGAAGCCCAGTCTAGGCCCGCGCAGCAGGGCCTCAGAGACCGGCTCCCCAATCGTGCGGTTGGCTCCTCCGGGCAGCTCAATCAGCAGACCACCGGGCAATCCTTCAATCAGCAGGGCCGTGTGGCCGAAGAGGACAGATTTATTGAAGCTCTCCACACTGTCCGCTTCATTAAGCTGGCTGAAGGGCAGCAGCTGGTTGGCAATCTCTGCAGAAGACACCGGGCCGGCGGGTATCTCGTACATCAGGAACTGCATAATCCGCATATTAAGAATCCTGTCATTCTGCATGCCGTCTACGTAGATCAGCGCTCCCCGGCCTCCGCCATTCGCGATCGTGAATTCCCGGATATGCAGGTCACTGTTGGCACCGATAGCGTTCTTCACCGCCAGCAGGTCGGTAGTATAGTTGCCGCTGAAGGGGATTGAAGCCGGTGTGCCAGATTTTGCCCCAGCTGCAGACTGTGCTTGTGACCGGGGAACGGTCTTGGTGCCGTAGCCAGACTGCCCCCGCCCGCTCCCTACCAGCAGGTACAAAGCTTTGTACAGGTATCCGAGGACGAGCGGAACGAGCAGCGCAACACCCGCCTGACCAAAGATTGCCCAGCCGGGTATATAGGATACAATGGTAGCAAGCAATCTGATCATCCCCCAGCCGCAGAAATTAAGAATCCGTGTTAATGAAGTTTTCCAAAGTTTGCTTCGATTTAGTCATTTCTCTGAAAAATATAAATAAAAACCGGAGGCGCTCTTGTGGAAGCGCCTCCGGTTTTTATTTAAGATAAGAATTTAATGGAATGACGGGTGCCGCCTTTCCGCCCGCTGACGGCCTCCGGAATTAACGAATCACCGGGTCCTCTGACTACTGTAGCCCGCCTCTTCTGTTACTTGCCGGTAGCCGAGCCGCTTGCCGCGGCATCGCCTGCCGGTGCCTTGCCTTGACCCCGTCCGCCGCCGCCCATTCCACCACCGCCGAAGCCTCCTGTACTGAGCGTGATTTTCTCTGCCTCGGCAGTATCCGTCTTCAGCGTATACTGGATAATGTCGTCAGCCTTCAGATCGGACAGGGAGAGTGCTGTCTCCGTCTGAGCGCCGTTGTCGAAGGTGACCGATACGTACTGGGTATCACTTCCGGTTGTGATATCGGTGGTCTCTTCGGAGAAGTTCTGCATCATGCCGCCACCTTGACGTCCGCCGCCCTGCGCAGAGTCCTTTCCTCCCCCGTCTGTGGGCTGTCCGCCTTCAGGGGGAGTACCTTGCCCCTCCGCCTGGGCGCCTGCCGCGTTGCCGGGAGCCGCTGCCCCGCCCTCCGGTGCGGTTCCCTCTCCGCCGTTCTGCTGCCGTGCCGGCATATCAGCGGTGTAGATTGTGATGGTGTTTCCGCTGATGCTCTTGATTTTGCCGATATTCATCCCGGCCCGGTCCATCCGGTTCTGGCCTGCCCCGGCAGTCCCGTCCGGCTGAGCCGCCTCGCTGCCGCTCTGGGTCTGGGCTGTCTGAATGTCGCCTGAGGTTGCTGCCGCCGGAGCTGTATCCGAGCTGCAGCCGGCAAGCAGGATCGCAGCAAGCAGGCTGCCGGCCATCATATAAGGCACATGTTTTTTCATATTCATAGTCCTCCTAAACTGTATGGTGTGTATAAACTTCATCGCCTGTTGTCGTATAATGCTGGCATAAAAAGCCTGGGATTAGGTTTAACACTATCCTGGAGGACAATATATCAGACGCTCCTGAAAACAGGCTTAAAGTTAGGCAGAGCTTTCCCGGAAGTATCGCTTGGTGAAATGTTATATAATGCATAATAGAGTGGATTTGACAGAGAACAGGAATGAAGCGTTCAGGAAAGAGGCAGCACATGAAAACCTTACTGGTAACAGGCTACCGTGCGCATGAGCTCGGGATTTACGACAGCAAACATCAGGGGATTCCTTATATCAAAAAAGCGCTCGCCAACCGGCTCGTTCCGCTGATAGAAGATGGGGTGGAGTGGGTTATCACTCCCGGCCAATACGGCGTCGATCTATGGGCCTGCGAGGTTGTGCTTGAGCTGAAACGGCAATACCCCGGACTGAAGCTGGGGATCATTACAGCCCATGCAGCCCCGGAAGAGAAGTGGAAGGAAGAGAAGCAGAATGAATACCGCCGTATTATTGCCGGAGCAGACTACTACGGAGCTGTGAGTAATGCACCCTATGACGGCAGCTGGCAGTTCAGGGCGAGAGATGATCTGCTGTTCCGCAAAAGCGACGGGATTCTGCTGTTCTACGACGAGGATGCTGCGGAAGGCAGTGCGAAATTCACCAAGGAACGGGCAATGAAGCTGCATGCTGAAGGTGATTATGAACTCTATCTGATGCATGCCGAGGAGATTCAGAACATTGCCGACGAAGAGAGCCAGCGCGGTTACGAATGAGGAGGAGAGCAGGTTGAGTGAAAAGCAGGCTGAAGAGGATATTTGTTATGTAATATTGCTGAGCCCGACTGCACAGGACCGCAGAGATATGGATATCATCCGGGCGCATGTCAGACATCTGCAGGAGCTGGAGCGCAGTGGACAGCTGGTGCTGTGCGGGCCCTTCAGTGACAGTCCCGGCGGAATGGTCATTATCCGCGCCGCTTCCCGTGAAGAGGCAGCAGAGATTGCCGGGCGGGACCCCTATGTACTATCGGGTATCCGCAGCTATGAACTACGCACCTGGGGCCTGTCCCATGAAGGCAACAGGCACATGGGCATAGCCGCCGATTAGGCGGCTTACAAGAAAATTTTAGATGAAGCTCTGCAGCGAAGGCGCCTTGCGGACCTTGTAATTCTGTTCGTAGGCATAAGCCAGCCGTATGAGCACCGGTTCCTCATAAGCCCGTGCCGAGAAGGTTACTCCAAAGGGAGCGCCAGCCGATGTGTAGCCGGACGGTACTACAATGGACGGGTAACCGGCTCTTGACGTGATTCGTGCGCCAAAGTCAGCCGGAAATAAGAGGGCATCCAGCTGATGCTCCCGCATAGTGGCATCGATACCCAGTTCCTTGCAGAGCCGCAGATCCGTCGCACGGTCACGCAGATACTGCGGCTCCGTGAGGGTGCCGGAGGTGGTATATTCGGCATCCAGCAGGGTGGCTTGCCCGAACTTCAGTGTCTCTACCGGATGGGCATGATTGAAATCAATGATATCCTTCAGGGTTCGCATGGGAGCGCCCGGGCCCAGTTTTGCCAAATAGGCGTTAAGTGAGGTTTTGAACTCATTCAGCACCACAGAGGAATAGCTGATCTCCCGTGCAGTTGTAATCTCAGCCGGATCAATAATGGTCGCCCCGAGCTCGCGCATTCTGTCCACTGAGGCATTGAACAGCGCGAGCTGTTCGTCTGTAAGCTCCTCGAAATAATAATCCCGCGGAATCCCGATGCGCGCACCCTTCAGGCCGTCTGCATCGAGGAAGACCGTATAATCCGCATGCAGTCTGCCTGTATTCGTACCCATTGCGGCATCGCTGTCGTCCTGTCCAAGCAGGGCATTCAGCAGAAGTACAGCATCGCGGACGGTTCTCGCCATAGGTCCGGCGGTATCCTGCGTATTGGAGAGCGGAAGAATGCCGGAGCGGCTGATCATTCCTACAGTAGGCTTGATGCCGATGACCGATCCAAGGTTGCCGGGATTGAGGATCGAGCCCGAGGTTTCCGTTCCTACGGACACGGCGCAGAAATTGCAGGCAACCGCCACTGCAGATCCGGCGCTGGAGCCGCCTGTCGGCGTGGAGATATTGTAAGGGTTAAGCACCTGACCGCCCCGGGAGCTGAAGCCTGAGGGCATGCCGTTCGTCATGAAATTGGCGAATTCCGTCATGTTGGCCTTGCCCATAATAATCGCCCCGGCTTCGCGCAGCCTGGTAACAATGAAGGCATCCTCCTGCGCAAAAGAATCCGCCAAAGCCAGCGAACCCGCACTGGTATGCATTTTATCCCCTGTGTTGATATTGTCCTTCAGCAATACCGGTATACCGTGCAGCGGTCCCCGGGACCCCTGAAGCTGTCGTTCCACGTCCAGGGATTCAGCGATGAACAGCGCATCCGGATTAATCTCCAGCACGGAATTGATCGTCAGGCCGTTTTTGTCATGATCTGCAATGCGTTCAAGATACATAAGGACTAATTGTCTGGAAGTGATTTCTCCGGAATCCAGAGCGGCCTGAATCTCCGGTAGGGTAGCCTCTACGATTTCAAAACTCATGCGGGTTCACGCTTCTTTCCCTCTAGGTTATAGGTTTTCTCCTTCATCTAACCATAGTTTTCCCTGTCTTCATAGTGTTGTTTTTGCTGTCCGGGTTACTCTTACAGTTCATGTTAGTTCTTAAAGAAATGTTAGAGGCGTATCTCCCGTGGTTAATAGTTGACATGCACTAACACATCTTGCCAATAACGATTAGGAGGATTACAACTTGAGAAAATGGACTGCATTATTCATGGGGGTTATTCTGTCTGCTGCCTTAACCGCATGCGGCAACAATGAAACGGCTCAGCCGGCTGCTGATGCTTCTGAAGCCCCGGCAGCAGCTGCCGGTACTACCGCCACTACAGCCCCAGCCGAACAGACATCCGCCGGCGTTCCGGCTCTGGAGGAACTGCTGCAGAAGACGGCTGCTGCACAATCGGAATTGAAGAGCTTCGCCATGAACTCGCAAATTCAGCAGAATATGGTGGTTAAGCAGGGCGAAACCAATCAGGAACAAGCCATTGAGATGGCAGTGAAAGCTGAATATACTAAAGATCCGCTGGAAATGCATCAGGAGATCGTTATGACTCTGGCAGGCCAGGGAGAACAGAAGATGGAGCAGTATGTAACCGCAGACGGTTTCTTCTCGCTGACGAACGGGCAGTGGGTTAAGATGCCGGCTGCGATGACTGAGCAGTTGACCGCTGCCATGCAGCAGTCTGCAAATCCTGAGAAGCAGCTGGAGCAGTTCAACCAAATTGCTGACCAGACGAAAATCACCGAGGAAGGTGACAATTATCTGATAACAGCAGAAGTATCTGGTGAAGAAGTCAAGAATCTGGCGAAGAGCTATCTGAACCAGAGCGGAAGTGTAGACAGCCAGATGACTGCGATGATGGAGCAGATGAATATCAAGAGCATGAACATCGCTTACACCGTGGACAAGAAGACTTATTTCCCGACTTCATCGGATGTTAATCTGGTCATGGATATGAGCAGCGGTGAACAGACCGTCTCGATGGATATGAAGATGAAGGCAACCATTAGCGATCATAACAAGATCACGGAGATCAAGGTTCCGCAGGAAGCTCTGGAGGCGCAGGAGGCTCAAATGCCGGCAACCCAGTAACAGGCCCCAATATAAATCATGCAGAACAGGAGGACCCGTACACCGGGTCCTCCTGTTTGGTCATGGCAATGCTGATTACATGTTTACAGGCCAAAGGGGGACATGCTGTTGAACAGTCCGTAGGCTGCTCCGGCCAATACCGAAATTACCAGCTTGTAGAATATATATCCGGTTGCAACGTTTGCAGTGGCAATCAGGTATAGGGTATCGATTCCGCGGTTGGAGGTGTTTAGCGGATATTGAAACGCCACGGTGTTGATGCTGACAAAGACGAAAAGAAAGGACAGAATAAGCAGGAGAACCGAGAAGGAATACAGGCTGAGGATCAGCGACAGGATAGCCAGAACCAGCAGCGCTACAGCGGGAACGAGCAGAGTGCCGAATCTTACGATCAGCAGCTTGAGATCAAAGCTGACCTTCTCCAGCCGGAGTGCGGCATAAGTAGTCCCGCAGCCAACGGCAATTCCTGCAGCCGTTAATAGAAGCGGCTTCAGAAATCCGGGGCCTATGATTGGCGAGATGTCCCATTTGATGAACCAGGTGAGAAAATATAGTGCTGACAGTATTACCGTCAGTCCAAATGTAATCAGACTGTTCAATAATTGGGCGGCCTGGACCTCTTTCATCGTACTGTAAGGACGGGTTAGAGCACTCAAGAAGAATCCCCAGTACTGTTTACTGACCTGCTTAGCCTGCCTGACGCGTTCATCTTGGAGCAGATTGTCCCATTGCCCGGATGTTCTGCGCTGGGGCTGCGGTTGCCCGTTATCTGAATTTGGTCCTCCGGGATTCGTAAAGGGCGCTCCGCCTTCCGGATTGTTCATTGCTCATCCTCCTTAAGAAAAATATGGAAATCATAGCATTGGCTATAGTATAAGGGGGTTGCCCTATAAATACTATAAATTTGCCAAAGACATAAACCGCCCATACCGGATTCGTTGCCGGGAGAACCTGGAATTTTTATGTTTCATAGGGTTTAGGCTTAATGGGCTTAATTGTTGTACGTAGTACAACTTAGCTTCCTAAATCCCTGGGTGTTCGGACAGATTGTTGTATGAAATACAAGAATTGTCCCGCTTCATGCTATGTGGGAAGAGGAATGCTGCCTTTTGTACAACAATTTCCGATTATAGCCGGGATTACGAGGGGAATGTTGTATTATGGGCAGGATTTTAAAAAGCCTGTATTCCGCAGATAAAATGCGGTTTACAGGCTTTGCGTTGAATGTACCTTACAGGAAAGCTGGCGGGTAATCAGGAAGTTACTCCTGTTCCCGGACAAATCCCTCTTCCGCCAAATACTCCTCGGCTTCTTCTACGGTTTCGAAGGCCATCTCCAGCTGGAGGCCTGCATACAGGTACCACAGATCTTCCTCGAATCTTAGACTCAGCGTGTGGCCATCCTCATTCTTCCATAGAGATTCAGTACCAGTCTGCGCTTTTTTCTTTCTTTTGGCCGGAGCAGGGGCATCGGGAATGAACATGGATAGAGACGTAATCGAAGCATCCACCAGTTCCCGCAGTTCAGCTTCCGAATAATCCCTGATGTTCACCAGACCTTTGTCATCACTCTCATAGCCACGCAGCAGGCCGGCATAGACGAAGCCGTTGCCGTTCGGGTGGAGATGGGAAGCGACGGTCTTCTTGTCATGCCGGCTCTCCTCGAAGTGGTAGTTCACCCGCCCAAGCGAGACATTCCGCCGTTCCAGCTGGGGGTAGGAATCAAGAATAGCTAATTTCTGTTCAAAAGTAAGCATATGCAGCCTCCGGTTCGCATTTTCGTCAGTTGATTATACCATGCCGGCGGGCAGTGGACTATATAGCCTGCCGGAACTGTTACGGCCCTTAGCCGGCTCAACCGGCAAGCGGCAGCCGCAGCACGAACGAGCAGCCCTGCTGCGGGGCGCTGCCCAGCTCAAGGCTGCCGCCCATGCCTTCGGCGAGCAGCCTGCTGAAGGTCAGGCCTAGCCCGAGTCCGCGCAGCACGCTCTGCTTGGCAGTGCTGCGGAAGAAGGCTTCGAAGATCAGCTCCCGGCTCTCCGGATGAATACCCGATCCGTTATCTGTCACCGTAATTTCGGCGCTGCCCTGCGGCGTGGCCGCAAGCTCCAGCGTTAATTGAAGCTTGCGGTCCTGTGCCTTCGCCTGCACGCTGTTATTGAGCAGATTGACGATAATCTGCTGGATACGCAGCGGATCTCCCCGCAGAAACAGCCGGCTCTCCGGCAGATGAAGGATAGGCTCGCAGACATCCTCGCCTTGGGTCAGCTTCCATTGATAGAGGATTTCCTCCAGCAGCGGAGCGGCCTCCAGCCTATCATGACGGACGGCGACAATGCCCGCTGTCAGCGCGTTATAGTCGAGCAGATCCGCGACCATGCGCTGCAGCCGCTCGGCTTCGAGTAAGGCGATATCGAGGAATTCCCCGGCCTCATCTCCCTCGACCACACCCTCGCGGACCGCATGAAGCAGTCCTTTAATAGAGGTGACCGGGGTCTTCAGTTCATGGGACACTCCGGCCAGCATGACGGCCCGGGACTGCTCGAACTGCTGCAGCTTGCCCGCCATCTCCTGGAAGGATACCAGCAGTTCTTGGATTTCCCGCTCCTTGGCTCCGGTCTCCAGCACGATGTTATACTGGCCGCCGCTGATCTGTGCAGCAGCGGCAGCGACCCGCTGAATCGGCTTGGCCAGCTTGATCGACAAGAGGTAGATCGTCAGCCAGCTTAAAATGATCAGGAAGACAATGATGATCGAGAAGAAGGTGATCTCTTCCTGCGGGATATGACGCAGGGAACGTTTGGACTGCAGGACGATTACCTGCCCGAGCGTTCCCTGATCTCCCTGGATCTGCGCAGCGGCGGCCTTGAATTCCGGGCTGCGGGAATCCGTCAGCGTATCATTCAGCTTATGCCGCATCTCTTCATCCGTCAGAGGAGGCTGGGAATACAGCAGCTCGCCCGAAGGTCCGGTAATGATCACGCACATTTCCATGGTTACCTTGAAGAACCGCTTGCGGTCCTCGACCAGCTTGTCGAGGCCCTGGGTGATGGCGAGCTGTCCGTCCGTGCCGACGCTGCGGTCGGCAATCTCCTGGGCCAGCAGGCCGGTGGTCTGCATCCGGTTGTTCATCGCTTCCTGCTGAATCCACCAGAAGGTTACCAGCGCCGTCAGCAGCAGCCCGATACTGATAATCAGCAGGTAACGGACGGTCCAGTAGGAGAGGATCGAAGTGGGTTTCTTTGTTCTGTTGTTCATGTTGTCCATAATTGATAACCTGTTCCTCTCAGGGTACGGATCTCTCCTTCATTGTCCGGCCAGTGCGAGAGCGCCTGGCGCAGTCTTTTAATGGAGAGGTCAACGGCCCGGTCGCTTCCTTCGTAATCCATTTCCCATACATGCTCCAGCAGCTGGTCACGGGTGCAGATCTGATTCGGGCGTTCGGCCAGGAACAGCAGCACGGACATATCGCGCGGACTAAGGCTGACCTCAGCCCCGTTCAGGAACACACTGCGCGCAGAGTAATCAATGAACAGGCTGCCGAAATGGCGCTTGCGGCTGCCGTCCGACCACTGCGAGGGGCGGCGCAGCACCGCGTTCACGCGGGCGACAACCTCCTCGGGAATGAACGGCTTCGACATATAGTCGTCGGCCCCGCCGTCCAATCCCGCCAGCCGGTCATTGATGCCGTCCCTGGCCGTGAGCATAATGACAGGACAGCTGCTTTTCTCGCGGATCAGTCCGAGCAGCTCGAAGCCGTCCATGTTCGGCAGCATAATATCGAGCAGAATCAGCGAGGGCGGCGCCACCTCGAAGGCTTCCAGGGCACTCCGGCCGTCGGCGGCACGGGTGACGTGGAAGCCCGCTTTTCGCAGATAAGCACTGAGCACCCGGGCAATCGCCTCCTCATCCTCAACAATCAGAATGGATTTCATCTATTCAGCCTCCTTCTCAGGCCCGGCGGGGAATGCTTCTCCCGGGGCTACGGCTATGTGTTAGTTAAAATTACGACAATTCTACCATACTGCGGGCCGGTGTGTTTTGACTTCTTCCCGACATATTGCTTTGTTAGAATGGGAACCAAGCCTAATAGGGCATACAGAGAATTGGATGGAGGGAATAAGATGAAGAAGAAAACAATCGCCTTAATCGCAGCCGTAGTCGTTATCGCAGGAGCTATCTCAGCATTCATGTTACTTAACAATAGCCTGGGCAATAATGTTGAGATCGAATCTGTTATTCCTGCGCAGAGTCAAGGAACTGAGACCCAGGAAGCGGGAACTGCGAACGCGGCGGCAGCGACTGGTGCTGCAGTTACGGCAGAGCAGCTGAACGGTGCCTGGAGCATTGCGGATACGTCCAAAGTCTACTGGTCAGTGACAACTTCCAAAGAAACTGTTAACTTCGTAGACCCTTCCGTTACCGGAAACTGGAATGTGAACCTGGAGGATGCCAGCTCGATGACGGGCGAAGGAACCGTAGAGATGAGTGCGCTGGATTCCGGCAACGGCCAGCGGGACGAGCATGTCAAGGGAGCAGACTTCCTGGCAGTGACGGAGTTCCCGGAGTCCACATTTACCGTGAGTTCCTTCTCGGAGCTTCCGGCGGAATGGACGGAGGGCACAGCGGTGCCGGTTGAGCTCCAGGGTACGCTGACAGTCAAGGGGATAGAGAAGGATGTTACGTTTGACTCGCAAGCCGTATACAGCGGCGGACAGCTCATGTTGTCGGGCACAACCATGGTTACCTTTGAAGATTTCGGCATGAGCAATCCGCATTCGATTGTGCTGGATACCGAGAATAACCTTGAGGTCCGCCTGGAGCTTGTACTGAGCAAATAATATAGGATTAGATTGTTAATAAGAAGCTCTCCCCGTCACTGCGGATTCGCGGCTGACGGGGAGAGTTTTTGGTTCGGGTATATATACAAACCTAACAGTGGCCGGAAGTCAAACATTCTCTGCAGCCACGGCTAATCCCCACAGTGGAATTTTCCCGGTTCAATCTATATAGTGCCTTTATCTTTATATGGAATGAACCGGACTGAGAAGCCGTTATTTCTTCCAAAAGCCTCTTTATGGAGCTCAAGCGGACTGAGAATCACTTATCTTGTTTTTTTATGCCCGATAGGGGTGTGAACCATCAATTAACGGATTCTGAGTCCGTTTGGCCAGCAAATACATCTGATTAACTGGAATAGAGGATTCTCAGTCCTTTTCACCGGCGGATGAGTTGATTTGTTGAACATTTGATGGTGTACTAGAGGAGAAATCTCTATGCCCTATTGCGGGTCCGGAACAAACTATTCACCCTCCATTTCGAAGGCGGCACTGCCCGGCAGAACAAAGGGAAATTGGTGTGACTGCTGGTGATAATGCTTCACCTCTGAAGTATGAGCTGGCTTCAATGGATTATGTTTGATTCAATGGATTATGATTTGTAGTTGGATTCATCCGCAGATCGTACATAAAAATGTCTATAAATTCAATACATCCCGAAGGAGACAATGAAATTGGCTGATTATCCGAAACTGGTGCGTGACGGAATACCGGCGCTGATTGCGGCGAACGGGCAAACCTGCAGGACAAGAATCATGGACGAGGAGGAATATATACGGGAGCTGCGTGCGAAGCTGCATGAGGAGCTGGCAGAGTATCTACGGGAGGACAATGACGGACAGGCGCTCGAGGAGCTGGCGGATCTGCTGGAAGTCATCCGGGCTTTGGCGGTAACCCATGGCGGGGACAGCGGTATTCTGGAACAGATCCGTGCTGACAAAGCGGAGCGCCGCGGCGGGTTCAAGGACCGGATTCTGCTGCTGCAGGTAGAGAACAGGGGCTGATAGTATTAACCCGGCGGACGGCGGGAAGCGGGCAACATGTACACACCAGGCACATTTTGATAGAATCATAGGGACTAAGTTTCATTTAAGAGGAGGATTTAACTAATGACAGAAGATAACGCTTACATGATAAAATGGGGCATTCTCAGCACAGGCTGGATCGCCCATCAGTTCGCTACAGATTTGGCCCATGCCAGCAATGGTGTGGCTTATGCGGTTGGATCGCGCACTCAGGAAAGCGCAGATGAGTTTGCCCGAAATCACGGCATCCCTGTGGCATATGCCACCTACGAGGAATTGGTCAGCGATCCTGAAGTGGATGCGATTTATATTGGAACGCCGCATCCGTTCCACAAAGAGAATGCGCTGCTCGCATTGCGTGCCGGTAAAGCCGTGCTCTGTGAGAAGCCTTTTACCGTGAACAGTGCAGAGCTGGAAGAAATCGTGGCGTATGCCCGCCAGCAGAAGCTGTTCCTGATGGAGGCTATGTGGAGCCGCTATATTCCGGCCAATGCCAAGGTTAGAGAATGGCTCGCAGCAGAGCGTATCGGCGAAGTGCGGCTGGTCAAAGCGGATCTTGGTTTCCGCGCGGACTGGAATCCGGAGGGGCGTCTGCTGAACCCGGCCCTTGGCGGCGGAGCCCTGCTGGATGTCGGTATCTATCCCATCTCCTTCGCGTCGATGGTATTCGGACCTCACCCGGAAGCCGTCTCCAGCACCGTACATATCGGCGAGACTGGTGTGGACGAGCACTTCTCCCTGCTGCTGTCTTATGGGGATGGCAAGTCGGCTTCCCTGAACGGCGGGATTCGCCTGAAGCTGCATGAAGAAGCCTATGTCTATGGAACTGAAGGCTATATCGTGGTCAAAGGCACGCTGGTAAATCCGAAATCGGCTGAGCTGTATATCGGCGGGGAGCTGGTGGAGACCTTTGAGGATGACCGTGCTTCGATCGGGTATTCTTTTGAAGCTGAGGAAGTGGGACGTTGTCTTCAGGCAGGGCTGACGGAAAGCCCGGTGATGACGCTGGATGAGTCCGTTGCGATTCTTAAGCTGCTGGACGGTGTGCGTGAACAATGGGGGCTTAAGTATCCCGGTGAATAAACTGAACCTGACGCCATTATCCCGCAAGCTTCTGCTTCACACTGTAGTCTATCTTGTATTGTTTCTGGTGATCCCGTATTTTCAAAGCGGCGGTTCCGGGGTAATGGAGGATCTTGGCAGCTGGCTGCTGCTGCTGGTTCTGGTGAATCCCACAGCCGTGCTGATTCTTGCTGCGGATTCGGGACTTAAGCTGGGTTTCAACCTGCTGGTATGCCTGTTGCCGTTGCCGCTGTTCGTGTTATCCATCTACGTGTTGTTTGACGGAAGCGGTGCGTTGTTCTATGGCATCTTGTACTCCGTAATCGCTCTAATCAGCAATAGTATAGCTGCAAGCGTAAGAAGGAGGAAAAAGGGGGAAACCAAATGACATTGAATGCTGACCGCTACCAGGGCTGCCTGCAGGGTCTGGCCGCTGGAGATGCGCTGGGAACGACCGCTGAGTTCAAAGCACCCGGAACCTTTGAGCCGCTTACGGATATTGTCGGCGGCGGGGTATTTGGTCTCCAGCCGGGACAGTGGACCGATGATACGTCAATGGCGCTCTGCCTTGCGGAGAGTCTGCTTACGAAGCAGGCATTTGATCCTGTGGATCAGATGCAGCGTTATGTGAAGTGGTACCGCGAAGGAGAGCTCAGCAGTACCGGCGAATGTTTCGATATCGGCAATGCGACACGCGCAGCGCTGCATCAATTCGAAGCCGGCGGCGAAGGGTTCAGCGGATCGGAGGATCCTCATTCTGCCGGGAACGGCTCCATTATGCGGCTTGCGCCGGTGGTCATGTACTACGCAGAGAATCCTGCAGAAGCTATCCGCTATGCGGCGCTCAGTTCAAGAACGACGCATGGCGCAGTTGAATGTCTGGATGCCTGCCGTCTGCTCGCGGCGTACATCCTTGCCGGACTGCACGGGTGGAGCAAGCAGGACATGCTGGCTCCGGAGGCTTACCGTGATTGGCTGAATGAAGACAGCCTGACGCCGCATATGCTGAATATTAAGTATGGCTCCTACCGGATCAAGGAGCCGCCTGATATCCAAGGCTCGGGATATGTAGTAGAGTCGCTGGAGGCGGCACTGTGGGCTTTTCACAAATCCTCCAGCTTTGCGGAGGGCGCACTGCTCGCTGTGAATCTGGGCAATGACGCCGATACCACAGGGGCGGTCTACGGCCAGATCGCCGGAGCGTATTACGGGCTGGATGGTATACCGGCAGAATGGCGGAGTAAGCTGGCCATGCGTGAGCTGATCAGTGACTACGCCGGCCGGTTGTTTACAGAACGGGTGGAATAGAAGGAAATAGGCTGCATGAGGCAGGCTGAGCGCATCTATAACGGGCACTCAGCCTTTTTTAATTATGGAAAGGGGAGAATGGATATGGGCAAGGGTTGGCGGAAACTGCTGATATGGCTGCTGATTAACATCATCCTGGTAGTATTGACGGATGGGATGACATTCACATATAAAACCGGCGGAACGATATCCGGCAACGGCAATCCGGGAATTATCATGCTTGCGGCGGGATGGCTGTTTGGCATTATTCTTTTGTGCAGTGCGGGCATGGTGCTCTACCGATTATTCCGGATGAAATCCGTATTCAGCATACCAAGTCTGTTGATTGCCGTCTCAGCGCTTATTGTGCTGCCGCTCGCCATCTGGCTGGAAACCGGATATGTCGATGCGTTGAGAGTACATCTGAGAGGTTTCACCAGAGATGAGGATTCCGTCGTATTCCGCTTCGGCTGGATCAATCAATATACCAACAACCTGTTCTATAATGCTTATATTCTGGCTGGCGGGATCGCACTGGTTATCCTTGTAGCGTGGATTGCAGCACTGCTGCGGCGGAAAGCCGGTACACAGTCACGGAGAAATTCCGGTTAGTCGGAAGCGGAGAGCAGCGGCACTCCTACGTACGGCGATCCTTTCGGCGGGGGCTTAAGAGAAAGACAGGTAGAGATGAGCCGAATGTATGCGAAAAACCGAATACATTGTGCCGACGATAGGGTTGATGAGCCGAATGTATGCGAAAAACCGAATACATTGTGCCAGCGATAGGGTAAATGAACCGAATGTATACGAAAAACCGAATACATTGTGCTAACGATAGGGTTGATGAGCCGAATGTATGCGAAAAACCGAATACAAGGTGCCAGCGATAGGGTGAATGAGCCGAATGTATGCGAAAAACCGAGTACAATGTGCAGACGATATGGTAAATGAGCCGAATGTATACGAAAAACCGAATACATTGTGCCAGCGATAGGGTAAATGAACCGAATGTATACGAAAAACCGAATACATTGTGCCGACGATAGGGTTGATGAGCGGAATGTATGCGAAAAACCGAATACAATATGCCGACGATAGAGTAAATGAGCCGAATGTACGAAAAACCGAGTACATTGTGCCGACGATAGAGTAAATGAGCCGAATGTATACGAAAAACCGAATACATTGTGCCAGCGATAGGGTTGATGAGCCGTACACTTACGGCAAGCCTGACATGGAGTAGATGTGAAAAAGGACAAGTACTCCGTTAATTTTTTCTGAACAAGGCAGTCCACAGAAAAGCTTCACCAAACAGCACATCCTTCTGATCCATCTGGCGCATGCGTCTGAACTCTATAAGCTCCAAACCGCTGAAGAAGCTCTTAAGCTTATCCTCGGTGAAGCCTAGTCCGCCCCGGAGGCTCCGCTGCCGGTACACTTCCCAATCTGTGATCTCCGCACCCATGGCGCCGGCGGCGAAGCAGACCAGTCCGAAATACCCGCCAGGCTTAAGTGTCCTGTTCACCAATTCGAGGAAGGTAACTCTCCGGTGGGGGTAGATGTGATGGAAACATCCGCTGTCATAGATGAGGTCGTAGCTGCCTGGCTCCAGGCTTAGGTCAAAAATATTGCTGCGGGCGAAATTCACCTCCACCTGATGTTTGCTGGCGCGTTCCTTTCCCCATTCTACCGCTGCCCGAGAGATGTCAATGGCATCCACGGCGTAGCCCTGCTGAGCCAGATAAACCGCATTTCTGCCGCCCCCGCAGCCTAATTCCAGCACCTTGCCGGGTGTAATATGCCGCTTGCTTACGTATTCAACCAAATTCTCATCCGGACGATCCTTGAAGAAAGGAATCCCTTTATTCCGGTCCCCGTAGAACTGATCCCACCATTGCCCTTCTTCCCGAAAAAGAGAGTCAAGCATCTTCAGCGTATCCTCATGACTATAGATCGTTTCATGTTTCATATAGCAGCAGTCTCCTTTCATTTCATTCACCCGGTTTAGTTGTTAATGAAGATGGAGAGCCCCGGATATGCCTTCATCAGCTCATGACTGTGTTCATTCAGCCGTGCCTGTTCAAAGCCTGTGCCCAGAAATTCCTGATCCGGCTTAAACGTCACACTTGTCCCCGTATCCTTCGCGATTCCAACCGTCATCAGTCCGGACTGTGGCACACCATGCCTATACTCCTGGCGGTACATTCTGCCGCCGCGCCGGATATCAACGGTAAGTCTGCCGGAGAGGGCGTTGACCACGGCAATGCTGATTCCCTGCTCAGCACCAGGCACCTTAAAAGCTCCGTCTCCATTAAATCTATGAATATCGGTCAGAATGGATTGCGCAGCTGGTATGTTGGAATTTGGTAGAGACGCTACCGGAATTCCCCGTCCATTGTCTGTTACGGTGACACTCCCGTCATCATGCAGGAATATCCCGATTTCGCTGCAATATCCGGCCGCATGCTCCATCACCGGATTCTCGATAACAGCCCACAGCAGATGGTGGACATCGAAATTGTGTGCAGGACCCAGATAAATCCCCGCGTTATTTCTCGTTCTCATCGTGTCCATATAGTCACTTGTATCCTCTAGAGTACTAACCGAAGCCAGCAGCAGGAGGAAGGGGAGGAGGCGGTGAGAAGGGAAAGCATAACGGCCTCCGCTCTCCTGCACTAATAAATCTGCGCCAGTCAATGCTTTGAGATGATGATACAGCTGGCCGGTAGTGCCCATACCCAGACGCTCCACCAGCTCACTGCCCGTAAGCGGCTCCTGAATGACGGATTTCAGAATGTCCAGCCGTTGCCGGTTGCTTAATGCCGCCAGTACTTTGGCTGATTTCTCGTTGTTCACTTCGAGCAGCTGTTCCATCGGACGCTCATGGGGTTCCCAGCGGTAGCTTTGTCCGTTAAGACGGGCATGGCCGGAATAAAATACAGATCCGCGTCCCGCGCCGGGCAGCCCCGCTTCTGCGGCTGAATTCACAGATTCCGGCGGATCAGCATGGCCTGCCAAGCTTCTCCGCTCAGTGTTCCAATGCTGGACGGCCGCCTGAAGCTCGGCAACCTGCTGCTTCAGCGTATCCAGTTCGCTGCTTAAGTCACGGGTCATGAAGGAAGATCACCTGCTTTCAAAATTATGTAATTACGTAGTTACGTAATGATTGTAATTCATTAGCGTTATTTTGTAAATATTTAGGATGATATCTTTTTATGTGTAAACTAACATTACATATAATCCGAAATATTAATTAAGATGTTAATTTATCTTACGTAAATTTATTGACAACTCTACCTTTTTATCTATAATGATGTATAAGCGGTGGACAATGATGCAGTTGTTGACGTACTTGTGACATAATGTAACATTATTAATAGCTATGAAGGTGTGATCGCAATGATCGCTTCCGCCGGACAATGGAAACAGGATATTTTAAGGATTTATAACGAAATCAACAAGAAGCTGTTTAACGCCGGCGTCAAGCAGCAGAAGGTCGACTTCGTGGGGAACAAGATTATTATTCTATCCATTAACAGCCGGGTGCCCGTACTGAAGGTGCTGGATGCCCATGATGCCACGGCCAGCCGCCAGATTAATCTGGTGCTGCATGAAGTATTCAAGTGTGAAATCAAGCAGGCATTTCTGGATGAATTTCAAGTGAATATCAAGGCCGTTCTTAAAGATTATGATGTGGAGACCGAGTATTCCGGTACGATCATAATTTTGGAGAAGGACCTCGAGCATTACCTGAACGTTACGTTGGAACTCTGATCTTCCGGAGAGCCGGCCTGCCGTCAGTTTTCGGACATCTGCCCTCTAGGGCTGTGTCTAAAACTGGCGGCTTTTTGTTTATCCGGGCTTACAAATGCTGTTAAACCTAATAAGGAGCTGATTCTATGAAAGCAAAGATTGAGATTGCCGGTGTGAGCAAGTGGTTCCGCCGTGACGGCCAGGAGATTATCGCCATGCAGGAGACGAATCTCTCTATAGAGCAAGGCAGATTTGTCAGTATAATCGGCCCCAGCGGCTGCGGCAAATCCACATTGTTCAATATCATAGCAGGACTGATTCCGCCGTCTACCGGCCGCGTGCTTGCTGATGGTGAGGATATCGCCTTAAAGACCGGATATGTCGGATATATGCTGCAGAAGGACATGCTGCTCCCCTGGAGGACGATCCTGGATAACATTATTCTGGGCATGGAGATCCGCGGTGTGCCGCGTAAGGAAGCGGTAGCCCGGGCCCAGCCGCTGATGGACCGTTATGGACTGAAAGGCTTCGGCGGCCATTATCCGGCAGAATTGTCCGGAGGCATGCGCCAGCGGGCAGCGCTGCTCCGCACGCTGCTGTACGACCGGGATATTATTTTGCTGGACGAGCCCTTTGGCGCACTGGATGCCCAGACCCGGCTGACCATGCAGAACTGGCTGCTGGAGATCTGGGAGGATTTCCGCAAGACGGTGTTATTCGTCACCCACGATATTGATGAAGCCATCTACCTGTCTGATGACATCTATGTCTTCTCCGGGCGGCCGGGCAGAATCATCTCCAAGATTTCTGTGGATATGCCGCGCCCGAGACATAAGGAGGATACGGTATCTGCGTCATTTATGGAGCTCAAAGCCCATCTGCTGGACCTGCTGTCAGGCGGAGGCGAAGAGCCGGCAGCCCATATCTCGTAGAACTTACAAAACTTACAGAAGGAGAGAACAACCATGGAGAGTGTACAAAAGAAAGGGTATGTGATTCACAAGCTGGAGCCGGCCCCGATCCATTCGGTCAAGCCTGAGAAAATGCAGAAGGAACCCGTCATCGTGGATGAAGAGGGGGCAAGGCGCCGGACACAGCGGATTGTTGGAATCGGGCGGCTGACGGTCGGGTTGCTGATCGTACTCTGCTGGGAGCTGTTTACGCGGATCGGCTGGATGGATTCATACTATTGGAGCAGCCCGGTACGGATTCTCAGCACAACATGGATACAGATGACGCAGGGTACTCTGCTGGAGGATATCGCTTATACCTCCAGCTCGACGATTCTGGGCTTCATCGGCGGGACCCTGATCGGATCGCTGCTCGGTTTATCCTTCTGGTGGTCACGCAGATTCGCCGGCATCAGTGAACCGTTCCTGATCCTGCTCAATGCCATGCCCAAGCTGGCGCTTGCTCCTGTGCTGGTGATTCTGCTGGGCATCGGATTCTTCTCCAAGGTGGCGCTCGCTTTTGCCATGACGGTAGTCGTTGCCGCCTTGTCGGCGCACAGCGGCGTGCAGAGTGTGGACAAGGATATGGAGAAGCTGATGTATTCGCTGGGCGCGAAACGCCATCAGGTGTTTACCAAGGTGGTCATTCCCTGGGCGATGCCCTGGATGATCAGCAGTCTGCGGATTAATATTGCCCTCTCGCTGGCCGGTGCGATTGTCGGGGAATTCATTGCTTCAAGCCACGGGATTGGCCGCATGGTGATCTACGCCGGTACGATCCTTGATATCAATCTCGTCTGGGTGGGAGTTGTAGTCTTGTCCGTTCTGTCGATGGTGATGTATGCGGGAGTGGTCCTGCTGGAGAAATGGCTGTCCAAGGGATACGGGATGAAGAAGGCTTGAGACCTAAGCAATCCTATATAAGATAAAGGGGAGAACCTGATGATGAATGTAACCAAAGTGAAGCTGTCCGCCGTCCTGCTTGCCTCCGTAATGATCCTGCTCTCCGGATGCAGCAGCAAAGGGAATGCGGAAGTTGAAGCCGCCGCTGCCGGCAACGAAGCGGGAAAACTCAAGAAGCTGGTCATTGCCGAGCCGCTGCATTACACAGGTTATCTGCCGCTGTATGTAGCGCAAAGCGAGGGATATTTTGCAGATGAAGGGCTTGAGGTTGAAATGCTTCAGGCTGCCGGCGGTACACATGTGACCTCGGTGGTCAGCGGGGATGCCTGGGGCGTCATCGGCGGACCGGAATCCAATGCACTGGCGAATATCGGCAACTCCGACCCGATCGTTTCAGTCAGCAATGTGGTTAACCGTGCGAATGTTTACCTGATGGCCAAGAAAGGGACAGCCCCTGCGGGCAGCTCTGATGAGGAATTGAAAGCCTTCCTGCAGGATAAGAAATTGAATGCCGGACGGCATGGCGGAACCCCGAACCTGCTGACCCAATATCTGCTTCTGGAGCTGGGGCTTGATCCGCAGAAGGATGTGCGGCTGCTCGAGCCGGCGGATGGTTCAACCGTGGTAGCAATGGTTCAGCAGGGTGCGGCGGATATTGCGAACGGCGCCGAGCCGCAGATCAGTGACGGGATCGCCAAGGGGGTATGGGAAGAACCTTTTTACAAGTTCCATGATATGGGCGACTATGCCTACTCTGTGCTGAGCGTGAAGAAGTCGACACTGGAGAAGGACCCGGAAACGGTGCAGAAGGCGGTTAACGCCGTTGTGAAAGCACTGAAAGCCATCCAGGAGGATAAAGCTCTGGCGATGAGCGTCCTGAAGGCTGAATTCCCTACACTATCCGATGAAGCGGCACAAGCTGCGCTTGACCGGGCGTATGCCGATCGGCTCTGGAGTCCGGATGGGATCATTTCGGAGGAGGCGCTGGATAAGGACATGAACGTGATGATTAAGACCGGAATCTACAAAGGCGAATATACCTACGAGGACTTGGTCGATATGCAGTTTGTGAACAAGACAGCAGTGAAATAAGCTAAGCTGAACACCGTACCATAGGCCTTCAAAAACTAAAGAGGTGAAGATGATGGAATTAACTGCCGATCTGATTATGCCTGATAAAACCGCACTTATTATAGTAGATGTGCAGAATGATTACTGCCATGAGGAAGGAGCACTCGCCACTGGCGGAAGTGATGTGTCAGCCGTACGCGAGATGATGCCGCAGCTGCATGGGCTGATCGCGGCAGCGAGAACACAGGGCGTGCCGGTGATCTATATCCAGACCTTCCATGAAAAGGCGACCGATTCGCCCGTTTGGACTTCCCGCTCCGGGCGCGGTTCGCTGGGAGTCTGCCGCAGAGGAAGCTGGGGGGCTGAATTCTATGAGGTGGCCCCGCTTCCTGAGGAGATTATTGTCAATAAACACCGGTATAGCGCTTTTATCAATACCCGCCTCGATTCTGTGCTGCGTTCGCAGCGGATCGAAACCCTGATTATGACAGGAGTGAGTACCAATGTGTGCGTGGAGTCGACGGCAAGGGACGGTTTCATGCTGGATTATCAGATTGTGATGGTTCAGGATGCCTGTGCCTCCTATTCCCGGGCCGCTCATGAGATGACGCTGGAGAACATGAAGGGCTACTTCGGCGTGGTGGCTTCAGCCGCAGATATTGAAGAAAGCTGGAAGATGTGGAATCAGCCCGCCCTGCAGCGGATATTATGAATTCACCGGTACGGTCTTCCGGGGAAGCCGTAAACCATACGGCGGTCAAGGTGGTCATCTGCCTTGGGGCCTTTCTGTCCAATCTGTCTGCCGGTATGTTCAATATTTCGCTTATCGATATTGCGGCTGATCTGCGGTTTCCGGTGGCCTCTGCCCAGTGGATCGTCAGTATCTATCTGCTGGTGATCTCGGTCCTGCTGCCTGTAATGGGACGGCTGGGAGACAGGTTCGGCCGCCGTAAGGTGCATAATCTGGGCCTGTTCGCTTTCGCGGCGGGAGCCCTGGGCTGTGCGCTTGCCCAGAACGAAGCCATGCTGCTTGGCTTCAGAGTCATGCAGGGAGCCGGCGCCTCCATGTATCAGGCGACCAATATGGCCCTCATTGTCTCTGTATTTCCGGCCGGGCAGCGGGGCAGGGCACTGGGGCTGATGAGCACCTTCGTCGCTGCCGGCTCCATGGCAGGTCCCGGTCTTGGCGGCTTCCTGATCCAGTGGTTCACCTGGGAGAGCAACTTCTGGCTGCTGGCCGTAGTGGCGGCGGGCGTAGGCGTGCTTGCGCACAGGCTGATTCCCCGGGATACGGAAACGGCCGGAGGCAGGCTGGATCTCGCCGGAGCAGCCTGGTTTGCGGCCTGTCTCTCCTCGCTGATGATCGCCTTCGATCTCGGCGGCCGCTCCTCATTCCTGTCTCTGCCCGTGCTGCTGCTGCTGGCGGCTTCAGCGGGGATGGCGGCCGCTTATACGGCACATGCCCGCTTCTCCCGCAGCAGGGATAAGAGGGGGGCGCTTGGTGAATTCCCGCCAGCGGACAGCGGTGTCAGCCTGTTCACTGACCGGAGCTTTGCCGCCGGCATCGCCATTACGGTTATCACATATATGGCGGCCTTCGCCGCACAGCTGGCTTTGCCCTCGCTACTGCGTATATCCGGGGCTGAGCCAGCCTGGGTGGGGCTGATCATGATTGGATACCCGCTGGCGCTGGTGGTGACCGCTCCTGTCAGCGGGAGCATCGCGGACCGCAAAGGGCCGCTCGGCATCCTGACGGCCGGACTGCTGCTGATGAGTGTCACGCTGCTGGCGCTGGGTTTCGGCTCACCTGTGCTGAGGACAAGTGCCATGGTGCTGCCGGTTATGCTGCTCGGCTGCGCAATGGGGATGATTACTTCACCTAACACAAGTATTGTTATGGGGCTGGCGGCGAAATCGCAGCTTGGCCGGGTCAGCAGCCTGCTTGCCTTGTCGCGCAACATTGGCATGATGTTCGGCACGGCGGCAGGCGGACTGATGATTGGCGGCAGAGGTAGTCCGAACGGGAGTTATCTGGCCGTATTCGTAGTCTGTGCAGCCGCCGTAGGCCTTTCTTCAGTCTGGCAGCTGTATTCTTTCCGTCACAGCAGCAAGCGCAAAGGGGCGGAGCAACTGCATATACCCTATAAATAAGAAGGAGCCTCTGCCCGCCGGGCAGAGGTTTTCGTGCTGAAACAAGAAGGAGGTCCCGCTTCTTAAAATGGTTAGTTCCATCGGCAAATGACCATGTCGGGAGCATCCGGAGCTTTGCGTCCGCGGATGCGGAGAAGCCGGAAGCAGCTAAAGTAATTTTCAGCATTGAAAAGAAATACCGATGTTGGTATGGTGGAATTGCCCGTGTAAATATATGGTTATCTTATGAGATTCATAGCCTGCTTTACATAAAAGTTAACAGTGAACGGCATTGGCTTGGAGGATGGCGGATATTGCGGGCGTTCGGGTGGACTGCGGCTCGCTCAATCAGTTTCAGGTAACAGGCATACATAACAAGCTGGTTTATACCGGTTCAATGCATTCGGTTCTGGGAGAGCCGCGGTGCAGTGGGTTATTCTACAGGATTGGGAAGGACAGGTGAAACGATGAAGGACAAGGTTTCCATTCTCGGAGTTCCATTCTCCAAGCTGACGCTTGAACAGACAACCTCGCTGCTGGACAGGCACATCGGGGGCGGACAGGGAGGGCTGTTTCACCTGATTACAGCGAATCCGGAGATTACATTGGCCAGTCAATCGGACGGGAGACTCCGCGAGATCATCTGCTCGGCGGATCTGATCGTACCAGACGGGATCGGGATTGTAATGGCGGCACGAAGACAGGGGAATCCCATTCCGGAGCGGGTGACCGGCTACGATCTGCTGCTGAGCCTGCTTGCGAAGGGGAATGAGCGGGGCTGGAGTTTCTATTTCCTCGGAACGGATGAAGTGACCAGCGGACAAGCGGTGGAGAGAATCGCCCTGCGCTATCCGCAGGTGAAGATTGCCGGAAGGCATCACGGATTCTTTACAGCGGCCGAGGAGCCAGGAATTATCGCCGGTATTCAGCAGGCCCAGCCGGATATTCTCATTCTTGCCATGGGCGCTCCCTACTCGGACAAATGGCTGTATAAGCATAAGGAGGCGCTCAGCGGGGTTAAGGTTGTGTTTGGCGTTGGCGGCAGTCTGGACGTAATCTCGGGCAAAGTGAAGCCGGCACCGGCCATCTGGAAAAAGCTGAATCTGGAGTGGGCCCACAGGCTCTTGTTCGCACCCGTTGCCAAAGGCCAGAAATCACGCTGGCGCAGACAATCCGCCCTGCCCAAATTCGTCTACCGGACGATGATCCGCAAATGAAGGAGACAATTCGATTGAAGAGTGTTGAACAGGAAAGGGGCAGAGCCTATGTCTAAGAGCTTTGAAGTGGTACTCAAAAAAGTAGTCGATCACTCTTACACTATTGAGATTGGCGAGGGTCTGTTCGGTTCCCTGATCCGCGATCTGCAGCAGGGACTTCTGCCGGATGTAAGCAAGTTCGCCATTATTACCGATTCTACGGTCGAGCCGCTGTATGGCCGTCCCTTACTGGAGCTGCTGCGGCAAAGCGGCTTCCAGGCGGATTTATTTTCTTTTCCGGCCGGAGAGAGCTCCAAAACCCGTGAAACCAAGGCGCTGCTGGAAGACCAGCTGTTAAGCCAGGCCTACGGGCGGGATTGCTGCATTATTGCCGTGGGCGGCGGAGCCGTAACGGATCTGGCGGGATTTCTGGCCGGCACCTTTGGCCGCGGGGTCCCTGCCCTGAATTATGCAACCACTCTGCTGGCAGCGGCAGATGCCTCTGTCGGCGGCAAAACCGGCGTGAATACACCTGTCGCCACGAACCTGATCGGCGTGTTCCACCAGCCCCGCAAAGTGTACATAGACCTGGCAGCATGGCGCACCCTTCCGGCCCGTGAGTTCCGCAGCGGTCTGGCGGAGACGATCAAGCATGCCTGCCTGGCGGACGAGACATTCTTCCGTTACCTGGAGGAGAATATCGGCAGGGTCATCTCAGAACAGGGCGGGCTTATCCTGGATGCGGACGTATGCGGGCATATCGCGCTGACGAACTGCCGGATCAAATACGAAGTAGTAGAACAGGATGAGCATGAGAGCAACCTGCGGCAGATTCTGAATCTGGGGCATACGGCGGGCCGGGCGCTTGAGGCGCTCAGCGGCTACCAGCTGCTGCATGGTGAGGCTGTTGCTGTCGGGCTTGTCATTCAGGCCAGGCTGGGTGTGAAGTATGGATATATGACGGCTGAGCAGGCTGATCGTGTAGTCTCACTGCTGAAGAAGGCAGGCTTGCCGACGGAAATCCCGGATTCTATTGCTAACAGGGCACTGGTGGACAAGATGTACACGGACAAAAAAGTGCGCAGCGGCCGCATCCGCTTCGTCTTCCAGGACGGCATCGGGGAGATGAAACGTTTCGCAGACGGCTCCTATTCGGTTCCGGTTGAAGAGGCGGATATTATGGAGCTGCTGGAGGAAATGCGCGGCAACTGATGCATATTAAAGAGTGCTGCACTTTATTTTAACCGATCGGGAAGCTGCCCCCTCCAATCTGGGTAAATGTAGATAAAGGGAATTTAGGAGGAATCGATATGGGCAACCCGCTGAAGGAATTTAAGAAAAGCATCAACGGACTGAAGCAGTCGCTGGACGGTGTGAAGCAATCGGTGGACGGGTTGAAGGCTCCGGTGGATGAGTTCAAAACGAATGTGCAGGAGACGCTGGATGAAGCGAAGTCGAGATCGGAAGGTGTGAAGTCAGAGCTCGGGCGGATGAAGCAGGCTGTGAAGGAAACGCAGGCGGTGCTCACTGAGGTGAAGGTTACCCTGACGGCATCGGCGGATGTGCTGTATACCCGCAAACGATATTTACGCTTATTCGGCCGCAAAAGAAAACTGCAAACCGCCAAGGCCGGGCGTGCTTAAGCCAGTCAGCAGTTAGAATTGGGAATTAGGGTTCCCCCAAAAAGAAGACGCAAGAGACAAACGGCAGAATCACCGTTCATCTCTTGCGTCTTCTGGCATGACCGGAACATCAGCGGCATCAGGGCATCTGAATGCTTAAACTACCAATCGAATCTACAATAAAGACAGGTACATACTGCTCGCCGGCATCCGTCTGCGCATGCTCATAGCCGTTCTCGAACTGGCCGCTGGCGACAGCTAATCCGGTAACCCCGCCGGTTTCGCCTTGAAGGATCAGATAACGCCCGTTCGAGCTGGCGACCGTTCTCCCGGCAGAGTCGATGTAAATATTGCACGAGAGAGTCACCTTCTCATAAGGATGAAGCTCCAGCTGTGAAGCATCTATAGGTGTATACGTAACCTCCCGGTATATTTCCGAGAACTCATACGCGCCGTTCACCTGGCGGAAAATGGCCGTCTGCCCGTCTTGACCGTCGGCGAGGTCTGTATCCGATACGCGGATGGAGCCGTCTTCTGCAATCAGCTCATAGCCGCTGCCGGCAAAGCTGAACAGCTGCGAGATCCCCTCGGGCCTAATGGTGTAGGCGGTGAACGTACGGCGCCCGTCCTCTCGGCTGCCTATAGCTGTAACTACAGGTACTTCTGAATAGACAGACAATGACTCGTCAAAAGTAAGCTCTATCAGCGCAGCCGCATCCGCAACCAAATCGCCGGTGCGGGTGGAGAGGGTTCCGTCATCGCTCATATCGGCGTAGACCAGCCTGCCGCTGGCGCCCACTCCGGCCACAGCCACCTTAGCGCCATAGCGTCCGGTGACGGAGGCCGTAAGTTTATAGCTGCCCTGGACATCTCCCCCGGGCAGTAGCCGCACAGGTTCAGCGGTATTCCAGGCGAGTGTCGCAGCGGCAACCGCCTCGGAGGTGTCCTGCAGCGGATTAAGATTCCCGTAGAGCCGGATGGCTTCGGCATATTGTCCGCCCCGGACCTGGCGCGCCGCCTCGCGGAGCAGCCTGGTGGTGCTGCTGTCGATTAGCTTCAGCACTTTGGAAGATTTCAGGCCAGCTGACTCAGCATACTTGCGGTAGGCCACAGCGTGTCCGGCGAAGGCGGAGGTATGATCGCCGTCCAGGTCCTTGTTCAGAATAAGTGTGGTACTTTCCTGAACCTGCTCCTCTATCCAGTCCGCTGTATAACTATGGCTTTGATAAGCCTCTTCCATAGATAAGGCGCTGTCCAGCATAGGCTGGAAGCTTCCGGCTGCCGCCAGAGCCTTCAGCCTGGCGGTGTCATGAGCCTCGAATTTCGCGGCCAGTAATTCTTCCTTGGCCCCGGCCCCGCCGTAATAGGCCTCGGGGATTTGCAGCAGGCTCCATTTGACGCTCTCTGCGCTTCCGGCGCCGGTCGTGTTATTCGCTGCGTTCTTCTGGCTCTCCGTGAGCCCGGCAAGAAACTGCTCCTTGAACTGCCGGAACCCTGCCGTCATCTTCTCCGAAATGCCTGAATCAGCGGACAGCTGGCGATAATAGACTTCATAAGGTCCTCCCGTAACCATATACTTGCTCTTCAGGCTGAGCAGGGAGGCATAACTCTCCATATATCCGGTGAAATCCTTGACCGTCAACTGGTCTTCCAGGGTTAATACCAGTCCTCTTAGGCTGCTGCGTATAGCCGTTATGGGAGCGAGCTCTTTAAGCCGTGCGTTAATCTGTTCTTCCTTGTATAAGATTGCCGTATTTGCCGTTGCCAGCCGGTACTGGTTCTCGGCAGCGATGAGCTCTCCTGCAGCATACAGCCGCTCAGCCTCACGCACGGTCTGAATCTTGTCCTCTATCCCCAGAGCCTTCTGTCCCAGCAGAACCAGCATGAAGATACACAGAATGATCATAATATTCCGCAGGGTTAATGCTTGTTTGATCGTCATATAGTATAGCCCCTTTATTCGGATATAAGGATTGCGCGTGCTGCCAGCTATCATCCTTATACTTCAGGGTCCCACCGGTACTTGAGCTCGCGGATTTCCGCCACCTTGGCATCCAGGCCGTTCCACGGCTCATAGGGGTTCGCAGCAATCAGCCGGGATAAGCGCAGGAAGCGGTCCTTGGGCAGCTCCTGTACATATCTTCCGATCAGCCCGGAATAGAGCAGTGCATAACGCTTCAGGCGTACCGCTGCCCCGGCAACGACAGTCAGAATAGCCAGCCCTTTGTCCATTTCGAGAATTTGCACTTCGTAGTTCTTAACATAGCGGAGGGTGCGGTCTTTAATCAAATCGGGCCGGACCTTGGCGATTTCACCGATATATTCAGCGAGCAGCGGCTCGAAGTCCTTCAGCAGCAGCTGTTCCAGCTCCAGAACCATGTCCTTGCGCAGCTGGAAGCCGTGCAGCAGGGCTACGCGCTGGCGGGAGATCCGGTCTCCGCGCAGCAGAATGGAGATCTCGCGGAGCTTCTCATAAGCGAGGACATCATTCTCGCGGAGGACGGATACTGCCTCCTGGCGGTTAAGCTCCAGATCTTCCTTAATTCTGAGGATGTTCCGGCCCAGCAGCTCATTAAGGGCATACAGATTTTCGTTCTGCCGTACTTTTCGCTGCGTATAGTAGACCAGTCCGGCTATCACGATGCCGCCGGCACCGCTTAGCGCCATCTGCTGCAGGCTTTGGCCGAAATAAACCGAAGCCAGAGTCAGCAGGAGGATGAGCAGCAGCCGGGTATGCATCTTGCGCCCGGCAATGGATACCGCCTGCTTCTCCACGGGAGTCAGTGAGGCACGGCCGCAGCGGGTGCAGCGTTCCTCGCCCAGGGCGGTGTAACGCCCGCAGCGGCGGCAGATACGGAGCTTCTCATAAGAATAGCGGGGAGCCTTGAACGGCCGGAAGGTAACAGGTTTCTTCTTACTCACGGGTAGAGTCGCCTCCGTTCAGTGCAGCAAGGAGCCGCTCGTCTATGTCCTGACGGGTAAGCGGCTTCCGCTGGCGTGAAGCGTATAAGGAGATCTGAATAACGGCATAGAGGAACGTTACTCCGAGTATGACGTATGTAATCATGGAACTCTTCCTTTCTCTCTGGTTACGGTCTTTTAATCAAATATTCAGGAACACGGCGTATACTTAGAATAATCCATCCGCTTCAAGATGGCGATTCTACCAGACGGGAGTGCCGGTCCAGCGGTCACTATGTTGATGTTTACAAGGTTTAATTATATCATAATGGCATACTATTTACAGAATTTAGCTATGCTGCCGGATTTGCCAGATCCGCCGAATTTAACACAAGAGGAGCCCTATTTATGCTTCGTACACACCGTAACCCCAGAACGATCAAGAATAGACTGCAGCGCATTTTTCCTGTATTGCTGCTGATCCTATGCATCGCTGTCCTGCCTTTCGGAGGCGCAGCGGCCAGTGCTGCTTCTGCGGCGCCGTCCCATATTGATGCTGTACTGCTGATTGATGTCAGCAACTCGATGAACAAGAGCGACAAGAACAAGATCGCGAATGAAGCGATGAAGATGTTCATAGATATGCTGTCCACGCAAGGAGACAAGGTGGGGATCGTTGCCTACACCGACAAGGTGCAGCGCGAGAAGGCCCTGCTTGGCATCACCTCTGCCGGGGACAAACAGGATTTGAAGGATTTCATCGACGGGCTGAACCGTGGACCCTACACGGATATAGCGGTCGGAATGGAAGAAGCTGTGAAGGTGCTGGAGAACGGCAGCGATCCTGGCCATGAGCCGATGATCGTGATGCTGGCCGACGGCAACAATGACTTAGATGAAGCCAGCGGCGCTACGCAGGCCCAGTCCGATCAGGAACTGAAGGCCGCTGTAGAAACTGCGAAGCAGAAGGGGTACCCGGTGTATACGATCGGGCTCAATGCGGATGGTAAGCTGAACAAGGATATTCTGTCTAATCTGTCCGATCAGACAGGCGGCAAGGCATTCACAACGGATTCCGCGGATGATCTTCCGCAGATTCTCAGCGAGATTTTTGCCAGCCATCTGAAGCTGAAGGTCGTGCCGGTGCCGTCGATTACGGCAAACGGCGATTATCAGGAAGTGACGGTCAATGTGCCGAACGGCAGTGTGCTGGAAGCGAATATTTCAATTATGTCCTCGCAGCCTGTAACGGCGAAGCTGAGTGATCCGTCAGGGAAGGAAGTAGCGATTCCCTCGGATGCTGTGCTGCTGTCCAAGTCTTCTACCTACACGCTGATCAAGCTGCTCTCGCCGGAGCAGGGAGACTGGAAGCTCCAGGTCAAGGGTGTGGCGAAGGACAAAATTGATATCAATCTGGTATTCAACTATGATCTGGAGCTTAAGATCGATGCGCTGCCTTCCCAGTCCTACCGCAAAGGTGACACCGTCGATATCTCCTCGCATCTGTTCAGCAACGGTGCTGAGGTTACAGAGAGCAGCTTGTACCAGGAGATGAAGGCAGTGCTGCTGGCTACGGATGTCGATACGGGGACTGTGGAGGAGATTGCGCTCGACAATTCAGGTGCTGAGTTCAAGGGTGCTTTTGAAATAAAAGACAATCATGCCTATGAACTTAAGGTGCGGGCCGAAGAGAGCAGCTTCTACCGCGAGAGCGATGTGCTGACAATCAACGCCAAGACAGGAACGGTGGCTACAAGTCCTCCGGCCACGGGGGCAGGCACTGGTGAAGAACCGGTTACGGATCAGAAGTCCTCGAACACTCTTTACTATATTATAGGCGGGATTGTACTCCTGCTGGCCGCCGCCGCCGCATTCTGGCTGCTGCGCCGCAGATCAAACCGCGGTTTTGTCGGACAGCTGGTTGTGGAAGTGCTGGACGGCAATACCGGAGAGAAGACCTATCCGCAGTACAAGAAGCTTGCAGGCTTCCGCGGCAAATTCACATTGCATCAGCTGCTGCAGCTGGCGCCTGAACTGAAGGAGAGCGAGAAGCTGGTCTTCACTCCGGGGAACAATGACCGGCTGATGCTGCGCGGAGGAGAAGGAATCTCAGTGGAGCGGTCAGGGCGCGCCGCCGATACCTCGCGGGGCCTTGAGATGAAGAGCGGTGACCGCGTATCGGTCTCCCTGCAGACGGTAGATAAGACGATATTACTCGAATATTTGATATAACAGCAGACTAAGCGTAAGCTCCGAAGTGAATTTTTGAACGAAGCATGTTCAGGAAGAAGCGCTACGCATAACTTTTAGGAGGATAACCTATGAAACCGGTAGTAAGAGAACATATTCAGCAGCTCGATGTATCGCTTGGCGGAGGGATCGTCAGCGACAAAATAAGAGTGGACACCATAGACAACCCGATTCTGATTATCGGACTTGGCGGCACGGGCATCGATGCCCTGCTGCGCTTGAAATACCAGATTAACCGCCGCTTCAAGCTGCCTGAGGATCCGTTGTCCAAGAAGAAACGGGATAAGCCCGACAATGTGGAATTCCTGGCGTTCGAGACCAATGAACAGGACCGCGGCAAAAAATATAAAGGCATCGGCCTCGACCCGCAGAATGAATTCGTGCTGCTGGCCAATGCCGAGATCGGCGGACTGCTGCAGAACCGCAGCATTCTTGATTCGTACATTACAGACTGGCTGTCGCCGGAGCTGAGTATCACGGACGGTATGAACGGAGCCGCCGGGGTGCGCCAGGCCGGACGCCTGCTGCTGTTCACGAAGATTAATCAGGTCGTGGCTGCGATTGATAAGAAGATCAAGACGCTGTCGGTCGGCACCAGCAAGAAGCTGATGGTTTTCCTGCTTACCGGCTTGTCCGGCGGAACAGGCAGCGGTGCCTTTCTGGATATTGCCTACATTGTCCGGGGGATTATTGAACGTGACTATGGCGCTGCCGGTATCGACCGCGTGAATACGCTGGGTTACCTGTTCACCCCGGATGTGAATCTGGCGAACAAGAGCCTCAGCGAGCATACCCGCGAGTATATCCGCAAAAACGGTTATGCTGCGCTCAAAGAGCTGGATTACTGGATGAATGTGGACAGCCGGGGAGAACGGTTCCACCAGCAGTACGGCAATATTCTAAGCGTCAATTCGCCGCTGCCGCCGTTCAATCTGTGTCATCTCATCTCGGCGACGAATACGGAAGGCAAGCTGCTGGAGAATGCCTATGATTACTGCATGAATGTAACGGCTGAGAATATCACCAACTTCATGGCCAGCGAGGAAAAAGCCTCCGGCGAGGAATTCGCCATCCATGACTATATCAGCAACATCCGCACCAACATTGCGCAGATGAACAAGACGTATCCTGCGAATTATGAATACAACATTATCGGCGCTTCCTCGGCGGTGCTGCCGATTGAGGAAATGACCACATATCTGGCTTTCCGCCTCTTCGACAAGATGGACAAGATGTTCCATCACGCCCCGGGGCAGGAGGATGTGGAGAAGATGGCACGCAAGCTCGGCATTGATCTCGATACAATGATCAAGACCTTCGAGTCCCGTGTGCCTGAGCCGCTGCCCGGCTATCAGAACAGTGAGCGCCTCAGCCATGCCAATGTGGTCAAGAACCAGGTGGTCAGCATGGATACGGAGCTGGAACAGAACTTCCTCGCCCGTGCGCGGGAAGAATACATCAAAGCGAAGAAGCAGCTGCCGGGTGAAATCACCGGACGTTTCGGCGAGGAGCTGGAGCGGATCTTCCTGCATCCGGAGCAGGGGCCGTTCTATGTATCCCGGCTGCTCTACACGGAGAAGGGCTTCTGTATCCTGAAGCTGATCCAGTCGTATATTGAAGCGCTGCGGGAGAGCCTGCTCCGTCTGCCGCGTGATATCGAGACGGCGCAGGACAGTGCAGAGGAGAAGCTGGGCGATGCGCGCAGCGCTTTTGTCTCCAAGGAGAAGAAGAAGAACGCCTATATCGAAGCCAAGATCAATGAATACTGGCTGCATGCCGATGTGGAGCGCACCGAGCAGATGATCCAGTTCTACGAGGATCTGTACGAGCTTCTGAATGAAGAGAACAGCCGGATCTACGGCGTATTCACAGAGATTCTGACGGCGCTCAGCTCAATCTTCGAGAAGAATGGCGACATTCTGATCAATGGCGAAGAGCAGGCTGATCATAAGGGCAACAAAACCTACTATTGGAATATCGTCAATGTGCCGGATATTTCGGCAACCATCTCTAAGGTGATGGACCAGAAGGACGGCGACGATCTGATCCGTGATTTCACGCGCGAAATGCTGAAGCATTCCGGACGCTGGGTCAAAGAGCAGGAGATTGATATCGTCCGTTCGATCTCTGAATTCCTCAGCGACAAGTTCGGTGATCTCATTACCCGTTCAATGGAAGATTTCCTGGTGATGAAATACGGGCGCGAGGAGCCGCTGGATAAGTTCGTTGAGCGGATTATCGCCGGACGTCTGGATGAAGATGCGGTGCCGATTTTCCACCTCAGCAACAGTTCAGGCAGTCTGCACTTCCCGTCTTGGGGCTTCGTATCCGTGCCGGTGAAGGCGCCGGGTATTCTGAAGGGAATCCGCAATTATCAGAACAATGCACTCGGCAAATCGCAGTTCACGATCAAGGAAAGCCAGGTTAAGAACCGGATTTTCTGGCTCAATACACGTAACGGGGTGCCGCTGTTTGTGTATACGCCGCTGCGGGTGTTCGAGGAGAACTATGAACGGACCATCCTGGACAAGGAAGGCATTGGCCGACATCTGGTGATGACCGACAAGGATAACTGGACCTACCTGCCTTCCCCGATTCCGGAGAAATCATGGGGCGATACCTACGTTAATGCGCGGGTCCGTGATTATAATGCCAGAGTGCGTGCGGATTTCTTACGTGCCCTGGAGGCTGGTGTAATTATCGAGAAAGGCATCGACGAGAATACGAGCAGCCGCTTCTCGGTCATCTTCACGAAGCCGTTTGATCTGGATAAAATGCTAAGCGGCTATGATCTGCAGCTTGGCTCCTCGCGTCCGAATCTGGGCGAAGTGAGAAAAGCCGCTGAAGAGCTCAAAGCGCTGCGCTCGGGCGGCCTGGAACGTGAAGGAATTAAGGACATCTTCGGCAGCATCAACCGTGAACTGGCCCAGGAGAACCTGATCCGCTCCCCGCAGCTGATTGCCCGTGTCCGTGAAGAGCTGGCGAAATACGACGTATTGTCGGCCAAGGCAGCGGAACTCGAAGTGCTGGTCCACCAGCATCTGGATGAAGACAAGTGGATCGACCAGTTCATCGAGGCGCTGTACACCGATACCATCACCAAAAAAGGTGCGCTCTATGTCTATGACCGTGACGAGGACGAAGATGCCTGGGAGCCGTTCGCGAACCTGATGAAGGAACGCAGCTATGTGGAGTATGCCGTCTACCGCCATTTCCGTGCGCTGGATGAGAAAAGCCGCAGTCTCCTGCTGCGCAAGGCGGCACGCCGGGCCGGAGAGATGACGGCGGCGGAGGATGTGACTCCGCTGCTGTATAAGCTGGAAGGGATGTATGTATCGTTCCTGGAGGCGCGCGACAGCCTGGAATATGAGCGGGTAGAGCATGCGAACGGCGATGAAATGTACGGCTTCTACAAGAGCCTGACCGGTAAGCTCGGCAGCATCCGCAGAAAGCTGAAGTAGGCCTATGATCAGAGATCAGGCCTTACAATATGCAGAGCAGTACGCTGCGCAGGAGGAAGCGCAGCATAACAAGGGGGATGGGCGCAGCAGCATCCATTACCCTGCTCTGTTTCTGTTCCTCGGCGACAAGGTGACCCCGGCCATCGGTCCGGTGCTGGAACGCTGCGAGCGCAAATGGGACAATGCAGGCGGTGTCATGGCGCTGCACGCGGGTTCTCCCAGCGGCAGCGGCAGTACGCAGGAGAAGGATGGAATCAAGGGATGGATCGGCAGCGGTAACAGCAGCGTTCATGAACGCGTGTTGCACATGGCCCTGCCTAACACGGCGGGCCGTGATCCCCGGACGGTCCGGCGAGAGCTGTACCGTGAATTTCATGAGGACAGCCAGTACCTGGCCGGGATGAACCGGACACTGCGCCAGTTAAGCAACAGCATAGCGGACTACGGACGGCTGTATTCTTCGTTCGATGTCATCCATCTGTCCATCGTTACGCGGGTCGATGATCCGCTTAATGTGCTGCTGCCGGAGGTTGCCCTGCTGGCCCGCGCCATCCTCAGCCAGTCGTTCAAGTCGGTGCAGACCGATCTGTATGCGCTGATCAACGAGCGGGAGCAAGGGGATAACTTTGGCTATTCCAGCTCGGTAGGGCTGGCTTTTCTGCGTGAGCTGGACGGGATGCAGGCGGCGGACTATGCCTTAAGCGCTCCGCTTCTGGTTACGGAGGAAGGGCTGTCCATCCCCGTGGGCCATGGTCCTTCCGCGTTGTTCGATCTGGTCTATCTGCTCTCCGACAAGAACGAGCGCGGACTGATGTCCGTTCACGGGATGGACGACAATTATGAGATTATTGCCCATATCAGCCTGCTGAAGAACCGTGTCCGGCCTGCGGCTGATCATGCTTCCGGGCATGGCGGCTACAATAATATGACTTTCAAAAGCGGCATACGGGGCAGCACGGGCAGACAAGGCTATGCTTCGGCCGGTTTCTCGGCGGTACGCAGGCCGAACCGGCAGATTGCGCTGGCGGTGCTCTACCATGCCCTGCATTACCTGGCTGAGAAGCTGCGTGCCGGCAACAGCCGGAGCCTTAAGGAACGGCAGGCGCTGCTGGGCCTCGGAGCGGATTCCCTGCGTGCCCGCGCGGCGGAACTGCTGCCGGATGACACCGGCCTTGCGGAGATGACCGGGCTGATGAGCCATGGACGCCCGTCCTACTCGGAGCTCAGAGCGCTATCGCTGCGCGAAGCCGAGGAGCTGCTCTTCGGCGAAGGCGGGCAGGCCTATTTCCGCAGCAACTTTGCGGAAGTGTCCGCAAGAAGGACTGCGGCCATCGACCCTGCCCGGGAGTGGGCCGGCGTTCTGGCCGCCGAGGAGCAGGCAACTCCGCCGGTGACCTTCTATCAGCTCGCAGAATGGACAGCCGAGCTGGCGGAGGGCGGAGGGAGTATGCTTCATGCCCTGCGCCAGCATATGGGCGGACTGCGTTCGGCACTGCTCTCTGCGCAGGAGGAGCTGGAACGGCTCTATGCGGAGAGTGTAGAACGCCAGCCGTTCCAGCGGGTGCCGCTGCTGGATAAACGGACTGTGCGTAATTTCATTCATTATTTATTTGATACCGTATATGGTAAGAAATATGAGATTCTCCGGCTCGAAAGCGAGCTTGCCCTCTGCCTCCGCTATGATGCGGCGCTTGAGCAGCTGCATGCGGACAGCAGAGCCAAGGTCCTGGCGATGGAAGCGCTGGAGGAGGAGCTGCATAGCCTGGCCCTTGCCAGCATCGGCCGCAGCAAGGACACCGTGGACCAGAACATCATGGAATATTACCGCAGCGTGACGGAAGAGGTCATGAAGGATATCGAGACCCGACGCGGCGGAGATATCTTCTTCAGTGAGCGGTTTATGGGCAGCCTCTCAGAGCTGCTGCGGCGCGGCCGCGATGCCGTGGCTGAGCGGCTGATCGAAATCTGCCGCCGGGAGCTGCTGACGGCAGGGCCCTTCACGCTTCCGTTCGAGGAAGAGCTGCTGCGGCGTGCCAATGTCGCGGCGGCCTATGAGAACCGGGACATTGTCTCCAAGGAGGAGCTGTTCAAGCAGCTCTACCGCAGTCTCGAAGAGGAGGCGGCAATGAATGTCCGCCTGTTTGAATATACGCAGGAGCACCGGCATGAGGAGAAATACTTTTTCGGCGACAGTGCCTCCGAATTCCTGCGCTATGCCTTCGGTGCTGACGAGACCACCCGCATCTACCGCTTGGGCTTCGTGCATGAGCAGCGCAGGAGCGGAGTGGAGAAGCTGAATCTGATGGGCGGCTTCCACCTGGAGGATCTGCTCTATTACCGCAACGGCAAGGTATATTATGAGACCTATGCGGGCAACGGCTATGAGCTGCACGGTCTTGCTGAGGAGCAATTGCCGGAGATGAGATGAGGACAATGTTCTCTCATTCTGCTGCAGGAAGTGCAATAGAATGAAATTTCAGATCCTTTTTCAGGGAGTCTGTTGTACAGAATGCATCAGAATAGAATTAGCAGCCTATTCACCCTGCAGTAGAAACTCCAGCCCCACTGCGCCGGTTTCAAGCGCATTATTATTAAGGTTTTTCCGGAAAGGATGAATATTAATGCAGCGTAAAATCAATCTCCTCCTGCTCCTCTTCAGTCTGCTGGGCGGCGGTGTGGCTTTTGTACTTGGCGAGCTGCTCCTGGACCGCAGGCCGTATGACCTGCCGCCGATTGTACTGGTTGGGATCTATTTTGCCCTTGTCGCGCTCTGTGTCTCTATAGGCAGCGTGGTTGCCGAGACGATCTCGCCCAAGCTGAATGGCCAGTCCTGGAAGCTACGTTATCTCGGCACGTCATGGAAAATGCTTCCGCTGGCAGTGGTGCTGCTGTTTGGCATAGGTACGCTGACCGAGTTCGTGTATGAACTGAACTTTGGCGGCATCAAGCCGGTCAAGAATGTGATCATGGTCATCGATGATTCCGGCAGCATGCTGGAAAGCGACCCCAATAACAGCCGCTACGAAGCAGCCAGAGCACTGGTGCAGCAGCTGGATGAAGACAACAAGGTAGCCGTGGTCACGTTCAGCCATGAGGCTTCCGTGGTCCAGCCGCTGATCCCGCTCTCGAAGGCGGAGAACCGCCAGAAGGTGTCGGATGTAATCAGCAGCCTGGTGACTACCGAGGGCGGAACGAATATCAGCGGGGCTCTTACAGAAGCGATGAATGTCATCAATGAAGACGGGGCGGACCGCGGAGCGATGGTCATTCTGTTATCTGACGGCTTCAGCCAGTTTGATACGTCAACTGAGCTGACCGCATTTGTAGACCGCGGCATTGCGGTCAATACCATCGGGCTTGCCCTGGATGATCCGTCCGGCTCCAATCTTCTGCAGGATATCGCCAGCGTGACAGGCGGCCAGTATTATGATGTTACAGATGCGAACCGTCTGGGCGAGGTATTCCAGCAGATTTATGACCGTCTGGGCGACCGGACCCTGCTCACCGAGCGCAGTGATAGGGCAGCAGACAGTCCTTATTATGCTGTAGTGCGGATTCTTGCGTTGATCCTGATTGGTACCGCACTGGGCCTCGGGCTTGGCATTATATTCGATAACCGCCATCTGGCCCGCAGCTTCAGCTTCGGAGGCGCATTATCCGGGCTCGCTGCCGGACTGATTCTCGAATTCGGTCTCAACGGGGATACGGTTACAGATCCAATGATCCGCCTGCTGGCACTGCTGGTGCTCGTTGCTATTCTTACATTGTTTACTTATGTAGTACCTGTAGGGGAAGGACGCCTGTCCCGCAAGGGGAGAGCCGCCGGAGCCGCGGCCGCACCTGCGGACGGATTCCCTCCGCCGCGCCGGAACCGCGGCAGTAAGGGATTCTGAGTCCGATGGTTACCTAATGAAAGGAGCATGTTGCCATGAAGTACGCCGAGGTTGATTCTGGTGCACCGGTTATAGCCGAAGTGGTATCCAGAGTGGAAGACCGGTTCTGCACGCTGCGGTGGCGCTGGCCGGATGGCGTGCAGGCGGTATGTATTCATAAAGCCTCTGCGGAGGCACCGGAGGATGAGGAACATCCGCCTTCCGGCATGAAGCTCTACACACGTGAAGAGTACAAAGCGAATAACGGTTACCGTGACCGGCTGGATGAGATCGGGCTGGTGGCGTATACCATCTATGCCCGGCTGGCCGGGAACGGGGAGACGCTGCTGGTGCGTCAGCGGGACGGTGCCAACAAGACACTGGTAAGCGCGGGCAAAGCGAGAATCTATTATTCCGTCCAGCACAAAAAGGGCCTGTTTAGTAAGCTGAAAACCGTGCATATGACAATTACCGCTGAGGTGCCTGTACCGAAGGAAGTACTATGCTACGTGAAGAAGCGGGATGGCCATCCCGCCTCCAGGGAGGACGGGGCGCTTTTCCCGTTCGTGCAGGATTTCGCCCCCGGACGAAATCAGCTTCCGCCGATTGAGGTCGGCAAAGACGACTTCATCCGGATCTTTTTCACGGACGGCCGCAAGTACGGTTTATATTACGAGCTGGTGCCGGAGTGACCGGCCGGCAGGGTGTAAGGAATATTAGTTGGAGCGCGGAGCTCAGCCGGATACGTCCAGATATGGAATAACTGTATTTCATACAGCTAAAGTGGCAGATTTCTGCTGTACGGGATGTTTAATTGTATTTTGTACATCTATATCCCGGGAAAAGCCTCTAATCATGCTCTCTGCTCCGGTATAGTTGCACGAACTGCAGCTATTCGGACGCAAGCGGGCGGAAACGGTAATATAGCTGTACAAAGTGCAGTTATATGCGCTCCAAGAACCGCGTACAAACGGAATGCCGGGGAAGTGCAGTGTGTAAGGCCGGAGAAATTAAGCGAGCGGACCGTCTGCGCTCAGATATAGAAGCAAATTTGTGCGATACCCGTTTTGCGAGCAGCTCGTTCGTTGAGCAGCTGTTGCGGCAAAACTTTAGGCTTATGCTTTCGAAGCCAGTTTTGTCAGCAACTCATTCGCCTGAGCTGCTGCATCAAAACTTGGAGATTATGCTTTCGAAGCCAGTTTTGTCAGCCGCCCATTTACCTGAGCTGCCGGACAAAACGTTGAGGAGGAAGAGAAATGTCTTTTTTTAGCCGCTTCATGAAGAAGAATCAGGCCCCGGCAAGGCCTCTGTATTATGATATCGTCTGCCCGTACTGCTTCTCCCGCTTTGAGCCGGAGGAAGTGGTGTTCCGGGCCATGCACAGCCGTGAGGATGACGAGAATTATGCGCTGGGCGAAGATGATCTGCTGAATAAGTACCGTGAGCGCTTCGGCCTCGATACGGTAGACGATCTGGAAGCGATACTGAACCCGGCGGATATTCCGGAGGAGTATCATCATTATACGGACCATGTGCTGACCGGAATCACCGACCGCTATGGCGTGCTGACCCGCAGACGGCTATGTCCGTCCTGCCATAATGAGCTGCCTGTAACGGCGGGCAAGGTGCCGAGCAATATTATCTCGATTATCGGCGCTTCCCAGGTAGGGAAGTCGGTGTATATGACCTCGCTGATTCATACGCTGCAGCATACGACAGCGGGACATTTTGACGCGGCTTGTATGCCGCTGAATGCCGAGATCAGCCGCAAATTCCGCACCCTGTACGAAGAGCCGCTGTTCGAGCGGGGAGATCTGCTCGCTTCTACCCAGAAGGAGAAGATGCAGGAGCCGTTCATTTTCCAGTTCGTGTTCAAGGATGAATCCAAGCCCCCGCTGACGCTGGTGTTCTTCGATGTTGCCGGTGAAGGGATGGTCGATCAGGACTATCTGGGCCTGCACGGCCAGCATATCAAGAACTCCGCAGGCATTCTGTTCATGGTCGATCCGCTGCAGATCCGCTCCATCCGCGAGAAAATCCGCATCAACTTCGGCGACCGTCCGGGCGAGTGGGTGTCGCAGTACGATGAGCCGCGTGATGTGGTGCTGACAATGTTCGGCGACTTCATCGCTTATCAGGAGAAGAGCAAAACCAATATTCCAACGGCCATTGTACTGGCCAAAAGCGACATGCTGCACTCACTCAAGGATGAGGATGGCGATTACATCAAGTCCAACAGCAACGTGTTCAACAACTATGTGCACCGCAACACGCTGAATCTGGACGAGTTCCATAACATCGATGGTGAAATCCGCCGCTTTATCGAGAAGGTCGACCGTCCGTTCAAGGATACGATGGATGTGTACTTTGCCAACACCGGTTACTTCGCGGTATCTGCGCTGGGCAGCAATCCGGTCAATCAGAAGGTGGAGGGTGTCGTCAGTCCGATCCGTGTGGACGAGCCGTTTATCTGGCTGCTGCACAAGCTGAATTATATTGAGGGGAGCGACGGGCCGTGAACAGATTTTCAGGGTCCATGATCACCCAGCAGATGTATACCCGCGAGCGCCGCGGCGTTTACCGGGCGACAGAGGGATTCGATACGGTAGCGAAATCGGAGAGTCTCGACAATAATTTTGTCAAAAAAATCCTGCATCCCTTCTGCCTCTACGATGCTCCGGCCGAGCTCGCGGCACGCGGTGAGAAGGATGAGGAGCTGTATCCTGACGCGCTGCATCTGTTCCATACGGAGAGCAATGAGACAGTGATTGGCCTGAGCCGCTATCTGGCGGCGGATTTCACGGGGCAGCGGAGCGCTTTTTTTGCCCATAATTTCGTGGTGCCGCCTATCCGCTCGGAGGAGATTGTTGAGGGGTACGGGGAATGGCTGCATGCCGGCTTTGCCCGGAGTTATGAGGGGGAGCCGGGCGGAACACTGCCTGAGCTGGAGTCCATTCCAGTCGGGGTCCGTGAAGAGTCTGCAGACCCGCTGACCGTACTTCGCAGCCTCGGATTCACCGAAGAGCTGTTCAAAGCCCTGCTTCAGGCGGTCATGCTGTCCGTAGCCGGCAAGAAGAAGATCTATGTAGCGCTGGATGTACCGATCAGTGAGTTGTCGCAGCGTGCGGTGGAGCTGACGGAGGTCCTCTATGCTTCAATGCCGCATGACTTCCGCCGCAGGCTGGGAGTGATCACTTATGCCAAAGAGCCGCAGAGCCGCAAATATATTCACCTGACCTTTGTGGAGAAGGGCTCGCTGCGCCCGGGGGACCGGAGTATTGAGAAGGATTATATTTTTGATCTGGCAGGCGCGCGGATTCTGAATGCCGATTTCGGGGAGTCCCGGCAGACGTATGCAGACCTGGCCTGGAAGACGCTGGGGCAAAAGGGCGGGAGTCTCAGAGATTTCGCCAGATTCGCCGACTCCCTGCTGCTTGGGGAGAGCGTGGACCGCAAGCTGTCGCTGGCACTCTACAATGAGCTGGCTGTCTTTTATGAGATTGAGCAGGGCAATGAAGATTTATATACTGGGAACAAGAACGCTGTGCTCGGCGGTCTGCTGTCCTATCTGAAGCCGGAGGGGGCGCTGGAATCCCGGGTGCGGCTAAATGATATGTTCCTGGAGCGGTTCGACCGTGAGTATGATCTGATCCGCAAAAAAGGGATACCGGCGCCGGAGATTCTGGAGTGGTTCAAGGAGTATTTTGCGCTGCCGGGCCATAATTACCGGGTCAAAATTGTGGATTACTTCATCAACGGAATGCTGAACTGCCAGTCGGCGGGACGTGAGGATGCGCTTGCTGCCGCTTACGGTATTATTGAGGGCAACGATGAGCTTAGTGCGGCCTTCTTCAAAAGAGTGCTGGCCCAGCCTATCTTCCGCAAAGCGCTGCTGGAGCCTTATATGGAATCCCGGCTGGCTGACGCGCCGAAATCGGCGGATATTCTGCGGTTCGTGGCGCATTGGGGCCGTTTCCTTCCGGAGGCGCTTCAGCAGGCTTTCGTGCGCGATACCGTCAAGGAATATCTGCTGGAGAAGCTGCAGCGGGACAATGATCCGGTGGCGGCGGTGGCATCGGTTCATGAGTCGGTGCAGAAGGCCGAGAAAGAACGCCGCAGAGGCGGCGGTGTACATGCTGAAGCGCTGTCACTGCTGCAGGAGCTGGGAACCGTTGCCGACCGCTTCCTGCTGAACCGGATCTCGCTGGACGAGCTGACGATGGAGCAGCTGCTGGAGATTTCCTTCCTGCGCTACCGGGATACGGCGGATTGGCAGCCGCCGCTGGATGCAATCGCTAAGCGTAAAGCGAATGCGCTGCGCGCTGCGTACCGCTGGTTCGGGGAGGAGAAGCCGGACGAGGAGATTTTCGCCGGTCTGTCTCCCCGGGAGCTGGATGATGTACAGCTGCTCGGAGGACGCTGGCTGAAGGAGTCGCGGAGCATCGAGCCGTTCGAACGGCTGCCGCTGGCCTTCTACCACAGCAGTGAACGTGAGGGCGGTCCGCTTGATTACGATGCGCTGCTGGAGCTGGTGGCACGCAAAGCGGGCAATGATAAGGAAACGGTTTACCGTTTCCTGGCCTGGTCGCAGCATAACCGGCTGTTCACCATCTCGAGCAAGAAGCTGTGGCCGAATTACCGGCGGGCGGTGCTGAAGTATTTCCTGAAGAACGACCGCGAGGCGTTCAAGAACCGTGATTTCCGCAAAAGCTATAGCTCGGCTGCAACGCCCGCCATGCAGAATGTCTATAATGAAGCCCGCTCCCAGCTGGCTTCGCCGCTGGCGCGGTGGGTCAGCCGCAGCCGATTTCAGATCCTGATCTCCGGCAGCGTGCTTGGGATCGTACTGATCATAGCCATCATCGCTATCAGCTGGCTGCGGCCGGATGCGGATACCGCTGCACCGCAGCCGACTGTGAGCCCGATTCGGGGTGATATCCACAATGCGGATGGGCAAGAGCAAGGCCCGGTCTCTGTACGGCTGGTTGGCGGAGTGGCAGGTGCCGGGACAAGCACAGGAACCGGAAATGGTGGAACAGAAGGTACAGGGAATGCTGGCGGGGCTGAAGGCGGCGGGGAGGCAGGCAGCGGGAATGCTGGCGGGGCTGAAAGCAGCGGGGAGGCAGGCGTCAAGCTGGTGTTCAGCTTTGCCTCTGTGGCGGAATGCTCCGCCTTTAACCCGGCGGAGATCATCGTGATGTCCGGTAATAACGTTGCGGACACTTACAAGGTTGCAGCAACTGCGAGCAGTTGCCTGGCCGCCGGAGTTGACGGCGGTGCGAATGGGGATGCAGCCGCTGGAAATAGCGGCGGCTTTGATAAAGCCGAAGCCTCCCCGGCGGCGGGTGCATCGGGCGCCGGAAATGACGGCGGCTCTGATGAGGGAGCCGTCGGGACTGACGGCGGGGCGACCGGAAATGCAGCCGCTGGAAATAGCGGCGGCTCTGATGAAGCCGAAGCCTCCCCGGCGGCGGGCGCATCGGGCGCAGGAACACCTGCGCGCGTATATGAAGTGACGGTGGAGCTGGAGCCGGGCGCAAAGCTGGCCGCGGGTGATGTGATCACTGCGGGAATCTATACGCTGAAGCTACAGGCTAGTCCGGGGAGCATTCTGGGAAGTACCCCGAGCACTACTCCGGAGACTACACCCGGCACCGGCCCCACTCCTTCCGCCAGCCCGGACACGGATGCGGAATGATTGGGTGAGAGCCTGAATTGGGCGAAGCCGGATGTAAGAGAAGTCCGGCATTTCATCAACGGTGCTTCCGCGTAAGCTGGCAGAGAGGTCATTGTACTTTGTACACTCAAATCAGGAATAATCAGCCCTATTATGCGTTCTATTGTATTTGGTACATTAGAATCCGGATTTTAGAGCTTATAAGGGGTATATTCCAAAATCAATTGTACTAAATACAGCAGAATGCATTATGGCCGCCTTTTATTCCCATTCTGTTGTACATAATACAATCAACCAGCTGCCGGCTCTTGCCGGAAGCGGAAGCATCACTATTTAAGTCCTGAACAGCATGATATGCCGGGAGAATGCGGCGAGTGTTGTTCAGGACTTTTTGTGCGGAAGGGGCCGGTTGTGCCTATAATTGAAACAGCTTGTCTATAGACATACAGGGGAATAGTAGATATGATTGTTTGTGAATATTCAAATTTAATAAGCTTTGGAAAAAGGTGCGGATTTCCGTAGAAACAGGCGTAGTCATGCAACAGATACCCATGCCGGTTCTACGATTGTAATCTGCTTAAAAGGGAAGTCCGGTGCAAGTCCGGTGCGGTCCCGCCACTGTAAATGCGGAGCGACTCCTGAGAAGCCACTGTCTGATAATAGGATGGGAAGGCGGGGGAAGCAATGAAGCTTAAGCCAGGAGACCTGCCTTTTTCGTTGTTGTTTCTATTCTTCGGGGGTAAGAATGCGGAACAGGTGCAAATATAAGCAGTGGCTGTGTGAGGGAAACTTCATATCAGCTGCATGTATTGTATCCTTCCCCGGCCGCCCTGTACAGGGCGGTCTTTATGTTGCACCCGCATCAGCGGAGGACGCAGGATTCATCTATACCATTCTATTCACAGAAAGAGGTCAAGCAATGAAGAACAATTTATCATCCAAGTTTATCCGGCTGGGTCTGATCGTTGTCATGATGTTCGCGGTTCTGGGAGCGGCTGTAGCTCCGGCGGGACAGGCTTTTGCAGAGACGGCTGCGAGCACTGGGAATAACGCGGCATCTCTACCTTCAGGCACAGCAGTTAGCGTAGCTGAGGCAGTCTATGCCACTTCGGAGTTTGTGCTGAAGGCCGGAGTCCAGTCCGACTGGCAGGCCATCGGCCTAGCGCAGGCGGGCTATAAGGTTCCGGATAGTTATTTAAAGGCGCTTGAGAGTAAAGTAGCCGCAGCCAAGGGTGTCTACGCCAGAGCTACGGACTATGCGCGGATTACGCTTGCGGTTAGGGCGCTTGGCGGGAATCCGGCGGATGTTGCCGGCTACAATCTGATTGAGAAGCTCTACAATAACGATAAAATTACCGGCCAGACGCTGAACAACGCAGCCTATGTACTGCTGGCGCTTGATTCCGGAACTTATACTATGCCTGACAATGCGAAATGGACCCCAGCTAAATTGCTGGCTGAGATCCTGTCCAAGCAGAACACTGACGGAGGCTTCACTCTGACTACGGGGGCTAGTGATCCGGACATGACGGCGATGGTGCTTACTGTGCTGGCAGGACATAAGGATGATCCGGCAGTCAATACCGCAGGACAGCGGGCGGCAGCCTGGCTGGCGACTGCACAGGACAAGAACGGCGGCTATGGTGACAGCAGCGAGAGTGTCGCTCAAGCCATTATTGGTCTGTCCTCCTTTGGCATTGACCCGGCAGGGGCGGAGTATACCGTAGGCAATGTAAACCTTGTCAGTAAGCTTCTTAGCTATAGTGCAGCAGATGGCGGGTTCGCTCATACAGCGGGGGGAAGCTACAATCAGCTCTCGACAGAGCAGGCACTGGAAGCATTGGTAGCTTACAAGCTTTTCAGCACAGGCAGCAAGCTCTATGATCTTAGCAATTCACCTGTGAAGAGTCCTCAGGTTAGTGTGTCCGTTGCCATTGAGAGCCCTAACGGAACCCTGGCAGAAGGCACTGTATATGCGGGAAATGTACTTCAAGCACTGGAGAAGGCAGCGGCGGCGAAGAAGGTGGCCCTGGTCAATGAAGCTGGCAATTACGTGACGGGAATCGGCGGCGTAACTGCGGGTGCTTTTGGCGGCTATGACGGGTGGATGTATGTTGTAGCCCGCGGTGGAGCGTGGATCTATCCAAGTGTAGGCATGGGTGATTTCCTTCTTGCGGAGAATGACCGCGTGCTTGTCTATTATGGCGGGGATAACACACAGGTGGTAGAGTCCGTGACGGTCTCCCCTGCACAGCCGCAGCCTGGACAAGATATTACTGTAAAAGTAACTCAAAAGCAGTGGGTATGGAATGAAGCGACCTTCACTTCCGACCCGGTATCCTCGCCAGCCGCAGGGGTTCAGGTATCCATCGGCGGTAAAACTGCTGTTACGGATGCTGCGGGTTCAGCTGTTGTTGCCGGCGGCCTGCCAGCGAATAAATATACGATTACCGTTACCGGATATCTCAAAGACAGCACACCTGCGGTAGTCCGCTATTCGCAGCCGCTGACCGTGGCTTCTGCTGCGGCTGACCGTGCTGCTTTTACCGATGTGAAGTCAATCTCGCCTTGGGCGCTGGAGTCAGTGTACACGGCCTATGACCGCAAGCTGATGGGCGGTGTCAGTGAGAGCAGCCTCGTGTTCGCACCGAAGCAGAATATTACCCGCGCTGAATTTGCGGCACTGCTGCTTAGATTGACCGGCAACGAGCCGTCTGCGGCATCGTCAGCCCAGAGTTTCAGTGATGTTAAGGCGGATGCGTGGTATTATGGAGCAGTGAACAAAGCGAAGGAACTGGGAATTGTCAGCGGAGTAGCAGGCACAGCCTTCAAACCGGACGGCCCCGTTACCCGCCAGGATATGGCTGTAATGATCGTGAGAGCCTTGAAGCTGGACGAAGCTTCGGCAGCAGCCGGAACCGGAAAATTCACCGATGAAGACCAGATCAGCGCCTACGCATTAACGGCGGTACGTACTGTAACCGCACTTGGAATTATGAGCGGTACCGGCGGCGAATTCGCTCCTGCCACAGCTGTAACCAGAGAAATGGCCGCTGCTGTAGCGGTTAGATTGCCATAGGAAGGATATGGGTCAAGGAAGAAGAGCCTTGATGAAGAAAAGATCCTAGATAAGCTAAACCTTAAATATGAATATATAACTTAGTCTTCACGGCAGTGAAATTTGAATTGTAGAGCTGCTGGGGCAAGAATCTCATGATTTTAACCCGCGTTTGGGGTGGGAATCCGAATGCTTGTTTAAAATCCTGCACATAATACAACATTTCAATCAAGATCGCGGCTATAATCGGAAATTGTTGTACAAAAGGCAGCATTTCTCTTCTAACAAGCGTTGTAGCGGGAAGATTGTTGTATTTAATACAACAATCCTTCCGAATGCCTAAGGATTAAGGGAGTTAAGTTGTATTTTCTGCAAGATTTTGCATGGAGCAGCCTAATAAAGCGATAGTGCGGGGTGCTGGTGGGATATATAAGTGGAAAAATGTCACTTAGTTCCCTGTAAATCTCCCGATATGGCGGCGTAGTTGGAAAAACAACACTTAATCTCGCATGAATTAGCGAATGACCCGGCTAGGGGCAGAATTAAGTGTCATTAATCCAACTAGGATCGGCAGTGAAGTCCGTATAGGATAAACAAGTGTCATAAATCCATTTACTGTTCCGGCGGAGGAATGTTTTGTGGAGTTTCGCTCGGGAAGGCATGCTTTCCCGGATTGAGCCGATGATTTAAAATGCTACTGATGCTACTGATGCTACTGATGCTACTGATGCTACTGATGCTACTGATGCTACTGATGCTACTGATGCTACTGATGCTACTGATGCTACTGATGCTACTGATGCTACTGATGCTGCTGATGCTACTGATGCTGCTGATGTTACTGATGCTGCTGCTGATGCTGCTGATGCTGCTGATGCTGCTGATGCTGCTGCTGCTGCTGCTGCTGATGCTGCTGATGCTGCTGTTACTGATGTTACTGATGCTACTGATGCTACTGATGTTACTGATGCTACTGCTAGTGGGGCTAGAGCTAATGAAGCTGATGGAGCTATTGCTAGTGGGGCTAGAGCTGATGAAACTACCGTTAGTGGGCTAGAACCAATGAAGCCAATGATGTAATTGTTAGTGGGGCTAGAGCAAATGCTGAAGAAGCTAGAGCTAGTTTAGCTAGAGTTAATAAGCCAATGAAGCCAATGAAGCTAATAAAGCTATTACTAGTGAGGCTAGAGTTAATGAGCCAATGAATCTACTGCTAGTGAAGTTAGAGCTAATGCTGAAGAAGCTACTGATGCTACTGCTAGTGGGGTTAGAGCTAATGAAGCTAATGAAGCTAGAGCTAATGAAACTGAGAGTATCGTGCCAGCCAGTATTTAAAGCGGCTGATCTTAGCCGATAGAGAAGCTCCTTCGGGTTGCGGGGCTGGATGCTCAGGCGGCCAAGGGGCTGGCTGATGGTGCTTTGCTAAGGATTAGTTTGTATAAGTCACACTAAGAAATCATAAGGTGTTTGGACGGAACGGGGAACAGGCTGACTGCCCCCGTTCTTTTCCCTTTTGTGGAGGTGCTTGAGGTAATGTTCAGTCTATTGAAATCAGGAAGGGCGAGGCTTTATCCGCTGCTCCTGCTCCTGGTTGTCCTGCTGCTCTCCGGCTGCTCCAAGGCGCAGCCGGATTCCGCAGGCGGCGGGCCTGTGCCGCCCGCCAGTTCCCAGGCCGCGCAGACGCCGCGGCCTGAGGGCACTGCCATACCCTCCGCCACGGCGGACGGCATGGCAGCTTCCAGCTCCGGCGCAGCGCCAGCCGGAGCCGCCCCCGGCGTAACGGAGCAAGCTCCCGTTACGCAAGCCCCGGTGCCGGCGGCCACCGCGCCGGCGCCCGGCCACACCGGTGCCGCCGCGCCAGTCCCGGCGGCTACGGGCAGTCCCGCCGCGCCAGCCCCGGCGGCTACGGGCAGTCCCGCCGCGCCAGCCCCGGCGGCCACGGGCAGTCCCGCCGCGCCAGCCCCGGCGGCTACGGGCAGTCCCGCCGCGCCAGCATCGGCCGCCACCGGCAAGCCAGCCGCGCCAGCCCCGGCGGCCTCCGGCAAGCCAGCCGCGCCAGCTCCGGCCGCCACCGCCGCGCCGGTGAATACGGTGACTCTCTCCATTACTGGAGATGAGGAGCACGGCGTTATTCTGGCCCCGGCGGCTTATGAAATAGAGAAGAATGAGACTGCGCTGGAGCTGCTGGGACGGATTACCCGCCAGCACAAGATCCAGATGGAATATCAGGGCAGCAAAACCTTTGCCTATGTGGAAGGTATAGATAATCTGTACGAATATGATCACGGGGCAGAGAGCGGCTGGATGTATAAGGTGAACGGAGAGTTTCCGTCCAAGGCTTCCGGCAGCTGGGTTATGAAGCCCGGAGATACGGTAGAGTGGCTGTATACGCTTGATCTTGGCAAGGATATCGGGGCAGCGGCGCCATGAACAGCGGCTTCCGGTCCATGCATCCTGCCGTAGCCCTGCTCTATTATGCCGGGCTGCTGCTGTTCGCCCTGCTGGGGCTTCATCCGTTGTTTCTGGTTACGGAAATAGCAGGTCTGCTGGCGTTGCTGCTGCTGCAGGGCCAAGGGAAGGCGCTGCTGCGCGGTCTGCCTTTTATGCTCCTGATGGGGGTTTCAGTCGCAGTGCTGAATCCGCTGTTCTCGCACAGGGGTGCGCATATTCTCTTCTACTGGCTGGATCAGCCGATTACGCTGGAGGCTGTGCTGTACGGACTTATAATGATGACCGTATTGCTGACAATCTTCATCTGGTTCATTTCATACAATTACACGGTAACGACAGATAAATTCATGTACCTGTTCGCTGCCGCTGCGCCAAGAACGGCATTACTTACGCTGATGGCGCTCCGGTTCGTCCCCTTATTCCAGCGGCGGCTGCGCCAGATTACCCTGATCCAGCGCCTGCGCGGGGTGGATGTCCGCACAGGAAGCCTGCGCAAGCGGATGCAAGACGGCATGACGCTGCTGAAGGTGTTGCTCACCTGGTCGCTGGAGGAAGCGCTGCAGACCGGAGATTCCATGACGGCCCGCGGCTACGGGGTTGCCAAACGCAGCACGTACAGTATATACAAGCCGGATCGGCAGGATAAGCTGATTCTGCTGGTACTGACGCTCAGCGGTATGATTGCATTGTTCTTTTGGCTGCAGGGCTACGGTACGCTGGAGATTTATCCCCGGATGAAGAGTATGGATTTCGGCTGGCAGGATGCCGTGATGTACGGCAGCTTCTGCTTGTTCGTCCTGCTCCCTGCAGGTCTGGAAGGAAAGGAGAAATGGTTATGGAGATCCTCAAAGCAGAACAAGTATCCTTCCGCTATCCTGAAGAAGACAGGGACTCGCTCCATGAGCTCTCGTTCACAATAGAAGAAGGCGAATTCGTAGTGCTCTGCGGTCCGTCAGGCGGCGGCAAAACGACACTGCTGCGCCATCTGAAACGCGAGCTTGCTCCGGTAGGCATGTTCGGCGGAAGCCTGACATATAAAGGGCAGCTCCTGCCAGAGCTTCCCGCAGCCGTTGCCGCCGGGGAGATCGGCATGGTCTTCCAGAATCCGGATGCGCAAATCGTGATGGATACCGTCTGGCATGAGCTGGCGTTCTCCATGGAGAATCTGGGGATACCGCCTGCAGTGATGCGGACCCGGCTGGCTGAGATCTGCGCATTATTCGGGCTGGAGCCCCTGCTCTACCAATCCGTGCATGAGCTGTCCGGCGGGCAAAAGCAGCTGCTTAATCTGGCCTCGGTGCTGCTGCTTCAGCCCAAGGTGCTGCTGCTGGACGAACCGACCTCACAGCTTGATCCTGTAGCTGCCCGGGAATTCATTATGGCGCTGCAGCGTCTGAACGAGGAAATGTCGGTGACGGTAATCATCAGCGAACACCGGCTGGAGGAGGTGCTGCCGCTCGCCGACCGTGTGCTGATGCTGGAGGGCGGCAGGCTGGTGGCAGATGCGAGCCCGCGCGCTTTCGTTCAGCAAGCCGGCAGCGCATCACTCGCTTCGCGTCAGGCTTATCTTCCGGCAGCTTCACGGTTATATCTGGCGCTGTCAACGGAAGCGGGAACAGCCGCGCCGGAGAATATTCCGCTGACCGTACGCGAGGGCAAACGCTGGGTGCATTCCAGGGCAGCGGTAGCTTCTACTGTGACAGAAGCTGGAGTATGCGCCACTGTCATTCGTGATCATCCGGCCGCTAATTGCGGCGCAGGATTACCTGCTGCTGTCTCCCGTGAAGAAACTGCTGCAGCTCCGGGTACAGTCACTCCCGCCAATGCAGGTGCTGAGCCCGCTACTTCCCCGTCTAATTCCTTCAGCCAGGTGAGGAATCCTGATTCACCCGTGAAACTTCCTGCACCATCCGCAGAAATTCTGCTCAGCTGCAGAGAGGTTACCTTCCGCTACGACAAGGAAGGCCGGGAGGTGCTGAGGAAGCTCTCGCTAACGCTGAGGCGGGGAGAGCTTCTGGCGGTTATGGGCGGGAACGGTGCAGGGAAGTCGACCCTGCTCCATGTACTGGGCGGCCTGATGAAGCCGCAGCGCGGCAAGGCCGAGCTGTCCAAGGGGAGTACAACCGGGCTTCTGGCCCAGAATCCGCTGCTCTATTTCAGTTATGATACTGTGGCTGAGGAACTGCAGCATATGGCGCAGTATGCCGGGGCATCCCTGGAAGAAGCCGGGCGGGAAATAGATGCCCTGCTGGAAGTCTTCCGGCTCCGCGAGGTGCTGCAGAGCCATCCGCATGATCTCAGCGGCGGCCAGCAGCAGCAGACCGCACTTGCCATGATGATGCTGCTGAAGCCGGATATCCTGCTGCTGGATGAGCCGACTAAGGGGCTCGACCCGGCAGCCAAGGACAGGCTGGCTGCTCTGCTCCAGCAACTGCGCAGGCAGGGGGCCAGTATTCTGATCGTAACGCATGATGTGGAGTTTGCCGCTAAATATGCTTCCCGCTGTGCGCTGTTGTTTGACGGCAGCATAACAGCGGAAGGGGCGCCGGCAGAGTTCTTCAGCAGTAATTATTTCTATACTACGGCAGTCAACCGTATGGTCCGGGACTTACTGCCGCAGGCATTGACAATAGAGGATGTGATTCGAACATGGTCCGGTTCCGCGCCCCCCTGCTGATTGCTTTGGGATTATTCGTGGCTGGCCTCGCGCTAACAGCAGCGCTGAAAGACCGTCATTATGTGCTGCTCAGCCTGGTGCTGCTGCTGGCTGCGCTGCTGCCGCTGTTTCTCCGTCTGGAGCGCCGACAGCTGGCATCCCGTGAACTGGTGCTGCTGGCCGTATTATCTGCTATTGCTGCGGTCAGCCGGATTCCTTTTGCCGCATTGCCTGGGGTCAAGCCCGTGTCTGCCGTTGTCATTCTGTCGGCTTATGTCTTTGGCGCAGAGGCAGGGTTCGTCATCGGTGCAGTGGCGGCGCTGGTCTCGAATATCTACTTCGGTCAGGGCCCCTGGACACCATGGCAGATGTTCGCCTGGGGGATGACCGGACTTACGGCAGGCTGGCTGCGGAATACCTGGTGGATGAAGAAACGGCCCGGGCTGCTGATCTTCGGTTTTATATGGGGATTCCTGTTCGGCTGGATTATGAATCTCTGGGTTATTCTCAGTCTCCCGGATGCGTTCAGCTGGGGGCTTGTGGCAGCGACCTATGGAGCCAGCTTTTATTTTGACCTGGCCCATGCTTTATCCAATGTCTTGTTCCTGGCTATTCTGGCCGGCGGATGGACCAAAGTGCTGAAGAGATTCCGCAAGAAGTATGGACTGCTTCAAGAGTGAAAAGCTGTTTATAGGTCTTTGTTCATATGAATCGATAATATTTTTCTTTTTTCGACATTTTTTTCAGCGAATTATCAACATTTTGGCCTAATTCTCCGATAAATACAGTTACAGCAAGATATCGAGAAGGCGGGATTATAAGAAATGAGACATCTGAAGATTAAGCATAAAATGACTTTGCTGATTGCAGTGATTGTAGTGTTACTCATAGGCATTGGGACGACAGGCATTATGACCACCAGCAGAATGGCGGACAGGTCCCAGGAGACATACGAACAGAATTTGCTGCCGATTTATCTCATTACGGAGATCCGCGGGAATAACCGGGCGATCGAATCTTTTCTTCTGGAGGATCTCATTACCAGGGATGCTGCCAAGAGTCTGGAGCTTAAGGCGGCTATTGAAACGAATATCACTACGAACAATGAACTTTTAGAGCAGCTCAAGACGGTTGAGTTCAGCAATGACAAAATCGCGGCTAATATCAACGAATACCTGCTCCTTCTGCCGGACTACCGCTCCCAGCGTGATAATATCATCCATCTTGCCGACAATAATCTGAATGATGAGGGGTATCAGGTTTTCTCGGGTGGAGCGTTCAGTGAATCGCGCCGGACGATGGTTAACCTGCTGGAGGATACTGCGGCCCTGCTTGTACAGGATTCATCCGCGCATAATGAGGATACTGTAGCAAGCGCCAAAAGCTCCATCACTTTAAGCGGTATTCTGATTACTATTGCCTGGGTTCTGAGTATTGTGATCAGCATCATGATTACCCGGTTGATTACGAAACCGCTCAAGGAACTGCAGCAGCTGATGAAGCGGGCAGAGGAGGGGGATTTGACTGCTGCCGCCTCGTATCAGTCGAAGGATGAAATCGGCCAGATTAACACTTCGTTTAATACAATGCTGGAAGGCCTCCAGAATATGATGCGCGGAGTTTCCGAGAGTGCCGAGATTCTGTCGGCTTCCTCAGAGGAGATGAGTGCCAGCGCAGAACAGACGGCACATGCTTCCCAGATGATCGCCGAGACCTCAAGTGAAATCGCTGCCGGATTCGATGTACAGGCCGAGAGCATCGCACGTACCGCCCGGTCCGTCCGGACGATGACGTATGATATTAACGAGGCCCGGCACAGCGGCAGTGAAATGAACGGTCTGATGGCACAGGCTGCCTCATCAACGGACCGGGGCGTTGAAGCGGTTGAACGGATTCTGGCCCAAATGCGGGAGATTGACTCCAGTGTATCGGCAAGCCAGAGTATTGTCGGCAGTCTGGGCAGCCTATCCGAAGAGATCAACACGATCATCACAACCATCAATGACATTGCTACCCAGACTAATCTGCTGTCACTGAATGCCTCGATTGAAGCGGCCAGAGCGGGAGAGCATGGGCGGGGCTTCGCTGTCGTTGCGGGTGAAATCCGCAAGCTTGCGGAAGCTACCGGAAGAAGCTCGCTGCAGATTACGGAGATTATTACCCATATCCGCCAGCAGACTGAAAGTGCAGTGGAATCCATGGAGCTGGGCTCCGGGATTGTCTCCCATGGCGTAGCACAAAGCGAAGTGGTCTCCGCCGCATTTACTGAGATACAGACCTCTATTCAAGCAGCCAGCGAGCAGATGGAATTGATTACGGAGGTTATCGGACATGTCGCCCAGGAATCGGAGGGCGTAGCCCAGGCGATGGCTGAGGTGGATGAAATCTCGCGTAAAGGCGCCGGTGATGTTCAGGACACAAGCGCAGCGAGTGAGCAGCAGCTGACCGCAATGGGGGAGATGTCTTCCTCTGCCCAGTACCTCGCCACATTGGCCGAGGATCTGCAGAAGCATCTGGCCCGGTTCAAGCTATAGGAATTACTGAAGCCTTGTTCGGCTAAAGATTGCAGGGAGTTTCCTGTTATCTGCAGCTGAACAAGGCTTTTTTTGAATGAATAAGGTCATCCGGCCCTACAACAACAGGCAGCTTCCTGCAACATACGGCTTACTGCTCACGTCTTTAAGGATACCGGGAGAGCAGCTCCGGGGTATTGCTAAGGAAACGGAAGGGCGCCTTGAGCGCGATTCCTGATTCCATGATTCCATGATTGGATGTTCATTCCAGGATGTGAACCTGAATTCAAGGAGGCGATTTACAGGATGAGGACCCCAATATTCAAACTGGCCCTAGTTCCGGTATTATTGAGCACACTTATTGCCTGCAGTGCAGGTCAGGACGGAAATAATGCCACGGCTGAACCCGTCAAATCTGCCGAACCAACCCGGGAAGCAGCCGGGCCTGGGGTAGCGGCGGGGGAGATCAGGCATTATGAGAATATAGTTATTTCTGACTGGATGGATGAGGATACGGTTGTAGTGTCCAAGGAGAACGACAAGTTAGGTAAAATGAGTCTGGAGGAGCTCGCGGATTCATTGCCCAAAAGCCTGTACTTCTACCACCTGGATACCAAAGAATTTGAATTGATCAAGGAACAGAAAAATGTGTTTCTGGGAGACGCTGTATTGTCATCCGATCACAAGCATCTGCTGTATAGTGAATTCTCATTAGGAGATCCGGTCTACTATGTGATGGATTTAGGGTCAAAGAAGACCTTCAGTATCACAGGCGATGACATTGCAGGAGCTATGAGCGCCCGGTGGGCTGATGATGACACCGTTATAGGACCTGCATACAGCGGAGGTGCTTTTACAGCAAATACCTCCGGTAAGATCGCTGCGGTAGAGGGACTTAGCGGTGAAGGACTGATTGTTGTCCGGCAAATCAAAGATAAGATTTATTACACCTCCAATTCCGGCGAATCGCTGCAAACCTTCGATCTGAATACCAAGGAAAAAGCCACCTTGAAAATTGACCGTGTCGGCAGCGTAATTCCTTCACCGGGCGGAGATCAGCTGCTGGTCCAGCAATATAAGGATTCCGCACAAGCGCTGCTCCTCACTGATACAGACGGGGGAAATCAGAAGATTATCGTGGAAGGCGCGGAGCTTGGCGGTATCTCCTGGTCGCCGGACCAGCGGATGATTGCCTACAGCATGTCCGCTGACGGGGACGGTACGGCCTCTACTGCTCTTTATGTCTACGATCTGGAATCGGGTAAGTCTGTCAAGGTTGCAGATGGTACAGGGAATCTGACGACCTCCTGGAGCCCTTCGGGCAAACAGCTGGCGTATACCGAATGGAGCGGGGATGAGAGCAGCAGCAGTGTGGTGCAGTTGCAGGATTAGTGATTTTTTAGCTTTCGGACTTGAATGGACAATACAAGATGGAAGTGACGGAGGGGGAAGTTTAAACATTCACCGCAGTTACGACCACATCAATATTAATTCATGATTTGCACCAAAAAAGCGGCCCGTCCCGGAACATACCGGAAACGGACCGCTTTTATTATGCTGCGTAGAAGAGGCGTTCCCGCCCCTCATAAAGTTTAAGAGTACCAGCCCCACACGAAGATAAACAGGGTTCCGAAGATGGTAACCAGACCCACGAACAGTGCATAGGCGATGTTGATGTACAGCTCTTTCTTGGAGTCGGCCGATTCCCCGATGTGCATGAATACAAACAGCTGCAGAGAAGCCTGGATAAGCGCTGTAATCAGCAGCACGGCCATATTGGCCCCGGAGGAGAGATCTCCGTAGATGACAATCAGCGCAGCGGCAGAAAGGACCAGAGAGGCCAGATAACCCATCACATGGCGAATTGGGAACAGTTGCTTCATCATGTCACATCAGTCCTTTCAGGTAGACGAAGCTGAAGATAAAGATCCAGACAACGTCCAGGAAATGCCAGAACAGGGAGAAGATAAAAGCCTTGTTGGCGGTGGCCGGTGTGATGCCATGGCGCCACAGCTGAATCATGATTCCCGCTCCCCACAGGAAGCCGAAGCTGACGTGGGCACCATGCGTTCCGAGCAGTACGAACAGACTGGAGAGGAAACCGCTGGTTTGCAGGGTCGCACCCTCATGGACGTAAGTGAAGAACTCGTCAATTTCAATGCCGATAAAGCCGAGGCCCATAAGCAGCGTGATGGCCATGAAGACCATCATCGCTTTCTTATAGCCATGCCGCATGGCATGGATAGCCAGGCCGATCGTGAAGGAGCTCGACAGCAGCAGGAAGGTCTCGATCAGCACGGGGCCGATTTTGAACAGCTCGCTGGCGCTCGGTCCGCTGGCAAAGCGGTTGACCATTACGAAGTAAACAGTGAACAATGTGGCGAAGAGAGGAATTTCAGCTCCGAGAAAGACCCAGAAGCCGAAGATCTTGTTACTGTTCTCTTCCGTTGAATATTCGAGCGGCTTGGACGCATCTATTTTCATACAGTCTCACCCCGCTTCAATTTCTTTTCTGTAGCGATAACCTCTTCAGCCGAAATATAGTAGCCGTGATCCCGGTCGAAGGACATGAAGGCCAGCATGACAATGACACCGATACCTGAGAGGATGGCCGGAATCCATAAGCTGAATACCAGGGAGAATCCCAGGATGAAGAAGATCACGCCCAGAATGAACGGCTTGCCGGTATTGCTAGGCATATGGATCTTGGTGATTTTTTTGTCGTCATAGAGCGGGATATTGTCCTGCTTCGCGGACCACAAGGCATCACGGGTCTGCACAGTAGGGACAATTGCGAAGTTGTAGATCGGCATCGGGCTATGCGTAGCCCATTCGAGTGTCCGTCCATCCCATGGATCACTTGTTGTGTCTCTAGGCATATAACGTGTGCTCCAGTAAATATTGTAGACCAGCAGCAGGAATCCGATAGCCAGCCCGACTGCCCCTACGAAGGACAGCATATTCAGCGGGCCAAAGCCTGATTCCTCGGAATAGGTATACGTCCGGCGTGTCATTCCCATCAGACCCAGGAAGAACAGCGGGAAGAAGGTTACGTTGAAGGAAATCACGATCCACCAGAAGGAATGCTTACCGAGCCGTTCATTCAGGCGGAAGCCGAACACTTTAGGGAACCAGTAATGGAACCCGGCGATGACGGCGAACACGGCACCCGGAATGAGCACATAGTGGAAATGCGCCACAAGGAACATCGTGTTGTGATACTGGTAATCGGCACTGGCCATTGCGAGCATGACACCCGTTACCCCGCCGATGGTGAAAATCGGAATAAAGGCGAGCGTATACAGCATTGGCGTTGTGAAGGTAATCCTGCCTTTTCGCAGGGTGAACAGCCAGTTGAATATCTTAACCCCTGTAGGTACGGCAATAGCCATTGTGGTAATCGAGAAGAAGCTGTTGACCATGGCGCCTTGACCCATCGTATAGAAATGGTGAGCCCATACTAGGAAGGACAGGAGCGAGATAATCAGCATACTGAATACCATTGAGGTATATCCGTACAGGTTCTTTTTGGAGAAGGTGGCGATAATTTCGCTATAAATACCGAAGGCCGGCAGAATAACGATATAGACCTCCGGATGACCCCAAACCCAGAACAGATTGGCCCAGAGCATATCCATCCCGCCGTTGGCCATCGTGAAGAACTGGGAGCCGAACAGGCGGTCGAACATCATCAGCGCAAGCGCGACAGTAAGTACCGGGAAGGCGAAGACGATAATGACGTTGGTGATGAGTACGGACCAGGTGAACATCGGCATCTTCATCAGCTTCATGCCCGGTGCGCGCATCTTGAGAATCGTTACGATAAAGTTGACCCCTGTAATCAGCGTCCCGATACCAGAAATCTGCAGAGCCAGAGAGTAGTAGTTGTTACCGACCGTCGGGCTGAATTCGAGACTCGCCAGCGGGAAGTAGGCTGACCATCCGGCATCCGGCGATCCGCCGATAACGAAGGAAATGTTCAGCAGCATGGCCCCCATGAAGAAGAGCCAGAAGCTGACGGCGTTAAGCCGCGGGAACGCGACGTCACGCGCGCCGATCTGCAGCGGAATGATCACATTCATCAGACCGATGATGAACGGCATGGCCATGAACAGGATCATGATTAGGCCATGCGTGGTAAATACCTCATTGTAATGCTGGGCATCGAGGAATTTCATTTCCGGCGCTGCCGTCTGCAGACGCATCATCATCGCGTCCACACCGCCGCGGAACAGCATGAGCAGCGCCGCGAGGATATACATGACACCGATTTTTTTGTGATCTACAGTAGTAAGCCATTCACGCCAGAGGTATCCCCATTTCTTGAAATAGGTAAGCCCGACGAGAATCCCGATGGTGGCAAGTGCAATGCTGACCATGGCTCCGTATATCAAGGGTTCGCCGTGAACCTTAAATTTGTCTAAATCCATTAGGGTGGCTCCTTTCAGTGTGTTACGTTAAGCTCTTGCAGAGCTAGTGGCCATCATGAGTCTCGGCATCTACGGGTGAGCTTGGCAGCGGCTGTTCGACTTCCGGATCAGGTTCGCTGTCAAATTCGGTTCCGCTGGACGGCTCAGGAGAAGGGTGGATCTCTTTGTTATCCTGATGCTCTTCACTGCCGTTGTCCATATCCATCTCACTTCCGTCACCACTCATGTGTTCACTGTGGTCTCCAGGGGGAGGACTGAACTCCAAATGGGTCGAGGAATAGGTTTTGCGTCCGAGGAAGTCCGTGGCGAGCAGGCCTTTGAATTCATCCTCTGTAAGCTCTGGCGCGGTTTCCTTGACGTCATTCACCCATTCGTCATAATCCTTGTTGCTCATAACAAGAGCTTCAAATTCCATGTGGGCAAAGCCTTTACCGCTGAAGTTGGCATTCTTTCCGATATAAGAGCCTTCGGTATCAGCAGAAAGGTGAAGCGTGGTGAGCATGTCGCTCATGGCGTACTTTTGTCCGGCAAGCTGTGGAATCCATAAGCTGGTAATGGTGCCGAATGAGTACATTCTGAATTCAACTGCACGATGCACAGGCATATTCACGTAGTTAACCGTTTCAATGCCTTCCTCCGGATAGCTGAAATGCCATTTCCAGTTGGAGGATGATGCGTAAATGACCAGCGGTGTCTGATCTTTGTAATCCGCGGCCACGTTCTCAACCTCGGTAGTTGTCTTGACGGTTACAACTGACAAGAAGGCGACGATAATGATCGGGATAATAATCCAGATCGCTTCAAGTACCTTGTTGCCCTCCTCGTGTTCAGGAATGTAACCCTCGTTACTCTTCTTCGCCCGGTATTTCACCAGAACAAAGATATATAAGATGTAGACAACTGCCAGAACACCAAGCATTACAACAATGGAGAGAATGATGGTGTCCGATAACGTCCTTGCAGACGGCCCCTTCGGGTTCAGAACAGCGATCGAGCTGCATCCCGGCAGGAGAAGGATCAGGCTTAGAAACAAAGCGTATAACGGTCCCTTTTTTTTCATATAGAACTCCTTCCTTCAATACTACTTTTCATTCGCCGTTCATTAACGGTCTTACTACTTAACCTGTATCTATAGTAAGAACTACTTACCCATAATGCAAAATACATATTTTGTATATTAAGCTAAAAAAGACCTTAAAAATGGCGAACAAGTTAAATATGTGTGATCAAATTGTTACAACTACTTAAAGGTATGATAAAGATCACTGTAGTGGCGCAGTTTAAGCTAATTTTAAGGTTGTTCAAACTTTGTTCAAGATTGCACAATTGTTATTAATTTTGTCACATTTATTTTGGGTCAAAAAGATGTGATTTAACCGCATATTGCTTGCTGTGACAGCATTCGACGCGAATTGTCGTATTTCAGAAAAAAAGCTGAATAATCATTTTCTCATTGCAAAAAGGGTAACAATATTTTAGCTTGCGGTTACAATCTCTCAAATTACGTTATATCTATGTGTGATAAAGTAATAGACAAATATACATAGATTGGAGATTGCTGCTGTGCCCATTAAAAAAATAATGCTGTTATTCTTCTCTTTATTCCTGATTACGGGTCTTGTACAGATCCCTGCTAATGCTGAAGGTAAGACTAATGTACTGAAGCTCGGGATCAACGATAAATTGAGCGGTATAGAAGCCGTGTCTGTAAAAGGCACTTACTATGTCCCGCTGCGTGCTCTGGCCGATGAATTAAAATGGACGCTTACCGGCCTGACCGACGGAGTTCTGGTGTCTGGCGGCTCCGGGTCGCTGACCTTGCAGGGCGATGCCGGCGCTGTGCTCAAAGATGGCACAGTGGTGCCTGTGAGCACTTTTTTGCAGGACGGTAAACTTATGGTTCCGCTGAAAGTAAGCGGGTATCTTGGGTATATCATATCCTTTGCGGGGGATAAATATTTACTCCGGGTGAAGGACGGCTCGGCGGGGCTTACGGATGAAGCCTTTGTCGCCCAGTATGCAGCAGAGCTGAAGCCGAAGGAAACAGTGCCTGCGGCTCCTGCGCCATCCGCTGAACCCGGCAAGCCGGGACAAACCGTGTATCTTACTTTTGATGACGGCCCGTCGGCGACGACTTCCCAGCTGCTGGATATCTTAAGCAAGTATGAGGTGCAGGCAACCTTCTTCATGCTGGGAAATAATATGAACAAATATCCTTCGCAGGTGAAGCGGATTGTGAAGGAGGACTACGGCCTGGGGCTTCATGGCATGACACACCGCAAGGAGAAATTCTATGCTTCCCCGGCTGCGGCACTGGCGGAGATGTCGGGCGATAATGCTGTCCTCAAGAAGCTGACGGGTGCTACTACAACGCTAATCCGGCCGCCTTACGGAAGCAAACCGTATTTCACCAAGTCTTTCCGGGATAAGGTGCTGGGTCAGGGCTATCATCTCTGGGACTGGAATGTGGATTCGAATGACTGGAGATACAAAGAGGACAGTGACAAGATCTACAATACAGTAATGGAGCAGGTTCACACGCTGAAGAAGTCGAAGACCAATCCGGTTATTCTGATGCATGATCAGAAGGCCACCCTCAAGGTGCTGCCGCGTCTGCTAGAAGCGCTTAAGAAGGATGGCTACACCTTCCAGGTCATTACGAAGGATATGGAGCCGGTGAATTTCTGGAAGGATAAACGGTGATCAGAAGGATTTGAATGCAAAAGAGCAAGCTGCGGGAATTTACGGCGGCTTGCTCTTTTTTGCGGCCCGCCGAATCGCCGGAAATCCTGCATAAAGTACAACAATGCAGGTCCGCACCGGCTGAATCAGCGGCCAGATGTGTTAGCACGAGAGTATCGGAGGCGCTACTTGTACAGATATTGGACAAGCATATTGACCAGCTCCGACTTCAACCGGTCCACGGCAATCCGCTGCGGGGAGAAGGAAATGACATCGACGATCGCGCTCACCGCTTCGAACACAATTACGGAAGCTGCCTCAACGTCTTCAGTCTTCAATTCATCCTGACCCATCTGCAGGTACTTAAGCGTTCTGAGCCGGCCTGTTTCATATTGGGCATCCATCAGCTGCTTGATGACCTCATCACTGTGGTACATGATGCTCAGATCTTTATGATATCCGATAAACGCCTTATGCGAGAGCAGAAGGGTGTCTATCAGATGCAGAATCAGCTCGGAGCGGCCGATCGTTTCGAAATTAATCTCTGACATTGAAGCATCGATCCTGGCCAGAAGGTCATCGCCGTACATATGGAGAACATCGATGAATACGGCTCTTTTATCAATAAAATAGGAATAGAAGCTGCCTGTGGATACCCCGGCCGCCGCTGCGATTTCCTTGGTATTGGTCTGATGGAAGCCCTTGTCCGAGAATAGCTTCATTGCCGCCCGGATAATGGCTTCCTTGGTTCTGATACTGCGCTCCTGCTGCGGAGTTCTAACTTTGTCCTCGATTTCACCCATGTCTTAAGGTCCCCCTTATAGTACAAATTCTAGAGGAGCAGTTTTGAGCTGTCAATAAAAGTTGAACTATAGTTCATTTTTTGTAATTGACAAATATGAACTTTGGTTCATATAATGCGAATATGAACTTTATTTCATATTTTGAAGGGTGATGGAGATGGGCATCAGAACACGCAGAGCTTTATCTTTTACGGCAATAGTCCTGGGCTTTTTCATGGCGCTGCTAGATACGACGATTATTAATATTGCCCTGCCGGAGATGACACGTCATTTCGGCGGAAGTGTAGCACAAGTCTCCTGGGTGATGAACGGCTATAATCTGGCATTCGCCGTGTTTATACTCACCGCCTCCCGTCTGGCCGATCAGTTCGGGCGGAGGAAGGTGTTCCTCATCGGAGTGGCGTTGTTTACGCTGAGCTCCCTGCTGGCGGGTCTCTCTACTTCACTCGGTATGCTTATCGCACTTAGAGTCATTCAGGGATTGGCCGGTGCGGTGATTGTGCCGGTCACGATTCCGCTGACTACCACAACCTTTCCCAAAGAAATGCACGGCGTGATTATCGGCATCTGGGGTGCCATCTCCGGGGTGGCGGCTGCAAGCGGTCCGGCGCTTGGCGGGATTCTGACACAGAAGCTGAGCTGGGAATGGATTTTTTTTGTGAATGTGCCGCTTGGGCTGCTGAGTATTGTGCTGACGGCCATATTCATTAAGGAATCGCGGGATAACACAGCGGGCCGTTCCATAGATTACGCCGGGATCCTGGGGATCACCGGAGGGATGTTCTTCCTTACATATGCTCTGATCAAAGTGCAGGATTACGGCTGGAGCTCACGGATTTTCCTAGCGCTGCTGGCTGCGGGAGTATTGTTTGTGGTGTTCTTTTTTATTACGCAGTACAAGGGGAAGGAGCCGATGCTGCCCTTGTCATTACTAAGGATCAGAGCATTCAACAGCACATCGGTTTCTATGATCATCTTAGGTGCGGCGCTGATGAATGTTTCGCTGCTGACCTCCTTTTATCTGACCCGGGTGATGGGGGTGTCGGAACTGAAGGCGGGCCTTGTTCTCTCCATGATGGCAGTCGGCTCCATCGCCAGCTCAGCCATTTCCGGACCGCTGTCTGCGAAATATGGCAGCAGCCGGTTTGCTGCAGCAGGCATGGTGTTGATAGGCGGTGCCACCTATTCCATGAGCGGGCTGCACGCCGGCTCTACACTGGGCGCGGTGATGCTCCGGCTCGCGCTGGTCGGCCTCGGCGTGGGGCTCTCGATGGCACCTGTGATGTCTTCTGCGATCCGGGTCGTTCCTGAAGACAAGGTGGGTATTGCTTCAGGGGTAACCAATATGGCGAAGTCACTCGGCAGTGTAATCGGCGTGGCCATTATCGTCACCGTGCTGCAGCATAATACAGCCGGGCAGCTGAGAGCAGCGGGCTCCGCTAACATACGGGTGATACCTGGAGCGGATGTGCAGCAGCAGGCTGCCGTAGATGCTTTCAGCCAGACTTATAAGTTCGCAAGTTACCTGATCCTTCCCGGCATCGCCGCAGCTTTATTCAGTGATGAACGCAGACAGCGGCGGGGCAGCGTTTGATAATTAGTGTGTCGTATCTCTACAGCTGTTTGTCTGTGTCTGGCGGAATCCCTGAAATAATATTTTTCTTATAACAACGAAAATTAATTGTTTGCGAAACTGGACAGTGATTATTTTGTTCACCGGTGTTCCGAATCGTAGCAATAAGTCCCGGCCCCGCATAAATTGGAACAGGACGAGATGCCGGGCAGCGTTCTCTGCGGTCCCCATCCTGTTCAAGTGCCGGGAGGGATGCTTATGCCACGCAGAATTACCAGTACACCCAGACAAGACGGCTACCGTATGCCCGGAGAATTCGAGCCGCATCAGGGGACATGGATGCTCTGGCCGACCCGGACGGACACTTGGCGGCTGGGGGCGAAGCCGGCGCAGGCTGCTTTTGCCAGAGTGGCGGCAGCGATTGCGGAGTTTGAGCCTGTAACGATAGGCACCATCAGTGCCCAATATGAGCATGTCCGGGCACTTGTGCCGCCGCAGGTACGTGTGGTGGAGATCTCCTCGAACGATGCGTGGATGCGGGATATCGGCCCGACCTTTGTAGTGAACAGCAGCGGCGGGGTGAGGGGAATTGACTGGGGGTTCAACGCCTGGGGCGGACTGGACGGAGGGCTGTATTTTCCCTGGGACCAGGATCTGCTGGTGAAGCGGAAGGTGCTGGAGATCGAGAAGCTGGACTATTATGACCTGCGGCATTTCATCCTTGAGGGCGGAGCTGTTCATGTGGATGGAGAAGGTACGCTGATAACTACTGAGCAGTGTCTGCTGCATAAGAACCGCAACCCTCATCTGTCCAAAAGGCAGATCGGGGGTTATTTGCGCGATACGCTGAACGTAGACAAGATTATCTGGCTGCCCCGAGGAATGAGCGATGATGAGACGGACGGGCATATTGATGAGGTGGCCGCTTTTGTGAAGCCGGGCGTAGTGGTGATGAGCTGGACGGACGACCGGGAAGATCCGCAATATGAGGTGCTGCACGAAGCCTATTCACGGCTCATCCGGCAGAGGGATGCCCGCGGGCGCAAACTGGAGGTTCACCGGCTGCACATCCCGGAGCGGCTGATCATTACAGATGAAGAGGCGGGATGGATCGACCCGGCCAGCGGCAGCTACAGCCGTGCCTCAGGTACAACATTCGCTGCGACTTATGTGAATTTCTATATCTGCAATGGCGGAGTGGTAATGCCGGCATTCGGGGACAGACGGGATGGGGAGGCGCTGGAGACCGTGCAGCAGTTATTCACAGACCGCACGGTGGTGCAGGTCAATACCCGTGAGATCGCCTTGGGCGGCGGGAATATTCACTGTATTACCCAGCAGCAGCCCCGGGGCTGGTAGTTTTGCACTTGCACCTGCACCGGGCTCGAAACGGGCCGGCATATCGTCTAACCCGGTTCCTCTTGTGGCCCGGGTTCTTTTTGTGCATGGAGTGAAACGGTTTACCCGGCCGACTCGCTGGAAAAGCGCTGGTTAAGGTTCAATCAATGCTTGTATGTTAATGATTGACATATAACCGCAACTGTATTAATAATAGTAGTACAGTTAATACACCTTGACACCCTGTGAAACATCATATGAAAGGAGGACTGTCATGTTCGAACTCGATGTACGCAGCCGCAAGCCGATCTATGAACAGCTGACCGGTAAGGTCAAAGAGATGATTATGCATGGTATTCTGCAGGCGGATGAACAGCTGCCTTCGGTGAGGGCTTTATCCTCGCAGCTTACGGTGAATCCCAATACGATCCAGAAAGCCTACAGGGAGCTGGAGCGGGAAGGTTACATCTATTCACTGCAGGGCAAAGGCAATTTCGTAGCCCCGCTGCAGCACGGACAGAATGAGAGTAAACGGGCAGAGCTGAAGGAAGAGCTGCTGCGGCTGATGGCAGAGGCAGTCTATCTCGGATTCACGGAGAGTGAGATGAGTGCGCTGTACCGCCAGGCGCTGGATAAGAGAAGAGAGGAGAACAGCCATGATTGAGATACGCGGAGTGAGCAAGATTTTCCAGGAGGAAAAGGCTGTTGAAGACATTTCGCTGACTGTACATAAAGGCGCCATTTACGGCTTGCTGGGCTCCAACGGAGCCGGTAAAACAACGCTGCTGAAGACGCTCGCCGGTATCTATCGTCCTGAAACAGGGAGTGTCAAAATAGACGGCCAGCCGGTGTTCGAAGCTCCTGAGGTGAAGCGCAGGCTGATCTTCATGCCGGACAGTCCTTATTTCTTCCCGCAGGCAACTATCAGAAGTATGGCGGCATTCTACCGTTCCATCTATCCGGAATGGAGCCAGAAGAGATACGAGGAGCTCGGGACGGCGTTCCGGCTGGATACCCGGCGCAAGCTCAGCCGTTTCTCCAAAGGAATGCAGCGCCAAGCCGCCTTCTGGCTGGCCCTCAGCTGCAAGCCGGATGTGCTGATTATGGACGAGCCGATCGACGGGCTGGACCCGGTCATGCGCAGGCAGATCAAGAATCTGCTGTTCCAGGAGGTGGCCGAGCGGGAGCTTACCGTGCTGATCTCCTCGCATAACCTGCGGGAAATCGAAGATCTATGCGACCATGTCGGCATTATGCATGAAGGCCGGATGCTGGTCGAGAAGGATCTGGATGATCTGAAGGCGGACACGCATAAGATCCAGGTGGCTTTCCGCGATGAACGCCATGCTGCGGCGCTGGAGGCCAAGCTGCAGATTCTCCATCAGGAGCAGCGGGGGAGTGTCAGCCTGTATATTGTAAAAGGCGACCGGGAGCGGATCGCCCAGGCTTTTCATGTCTACGAGCCTTATGTGTTCGATCTGCTGGCGCTGACGCTGGAGGAAATCTTTATTTATGAAATGGGGGATGCCGGTTATGACGCGCAGCCGATACTTCTTTAACAGCAGCATTATCCGCCAGAATCTGCGCCAGCACGGCTGGATCGGAATTCTATATACACTGGTACTGTTGTTCATATTCCCGCTGCAGATACTCATGAACGGCTATCGTTTTACGGAGCCGATGGAGATACCGGACCTTTTTAACATTGGCATAGATATTGCACCTTTCCTTGTTGCTTTTCCTGTTGGAGCCGGCTTATTCCTGTTCCGTTATCTGCAGTCCAAAATGCCTTCCGACCTGTGGCACAGCCTGCCGCTGCGGCGCTCGCATCTGCTGGCTTCCCATACGCTGAGCGGTTTGCTCCTGCTGCTTCCGCCTGTCTGGATTACGGCTGCGGTTGCGGCTATCATCCGCCCGCTGGACGGCATCATGTATATCTACAACGCAGCCGATGTCTGGGAATGGTGCCTGACCGTCAGCCTGCTGACGCTGTTTCTATTTGTGTTCACGGTATTTGTAGGCATTTGCACGGGACAGACCATTCTCCAGGGAATCCTGATCTTCATCCTGCTGGTTCTTCCCGCTGCACTCCTGCAATTCATCGACCTGCATCTGAACAGATATCTCTACGGGTATCCAGAATGGTCCGGCTTGCAGAATATCCTGAATAACTGGGCACCGCTTCTGCGTATTATGGACCTGTCCGTGGAGCCTTTAACTAGTGTGGAGACGTGGGTATATGCCATTCTTTCCGCTGTGTTCATGGCGCTGTCCTTCCTGCTGTACCGTAAACGCCACGGGGAAAAAGCCGGTCAGGCTCTGGCCTTCTCCTACTTCAATCCGCTGTTCAAAGCCGGTGTGATGCTGTGCAGTATGCTTCTGGCCAGCCTTTACTTCGGTACCGGGCGGAATCAGCTTGGCTGGATCATCGGCAGTGTCTTTATCGGAGGGCTGGTTGGTTACATTGTAGTAGAGATGATTCTCCGTAAAACCTGGCATATTCTGACCCGCAGGCTGCCGCTTGAATTCGCGGTCTACAGCGTGCTGCTGGGTCTGCTGCTCTACATTCCCGTGTCAGGGTTAACCGGGTATGAGGACAGGGTGCCACAGGTTGATAAAGTGACTGCGGTATATGCCGGGGGGAATTACGAGTTCTTAACCCAGGATCCACCACAAGGGATTAACGGCATTAAGGAACCGGAGGAAGAGATTCTATCCACGGATCCGCGGTACATTGAAGCTGTCACTGCGCTGCATCATGCGATTGTTACTTTGAGGCCGGATCCCGGGAATGCGCCGAGTTATGATTATACGGGTAACCGGCAGTTCACCCTGGTATATAAGCTGGAGAGCGGGCGGAAGCTGATGCGGACCTACAATGTTCCGGCCAAGGGTTTCGAGCCGGAACTGAAAGCCATAATGGAGAATGCGGACTTTAAGCGCGTGAAATATGTTCTGTCCATGCTGGACCGGAATGTAGACAGCTTCAGACTGAGTAATCTGGATAAGGCGGTCAGTATTTCTGACCGGCAGGAGGTTCAGGAGCTTAAGGAGATTCTGAAGCGGGAAGTATTGAATATGTCCTATGAAGATCAGGTTTCCGGTCAGCTTGAGCGGGCATCCATTGAGTTAGTCAATAAACCGGATTCAACAGGTTATCAGCGCTATTATTCTTATCCGTGGTATCCTTCATACCATGAATTGGGGACCTGGCTGGAACAGAAGGGCTATGCTAATAAAGTTAAGGCAACAGCAAAGGACGTATTGTCGGCTGTAATTTTCAAAGATTACAACAAGGATGGAATGGCTTCAGCGCTTCGTGGCAGTATTGAACGGCGTTTGAATCTGGCCCGCAACGAGGAACGTTCAGTCACAGTTAAAGATAAGACACTTATTGATGATATTCTGCAGCACCGTCAGAATGTCACCGGACAAGATGGCAGGTACGTGGTGAAGATAGAGTACAAAATTGGAATGACGAGTTACATCTCAATAGACGAACAAGACGTAACGCCAGAGCTAAAGGCCCTTCTACCATAGTCATCTTGTCTATTAAAATTAAACCAAAGTCAGACTAATGCCCCCGTATCCGGTGATGTTTCCCGGACGGGGGCATTGCTCTGCCGCATGTATGGGGGAAATAGAGAATGAGGCTGCTGCATTCGGGATGGATACTCTTTATTCCGCCCGAAGCGTGCCGGGGAGGAAATGAGGTGCGGAAATGAGGCGCTTGCGTGTCTTAAGCCTCTGCTTGGGTTATGCTTATATAAAGTAAGCATAATGACTCACATGAAGCTGCCGTGTAAGGAGGGAACTTTAATGGAAGAGGTACCGGATCATCTGGATCATGGACTGCAGATCGTCTTCATAGGATTTAACCCCAGCATCCGTTCCGGAGAGCTGGGTCACCACTATGCCAATCCGCGCAATAACTTCTGGCGCATCCTGCATAAGTCCGGTCTGACGCCGCGGCTGTATGATGCCTCGGAGGACGGCGAATTGCTGAAGCTGGGCTACGGGTTCACGAACATTGTCGCCCGCCCCACGGTAGGCGCTGAAGATATAACCCGGGAGGAATACACGCAGGGCCGGGAGCTGCTCCGGGCCAAGCTGGAGCAATACCGTCCGGAGATCGCCTGCTTTGTCGGCAAAGGCGTATACACGGAATTCAGCCGCAGAACCAAAGCGGACTGGGGATTTCAGGAGGGGGTGACTCCGGTGGTGGATGGAGTGCGGGAGTTTGTCGCGCCTTCGTCCAGCGGTCTCGTCCGTATGCCAATGCCGGAGATCGTGGATATTTACCGGCGTCTGCATGATTTTACGGAAGAGAAGGAGACTTGAGGCAAGGGCCGCCATATACTTGATTCGTAGTTTCCGCAGGATGGGGACTTCTGAGGAAGCCCTGTAGACCTGAAAGTTGTACGTTTTACAACTTTGATTCATTGAGAGCCAGGTATTCAGGCGGATTGTTGTATGAAATACAAGAATAATCCTGCTAAGCCGCTAGAGAAAGGCGAAATCATGCCTTTTGTACAACAATTCTGGATTTAGGCCCATAGGATGAAGGGAATGTTGTATTATAGGTAGGATTTTATAAAAGGTCACCAGATCTTTGCCCCGGAACGCGGATAAGCGGATAAAGCTGGTAAATTCGAACAATTGCAGTGAACTGCAGGTAAAACAAAAGCCCCCTCAGCTCAAAGGCTTAAGGGGGCTTACATAGTTAGATCTGAATCAGCAGCAGAATGATGGATGATAACGACAGGCAGACGCTGACCAGATACAGCACAGCAACGACCTGTTTCTGGTTCAGGCCGGCTTTGAGCAGGCGGTAATGAACCTGGGTGGCGTCGGCCTGATAGATGGCCTGGCCCTTGAGGAACCTTTTGACGACAACAAAAATATTATCGAAGATCGGCACGCCGAGCGCAAGAATCGGGATGCACAGGGACAGCACCGTTGCCTGCTTGAAGGCACCGTCGAGCGCAATCACGGCCAGAATGAAGCCGAGGAAGGTGGCGCCGGCGTCACCCATGAAGATTTTGGCGGGAGCCTTGTTGTAGCGCAGATACGCGACTGTGACCCCGATCAGCGACATCGCCATGATGGCCGACGAGGATTGTCCCATGGTAATGGCGACTACGAACAGGGTTACTGCCGAGATCGCCGTCAGTCCTCCGGCCAGGCCATCCATGCCGTCAGAGAAATTAATCACCGTGGTGACGCCGAAGATCCAGATAATCGTCAGCAGGAACTGCAGAATGAATGGCAGTGAGATATAATCTCCTGAGAAGGGATTGATGAATCCCGTGAAGGCATTGCCTGAGAAAAAGACGAGAATCGCTGCGGCGATCTGAACAATGAATTTCGGAAGCGCCGGGAAGTCCTTGCCTTTGGTTTTGTACCAGTCATCAATGGTTCCTATTGTCAGCAGCAGCACGCCGCCGATGAACAGGGCCAGCGTCTCCAGTGAGAAATCCCGGGCAAACAGCAGATATGTAATAAAGAAGCCTACGAATATGGCATAGCTGGCCGTGAGCGGAATCGGCTCCCTATGTATTTTGCGTTCTACATCTTCTCTGGGCCTGTCCACAAAATCAAGGCGGAAAGCGAGCTTACCAAGAGGGGGAATCAGCAGATAAACGATAAAAAATGACACGAGAAACGCTAAAACGTATAAAATGACAATCACCCCGTTGATTTATTTAAAATATAAGAACATATAGGTTTCACACGATAACTTATCCTTCTATTTCTCGCAGAAACGCTACCATCCTTAAAAAAAGGACGGTAAAGCCGTTTCTGCTTGGGCTGGTCTGTCCTAAATTATATCGCAGAAGGTTATACGTTGTCGAACCAGCAAACGAGATGGAGGGAATTATTTTGAAATACGAATGTATTTTATTTGATGCTGATGATACGCTGTTTGATTACGGGATGGCGGAGAGCCATGCCTTGTACCACGCCTTTGCCCATTTTGGCCTGCCGACAGGGGCAGAGGACTATGCGGCCAGCTACAAAGCAATTAACCATTCGCTGTGGAAGGATTTCGAGCAGGGGCGGATTACCTCTGCCGCGCTGCGGGTGGAGCGGTTCAACCGGCTGTTTGCCGCACATCACCTTGAGCTTAAGCCGGATGAATTCAGCGAAGCTTATCTGCGGTTCCTCGGTGAAGGCACGTTCCTGATTCAAGGCGCGATAGAGCTGTGCGGAGAGCTTGCCGGATGCAGGCTGGCGATTATTACGAACGGAATCAAGGATGTGCAGCAATCCAGAATTAAGGGTTCGCCGCTGAGCGAGGTGTTCGAGGCGATTATTATCTCTGAGGAGACCGGGTATCAGAAGCCGGAGACGGGGATTTTTGACTATGCTTTTGAGCGGCTTAAGATTACCGATAAAAGTAAGGTGCTGATTGTCGGTGACTCCCTGACCTCGGATATCCAGGGCGGGATCAATTATGGCATCGATACCTGCTGGTTCAATCCGCTGGAGAAGCCGGGAGATCCGGATGTGCTGCCTACCTATGAAATCCGCAGTTTACATGAGCTGCTGGAGATTGTGCGCTAGGGCGAAGTTTGTGGCAGGCGGGTGAAGTGGCGCGCCAATCCTTCTTGAACTTGGCTTCCGGGAGGTTGAAAGATTCTCCCCTGTGTTAAATATATAAGGACGCTATATTCATCCTATATTGATAACAACACACGGGAGAGGATTACTATGAACAAAAAATGGCTGATTGCCGCCGTGGTCACCGGACTTACGGTAACCGGCTCGGCAGGAGTCTACGCAGGCGCCAAGCTGCAGCAGATCAAAGCCTATCTCAACCACAGTCTCGGGATTGTGGTGGATGGCACTCCTTACTGGCTGAAGGACGGCAATGGCAAAACTCTAACGCCAATCACCTACGAAGGCACCACTTACCTGCCAATCCGTTCGATCGCGGATGCGCTGGATGTGCCGATAACTTATGATGCCGCGAATTATAAAGTGCGGATCGGTACCGGCAGCGAGGTCACTCCTTCACCGGGAACCTCCGCTGGCGGCGGGACTACAGCTCCGGTAGAGGGTACTGCCCGGCCGGTTAATCTGCCGAAGGATTTCCCGATTCCGGCCGATGCCCTGATTGCGACTACCCTTGATACGGATGCTAACGGTGTGAAAAAGGTAGCCTTCAGCTACTCCACGCAGGAAACGCTGGACATGATGGGATTCGTATACAGTGAATATGTGCGGATTAAGCGGCTCGATAATGCCTCTGAGACCGTATCCGCCAGCACGGTCAAAATTACCGGCAGACTCGGTGGTACAAGCCCGGTATCGATCACTGGTAAAGCTTCGACTGCCCGGCCGGGCTTCAATATCTTCACCGTTACCTGGTCAGAGAGCTAACGGAGTAAGTATGCCGTCATACAGCCGTATACAGACTCAAAACTCCGGGCCGCTTGTCGGCCCGGAGTTTTTGCTGGGATGCTGCAGATTCAGGAGGTGCCTGGTACACGGACTTCTGCACCCGGAGACCCTGATTGTCCGCTGTCCGTGGGTCCTCTGAGCAGGATAGATGCTGTGCCCGCCAGCCGGGCAGACGCCTTAAGCCTGCTGCCGGGTATCCAGCGGCTTCAAATGGGCTTCGATCTGTTCACGTTTCGACTCCAGGAACGGCGGCAGGGCCAGTGATTCCCCGAGATGCTCCACCTCTTCATCGGTGGCGAAGCCCGGTCCATCCGTAGCCAGCTCGAACAGGATTCCATTCGGCTCGCGGAAGTACAGTGAGCGGAAGTAGAAGCGGTCGACGAATCCGGAATTGGGCAGCTGCACGGTGCGGATACGTTCGATCCACAGCTTGAGCTCTTCTTCGTTATCCACGCGGAAGGCGACATGGTGTACACCGCCCCGTCCGAGGCGCTCCTGCGGCAGATCCTTGCGTTCCTCCAGATGAATCTCCGTGCCGGACCCGCCTTCTCCGGTCTCGAACACGATGACATCCGGCTGTCCGGTTACCGGCGAAGGATAAGTGCCTGCGCGGCGGAAGCCGAGCAGGTCTTCCAGAATCAGTGCCGTATGTTCGGCAGTCTCCACTGTAAGATGTGCCGGACCCAGTCCAACAATGGCATATTCCGCCGGTACGGGGCTCTTGTCCCAGGGCTTGCCGCCGGCCATGCCCTGATTATGCTCATCCGAGACGAGGATGAGGCGCTGTCCCTCGTGGTCGGTGAAGGCCAGCGTCTTGCGGCCGCCGCGTTCGGTAATCTCATCGTGCTCTACACCAAACACCGTGAACCGCTGGGTCCAGAAGAGCAGCGCATCATCACTTGGTACACGGAGTGAAAGTGCAGAGATGCTGTTGTTGCCGTCGCGGTTGCGGCCGGCGTTCGGCAGCTCGAAGAAGGTAAGCTCCGTACCCGGATTCCCGGTCTCATCACCATAGAACAGGTGATAGACAGAGACATCATCCTGGTTTACTGTTTTTTTGATCAGGCGGAGTCCGAGCACTTCTGTATAGAATTTGTAGTTTTCCGGTGCTTTGGCTGTAATGGCGGATACATGATGAAGCCCTTTTAATGTTAAACTCATGGGAAGACCTCCTAATAAAGTTTTGCCGCTTCGTAAGCAGCAGCTATAATTTTGTGACCTTAAGCGGATGTATTTGAACGTACCGGATACTTAATGAGTATTTTTAAGTTACTATAATTTTAATAGTTAATAAGAATAAATGCAAGATGTATTTTATAATCCTATATAGTATCCAAGAAAGCGGGGGTAAACATGCATACCCAATCAAGTCTGCTGCGGCAGCTGGAGAACCTGCGAATCGATCCGCGCGGAACGCTGCTGGTTCATTCCTCCTATAAAAGCATCGGTGAAGTAGAAGGAGGGGCGGACACCGTACTGGATGCGCTCTCCGAATATATGAAGGAAGGGCTGCTTGTCCTGCCGGCACATACCTGGTCATATATTAACGGGGCGAACCCGAAGTTCTCTGTTCTGGAGTCACCCGTCTGTGTCGGCATCCTGCCGGAGCTGTTCCGGAAGCGGCCGGGTGTGATCCGCTCCTGGCATCCGACCCACTCTGTAGCTGCGCTTGGAGCAGACGCGGCGGCCTTCACTGCCGGAGACCAGCGCTGGGATACGCCCTGCGCGCGAGGCTCGGTCTACGGTAAGCTGCTGGACCGCAAGGCAGAGATTATGCTGCTGGGTGTGGATCTGCGGAGGAATACCTTCATCCATGGCATTGAAGAGTGGGTGGATATCCCCGGCAGAATGACGGACGGGCATGAACTGCTCTACACTGTGACACCTGAAGGGGAGGAAATCGCTGTTCCTTCACGCAGACATTCCGGGCTGTCCTGGTCGCAGCATTTCTGGAAAGTGGAGCCTGTGCTGGAGGAAGGCGGCGCTCTGCGCCGGGGGAGCTTCGGGGATGCCGGAGTCATGATCTGCGGAACCGTGGAGACCACGGATATCCTGAGCCGCATGCTGGAGGACAATCCGGATTTGTTCTCGGACAATGAACCGCTAAGCGGAGGGGATGTGCCTGAAGCATTACCCAAGACGAAGCCGGGAATTCCGCAGCACCGGCCAGCCCGGGAGCGCTCCCGCCCTTAATCCGGGGCCGGGTATCTGTTCATTCTGGCAAGGCCCTATCAATGTATGGTATATTATTCTCACAAAAAACAAAGTAAGGAGATTGGAAATGACAAAAACTTTGATCTTTGGACACAAAAACCCGGATACAGATACCATCTGTTCAGCAATTGCTTATGCAGCACTCAAGAAGGAACTGGGCTGGGATGCCGAGCCGGTCCGGCTGGGAGAAGTCAGCGGAGAAACCCAATATGCGCTTGATCACTTCGGGGTACCGGCACCGCGCCACGTGGAGAATGTTGCCGCTGAAGCGAAGCAGGTTATTCTCGTTGACCATAACGAACGCCAGCAAAGTGCGAATGATATCGATCAGGTCCGTGTGGTTGAAGTTATCGACCATCACCGGATTGCCAACTTTGAAACCGCTCATCCGCTGTACTATCGTGCAGAGCCGGTAGGCTGCACTGCAACAATCCTGAACAAGCTGTACAAAGAGCATGGTGTAGCCATTCCGAAGGACATCGCCGGTCTGATGCTCTCCGCTATCATTTCCGACTCCCTGCTGTTCAAATCGCCGACCTGCACAGATGAAGATGTTGCCGCTGCCCGTGAGCTGGCTGACATTGCTGGTGTAGACGCTGACAGCTATGGCCTTGCCATGCTCAAAGCGGGTGCGGACCTAAGCGACAAGAGTATTGCCCAGCTGATCTCCCTGGATGCCAAGGAATTCAAAATGGGTGAATACAAAGTGGAGATCGCCCAGGTCAATGCGGTAGATGTGAACGATGTGCTCTCCAAGCAGGCAGAGCTGGAAACAGCCCTTACCGCGATTATCGACGACAAGGGACTTGATCTGTTCCTGTTCGTAGTTACCGATATCCTGAACAACGATTCGGTTGGACTGGCGTTGGGCCGCGTGGCCGGTGCCGTGGAGCAGGCTTACAATGTGAAGCTGGACGACAACAAAGCTGTGCTGAAGGGTGTAGTTTCCCGCAAATCACAGATCGTACCGGTGCTGACCGAGACGATTGCCAAGCTGTAACAGGCACGCCAGGAACTCATCCGGAACAGTAAATTATTCATAATTTTATATAAAGCCGGCTGCAGCATCCTTAACAGGATGAAGCAACCGGTTTTATTTTACAATTGACAGCAACTCCTTCCGGTTTGGCGGGTATAATCAGCATAGGAATATTTGAGGGGGACGGAAATGATGGGGAAGATACGTAAGCTGGCGGTGTCCACACTTGGACTGATGATTATCTCAGGAGGAACTTTGCTGTATGCTGCTGCGGGCAAAACGGATCTCTCTGTATACATAAATAATGTGCTTCAAAAGCAGCCGGGGATATCATCGGAAGGCCAGACCTATGTGCCGCTGGACCAGCTTCCAGACAATATGCATGCGATCCTGTCTCTGGACGAGTCGGCGGGGACGGTCCGTATCTATAAGCCCAATGTGAACACGGTGCTGCTTGATGAAAAGGGTACCATTTTCGGCAAAGTAAGAACCGCATCCAGCAGCACGTTCTACACCCTGGTGCAGGTGGATCAGCTGAAAACGGATGTTTCTGATTTGAAAATAACAATTACCGACCCGGCCGGCAAAACGGATACCGTGGACAATCAGCAGATTACGGAGAAGAAGGAGAGCTTCTGGTTCAAGTCGGCGGCGTATAATTACACCTTCACGGAGAAGGGCAGCTATACGATCCAGGTCTATTTGAAAGACACTGCATCCAAGAAATGGTTCATCGTTTCCGAACTGCAGATATCGACCACTTAGGGTCTTCATCATGAAGGAGGAGCGGGGAATATGGCAAAAACACGAAACAGCGGAGCTCCCCAATATAAGTCGTTTGGTCTTGTACTGCAGGCATTGGTAATTCTCGCGAAAAAAGGTAGTACCTGTTCCAGCTGCGAAATCGCCGGATTGCTGTCGTCTGAAGCCACACTGTTGAGGCGCCTTATGGCTAATCTGACCCGTGAGCAGATTCTGGTAACCCGCGAGGGGCGTGACGGAGGATATCTGCTTAACCGGGCGCCGGAAGAGTTGACGCTTGCTGAGATTTATCAGGCTATGGAGGCAGGAGAAGGACGCGATAATGGTCATAGTGATACAATATGTGTAAATGCATTGGGGACACAAATGAAGGTTGCCTATGGTGAATTGCTGGACGAGCTGGACCAGAGTGCGCTAAGAGTTCTGGAACGTTATACGCTGGCCGATATGGTGCGCAAAACGGAAGATTGACAGGGTGCTTTTTTTTGAATTATACTGTGCGTAATATTATACAGTTAAACGCTGGCGCTAGAATACAGCGGTTGATGAAGTGCTTATTTGGATCAGGAAGAGGAAGAGGAGGATGAGCGTATGTCAGCAGAACTAAAGGTAGAACAGGAATTCGGCAAGGTGATTCGCGATAGGCATTCTGTGCGGAAATACGATCCATCCTGGACAATATCCGATGCGGAGATTAAGGAGATCCTCGAAGAGGCGATTCTTGCCCCGTCTTCGTCCAATCTGCAGCCTTGGCGGTTCATTGTTATTACCGACCCGGACGTGAAGGCGCAGCTCCTGCCGATCGCCCATAACCAGGCACAGATTACCGAATCCTCAGCAACGATAGCCGTACTTGGCGATCTGGAGGCTTACCGCAACGCGGAGACCATCTATCAGTACGCAGAAGCAGCCGGTTATGTCACAGCGGAAATAGGTGCGGCTATGGCCAAAAGAAGCTATGACGGCTATTCGGGCATGCCTGCTGAGAAGCTGAAGGAGATTGCGCTGATCGACGGAGGGCTGATCTCCATGCAGCTTATGCTGGCAGCCAAGGCGAGAGGTTATGATACCGTGCCTATGGGCGGATTCGTGCACGACAGCTTCAAGGCGCTGTTCGGGATTACGGAGCGTTATGTGCCGGTGATGCTCATTGCACTGGGCAAGGCAGCTGTAGAGGGACGGCCGACAGCCAGACTTCCGCTGGAAGCAGTTGCGCAATGGAACGCTTTTCAGGCCTAATTCTGAAGGATTAAGCTTCACACTATATTACTGAACCTGCTGTCTTCTGAAGAAACGGATGCCGCCCCAAGGGCCGGTGCCCGTTTCTTCTTGTTTGCGGAGCTTTCTGCTACACTGAAGGTATGGAAGACCCTGAAATTCATTAAGACAGACCATAACAGCCTTTAGGAGGAGATCACATTGATTACAGTATATCCTGCAGAGTCTGCACACCGGTTCGATCACGGCTGGCTGAAGGGCAGTCATGTCTTCTCGTTCGGCGATTTCTATGATCCTGATAATACAGCCTTCGGCCCGATGCGGGTCTGCAACGATGATACCATCTCTCCGGGAAGAGGCTTTGGTGCCCACCCGCACAGTGATATGGAGATTGTCTCCATTGTGCTGTCCGGCGTGTTGCGCCATGAGGATAACCTTGGCAATGTGGCGGAGACTTCTTTTGGCGGCATTCAGCGGATGTCAGCCGGAACGGGCGCCATTCATACAGAGCATAACCCTTCTGACAGCGAGCCGGTGCGGCTGCTGCAGCTGTGGTTCATGCCGCGTACCCGGGGAACGGCTCCTTCCTATGCGACAGGACGCTTCGATCCGGCGAATCTGGATGGAAGACTGCTTCCGGTAGTGGCAGCTGAAGCCTCGGCGGAGGTCGTCGGCATTGCCCAGGATATGACCATCTATCTGGGCAGAGCGCAGGCTGGCGGGCTGCTTGATTTCCGGCAGGAGCCGGGCCGGCGGATCTTCGTCTATTTAATCGGCGGACAAATTACGCTGAACGGGGACGCTGTGCTGAAGCCGGGAGATTCTGCCCGGATTGAAGGGGTGAGCCATTTGGAGCTGCAGGCAGACGGGGATATGCTTGTCATGCTGATTGATCTGCCTTAAATAAGGCTTAAACCTAAATGTGGAGGAGGAATCCTTGATGGCAGAGCAGGAAAGAGTACTGGTGAAGCATTCCGTAACAGGGCGTATGCTGATCAGCAGTACAGATGGCATAGGCTATACCTTTGATGAGCAGGGCGGGCTAACCGTGATTACCCTAACCGGAGTTCCGGCTGATAAGGGTGCGGCAGTTGCTGAACTCAAGGCTGAGCTGAATGTATTCCGTTTCGAGGAACCGGCTGGCGGGCCGGTGATTAAGCACTGGTATTACGTAGGTGATCATCCTGTAGTATATGATGCGGCCACGGGCCGTCTGACGATAGCTGTGCAATCCGAGATCGAATACCGGCCGGACCAATACTGGGAATAAAGCTGCAAAGACATCAATCTGACTCTCTAATGCTTCGCGTGAGGTTGATGTCTGGTGCTTGCTGGATTTTGCTGAAAAAAGCTGAAAATGGGACAAAAGATATTGACAACATGTCCTGAAAGGTCTAGCTTTGTTATGAAACGTAACATGTACATAAAGTGGAGACAGGAGAAATGAAGCTAATGGAATTGTTTGCGGCAATGGAGCGGGACGACTACGAGGAAGTGCTGTTTTGTCAGGATAAGGCATCAGGCTTGAAGGCAATCATTGCTATTCATGACACAACACTGGGTCCCGCACTGGGTGGAACGAGAATGTGGACCTATGCTACAGAGGGAGAGGCGGTTGTGGACGCGCTCCGGCTCGCCAAGGGCATGACGTATAAGAATGCGGTTGCCGGGCTGAATCTGGGCGGCGGCAAGACGGTGATTATCGGGGATCCCAAAAAAGATAAAAATGAGGCGATGTTCCGCGCCTTCGGCAGATACATACAGGGCTTGAACGGCCGTTATATTACAGCCGAGGATGTAGGCACTACGGAAGAGGATATGGACATCATCCATCAGGAGACGGATTTCGTCACCGGCATCTCGGCTACCTACGGTTCATCCGGCAATCCTTCACCGGCTACAGCTTTCGGGGTATACCGGGGAATGAAGGCAGCGGCCAAGGCGGCATTCGGCAGTGATTCACTGAACGGCAGAACCGTTGCCGTGCAGGGTGTCGGCAATGTATCCTTCACGCTGTGCAAATACCTTCACGAGGAGGGGGCACGCCTGATCGTCACAGATATTAATAAGGAGGCTGTCAGCCGGGCAGTAGAGGCTTACGGGGCTACAGCGGTGGACCCGGGTGAGATTATTCAGGCGGATTGTGACATCTACGCGCCGTGCGCACTCGGTGCCACCATTAATGATGAATCCCTGCCGCTGCTGAGAGCCAAGGTTGTGGCGGGAGCCGCTAACAATCAGCTTAAAGAACCGCGCCACGGGGATGCCCTGCATGAGATGGGGATTGTCTACGCCCCGGACTATGTCATTAATGCCGGCGGTGTAATCAATATCGCCGACGAGTTGAACGGTTATAACAAGGAACGGGCGTTCAAGCAAATCGCCAAAATCTACGACAGCATCACCCGCGTGCTGGAAATCTCCCAGCTGAGCGGAATTCCAGCTTACGCTGCAGCGGATCAGCTCGCAGAGGAGCGGATCTCGCTGCTGCGTAACAGCCGCAGTACCTTCCTGCGCAACGGGCAGCATGCCCTTAGCAGAAGATAAGGTGAGCAGCCGGGGCGGGAGCGGTGATCCCGCTGCATAATCCGGGTTGCGTTGAATCTGTACATGAACGGCCCTGTTCCGCTAATCGGCGGTGAACAGGGCCGTTTCTTAGGCTGTATAGCAGATCATTCGACAATTCGTTTGCTATTTCATGCAGAATAGTGAGAAATGTAGCAGTAGCCGGCTTGGATAATAAGGAAAATAGAACCAGGAAAGATCTTGCAGGATTGAAAGGTGGAGACACATGGCAGCGGTGAATATGAATGCGGCAATGAATTACGGAAGCAGGGAGTCGTACTTTGACGGGACACTTATCGAGTATATTGGCTGGTGCCTGGCAGGCTGGCTGGTTACGGTGTGTACCCTCGGAATTTGCTATCCTTGGTCTGTGGTGATGATCTACCGCTGGAAGGTGGAGCATACCGTAGTTAACGGGCAGCGTCTGCGGTTTGACGGCAGTGCCGTAAGCTTGTTCGGACAATGGATCAAGTGGTTCCTGCTGTCATTAATAACGCTCGGCATCTACAGCTTCTGGGTAAGAATTAAGCTGGAGCAGTGGAGAACGAAGAATACTCATTTCCAATAATCCGCCGCATGATTTAAGAATACGTAAGACAGACCAAGAGCCATCGTCCGTAACCGGAGGATGGCTCTTGCTTTGCAATTCCGCTGCTGGAAGGGCGGCAGCGGGGTACGGGATAAATAGCGGTTATTGCACCTTTTGCGGCTCCGGATAGGTTACGCCGAGAGTATCGACCGTTACCTTCTTCATCACCGGCGGCTGTTCAGGGCGGTCATTAGCATCACGCGGCAGATTGACGATATCCTGGACGGCTTCCAGTCCTTCGGTAACCTTGCCGAAAGCGGCATAGCTGCCGTCAAGGCTCGGATACGCGGCGGCCATAATGAAGAACTGCGAGCCTCCCGAGTTCACATCCTGGCTTCTGGCCATGGATAGAACGCCTTCTGTATGCAGCAGATTATTGGTGAATCCATTGGCGGAGAACTCTCCGGCGATACTGTAGTCCGGACCGCCCATACCTGTACCGTCAGGGTCGCCGCCCTGAATCATGAAGCCGGGAATAACCCGGTGGAAGATGGTTCCGTCATAGAAGCCCTTCTGGATCAGCGAAATGAAGTTGTTGACCGTGTTGGGGGCAACCTCGGGATACAGCTCAGCCTTAATAATGGCGCCGTTATCCATTTCAATTGTAACTACCGGATGGCTGGCCGTGGCTGAAGGTACGCCTTCCGTAGCTGCAGCAGCATTATCCTGTGGCGCCGTAGTAGCCTCGCTGCCGGCGGTAGTACTATTTCCGTTTCCGGCAGCAGCATTATTGTTCACAGGCTTGTTGCCGCAGCCCGCCAGAATCACGAGCATCAGACACATCGCCGCCAGCAGGATGACGGGTTTTCTAGTAGTAAGCTTCACGGTACAAATCTCTCCTTTTATCTTTGAATAATAGGTGCAGTCTCCCTAGTATCATACCTTCTTTGTCCCGCTTCATGCAAAGCCTGCCCCTCCGGCCGGGATTGGCACATTCTTCAAAGAGGGGTAGAATGGGAGAAGTGCTTCCAAAAAAACGCTGAAGGGATGTGTACAGCATGAGTTTTTCATGGAAGCGGAACCTGATCGTGCTCTGGGTAGGGGTTTTCTTTTGCAGTACGGCATATTCGATCTCGATTCCGTTCCTCTCAATTTTTCTTAGCGACCAGTTAGGTGTTACAAGCCATTTGGAGATATGGTCTGGGGTCAGCTTCGGCATTACGTTTCTGGCCAGCGCGCTAATCTCGCCTTACTGGGGTTCACTTGCCGACAAATACGGCCGCAAGCCGATGCTTATCCGTTCGGGCTTCAGCCTGGCGGCCCTGTATCTGATTAATTTCTTCGTGCATGATCCTTATGTATTCTTAGTCGTGCGGATTCTGCAGGGACTGCTCGCAGGGTTCGTTCCGGCAGCAATTGCTATGGTAGCGACCAACACACCGGAGGATAAGACAGGCTATGCGCTTAGCATCATGTCTACAGCCGGAGCCACCGGCAGCATCATCGGGCCGCTCATCGGCGGCGTAGTCAGCTATTATTCCAGCAACCGTGTTGCGTTCCTGTTCTCGGCTGTTATTGTGCTGGTCTCCGCGCTGATCGCTACCTTCTTCGCCAAGGAAGAGAACTTCGACCGTTCTGCCCCGCGTTCCAGGGTAAGTGATGATATCCGGGAAGCCGGCCAGAACCGGGCATTTATCACCCTGCTTCTGCTTGCGGGCATCAGTACCTTCTCCGTCATGATTCTGGAGCCGCTGCTGCCGATCTATCTGCTGGACATGGGGATTTCACGCAGCAGCGCCTCGCTTAGCTCCGGAATCGTTTTCTCGGCAGTCGGTATCGCTACCGTAATTATGGCACCGCAGTGGGGAAGAATCGGCAGCCGCAAAGGCTATGGCTTTATTCTCTTCATCGGTCTGATTGGCGGAGGGATCGGGAATATTCTGCAGTATTTTGTATCAGGTTATGTAGAGTTTGCTATTCTGCGGTTTGCCTACGGCCTCTTCTATGCCGGTGTGCTTCCTTCCGTTAACGCGATGATAGTCCAGGTCATTGAACCGGGATTTCGCGGACGGGCCTTCGGGCTGAATCAGGCGGCCAGCCAACTGGCAACGATGGCGGGACCGATTATCGGAGGTCTGCTCGGAGCCTTCCTGCCGATCCGCTGGGTATTTGTCATTAACGGCGTCATGCTGCTTGTAGCGGCTGTACTCGTGAAGACCCACAAGCTGGAATCGAAGGTGAATGCCGCGCACGCGGGAATCCAGGTGACACCTTGAGAAGTAACTGCCGCTGTTTCTACTTGTGAAGCTCTTTGACGGCGGCCAGCGTTGTCCCTTCAGGAACAGGGAGCAGTGCGCTTTTGGAGATGCCGATGAGCTGGGAACTGTAGATGCCGCTGTGTCCGGAGAACAGATAGCTGATTACGCAGGCGATGAACATGTATACCGCTCCGCCGGAGCCAAACAGCTCAATGCCCATAATGAAGCAGGCGATCGGTGTATTGACCGCTCCGCAGAAAACGGCGATGAAGCCGAGCGAAGCCAGGAAAGGTCCATAGAGATGAAGTAAGCCGGCCAGACTATTCCCCAGAGTAGCTCCGATGGCAAAGAGCGGGGTCACCTCGCCGCCCTGAAAACCAGTCCCTAGGGTGAAGGCTGTGAAGACCAGCTTCCACAGAAAGGCGAAAGGATGGACATCCCCCGTAAATGAACCGCTGATTAGCGGAATCCCGAGGCCCAGGTAATCCCGTGTACCGGCAATGTACACCAGGGCGATAACGATAAGACCGCCGGTGGCGCTTTTGAGCATAGGGTTACGGATTAGGGCGGTGAAGGTCCGCTTCAGATAATGGGTAAGCTCGCTGAACAGCAGGCTGACCAGACCGAACACAATGGACGCGGCAATTACTTTGACCAGCACCAGCGCATCCATTCCGGGGACAACATCCACCTGATAGTGGATATGGTGCACACCCCACAAGCGGGAAGCGACAAGATCACCGGTGAAGCTGGCAACGAAACAGGGCAGCAGGGCCTTGTGGCTGATCAGGCCGATGGCGATAACCTCCAGACCGAAGACCGTTCCGGCCAGCGGGGTCCCGAAGATCGAGCCGAAACCTCCGCTGATTCCGCACATGAGCAGAATTTTGCGGTCCAGGGAGTTGATCCGGAGCCGTCTTCCCAGCGCATCGGCCAGACTGCCGCCCATTTGCACAGCCGTTCCCTCACGCCCGGCAGAACCTCCGAAGAGATGAGTAATCAGTGTCCCGATAAGGACCAGAGGCGCCATCCGCAGCGGAATCGCTTCATCTCCCTGCTGAATTTGCTCCAGAATAAGATTGTTACCCTTTGCGCTATTCCTGCCGTAACGCATGTACATGCCGCTAACCAGAGCGCCCCCCACAGGAAGCAGGAACAGCAGCCAGGCATGCTCCAGCCGGACCTTGGTCACGGCTTCCAGGCTTTTCAGGAAAATAGCCGAGGCACTCCCCGACAATAGTCCCACCATTCCCCCCAGCACCACCCATTTCACAAATGTACTCCAAAGAGCGAGCTGGCTCTGCCGTGCTGCAAGCTCCACCCACCGTGCATACTTCCTCTTCATCCTGCTATGCCCCCATATCCCGAGTCTGCTCCCTGAAAATAAACAGACTCCTACCAGCGAGTGATCACTGGTAGGAGTCATTAGTCCCGAAGGACGGTTATGGCGAACTCCATCGCCGTATTGAATGCCATTATAGTAAGTTTATTTCGTTCAAATGTCAATACGGTTATGCCGCTTAGTCCTCTTCGCCGCTCGAGCCGTTCAGCACATCGGTTCCGGGCATTGCGTCGGGGTCCGGGGAGACCGGGTCGATCGCGCTGCCGGGATCAATATCGTCGGCATCCGGAATATCCTCCAGCGGAAGCTCTTCCTCTTCCTCCAGCAGCTCTTCCTCATCCGCATAATCAATTACATTGCCGGTCAGGCCTGCCGCGCCGGCAGCGTACAGTGCATCCGATTCCAGGAGCTCGTCCCGTTCCGGCGCCGGAGTCCCTGGCGGAGGGGGGTTCCGGTCTGCACGCGGGCCCAGCCCGGAATCCGGCACATTCAGTCCGATGTCGGCAGCCAGGATATTATCGCCGACCAGTGCCGGATCGGAACCGTCGTCCACCACACCGTCGAAATCTATGGGTGTGAAATTAGCGGGATCGTGGCTGGCCAGAGCAGATTCAAGCGGCCGGTTCCCGGCGGTGTCCACTTCATCACTTGGACTTTGTTCGGTAATCGTGCCGAGCGGACGCAATTCTTCCAGCGGAATATCCTGTTCCGGGGAAATGCCGCCCATTTTGGTATAACGCTCGTACACAAAGTCGGCTTCGGTCTTATTGAATTCATTGCCCATTGCTGTTCAGCTCCCTTTATTTTAAGTCTGCCCCTCTTTGGGGACAGCATGATTAACCGCAGCTTTCTGATCCTTGTCCGGAAGTGCGCCGGGATAGGTGCCTTCCTGAAACAGTCCGGACTCTTCATCAATATCCCGCTCGGTAATCAGGTCCTCACGGTCTTGTTCTTCACCATCAGCAGGTTTCTTATGAGTGTCCATCGCGAGCCTCCTTTACCTATAGTAATTGTATACCCTTTAAACCAGCGGCGAATCTGTTCGGCACCCGGGCAGCCATTCTGTTAATATATTCATTCCACCCGTGGAATAACCACAATTAACGCGTAAATATAAGAATGCATAGGCTTCACAAGCTAACTTATCCTTCTATTTTTCGAGGTTTTTTGCAGGATAAGGCAGGTATAGTGCGAACGTTGTCGAAAATAAGAATCATATGAACTACATAAATACAACTAAGGATTCACTGGGGTGCCACAATGAAGTTGCCTTCAACCAAAACAGCAGCCGCACTAATTATGCTGCTGCTTGTAATTGCCATAATCCCGGTTGGCATTGCCATGGAATGGGGCGGACATAAAGAAGTAACCCTCCCGGCATGGCAGCTTAAATGGGAACATGCAGCTCTACATGATATTCAGGAGGCGATGGCGGCTCCTTCCGGGGAGTGGCGGACTGTACAGGCGCGGGCAGGCAGGCCGCAACCGCCTGCAGGTGCGGATTCAGTCTGGCTGCGGCTTTCTTTGCCGCGGACAGAGGCGAATTCAGCACTCCTGATTGACAAAGTATACGGCGACAGCCTTAAAGCATATATAGACCGCCAGCTCATCTATGATTCCAGTGAGGTGGTCAATTACAGCGGCAACAAGGTGCTAATTCCGCTATGCGGGGAGGACAGTGCCAAGCAGCTGTATCTATGGAGTGCCGGCGGCGGCAAGGATTTCGGCATCGGGGGTAAGGTCAGGGTCGGCAGCTATGACAAGCTGCTGTCCTTCTATGTGAAGCAGGATCTGGTGGATATTGTCATTGGAGCGGCACTGATATTTATGGGCGGAGCGCTGATGATCTGTCTGTTGTTCCTTAAACCGGAATTTTTCTCGGGCGGATTATTTCTGATTCTGGTCATTATATCCTTTGGCGTGCTGCTGATTACGTATTCTCCGTTCCTGCGGCTGATCGTGAACAGCCAGGAGCGGCTTACGGGAATCTGCTTCGATCTGGCACTCTTCACACTTCTGCCGGCGTTTACGATCTACTTTGAACAATTATTTGGACCCGGCAAGCGGGGATATACCACCCGGCTGCGCAATTTCCAGCTGGCTTACTCCTTGTTCTGCCTGGGTGCGCTTGCACTGAATGCCGTGCTCTCATTCCGGCTCGACTACCTGTACTCCTTCCTGACCATCAATGTGACAGGTGTGCTGATTATGGCGCAGTTTGTTTATTTGCTGTATATGTCGCTGACTTATGCCCTCAGGGGCAATAAAGATGCTGTGATTTTCTCGATGGGGTTCTCTGTGTTAGCCTTCCTGTCCCTGAGTGAGCTGCTGATCTATTATTTCTCTTCGGAGAGGTATCATCTGTATTGGTGGAAATGGGGAATGGTTCTGTTCGTTATTTCCCTGATTGTTATTCTGGGAAGACGGTTTGCGGGGAGTCATGAGCAGGCTTTGGAATACTCCAGGGAACTGGAGAAATTCAATAATGATCTGCAGCGGTCGGAGAAAATGGAGATTATCAGTGAACTCGCTGCCTCGGTTGCCCACGAGGTACGGAATCCCCTGCAGGTAACCCGCGGTTTCCTGCAGATTCTGGGAGAACGCTCCGGCAAGAAGGAGAAGGAGTATCTGCAGATGGCCATGGAGGAGCTGGACAGGGCCTCGGTCATCATTACCGACTTTTTGACGTTCGCTAAGCCGGGTATGGATACGGTAGATGTATTTGAAGTCTCCGGAGAGCTGAAGCATGTATCAGGCATTCTGGTGCCCCTCGCCAATCTGCAGGGTGGAGCCATTGAACTGCATCTGCAGGAGGATCTTCAAGTGTCGGGCAGTCCGGCCAAATTCAAGCAGGCATTCATTAACCTGATTAAGAACAGCATTGAGTCATTGCAGGAGGAAGGCCTGATTATAGTAACCGCCTGGAAGACAGGCAATCATGTGGTCATCAGTGTGCAGGATAACGGCGAAGGCATGAAGGTCAGCGAGCTGGCCCGGCTGGGGGAGCCGTATTATTCCAATAAGACGAAGGGGACGGGGCTTGGACTCATGGTTACCTTCCGGATTATTGAAGCGATGAACGGTTCCATAGAGTTTCAGAGCAGGAAGGGTGAGGGGACAGAGGTTATTGTTAAATTACCAGCCTCAGGTAATAATTAGGAATTATTTTTGTTTATTCCGTTTTTTTGAAGGGATGGGCGGAGGGCGGAGCGAAATACTAACACTAACAGAACTTTGTTTCTGAAACTTTCTTCTGAGGTGCTTGCATGTCTTTGATGTTCAAAAGTTTACATATAACCTTAGTGCTGTTTCTGCTCTCAGTAACCTGTGGACCGTTTCTGGTATCAGCGCAAAGTTACTACCCTGCCAGCGAGATCAGCCATTGGCAGATGAAGTGGCAGGAGGGTCCGGGAGACAGCGGGCGTAAGATTCCTCTGAGGGAAACCGAGGGATGGATGGAAGTTGAAGCGAAGACAGAGATGCCTCAGCTGCCTTCCGGGGTATCCTCCGCCTGGACGAAGCTAACACTGCCCTCATATAGCTACGCAGCCCCTTCCGTCTATATTGATGCGATCTATGCCCTGCATGTCAAAGTGTACGTGGAAGAACGGCTGATTTTTGAGAGCGACCGCAGCTTTATTAAGGATAATTATTCGCTGCTTGTGCCTCTGGATATGACGGACAACGGCAAAACGATGTATATCTGGACGGAAACCCTGAAGGACCGGATTGGAATCAAGGATAAGATCGTGGTCGGTGAGCATAGTGTTCTGATCAAGGATTATATTAAAAATGGACTTATCGATGTGATCCTGGGCGGCGCCTTTGTGTTCGTGGCGGTGGTCCTGTTTGTCTGCTCATTTTATCTGAACAAGGAGTACTTCCCGGTTGCAGCTTCCTTAGCCATAGTGATAGCCTCCACCGGAGTGCTGTCTATTACCTACTCACCGTTTACATATACCTTCTACAGTTATCTGGGACCGGTCAGCGTGGTGTTCTTTGACGTGGCGCTATTGTCGCTGTTGCCTTCCCTGACCTTTCTGTTTGAGAAAATATTCGGCGGCGGCAAATTCGGCATCATCCGCTCATTCCGTAAATTCGAGTCCGTTTACTCCCTTTTTTGCATCCTCTGTCTGATTATTAATACGCTCTCCGGCGACCGGATTTTGGAATTCTACTATTTTGTCTCGACTAAGATTCTTGGGATCATCATGATCCTGCAATTCATTCTGCTAATCGCCTGCGTGATCATATTCTCCCTGAAGCGCAATAAGGATGCCATCATTTTCGCCATTGGTTTCGGTACTGCAGCATTAACCGGAGCCTCGGAGCTGGTCTGGTATTATGTTAAGGGCGGAAATTATGACCTGTTCTACTGGAAATGGGCGCTGGTAGTATTCATCCTGTCACTGATTGTCATCCTGGGCCGGCGGCTGGCGCAGAATCATCAGCAGGTGGTGAAATATTCGCGTGAGCTGGAGCTGTTCAACAATGAACTGCAGCGTTCGGAGAAAATGGAGATTATCAGCGAGCTGGCAGCGTCTGTAGCCCATGAGGTGCGCAACCCGCTTCAGGTTACCCGGGGGTTCCTCCAGCTGCTCAGCGAGAAGTCGAACGGCGATGAGCGGAGATATCTGTTCATGGCTCTCAGTGAACTGGACCGTGCAGCAAGTATTATCACGGATTTCCTGACCTTTGCCAAACCGGAGTTTGAGCAGATTTCCCTGCTTAACGTGAACGAAGAATTCAAGCATATCCAGAGCATACTCTTGCCGCTGTGCCATTTAAATGGAGGCAAAATGATTCTGGATGTTGAGGATTGCTTATGGGTTAAGGGCAACTCGTCCAAATTCAAGCAGGCGCTGATCAATATTATCAAGAATAGTATCGAATCACTGGGAGAAGACGGCGCGATCCACCTGCTGGCCTATGGTAAAGGGGATAAAGTATACATTCATGTCAAGGATAACGGGGCGGGGATGGAGCCTGCGGTCCTCAGCCGGCTGGGTGAACCGTACTTCTCTTCCAACAAAACAAAAGGTACGGGTCTTGGACTGATGGTTACCTTCCGTATTATCGAGGCGATGGAGGGTGAAATCCGCTTCATGAGCAAAAAAGGAGCCGGAACCGAATCCATCACCATTCTGCCGCGTGCAGAAGGTCCGGATGATTCCAACTCCCTATTAGCTTGATTTCATTAGTGAAAGTTACCAGATGCCGAGCGCAGAGACATTAGTCTTCATCATTCCGGAGGCCGGACTTGGAGGAATAACGAGATAGAACTCATTGGAGCCTTCCTCTACTGTCTTAAGTGTAATGTTATCAGGAAGGGTAATGCCGAGCACTTCTTTGAGGGCTGCTTTCGGATCTGTGAGTAGTCTCTGTTTGAAACTCGGATCTTCCCAGGCCTTCTGAATCACTTGATTCTTAAGAATTGCGTCTGACAATACAATCACCCTTTCAAAATGGTTATATTTTCCTGATAAGCATAACATAGGCCAATCTATAATTCTATTGCTTTTTTATATATTTTATAAAATATTCATATTTTTGGTTAACCAATAATTGAGCCCTCCGCTTTGCAATAATTGCTTCTCGGCTTCGATCGCTGCGGCCATATGCTGCAGGTTCTTCACCAGCACCTGATGGAAGGATAACAGATGGGGAAGCTCCAGCGTGAAGGCTTCCAGTGTGCTGTGATTAACCAGAGCTGTCCCCGCATACGAAGCAAGCCCGCCATTTGTGAAAATAAAATCCTTCACCGATGATTTAGTGAACGGTACTCCTTCATCCTCCCCATGGCAGCGTGCCAGCGACAGCAGGCAATTGTAATTTCCCTCCTCCAAATCCTGTTCCCAATCCTCATAGTCGTCAAGCATCTGCAAGGTCAGCAGTACGCCATGAATCATCTCTTCAGCTTCAGTTATCAGGTGGGATTGGTCTGAAAGCAGCAGTGCCGCCGTGCTGGTAAGCTTAAGCGGACTGGCTTTGTGGGAGATACGGAGGCGGTCCCTCAGGAAATAATCTCCGCCGGCTTCACCGCTTACACTGTCTGCCCACTCCGAGATATAACGCCCAAAGTATGACCAGAACGGGGAATCCGCCGGGAAAAGCGGACGGTAAATATTCAGAAACTCGACATAGAGCAGATTGGCCAGCGGCAGTGCCTGTGCAGCGGAGAGCTCATTACTGTCCATCAGATCATCCTGGAGGAAAAAATAGAGCATAAAAAAGACGTTGCCGACCGACATTTGACGGGTCAGGGGGATACTCAGGCCGCATCTGTCCTGCAGCCAGAAGGGGAGAAGATAACATATGTAATTTTTGTGGCTTCCTGCCCTAAATACGTTAAACTGATCAAGATAGGACAGGCCTTGGGCATTAAGCGGCTTGGGAAACGCTGAGATAACCGTGCAGCTCTCCTGAAAAACCAGGCGGAGCTCGTCCTCGTAATCATGAAGCCAATCCATAGGCTTGTCTCCTGTCAACAATGTATTGTTCTTCTACTATTAGGAAAAAAGTGGGTATTTGTCATGATTATAGTCCTAGATTCAGCCTATTTCAATCCAATTTTGGAAATGAGGTCCCTGGGGGTCTAACGGACTATTTAACCGCAGAGATTATAGGCTTGGAGAAGGCTGGAGCAACAGAATAACACTATGTGAGCAGTGCAGAAAGGAAGGATGTTAAGCATGGATATTATCAGGTTCGGACTGGTGGGGGGAGGCTGGCGGGCTGAATTCTATCTGCGGATCGCCAGAGCACTTCCGGAGCGCTTTGCCGTAGGGGCCATGTACGTCCGTAATAAGGATAAAGCGGAAGCATTGAAGAGAATCTGGGGAGTGGAAGTATATACTTCCATCGATACGTTTATTGAAGCAGGCGGCTATTCCTTTGCTGTTATCTGCCTGAAGCGGGAGGCCAGTAAAGACTTCATCATTAGACTGGCGGCGGAAGGGATTCCGCTCCTGGCGGAAACCCCGCCGGCACCGGATCTGGAACAGCTCACTCAGCTATGGAATGCGCTGGACCGTTCAGCCGTTATCCAGATAGCCGAGCAGTATATGTTCCAGCCGATGCATGCAGCCCGGATCAGGCTGGCCCGCTCAGGACGCCTCGGGACAATCAGTCAGGCGCAGGTGTCAGCGGCCCATGGATATCACGGGATCAGCCTGATCCGGCAGCTGCTGGATCTCCGCTTCGAGAATGTGAGTATCCGTGCACAGCGTTTCGGTTCTTCGATTATTAACGGTCCGCAGCGCAGCGGGCCTCCGGCTGCCGAGGAGCTGGTGCAGACCGAGCAAACGCTGGCTGTCCTGGATTTCGGCGGCAAGCTCGGGGTCTATGATTTCACCCGTGACCAGTATTTCTCCTGGATTCGCGCTGGCCGGGTGCTCGTCCGGGGGGAACGTGGAGAGATGATGAACGATGAAGTCTCCTGGCTGCAGAGCTATGACACTCCAGTCTACAGCAGGCTGAGCCGGATTGATGCCGGCCACGGCGGGAACCTGGAGGGCTTATATCTCAGGGGGATTATGGGGGACGGGGAGTGGCTGTACCGCAATCCCTTCATTCCTGCCCGGCTAACGGAGGAAGAAATTGCTATCGCCGAGAGTCTGGACAGAATGCAGCGGCACGTAGAGGGAGGCCCTTCATTCTACAGCCTGGCCGAGGGTAGCCAGGATCAATATCTGGCGCTGCTGATGGAGCAGGCTGCGGCAAGCGGTGAGATTGTCCGCTCTACTACTCAGCCTTGGGCGGCCGAGTGACCAACTGGCGGATGGCGGATGGCGGATGGAAGAGCGGAGTAGGATCAGGGAAGTGCCGGATGTAGTGAACAAACGAGTCCCCATTCCACTATTGTGGATAGGGACTCATTTGTTTAGAGATCATGAATGGTTGGGTACCGCATTCCAGTACAACTTCGATCAGAATTCCTGCACGAAATACAACATTCTTCGAGATATATAACCCTTAACCGGAGATTGTTGTAGAAAATACAGCATTTCTCCTCTTCCAACCGGCTTAGCGGGGGAATTGTTGTATTCCATACAACATTCCTTCTAAAAGCCCGCCTATCAGGAGGTTAAAGTTGTAATTCTTACAACATTTTTTTGCGCTTACCTGTTCTGATCACACTAAGCGCGGGTATAGTCCTAGGACTAGCTCTATCCTTGTACTTCAGCCTCACTCAGCTTGGCTGCAAGCGCAACATACTCTCCGCGCAGGCGTACCAGCTTCGACACACTTTGCTCCAGGCCGCCGAGCCGGTTGCGGCGGGTCCAAAGCTGCCGGTAATGATGAAGCAGGAGATCCAGATCATGGATCAGCTCATGAACGAGTGCCGCATCAATCTGCGGCGTTGCCCCGGCCATTTGTTTCTTAAGCCGGGTCAGCTGCACGGCATGCTTCACAAAGTGAATCCCGTTGCTTAGCTCTTCTGCGACAAGACCGGCATCATCGCATTCCAGGGCGAGCCCTTCAAGCTTTGCTTCTATGCCGGTGATGTAATGCTCAAGCTGCTGAAGCTGCTCTCCGGTCATCTTCTCTGCCAGATGCACATGACCCAGACTGCTGCGCAGCAGCATGGACATTTCCGTATCATTCGGGCGGAGGGTTCCGGATTCGAAGGTATAATAATTTCCGAGGTCGAGCAGTAATTGCCCGATCGCTCCGGAACGGTCATGGAAGATGGAGGTGTTCAGGTATTCGGCAACATCCGCTTCAAGGTTGCCCTCCACATTCCAGGCCAGTGCAGCCCCGTATACGAATCCGGCGTAGCTGACCGGCAGATGCTGCCAGTGGCCGAAATCGCCCCAGTCTGTAATCAGATAGCCGATTGCACCATTACGTTTGCCGTGGACTGCCGCGCTGCGCAGATTAGCCAGCATATTGTCGGTCCGTCCGGTAAGTGAATTCCAGGAGCTGGTTCCCGGACAGACATAGAACGGAATCTCCGCTTCACGGAACTTCAGGGTATCCGCTTCGAACGGATGAGCGGCGCTGTAGCCCCATTCCATGGCGATAATATCCTTCGGCAGGCGGGGAATCAGCTCCGGATGCTGGATAATGATATCACCCCAGAACTGCATGGTTTTACCGCGCTCCGTAACGAGCCCGTGGATTTTCTCCAGGAAAGAGAGATAGAGCTCGCCTTTACCGGTGGAGTCAGCCTTCGCTTTGCTTTTGCCAAGTCCCAGTTCATAGGTCTCGTCACATCCGACATTGAATAGCTGCGAATGGAAGTAAGGAAGAAGGTCATCATACATTGTGCCCAGAAGCTTCAGTACTTGCGGATCTTCCGTATCGAAGGTTCCGGGATGCATAAACAGCCCGTCGGGATACAGATCGCTGTCATACATATGATCAGGGAGCATGAAGCCTTCGGGAATTTCGGCCAGACTATTGAATTCAGGACGGGTCAGCCAGCCCTCCATATGGCCGAAGCTGTTCTGGTTAGGCACCAGCTCGATATAACGCTCACGGCAGTAGGCATCCAGCAGCAGAATTTCCTCCCCGGTAATGGGCGTTTCCAGCTCCCAGACCTGCGGGAAAGACTCATAGGCAAATGGAACTCCTTCTATATATAGCTGTAACTGATTCAGCTTCAGATCGGACATCAGATCAATGATCCGGTACAGGGTTTCCAGCTTGGGGATTTTGTTGCGGCTGATATCGATCATGAGTCCTCTGGCGGCAAAGTCCGGCTGATCACGGATAAGCAGCTGGGGAATACTTCTGCCATACTGCTCCAGCAGCTGCTTCAGCGTACCGGCCGCATAATAAGCGCCTTCCGGGGAGCCATAGGCAATGGTGATTCCGTGTTCATCAATGTGAATCTCGTAGGCTCCGGCCGCCAGCAGGGCATTATAGCTGAAGGTAAAGGCGGAAACGGTGGAAGGGCGTATCCCCACCGACAGAGACAGACGGAGCTGAACCGCCTGTAGAGTAACCTGTTGAAGCTTGCGTGCTGCCGGGAGTGCGGTTTGATTCCTCTCACCGGCCAGAACAATACTCCCCTTGGCGGGAATGAGAAACTGGCCTTGGGATACTGTGACCTGCTGGGGGTAAGGGAGCAACTGTAAATTACTGTTTTCAGGCATAGCGTGGACACCTCTTATTCATGTAGAATATGATCATCTTCATTACAACCATATCACTCCTAAACAGGTGGAGGAATGCAATGTATGCCCAAGCTCATGGATTATATGATCAGTCCCTATCCGATCCGGATTATCGATCCCAAGGTTGAGGCTTCCAGGCTCCGGCTGAAGTCGATACGGATAGGGCAAGCGGGTCATCTGCCGGGAAGAACGCTTTTTCGTTCAGGTGTGGTGTTCGAGCACTGGGCGCTTGTATACATAGTTTCGGGTGGCGGTTCTTATAGTGAGAACGGAGGCAAGGAGCAGCAGGTCCGTGAAGGGAGCCTGTTCTTTTTCCGTCCCGGCTGCACCTACAGTTTCGGACCGCCTTCAGGAGGGTATTGGGATGAATACTATATTAATTTCGCCGGAAGCCGTGTCACGGAATGGCTGGAGACCGGAATGATAGCCGGCGGGGCTGTCTGTCAGGCGGATGGGGTGCAGGGACTTACGGCCTTGTTTGAAGAGGTTCTGGGGCTAATGGACGGCGGGGCTCCCGGAGATGCGGACCGGGCGGCCATGAAGCTCGAAGAGATGCTGCTGGAATGTTCACTGCGTATCCAGGGCAATAACCGGCTCCTGCAGGCAGAACCTATGTCTCATATCCGCGAAGCGCTGAATGCCTGCATCTATGAGAAGCCTGATCTGCCTGGAATCGCTGCAGGTCTGCACATCTCCATGTCCACACTCCGTCGTACGGTCCGCAGAAGCAGCGGTTACCCCTTGCATGAATATATCCACCGTCTCAAAATGGCAGAAGCCAAACATCTTCTGCTCAACACTTCCCTGCAGGTACAGGAAATCGCGGGAATGCTTCATTATAGGGATTCCTTCTATTTCTCAAGGCTGTTTAAGAAATATATGGGCATTTCTCCGCAGAACTGCCGCAGCAACGTATAAAAACCGACATAATTCTACTTTATTTCTGGATATATGTCGTAATTTGCAGATTATTGTTGACATGCTGAAAAAGACAGTGATATGATTTAGAACATATTAGCAGTTTTTTGAATAGTTCTTCTAGACTATGCCGGAGATGAAGCCATGAGAGAATATTACTGCATCAGTTGCCGCAGTCTCCATAAGGTGGACGCAAGAAACCATACCTTACGTATTCTGTCCACCGGGTATCATATCGTTGGCGAACAGCGTTACCAGATTTGCATATGTAATAAGGCCAAGCAGCAAACAGCCTTGCCGGCGGTGACTGAGTAGACTGCAGATGACAGAATGATCATGACGGTTGTGAATATTATATAACGAACAGCCTGTCCCTCCAGGGGGACAGGCTGTTTGTCTTGTGCAGGAAATCATTGTTAGACCATGAATGCGCTATTATTTGGAATTATGGATATAACTGAGTGCGATTTTGTAAAAAAAGGTTAATGACATGCTTTTTATTTTAAAAGTAAACGCTGTCATTAAAAAGCGAAACTTGTTATTGTGATTTTTCTCATGTATGATGCTTTTAAACATAGCTTAGAATAAGCTCGAATTTTCCACAAACTGGAGAATAGGGTGGTGGGATGAAAATTAAAGCAACAGCCGAAGACAGAATGATCGCCTTTTACAGAACCATTTCTTTGTCCCTCACATCGTTTATGTTCCTCATGGTTCCTGCGGGGCCTTCCGTAATATACAAATCCCTACTAATCATTGTGCTATTCTTATTTGCTCAAGTATTCACTTTCTATTACCGGAGGCTTCGTGCAAGACCGCGTATTCTTATGCTCGTTATCTGTATAGAGCTGGCGGGAATCATTGTGTTGACGCTATTTACAGGGGGATATGACAGCCCGTTTAAGCTGTATGTGCTGAGTCCCGTCCTGATTGCTGCTGGATCGCTATCATACTATTTTGTCTGGAGCCTGCTTCTCGGGTATTTCGGCATCGTTGCCGCGCTATGTTATTTTCTCTCCGGTTCTGCGGGGAAATCTTTCTCCGAAATCGTGCTTACGAACGGCAACATGTTTCTAGCCCTGGCTCTTGCGGTTATAGTTATGCAAATGGTTAACGGGATAAAGCGGCAACGGGAGGAAGCAAACGCGCGGACCAACGATACCATGGAACATATCAAGTCGCTTTATCACATCGTGGAAACATCGAGCCAGCATGATTTCATGAACATAGGCCAAGTCATCACCGACTACGTTGTAAAGCTTACCAAGCTGGAGAAGGCCTTGTTCTGGTTCGCGAAGAAGAGCGGAGAACCCGCTCCGGAGAGCCGGCAGACGGGCTGGCAGCATGAGGAAGAACGGTTTCTGTTCATGGAGCTGGAGAAGCATGAGCATGAATGGAGGCTGCAGCGGGAACCGGTATTCAAGAGTCTGCCGGGTCTTGGAGATTTCCTGCTGATGCCGGTAAGGATGAGTACACGTTTCGTCGGGATGATCGGCGTGAGGCTGGAATCCTCGGAAGGGCTGGAAGGCCGCAGATGGTATATCCAGCAGCTGATGTTCCTGTCGGAGCTGAGTGCGATTATTCTTGAGCGCCATGAGCTGGGCGTGATCGAGAACCGGCTGATCATCACGAACGAACAGAACCGGATAGCCGATGAAATGCATGACAGTGTATCGCAGAGCCTTTTTGGCATTGTATATGCTACGCATTCCCTGAAGCAGTCCTGGCGCAAAATGTCCGAAGGCGAGCTGGAGGAGCAAATTGAGCTGATCCACGATTCAGCCACCAAGGTGGCCAAGGAACTCAGGATCACCATCTACAGCCTCAGCTCCAAGAAGAGCGGCGGCCCCAGCTGGCTTGGCATGGTGCGCTCCCATCTCAAGAGCCTGTCCCGGCTCAATGATGTGGAAATTGAACTGAAAATAACGGGGGATGATTTCAGTCTCCCTTATCCTTACCACAAGGCGCTCTTCCGGATTATCTCCGAAGCGACAGGCAACGCCATACGTCATGGTGCGGCCAGCCGGGTGGATGTTGAATTGTCCCTGAAGCCCAAATGGATCAGACTATCGATTATCGACGATGGCGTCGGATTTGATACGGACTTGATCTGGACCGAGTCCGAGGATAACACCGGCGGACTGGGAATGAAGAATATGCAATATTTGGCACAGTCCCTTGGCGGTGACTTCCAGTTGTCCAGCAGTGAGAATGCAGGCACCAGAATTTTGATCTCAATCCCTGTCGGTGTGGCTGAACTAAAAAATGCATAAACTTTAGGCAGGAGGTCGTTCAAGTGAAAATCGTCATTGTTGATGATCACCCTTTGGTGAGAAGAGGATTGGCTGCTGTGATTTCAATGCAGGCTAATCTGGAGTTTGCCGGTGAGGCTACGAATGGCCAGGAAGCTCTTCTCGTTATAGAAGAGATACAGCCTGATCTTGTGCTGATTGACCTGAAGCTTGCCGATGAATCGGGTCTGGACATTATCAAGGCAGCCCGTATACGCGGAATTGCCAGTAAGTTCATTCTGCTTACGTCCTCCGCAAGCCGGGAGGATTTCCTGAAGGCGGAAGAAGTGCTGGTAGACGGTTACGTGCTGAAGGAAGCTTTGCCGGAGGAATTGCTGTTTGCGATTCAACTGGTGCACAAAGGCAGAAAGTATTATGATCCCGGCCTGATGGAAGACAAGATGCGGATGAGCGGCAACAGTCCAACGGATGAATTGACACCGAAAGAGAAGGAAGTGTTGATTGAGCTTGGACAGGGGGCCTGCAACCGGGAGATCGCTTCCCGCTTGTTCATCAGTGAATTCACAGTCAAGAAGCATGTCAGCCAGATTCTGGCGAAGCTTCAGGTAGCGGACCGGACGCAGGCAGCATTATATGCCAATGCGGTTGGGCTTACCAAATACGAGATGTCGTACGACTAAGGTTACCTCATAACGGATGGTTCATGAACACGGACAGTGATGTCCGTGTTTTTTTGTGCCCTTTGGTCCCTACCCTAGCATGAGCATCTGAACATTTTCTGAACAGTTTCTTTATCTTTCAAAAGCATGAAGTGACACGTGAAGTAGGTAACGCTACCGGATGCTGTTAGTTATTACCAGTCGTATGGTACTAAAGTATACCATCCCTACCCTCTTAGGGACTAAACGGCATCACACGAAAGTGAAGTGTAAAGGGATGCTATGAGGCATGTGACAAATGTTGCGCGTTGATAGAATAAAAGCAAGAGTTCTGAAATTTTCATGATTGCTTTCAAAATGAACACATGCGGAAGGAGGGTTACTGTGGAAAAGACGATTTTGGATTACATTAACCTGATTAAAAAAAGATTATGGTTAATCACGGTGTTCGTGCTTATCTCCTGCGCCACCACCTTCTATGTCAGCAAAAACTTCGTTGTCCCCGTCTACTCCGCCTCTGGACAGCTACTGGTCAACAACGTCGTAAATGTTCCCGAGAGCAACAATCTCAACGCACTCAACTTCAGTCTTAACCTCATCGAGAGCTATAAGGAAATCATGAAGTCACCAACGATTATGAAGAGTGTGATCGCGGAGCATCCCGAATTCGGTCTGACGGCAGGCCAACTCGCTGCCAAGCTGCAGATCAAATCCTCAGAGAAAAGCCAAGTGATTAATCTGAGTGTGCAGGATGAGGATTACGCCACCGCAGCTACGATCGTAAACGCGGTCTCACAAACATTCATCCGCAGCCTGCCGGCACTGATGAATCTGGACAATGTAACGTTCCTGACCCCGGCGGACCCGGCGAATCAGCCTGGACCGGTCAATAGCGGTTCTACCATGAACATTATCATCAGCTTTGTAGTCTCGCTGATGGCGGCAGTAGGAATCATCCTGCTGATGGAAACGCTGAACGGTACATTGAGATCCGAGAAGGAAGCAGAGTTCGATCTTGGCCTTCCGGTCATTGCCAGTATTCCGGCAATCCGTAAACGTGATTTGGGCAAGGCGGCAAATGCCAAGGCAAGAGTAGGGGAGGGCGCTTATGTTACGGCTGAATAGAAGTTTGATTACGGACATGAACCCGTCCTCGCATATCTCTGAATCCTTCCGCTCGCTGCGTACCTACATCCGCCAGCTCGGTCTGCTGAAGGGCAATGGTGGACAGGTGCTGCTCTTCACTTCTGCGGAAGGCGGGGAAGGCAAGACAACGATTCTCTCCAATCTGGCCGTATCCTTTGTCCAGGACGGCAAGAAGGTTGCCGTTGTAGACTGCAACCTGAGGAAGCCCGGACTGCACAGTGTGTTCGAGGTAGAAGGAAGCCAAGGGCTGGCCGCTTATCTGGCCGGTTATGAGGAAACCAAAGATATTGCCGTATACGGCAGCCTGGCTAATCTGGCCGTAATTCCTGCCGGTATTACCAGTGTCAGTCCCCCGGATCTGCTCGGGAGCGACAAGATGTCAGCCCTGCTGGAAGAACTGAAAGCAAGCTTTGATCTGATTCTGCTGGACTCGCCGCAAGCGGTGGAATTCAGTGACGCCCGCATTCTGGCTCCGCTCTCAGACGGTGTAATCATCGTGGCCAGACATGGCCGGACGAAGCGTGAGTCTCTCCGCAAGCTGAAGGCTCTTATGGAACAGACAGGTGTGAGAATTCTCGGAATTGCGATGAACCAGACCAAATAATGTACTGAAGCGGCAAGGTGAATGAAACTTTTGGGAGGTATGTGTGATGAAAAAGGTCAAAAAGGTAATAATCCCGGCAGCCGGGTTAGGCACACGTTTCCTTCCGGCAACCAAAGCGATGCCTAAGGAAATGCTGCCTATTATCAACAAACCAACGATTCAATATATCGTGGAGGAAGCAATCGCTTCCGGGATCGAAGACATCATCATCGTTACCGGTAAAGGAAAGCGGGCGATTGAGGATCATTTCGATAATGCCTTTGAACTCGAATCCAGATTGCTGGAAGACGGTAAGCTGGAGCTGCTCAAAGAAGTACAGCGTTCCTCAAAAGTGGAAATTCACTATATCCGGCAAAAGGAACCAAAGGGTCTGGGCCATGCCGTATGGTGTGCCAGACGGTTTATCGGGGATGAACCCTTCGGCGTTATGCTCGGCGATGATATTGTAACCGGACAGGTCCCCTGCCTGAAGCAGCTGATTGACCAGTATGAAGAAACACAGAATTCAGTGATTGGTGTTCAGGTCATCCCTGATGAATTCACCAACCGCTACGGGATTATCGAACCGGATCTGCAGGACGGACGGCTCTACCGGGTTAACAACTTCGTGGAGAAGCCTCCGCTCGGAACGGCTCCTTCCAACCTGGCGATTATGGGGCGTTACGTGTTCACACCGAAGATCTTCAAGTATCTGGACCTTCAGGAAAAAGGCGCGGGCGGTGAAATTCAGCTCACGGACGCGATCCAGAAGCTGAACCAGAGCGAACGGGTATATGCTTATAACTTTGATGGTACACGATATGACGTTGGTGAACGCCTTGGTTATATTTTGACCACACTGGAATTTGCTCTACAGAGCGAGGATTTGCGCTATCAGGTCATGGATGCAATGTCGGAATGGCTGAAACAGGCCGGACAAACCACGCTGAGCAGCTGAACCAACAATATTTAGGAGGAATGAGGAGAGATGAGCATGCAAAAACTGCCGGAAGACTATGAGGCCGTCCTGCCGAAACTTTACATGCTGCATGCCAATGAAGGAAGTAAGGAAATGGATTCCTATCTGGTATTGAAGCGGATTATCGACATTTTTTTCTCCGCTCTTGGCCTTCTCGTGCTGCTGCCGCTGTTCGCGGTGGTGGCTGTCCTAATCAAGCTGGAGGATCCTAAAGGCAAAGTATTCTTCCGCCAGAACAGGGTCGGCAAGGATGAGAAGCTGTTCCCTATGTACAAATTCAGATCCATGGTCTCCAATGCCGAGGAGCTGAAGGCCAATCTGATGGCCTACAACGAGGTGAGCGGCGCAATGTTCAAGATCAAGAATGATCCCCGCATCACGCGGACAGGAAGATTCCTGCGCAAGACAAGTATTGACGAACTGCCTCAGCTCTGGAACGTGCTTATGGGCCATATGAGTCTCGTAGGCCCCCGTCCCCCGCTCGTTGAAGAGGTGGCGCAGTATACGGAGTATGACAAACAACGGCTGATGGTTACACCGGGCTGCACCGGGTACTGGCAGGTTAATGCCAGAAACAGCGTTGGCTTTGACGAAATGGTCCAGCTGGACCTGACCTATATCCACATGCGCAGCACTATGCTGGATCTTAAGATCATTGTCAAAACCGGCCTGATGCTGCTCGGCTCCAAAAATGCTTATTAAAATTATGGGAATTGGGTGAATGCCGATGCTTGTACACGGAGAAGTACCTAAGATTTCCATTATCATCTGCACCTACAACCGGTCGGCGCTGCTGGTCAAGACTCTTCATTCGCTGCTTCCGCTGGAGAATCTGGACCACGCCGAAATCATCGTAGTGGATAACAGTTCCAAGGATGATACGGCAGCCGCTATCCGGAGGTTTATTGATACCTATGGTGCTGATATGGATATCCGTTATCTTCTGGAGCCGGTGCAAGGACTGTCGGCGGCCCGGAATACGGGGATTCTGGCTTCCAAATCGCCGCTCATCGCCTTCCTGGATGATGATGCGATACCTTGCCGGACCTGGATTAGTACGATCGTCAGTACGTTTGAGCAGAAGCCGGAAGTGATGGCGATGGGCGGTAAAATTGCTCCGATCTTCGAGAGCAAACGGCCGGAATGGCTGATTAAGCCATTCGAGCTTCCATATACCATAGTTGATCTGGGCAACCGGATCAGGGAATATCCGAAGCGTCTGCACCCCTGCGGAGCCAATATGGCGATGCGCAAGATCGTGTTCGACATCAGCCTGTTTCCGCTGGAGCTGGGGAGAAAAGGTGATTCGCTGCTCTCCGGTGAAGAGACCTGGCTGTTCGGTCAAATCCAGCAGGAGGGGCATTCCATTCTCTATCATCCGGAGATGGCGGTGGATCATTTCGTACCGGCTAACCGTTTGACGGAAGACTGGATTATGAAACGTTATTACAGCCAAGGCATCTCGAACGCGATGAAAAGCGAAGGGATGAAGGGCAACCTGCTGCTGCTGGGTAAAACAGGGGCCAAGGTGATGTACATTCTGGCAGATTCCATTCTCTCCCGCAGTCAGGGAAGAAGGCTGCTGAACAAATGCCGGCTGGAGAGTATTCGCGGAACTCTCCATATGATTTGGAACCGGAAGAGGGAATCCGCAGCGGGGTGAGGGGAGTGCGTGACATGACTAATTTTGAATGGGGCTCCAAAATAAACGCTTTGCCATACGGAATGCTCTATCTCATGTCCGCATTATTCCTGGGGGCAGCGGTCATCTACCAGCCGGTCATAGCCGTAGCTGCTGTACTCCTGATTATGCTGCTGTTCGTCTCCATCTCCCGTCCGGAACTGATCAGCTACTTCGTTCTGCTGACCACCGCAGTCTCGATTAATTTCCTGTTCAGCGGCAGTATGTTCGGTGTTGAGATTCTCTCACTCTACAAACTGGTTATCCTGGTGCTGCTGGTGCCGTGCATTCTGGTCAACGGCCTGAAGTTCCGGCTCAGCCAGCCCCTGTGGGCGATGCTGGCGCTGGTCTTCATCACCTTCACCTTCTCCATCTGGCTGCCGGAGATGAGCTCATCGATTGCAGTCAAAGCTTTTATCGGATTATCGCTGCCCTTCGTATTCCTGCTTATCAATTGGAAGAAGGAGGTGGCTGAGAAGCAAATCCGCATCATCACCCTGCTGCCGCTGGTCAGTGTATTGGCCGGAGTGGTGCTGCAGGCGGCTCATCTGCATTCCTTACTCGACATCGAATTCACCGGCGCAGTACGGATTCAGGGGGCGAATATTCCGGCGCATCTGGCTATGCTGGCGTTCATGGGAGTCGCGATCGCGTTCATTGAAATTAAGCGAAGCCCGCAGCATATCCGCTTTTACTACACAATGCTGGGTCTGAATTTCCTGATTCTCATTGGAACCGGGACACGGGGGCCGATCCTGGCGCTGGTCCTGATGGTGCTCTATTATTTCTACGACATCTCCCGCCAGTATTTAAAAGGCAAAACGAAATTTCTAATCCCGCTGCTGTGTTCACTGCTCGTGATCACCTCGGCAGTATACCTGCAGCTCGATAACATCAAGAAACGTTCCTTCGAACGTACGACGGAAACGGGGGTCGACCTGTCAGGGCGTGCGGAAGCCTGGGAGTACTTCCTGAACAAAGCGGAGGATTCCCCCTATGCGGGACGGGGTCTTGGAGCGGTGACGGTGGCGAATGACGGATCGCTCTACAAAGGGTTTGTTGTTCCTCACAATGAGTATATCCGCTTCTACTTCGATGGAGGGTATTTCGGCGCAATCCTGCTGCTGCTTTCCTTGTTGGCTGTGTTCCTTCTGGTGTACAGGGCTTTGGCACCGCCGGTCAAACCTTATTATCTGCTCTTTATAGCAGCGTTTCTGATCTACTCATTTACAGATAACACGCTGTCGACGGTCCAATTCATCATTCCGTTCTGTTGGTACCTGAACTGCCTGTATCGATCTTCACAGCTGGCCGATTCCCCACAAAAAGAAGTGATACGATGAACCAAGTGAATATGTTCGATGTCAATTTCGATAACTATGATTTCATGGACCTGCTCGATTACATTGACAAAACGATTCAGGAAAGGAACCAGTCCTACATCCTGACATGCAATGTCGATCATGTGATCAAGCTCCGCAAGGACAAAGAGTTCCAGGAGGTCTATTCCGAAGCCGGAGCTGTTGTGGCAGACGGAATGCCGCTCATCTGGGCTTCCAAAATGCTCGGTAAGCCGCTGAAGCAAAAGGTATCGGGAGCGGACCTGTTCAGCAGGCTGGGCAATGCTTTTGAACAAAGGAAATACCGGCTGTTCTTCCTGGGCTCAGCGGAAGGCGTGCCGGAGCAGGCGACGAAGAACCTGAAAGCAGCTTATCCGGGTATCAATGTTGTCGGCTGCTATTCTCCTTCCTACGGCTTTGAGCACAACGAAGAAGAGAACCAGCGGATTATCCAGATGCTGACCGAGAGTCAGCCGGATATTGTGTTCGTAGGCGTGGGAGCGCCGAAGCAGGAGAAATGGATATACCGTCACTATACCTCTTATCAGGCGCCGATCTCGATCGGTGTGGGCGCAACCTTCGACTTCCTGTCAGGCTCGGTCAAACGGGCTCCGGATTTCATGCAGAGAACCGGAATGGAATGGCTGTGGAGGCTCAGTCAGGAGCCGGGCCGTCTATGGAAAAGATACCTGGTCGATGATGCCCAGTTCCTGGTGCTGCTCCTCAAGGAGCTGCGCAAGCGGGATAAAGTGAAGAACAGCAAATCGCAATAAACGAGAAGCGGCGGAGACGGGAGGCGGGGGAATGAAGATGCTAAGCAGGGATGAGAACAGTCTGAGTCTTCCCTCTAGATCAGCTGTGAAGTCAGCGGCAGTGATGACCATGATCTGCGGCGCAGCAGTGATTCTGCCGCTGCTGATCGGCTTCGCCAGTGCGAAGCTCAGCTCATCAAACAGTCTGCAGGGAGTGATACTGGCAGGAATCCTCTTCCCGGCCTTCCTGCTGGCGCTGCTGAATACACGGATGCTGATTCCTTACACGCTGCTGATCTGGGCGGTTGCCCCGGAGCTGCGGCGGATCGCAGACTGGTATGAAGGGGTGTATCACTCCGTATCACTGCTGAGTCTGGCTCCCCTGCTCACCGGAGCTACCTTAGCCATTCCGGTGCTGAAGGAGATTCACAAGATCCGCAAATCCTCTACCCGGATCCTTCTGCTGTTCTCCATTGCGCTGGCCTACGGCGCGATGATTGGCCTCGCGAAGAACGGCATTGGCTCGGTATACGATCTGGCGAATTATATCGTTCCACTGCTGCTGATTCCGTTCTTCGCGGTAACCCAGTACAAACCGAAGGATATCGACCGGCTGCTGTACGCTTTTGCGAATATCGCCGTGCTGGTTGCAGCATATGGAATTGTACAGTATCTGACGGTTCCCCCGTGGGACGCCTTCTGGATGCGGAACGCGGATATGATGTCCATCGGCACACCGTATCCCCTGGAGATCCGGGTGTTCTCCACTCTGAATTCTCCGGGCCCGGCGGCAACCTTCCTGGTCTTCGCACTGGTCCCGATGATTCTGGAGAAAAGATGGCAGGGGACACTGCGCTGGATCGGTGTTCTGCTCGTAGTAGTCTGCCTGCTGACTACGCTGGTGCGTTCCGCATGGCTGGTCCTGCTGGTGATGCTGCTGGTGTACATTGCCTCCTCTCCGTCCAAAGGCAAATGGAAAACCCTGCTGCAGCTTGGATTCGTGGCAGCCGCGCTGTTCACGATTGTTCCCAAGCTGCCGGGGGCAGAGGGGCTGGTCGCCCGGATGGAGACCCTCACCTCGGTGCAGGAGGATCATTCCTACAATGAACGTCTCAGCCTCTGGACGAACATGCTGCCGATGGTGGCAGGTAATCCGGTCGGGCAGGGTATCGGCAGTGTAGGACAGGGGACGAAGATCGGCAACGGCGGGGAGCTTGGTGAATACGGGAACATGGATAACGGTGTGATCGCACTGCTGCTTACCTTCGGAGTACTCGGCGCATTGTTCTTTTTCGGAGCCCTGGGGGCCGTCATTAAAGAGATTGCCGTCAGAGTAACCAGCAAGGATCATCTTCAGCCTTATGCCCGCCTGTCGCTGGCGGCATGGATGGGGGCTGTGGTAAGTCTGGTATCGGATAACGGATTTCCGGGCCTTAAGGGTTATCTGATCTGGATGCTGATCGGACTCGGACTCAGTGCCAAAGAGATTACTCAGAGCAGAAAGAAGGGTATACCACATGCAGCAGTTGAACGCAAAATCACTTCCCGCTAGTACAGTCTGGTCCTCCCTCCGGCGCTTCACGAAGAGTAAGGACAATAGCTCGGCTGCCGTCAAAACAATGTTCGTCAGCGTACTGATTCTGCTGGTCAATATGCTGACCGGCGTGCTGACCGCGCGGTATCTCGGCCCGACAGGTCGGGGGGAACAGACCGCTATGGTGAACTGGTCACAATTCCTGGCGTTCAGCATGAGCTTCGGTATCCCCTCGGCACTGATCTACAACGCCAAGAAAAACCCGGATGAAGCCGGGGTGCTGTACAGGGTGGCGCTGCTGATCGGACTTGTGTTCGGAACCATGGCCATGATCATCGGAATTATTGTTCTCCCGTATTGGCTGAAGTCCTTCAGCCATGATGTTGTGGTCTTCGCCCAGTGGTCGATGATCCTGTGTCCGCTGATTGTGGTCTCACAGGTCAATAATGCGGCGTTCCAGTTCAGAGGCGATTACAAAACCTTCAACTGGCTGCGTTATCTGATTCCCCTGCTGACGCTGGCCGCGATTGGGATACTCATCCTGACCGGACACATGAATCCTTATACAACAGCGCTGGCCTATCTGGTCCCGTCGGTTCCGCTGTTCATCGGAATGACGGTCTCGCTGCTCCGCACCTACAAAGTAAAGCTGCGGGATGCCTATCTTAACTTCAAAAGATTGTTTACTTACGGTATGGGCTCCTATGGTAATGACCTGCTTGGACAGTTCTCTTATTACATAGACCAGATCATTATTGCCGGGCTGCTCCGGCCGGCCGATCTGGGGCTCTATGCGGTTGCGGTAAGCTTGTCGCGAATGGTCAACTTCTTTTCCAATTCGATTACGGTGGTCCTGTTCCCCAAAGCCTCCGAGATGTCGAAGGACGAAGCGGTAGCCCTTACCTTCAAGGCTTTCCGGATCAGTACTACCTGTACTCTGCTAGGCGCAGTGTTCCTGATGCTGGTTGCCCCGTTCGTCATCCCTCTGCTCTACGGCAAGGATTTCAATACGGCGCTTACCGTGTTCCGCCTGCTGCTGCTGGAAGTGACCATCAGCGGAGGGACGCTGATTCTGGCCCAGGTGTTCATGGCGCTGGGCAAGCCGAAGTTCGTATCCATCCTTCAGGGAGTCGGCCTCATCCTCGTGATTCCGCTGCTCTTCCTGCTGGTGCCGAAGTTCGGATTGTTCGGAGCCGGAGTGGCCATGCTCTCCTCGGCAGTGCTGCGGTTCCTGTTCATTATTCTTAATATCAGATACAACCTGAAGGTTAAGCTTCCGCGGCTGCTTATTAACGCCCAGGACCTTCAGTGGCTGAAGACGACGATGAATTCGTATATTCGCAAGAAACCTATGGATGTGTAAGCAAGGCAGCGAACAGTGTAACTTGTGAGCTACGTTTTGCTTAATAACAAAATGAACGGCGCTTGAGGAATGGCAAGGAAATTTGGAGCTGTAGAAGCGTTAGCGTTCGCCTTTGTCTTCTGATTTCTACCGCTACCGCGGTCCTAATCAGGAAATCAGAAGACAACAGCGATCGGAAGCCCAAATCTTCCTGAAAATGACGATGCGCCGCTCATAAACGGCAAAGGAGGATACCTTCATGGATTCAATGACAAGCGTGCTTGGCGGCCGGGGGAGTTACCCGATATCGGCGGTCATCATTGCTCAGGATGACGAAGTTCGAATCTCCGCAGCAATTCAGTCCTGCCGGTTGTTCGCCGACGAGGTGGTTGTAATCGACGGGGGCAGCAAAGACGGGACGGTCCAGCTGTCCGAGAGCCTGGGATGCCGGGTGTACGTTAACCCATGGCCCGGATACGCGAAGCAAAGGGAATTCGGAGTGGAACGCGCCGTCCATGATTGGGTCTTCCTGATTGATACCGACGAAGTGGTCAGTGAAGAGCTGGCGCGGGATATTCTGGAGCGCAAGCCGGGACTTACGGATGCTACCGTAGCGTTCTCGCTATACCGGATTGGTGATTTTCTCGGCAAATGGCTGGATAAGGGTGAGTACCTGGTGCGGCTGTATAACCGCAAGGAGTACGGCATCCGCAACAGCCTGGTGCATGAGATGCCCGAGGTATCCGAGGAACGGACGGTGAAGCTGAACGGAACGCTGTGGCATCAAGGCTTCCGCAGCATCAACGACCACGTGGCCCGGTTCAACAAATACACGGATCTGGAAGCGCAAAGCGCCTTTGAAAGCGGCAAGCCGTTCAAATTGAGCCACCTGCTGCTGCGGCCGCCGGCACGTTTCCTGCAGAAGTATTTCGTGCACGGATTATTCAAAAAAGGAATTTCAGGCTTCGCGGTATCGATATTCTGGGTGATGTATGAATTCATGGTCGGCTTCAAGCATTACGAATTACACAGCTCCGGCAAGCTGACCCGGCATAATGCCATGGGCCAGGCCGACAAGGAGAACAAAGGGGAGAGAAGCTATGTCGTACAATGACGGATTGAACATTATGACGACCGGCCTCAGCTGGCCCTCGTTACAGCCCGGAGGACTGAACACCTATTTCAAATCCGTATGTGAGCAGCTCTCCTCACGGAACCAGGTGCATGCCCTGATCTGTAGTCAGGAGACACCTGCTACCCCGAAGGAACTGATCATCCACAACGCCGGTGATCCCAAGGAGACGATCTGGAAACGCAAGGATGCCTTCCAGCGCAAGGCGGCGGACCTGATGGGAGACGGCAGCGGGCGGATTGATATCCTCTATACCCACTTCGCACCTTACGGCATCGGGCCGGCGATAGAAGCGAAGAAGCGGGGCATTCCGGTGGTTATGACCTTCCACGGCCCCTGGAATGAAGAGATGAAGATCGAAGGTCAAGGCATCAGGCACAAGGTGAAAACAACGATTGCCAAATCGATTGAACATAAGGCTTACAAGCTGGCAGACAAATTCATTGTCCTGAGCGAATACTTCCGGGGTATGCTGCATGATCTGCACGGGGTGCCGCTGCACAAGATCATCGTCATTCCGGGTGCGGCTAATGTGGAACGGTTCGTGCCTTCCACCAACCGGCTGGCGATCCGGCGGACACTGAATCTGCCGGAAGGTGCAACTACCGTGCTGACGGTCCGGCGGCTGATGAACCGGATGGGGCTGCTGCAGCTGCTCGAAGCCTGGAAGCAGGTTGCCGAGCGGTTCCCGAACGCAATTCTGCTGATCGGGGGCAAAGGCCCGCTGCGCGGTGAGCTCGAAGAGAAAATAGCCGATTACGGACTGGGCAACAAGGTCCGGCTCCTGGGCTATATTCCCGATCATGAGCTGGCCTCCTATTATCAGGCGGCGGATATGTTCGTCGTTCCTTCGCAGGCGCTGGAAGGCTTCGGCCTGATCACCGTGGAGGCGCTGGCCTCCGGCCTTCCGGTAATGGCGACTCCGGTCGGCGGCAACAAGGAGATTCTGCAGGGCTTCCGGCCGGAGCTGCTGTTCAAGAGTGCAGGCAGCGACGATATGGCAGAAGGCATGATTCATATGCTGAGCAACCGCAAGCTGCTGCCGGGCCGTGACGAATGCCGGAATCATGTGCTGGAGAAATATACCTGGCAGCATGTAGGCGATCAAGTGGAGTCCGTATTCCTCGAAACTTTGGGAAAGGGTGTGAGCGTAGGATGATCAAAGTCGCTTATATTGATCACACCGCCAAATGGAGCGGCGGAGAGGTTGCCTTGTTCAACATTCTCACCAACATCGGTGAACAGATTAGCCCGCTGGTGATTCTGGCGGAAGAAGGCACTTTGGCCGAACGGCTGCGGGAGAAGGGCATTGATGTTCGCATTATCCCGCTGGATGAGAGCATCCGCAGCCGCGGACGCAATGCCGTGAACCTCGGCGCCCCGGCGGCTGCAATGAAGCTGCTGGCCTACGGCCGTAAGCTCGCTCCGCTGCTCAAAGAGGAGAAGGTCGATTGCGTGCATACCAATTCGCTGAAATCGGCATTTTACGGAGCGGTGGCTGCCAAAAAAGCCGGAGTGCCCCTGATCTGGCATATCCGGGACCATATCGGAGCCCCGTACCTGAAGCCGGTTGTCGCCAAGGCGATCCGGCTGCTGTCACGCCTGCTGCCGAACGGCGTCATCGCCAATTCCCATTCCACGCTGAATGCGCTGGAGCTGCCGCGGTCGAAGAAGACGTTGGTTGTTTACTCCGCTTTTGCCAAAGCGATCGGTGAAGGGATAGGCAAGCGGGACCAGAAGGACTTCAACGTCCTGCTGGTGGGACGTCTGGCTCACTGGAAAGGCCAGCATATTGTACTGGAAGCCGCCAAGGCCTTCAAGCATGACAGCCGGGTGAAGTTCTGGCTTGCCGGAGACGCGCTGTTCGGGGAAGAGGAATACAAACAGGAATTAATTCAGCAGATGCAGCAAGGCAACATTACCAATGTCAGCCTGCTGGGTCATGTAGATGATATACAAGGACTTATGAACAAAGCCGATTTACTGATTCACACGTCGATCACCCCCGAGCCGTTTGGCCAGGTCATCGTCGAAGGTATGGCGGCTGGACTGCCGGTGATTGCCTCCAATGAAGGCGGACCGGTTGAGATTGTAGTTCCTGGCGTAACAGGAATGCTGATCCAGCCGGGAGATGCTACTGTACTTGCAGACTCCATCACCTGGATGCTGAACCATCCCGAAGAGCGTAGACGGATGGCGGATAATGGAATGAAACGGGTGAAAGAGCACTTTGTCATCGAGAATACGGTCAAGGATATCGTCGCTTACTACAAAGGTTTGCTGGCGGTTACCTGACCCTCGTACTTGGACAATGCTTAAGACTTGCTTCACTATCCGTTTCTACCATGCGTTCACTGCTTGATGATGCTGCTCCATAAAACTTTGAGGATGATTCACATGAAAATTGCGATAGCGCACGATTACTTAATCCAAATGGGCGGAGCGGAAAGAGTGGTGGAGGTTTTTCATCACATGTATCCGGATGCTCCGATCTTCACAACGGTTTTTAACGGAAGCCGCCTGACCGATAACCTCAAAGATGCGGATATCCGGGCCTCCTGGCTGCAGAAAATCCCCGGCGTGAAGCGGAATTTCAAAGGGGTGCTGCCGCTCTATCCCATGGCCGTCCGCGATTTGGACTTCAGCGGGTATGATATCGTCCTTAGCTCCAGCAGTGCTTTTATGAAAAGCATCCAGGTGCCCGAGTCTACATTTCATCTGTGTTACTGCCATACCCCCATGCGGTTCGCCTGGGATTATGACACTTACATGGAGCGGCAGTCGAATTCCGGATTATTCAAAAGACTGCTCAAGGTGTATATGCAGCGGCTGAAGAACTGGGACCAGCGTACCTCCAAAAATGTAAATCAGTTCGTAGCCAACTCCTCCGTCGTGAAGACGCGGATTCAGAATTATTACCACCGGGATTCCGATGTGATCTTCCCGCCGATCAATACAGCGCGCTTCACCAGCTCCCCTACCATTGGAGATTACTATCTGATCGTATCCCGGCTGGTTTCCTACAAGCGGATCGATCTGGCAGTAGAGGCGTTCAACCGTAACGGTGTAAAGCTGTACATCGTGGGAGACGGGCCGGACCGCAAGCGTCTGGAAGGCATGGCTAAGGATAATATCTCTTTCCTGGGCCGGCTGGAGGATGAAGAAGTGACTGGACTGATGTCGCAGTGCCGGGCTTTTGTTTTTCCCGGAGAAGAGGATTTCGGCATTACGCCCCTGGAGGCGAATGCAGCAGGTAGACCGGTCATCGCCTATCAGGCCGGAGGAGCGCTGGACACGATTATTCCTTACGTCAACGGCGTGTTCTTCCAGCACCAGGAAGTTGATGATCTGCTCCAGGCCATAGATGAAGCAGAATCCTATGCGTGGGATATCGAGCAGATTATGGGCCATGCACGTAAATTTGATGAGCAGGCGTTTATGGTCCAGTTCAAGCAGTATGTGGAACAGGCCTACGTCAATTTCCTAAAAGGAGGATGATTGTATGAAACTCGCAGTAATCGGTACCGGATATGTAGGTCTTGTCTCAGGTGTCTGCTTCACCCTTAACGGAAATCATGTCATCTGTGTGGATAAGGATGAGGCGAAGATCGAGAAGCTGAACCGGATGGAATCCCCAATCTATGAGCCGGGTATTGAGGCACTGATCGAAATGAATCTCCGTGAGGGCAGGCTGAGCTTCTCGGCCGATCTTAAGGATTCGGTCCGCCGCTCCGACATCGTCATCCTTGCCGTAGGGACCCCCTCACTGCCGGGCGGTGAAGCGGATCTAAGATATATCGAAGGGGCAGCCATTGAAATTGCGCAGGCAATGGAAGGCTACAAGGTCATCATGACCAAGTCAACCGTACCCGTAGGCACCAATGAGAAAATCCGCAATTTGATCGCTTCGCACACGAATCATCCCTTCGACATTGTCTCCGCCCCTGAGTTCCTCCGTGAAGGCTCCGCGATCCGCGATACGCTGCATCCCGACCGGATCGTGATCGGACTCGATAATCCTGAGCTTGAGCCGATGATGCGCCAGCTTCATCAGGGCTTCACAGACAATGTGTTCGTCACGGATATCCGCAGCGCCGAGATGATTAAATATGCGTCAAATGCATTCCTGGCTACTAAAATATCGTTCATTAACGAAATCGCCAATATTTGCGAAAAAGTGGGAGCTGATGTAACCGAGGTGGCCGAGGGCATGGGAATGGACCGGAGAATCGGATCTACCTTCCTGCAGGCCGGTATCGGTTATGGAGGCTCCTGTTTCCCGAAAGACACCAATGCGCTGATCCAGATTGCCGGTAACGTGGATTACGAGTTCAAGCTGCTGAAATCGGTGGTCGAGGTCAATAAAGGCCAGCGCTTCATGATCATCTCCAAGCTCCATGAATCGCTGGGCAGCCTGCGCGGCGCAGTCATCGGCATCTGGGGCCTCGCCTTCAAGCCGAACACTGATGATGTCCGCGAGGCGCCTGCCCGTGAAATCGTTGAAGCGCTGGTAGCCGAAGGCGCCACGGTGAAGCTCTATGATCCGATTGCCGCCGAGAATTTCCGGGCGCAATATGATCACCCGCAGCTTCGCTGGTGCGGGCTGGCGGAAGAGGCTGCCGAAGGCAGCGATGCGGTATGCCTCCTGACCGACTGGAGCCAGTTCAAGGATATCGACCTGCATCTGCTGGCGAAGAGCATGCGCCGTCAGGTGTTGATCGACGGCCGCAATGTCTATAGCAAAGAGCAGATCGAAGGAACCGGCCTGGAGTATCATTCTGTCGGACGCCCGCAGATGGGCGGCCTTAGCGGATTCTCCGCCAGCGTTGCTGGCGCGGTCTAAGCTCTTGGTCTATCAGTGATCCCGCAGCCTCCCACTGAAAGTGTGATGCACGGGGAAATTAGAGGGAAAAACCCTTCTAATTCCGCTGAAAGTAAGCTGTATGGGGAAATTAAAGGGATAATTCCCTCTGATTCCGCCGAAAGTGTGCTGTACGGGGAAATTAAGGGGAAAAATCCCTCTAATTCCGTCAAAAGTGTGCTGTACGGGGAAATTAAGGGGAAAAACCCCTCTAATTCCGCCGAAAGTGTGCTGTACGGGGAAATTAAGGGATAAATTCCTCTGAATGCACCGGATGTGGGCCAATGGAGGAAATGAGGGGCATTAGTGCTCTTGATTCCACCGCCGCGTAAGTGAACGTAAAACCTTGGAACAAGAGTGTTATGTTTCCCCTTCGCTGCTACAGCGAGCGGAAATCCCTTGGAACAAGATGCATTTAATCCCTTAAATCTCTCACCGCCGCATAGTTGAGCGGCGCCGCCTTGGAACAAGCGTGAATGGCTTTGTCCCCGCAAAAGCAGGCGGGGCAGCCGCAGGTTCAATTGCCGCAACAACAAGCGGCAGCAGCTGATTCAATTGCCGCTCAACCAAGCGGCAATAGCCGGATCTTTAGCCGGGAGCTTCGCCTGCGGGCGAAGCGAATAAGCCAGCTGTTATGTAATGGAACGGAGAGGAATTTTGGAACTGTAGGAGCGTTAGCGTCCGCCTTTGTCTCCGGATTTCTACCGCGATAAGCGGTTTAAATCAGGAAATCCGGAGACAACAGCGGCCGAAAGTCCAAACATTCCTTGCAGTGACCCTCATAACAGCCGCTTTTAGGCTTAAGCAAACGCAGCCAGCTCCCAATAACAATCCGATATTTTCGCGACATCATATAAACTTAGGAGGGTTCACTTATGAAACTAGTACTTCTATCAGGCGGTTCTGGTAAACGGCTCTGGCCTTTGTCCAATGATTCACGTTCGAAGCAATTTCTGAAAGTACTGGAAAGCCCGGCAGGTGAACCGGAATCCATGGTACAGCGGGTATGGAGACAGCTGCAGGAGACAGGGATGGCGGAATCGTCCTACCTGGCTACCGGCCGCAGCCAGGTAGAGATGATTCAGAGCCAGCTGGGCAGCGGGGTGCCGATTATCGTTGAGCCGGAGCGGCGCGATACCTTCCCTGCCATCGCACTGACAGCAGCTTATCTGTATTCGGTCGCCGGTGTTTCACCAAGCGAGACGGTAGCCATCCTGCCCGTCGATCCTTATGTGGAGTCGTCCTTCTTCGAAACCGTTCTGCAGCTGGAGAGCACGATGCTGGAGAGCGGCGCCAATCTGGCGCTGATGGGCGTAGTTCCGGAGCATGCTTCCGAGAAATACGGCTATATCATTCCTACCAGCGCCGAAGCGGGGGCGAGCGGGTATCTGCAGGTGAGCCACTTCCAGGAGAAGCCGGACCGCAAGCAGGCTGAGGAGCTGATCAGCCGGAACGCGCTCTGGAACTGCGGCGTGTTTGCTTTCCGTCTAGGTTATCTGCTGGATATTCTGCAGCGCAAAGGACTGCCGCTGAACTATGAGGAACTGCAGAAGCAGTATAAACTGCTGGCTTCCATCAGTTTTGATTACGAAGTGGTGGAAAAAGAAGAGAATATCGTGGTTCAGCCTTACGCCGGATTCTGGAAGGATCTGGGCACTTGGAACACGCTGACTGAAGAAATGACCAGCAATCATGTCGGCAAAGGCTTCGTCACTGCAGATTCCGAAGGCACCTGCCTGATCAACGAGCTGGACATTCCGATCACCGTGATCGGAGCGAAGGATCTGATTATCGCCGCCAGCCCGGACGGAATTCTGGTTACGCACAAGGCGGAGAGCCCGCGCATTAAAGAAGTGCTGAAATCTTTTGAACAAAGACCGATGTACGAAGAACGCCGCTGGGGCCACTACAAGGTAATTGATTATGTGAAATATGCGGAAGGCAATGAGGTGCTGACGAAGCGAATCTTTATCTCTGAAGGTAAAAATATCAGCTATCAGCTGCATCACAAACGCAGTGAAATCTGGACCATTGTCAGCGGTGAAGCCAGCATTGTGCTCAATGAGAAAATGCATAATGTGAAGGCGGGGGATGTCGTACGGATTCCGGAAGGCACCAAGCATGCGATCCTGGCATTGACAGATATGGAATTTATCGAAGTGCAGACCGGCTCTGAGCTGGTGGAGGAAGATAACATCCGAATCACCTTGGATTGGGAAGATATCGCCTTGCAGCAATTCATTTCATAGGTCTAATCTATCTATATAACCAATTGTTACAAATCCAAAACAGGTATTAAGAACCATTTATTAAGAAAATTTCATTTTTGCTCTAAATTAAAACTAAATAGGGACGATACTTACGGTAAGAGGGATTAATCCTTCCAATACGACAAAGGCAAACCTAATCGAAAGATAGGGACGCAAAGCTATAGGGCCTTCGCAAGAGTGGCAGCCTGGCTACCGAAAGGAAGATGGATTTTGATAACTTACCGTAAGTCTCGTTTGCTGTGCACTGTGCTGTCTCTGGCCCTTTTATTGACTGCAGTACCTCTGGGACTCGGCGGAATGCCTTCATCTGCAGAAGCTGCATCTAGTTCCAAAGCGCCCGTTAATCCGGAGGCTTCAACCGAAGCAGTCAGATTGCTGGATGATCTGTATTCTATCACTGGAAAAGGCATTATTACCGGCCAACATGACTATCTGGAAAGTCCGGACGAATTCAGCAACAAGCTGAAAGGAACCAGCGGACAATATGCTGCTCTTCACGGCTATGAACTGGGCGTAATCAGCGGGCAATCGGAAAGTACAGCAGCGGCGCAACGCAGAAATGTTGTGAACAGCGCGATCAACTGGTATAAGGGCGGCGGCATTGTAGCCATGACTTTTCATGAGAATCTGCCCGGTACCGCATACCTCTGGTCCAATGTTCAGAAACCGCTGAGCCAGGCGGAATTCAATAAATATATTACTCCGGGTACAACACAGTACACTGCATTGATTGCAGATCTGGACAAAGTGGCAGTTTCACTTAAAAGCCTGCGGGATGCTGGTGTTCCCGTACTCTGGAGACCTTACCACGAAATGAACGGTGACTGGTTCTGGTGGGGGAAGAAAAATAACTTTGCTGCTCTTTGGAATATTATGTATGACCGTTTCGTAAACGTTCATAAATTAAACAACCTGCTGTGGGTATGGAACCCCAATGCACCCAATGCCTGGTCTGATCCTTATGCGCTGACCTACCCGGGGGCTGACAAGGTGGATGTACTCGCGGCAGATATATATGAGAACGATTATATGAATAAATATCATGACAGCCTGCTCGCACTTGCGAATGGCAAACCGATTGCCATTGGCGAGAATGGACAAATGCCAAGCACAGCAAAGCTGCAACTCTCACAGAAAAATTGGGTATATATGATGAGCTGGGGAAAAATGCTGTATGAAACCAACACAGTTGCTACCATCAAAGGTTTCATGAGCGACAGCTATACTGTGACCCGGGACGATTATAAAGCAGGCACATTTGCTACGGCGACGCCGAAACCAACAGCAACAGCAACACCAACGCCAGTACCAACAGCAACACCAACGCCGGTACCAACAGCAACGCCAACGCCGGTACCGACAGCAACACCAACGCCGGTACCGACAGCAACACCAACGCCGGTACCAACAGCAACGCCAACGCCGGTACCGACAGCAACACCAACGCCGGTACCGACAGCAACGCCAGCGCCGGTACCGACAGCAATGCCGATACCAGTGCTGACGCCGCCCCCTGCTTCCAATGATACTGTGACGGCCCCCGTCGTTCAGAATGGTCTTCAGGGGGAATACTACAAGAACATGACGCTTTCGGGCACTCCGGTTCTGGTCCGGAATGATGCGCTGCTGAACTTTAACTGGCGCCAGGCAGCGCCGGATGCCAAGCTCGGAGTGGATAGCTTCTCCATCCGCTGGACGGGTCAGATCAAACCGTCTTTCAGTGAAACCTATCAGATTATCACTACCTCCGATGACGGTATCCGCGTCTATATTGACGGCACAGCTGTAATCGACAGCTGGACCAAACAGAGTGGTACCGAGCGTACAGGAAGCATAACTCTGCAAGCAGGCCGGCTCTATGATATCAAAGTGGAGTATTACGAGAATGCCGGCGATGCCAATATCCGCCTGATGTGGCAGAGTCCAAGCCAGGCGAAGGCAACTGTCCCTACAAGTGCGTTATTTGTGAACACGGCTGCTTCTTCAGCCAGCAAAGCAGCTTTGGATGCTCCGGCTGTGACTGCAACACCAGTACCAACAGCAACGCCGTTACCAGTATCAACACCAACACCGGTGCCAACAGCAACGCCGACAGTGGCACCAACGCCAACAGCTGCACCAACGCCGACAGTGGCACCAACGCCAACAGCGGCACCAACGCCGACAGCGGCACCAACGCCGACAGCGGCACCAACGCCGACAGCGGCACCAACGCCAACAGCGGTACCGACGCCGGCAGAAGCTCCATTACCGGAGAATCTTACGGCCGAGGCTCCTGCGGCGAATGGGCTGGTTGCGGAATATTTCAATAATATGACGTTGTCTGGTGCTCCGGCAGTGGTACGTACCGATGCAGTGCTTGACTTCAACTGGCGTCAAGGCACGCCGGATGCCGCAATCGGCATAGATTTCTTCTCTGTACGCTGGAGCGGTAAGCTCAAGCCGCTATACACTGAGACTTATCAGATTTATACCACTTCAGATGACGGCATCCGCGTACGGATCAATGGTGAGCTTGTGATCGACAGCTGGATGAAGCAGAGCGGGACCGAACGCACAGGAAGCATAAGCCTGACAGCCGGTCAGCTATATGATATTCAAGTGGAGTACTATGAGAATCAAGGAGATGCCAGAGCACGCCTGATGTGGGAGAGTTCGAGCCAAGTTAAGGCAACGGTTCCCGCGAGCGCACTGTTTCTCCCTTCCGCTTCCTAAGTTCATACCCCCGCAGCTGTATTCATTATTGGCGCTGATACTGGTTAAGACGTTACAATTCTAAATCCTATAAAGTCCAATCTTAATGGCCCTGCTATTAGCAGGGCTACTAAGCTATAGACCATCCGGTTAATTCATTGCAGCCTCTTAACAGAGAACTGCATACCTGCACGCCTAAGGCGGCAGTGAAACCCGGGGAAAGGAGATTATATTGAACACTTACCGTAAGTACAGGCTATATACAACAATTATTCCAATTATCCTTATCCTTTCACTTCTGCCATGGGGGGAGGCGCGCAGTCTTCCCGTAGCACGCCCCGTAAACACTCCTGCCGCTTCCATCCAACCCGTTAATCCCTCCGCTTCCAAGGAAGCTGCTGCACTGCTCAGCTATCTGTCCGATCTCAGCGGCAAAGGTATGATCTCCGGCCAGCATGATTATCTGGAGAGCCCCGATGAATTCAATAATAAGCTTAAAAATGCAAGCGGACAGTATGCCGTTCTGCACGGCTACGAGCTGGGAGCTATTAACAACCAGTCCAAGGAGACCATTGCCAGGCAGCGTCAGGCTGTCGTAGACAGTGCCATTAAGTGGCACAAAGGCGGAGGCATTGTGGCGATGACCTTCCATCAGAATCTGCCGGGAACCTCTCCCGAATGGGCTAATGTGAAAATGAATCTGAGCCAGGATAAATTTGACGCCTATGTTACTCCGGGAACCCCGCAGTACAAAGCTCTAATCGCCGAGCTGGATGAGGTAGCCGGGTACTTGGGTGAACTGCGGGATGCCGGAGTTCCGGTTTTATGGCGTCCATATCACGAAATGAACGGCAACTGGTTCTGGTGGGGGCAAAAGGATAACTTTGCCCAGCTGTGGGATATAGTGTACGACCGTATGGTGAACACGCATAAGCTGAATAATCTGCTGTGGGTATGGAACCCGAATGCACCGAACGAGTGGGCAAAGGCTTACAGCAATTATTATCCGGGTGCCGCCAAGGTGGATGTACTGGCAGCCGATATTTATAACAATGACTTTAAGCAATCCTATTACGAGAACCTTCTGAAGCTGGCTGACGGCAAACCCATCGGTATCGGGGAGAGCGGAGAGCTTCCAGACCCTGTCATATTGTCTCAAACCCAGAGTAAATGGGTATATACGATGACATGGGGGAAAATGCTGCTCGAGAATAATAATCTCCAGAAAATTCAAAGCTTTATGAGCAATAAGTACACCGTATCACGGGATGATTACAAGCTGGCACTGAGTGCTCAGCTCAACGCACTTACAGCGGTATCTCGCAACGGTCTCAAGGGGCAGTATTTCGGCAATACGGAGCTGTCCGGCAAACCGCTGCTTACCCGGAATGACAACAGGATTGACTTCAACTGGCATGGGGATTCACCAGCGCCGGGAATCGGCAAGGACTCTTTTTCCGTACGCTGGACCGGTAAGATCAAGCCAGTCTACAGTGAAAAGTATACTTTTACAGCCTCTTCCGATGACGGCATCCGTGTGTGGATCGGCGGCAAGCTGATCATTGACAGCTGGAAGAAGCAAAGCGGTGTCAGCCGGGAGGGAAGTATAACTCTTACAGCCGCAACTGCCTACGATATTAAAGTGGAGTATTATGAGAATCACGGTGACGCAAGCGTCCGTCTGATGTGGCAAAGCCCGCGCCAGAAGCAGGCGGTGATTCCCCAGAACGCGCTGACTCTTCCTTGAGGAATGAAGCTGGTCATCACGAATGCGGCTCTACGGAAACCGGTACATTACAGCCACCCTGGAAGAAAGTGAGGACAAGGGAATGAGGACTAGACTCAAAACAAAGAGAAATAAACCCATTCATCTACTACTAAAATTTGCAGCATTGATCATCTTGTTTCTGTTGTCCGTTTCTGTCTTCGGAGAGGATGGGACAAATAGCGGCGAGGTGGAAGTTGACATGTCGGAATTATCTGCGGCCAAGGATGCGGGTCCCGCAGTTCCGGAGGGGACTGTGCTATGGAAGCTGGGCCAGCATGACGGTTCAGCCGCAGAGTTTACAGCAGTCGGATCAAACGGGGCCAAGGGGGTATTCAGCGTTGCTTCAACCGCAGTGAAGGCGGCGGAGCTTCAGAGTATCCCGTCCGGGCTGCACGGCGCTACCAATCCTGAACTGCGGATTACCTACAAGCTGGATAAGATCCCGGTTAACGGGGTCTTATTTCGTGTCAGCATCCTTGATGCCTACAAATCCGTACCGCAGATGAGCGTATTCTCTAACCGGCAGCTGTCAGGGATTATTCAGATTGCCGGTGTGGACGGTACGGACAGTAAATACGATTTCCGCAAAACCTATGAGCTGTACATTCCCAAAGAACAGCTCATCAGCGGAACCAACGAGCTGACGCTGCGGGCAGCGCGCGGGATCTATTCCTCCGCTGCGGAGGATAAGTATAACTGGTGGACATGGGATAACCTTAGTCTGAAAGCACTGAAGACTCCGGTCAAGGAGCCGATTCACGGGAGCTATACGCTGACCGGAACCATGGTCAACAACAAACAGTTCTATTTTGACAAAGGTGCAGTTACGCATTTGCCTTATATTATGAAATGGCTGGGTTTAGCCTACAGCGGCAACATTATGCGGACCAGCTGTGCCAGCGATGTAGGCAGATCCTGTGAGAATATGGGAGAGTACTACGAGGTCCTGAAGGATTATAATATGCAGGCTGTTGCCCTCTATCTGTACACGGGTGATATCAAGCTCAAGGAAGACGGTTCACTGCCGGATGATGCGGAGAAGAAGCTGACCGATTATTTCAAGCAGTACGGCCAGTATTTCCAGTATTATGAGGTGGATAATGAGCCCGGACTGTTCAACCGTTCCAAAGCAGTCAATCTGGCGATAGCCGACTGGCTGAATAAGAAAGGCAAGACGATCGCACCGCATCTGCAGACGGTGGCCCCGGGCTGGGCATACTGGCCGGGTTACAGCGAAGATTCCTGTGGTAATCAGAAGGGGACGCTTAAGCAGTGCGGAGATCCGGACGGCTGGGAACGGGACCCGGAGCAGCGGAACGAGCTGGAGGAAGTAACGGATTTGACCAATGGGCATTCCTATGGTGAATCCTACATTTTCAGCAATGGAGGCAGCTTTACAGAGAACCTGAAGACCTTTGGGGGAGCTGTAGACGGTCTCAGCAAAAAAATGCTCACCACCGAATTCGGCACCTCGGATTCTCATGTGGATGCCTATCAATACGGCGCGTCCGAGCGGACTGCGGCGGTGTTTGACCGGATTATGCGGGGGCATATCGGATATGCCGATATGTTTGTGCAGCATGCCGCTTTCTTCAAGAACTTCAGTCTGTTCAAGTACGGCTTCAACCTGGAGGAACATGATCCGGGAGCTACAGAGATTTATTATACCAAAGAAGGTGAAGACTCACGCGTAAGTATTATGCGCCGGCTGGATTTGGCTTATGCCACACACGGGGCGCCGCTGAGCTACCAGATTACGAACAAAGATGATTTGGCTGACAAACTGGTGTATGTGCGGGCGGTAGACACTTCCACCCTTGAGCCTCTGGCAGGCAGCGGAGCCACATCCAACAAACTGCTTGTGAACTTTGTCAATTTCGAAGAAACCGAGCAGACGGTTAAAGTGAAGGTGACCATGCCGGAGAAGACCGTATATGAGGGTGAACGCTTTGGCCGCGGAGATACTTATGAAGAGGCACGCAGCTATATGTCGGGCAGGAATGCTACGCCTGTGCTGGAATTCACCGAAACGCTGGCTCCGGGTGAGGCGGTGCAGTATATTCTGCAGCCCTCTTCCGAAGTAGCGGATGTGGCGCCGCAAGGCTTCAAGGCCGCGGCAGTCAAAGGGCTGTCGATGCATCTGAGCTGGCTGGAGGCTCCCGGGGCAAGCTATGAAGTGCTCCGGGCCGACGGCCCGGGCAGTGAACTGAAAGTGATTGCGGCAGGTGTGCAGAGCACAGAGTACACTGACAGCAAACTGCAGGAGGGCACATTGTATACTTATGCGGTAAGAGTGTCAGGCTCTGGCGTCATGTCGGAGAAGACGCAGATTACAGCAACCGGACTCGTCCCGCTGGACCGGACCGGCTGGAAGGTTACGTCTAATGTGAACACGGCAGCCTCGAAGCCGGAGAGTGCCATTGACGGGGACCGGCGCACACGCTGGGATACCGGTAAACACCAGGCATCAGGTGAATACTTCCAGATTGATTTAGGTGCAGTACATGCAATAGAAGCCATAGAGCTGATTTATACTTTATCGTCGTATGATTATCCGCGGGGATATACCGTCCAGGTATCCGATGATGCCAAGAGCTGGACACAGGTAGCATCCGGCAAAGGGAAGCTGGAGTTGACAAGAATTGCTTTTTCCCAGGTCCAAACCCGTTATATCCGCATACAGCAGACAGGTTCCGGAGGCAACTATTGGTCGATTCAGGAGCTGCAGGTGTATTCAAGAGAATAAAGGACGGCATAATAAGCTCCGTGGATTTAAGAAGCCACCGGGGTTTTTTGCTGCGAAGTATGAATGGGAAAGGGGTGAACCGGATCGATGACTCATCTTGCAGATCAAATTATTCTGCTGCTGGCGGCTTTGCTGCTGGTAGGCGTGCTGTCCACCAAATTCTCCACCCGTTTTGGAATGCCCGCACTGGTTCTGTTTATCGCTGCCGGGATGGTGCTCAGCCATTTCATTTATTTCAACAATGCTTCATTAACACAGATCGCCGGGATTTTTGCGCTTGTGGTTATTCTGTTTGAAGGCGGAATGCAGACGAGTATGAAGGATATCCGTCCGGTCATGAAGCCGGCGCTGTCGCTGGCTACGGCAGGTGTGCTTGTGACAACGGGGGTTGTCGGTGTTTTTGCCAGATTTATATTAGGCGTGCCGTGGGCGGAGAGCTTCCTGTTCGGGGCGATTGTCGGTTCGACGGATGCGGCTGCGGTGTTCTCAGTACTGGGCGGCAAAAACATTGATAAACGCCTGACCTCTACACTCGAAGCAGAATCAGGCAGCAACGATCCGATGGCGGTATTCCTCACCGTCTCCCTGATAGAATGGATACAGCATCCTGATACTGCAATCTGGAGTCTGGTGCTCTCCTTCTTCTGGGAGATGGGAATTGGTCTCCTGCTGGGGATTCTTATCGGTAAGCTGGCTACATATCTGATCAACCGGATCAATCTGGACTCCACCGGGCTGTACCCGGTGATGGCCATCGGCTTTGCGGTTCTGACCTACGGGGTTTCGGCGATGGTCCACAGCAGCGGTCTGCTTGCCGTCTATGTCATGGGGCTGGTGCTGGGGAACTCCGAGCTGATGTATCACCGTACGATCATGAATTTCAATCACGGCTTTGCCTGGATGATGCAGATTGCCATGTTCATCCTGCTCGGACTGCTGGTCTTTCCCCAGGAGCTGGCGGATATTGCCTGGCAGGGTATACTGCTGTCCGTTATTCTAATGGTAGTAGCAAGACCTGCGGGTGTATTCATCAGTCTGCTGTTTGCCAAGTTCTCCTTCCGCGAAAAGACACTGATCTCCTGGGCCGGACTCAGGGGCGCCGTCCCCATTGTGCTTGCGACCTACCCGCTGCTCGCGGGGCTTCCGCAGGGCCGGCTGTTCTTCAATGTCGTTTTCTTCGTAGTCCTGACCTCGGCGGTCATTCAGGGAACGACCATTTCGCCCTTGGCATCGCGGCTTAGACTGGTAGGACGGGAGGATGCATCCCAGCCGTCGCTGATGGAGCTCGTGGCTCTTGGCAAGACGGATTCCGAATTTAACCACATCGGGATTGACCGGCATATGCCGATTGCCGGGATGCAGATTGCGCAGATCGGGCTGCCGGATGATATCCTGTTCACCGCGATTATCCGCAACAAGAGCATCGTGACGCCGCATGGCAGCACGGTTATTGAACCGGGTGATACAGTATATGTACTCAGCCCCAAGACCAAACGGGACGAGATGCGGGCGATCTTCCGGAGCGGGAAGGGGAAGGCGGCGGAGACAGATATCACATCGGTTTAGGATAAATGTGAGCTTCTCTGCCGGGTGAAGTGATTTGTGTCAATATAGCAGATTTTACAGCATTGTGACCGAAATAATAGGAGGTTCCGAAAGGGGAATGCTAGAATTTGCAGTAACCCTATATCATAAAACAGAGTTGCATTAAGGCGTAATCTGTGTTAAATTGTATATAGATTTAGAATGAGTCTAAATACAATAACAAATAAATACACATCCCAGGAGGTTATTAGAATGAGTACACAAGTTAAAAGCCATACTGAATTGCATGCTGCCCTGAACCGTCAGACAGCGAACTGGACGCTGCTTGGAGTGAAGCTGCATCATTACCACTGGTATGTCAGCGGAGCACAATTCTTCACGCTGCATGAGAAATTTGAAGAGCTGTACAATGAAGCTGCCGGTTATGTGGATGAGCTGGCTGAACGTTTGCTCGCCATTGGCGGACAACCTGCTTCCACAATGACACAATATCTGGCTCTCTCCGGACTGAAGGAAGCAACCGGCGGCGAAAGCGCGAAGGAAATGGTAGCGCAGCTGGTTAAGGACTTCACTGCCGTAGCCGAAGAGCTGAAGCAGGCAATCTCTGCTGCCGAAGAGCTTAGCGACCAGCCTACGGCTGACCTGCTGATCGGTATTAGAACAAGCGTCGAGAAAACATCCTGGATGCTGAACGCTTACCTGGCTTAAACCGTAACAATAGTATAAAAGAAGAGCGCCCGTGGTATCCGCACGGGCGTTCTTTGCAGTATGGCCGGTTATCCCGGCAGGTTTACTTGATAAATACTCCGCCAAACGGCAACGCCTCGCGCAGGAACCGTTTGATAATGCCGTCTTCATTATTATCCCGCTGAAAACGCCTGCTCTGGCGTCCGGCCTGGAACAGCACAGGCCCGTGGCCGGTCATCTTCCAGTGATAGCTCATATGCTGGCTGGCGAGATGATTGCCGTAGACCGTAAGCTCAAGCCGGGCATTCTCGGGATAGGCAATAATACTGCCGGCATCGACATACAGCGGATCAAACGGGTCAAGCTCGGCTTCACAGACTGTACCTTCTGTCAGAATGCCGATGCTGCCATGACCGGAGAATTTCACCTTGACGATATCCCGGGTAATCAGCATATTCTTCATATTCAATACTCTGGTCTGCATGGTGACTCCCTTACTGTAGAAGAACAGATGCCTGAAATCATAGAGCAGATCGCTCTTGCCGTCGAGCTGCAGCGTCTTGACCCGGTAACCGGGCGGCAATGCAGCGACGAACCGGCAGGGGCCGGTGATATCCGAGCGGATCAGCTTTCGTTTGCGGTACATGCCCTTCACATCCATCAGCCGGTCCGCCCGTCCTGAAGAGGGGCCTTGATAGGCTATAATCTGCTGCGGATGGAGCACATGAACCTCTTCATTCTCTGCGACGGTAAAAGCAACGGCCTGTCCGCTGCCGCTGTCGCCTTCATCCTGGACATCAACATTCATTCCTTATGCTCCCCTCGTGCAGTGCTGTATACATGCGCTTCTTCCTCCAGCCTTAACGCAGCCGGTCGCTTCTTCTGGAACGGTGGCGCATGGTGAAGCGCAGCAGCCGGATCAGCAGGAAATAACCCAGGATAAGAGCAAGTCCGGTGATTACCGTCACCTTGATCCGGTTATAGTAATTTTCCCGTGCCGTACGGTCATTCTTCAGTTCATCGACGACCTGGCTGAGCTGGCGGTTCTGTTCCTGCAGCGCGGCATTCTGGGCCTGGTAGGTCGCCATTTGCTGCAGAGACTGGTCCAGCTGGTCTTTTGTCTGCCCCAGCTCGTCCACTGCCGTTCCAAGCTCCGCCTTTGTTTTCTGCAGTTCCTCCGCCGTCTGCTGATAGCTCTCCTGCAGTTTGTTGACTTCACCGGGCAGCTCCGAGAAGCTCTGTAGTCCATTATATAAATCAGTGAAATAGTTGGCTTTGGCCTCAGGGATATCATAAGTGAAAGAAATCCCGAGCAGCAGCAAGGCCGACCCCAGCAGCTTTATCATATTTCTTGTTGCGCGTTTGTTCATTAATGATCACCACCTGTTATAGGCTTGTTGTATTCTTATTTTATCATAGCCGGTCCTGATTTGGGCAGTGCGGGCAGCTTTAGGCATAATTACCCTTCCTGTCTATGCAGGTAACCATATGTGTAATACAGTACAAATCATATGAAGGTTTCTATTATATTGAGTGTGCACATAAATTAACGTATACTTTGAACGGAAAGGAGCTGCTTCGAGTGAATAAATGGCTCAAAACGTTGTTGTTTCTGGCAGGTTCTGCACTGTTGACCCGGTTTATTCCGTTCTCATCCTTATTCCGTAATCTGGATACGATGTTTCACGAATTCGGCCATGCGCTGGTAACCCTGCTGCTCTCGGGGAGTGTGCTGCGGATAGAGCTGCATCCCGACCATAGCGGTGTAACCTATTCAGCGATTGCCGCAGGGGGGAGGGCAATTCTTGTATCGCTGGCCGGTTATCCTCTGGCTTCACTGTTCTCATTGCTGCTCTTCTATCTATATAGTAGAGACAAGCGGCAGTGGGGGCTGATTATGGCCAGCGGTGTTGCGCTGGTGATGCTGGTGCTCTATGTACGGGGCGGCTTTGGGATGATTTGGCTGAGCGGTTTTATTCTGCTGAATGCCGCTATGCTGTTCCTTTGGCCGAAGGTCAGCAAATATTATTATTTATTTCTTGCATTTCTGACTCTGGAGGAGTCCGTAATGGGGACGCTATTTTTGGTAACGGCTTCGGTACTGACGCCTTCCCGTGCGGGGGATGCAGCAAATTTGGCCAGATTAACGCCGCTGCCGGCTATATTGTGGGCACTGCTGTTCTTCCTCTTCTCGCTGCTATGTGCCAAGTGGGCGCTGGGCTTTTTTTTCAGGGAAGAAAAAAAAGCTAACCGGGCAAGAAGCCTATAATGCGCAAAACTGTGTTCGTCATATTTTGACAAAATAATAGACTTTCGCAAAGAGGCAATTACCTTTAGTGGTAGGTTGGCTCTTTTTTTGTCGATATTATAGGACCGAACATATATTCCATGACAAGGAGTTGTCCGCCATTATTGGTACATTAATAGAAGACCCAAAAAAAGAAAGAGGTGGAAATATGCAAGCAAGTATTCAGCCCATATTTACTTGGAGCCAGGATCGGATTTTAGCAGGAGGTGCGAAGAATATTATCCTGCTCGTGGAGTGGAAAGGAGTGTCACAAGGAGAGGAATTCCGCAAGAAAAGCCGAAAGGTTGTAGCCCGGGAAATTGAGCTGCGTGTATGGCTGGAAAGCCACGTTACGGTGACCGGATGCTACGGGTGTACAGCAGAAGAAGGAGAAGGACGCTCACTGCTGCTGAAGCTGGGCAAAATCCATTCCGGGCAACGCAGGTTTATTGCTTTGGAATTTACGATGTCAGGCATGCCTGCAGGCATACATGAGGCGCTTTGGCTGCAGTGGCAATACAGACAGCCCACGGTAGAACGTATACGTGAGCTGCCGCTCAAGAAGCTCGGAATGGAATATTCACATCATACGGATGTACTGGGCGCTCAGTGTTGTTTTCATGTTGAGAAGCATGTAGAACTGCTCAAAATGGAGGGATTATTAGCAGAAAGGGAAGTGGCCAGAGCCCAAAATCAGCAGCAGGTCTCCACGGAGAAGCTGCGGCGTCAGGGGGATAAATTGCTGCTGCTCGCTGCACGTTCCGGCGATATGCAGCTTGTAAAGGAAGCGGAAGCACTCTATAAGCAGCTTGAGGTGGAGATGACTCTCTTGGGAAAGGTTGTAACGAGATAAATGTAAGGAATGCAGCAGGGATACAATAGGCAGTGATCATACATATAGGTTAAAATTTGAATCCAATTCGCAGAAATAGATAACGAATCGTGTAATATATAAATGTGGTAATATAGTAAAATAGTTCTATTATATTTTCTTATCTCGGTTATTACATCCTTGGTTATAGATATATATAACTAGTTTATTTAAAAATAATGGGTCTATTTTACCATGAATCAAGGAGAACTGAAAATGACAGACCGATTAATCCGGCTGATGCGCATTATTACGCTAGTTCAAGCCAAACCGGGAATTCTGGCCCGTGAGCTGGCGGAACGATGCGGCAACAGTGAGAGAACGATTTACCGGGATATGGATGCGCTCAGTGCCATGCATATCCCCATTACCCATATGGGACACGGTAAGGGATATGCTTTTATCGGTAATTTTGCACTGTACCCTTTGGATTGGTCAGAAGAAGAAGCAGCCGCATTTTCACAGTTGCGCAGTATTATGACGGATATCAAACCTTTACTGCCCCCGGATTTCGAAGACGCCTATGAGAAAGTGATGGCCGCAGAATATAAGCAAAAGGCAGAAAGGGAAGAAACGATGGAGAGCGCGAAGAAGGAAGCGGGTCAGCATTGGATGGAGAGAAGCGGATCTCATGGAGATCAGCCATTCTATCTGACCGGCATTCTGGATGCCGTGATGAAGCAGCGCAGTATACAGGCGGACTACAGTGAGAATGCATACGAAGAAAAAGGTATCAAAATTGATCCCTACTGCCTGGTCCCGTTGGAGAATCGTTTTCATTTGATTGGGTTTTGTCATCGCTTCGGGATCATCCGCACCTTTCATATTAACGGGTTTTCCAGTGTGAAGCCGCTGGACAGCTGGTTCTCCAAGGATAAATTTGATTTACAGGCTTTTATGGAGCAGAAGTGGTCTCTGGATCAGGATAGTCTGCAGGTAGAATTCAAAGTCAAGTTCTCGGAACGGATGATGGAGAGGCTTAAGCATGAGGAGATGTTTGTGAAGCCCAGCAGGGTGGACCGCCAGAACCGCTGTCTGCATTTTAAGGTTGCGGTGGAGCAGGATATTGGCTTTGTTCACTGGATTATGAGATACGAGGAAGAAGCTGAGATTATGGAGCCGGTCTACTACCGGGAAGTTCTCAGAAATCAGCTCGAGAAATGGCTGTCGCTATACAAATAGCGCAGTTTTTCTTTTTATATATAGGTATTTACACAGGTTGGGCATGTAATTATTCATACCAAAACACTCGTGTTAGTTATATGTGCAAATTTTCCTTGTCTAGTCGGGGTATATATAGTAAGTTATACATTAAATAACAACAATGTGTATTTAAGCGGATTATTGTAACGTGTCATGTCAGGTATTCGTTAATATATCTAACTTTTTAAATATATTTTCTATCCTGTCATTTGACCTTTGTTCAATTTTTAAGTAGAAGAGAGGTAGAGATTTGATCCAGCCCATTCTAAAAATTGAAAATTTGCACACCCACTTTTTTACCGACCGCGGTGAAGTTCCTGCAGTTGACGGTGTTGATTTGTACATTAATCCGGGTGAGGTTCTGGGTGTGGTAGGCGAATCCGGCTGTGGTAAAAGCGTAACCTCCCTGTCCATTCTGAAGCTGGTTCCGAATCCCCCGGGAAAAATCGTGGGCGGACGTATCCTGCTGAAGGGCCGTGATCTTGTCCCGCTCAAAGAGAAAGAGATGCGTAAGATCCGCGGTGACTCGGTCTCGATGATTTTTCAGGAACCGATGACTTCGCTCAATCCGCTGTTCACGGTCGGACAGCAAATTATAGAAACCGTACGCCTGCACCGCGGACTCTCCAAGAAGGAGGCCCGGGAGCACGCTGTAGAGATGCTCCGCAAGGTTGGCATTCCCCGGCCGGAGGCCATTATTGATGAATATCCGCATCAGCTGTCGGGAGGCATGCGCCAGCGTGTAATGATCGCCATGTCCATTTCCTGCAGTCCGGAGCTGCTGATTGCCGATGAGCCGACGACTGCGCTTGATGTAACGATTCAGGCACAGATTCTGGATCTGATCCGCCGGCTTAACGAAGAACAGGGTACCGCAGTTATGCTGATTACCCATGATCTTGGTGTTGTAGCGGAGATGTGCCACCGTGTTGCGGTTATGTATGCCGGCAAGGTAGTGGAGGAAGGCAGCGTACGTGATATTTTCAAGAATCCGCTGCATCCGTATACCCGGGGGCTGATCGAATCGGTACCGCGGATGGATGAAACCAGAGAACGACTGTATTCAATTCCGGGCAATGTGCCGATTCTCAGCAAAGAAATGCAGGGCTGCCGGTTCGCGCCGCGCTGCCCTGATGTCATGGATATCTGTCGTCAAAGTCTTCCGAAGCTTACGCTCCAGGAGGAACAGCACAGCTGCAGATGCTGGCTGCATGAAAGTCAACAGGAGGATGCGGTATGAGTGAGAGCCTGCTAGAGGTCAAGGGCCTTAAGAAGTATTATCCGATCAACAAAGGGTTCTTCAATCGCGCGCAGGGTTATGTCAAGGCTGTGGACGATATCTCCTTCTCGGTAAGCAAAGGTGAGACCTTTGGCCTGGTTGGAGAGAGCGGCTGCGGTAAATCCACAACCGGCCGTGCCTTGCTTCGGCTGATTGAGCCCACGGCGGGAGAGGTTTGGTTCGAAGGTCAGGATATCACGAAGCTATCTATAGAGGAGATGCGCAAGCGGCGCCGGGAGATGCAGATTGTTTTCCAGGACCCGTTCTCATCCTTAGATCCGCGCAATACCGTACAGCGTATTCTTGAAGAGCCGATGATCGTGCACGGAGTAGGCGATGCCAAGCAGCGCCGGGCTGAAGTAGAACGGCTTGCGGATGTAGTCGGGCTGGCTAAAGCGCATTTGCAGCGTTACCCGCATCAGTTCTCCGGCGGACAACGCCAGCGGATCGGGATTGCCAGAGCACTGGCGCTCCAGCCGAAGCTGATTATCGCCGATGAGCCTGTATCTGCACTGGATGTATCGATCCAGTCACAGGTCATTAACCTGATGCAGGATTTACAGAAGGAATTCGGATTGACCTATATCTTCATCGCCCATGATCTCAGCGTGGTGAAGCATATCTGCGACCGTGTTGCCGTCATGTATCTGGGACGGATTGTTGAAGTCACTGATAAGCATAAGCTCTATGCCGATCCGCAGCATCCCTATACGCAGGCACTGCTGTCCGCAGTTCCTGAGCCCGATCCTGATATCCGCAAGGAACGGATCATTCTGCAGGGTGAGGTGCCGAGTCCGGCGAATGCACCGGTCGGATGTGCTTTTAATACACGTTGTCCCAGGGTGATGGAGGTATGCCGTAATGTCAGACCGCCGCTGCAGGAGACAGGGGCCGGACATTTGACCGCGTGCCATCTGTATGATGAGGAAGTCCGTTCCCGGCTGGCCTAATGAAAGAAGGAAGAATTCAATACCGCTCTCTATGCATTGGCCCTGATATATGGCAGCGCTTTGGCGCAGCTCCATATAAACGCTTTAATACTTTTAATGAGAGAAGGGAGTTTTCTAGAGATGAAGAAGTGGAGTAGTCTTGCACTGGCAGTAACGCTGGGGGCGGTATTAACATTAAGCGGCTGCGGGGGTAACAATAACAACGCAGGCACAGAAGCGACTGCAGGCACGAATGCAGCGGCGACTACAGCACCGGAGAGCTCACCTGAAACATCGGCTAACACTCAGGATACGCTGATTCTTGGGCGCGGCGGCGATTCTGCATCGCTGGATCCGGCCATTGTCACCGATGGCGAATCCCTGAAGATTGCCCACCAGGTATTCGATTCCCTGCTGGAATACAAGCCCGGCACCTCTGAAGTACAGGCATCCCTTGCGGACAGCTGGGAGGTATCTGCTGACGGTCTGACGTATACCTTCAAGCTTCATCCGGGCGTGAAGTTCCATGACGGAACGGATTTCAACGCTGAAGCAGTAGTCTTCAACTTCACGCGCTGGAGTGATCCGGCAAGTGAGTTCAAGTTCGAAGGCGATTCCTTTGATTACTATGATTCGATGTTCGGTCCGGACGGCAGCCGTGTAATCAAAGAGGTTAAGGCTGTAGACGCCACTACGGTAGAGTTCACACTCAACCAGCCGCAGGCACCGTTCCTGCAGAATATCGCTATGACCTCCTTCGGGATTGCCAGCCCTGCTGCCATCCAGGAGAAGAAGGAGAACTTCAAGAACGAGCCGGTAGGCACAGGACCTTTCGTGTTCACGGAGTGGAAGCATAATGATTCCATTACACTGGACAAGAACCCGAACTACTGGAAAGAAGGCCTTCCTAAGCTGAACAAAGTGATCGTCCGCTCCATTCCCGACAACTCGGCACGCTTCAATGCCCTGCAGAACGGCGAGATCGACCTGATGGAGGATTTGAGCCCGGATGACCTGTCTACACTTGAAGGTAACACTGAGCTGCAGAAGATTGAACGTCCGCCGTTCAATGTCGCATACCTCGGCTTCAACTTTAAGAAGAAACCTTTTGATAATGTGAAAGTAAGACAGGCCCTTAACTATGCGGTGAATAAACAAGCTATTATTGATGCATTCTTCTCGGGCCAGGCTAGTGCCGCTGTTAACCCGATGCCGCCATCACTGTGGGGCTACAACGATGCTGTGCAGGATTATGCATACGATCTGGACAAAGCGAAGGCGCTGCTTGCGGAAGCTGGCTACCCTGACGGTCTGCCGGATACAGTAACCCTGTATGCTATGCCGGTATCCCGTCCTTACATGCCTGACGGCAAGAAGGTTGCTGAAGCGATCCAGGCAGACTGGGAGAAAATCGGCGTGAAGACGGTTATTGAATCCCCGGAATGGGCGACTTATCTGGATGATACCAAAGCCGGCGAGAAAGATGATATCTACATGCTCGGCTGGACCGGCGACAATGGTGACCCGGACAACTTCCTGTATACCCTGCTCGATAAGGATGCTATCCCTGGTAACAACCGTTCCTTCTATGTGAATGAAGATCTGCACACGATCCTGATCAATGCCCAGAAGGAAACGGATCAGGCGAAACGCTCCGACCTGTACAAACAGGCTCAGGAGATCATCAAAGCGGATGCACCGTGGATTCCGCTTGTGCACACTACACCGCTGCTGGCTGCGAAGGCCAATCTGAAAGGATTCGTTCCAGGCCCTACAGGTACGGAATATTACAGCGAAATTTACTTCGAATAGTATGCTCCATAAGCATTTCCTTGCCGCCGCATGCCGGGCGGCAAGTTATGCTTAAGGACCACTGGAAGGTGAGCCAACTTGAACTCCTACCTATTAAAACGTGTCATGGTTTTATTTCCTGTGCTGATCGGAATGACGATTATCGTCTTCTCCATTATTCATGCCATTCCGGGTGATCCGGCAGAAACCATTCTGGGCCAAAAGGCAACCGAGCAGTCCAAACAGGCGCTGCGCGAGCAGCTTGGTCTCGACAAACCATGGCTGCAGCAATACTTCAACTATATGGGCGATTTGGTGCAGGGCGATCTGGGAACCTCGATCCGGACCAAAACACCGATTGCCAAAGAGATTATGCCTTATCTGGCGGCAACGCTGGAGCTTACGGCAGCAAGTATGCTGTTCGCTACGATTGTAGGAGTGAACGCCGGTATTCTAAGTGCCTGGCGGCAGAATTCCTGGTTTGATTATACCGCGATGATTATAGCGCTCATTGGCGTGTCCATGCCGATCTTCTGGCTGGGGCTGATGGAGCAGATGTTATTCGCGCTGAAGCTGCACTGGCTGCCCTCGATAGGCAGAATGGATCAGCGGAATCCAGTGGAGAGTATAACCAATCTGTATGTGATCGACACGATACTGGCAGGAGACTGGCGCCAGCTGTGGACGGTCATTAAGCATCTGATCCTGCCAAGCATAGCACTGGGCACCATTCCGATGGCAATTATTGCCCGGATGACCCGTTCGAGCATGCTGGAGGTCATGAACTCCGACTATATCCGTACGGCAAAGGCCAAAGGATTGTCGCAATTCCTTGTCGTATATAAGCATGCACTTAAGAATGCGCTGATTCCCGTGCTGACCGTAGTAGGTCTGCAGACAGGTGCGCTTCTCGGCGGTGCGGTGCTGACAGAGACAATCTTTGCCTGGCCGGGCGTGGGAAGATATATATTTGAGGCGATCAGCTCACGCGACTATCCGGTAATCCAGACCGGTATCCTGATCATTGCTTTTATCTTCGTATTCATTAATCTGCTGGTGGATCTGCTCTATGCCGTCATTGATCCGCGCATCAACTACAAGTGAGGGGGGAACCTATGGGACAGGCATCAATTCAAGTAACGCCCCCGGCTGTACCTGCTGACAAGGTTTCCGGGCCTTGGCGGGATGCGTGGAAGGCTTTCCGCAAGAATAAGACAGCGATGCTCGGCCTTGGCATCATTGTGTTTTTTGTGCTGATTGCCCTGCTGGCACCCTTCATCGCGCCTTACGGCTTCAAGGAGCAGGAGCTGGTCAACCGGCTCAAGGCGCCGTCCGCTGACCACTGGTTCGGTACAGATGATCTGGGCAGAGATATGTTCACCCGTATTCTATACGGTGCCCGGATATCTCTCTGGGTGGGCTTCTTCTCGGTTATCGGTTCCATTGTTGTCGGTACGTTTCTGGGGATTCTTGCGGGATTCTACGGCAAATGGATCGATATGCTGATCTCCCGCATGTTCGATATTCTGCTGGCCTTCCCGAGTATTCTGCTGGCTATTGCCATCGTAGCCATTCTGGGGCCTTCGCTGCAGAATGCGCTATATGCCATCGCCATAGTTAATATCCCTACCTATGGCCGGCTGGTAAGGGCCAAGGTACTCTCTCTGAAATCGGAGGAGTACATTACGGCAGCCCGGGCGATCGGAATGACGAATAACCGCATTCTGCTGACCCATATTCTGCCGAACAGCTTAACGCCGATTATCGTGCAAGGGACACTTGGCATCGCCACTGCGATTATTGAGGCAGCTGCACTTGGTTTCCTGGGACTCGGCGCACAGCCGCCCGATCCGGAATGGGGCAAGATGCTCTCGGATTCACGGCAGTTCATTCAGAAGGCACCCTGGACGGTTATTTTCCCGGGGCTGTCCATTATGCTGACCGTGCTAGGCTTCAACCTGGTAGGGGACGGCCTGCGCGACGTGCTTGACCCGCGTATGAAGAATTAACTTCTGTTCACTGATAGCCCTGCAGGCCTTTGGCTTGTAAGGGCTATTTTTTCTGAGTAGCTATACTTACAGCTGGAATTATCACTTGTTCATGTCAATAATAACTAAATATAATCAAACATAATCAAAACGTATAGTAAAACCAAAAAAGATGTGCTAGAATAGCACCAAAATATATAAGATACATACATGGGAGGAATGGAAATGTTCAAGAAGCTGGGGTTAGTGTTAGTGGCGGGATTGGTAGCGGCGGGATTGTCTGCTGCACCTGGTGAACAGGCACAGGCAGCTAAGAAAACTGAAATTATTATATCTGCGGCAGCCAGCCTGCAGGACAGTCTCGACAAGATTGCCGTGACTTACGAGAAGCAGCATCCCGGTATTGATCTTGTTTTTAACTACGGTGCTTCCGGTACGCTGCAAAAGCAGATTGAACAAGGCGCTCCGGCCGATCTGTTCTTCTCTGCAGGAGACAAACAGATGACTGCCCTGGTAGATGGCGGGCTCATTAGTGATAATACGGAACTGCTGAAGAATCAGCTGGTTCTCGTGGTGCCTTCTGATTCGAAGACTTCCATTACTACAATCACCCAGCTTACCGATAAAGCCTTCAAGAAGGTGGCTGTCGGCCAGCCGGAATCCGTGCCGGCCGGGCAATATGCGCAGCAGTCATTGACGGCTAAGAAGGTATGGGATACGCTGCAGAGCAAGCTGGTCTTTGCCAAGGATGTCCGTCAGGTATTGTCTTATGTGGAAACAGGCAATGCAGATGCCGGCTTCGTCTACAAGACAGACGCGCTTACGTCGAACAAAGTGAAGATTGCCCTGACAGTGGGCGGACATGTGCACAAGGCCATTAATTATCCGGTAGGCATTGTTAAGGAGTCCCCGCATCAGGCGGAGGCCAAGGCATTCTACGATTATGTACAGACAACAGCGGCGGACGCGGTATTTACAAGCTACGGCTTTCAATTAGCACAATAATAACTACTATATAAATGGGGTGAGAAGAGATGGAGATCAATTGGACCGATTTTTTCGCCCCGGTCTGGCTTTCGGTCAAGATTTCAGTGATTACCAGCATTATAGTGTTCTTACTGGCTACGCTCGCAGCCAAGAAGATGGCAGGGCGGAGGTTCTTCGGACACAGCCTGGTTGAAACGGTCCTGCTGCTTCCGCTGGTTCTGCCGCCGACGGTTGTCGGCTTCGTCCTGCTGGTGATCCTCGGCCGGCGGAGCTGGATTGGCAGGCTGTATGAGCAGTTCACCGAGCATACCATTCTGTTTACCTGGGGCGCGGCAGTCATTGCCGCAGTAGTGGTTGCTTTCCCCTTGGTATACAGGACAGTCAAGGCGGGCTTTGAAGGGGTGGAGAAGGATCTTGAGGATGCCGCTCGGGCGCAGGGAGCCAGCGAGCTTCAGGTCCTGCGCTATGTAACCCTTCCGCTGGCCAGCCGTTCACTGGCCGCAGGTTACGTGCTCGGGTTTGCCCGCGGGCTGGGCGAATTCGGCGCAACGATTATGGTAGCGGGGAACATCCCCGGACGTACCCAGACGGTGCCGACCGCAATCTATGTAGCGGTTGACGGCGGCAACATGACGCTGGCCTGGATGTGGGTATGCTCAATCATTGTCATCTCGGCCCTTATGCTGATGTTTGTTAACCGCCGATCCTGACGGAGTGTAAGCTAAATTACCCCCGGCATCACCAGAAATTCTGGAGATACCGGGGGTTTATCATTGGGGCATTCCCATACCCATTCTGCGGTAATCGGAAGGGGATACGCCGGTCTCTTTCTTGAAGATCCGGTTAAAGGACCGGTAATTCTCAAAACCGATAGATTCGGAAATTTCGAATGTCTTATGATCCGTGGTAAGCAGCAGCAGCTTTGCCTTTTCAATCCGCAGACGGGACAGGTATTGAATGAAGCTTTCGCCTACTGCTTTTTTGAACATGGAGCTGAAATAAGGCACACTGTAATTAATCGAAGCTGCCAGCTCCTCCAGCTTATAGGGATAGCTGAGGTCTTCGCGCATATGCTGAATGATTCTTGTAATCGAAGCATCGATCTTCCGGCCGCCCTCCTGAAGCTGCTGAAGCTTGCGGAAATAATCACAGGTCGCCTCGTGTACGGAGTTGAAGGTTTGGCACAGCTCCATTTTTTTACGCAGGTCCGCTTCGAGATCCGCACCGCCCTCTGCTCCAATAACGTTATGGCTCATATCCAGGAAGACTCTCAAATATAAGGATTTGATCTGCTCCGGGTCCCAGGATTGCTCCATAGCCTGGCGGTATAAGGAGAGGCGCTCCTGCTCCAGTGCAGCCGTGTTCAAATGCGGCTCCAGCAGTGCTTTCTTGAGTACCTTGCTCCAGAATCGGCTAAGGGGCTCCGGAATCCGCTGGAAACGGGCGATCTGTTCCCAATCCTCAATAGCAATGCTATCGCCAAAGCGGTAAAAGAAAGGATAGGGGGCAGAAGCCAGCCGTTTCAGTGCCTCAGGCCGGGCCTTCAGTCCCTGGCCGAAGCTGCACTGCAGGGCAATGCAGCTCATTTTGAGATTGGCGGCAAAGGAATCCAGCACCTGTTCCGGGAAATTGGGGCGCATAGCCTTTGACGTATCGGTGTATATGGCGAGAAAACGTCCCTTGTCGAGCGCGATGACTTTATTCGGGCCTACGCCGGCCAGCAGCTCCTTGAGTACGTTGACTCCGGCGAATTGCCACAGCTTCAGCTCTTCAAGCTGATCGATCGGGAAGCGAAGGGAATTCCTGTCCAGCTCCAGCAGCAATACCTTGAAGCTTTGTTCGTGAAGCGGGAGCTGAGCGTCCTCCAGACTGCGCAGCCATTTGGCTTCTGCCGCCGGATTCAGCAGCATATCCAGAAAGAGGCTCTGCTCAATCTCCACCTCGCTGAGGCGGACCTGCTGTTCCAGCTGGAGATGCTTTTCCCGGGTTTCATCAAGTGAGTTCACCTGGGAGGCCAGCTCCTCCATCGTCCGGGTCAACAGGCCGGGATCAGAAAGACAGTCATCTTTAATGAGATAGGCTGCAGCCTTCAGATGAATGGCCTGCTGGGCATAATGGAAATCCTGGTGGCAGGTAAGGATGATGATCTGCGGCGGACGTTCTCCGCTTTTCTCAATTTCACTTAGCATCTCAAGCCCATTCATGCCCGGCATGGTGATATCGGTTACGACAAGCTCCGGCTTGTGCTTCAGGAACAATTCCAGTCCGTCCCGGCCGTCTTCGGCTTCGCCGACCAGCGTGAACAAATCGGTACGCTCTTCAATGAAATGCCGGAATACCGTTCTTGCCGGAATTTCGTCCTCCACGAGCACAACTCTATAGGGATTCATGAGGCTCCTCCTTTACAAGAACATTCTCAGACGGCAGCATAATACGGATCGTCAGCCCTTCACCCGGAGCACTGGAGAGCAGAATTTGCGCGTCCCCTCCGAACAGCAGCTTCATCCGCAGCCATACATTCTGCAGCCCGATGTTCTCCGTGGACTCTTCATGGAGCAGATGGAGCTGCAGCTTCTTCAGTTCGGCTTCCGCAAGGCCAATCCCGTCGTCAGTAATCTCAAGGATGATATAGTTCTTCCCGGTATCGGTGAAGACCCGTATACTGATATGCCCTTCCGGCGTTTTACGCGGAAGAATCCCATGGAACACAGAATTTTCGATCAGCGGCTGGAGGCTCAGCTTCGGAATCTGCATACTCTGCAGCGGCTCCTCGATGCTTGACTCCAGCCGGATTTGACATTTATACCGCATATTGAGCAGCCCCACATAATCCGCCAAGTAATCAAGCTCCTGCCGAAGCTGCACGGTCTGCTCGAAATTCTCCATAGAGTACCGCAGCAGCGCGACCAGCCGGCCCATCAGCGAATTGATCTTCTCATAATCCTTCATCATGGCGAACATCCGGATGGTATTTAAGGTATTGTACATGAAATGGGGATTAATCTGCGATTGCAGCGCTCTAATCTCCAGCTTGCGCTTCAGGTCCTCCGAATCATGCAAATCTGCCAGCAGATCCTGAATGCGGACAGCCATCGTATTAAGCATCCGGCCCAGATCTCCGATTTCATTATTGGCAAAATGAGTGACCCGGGCCTCGAAATGCCCTTTCTTAAGCGCATCGACCTGCCGCTTCACGGCTTGCAGCGGCCGGTATAACTGATACCCGAACCCGACAACGCATAGTGCCCCCAGCACCGCAAGAATGACCAGGAAATAAGTTACGGTCCGCCGGATAATGTCTGCGCTGGCGGTAAGCTCCTTGGACGGAATCTCCGAGACCACGATCCAGTTGTCGTAGGTGGAGGTCTGTTTTACTGAGACAATGGAAGAGCCGGCTGCGAATTGATCGGGGCGGTTCAGCTCTTTCCAGTGCTTGAGAATACCCTGTACACGCCGGGTATCCTCGGCTTTCTCCAGCTTGCTGGTTGTAGCAATCGTCAGCCCGTCTTCGGTCAACAGCGAAATGGAGCCCTCGCTCCCGAGCTGAATATTCTCGATCTGCCGCTGGTATTGGTTATTGCTCATGGAGATCAGCAGCACTCCCTTCAAGTCCTCATACAAATCGAAGGGAACCCGTGAGATATAATAGGTGGAAGAGTCCAGAATCGCAAGTTCCGGCAAAGAGTGCTTATCCAGAAAAATATTAGGTTTCCCCGAGGCCAAATACGTTTCAATCAGCGGCCGGTAAGGGGAATCCGCAAGGGCAGCCGGAGCCTCCGTAGAAGAGAGCACTTCCCCTGTAATAGCTGAATAGACCTGCAGCCCCTCTACATTCCCGATAATCGCCGAGGCGCTGCTGAGCACGGAGATCAGGTCCTTTTTGCGGACAACCTCTTCAAAATATTGGGCCGACGGTGAAACCAGCGCGCCTTGAATCGACGAAATACGTGAGTATTGCTCGCTTAATTCCCTCAGCCGGGTCATGGTTAATTCAATCCGGTCTACGACCTGATTGACAAGCTGGGCATTCAGACGGTTCACCTGTTTCTCAACGGTTGTGGTGGATACGCTTACAGAGATAATAGACAATACAATCAGCGGAATCACGGAGATGGCGAACATGACGAGAATCATCTTGATATAGAAGCTCCGCCGCAAAAAGCTGAAAAATGGTGAACTCATAGGAACCCCTTCCGTTAACCGGTTTTAGACGCTGGATGCTGGATAGGCTATCCTATAAAGATTATAGTACATTGGAGAATAAGGAGAAACACAGATCCGAGGGAATCTTAAGAATGGTGACACTTTGGCTCGAATCCGGCATGTTCACTACCTGCGGTGTCTTCTATAATCCAAAGTGTAAGAACAATGTAAACGCACTCAATACAAGCGAATGGGGGATAACAATGAATTTTACAAGAAAGCTTGTACCGCTTATGGCATCAGCAGCATTAATGGCAACAGCCCTGGCAGGCTGCTCCGGTAACAACAATTCTGCAGCAGGCAGCACAGCCTCACCGGATGGAAGCGCACAGACAGAGACTGGCGGCAAGCCGGCCAGCATCAAAGCGATGACGATCCTCTTCGGCAATCCGCCGGAGATGGGCAGCAATAAAGCGCTGGAGGATCTGGAGAAACGCGGCAACGTTGATCTGGATGTGACCTTCGTACCCTCCGAGGCCTATACCGATAAGCTCTCCGTAGCCGTGTCGGCAGGTGATTCCTATGATCTGCTGCTCATGGACGGCGGAAAGGATGACAAATTCAATAACCTGGTGAAGATGGGCGCGTTCCATGATCTGACGCCTTATCTGGAGAAGACGGAGAATATCAGCCAGATCGATGATGTTGTCTGGGATGGAATCAGAATTGACGGCAAGGTATACGGAGTTCCCCGGCCGCGCGGCCTGTACGGCGGAGGGGAAGCCAATATCCTGATCCGTAAGGACTGGCTGGACAAATACAATCTGGCTGTGCCAAAGACGATGGATGAGCTGACGAATGCACTTGCTGTATTCAAGGAGAAGGATCCGGCGGGCGGAGGCAAAACCATTCCGTTTACGATCTATGGTTCAGACGGAGTCAACAGTCCCGGACCGTTCTCAGGTGTGCTTCCGATTCAGTTTGCCTTCGGCATTCCTAATGTGTGGAAGCTGGACGGCGGGAATGCTGTGCGCGATTTCCAGACTCCCGAATACAAGGCATTCCTGGAGTGGCTGAGAGATTCCTGGAGCAAAGGCCTGATTGACAAGGATGCGCCGGTGCTCAAGAATCAGGGCCAGGCACGGAGCAAGTTCCTGGCAGGCACAGCTGGTGCTTTTGTGGGGAATGTCAGCGATCTGGGAGAGGCCAATGTGGAGAAGCTGAAGCAGACAGATCCGGATGCTGAAATTGCCATTGTCGACGTTCTCGAAGGGGCAGACGGACACAAAGGTGCTGCTGTACTCGGCGGATACTACGGGCTGTGGGTCATTCCAAGCTCCGTACCGGAAGACAAGGTTCAGCAGATTGTTGATTTCCTTGATTTCACCGCCTCCGAGGAGAATATAGCATTCTCCAAAGCGGGAGTTACCGGCATTCACTCCAGTGACTTCAAAGATGGTGTTGCTGTGCAGACTGAAGAGCAGAAGAAGCAATACGACCTGGATAAGCCGAGCCAATTCGTGCTGGAGAACCGGGTAGATCCATATGTATACGCCAGCTCCAAGGAGCCGGAGATTCTGGCGCAGCAAAAGGCGACGCTGGATATTATCAGCAAGATCGGTGTTGAGAATCCGTTCCTCAGCTACAACTCACAGTTCGCCAGCAAGAATCCGGACAGCTACAAAAAAATGAGCGCCGTGATGACGAAATATGTGCTGGGTGAAGGCACCTGGGAAGATGTGCAGAAGGAGATTGATACCTGGACTAATGGTGCAGGTATGCAGATAGCCAAGGAATTGCTGGATCAATATAATGCAGCGCACTAAATAAGACACCCATAAATATACACAGAGGCAAAGGAGGGGGCTTCCCCTTTCTTTTGCCCATGGATAAGGAGGTTTAGCCTGTGCAGAGAACTTTGCGTCCTAAACGGTTTAATCAATTATGGCCTTTCTATTTACTGGCGGCACCGGGCATTCTCTATTTTCTGGTTTTTCATTATATCCCGATGTCGGGACTTATTCTAGCCTTCAAGGAGTACAGCCCGTTCAAAGGCATTATGGACAGCCCGTGGGTGGGGCTGGATAATTTCAGACAGTTTTTCGGAACCTCCGATTTCTATATTTTGCTGAAAAATACACTGCTGATCAGCCTGCTGAACCTGATCATTTATTTTCCGTTTACGATACTCCTGTCGTTACTCCTGAATGAAGTGCGGCTCAAAGTGTTCAAACGGGTGTCGCAGACGATCGTCTATCTGCCTCATTTCCTGTCCTGGGTCGTCATTTACGGGATTACGATTTCGTTCTTCGGGCCTTCAGGCGTTATTAATCATTATCTCAGCCAGTGGTTTGACGGCAATGCCAATTTCCTGGTGAGCAATGAATGGTTCCGGCCGCTGGTCATCTTCCAGTCCATCTGGAAGGATGCAGGCTGGGGGACAATTATCTTCCTGGCGGCACTGGCAGGAATCAACCCGGAGCAGTACGAAGCGGCCAAAGTGGATGGAGCGAGCCGGCTGCAGAGCATCTGGCATATTACCCTCCCCGGCATCAAGAGCACGATTGTTATACTGCTGCTGCTCCGTCTGGGCTCCTCTATGGACTCCAACTTTATGCAGATCTTCCTGATGACCAACAGCCTCAACCTGGATGTCTCCAATGTGTTCGATCTGTTCGTCTACCATATCGGTCTGGAGCAATTCAATTACAGCTTCGCGATTACCGTAGGCATGTTCAAATCCGTTGCCAGTCTGATCCTTGTAGTCGGGGCCAATTATGCGGCAAAGCTGCTTGGCGAAGAAGGCATATTCTAGAACAAGAACAGGAGTGGAGACGTTATGAAGCTCAAGGCAACATGGTTTGACACCATTATTGTAGTTATTATCTGCTTAATCAGTCTGCTGGTTATTCTGCCTTTTCTATACATTATCGCGGTATCCTTCAGTCCGCCCGGAGATTCAATGGCCGGGAATTTCTTCATCTGGCCCAAGCACTGGACGCTGGATGCTTACAGCTATCTGCTGAATGCGAATACGTTCCTGACCTCGGTCAAGAACTCCGTGATTATCACGGTAATGGGTACGCTGCTTAGCCTGTTTGTATCGATTACCCTGGCCTATGCCTTATCCAAGAAGTTTCTGCCCGGCCGCCGCATCATGCTGCTGATTATTTTCTTCACCATGATCTTTCACGGCGGTATGATTCCCAGTTATCTGGTGGTCAAAAATCTGGGTCTGATCGATTCCTACTGGGCAGTGGTGCTTCCGGCGGCTTCCAGTGCTTTTAATATCATGGTCATCCGCTCGTTCTTCCAGAGCCTGCCGGAAAGTCTGGATGAAGCGGCAAGAATTGACGGGGCAGGAGAGTTCAGAATTCTGTATTCGGTCGTGCTCCCGCTGTCCAAGCCGATCATCGCCACGTTTACGCTGTTCTTCATGGTGCAGTTCTGGAATGAGTTCTTCTCTGCGGTCATCTATCTGAATGATACATCACGCTGGCCGATTCAACCGCTCCTGCGGCAGATGGTGGCGATCAGCGCCTCCAATATTTCGGCAGAGGCTGCAGTTGACGCACAGCTTGCGGCCAACCTTGGACCCAATGTCCAGAATGCGGCGATATTGCTCGCTATGCTGCCTATTGTAATCGTGTATCCGTTCCTGCAGAAGTATTTTGCCAAGGGAGCCATGCTGGGTTCGATCAAGGAATAGACGCGGATGAGATCCGTTAAACCAATAAAGGTGAGGGTTCAAATGACGATTGGATATAAAGACTTGCGCCATAATCCTATATATACAAAGCCGCAGCTGTCGGATGAAGAATTCCTCGGCACCATGCTGGACTTGAGCAGACCTGAGCTTGCCGGTGTGGCCGCACAGCTGAAGACAGGTGATGTCCCGGCTGCACGGAATGCCTATCTGGAGGTCATTGCAGCAGGTAACAACGGGAGATATTACTTTGAAGTGAAGGATGTTCCCAAGCTTCAGGCGTATGCCGCAAGCTACTACGGCCATGAGGAGGAAGCGCAGCAGACAATCGCTGAGGCAGACCGGATCGTGGAAGGGGATATCCCGCTATTTAAAGGGAAAAGAGTGGTCTTTCCGCGTGGAACCTATGACTGGAACAGCTGGCTGTATGACAGCTCACAGTATCAGCTGCATCTGACCCGGTTCGTATATGTGAAGCATCTGTCCAGAGCTTATGCGCTGACCGGTGATGAGAAATACGCCAAATGCTTCAATGACATGATCAGCGACTTCATCGATGATAATAGGATGCCTGTCGATGATACGTTCCGTTCCGAGCATTCGACCTGGGACCCGCTGTCTGTCGGGGTGCGGCTGTTTATGCTGCCGGAAGCCTTCATTATCTTCTTCAGCTCACCTGCGTTTGAACCTGCGGTTAAGCTGAAGCTGATCAAGTCCTTCCAGGAGCACGGGCAGTATGTGCGCAAATATCATGCCAGCGGCGGCAACCATGTCTGCATGCAGCTGCGGGGGCTGATCCAGACGGCGCTGCTCCTGCCGGAGCTGAAGGATTCCGCAGAATGGCTGGAGTACGGGCTGCGTGAGCTGCCGGGATATATCCGCCAGAACGTATATGCGGATGGGGTACAGTTCGAAGGCAGTCCGAATTATCATCTGATCGTGATGCGCGATCTGTATGAACTGGTGGCACTGTTCCATAAGCTTGGAATTGACGCCGGGGAGTATCGCGACACCTTGGAGAAAATGTTCACCGTGACGATGCATCTGCTGGCCCCCGACGGACAGCTGGTCAAATTCGGCGATACGGATGTGCAGGTGGTCAGTGAGCTGCGCAATGTCATGAGTCTGGGCGCTTATCTGTATCAGCGCGGCGATTTCAAAGCGCTGGGGCATGAGCGGCTGCCGTTCTCGCTGCTCTGGAGAATAGGGCCGGAAGCGGTGCAGCAATATGAGCAGCTGAAGGCGAAGCAGCCTGCCGAAACGGCAGCCTGCTTCCCGATTGGAGGTTACATTACCTCCAGACAGGGCTGGAGCAGGGAAGACATGTACATGGCGATGCGTGCAGGGATTGGAGTCGGCGGACATGCCCATTCGGATGCGCTGAGCCTGGTGCTCTACGCCGGAGGGCGCGAGCTGCTGGCGGATTCAGGCATGGGATTATTCGAGTGGAACAAGGAGCGTAAATATACGGTATCCACCCGGGCCCATAATACCGTAGTGGTGGATGGCCAGGACCAGCATGTCCGCAGCTTTCACTGGAATACGCCGACTACGGCAGCCTGCAGAATCTGGGACGTCCAGTCCAGTGCAGCCTATGACTACAGCTTCGCGAGCCATTACGGCTATACCCGTTACGATGATCCGGTCATCCATTCCCGCAAGGTGCTGTTCATCAAGAACAGCTACTGGCTGATTGTGGATCTGTTTGAAGCGGAGGAACAGCACCGTTATGAGCAGTACTTTCATCTGCCTACAGGCGGAGCGGGATATGACTGCCGCAGCGGGGAAGTGTCCACTCAACTGAAGGGGGCTAATCTGCTGCTGCTGCATCTGCCATCCGGCCACGCTGAGGACCAGCTGGTGCTTGAGCAGGGCCTGATCTTCAAGCAGGGGGAGTATGCTGAGAGTCCGGTGGTGAAGCGTTCGCTAACTGTGACGGGGAGGACGGCAATCGTAACGCTTGCCGTTCCGTTCGGAACGGAGAAACCTAAGGTGACCATTGAGCCCCTGCCTGCACGGATGAACGGGAAAGAGCTATCTGCTGAAGAGGCAACGGCCCTGCGTATTATAATGGGAGATCGAGTGGATGAAATCTGCTTATACCATAATAGTGTAGAGGTAGCGGGCTACCTCGATCACACCGGCAATATCATTGCCGAAGCGCTGCTGCCCCGCAAGGAAGAGCCGGCAGGCTTGGAGTTTGCCGGGGGGAGCTATAGCCGGGATGTTATTGTGATCACGGAATCCAAATCATAGCGGTTTGAAAAGAACAACGTCCATCCTGTACCGGGGTGGGCGTTGTTTTAGTTGTAAATATAAGAATTTACGGTTAAGTGCTCCTTCGAAAGGGAGAGCTTAAAGGAGTGGGAGGGTTGAGAGAAGGAAGGGCGCAATACCTTCACAGTGGCTACAATGTATTCGAAATTTCGCATATATTGGGTCTGGTTACCATCAAAGTAGCTCAATGTATTCGGTTTTTCGCATACATTGGGTCTGGTTACCTTCACAGTAGCTCATTGTATTCGGTTTTTCGCATACAATTGGTCTGGTTACCTTCACAGTAGCTCAATGTATTCGGTTTTTCGCATACATTGGGTCTGGATACCTTCACAGTAGCTCATTGTATTCGGTTTTTCGCATACATTGGGTCTGGTTACCTTCACAGTAGTTCATTGTATTCGATATTTCGAATACAATTGGTCTGGACGAGCCAATCAAGAGCATAAAAGCTCTTGATTCCGCCCGAAGTAGGCGAATTCCGCCCGAAGTGGGCTGGACAAGTACCTGGTCGCCTGCTGGAGAGAACGCAAGTGTGCATAAGCCTTTAAGCCCGGCACAACGTTTCCCTTTCGATAAATAACGGCACTACGGTCGGCTAGGATCAAGAATTGAAAATGTTTGCGCCGAATCCCCTTGTTGCAATCGTTATCATGTTATAATTTTAGATATAATTTGAATGATAATGGAGGGACTCATGAGGAACTCTTTGGAACTGCTTGAGGATGTCGTGGATACACAGGCGCTGCAGATCATTCAGGACGATCTTGCTGCGGTGACGGATATGGCTGTGCTTACGGTTGATGCTGGCGGCAAGCCGGTGACCCGGCACAGCAAATGCACGGACTTTTGCAGAGCGATGAGATCGGCCACCCAGTCCTCCCGGTTATGTGAGAGCTGTGATTACCGCGGGGGATATGCCGCACAGAGTATGCAGCGTCCCTATGTCTATAAATGCCATATGGGGATTGTGGATATGGCGGTACCGCTGGTAGTCGGCAGCAAGTACCTTGGCTCCATTATGCTGGGGCAGATCTCTATTCCCGCACAGGATACCGGTAAGAAGCTTGATATGCTGAGCGCAACCAGCACTCCAGATCAAAGGGAGCATGACAGCATGCTGGAGGAATATTACCGGAGCCTTCCGGAGATGTCTTATGAACGGATCGAATCCGTAGCCCGTCTGGTCACCCACATGAGCCATTATATAACCGGCAGGATAGGCGCCAGGAATCGGACCTATGTATTCGGCACTTCTGCAGCTGCTGCGGATGTGAAGCTTACAGAAGGAGCAGCGCAAGTACAAGAGATTCCCCGGCAGCAGGTACAGGAGGAGGCGGACCAGCCCGCTGACAGGAAACAAGCTCCGGGCACAATAGGCGGCAGCCTGAGGCTGAAGCCGGCGCTGGAGCATATGCATGGGCATTTCCGGGAGCGGCTGAGACTGGCGGACATGGCCCAGTTATGCTGGATCAGCGCGGACTATTTCAGCAGACTGTTCCGGCAGGAGACGGGCAGCACCTTTTCTTCCTATATAAATAGCCTTAGGCTGGAGGAAGCGAAACGTAGTCTGGTGGAGGGTGAAGAATCTGTAGTGAGCATCGCGTATTCGCTGGGTTTTGAGGATAGCGGGTATTTCATCCGGACCTTCAAAAAAGCTACAGGAGAAACACCGGCGGTCTACCGCCTGAAGAGCCGTGCATAATCCGCGCTGCGCTGGGAGTTTATAGGATGAAATGACGGAATAGTTCTATACAGGATCGTGCAATGCCAAACAGCAGCAAAGCATTTATACTGAATAGGAAGCGTTTACAAATCCTGCCTAAGGAGTGCTGTGAAATGAGAAAAATACTAACCTCTCCCTCTAAATATGTTCAGGGCAGGGATGAACTGTACAATATCGGGGACTATGTAACGATCTATGGACGGAAAGCGCTGCTGGTGGCGCATAAGGATGATCAGGCCCGGGTTCAGGAATACCTGGACAAAGCGGTTGCCAAAGGCGGGTTCGAATTCGTAACCGGCGGGTTCGGCGGGGAATGTACGCTTAAGGAGATCGGCCGGCTGGAGCAGTTCGCGGCAGCAGAAGGCTGTGATGTGATTGTTGGCCTCGGCGGCGGCAAGGCGCTGGATACAGCCAAAGCGATCGCCAACCGGGCGAGAATTGCGATTATTGTCGTACCGACGATTGCGGCGACCGACGCGCCGTGCAGCGGCTCTTCCGTTATTTATTCGGAGCATGGCGAGTTCGAATCCTATCTGTATGCGCGGCAGAATCCGAATGTGGTGCTGGTGGATACCGGAATCATTGCCAATGCGCCGACGCGTTTTCTGGTGGCCGGGATGGGGGATGCGCTGTCGACCTTTTTTGAGGCGAGATCCTGTGTCAGAGGGTTCACCTATAACAATTCCGGGGCCGTAAGCACGAAGGCGGCGATGGAGCTGGCCCGGCTCTGCCACGAAACACTGCTGGAGGACGGACTGAAGGCCAAAGCGGCCAATGACAGCAAGGTAGTTACGCAGGCGCTGGAGAATATTATCGAGACGAATATCCTGCTCAGCGGGCTTGGATTCGAGAGCGGGGGACTGGCCGCAGCGCATGCCGTGCATAACGGGCTGACCATTCTGGAGGAGACTCATCATTATTATCACGGGGAAAAGGTGGCTTTCGGCACGCTGGTGCACATGGTGCTGGAGAATGCGCCGCAGGAAGAACTGGACACGGTGCTTGGCTTCTGCAAGTCGCTCGGATTACCTACCTGCCTGAAGGACCTGGGTGTTACAGATATCAGTGAAGCCCGGCTGATGCCGGTGGCCGAAAGAGCCTGTGCCGAAGGGGAGTCCATTCATAATATGCCGTTCCCGGTGACGAAGTATGATGTATATGCGGCCATTCTGGCTGCGGACCGGCTGGGCGGAAGCGGAGGCGAAGCCAGATGAAGAAGATCATTAACGCCCCTGAAGATGTAGTCGTGCAGATGATCGAGGGCATGGTGCTTGCCCATCCGGAGCTGCTGGAGTGGAACCGGAAATACAAGATCATTACGCGTAAAGAGCTGAACCCGGACAAAGTCACTCTGATCAGCGGCGGAGGCAGCGGACATGAGCCTGCGCATGGCGGATACGTAGGTAAGGGAATGCTGGATGCGGCGGTATGCGGTGATGTGTTTGCATCTCCGTCGACGATTCAGGTCTACAATGCGATTACGAAGACGGCTTCCTCCCAAGGAACGCTGCTGATTATCAAGAACTATTCCGGCGACTGTATGAATTTCGATGCGGCGGCGGAGATGGCGTTCGAAGATGACGATATCACCGTGGAAAAAGTGTATGTGAACGATGATGTGTCCGTAGCGGACGATGCATCGACGGCAGGCAGAAGAGGCGTGGCCGGAACGGTGTTTGTGCATAAAATCGCCGGAGCGGCTGCAGAACGGGGAGATACACTTCCGGAGGTCAAGGCCATCGCGGAGAAAACAGTGCGCAATGTCCGGTCGATCGGCTTCGCGCTGACTTCCTGTACCGTGCCGGCCAAAGGCTCACCAACCTTCGCGCTTGGAGAGGATGAGATCGAATTCGGTGTAGGCATTCACGGCGAACCGGGTATTGCCCGGGAAAAGCTCGTTCCGGCCGATGAACTGGCCGCGAAGGCACTGCAGGCGCTGCTCGCCGATATGCCGGTTAACCCGGAGGAAGAGGTCGCGCTGATGATTAACGGCTTCGGGGCAACGCCGCTGCAGGAATTGTACATTCTGAACCGTTCCGTCAGCCTGCTGCTGGAGGAAGCCAAGATTAGGGTATACCGGACCTTTGTCGGTAATTATATGAGTGCGATTGATATGGCGGGAGCATCGGTCACCCTGCTGAAGCTGGATGATGAGCTGAAGCAGGCACTCGACTATAGCGCGGAGACGGCAGCTTATAGATGTTAGGAGGCGGAAGCAATGGAGAAGCTGCTTACAGCTGATATAGTAGTGATGATAGATGAGATGGCGAAGCTTATCATTGAGAAGGAAGTCGAATTCTGTGAACTGGATTCCTTTGCCGGAGACGGGGACTTCGGCATGTCGCTGGCCAAAGGCTTCCGGCAGCTGAAACTGGAATGGGAGGAGCTGCCGCAGGAGGAAATCGGTGAATTCCTCAAAGCCTGCGGAATGGTGATCATTGAGCACTGCGGAGGCGCTTCGGGTCCGATCTGGGGCTCGGCCTTCCGCAGCGCGGCGAAATACGCCAAGGGCCGGACAGAGCTAAGCGGACTTGAACTTGCCGAGCTGCTGGAGCATGCAGCGGAAGGGATTCAGAAGCGGGGCGGAGCGAAGCTTGGCGATAAGACGCTGCTCGATGCACTGATTCCTGCTGCTGAAGCTCAGCGGAAGAGTGCGGAGAGTGGCGACGCCCTGCTGATCAGCATGCGCAAGGGCGCAGAAGCGGCGGTGCAGGGAGCCGAGCACACCAAAGACATTATCGCTTCCAAAGGCAGGGCAAGCTATGTGGGCGAGCGGAGCCTCAGCCACCCCGATGCCGGAGCTACAGCGATAGGTATTCTGTTCACCGGGATTGTAGACCGGATGCAGCAGTAAGGGTTGAAGACCCCGATTGAAATACAGATGCAGCGCAAAGGGACGTCCCGGTGGTATATCTCCGCCGGGCGTCCCTTTGCTGTTCCGCTAGTTCAAGTCTCGTATATAATATTCCCTGTTTCGGTAAGGTCATAGCTGTGAATGGACTTCAGCTCGTTCTGGAAGGCGGATGAACGCAGAATATCAAGAACCGTGCTGATCCATTGTTCATTCTCGGGCTTCTTGACCATGACCAGATCGTAGCGTTCCGTGGTGAGCGGAATGAAGTCAATGCCGTCAATAATCTTGGCGGCCTTCTCGGTGCCGATGCCCACATCGGCGCTGCCCCGCGCCACCATGCCGGCTATAGCCAGATGGCTGTTCTCTTCGGTTCCGTAGCCCTCCAGCGATGCGGATGGAATTCCGAGCAGGCGGAGCTGCTCATCCAGCAGCACCCGGGCCCCGGAGCCGCGTTCACGGTTGATCAGGGTCAGCCCGCTCTGCCGGAGATCACTCCAGCCGCGGATGCCTTTGGGGTTGCCCTTCCGCACATAGAACCCGGCACTGCGCGATAGCAGATGCACTACGATATAAGAGAAGCCTACGAGCAGCTTGCGGATATAAGGCAGATTATATTCGCCGGTATCCCCATCCAGGAGATGGGTGCTGACAATATCCGATTCCCCGTGATACATGGCAATCAGGCTGTCCAGACTGCCGGCATACGAACGGAGCGGGCGGGTGGACGGCAGCGTACGCTCCAGATAGGTCGCCAGAATATCAAGCGACATATCCTGGCCGGTAATGACCACATTCATACTGGTGCTTTTGCCGGTATGGGGGGGCGGAGGGGCAAAGGCCTGATACGGAGCCGCGAAGGAAGCGGGCGTCTGCAGCGGCTGTATTTCCTGTAATCCGCTTCCGCCGGGGAGCGGATGCCCATAAGCCCCGCTGCTGCGGGAATTCTGCTTGTATGCCTCCAGATCAGAGAGGTCAACACGCATCTGTTTGCCGACACGGTAGGAGGGCAGCTCTCCTTTTTTGATCAGATCATAGACTTTAAGTTTGGATATTTTGAGTAACCGGGCGATTTCCTCGGTGGTATAGGAAGTATTCTCAGACATGAATTAAACCCTCCCAGGGATGCACTGCGGCAGAAGTCACAGGTAGCCATATAATGCTTATAATGCTCAAGACTACCTTATTTTGTGGACCTGCGCAATCTAAGAAACCCCCGGACCGCAAGCGGAGAGCGGCAGACGGAGCTTCAATAAGTCCCGTGCCGCTCTGTCTTCGCCTGCTGCGCATCGGATAACGTGATCAGCTCGGAGACAGTGACGAACCGGAACCCTTGCTTCTCAAGCTCGGGGAGGATAATCTTCAGCGCTTCCTTCGTTTGCGATTGCCCATGGACATGGTCATGGAACAGAACGATATCCCCATTCCGGGCATTGCGGATCACTCTGCTGGAGATGCTCCAGACTCCCGGGCGGTTCCAGTCGCGGGTATCCTGATGCCAGGACCAGAGCACCGGCTTCAGGCCCATGCTGTTGGACACATCAATCATCGTGTCGTCGTACATTCCGCCCGGCGGTCTGAACAGGCTGCTGTGTTTGCCGGATACTTTGACAATCTCCTTCTCCGTCAGCTCCAGCTCCTCCTGAATCTGCTGCCCGGAGACCGGTTTTTTGAAATAAACGTGATTATAGGTATGGTTCGCAAGCTCATGGCCTTCATTAATGACGCGTCTGGCGACCTCGGGATAAGCGGCGATCCGTTTGCCAATTGCAAAAAAAGTGCATTTCGCATTGTATTCATGCAGTACCTCCAGAATGCCATCCGTCTCGAAGGGGTCCGGGCCGTCGTCGAAGGTGAGTGCAATAACCTTTTGGCTGGTCTGCACCTCCCAGATCATGTCGCCCCGTTCCTCATAATAATAGCGGTTCTTGGCCCTGTTCGGGCTGCCAAGGGCAATGTCTGCAGAGCCGTGCATAAGCGCGAGCGCTGCAAGGGCCGCGGCAGTGATTCGGATTCCTCTTTTCATGCGTCTCAAGTTTCACTCCACACCCTGTGTTTTTATAAGCCGTTCCTGCGCTGCTTGAGCCTTAGAATGCTCCATTTGCCCCGGGAAATATGCATTTTATATAGAGCGAACTGGAAGGTTAATGATAAAGATGAAAGTAACATCTGAACCGGAAACTTATCTGGTCGCATTTTAGAGTGAAAGTTCTGCCGGAAATGACTTATAATGAGATACTAAATACAGAACAATGGAATAGGGGCAGCGGAGATGACACTAATTGAGAAAAGAGAGCATAGGCAATATCCGGAAATTACCCGGCTGGAAACATCCAGAGCCGCATATGAACGCGATTATTCGCGTCTGATCCATTCGCCGACCTTTCGACGGCTGCAAGGCAAATCACAGGTATTCGGTGCAGGCACCGGAGATTATTACCGCACACGGCTGACCCACTCGCTGGAGGTGGCGCAGATTGCCCGCGAAGCGGCCAAGAGTCTGCTGCGTTCTTATCCTGAGGTAGAGACGGGGGCAGCTGAGAATCCGGGATTGGTCATCGATCCGGAGGTCGTGGAATGTGCGGCCATTGCGCATGATTTCGGCCATCCGCCGTTTGGGCATAAGGGGGAAGAGGTGCTGGACAGCCTGCTGGAAGGGCTTATTGCCAAGAAAACAGCGGAGGCTGCCGCGAAGTCCGGGGCCGGTCCGGTACAGAAGCAGACGATCCATGAGAGCATGAAGCGTAAATATGAACATTTTGAAGGCAATGCCCATAACTTCCGCCTGATCATGTTTCTGGAGAAACGGGAGAATATCGATGGACTGAACCTCTCGGATGCGGTGCTGCTGGGCATTAACAAATATCCGTTTCCCGGTACTGTGCTGAAGAAGGGCATGTACCTGCATGAATGGGAATACATCAACGAGATCCGCACCCAGTGGGGGGTTCCGGCAGGCAAGAAGACACTGGAAGCACAGCTTATGGACTTATGCGATGACATAGCCTATTCGGCCCATGACCTCGAAGACGGCATCAAGGCCGGCAAGATAGAGGTACACGAGCATTTCATGCACGACGAATACATTCAGCGGCTGATTGTTGAGAAGATCACGACGCTGGAGGATGCCTTCTGGTCAGGCTGGCAGGCCGAGGCGATCAGCGCCAAGGTGGAGGAAGTGCTTAGCTCATTCCTTCGGGTATGGATGGAGAAAATGCCAACCTGTGAGAATGACTACTCCCGCACGCGCCGTGAAGTTAAAGCTTATTGGGTCAGTACTTTCGTCGCCAGTCTCGGCGTCATCGAGGACGGGGACTGGAAGAAGGTTACATTCATCAAGGAAGGCCAGGAGGATGAGGATATGCTGCGGACGGTCAGTGTGCTCAAAAGCTTCGCCTGGGTAACGATGATCCGCGATTTGCGTGTGCAGCGCCTGCAGAAACGGAGTGAATGGATCCTCCGGCGGCTGTGGGAGGCCTTCCTGGATCCCGAGACCTCGCGGAGTATTATTCCGAGCGACTGGCTGCAGCGGTATGAGAAGGATCAGAGGTCGGCCAGGCCCATCTGGACCTGGGAGCATATGGTGACAGATTATATCGCCGGGATGACCGATGCGTTTGCCGAGAAAATCTACAATGAGCTGTATGGACTAAAGGTAGGCTCGATTTACGATCTGGATTAGGCATAGCTCTGCGCCAATAGTACCTGTCAGCCGGTTTGGCTGGCGGGTACTTTTTTTAGTACGCCCAGCATGGGCGTCATCTTTAGGGTGAAAGTCCCGAACGGGGGCTGGCGAGCGCCTACCGTTAGCCAAGGGCAAGGGTGTCCACCGTGAGGTGGAATCTGAAGGAAGCCGGAGGCAAAAGCACGGGCCAAGGTACACGAACTGGATTTGAGGCTGTGTCAGTCGGATGAGTCACCTAAACATGACGAAATCCAAAGCCGCCAAGGGCTGGCGCGGTATACTCCAGTGGTCGCGGGCAGACAGATGACGTTCTTATCTGGGGAGACCTGTCAGATAAGCAAGAAAAAAAACTTGTAACCGTAGCTGAGAGGCTGCGCTGAACTGGCAGGAGTCAGCAGAAGCCATAGTACGTAAGCTGTTGCAACAATTTACGGAAGGGCTGAACCGAAAGGAGAGAGGAAAGCGATGCGTTCGCATGAAGAGCAACGACAGCAGAATATCTCGCAAGGGAGCTTGCGGCAAAGAGAAGCGGTGAAGCCGTCAGGGTATGCCGGAGCGCCGAGTTCTTCGTCGGCACAAGTCGTCCCTTCCTCTCGCGAAGACCAGAACAACTTGCTGGAGCAAATGCTCAAAGGAGATAACCTTCGACTCGCTTACAAACGAGTGGTGCAAAATGGAGGAGCGCCCGGTGTGGACGGTGTAACGGTAGCGAATCTACAAGTTTACCTGAATACGCACTGGGCATCGGTGAAAACTGAACTTCTGACGGGAACTTACAGACCTGCGCCAGTCAAACGGGTGGAAATCCCCAAACCTGGAGGCGGTGTACGGCAGCTAGGCATCCCGACTGTGATGGACCGTTTCCTCCAGCAAGCACTTTTACAAGTCATGAACCCGATCTTTGACGCACAATTCTCGTGGTACAGCTACGGCTTTCGGCCGGGGAAGAGCGCGCATGACGCCGTTAAACAAGCCCAAAGATATATCCAAGGCGGCCTCAGATGGGTCGTGGATTTGGATCTGGAGAAATTCTTTGACAAGGTAAACCACGACATGCTAATGGCAAGAGTGGCGCGGAAAGTGGAGGACAAAAGAGTGCTGACGCTAATCCGTGCTTACTTAAACGCCGGAGTTATGGTGGATGGAAAATGGGAGCGTAGCCGGGAGGGAACGCCACAAGGCGGTCCGCTTAGTCCGCTTCTAGCAAACATTCTATTGGATGATCTGGACAAGGAACTGACCGGGCGAGGTTTGCGATTCGTACGCTACGCGGACGACTGTAATATCTTTGTGGCGAGTAAACGAGCAGGCGAGCGTGTCATGGAATCGGTAAGTCGGTTTGTAGAAGGAAAGCTAAAACTGAAAGTAAACGGGGAGAAAAGTGCGGTAGCGAGACCTTGGCACCGAAAGTTCTTAGGATTCAGTTTCCTGAGCCAGAAACAGGCAACGATTCGGATTGCTCCGAAGAGTCTCGCAGCTTTTAAAGGGAGAATTCGAGAGCTAACGAAACGTACCTGGTCCATTTCCATGGAAGAAAGGATTTACCGACTGAACCGCTATCTGATGGGTTGGCTCGGTTATTTCCGTCTAGCCTCGGCGAAGACACACTTCCAAACACTGGACCAGTGGATTCGGAGGAGACTTCGAATGTGTCTGTGGAAACAGTGGAAACGAGTACGTACACGAATCCGCGAGCTTCGAGCACTCGGGGTTCCAAAGTGGGCTTGTTTTAAGATGGCCAACTCGCGGCGAGGCGCGTGGGAAATGTCCCGGAACACGAATAACGCCCTTTCGACTTCCTATTGGGAAGCAAAAGGGCTGAAGAGTTTACTTTCACGCTATCTGGAACTTTGTTAACCTTTTGGAACCGCCGTATGCGGACCCGCATGTACGGTGGTGTGAGAGGACGGGGGCTTGCCGCCCCCTCCTACTCGATTAGTTCTGGATATACATATAAAATTTTTTGGGTGTTTTGCCGAAATAGTACTAGCAACCTATTTTTTTTTGTTCTTTTATGAAAATGGAATGTAATAGAATGGAATTCCGGTCATGTTTTCGGAAAATGTTTGAGGAGGCGCACGTAGATGGGCAAGGGTCAACAACTGAAAAGTGCAGTTAAAAAATGGGTGAGTGGAACTAAAAAAATGCGCCAGACCGCAGTAGCTAAAGGAAGTAAAAGTATTGGATTCAAGATTGCCTCCGGTTATGCGGCTTTGGCAGTACTGGTTCTGGTTACCGGCGGGGTCTCGCTCTATCAAATGAACGGTATGCAGAAGAACACAGGCAATATTATTGATCAGAGCATTCCCGCACTGGATAAAATCCACAATGTAAATTACCTGACAGAGCATGTTATGGCGATCAGCATGCAGCATATTCTGAGCACGGATAGCGCAGAGAAAAACACACTTGCGGAAGAGCGGGCTGAATTCATCCGCAAAGTGTCAGATACATTAAAGGAATACAAGCTCACCTTGCGGGGAGAGCAGGAGCTGGGGCAATTACAGTCGCTCGTCGGGAAATGGGGAGAGTTCCTGACCGTCAACAATCAGGCGATCCTGCTCAGCAGCTCGAATGACGAGGAATTAGCATTGGAGGTATCCCACAAGGGGATTGAGGCGTTTAATTCGATGCAGATTGATCTGGACGCGCTTGTTGCACACACTCAGGATGAAGCAGCGAGTGAGGGCAAAGTTTCCGAGAAGATTTTCCACACTTCCCTGACGTTGAGTATTGTAACTGTGCTGATTGTCCTGGTAGTCATCGGAATGATTAACATGGTGATCCGTAAGACCATGATCAATCCGCTTAAAAAGGTAACCGTACACCTGCAGCGGATCTCCGGCGGTGATCTGACCGCAGAGGATACCCTGATCGGCAATATGGATGAAATCGGCCAGCTTGCCAAGACCGTTAACGAAACTAACCGTACCTTGCTGGAAATGGTGAACCGGATCAGAAATGTCTCCGAGGTGATTTCGGAACAGGGCGATGAGCTGATGCATACGATTTCCGATACCAAGGAGGGCAGCAGCCAGATTGCCTTGACCATGGAAGAGCTGGCCAAAGCCTCCGGAAGCCAGGCCGAAGCAGCGGTAGATGCTTCTAAGGCGGTGGAGGAGTTAAACGCTATAATTGAGAATTTTGCCGGCAGGGGAATTGACCTCTCGCTTCATTCGGAGCAGGTGCGGCAGAAGGGTGAAAAAGGCAAAGCGCTCATGGAAAGCTCGGTGGCGCAAATGAACCAGATTGCGGACGCTGTATCGCAGTCTATGGACACGGTGGAGGAGCTGAACCGCAAGAACGAGGGGATCTTCCGGCTTGTGGGCTCCATCCGCAGCATCTCCGAGCAGACGCATCTGCTGGCGATTAATGCGGCCATTGAAGCGGCGAGAGCCGGTGACAGCGGCCGGGGCTTCGCGGTAGTAGCACAGGAGGTGCGCAAGCTGTCGGAGGATGTGCAGCGGACCGTAGCGGAGATTACCGGAATTACACAGGGAATCCAGCATGACTCCAGAGCGATGGTTGAGCAGTTGCGCGGCGGCGTGGCGAAGACGGAAGAGGGCAGCCGGCAGATTGTCGAGACGGGCGAAGCCCTGGCCGATATCAACGGCTCGGTGGGGGTAATGGCGCTCACGGTGGAAGGAATGGCCAAGGATCTGGAGCAGATGACCGGAGCCAGTGAAACCATGAACGAGTTCAGCCAGCATATCTCGGCACTCGCCCAGCAATCTGCGGCCGGTGTAGAAGAGACTTCAGCTTCGGCTCACGAGCAGCTCAGCGCGACTACGGAAGTGGCCAACGGCATCGAGCATCTGAAGCTGCTGCTTACTGAGCTTAAGGAGTCGGTCACTCGGTTTCAAGTGTGAGGGGGGCTATATAGGCTGAAGCAGTGAAATTCTAATACTTAGGGATACGCCGTGACTGCAGAGAATGTTTGGACTTCCGGCCGCTGTTGTTCCCGGATTTCTTGATTTATACCGCTAGTAGCGGTGGAAATCCGTGAACAAAGGCGGACGCTAGCGCTCCTACAGTTCCAAACTTCTCTTCCGCCACTTCTCCCTAGTTGTAAATCTCAAGTTCAAACTATATAGTGATGTGGGAATATAAAAACAGCCTCTGCTTAGGTTAGCAGAGGCTGTTTTTGTCTTGGTAATGTGCTGGGGAGAGCAAAGTTATGTTACCTAATACTAAATTGCTATACAGCTTAAACTGGGAGTGTTCCCGGCTCCTAGCTCGAACTGCAGGCTCGAACTCCTTGGCTAATTGATGACGAAATTCGCGCTGCCTAAGTACTAACTAACTGTATTTTGTGCAACTAAAGCGATCGGTTATTGTGCTGCGAGGACTTTAATTGCATTCTCTGCAGTTAAAATCCCCCATACTCCGGGAAAAAAGACGTACTGCTATTTTAGTTGTACAGAATACAGTTAACCGGGCAAATCCGTTTTTTCGCCGTTATTTAACTGCAGGAAATACAATTAAAGTAATTGCAATGCACTCCGCACTAGCTAGTTCACAATAGACTTGTCTGCGCAGGAGTCTTGCCAGTGCAGGGTTCTACGGAGCAAGGTACTTTCCAGCTCAATCTATAGTCTATATAGTTGAAATCCTGCACAAAATACAACATTTTCCTCAAAAGATCGACGTTAACGGAAAATTGTTGTACAAAAGGCATCATTTCGCCTCCATCCGGCAGATTAACGAGAGAATTGTTGTATTTCATACAACAATTCTCTAGAAAACCCTTTTATCTAACATCCAATGTTGTAATATGTACAACATTTAGCCGCAGGAGGCAACTTTAAACCCGCAAGTTACAAACAGGTCCGCATATCCCACAGCAACCCCGCCAGCCCAGGCGGCGGAGGCTTAATATTGGCGGCTGTAGTCGACCAGATTGAGTGAAGGCGTTCCGGACTCCAGATAGGCCTTCATGTTCTCAACGAAAATATCCACTACCCGGTCCGCGTAACGGTCGGTTACCCCGGCACAGTGAGGGGTCATGATGACCTGCTCCATCCCCCACAGAGGGTGATCCTCCGGCAGCGGCTCTTTCTCGAAGACATCGAGTCCGGCACCGGCAAGCTGTCCGCTGTGCAGCGCTGAGATTAGATCGTCCGTATTGGTAGTCGCTCCGCGGCCAATATTAATGTAATAAGCCCCCTGCTTGGCAGCGGAGAAGATGTCTGCATCGAATATTCCCTGCGTCTCGTCGGTGATCGGCAAAGTGTTGATAATAAAATCGGCGTCGCTCACGGAATCCTTCAGCTGTCCGGTCGTGAAGACCTCATCGAAGCCGTCAACCGGCCGGCCGGAACGGCTCACACCGATCGTCTTCATACGGAAAGCCTTGGCAATTCTGGCGGTTTCACTGCCGATGGAGCCAGTTCCGGCAATCACTGCCGTCTTGCCGGTCAATTCACTCTCTTGTCCATCCGAATGCCAGCGGCGGTTCTGCTGGTTGCGGATAGCGGTATGCATGTTCCGGGTGAACATCAGCATGAAGCTGAAGATAACGGCAGTAATCGGTTCGGCATGAACACCGCTGGCATTCGTCAGCAGAATCCCGCGTTCATGCATGGCTTCGAGCGGAAGTTTCTCCACACCGGCAGACCAGGCCTGGACCCAGCGCAGCGGAGAACCCTGGCGCAGAAGAGTATCACTGGCGCCTTTTCCCCAGCCGATGATAATTTCCGCACCGGAGAGCAGCTCAAGGTCCGGATTCCTGGAATCTCCGAGGGTAAGGGTATAATCTGGTGCAGCGGCGCGGATCAGCTCCTGCTGCCCATCTGACAAATGCTGCATACAAACGATGGATTTAGTCATGTTGGTTCCCTCCTATTCTACATTTCAGTAGAGAAATGGACGATAAGTATAGAATAAGCATAACAAATCTGCCTGGAAAGGTGAAATTAGAATGGAACATAAGGAGCCGGAGCAAGAATTTGAGCGTCTGTTTATCGCGATACCTTTGCCGGAAGCGCTGCGCTATTATCTTAAAAATGAGTCTGCCCGCGTGTCTTCCGGACTTAAATTTGCCAGATGGACACATTTTGAAGATTTCCATATTACGCTGCAATTTCTTGGCGACACTCCGAAGGAGGATATCCCGGCCCTGTTCGCGGCGCTCCGGAAAGTTTCCTCGTCAAGCAAAGGCTTTCAGCTGAAGCTCGGAGAATGGGGCACATTCGGCCTCCCGGACTCGCCAAGAGTGCTCTGGACGGGGGTTTCCGGGGAGCTCGAGCCGCTCAGGGAGCTGCAGAAAAAGGTGGTTTCCGCGACACTTCCGTTAGGGTTCACGGCGGATACGCGAACGTATAATCCCCATTTGACATTGGCCCGTAAATACCGTGAGGAGCAGCCGTTTACGCTGGAGCGGCTGGAAAATTTACGGGTAAAGGGACGTCCCGCAGGCAATTTACTTCCAGACTTAGGCTGGACGGTGGATGCTTTTGTGGTGTATGCTACCAGGATGCATGCCATTCCTATGTATGAAATGACCGAAAAATTTACATTTTTCTCAACATAAATCGACAAGAAAGTTTTCAAAGCTTCCATTTTCGGTTACATACAATAGGAGTGTGCCGTAAAATAGGAGGTAAATAATGTTAATATTTAAACAGAGCCGCTGTATTGCGCTGCTGGTTAGCGTAATTTTAGTGTCTTTCTCAGCGATAAGTTTGATGAACCCCGAAGGATCTGCTGCTACCGGGGAGAATGTAATAGAAATGGGTAAATTGAAGTCTGCCGGCCAAGAGTCTCTGGAGCCCAGTGTTCCGAAAGCTGCATCTGCTGTATATAGGACAAGCCCTTCATCCAGCACAATGATTCCCATGCTTTACACCACAGCTGCCGAACCGGTCCACACCTGGGCCCGCATGGTAAGCGCCGGATGGTTAAGCCCCGAGAAGCTGCAGCGTCAAGAGGCTGCGAAGACGGGCGCCGTTCAGCCTAAGCCTAAGGCTAAGGTAACTGTGGTGAAAGCAACGCCGTCAGCGGCGCAAGCGCTGAAGAAAGCGGCCAAGGGGACAACGAGCGTAAATAAAGTCAAAGCGGCAACTCAGCAACATCCCCCCGCAACATTGTTCTTCTCTCGGACCAAGCTACTAAGCCAGGAGCAGCAAGCTGAAGCTACCTGGAGCTACGCCGTATCCGAAGAAGACCTGCTACTGCTGCAAAAAATCGTCATGGCAGAAGCAGAAGGCGAACCGTACCAGGGCAAGGTGGCAGTTGCCAACGTTGTTCTGAACCGGCTGCGGTCAGCCAATTTTCCCGATACCATTCATGATGTAATCTATCAAAAAAGCCAATTCAGTCCTGTCGCCAACGGCCGTCTAAAGCGTGTGAAGCCCAACGCAGACAGTATCAAGGCTGTTAATGCTGCACTTATGGGAGTTAAGGAAGTTACGGATGACACGTACTTCTTCTTATCGCTGACGCTCGCGCAGGATCTTACTGTGCATCATTCACGGACACTCCTTAAGACCATCGGCAATCATACCTTCTACAAATAATCACTGTTACATTCTTGCCATCCGAATTCACGCTGGTTGCGCGCGGAGAAGGTTTCCGCTGCATTCTCATCTTATGTAATGCAAAAGAACCTCCAAATCCACGCTTACCAGTGGCTGGAGGTTCTTTATGTTGTTGTTCACCGGGGTCCGTCTACGGGGTGACATAGACAGCCTCTTCATTGCGCACCTGTGAGGGGGAGCTCCACGACTCGGATTCGGCAACAGCTTGGCTGGCGGGCTTGCCCAGCAGCTGGAGCACAGTAGCTGCACAATGCTGAGGCTGCTGGCGTTCAGGGGAAGTCCGGCGTTTCCGCTGTAATTCAAGTCCGGCATATTCATGCAGCAGCATGGAGAACCATTTGTTCACCACTTCCGAATCAAGTACCTCGGCCAGCCCCAGCTCTACAAAATACTGGCTGTTCTTCTCTTCCTGCCCCGGGATGGCGCTGTAGAACAGCATCGGAATGCCTTTGGCCTGACCTTCAGTACAGGTCATTCCGCCCGGCTTCGTAATCAGCAGATCGGAAGCATCCATTAATTTGTTGATCTCGCTGCTGTAGCCGAGAATCTTTACATTGGGATGGTCCAGCAGCGGGTTGGCTTTCATTTTGGCTACCAGCTTGTCATTGCTGCCCATACAGAATATAAGCTGGATCTCATCCATCCGGGCCGTGAGCGAATTCATGATGTCCTTCCCGAACATCAGCCCCCAGCCGCCGCCCATAATGAGCACGGTAGGAATGTCGGCGAGCCCCAGCTCCTTGCGGAGCTGAGTCTTGCTATGGCGCTCCCAGAACTTCGGATGCACCGGGATGCCGGTAACCGTCACCAGCTCAGGAGATACGCCCCGTCCGGTAAGAATCGATTTGACGCGTGAAGTAGAGACGAGATAGCGGTCGGCTTCGGCGTTCACCCAGCTGCCGTGAGCATCATAATCTGTAATCAGCGTGTAGAGCGGGACATCCAGCCCCTGCTGCTTCAATCTGGAGATGACTGCGGCCGGAATCGGATGAGTGCAGATAATCAAATCGGGTTTAAGCTGCTCTATGACCTGTGAGGCATGTGTATAAAAAATCCGGTGAAGAGCCAGCTTAGTCAACCGGTTCAGTGATTTATGATATTGGGTCTTATACATCATGCCGACCAGCTTTGGCTGGCTGCTGACTGTTTTGCGGTAAGCGGAAAGAATCCATGGTGCGACCGTAGGATTGAGGAATTTTCCAAGCTCAATGACCCGGCACTGCACATCCGGACTCAGCAGTCTTATTCCTTCGGCCAGAGCATAGGCTGCCCCTGTATGGCCCGTGCCGAAGCCTTCCGAAAACAGCAGTACTCTTTTCTTTCGCATAAGTTCACCTGCTACTTTCCATCATGGGTAGAATTACGAGTTCTCTTCATCGGTTCATTCGAGATCCCATGTTCATGTTCTATTATATTATACTAGGGTTTTTGCTTCTTTTCTCACATTATACAAATAAGACGTAAATAGAAAGTTAAAACACTGCAATAAAATAAAAAAAGTTGGGCACAAGTATTGCATTGGCAGGAGCATCGTGATAAAGTTGGTCTTGACCGAGTGACCGGATTAGTAAATTGGTCAGAACGCGGACGCAATGATATTTCCTGACGAAAGGGAGTGCACGGGTGGCTGTGGTAGATCGAAGGCAGCAGGTGCTTCAGGCGGCGACGAAATCTTTTTCATTATTCGGCTATAAGGCAACTACAATGGATCAGGTCGCCAAGATTGCCAATGTCGGCAAAGGGACGATTTATACCTTTTTTACGAACAAGGAACAATTATTTGACGAGATTCTGCGAGATGTCATTATTGAGATGAAAAGAATCGCCGAGCGGGAGATTAAACGCGACAAGCCGTTTTTTGATAATCTGCACCGCGTGCTGGACGCCCTGCTGGAATTTCGGAGCGAACATGAGCTATTCATTAAGCTGTCCCAGGAAAGTCGTGATTTCGGAACGCCGCAGGCCGGTGATGGGCTCGACAAGATCGAGAGTGTCGTACTTGAATATTTGGAACGGGAGGTGGAACAGGCAATCCGTCAAGGGGAGATCAAACCCTGCGATCCCCAGATTGTCTCGGTAGTAATGTTCAGGCTTTATATCGTACTTACTGCTGAACTGAGCAAGGTGCATGTGCCTTTGACCAAAGAGCAGATTAAATGCTACTTTCATTTATTTTTGGCAGAAGGCCTGTCACAGTAAAATTTAAGTCCGGTATAGGGACGGCGTCCTGCGAACCTGCGCTTTCCCTGATGTGAACAGGCAAAATTTTTTTTGCTCTTGACTGACTGAATGGGGAAAATGGTCAACCAGTGTTACTGTAACATTCACGAAAATATCATTTCAGAGGAATTTATAGCATTTTAAAGAGAGCATATGATTAGAAGGAGAGAACCAGAATGAAATCTTTATCCGTGTTTATCAAGGACCTTGGCGCGGTTTTTAAGAATCCCAAGATGCGTATTTCCATGTTTGCCATTCTGTTCATTCCTGTACTGTACAGCGGATTATTCCTGAAGGCATTCTGGGATCCTTACGGTAAAATGAACGAGCTTCCCGTCGCTGTCGTAAATGAAGATAAAGGTGCTGATTATGAGGGCTCCAAGCTGAGCGCAGGAACAGACCTGGTTGCAGAGCTGAAGAAGACGGACGGGTTCAAGTGGAATTTCGTCAGCCGTGAAGCAGCGGAAGCCGGACTTGCGGACAATACCTATTATATGGCGATTATTGTTCCGGAAGACTTCTCGGCCAAAGCTACTACCCTGCTGGATGCGGATCCGCAGCCGGCCAAAATCATCTACGAGCCGAATGAAGGCTACAACTTCCTGGCTGGCCAGATCGGCGGCACGGCAGTGAAGGATATCAAGACTAAAGTGTCTGCCAAGATCACAGAAGCGTATACCGAATCTGTATTTGATAAAATCACGGATATCGCCAGCGGGCTTGGCGAAGCCGGGGACGGCGCCACCAAGCTTGCTGACGGTGCCACCAAGCTGGATGACGGAGCGCTTAAGCTGAAGGACAATCTGCTTGTCCTGACTGAAGGCACCGGCAAGCTGCTCGATGGTGTAGCGCCGCTTACCCAGGGTGTGACGGATCTGAATACCGGAGCAGCGGCTCTGGAAGCCGGCAGCAGCACGCTGGCCGGAGGGCTTCAGCAGTTGTCCGCAGCACATAAGCAGCTGCAGGATGGTGTAACCCAGTCGGCAGCAGGCAGCAAGCAGCTTGATGCAGGGCTGCAGAAGACTGCAGCCGGAGCGGCTTCGCTCAAGGACGGCACACAGTCGGCCGTAGACGGAACCGCCAAGCTGCAGGCTGGCACGAAGTCGGTGGTGGACGGCAGCGCGAAGCTGGAAGCGGGTCTGACCTCTTCCGCAGAAGGCAGCGCGAAGCTCGAAGCCGGTCTTACGGCTTCGAAGGAAGGCAGTGCGAAAGCGGCAGCCGGAGCCAAGGCGGTAGCAGACGGTCTGCAGGCACTGGCGAAATCGAACCCGCAGCTTGCGGCAAGCCCGGATGTACAGAAGCTGCTGGCGGCAAGTACAGCAGTGGCGACCGGCACTGCACAGCTGGACCAGAGCCAGGAGCAGCTGCTGGCAGGAGCAACGGCACTGCACAGCGGCCAGGAGCAGCTAGTGCAGGGAGCGAATCAGCTGCACAGCGGTTCCCAGCAGCTTGATGCAGGTGTAACGCAGCTGCATGCCGGAGCGCAGCAGCTGAACGCCGGCAGCGCACAGCTGCTGGAAGGCCAGCAGCAGCTGGCGGCTGGCGCGGGCACACTTGCAGCAGGCGGTGCTAAGCTGTCGGCAGGCATGCAGCAGTTCGGCGCGAAGCTGGACGAAGCGGCCGCAGGCGGTGCGAAGCTGGCAGACGGCGGCAAGGCGCTTGAAGCCGGTACAGCGAAGCTGCTGAGCGGCGCAGGACAGCTTGGCAGCGGCCTCAGCTCTGTAGCTGACGGCTCGAAGCAGCTGAGTGACGGAGCAGGCCAGCTCAAGGACGGTCTGGATGAGCTGAAAGCAGGCTCCGGTGAGCTGGCCAGCAAGCTGGGCGATGCTGCAACGCAGACTAATGCTGTGAACAAGAGCGATGCGCTGGTATCCATGTTTGCCCAGCCGGTACAGATTGAAGAAGTGAAAGTCAGCAAGGTACCGAACTATGGAACAGGGTTCGCCCCTTACTTCCTGTCGCTCGGTTTGTTCGTAGGCGCACTGATCTGTACGATTGTTATTCCGATGCGTGAATCTGAAGTGATCGGAGCCAGCCGGTTCAACCGGTTCATGAGCCGTACTCTTACGTTCTCCATGATGAGCTTGCTCCAGGCACTTCTCGCCATCCTGATTGTTCTGTACGGCCTGGGCCTTGAAGTGCAGAGTGTAGGCTTGTTCTACGCCTTCTCCTTCATCACCAGTCTTGCCTTCATGTGGATGATCCAGGCGATCGTAACCTGGCTTGACCAGCCGGGCCGTTTCGTAGTCATCCTGATTCTGATCTTCCAATTGACTACGAGTGCGGGTACGTTCCCGCTGGAGCTGATTCCTAACTGGATGAAGATCTTCAATCCGCTGCTGCCGATGACTTATAGTGTCAAAGGCTTCAAGGCAGTCATCTCCACTGGCGACTTCAGCTCGATGTGGAATGATGCCGGACTGCTGGCCGCTTACGGCATAGTATTCCTGGCGCTTACCTTCACCTACTTCATGACCCGTGACCGCGGTAATGAAGCTCTGCTGAAAAGTGAACAAGTTTTGACTGTATAATGGAACACATTTTCTTGTAAATATGAGGACACAAAAACGCCCCTGAGGGGGCGTTTTTGGCTTATACAGAAAACTAAATGGGTAAAAAAAGTGCCATACCGATGGCAGGAAAATAAATGAAACGCTTTCAATGCATAAGAACTTATTCGTCTTTTATGCATAATTATGCACTGAGAAGATTTTTTACGCTTTTATCCGCTAAAGCTGCGCTGCAAAAGCATTTGTTAATCAAGCTCATAAAAAAGTTTAAATTGCGCTCATGTCAGGTCGATGATAAAATAATATAACCAATCTGGCTTGAATAATTATTAAGATTTTCCTCTGAAAAATTTTCCTGGAATTCCGTCTACTTTATAATAGAAAGGTTGCGTATGATGAGACACACTGAACTGCCCGGCAAACAGGGCCTTTATGATCCTCAGTTCGAAAAAGACGCTTGCGGCATGGGATTTGTTGCCCATATTAAAGGCAAACCGTCCCATGATATTGTTAGCAATGCTCTGACTATGCTCTTTAATATGGAGCATCGGGGAGGCCAGGGAAGCGAGCCGAACTCTGGTGACGGAGCCGGCATTATGCTGCAGATTCCGCACCGTTTCTTTGCCGGCGAAGCAGCGAAGCTTGGCTTTGAGCTGCCGGAACAGGGCCATTACGGCGTGGGCATGATCTTTCTGTCTCATAACGAGGAGATCCGGACCCGCCATGAGGCGCTCCTGAGCGAGATTATCGCTGAAGAGGGCCAGCAGGTGCTCGGCTACCGCGATGTGCCTACCTTTGACGAAATGCTCGGCAAGACGGCCAAGGCTGCCAAGCCTTATGTGCGGCAGGTATTTATCGGCCGCTCTGAAGGAATTAAGGATGATCTTTCTTTTGAACGCAAGCTGTACGTGATCCGCAAACGTGCGGAGCTGTCGATCCGCTACGGCGGAGCAGAAGAGGGGGAATCCTTCTACGTACCGAGTTTATCCTGCAAGAAGATCGTATACAAGGGCATGCTGACTACTGTACAGGTTGGACAGTTCTACCTGGATCTGCAGGATGAGAAGCTGGAGTCGGCGATTGCGCTTGTCCACTCCCGGTTCAGTACCAATACCTTCCCAAGCTGGGAACGTGCCCACCCTTACCGCTTCATGATTCACAATGGCGAAATCAACACCCTTCGCGGCAATGTGAACTGGATGCATGCCCGCCAGTCGCTGTTCAAGAGCGAAGTGTTCGGAGAGGATCTCGGCAAGATCAAGCCGGTGGTTAACCCCGACGGCTCCGATACTGCGATGTTCGATAATACGTTCGAGTTCCTGTACCTGAGCGGACGCTCCCTGCCGCATGTTGCGATGATGATGGTTCCTGAGCCTTGGAGCAATCATGACAGCATGGACGAGAAGAAGAAAGCCTTCTATGAATTCCACAGCACCCTGATGGAGCCATGGGACGGGCCTGCCGCAATGGGCTTCACCGACGGCGTGCAAATCGGGGCGATCCTCGACCGTAACGGTCTTCGTCCTGCGCGTTATTATGTCACCAAAGATGATCTGATCATTCTGTCCTCCGAAGCGGGAGTCCTAGACATCCCGGCAGAGGATGTACTATACAAAGACCGCCTGAGACCGGGCCGTATGCTGCTTGTGGATACGAAGCAGGGCCGTATTATCTCTGATGAAGAGGTCAAGGCTGAAATTGCTTCGCAGCAGCCTTATCAGGATTGGCTGGATGAGCACCTGATCAGCCTCGATGAGCTTCCGGAAGCACCGGAGCTGCCGAATCCGAAGCATGATAACGTGCAGCAACTTCAGCAGTCGTTCGGTTATACCTTTGAAGATCTGCGCAAGGTGCTGGAGCCTATGGCATCCACAGGTGCCGAAGCTGTCGGGTCCATGGGTTATGATTCACCGCTGGCGGTACTGTCTGACCGTCCGCAGCGGCTCTACAACTACTTCAAACAAATGTTTGCCCAGGTAACCAACCCGCCGATTGATGCGATCCGTGAAGAACTGGTAACGTCCACGGCAACAACGATCGGGCCTGAACGCAATCTGCTCAAAGCAGAACCGGAGAGCTGTCGTCAGATCTCGCTGGATTCTCCGATTCTCTCGAACGAGGATTTCGCCAAGCTGCGTCATGTACGCCGTGCCGGCTTCAAATCGATGTCCATTCCGATTCTCTTCCCGGCAGAGCTGGGGGCGGAAGGGCTGCGTATCGCTCTGGAGCGTATGAATGAGGCGGCAGACCGTGTTATGGCCAAAGGACATAATATTCTTATTCTGTCAGACCGCGGGGTAGACCGCGACAATGCTGCTATTCCGGCGCTGCTGGCTGTCTCCAGCCTGCATCACCATCTGATCCGCTCGGGAACACGGACCAAGGTCAGTATCCTGCTGGAATCCGGTGAACCGCGTGAAGTTCATCATTATGCGCTTCTGCTTGGTTATGGTGTCAGTGCGGTCAACCCTTATCTGGCCTTCGAGAGTCTGGATGATATGATCGGCCAAGGCCTGCTCCGCGGAATCTCGCATGAGAAGGCTGTGAAGAACTATATCAAGGCAGCTACGAAGAGTGTTGTCAAAATCCTGTCCAAAATGGGGATATCCACAATTCAATCTTACCGCGGCGCACAGATTTTTGAAGCTGTAGGCCTGAACTCGGAGTTCGTAGACCGTTACTTCACCTGGACACCATCCCGTATCGGGGGAATTGGCCTGGAGGAAGTGGCTCTAGAAGCACTTGCCAGCCATAACCGAGCCTTCACCGACAAAGACGGCAACGACAAGGTGCTGGATTCCGGCGGTGAATACCAGTGGCGGAGTGACGGGGAAGAGCATCTGTTCAACCCGCAGACGATTCATCTGCTGCAGCATTCCGTACGCAGCGGAGATTACGAGATGTACAAGAAATATGCGGCACTTGTTCAGGGCGAAAGCGAGAAACACCAGACTCTGCGCTCGATGCTGCAGTTCAAATCGACTAATGCACCCGTTTCGCTTGATGAGGTAGAACCGGCGGAATCGATCATGAAACGCTTCAAGACCGGCGCCATGTCCTTCGGCTCGATCAGCAAGGAAGCCCATGAGACATTGGCCATTGCGATGAACCGTATCGGCGGCAAGAGCAATACCGGCGAAGGCGGGGAAGATCCGGCGCGCTTCATTCCGGACGCTAACGGCGATTCCCGCCGCAGTGCGATCAAGCAGGTGGCATCGGGACGGTTCGGCGTAACCTCGAACTATCTGGTGAATGCCGACGAGATCCAGATCAAGATGGCACAAGGCGCTAAGCCGGGTGAAGGCGGACAGCTTCCGGGCCGCAAGGTATATCCTTGGGTTGCCGAAGTCCGCGGCTCTACAGCAGGTGTAGGTCTGATCTCACCGCCGCCGCATCATGATATTTACTCGATCGAGGATTTGGCAGAGCTGATCTATGATCTGAAGAATGCCAATCCTCGTGCCAATATTAACGTTAAGCTTGTATCCGAAGTCGGCGTAGGCACCATTGCCGCCGGTGTGGCCAAAGGCCGTGCCGATATTATCCTGATCAGCGGCTATGACGGCGGCACCGGTGCTTCACCGATGAACTCCATCCGTCATGCCGGACTGCCTTGGGAGCTGGGTCTGGCTGAGACACACCAGACACTGATGCTGAACAATCTGCGCGACCGTGTTGTACTGGAAACAGACGGCAAGATGCTCAGCGGGCGTGATCTGGCAGTAGCTGTTCTGCTTGGCGCTGAAGAATACGGCTTCGCTACTGCACCGCTGGTAGCTGTAGGCTGTATCATGATGCGTGTGTGTCAGATGGATACCTGCCCGGTCGGCGTTGCTACGCAGAATCCGGAGCTCCGCAAGAACTTCATGGGAGATCCGCAGCATGTCGTTAACTTCATGACCTTTGTAGCACAGGATCTGCGCGAGATTATGGCTGAGCTCGGCTTCCGCACCATTGAAGAAATGGTCGGCCGCACGGATTGCCTGGATGCGGTTCAGGCTTCGACCCACTGGAAGAAGAAGGGTGTCGATCTGAACAGCCTGCTGCATACACCGGCTATGCCGGAAGGAAGCACACGCTTCCGCAGCAAACACCAGAATCATGGCCTGGAAGAAACGCTGGATATGACTCACCTGCTCGATATTGCCGCTCCTGCACTGGAATCCGGCACAGCAGTTGAAGCATCCCTGCCGATCACGAACGTCAACCGTGCAGTGGGTACGATTCTGGGCAGCGAGCTGACGCGCAAATATGGCGCAGCAGGTCTGCCGGATGACACCATCAAGCTGTATTTCACAGGCTCGGCCGGACAAAGTCTGGGCGCATTCGTACCGAAGGGCATCACGATTACGGTCGAAGGCGACTCCAATGACTATGTCGGTAAAGGGCTGTCCGGGGGCAAGCTGATTATCAGACCGTCCCGTAAGGCAACCTTTGCCGCTGAAGATAATATCATCATCGGGAATACGGCGCTGTATGGAGCGACTGGCGGCGAAGCTTATGTCAGCGGGATTGCGGGTGAACGTTTCGCAGTCCGCAACTCCGGGGCGAATGTAGTCGTTGAAGGCGTGGGCGACCACGGCTGCGAATACATGACTGGCGGCCGTGTGGTTGTTCTGGGTGAAACCGGCCGCAACTTTGCGGCAGGGATGTCAGGCGGTATCGCCTACGTATATGATCCGGACAGCACGTTCATCAAACGCTGTAACCTGGAAATGGTATTGCTGGAGCGTGTGGAGGAGGCGGATGAGATCGCTGAGCTGCATAGCCTGATTACCCGTCATACCGAGCTTACAGACAGCAATGCGGGCAGAGCGATTCTCGATTCATGGGATCAGGCCCTGCCGAAGTTTGCCCGTGTCATTCCGAAGGATTACAAACGGATGATGGAGCAGATCCGCAAGGTGGAGCAGAATGGCCTGACCGGCGAAGCTGCCCTGATGGCTGCTTTTGAAGCGAATATGCGTGAGCTTGCCCGTGTCGGCGGCTAAGGTTTAAGGTTTCAACTTTTAAATGCATCCGGTATTGCCGGTGTGCACTATACGATCAAGGGACAGTATTCTTACCCGTATCAGACGGGGAAGATACTGTCCCTTTTACTATTACTGCATTTCTTTCCTAATTTCAGGAAAAAGGAAAGCTATGGTAGAATATAAAAATGTATGAAACGGGTTGCTGATACAGCGATAAGGTTAATATAGCTTGAACTGAAAGAGACAATATTAAGATGGGAGTAGCGGAGGGGAAGTTTGGAACTGTAGGAGCGGTAGCGTCCGCCTGAAAGCTTTCCGTAGGAAAGCTAGCATCGGAAGCATAAGCAGTCTGCGGATTTCCACCGCAAAAGCGGTATGAATCAAGAAATCTGCAGACAACAGCGGCCGGAAGTCCAAACATTCACCGCAGTTACGGCTAACATCTGCATTGGAGCCTCTTCAGTTCTTCTATTAGTCACCTTATCCGAAAGCGCAAGTCCGTTTCATCCAAACCGACGAAAGGAAGTGAAGTTATGCCGAATACGGCAGAAGTTGTGAAACCTGTGGCCAGCCTGATGGGGGTTACCAAAAAGATCGGCTCCAAAACGCTGATCAGCGACTTGACCCTCGATATTCCGCCCGGGCAAATCTTCGGATTCCTGGGTCCGAACGGTGCCGGTAAAACAACTACCATCCGCATGATGGTAGGGCTTATTTCCATTAGCCGCGGGGATATTCTCATCTGCGGACGCAGTATTAAAGACCATTTTGAAGAGGCGATAGCGAATGTAGGGGCGATTGTGGAGAATCCGGAAATGTACAAGTTCCTTACCGGATACCAGAACCTGCGCCAGTACGCCCGCATGGTCCCCGGTGTGACCAAGGAGCGGATTAATGAAGTCGTAGAGCTGGTAGGTCTCGGCCAGAGAATCAACGACAAGGTTAAGACCTATTCTCTGGGGATGCGCCAGCGGCTGGGTGTGGCCCAGGCACTGCTGCACAGGCCGAAGCTGCTGATTCTCGATGAGCCGACCAACGGGCTGGACCCGCAGGGCATCCGCGAGCTGCGCGATTATCTGCGCCTGCTGTGCCAGAAGGAAGGTACTACTGTTTTTGTCTCCAGCCATTTGCTTGCTGAAATGGAACTCATGTGTGATAGTGTGGCGATTATCCAGAACGGCCGCCTGATCGAAGTGAAACAGCTTAAGGCTGTAGGCAATGTGATGGCGCCGGTGGGTGAGACCCTGTTCGAAGTAGATCAGCCTGAAGCTGCGCTGGAACTGATGGGCCGTGGCGTGGTGAAGGACGGGGGCATTGCTGTAGAGGCGGTGCGGGAGGAAATTGCCGAGCTCAACGCGAAGCTGGTGGCCGGCGGAATTAAAGTGTACAGCATCAAGCCGCTGTTCCGGTCACTGGAAGATCAATTCTTGGAGATTACAGGAGGTGAAGGCATTGGGTGAGTTCGCTGCTCTCATACATAATGAGAATATCAAAATTTACAGACGTCTGCGGACATGGATTATGCTGTTCATTCTGGCGGTTATGAGTGCGCTGTTTCCGGCGCTAATCCATTTCACCAGCGGAGGCAATGAGGTAACGATCGGGTTATGGGACAGCTTCCAGACTACCGTAGCGATCGCTTTTTTCCTGAACACCATCTTCACAGCCCTGGTGGCTGCTGACTCCGTTGCGGGCGAATTCACCTGGGGAACGATTAAGCTGCTGCTGATCCGCCCTTGGAGCCGCTCCAAAATCCTGCTCTCGAAATATATATCGATGGTGCTCTTCAGCTTGTTCAGCACTCTGCTGCTGATCGTGTTTGGTTATGGCTCAGCCCTGATTTTCTCGTCCTCGGCCGTGGATTCGATAGGGGGGCCGACGATGGCCTGGAGCCAGGGCGAATACGTTTTTCTGACGATTATGTGCGCCTACATTGAGCTGTTTCTCACAGCAGCCATTGCCTTTATGATCTCCAGCGTATTTCGTTCCAGCGGCCTTGCGATTGTACTGTCGCTGTCCATCATGTTCACCAAAGATATCTTTATCGCCATCTTCAGCCCGGAACGGTATGAGTGGGCTAACTATCTGATTTTTGCCCATATGAATCTAAGCGGCTATCTGCTGTCGGACACCGGCCCCGGAGGCGCTACGTTAGGATTCGCAATTGCTGTCCTCGCGGTGTATTACGTTATTTTCATGCTCGTCTCTTGGGTTGTATTCCGTAAAAGAGATGTCGCAGCTTAATGTGGTAAAAGGCTCTACAAGGACTGGAAGCAAGCATATGCGGGGTTATGCCCGCTCAGCCTGCTTCCAGTTTGTTCTGTTTATGGGAACCCCGCTTACCTGCCTTGTCCGTAGAACCATCTGCCTGAAGCCCGCCCGCTGTCTCTGTGGCGGGCTGTTCGGCCATGGCTACGGACCCGTTCAGCACGCTGCCTTCCATAATACTCAGTGCGCCGGCTGCGATATTACCGTGCAGCTGTCCGGTTTCGGTCATGATCAGCTTCTGGTTGGCGGTCACGTCGCCGTAGACCTTGCCGGCAATAATAACCTCCTGCGCCTTAATGCTGGAGTGGACCGTTCCCTGTTCGCCGACCGTAACTGTGCCCTGGCACAGGATTTCCCCGCTGAAATTCCCTTCAATCCGCAGATTGGTATCGCAATGGACTTTACCTTCAAGTGTGCCTCCATGTCCGATAAGTGAATCGGTCGATTTATATGGAGCACTTTGTTTGCGTTTGTTCCACATGCCTGCATTCCTCCTTGTATTCTTAAGGTTTAACATAATTCAGCGGATTCACCGGCTTATTCTGCTTCACAACCTGGAAATGGAGATGGGGACCTGTGCTGCGTCCGGTATTGCCGAGCATACCAATTTGCTCCCCTTTGCTGACCTTGTCACCGGGCGAGACCACCATGCCGTTCAAATGCATATACCAGGTTTCCAGCCCGTTCGCATGCTTGATAATGATATATTTGCCTCTGGCGCCCAGCTGGTCGGCAGAAGTGACCACACCTTCCATCGCTGCGTATACAGGGTCACCGATGCGGCCGGCAATATCGATTCCGGAGTGGTAGGCAGAGACCCCCTTGAAGGGATCAGAACGATAACCGAAGCTGGAGGTGATCACCTTCGAGCCTGTGGGCCAGAGGACAGCCGGGGCCAGTCTCGCTTTTTCTTCACTTGCCTTCTTGGCCTGCAGGTTAGCCTCCAGGGTGTTGGCTTTTTCGGCCTCTGTAATTGTAGTGGAGATACGGCTGACCATTTCCTCCAGCATCGTTTTTATTTCTTCGTAGTCGTCTCTTGTTTCCTGAACCAGCTCCAGCGGGTCATTGGCATATACAGCGATGTACTCCCCGCCGACCTGGGGGGGCACTGTACTTCCTAATGCAGCGGTAACTACCCCGAAACGGAAATCAACTGCAGACAAAGTGCCGGAAGAGGTGTCTGATGGATGCTCTGCAAGGAACGGAGCCGTACTTGAACGGCTTATGGTTCCCTTGACGTCTCCCTTAGTTCCGCTTGCAGCAACTTTGGCTGATGCGGCAATGAACGGCTGGCTGCTTGCGGCAGAAGCTGCAGAGGCAGTGGGTTCATTGTCTGTACCGGAAGAAGAGGTCGTCTCTTTCTCAATCAGCGACTGCAGCTGCTGCTCCAGTTCAGAGACACTCTTCAGCTTGTCTTTAATGCTCTGGGCTTCCTCCGAGAGCTCGGTCACCTGGCTGCGGAGCTGCAGCAGCGCCTGGTCCTTGTCGGCGACCTTGAGCTCCATCCGGATATTCGTCAGCGATAGTGCCGCAGCTTCGGCTTCCAGCTCGGAAATGGACCGGGAGGCATGAATATGCATGGAGGTGACCAGACTGGAGAGAGACAGGGCAGCCGCAGCAGGCAGGGCGAAGGCAAGCGGCTTGGACAGCTGCAGCTGTCTGACAGGCCGTCCGGCCTCACGGACGACGAGCAGCGTAATCTTTTTATGATCGGGCTGACTCTTCATAACATCTCCTTCCTGCGGCCTTTAGCAGCCGCGTGGTATGAACTGAGTGAATCCAACATTGCTATAGAGCGGGGCTCATCCGATTCGTCCTACTACTCTATGTATTCCATTCCTCTGGCGAACATGACAACGGTTTGCTTGAATAAAGAAGGAGAGTTACGGCAAGACCTGTAGTAGATCATCTTCAATAACATAACTTTTAGGAGGTCCGGGATGAGGATATTCGCAGTTATCTTAAGTCTTTTTATCATACAGATTGCCATTATCGTTATATCGGAGTTCCGCCGTCCGCAGAGGGCACTGGCCTGGATATGCATTACCTTCTGCTGTCCGCCGCTGGGGCTGCTGTTCTATTATTTCCTCGGGCGGGATTATTGGCAGAGCCGGAAGCTTGGCAAACGGTGTGTGTCCCTGCTGCGGGAGATCCGCGCCCATGTTGCCGGCAAAATCCATATCGTCAAAAGCACGGCAGAAACCGGAAATCCGGGGTTTGAGAACCGTAAAGAACTGCTGCATTTGCTCTCAGGCCTGTCAGAAAGCCACATTACAAGCCATAATCAATGTCAGGTGCTCAATAATGCCGGGGACGCCTATAAGGCGATGCTGGATGTGATGGAGAATGCGCAAGAGCATATCCACATGGAGTTTTATATTTTCCGGGATGATGATATTGGCAGGCAGTTTCAGGAGATTATGATCCGCAAGGCGCGTCAGGGGGTTAGGGTGCGTCTGCTATGTGATGGGCTTGGGAGTCATCAGCTGAGCCGGAGATTCGTGAATACGCTCAAGAACGCAGGAGTGCAGGTTCACTTTTTTCTGCCGCCGCTTACTTCGCTGCTGGACCGCCGCTTCAATTACCGCAATCACCGCAAGATACTCGTGGTTGACGGGCTGACGGGCTTCACCGGGGGAATGAATGTAGGTGATGATTATCTGGGAAAAGACCCCAAGATGGGCTATTGGCGAGATACGCATCTTCGTGTTGAAGGGGATGCAGTGTATCATCTGCAATATGTGTTTCTCAAAGACTGGAGACTGGCAGCCGGTGACACTATGAGCCATCCGCGGTTTTTTCCTGTTCATGCCTGCAGCGGGCCGGATGCTGTGCAGATTGTAGCCAGCGGGCCCGATGGGGCGGTTGATGCCACACAGGAAATGTTTTTCGCTTCACTCTGTGCGGCGAAGGAGCGCATCTGGATGACCTCCCCGTATTTCATTCCGGACCCGGCCATTTGCCGGGCGCTCAAGAATGCGGTGCTAAGCGGAGTGGATGTGAGGATCATTATCCCGGCGAAGCCGGACAACAAGCTGGTGTATAAGGCAACCCTGTCTTACCTTGAGAATCTGCAGGATGCCGGAGTGAAGTTCTACCGCTATACAAGAGGCTTCATGCACGCCAAAGTGATGATTATTGATGACGTGCTGGCAACGGTAGGCAGTGCGAATCTGGACATGCGCAGCTTCTATTCCAACTTTGAACTGACGGCTGTTCTGCTCCGTCCGGCGATTATTGCGGAACTGGCAGAGGACTTCAGCCAGGACCTGAAGCACAGCGAATTCATCGATCCCAAAAAGTTTAGGGAGAGAGCGCATAATGTCAAACTGATTGAGGGGCTCTGTCAGCTCTTATCGCCGCTTTTATGACATAAAAGGTGAAGTAAGCATCGTTTATCGAAGGTTATATCATGTTCCATGCGTTATTTGAGCTTCCTTTATGATATAATAGGAATATAAGAAGCAAAGGGGAGAAAGCGCAGCTGTGAAGTCTGCTTTCGTATACTTCTTAGATATACTATTTATAGGGGGAGTTCTATGACTGTAAGCCAACAAATCTTTACGAGTGAGGAACAGAAGAAGCCTCAGAAATCAGGAGCCTTCAAGACAGCGAAGCTGGCCCAGCGGATTGTGATGATTGTCATCGGAGCGGCCATGATGTCTGTTGCGCTTGAGATTTTTCTTGTTCCCAATGAGTTGATTGACGGCGGAATAACCGGTATTTCCATTATGTTGTCCCATATTTTCAATATACCTCTGGGTATTTTATTGACACTGCTTAACCTGCCGTTTCTGGTGATCGGTTATAAGCAGATTGGTAAGACCTTTGCCTTATCTACTTTATTTGCTGTAGTTGTAATGTCCATTGGGACGCAATTGCTCCATCCTGTGAATCCGATTACGGTTGAACCGCTGCTTGCCGCAGTATTCGGTGGGGTTATCCTCGGGGTCGGGGTCGGACTCGTGGTACGTTATGGAGGATCGCTTGATGGTACTGAGATTGTGGCCATCCTTGTGTCCAAGAGGCTTCCGTTCTCCGTAGGGGAAGTTGTAATGTTCTTCAACCTGTTTATTCTTTCCGGCGCGGGTTTTGTCTTCGGCTGGAATAATGCGATGTTCTCGCTGATTGCCTATTACATTGCTTTTAAATTAATAGATATTACACTTGAAGGTCTGGATCAGTCGAAATCGGTATGGATTATCAGTGATAAATTCCGTGATATCGGTGAAGCATTGACGGAGCGTCTGGGACGCGGAGTGACGTATCTGGATGGTGAAGGCGGATTCTCCGGCGATAACAAGAAAGTTATCTTTGTAGTCATTACCCGTTTGGAAGAAGCCAAGCTTAAGTCCATTGTAGAAGATTGGGATTCCGACGCATTCATCGCGATCGGTAATATCCATGATGTCAAAGGCGGCCGCTTTAAGAAAAAAGCAATCCATTAGCGAGTACGGTATAACCGGAGCGCTTTCGAAGGAAGGTATATTTACGAACGTCAGAGTAATCAATGCGGCGGCCTGTGCTTGCTGCGCCGTATTCTCATATATAATACCTTCCGTCCATATGCTGGACGCCAAATAAGCCCGCAGCCTAGAGTATAGGTAACTGCGGGCTTATTGCTGTCTTCAGGGCCATCCTCAGGGCAGCTTGGCAATAATATCACCCACCGGCTGCGGAGGGACCTGGGCGATAAGATCGCCCATCCGGGCCAGACGCTCCTCAATGTTCAGCAGATGGTAATCGGTAGGCTTGACGTTACGCTGCACTTCCTCCCACAGGAGGGGCGTTGAGACGGTTGCCAGCGGACGGGCCCGCGGGGTGTATGGCGCAGCAAGAGTTTTGCCGCCGTAATGCTGGAGGTAATCGAAATAGATTTTGTCCCCGCGGTTTTTCTTCAGGCGCTCCAAAGTGAACAGATCGGGACGCTTCTCCGTAACATAGCGGCCGACGAAATGGCCTACCCGGCGCAGGCCGTCGAAGGTGACTCCCGGCTCCACCGGAACAATGATCTGCACACCGGTGGCACCGGAGGTCTTGGGTACAGAGGCCAGTCCCAGGGACTTCAGTACCTCGCCCACCGTAGCGGCTGCCTCCATAATACGCGGCTCGACCTCAAGCGAGGGGTCCAGATCAATCATCCATTCGCAGGGGAGCTCACTGCCCGCATAATGCAGCGAGGGATGGAATTCGAGCGCGGCTAGATTGCCGAGCCAGAGCAGCTCCGGGAGCCCCTGCAGCACAATATAGGTAATATTCTCATGAGTTGCTGTATGCACGAATTCCGGCAGCGGCTCCGGGGCATTCTTCTGATAAAAGGACATCCCCGGTACACCGTGGGGGTAGCGGATTACCGTAAGCAGGCGGCCTTGGCAATAGCGCAGCAGATAAGGGGAGAGCGCAGCCAGCTTCTGCAGATACACCTGCTTGGTGATGCCGCATTCAGGCCATAGCAGCTTATCCGGGTTCGTAATGCTGATCTCATGTCCCCCTGCGGTAATGGAGCCTCTGATCGTCTTCGGCATGCGGCATCCTCCTTGTATAGTTATACGAGCTTGAGGCGTAGTCAGGTGAGACTTTAGGCAAGGCTCAGGCAATGCAAGGCTCGTGCAAGGCTTAGACTAGACATAGTCAAGGCTCAGACAGGGCTCAGGCAAGATTAGGCAGCTCAGGTAAGGCTCAGGCCCGGTGATCCCGTTACTACGTCTGTGTTCTCTGGTCCATGCGGCAGGACAGCGGAGGGAGCTCTACCTGTGACTGTATGACCGGCTGGCGGAAGGTTCCGGAAGTATTCCATTCCAGATAGTGCAGCTTGAACACCAGCTCAGGCTTAATCCAGACCGAGCCTTTACTGCGCTGGGGCAGCTCTGCAAAAGGCATCTGCTCTGTGATCATGCCGCTGATCTGTGCGGTCAAATTCCGCCAGTCCTGTACGGTCATTTTGCCCGCTCCTGCATGGCCGATATAGTGCAGCTTGCCCTCATCATCATACAGTCCGAAGAGCAGGGCGTTGACCAGACCGTCACGGAAGGTGACGCCGCCGGCTACAGCAGTGACATCGGAGATAATTTTGCATTTCTGCCAGCGCTTATCTTTGCCTCCCGGGGCATAGGTACTGGTGAGCTCTTTGCATACAATCCCCTCCAGCCCGCCCTTCAGAGCGGCAGCGTACAGCTGTGCGGGCTGATGGTAGCTTGGCACATTCTGCACATGGGGATGGGGCAGCAGCATTTCACTTAACATCTGCTGCCGCCGGGACAACGGCTGGTCCAGCAGCCAAATGCCATTGCAGTACAGGATATCGAAGACCATGTAGAGCACCGGCACCTGCGGGCTTACCGCCCGGATCGCTGCTTCATTCTTCAGGCTATCCCTCCGCATCACCTCATGGAAGGAGGGCTTGCCGCCGCTGAGCGCAATAATCTCACCATCGAGAATGACGGAACCGGCCCGGCAATACGCCTCCGGTCTGGCAAGCTCAGGATACTGCAGCGTGCGCCGGTTGCCCCGCCGGTTGATCAGCTCGGCATGGCTTCCATCGTAATAGGAGAGCATCCGCACGCCATCCCATTTGATCTGGGCGATCCACTCCTCGCCCTCCGGGAGCCTGGAGGCCAGCACGGGCTCGAATGGAATAACCGGCTGCAGCGTAAGCGGACCGCCAATAACGGGAGGTGCGGATGACCTGCTCCTAGGCACCGGTTACCTTGCTCTTGGCCGTCCGGCGTTTCGGCTTCGGAGCGATGACCGGAATCGGGCCAGTTGCCTCGTTAACTGCCGGCACTTCCGGTTCAGGGGCAGGGGTTCCGGAGGCTTTGGCCTGTGCCGTTTTTTTCTTACCGGCCGCAGCCGCCCGCGGCTTTTTGCCTGTACCGGTTCCTGTGCCGGACAGTGAAGGTCCGGGGTCGGACGGAATATGCTGTACAGCTTCGATGCTGGCCTGCAGGGCAGCCATCAAATCGATGACATTGTTCTCCTGGCGTGCCGGAGCAATATGGAATTCCTCACCGGCGATCTTGTGCGTGATCAGGTCAAGCATCCGCTGGCGGTAATCGTCCGTGTATTTAGCGGGTTCAAACGGTGTGGACAGCTGGGAGATCAGCAGCTTGGCCATATCCAGCTCTTTGTCGTTCACGATCCCCGGCTCCGGCAGACCGGGGACCTGCGATACCGGACGGACCTCGTCCGGGTAATAAATGGTTTCAATCGCCAGGCAGTCGGCGAGGACGCGGATCGCAGCCAGACTGCTTTTGGAGCGGATGGAGATTTTGGCGATCCCGATTTTGCCGGTCTGGCGCATCGCCTCCATGAGCAGACGGTAGGCGTTGGCACCGGCCTGATCGGGAGACAGGTAATAGGTCTTTTGGAAATAAATCGGGTCGATCTCCGTCAAATCCACAAAATCCAGAATCGTAATGCTCTTGCTGCTCTCCTCGGTTAGCTGATCCAGCTCTTCCTTATCGAACAAGACAAACTTGCCCTTCTCATATTCGTAACCCTTGCCGATCTCTTCCCAGGCCACTTCCTTCTCGCACACGGGGCATTTACGCACGTAGGATAGCGGGCTTCCGCATTCTTTATGGATGTAACGCAGCGAGATATCCTTGTCTTCCGTAGCGGAGAACATTTTGACCGGAACATGCACAAGCCCGAAACTGATGGCTCCTTTCCAAACGGTATGCATGAGAATCGCCTCCTGAGTATAAGTGCTGTTTATAATTGCTGTATCATGAGTTCACGATCAATATGGCTTAGTATGACGCGATGGGGCTTTTTCTAGCCGGATGCATTATTTGCGATTCATGGGAAAAAATAAAGCCGTTCAGCATACGCATTGCACAGTGAATGAGACATTCATTGCTGGTCATTGCTGGATAGTCATGCCAAGGGAGGCCGTTATGGAAAAAGAGCGGAACAACTGGAGCGACGTCCTGTCCGAGCAGGATATCCCGGCGGAGGCTGTCGATTGGGAGAGCATTATTGCGGAGCCCGGGGAAGAGGAGCTGTACGGCGAAGCCGGACTGCTTGATGCTGATGCGACCATAGGTGATCTTTCTGCAGAAGATGAGGATGAATAGGGAGGCGACAAAATGGATGTGAAACGTGCGGGGGATATTTACGCCTCCAAGGATAGGATTGCTGTCCATCTCGATGGTGAACCGGTATGGATTGAGCATGTGGATGCCGATAACGGCATGGCCACTGTACAAGTAGGCTCCCGCCCGGATAATACACGGACCGTTGGTGTAGACCGGCTGGAGGAGCAGGGAAGCTAGATAGGCTGATGCCTCCTTAGGCAGAGGCCGGATGAGGTAGAGAAAAGGACGGATAGGAACGAACAAGAACGGATTAGGCAGATAATAAGAGTATATAAAACCGGTTGAGGAGGTATCCGATCAGCCGGTTTTTTGTAGTTTAGAAATTAAGTGATGAGCAAGTTGCTACAGCAAACCGAGCCAAATGTATGCGAAAAACCGAGTACAATGTGTCACTGAGAAGGTAACCGAGCCAAATGTATGTGAAAAACCGAATACAATGTGCTAATGCGAAGGTAACCGAGCCAATGTATGTGAAAAACCGAATACAATGTGTCACTGTGAAGGTAAGAAAGCCAAATGTATGCGAAAAACCGAGTACAATGTGCGACTGCGAGGGTAAGAGAGCCAAATGTATGCGAAAAACCGAATACAATGTGTCACTGTGAAGGTAAGAAAGCCAAATGTATGCGAAAAACCGAATACAATGTGCTGGAGGGGGATGGTTGGTGAACATAAAGGGGGATGTCTCTTTAAATCCGCCAGAAGTTGACCAGAACTTCATCACGCACAAGTTTATTTTAGAGCTGACACAAAGGTTTACGGCGAACGCCATAACCCCCTATATTTGGGGGAAGAATTTTGACGAAAAGAGATGATAGGCGTGCGTCCCATTTTGCTTGGAATCTGTTCGGCGCTGTTTTTTGCGGTAACCTTTGTGCTTAACCGTAGGATGGAGCTTGCGGGAGGAAGCTGGGCCTGGAGCGCCTCGCTGCGTTATTTCTTTACCCTGCCGTTTCTGCTGGCCCTTGTGGCCGGAAGAGGGCGGCTGAGGCCGCTGCTGGCTGCGATGAGAGAACGTCCGGGGGCCTGGCTGTTATGGGGGACGGTCGGCTTCGGCCTGTTTTATGCGCCTATATGCTTCGCGGCTGCGTATGCACCCGGCTGGCTGACAGCGGGGACCTGGCAGATCACGATTATCTCGGGCTCGCTGCTCGCCCCATTCTTCGGACAATGGGTAAGCGGGCCTTCCGGTTCTGTATACATAAGAGGTAAAATCCCGCTCCGCGGGCTGCTCCTGTCCCTGATCATTCTGGCCGGAGTAGCGCTGCTGCAAGTGGAACATGCGCGCCAGCTGACTCCATCCCAGCTGCTGCTGGGCATTATTCCGGTACTTATTGCTTCATTCGCCTATCCGCTCGGCAACCGCAAGACGATGGAGCTCTGCGGAGACCGGCTGGATGTGTTCCAGCGGATTCTCGGCATGACGCTGGCCAGCCTGCCCTTCTGGCTGGCAGTCGCATTATATGGCCTGGCAGACGCGGGCCTGCCGTCGTCCTCGCAAGCGGGACAGTCCGTGATCGTTGCCCTATCTTCAGGAATAGTGGCTACCGTACTCTTCTTCCGGGCTACGGATATGGTCCGGGGCAGCATGAGCGGCCTGGCGGCAGTTGAGGCGACCCAGTCCCTGGAGGTGCTGTTTGCCCTGCTGGGTGAGATGCTGATTCTGGCTTCCCCGCTGCCATCCCTCCTGTCATGGGTTGGGATTGCGGTCATTATTGCCGGCATGGCGCTGCACAGTCTGTTCTCCCGGTATCCGGGAGAAGCGGCATCCGGCAGAGAGAAGCGGCGCGGAGGAGCTGAAGTTCCTGCAGCCGGAAGGAAGGTTACATAATGAGAATCCGTGCAGTTAGCTCTGTACACTGGCTCCATATACAGATAACAGCGGCCTGTTGCGGTGCAAGTATCATACCGATATAATTAAAAGTATTGTTAACCGTTAAGGGATATCAAGTAGAAACGGCTACGCCGTCCTTGAAGGACGGTACCCGTTTCAGCGAGAAATAGAAGGATAAAGTATAGCGTAAAACATATCCTTTCTTATATTTTCTAAAAGGTGGTAGTTGCAGTTTTGGACAATAATATTGAAACGGTGTTTACTTACCGTTCCTCCAGCCTTCAGGACACTGAGGCGCTTGCAGCCGCCATCGCAGCCGTGTCGGAGCCGGGGATGGTGATCGGCCTGGACGGGGATCTGGGCGCGGGCAAAACCGCGTTCTCGCAGTGCTACGCCCGCCACTTAGGTGTGGAGGGGATTGTGAACAGCCCTACTTTTACAATTATCAAAGAGTATGAGGGCCGTCTGCCGCTGTATCATATGGATGTATACCGGATTTCCCTCCAGGAAGCGGATGAGCTGGGGCTGGAAGAGTATTTCTACGGCCAGGGAGTAAGCCTGGTGGAGTGGAGCAGTATCATTACGGACCTGATGCCGCCGCGGCATTTGCATATAGAGCTGAAGTCAGCCGGCCCGGAGAAGCGGGAGATTACGGTAACCGGAATCGGGGAGCCTTACGGCGGAGTATGCCGGGCGCTGATCCAGAAGTGGGGTAAAGAAACATGACGAATCTTAATAATGAGCCGCGCAAGCGGTTTTTGGCGCTGGATACATCAACGGCTGTGCTGGGGGTGGCAGTTACCGGGAACAGGGAGCTGTTGCATGAGATTAATGCTTCCGGGGAACGGAATCACTCGGTACATCTGCTGCCGATCATTGAACAGGCGCTGCAGGCCTCGGCTACGGCGGCAGACATGATCGGCGGCATTGCAGTCGGTGTCGGTCCGGGATCGTATACCGGGACAAGGATTGCTGTAACTGCAGCCAAAACGCTGGCCTGGGCCTGGAACGTTCCGGTCACCGGGGTGTCCAGCCTGCATGCGCTGGCGTGGGGCGGTTATCATGCCGCGGCTCTCCAGCAGGAAGCCGGACAGGCTGATGTGACGACCGCGAACGGGACAACGGGTCCGGACTGGATCATCCCGCTGATCGACGCGCGCCGTGGACAAGCCTACACTGCGCTTTTTGCAGCGGACGGGAGCAACCCTCCGCAGCGGCTGGCGCCTGATGCCATCCGTCTGATGGCAGACTGGGTGCGGGAGCTAGGAGAACGGCTGAAGGACGCTGCAGCAGAAGGCGTGATGCCGGGCACCCTATGGTTCACCGGGGACACGGCACTGCATGGAAGTGCAGAATCGCTGGCCCCGCTAGCCGGGGCTGGCATTGTTCAGGCACTGTCTTACGAACTCGAAGGCCGCTGGACCGGATTCTTGGCCGAAGCGGGCATCTATGAGGAAAGCGCAGATATTCACGTATTGATTCCCAATTATACGCAGCTTACCGAAGCGGAGGCTAATCTCCGCCGAAGCAGTGAAGGGAGCCTGAATAAAGGATGACGGTATCGGAACCAGGAAAAGATCAGGGGACTGAGCTTGTTTTCCGCCTGATGCGGCTTGAGGATATACCTGAGATTCTTGTGATTGAACGCGAAGCCTTCACGATGCCATGGACGGAGGAAGCGTTCCGCAACGAGCTGAGCCATAATCATTTTGCCAAATATATGGTAATGGAGCTGGCCGGGCATATCATCGGCTACGCCGGGATGTGGGCGATTGTCGATGAGGCGCATGTAACGAATATTGCGCTGCTGGAGGCCTATAGGGGACGTAAATGGGGAGACCGGCTGCTGGACGAGCTGATGAAGACGGCGGCGTATCTCGGGATGAAATCCATAACACTTGAAGTGCGGGTCTCGAACGAGGTGGCCCAGAATTTATACCGCAAAAAAGGCTTCCGTCCTGCCGGTACCCGCAAGGGTTATTATTCGGACAACCGCGAGGATGCGCTCATTATGTGGGCGGATCTGCCGGAGTACGGGGAGCAAGGGTTGACGGAAGGAAGCGTGGACTTGAAATGAAGACCGAAACGGGCGTACTTAAGCCTGTATATATACTCGCAATTGAAACGAGCTGTGACGAAACTTCAGTAGCTGTAGTCAAAGACGGATGTGAAGTGTTATCAAACATCATTTCCAGCCAGATTGAGACCCACCGGGCATTCGGCGGCGTGGTGCCTGAAGTGGCCTCCCGCAAGCATGTAGAGGTGATCACGCTGGTTATTGAGGAAGCCTTGAACGAGGCGGCAATCTCGCCGCAGGACCTGACGGCAGTGGCGGTCACCCAGGGTCCGGGGCTTGTCGGGGCGCTGCTGGTCGGTGTCGTGGCGGCCAAAAGCCTGGCGCTGGCCTGGGGCAAGCCGCTCATCGGCACCCATCATATTGCCGGCCATATCTATGCCAACCGGCTGGTCAAGGAACTGCAGTATCCCAATATGACGCTGGTGGTATCCGGCGGTCATACGGAGCTGGTCCTGATGGAACGGGAAGGCGAGTTCAAGATCATCGGGCGCACCCGGGACGATGCTGTCGGCGAAGCTTACGACAAAGTGGCCCGGGCGCTGGGCTTTCCTTATCCGGGCGGTCCCCATGTGGACCGCCTGGCGCGGGAAGCAGAAGAAGCTTTCCCGCTGCCGCGTGTATGGCTGGAGCCGGGTTCGTATGACTTCAGCCTCAGCGGCCTGAAGTCTGCGGTGCTCAACGCGGTGAACCAGAGCAAGATGAAGGGGCTGGAGCCGGATGTGGCCGGAATTGCCCGCGGCTTCCAGGAATCGGTTGTTGAGGTACTGGTTGAGAAGGCTGTGCGTGCCGTACGTGAGTTCAGCGCTGGGCAGCTTTTGCTCTGCGGTGGGGTGGCTGCGAACAAGGGCCTCCGTGAAGCGCTGACCTTGAGATGCGCCGCAGAAGGGATCGAGCTGATCATCCCGCCGCCGGTGTATTGCACGGATAACGCAGCGATGATCGGGGCCGCAGCTTATGTGAAATGGAAGCATGAAGGCGGGATTCCGCTGGATATGGTCGCCGATCCCGGCTTCTCGCTGGAGAAATGGTCTGTATCTGCCTATTGACTTCTTTTGGAGAAGCCGGGTATAATCAGTTCAATTCATGAATCTTATATTTGAACAAACGCGATGATTGGAAGCAGTAAGGAAACTCCGGGATAAGAGAGCTGCGGGAGGGTGCGACGCAGTCGAAGGAGACCTGAACTCGTCCGGGAGCGGAGCGGTGGAAGCAGGGAACTCCTTGAACAGGGAGTGCTGGCCGGTGCAGAATGTAGACCGGGCCCTTTTGTACACCGTTACGGTTGACCTCCGTAAGAGGGTTGTTGAGTGGATACCGCAGGCGCAGCAGAAGAGTTGCTGATCCGGGTATCAACAAGAGTGGTACCGCGAGGGTGAACAACCTGTCGTCTCTTGAATGAGAGGGCAGGTTTTTTTGTGCGCTGGTATAGGCACTCATAGAATTACACGCAATGAACGGGAGCAGTAGACGGCCAAGGTGAACAGAGAGCTGCGGGTGGTGCGACGCAGTCACCGGAGGCCGGCGAATCTCGCCCGTGAGCGGAACGGCGGAAAGAGCTTCAGGTACGCCGTTACGGATGTCCCCGTTACCGGACTGTTCGTATCCCCCAGGCTTCCCTTACGGGAGCAGGGAGATATGAAGCGGAGCTGGACGCAGCTTGGGCTGCCTGAATGGAATGAGGTTCAGGAGCCTATGCGTCAAAAAGAGTGGTACCGCGGAGGGGTGACCCGCCGTCTCTTTAATTAGAGACGGCGGTTTTTTGTGTTTTTTGAAGTTGAGCTGGAAGGCTGGCTGTATGAACCCAATTTGAGGAGGATGAACAATGATTATTCCGGTAAAGAAACGAATTCAGATTTTTGATACGACGCTGCGTGACGGAGAGCAGGCCCCGGGGGCTAGCCTTACCCCGGAGCAGAAGATCATTCTGGCCGGCAAGCTGGCCGAGCTGGGCGTGGATGTCATGGAACCGGGCTTCCCTGTATCCAGTCCGGGTGACTTTGCAGCGGTGGAGACCATCTCCCGCAAGATTCAGGGCGTAGAGATCTGCGGCTTCGCCCGCGCGGTCAAAGGGGATATCGATGCTGCTGTGCGGGCAACCCGGGATGCAGAGCGGCGGCGGATTCATCTGTTCATCTCCTCCTCCGACATTCATCTGCGCCATCAGCTGCGCAAGAGCAGACCTGAGGTAGTTGCCGCCGCACGCGAGATGACAGCCTATGCCCGCCAGTTCAGCGATGTGGTGGAATTCACCGCCATGGACGCTGCACGGACGGGAATCGATGATCTGATCGAGATGGTCGAGGCGGTGATTGAAGAAGGTGCAACCATTATTAATCTGCCCGACACGGTAGGGTATGCGCTGCCGCAGGAATACGGGGAAATGTTCCGGCGTGTGCGGCTCGGTGCGCGGGGAGGCGACAAGGTCATCTATAGCGCCCATTGTCATAACGACTTGGGGCTGGCCGTGGCGAACAGCCTGGCGGCGATTGCCGGCGGTGCCACACAAATTGAGGTCACCGTCAACGGAGTGGGCGAGCGGACCGGCAACTGTGCGCTGGAGGAGCTGGTTATGGCGCTGGAAACACGGGGGGATGCTATCGGTGCTGAGACGGGCATCCGGCTTGAGAAGCTGTACGATACCTCGCGTATGATCAGCGGGGCGATGCATTTCCCGATCGCCTTCAACAAGCCGGTCGTCGGCCGGAATGCCTTCCAGCATGAATCCGGCATCCACCAGGACGGCTTGCTCAAGGACCGCAGCACCTATGAGATCATGGACCCGGAACGGCTGGGCATCCCGCGCAGCATGATCATCCTCGGCAAGCATTCCGGCAGGCATGCCCTGAAGGACCGCGCAGCGAAGTACGGGATTGCCCTGGATTCAGCGGAGCTGGACGCGCTCTATGAATCCTTCAAGGAAACCGCTGACCGCCAGAAGGCCGTCAGCGATGATGAGCTGCTGCGGATGGTCAGCAGCACCACTGGTCAGCAGGCGCAGGTCTATGCGCTCGGCGAGGTGCAGGTCCTGGCAGGCAGCGCGCCGCGCCGCGTAGCCGCCGTATCGGTGCGCCATCTGCAGAGCGGCGCAGAAACCACGCACACCAGCACCGGAGATGGTCCGCTGGAAGCGATCATTGCCGCCATCGGGCAAGGGATCGCTGAGGATATCCGCTTCGACGGTCTGGAGCTGCACTCCCTGGGCAGCGGCGGGGATGCCCAGGCTGAGGCTGCCGTTATGGTGGAATGGAAGGACACCAAGTTCCGGGGGACGGCCATCCATCACGATATCGTAATGGCAGCGGGAATTGCTTACATTGCCGCCTGCAATGCAGCACTGCTGTCAGAATCGGCTGCGGATTCTCCGGAAACGGAAACTGCGGTGAACAGCTAAGCATTACCCTGCATGCAGCATTAGACACTTCATGGACGCGTCTTGCCGATGTCACTCAGACACGGCGGGGCGCGTTTTTTTAGCGGATAACTCCGAAGAAGCGGTGCAAGAAGCTGGGATGGGGTTGGCTGGTGCCGGCGGCCGGAAACAGGTGGATTTTCTCCACTTGCTTATGAACTGAGGAGCTCTTGCCAGGAAACAATTGGATAATCAGCACTTAATAGGCTGCAAATATCCAGGCTAGAGGAGACTGCATGAATTTAAATGACATTTATCCACTTAATGATCTCAAACGCTCCAAAACAGCCAAATTAAGATACGTTTATCCACCTAAATTATTATGCAGAGTGGAGGCCCATCAAAAAGTAAGGGGAATTGTACTCGCGGCAACGTCCGCCAGAAATTTTTTCCGCAGGAAAGTGCACTTCGGAAGCATCAGCAGTCTCCGGATTTTCACCGATAACAGAAAGAAAAAATCTGGAGGGCACGGCGATGGGAACAACGGTTGTATCCCTTAATCAACAAATTTTGATCCATTGCGGCATTTGTCAAGCTGTGGACAACGTTATCCACATATTCCGCACGAGTTGTGTAAAAACCGTGTAAAATCAGCAATAACGCCTTTTTTTCGAAGGCCATAAACAGAAGGTTATACCTTGAATCATTTTTGCGAAAACTGTGGATAATGTGGATAATTCGGTGGATAAAAAGTCCTTGACAAGGAAAATAGCGATTTTACGCATAAAAAAAGCCCCGGAGGGCTATTTTTCAACAGGAGTTATGCACGAAAACTGTGGATGGAGCTGTGGATAACTATTTATGAACAAATCGGAAACAGTTGAATTTTATTTTTTTACTGCCTTTACATTATTCGTCAGCCAGTTGCTCCCATTCGCTAAATAAATCTGCCAGCTGCTGTTTCTTGTCCTTCAGATCACTTTCATGCTCCTGAAGCGCCAGGTAATCCTGATATACCTCAGGTTTGGTCATTTCATGCTCAATTCCGGAGATGGCTTCCTCCAGCCTGGCGATATTCTCCTCTAGATCAGAGATCCTCCGCTGGCGGTTGCGCTCCTCACGCTTGGCCTGTTTGTCTGCTTCATAAGAGAGCGAGGTCCCTTTCTCGGCAACAGCAGCCTCGCTGTCCGCATTCCGGGAGGACTTGGCGGCGGCAAGCTCCGCTTCCTCCTCGGCAATGGCTTCAAGTTCACTTTTTTTCTCGACATAGTCGTCATAGTTACCGAGATATTGATCAATACCTCCAGGATGCAGCTCGAGCACCCGCTCAGCCATTTTGTTCAGGAAATAACGGTCATGGGAAATGAACAGCAGTGTACCTTCAAAATCAATTAATGCCGCTTCCAGCACCTCACGGCTGACCAGATCCAGATGGTTGGTAGGCTCATCGAGAATCAGCATGTTGGCTCCGCGCAGCATCAGCTTGGACAGCGCTACCCGTGCTTTCTCGCCGCCGCTGAGTGCCGCAACCTTCTTCAGGACATCCTCGCCGCTGAACAGGAAATTTCCGAGAATGGTACGGATCCGTGCTTCCTCCAGCATCGGGTACTCACTCCATAGCTCCTCCAGGACGGTGTTGCGCGGATTCAGCCTCGTCTGCTCCTGATCGTAGTAAGCGATCTTCACCTTGGTTCCCCAGTTGACCGTTCCGGCGGATGGTTCACGGGTGCCGGTCATGCACTGCAGAAGCGTGGACTTGCCGATACCGTTCGGACCGATCAGCGCCGCTGTCTCGCCGCGTCTAAGCTCAAAGGAAGCATTGCGAAACAGTGGGGCAGCCCCTTCGTTAAAAGCTACTGCGACCTCGCGGACCTGCAGCACTTCCTTGCCGGACATGAAGTCAGGCTCGAAGGAGAAGCTGGCCTTCTTCAGATCGCCCAGCGGCCGGTCGATGCGCTCCATTTTGTCGAGTGCCTTACGCCGGCTCTGCGCCCGCTTGGTGGTGGAAGCCCGCACAATATTGCGTTGTACGAAATCCTCCATCCGCGAAATCTCGTCCTGCTGCTTCTCATATTGCTTCATGCGGATCTCATATTCCGCTGCCTTCAGCTCCATATAGCGGCTGTAATTGCCTGTATATCTGCGGGACTGGTGCCGCTCAATTTCCACTATGGTCGTGACCAGACGGTCGAGGAAATACCGGTCATGGGAGACCACCAGGATACCGCCGGGATATCCGCGCAGATAATCCTCCAGCCAGGTGAGCGTCTCAATGTCCAGATGGTTGGTCGGCTCATCAAGCATAAGCAGATCAGGAGCCTGCAGCAGAATGCGCGCCAGTGCCAGGCGTGTCTTCTGACCGCCGCTGAGCGTAGCGATCGGGGTCTCGGGTGCAAATTCCCCGAAGCCCATACCATGCAGGACGCTGCGAATCCGTGTGTTCATCTCGTAGCCGCCATGATCCTTGAACCAGTCTGAACGTCTGGCGTAGCGCTCGAGCAGATCCTCATAACGCTTCGGATCTTCCGCGAGCGCCGGATCAGCGATATCCGTTTCCAGCTGCCGCAGCTCCGCCTCCGCCTCAAGCAGCGGCGCAAAAACAGCGAGCATCTCTTCCTGAATGGTTTTATCGGATTGCAGGCCGCTGTTCTGGGCCAGATACCCTATTGTGGTTTCTTTGGATTTATGAATTTGCCCGCTGTCATACGACATCTCACCTGCGAGAATCTGCAGGAAGGTGGACTTGCCGGCCCCGTTGACGCCTACCAGACCGACTCTTTCCTTCTCATTGACCATCAGGCTGATGCCGTCCAGCACGCTTTGTATTCCATATGATTTCGAAATTCCTGTCGCTTGAAGAAGCATTCTGATGAAACCTCCGCCCTTGCATATTCGCCTTGGCTCATTACGCCCGGCTTGTAATAATCTTATTCTATAGTTTACATGAAAAAGGTTTGCCGCGCGAGGGGGCTGCATCATTCCTGAGGGCCCTGACGGCGGCAGATCAGCTGTCCGGGCTCCCGGCATTTCACGGCGGGACGGTCAAAGACAGTGCGCAGAACATTCTTCTAACAATGTAAATGCCATAGCCTTGGCGAACCGGGGAGAAGAGTGGTAAACTGAGCTTACAAACTATGATAAGCTAGGAACATGTTGAAGAGGAGGCGGCTGCCTATGCAGGACAGCAGCATGCGGCTTGCTCTCCGGAAGCGTGAGCTGCGTGCCGGGAAGGCCGCTCTCCGGGACGGACTATCCATGGAACAGAGAGGCCGGTTGTCTGCTCTGGTATGCAGTCATGCCTTGACCTGGTTCTCTCAGGAGCAAGGGGATTCACTGCTGGCCTATGCCCCGTTCCGCTCTGAGCTGGATTGCCGCCCACTGCTGGCTGAAGCTTGGGCCAGAGGACATGAAGTGCTGCTTCCGAGGGTCGTCCGGGAGAGCGGAGTCCTGAGCATCCATCCGGTCCGGTCCTGGGAAGAGCTTGCTCCGGGAGCTTACGGTATACCGGAGCCCGTAACCGAAATAGCAGGTCACGGCGCTTACGCCGGCAAGAGTGAGAGATCCGGCCTGCCGGATGCCGTATTCGTACCCGGCCTGGCCTTCGACTTGCGCGGCGGGCGGCTCGGCTATGGGCAGGGCTACTATGACCGCCTGCGGGCAGAGTGGGAAGCAGAGCTTCCTGAATCTGCCGCCAGGCCCCTGTGGGTGGGACTGGCTTTTAGCCTGCAGCTGGTACCTGAAGTGCCGCTGGAAGAGCATGATGCCTTAATGGATGTGCTGATTACGGAGAACGGCATTTGGGACTGCCGGAAGGAGAGGAAGACATGGAGTTAACTCATTTCAATGAACAGGGCAGAGCCCGCATGGTGGATGTGAGCGAGAAGGAAGTCACCAGCCGGACAGCGGCGGCGCGAAGCCGGGTGCAGATGGCCCCGGAGACGCTTACCGCCATTAAAACGGGCAGAATCAGCAAGGGAGATGTGCTCGCCGTAGCCCAGGTTGCGGGAATTATGGCTGCCAAGCAGACCTCCGCCTGGATTCCGATGTGCCATCCTTTGCCGCTTACCGGGGTGGATATCAGCTTCTCGGATAACAGCAAAGATGAACTATATATAGAAGCAACCGTCAAGACTACCGGCAAAACCGGTGTGGAGATGGAGGCGCTGACTGCAGTTTCAGCAGCGGCGTTGACCGTATACGACATGTGCAAGGCGCTGCAGAAGGATATGATTATCGGACCTACCCTGCTGGTGTCCAAGAGCGGCGGCAAGAATGGCGATTACGCGCTGGAGGAAGAATAGCTAACAGCATGAGACTTACGCTGAAGGTGCGGGCAGCGGCTGTATCAAGCAGCCGGACTTACATAGTACATAGAGAGGGAGGGACAACCTATGGCGTGGAAAACAGCAATCCTGACGGCCAGCGATAAAGGGGCCAGAGGCGAACGGGAAGACACGAGCGCCCAGGTTATTCGGGAACTGGTGGAAGAAGAGCTTGGAGGCGAGATTGTAGAATACCGGATCGTACCCGATGAGCAGGATGAGATTATTGCTGCATTGATTGAACTGACAGATTATTTCCAGGCGGATCTGGTGCTGACTACCGGGGGAACCGATCTGGCGATCCGCGACGTTACACCGGAGGCTACACGGCGTGTCATTGAACGTGAAGTCCCTGGACTCTCCGAGGCGATGCGCAGCACAGTGATGCAGAAGAACAGGGCGGTGATGCTGTTCCGGGGAATCTGCGGCATCCGCGGCCGGACATTGATTGTCAATCTGCCCGGCAATCCTAAGGGTGTGCATGAGAACCTGGCGGCTATTATGGATCAGCTGCCTGAAGCCTTGCTGATGGTTACCGGACAATACCGGCAATAAGTGCACATGCTCCGGTAACTTCAGCATGATTCGTCACTCTAGACGATGGATGTGTGATATAAGTTATGGTATTATTAATTTATCGTTAACGATATCATGAACGGATAGAGTGATGGGAGGAAACAGTAATGCTAAATGGTATTGGTGCACCCGGAATTATTCTATTGGTTATCTTGGCGCTCCTGCTCTTTGGCCCGAATAAGCTTCCTGAGCTTGGGCGGGCAGTCGGACGTACCTTCCGTGAATTCAAGGACGGGGCGCGGGAGATCATTAATGAACCGGAACCGGCCCGGAAGAGTGAAGTGCCTGCTCCTCCGGCTCCGCAGACTGTAGCAGCAGAACTTCCGCAGGACCGCCGTCTGCCGGAATAATTTCCATCCACTTACGCAGGGGCGTCTTACCCAGGTCTGCTTCAGACTGGGGCGGCGCCTCTTTTTTCTCTAATCGATATAGCCATTTTCATAGTTTATTTCGGGTGGTGTCAGTCATGTCTCTGGAAGCGGAAGAAATGTCTTTGGTCGATCATCTGACGGAACTGCGCAGACGGCTTATCTACGTGCTGATCGTATTTGCAGCCGGACTTGTACTCGGGTTGTTCGTTGCCAAACCGATCTATTTGTATCTTATCAGTGCTGACCCTGCCCAGGGATTCGTGCTGCATGCCTTCTCTTTCTGGGACGGGATCGGCATGTACATGAAGATTGCCATGGCCGTGTCACTGGCGTTCTCCGTGCCGTTTATTGTCTTTCAGCTGTGGGCCTTCATCAGCCCGGGCCTTCGGCCCGTTGAACGCAGCGCAGCGCTGCGTTATGTGCCGTATGTGTTCGTTCTGTTTATTCTGGGCATAGCCTTTGCCTATTACATCGTATTTCCTATGGCCTTGTCCTTTACGATCTCGATTACGCGCAGCATGGGACTTGAGGAGACATACGGCATAGCCGAATATTTCAATTTCCTGTTCAGTCTGGTGATCCCGCTGGCCTTGCTCTTCGAGCTGCCGCTGATTGTCATGTTCCTGACCAAGCTGAGAGTGCTCAATCCGCTGCGCCTGCGCCGGATGCGGCGGTATGCCTATTTTGCGCTTGTATTTATTGCTGTGGTGATCACACCGCCCGATTTCATCTCGGATTTTCTGGTGACAATTCCGCTTCTGGTGCTGTATGAATTCAGTGTATTTCTGTCTGCGTTCGTTTACCGGAGGCAGTTGGCGGAGGATGCGCAGCGGGAAGCACGTTATATTAAGGCGGAGTAATGGAGGGGGCATATTTTGCCCCCTGGTGGATAGAATGTAAGAGAGTGTGTGCCGGACAACCCCTGAAACCATAATTTTCCCCAAAACAAATACGATTTTACGTAAAAGGACTTGAAATCCGTCTTCAAGTTGAGTATCATAAAAATTGTTGTTAGCACTGCAAGCAGTTGAGTGCTAACGCTGTGGAAAATAGGGAATGGGCCGGCGAAACAGCATTTAAGTATGCTGATTCTCAACAGTGCCATAAGGACCGCTAAGATTCCCGGCAGTTCAATCTATGTTTTCAAGGTAAACAACATAATTTCAAAGGAGGCTATTTTTTCATGATTAAACCACTAGGTGAACGCGTATTGGTAGAACCAAGCGAGCAAGAGCAAACCACTTCTTTCGGGATCGTGCTTCCGGACTCTTCCAAGGAGAAACCGCAAGAAGGCACAATTATCGCTGTAGGCAGCGGAGCTTTGAAAGACGGAGTACGTGTAGCGCTGGAAGTTAAAGAAGGCGACCGTGTGCTTTTCTCGAAATATGCCGGAACTGAAATCAAATACGAAGGCAAAGAATATCTGATTATGAAAGAAAGCGACATTCACGCGATTCTTGACTAGTCTGTTAGAGCCTTTCATAAGTTAGATCCCGATTACTTATATACACAAAACTTAAGTTTATGCTTTCGAAGCGAGTTTTGTACGAAGTGAAATTAATGAAGCGAATGCTACACAAAACTTTTAGGAGGTTAACAACACAATGGCAAAAGAAATTAAATTCAGTGAAGATGCCCGCCGCGCTATGCTGCGCGGGGTTGATGCTTTGGCAAATGCGGTTAAAGTTACACTCGGACCTAAAGGCCGTAACGTGGTGCTTGAGAAGAAATTCGGCAGCCCGCTGATCACTAATGATGGTGTTACCATCGCCAAAGAAATCGAGCTTGAAGATGCATTCGAGAACATGGGCGCGCAGCTTGTTAAAGAAGTTGCTACCAAAACTAACGATGTAGCCGGTGACGGTACTACAACTGCAACAGTTCTGGCTCAAGCCATGATCCGTGAAGGTCTGAAGAACGTTACTGCAGGCGCTAACCCTATGGTTATGCGTAAAGGGATCGACAAAGCGGTTAAAGCTGCTGTTCTTGAACTGCAGAGAATTTCCAAGCCTATCGAAGATTCCCAGTCCATCGCACAAGTAGCTGCTATCTCTGCTGCTGACGAAGAAGTAGGCCAACTGATTGCTGAAGCTATGGAAAAAGTCGGCAAAGACGGTGTTATCACCGTTGAAGAATCCCGCGGATTCCTGACTGAGCTTGAAGTGGTAGAAGGTATGCAGTTCGACCGTGGTTACATTTCCCCGTACATGATTACTGATACGGACAAAATGGAAGCTGTTCTGGAGAACCCGTACATCCTGATCACTGACAAAAAAATCAGCAGCACTCAGGAAATTCTTCCTTTGCTTGAGAAGATCGTTCAACAGGCGCGTCCGCTGGTTATCATCGCTGAAGATATCGAAGGCGAAGCTCAGGCAATGCTGATCGTGAACAAACTGCGCGGAACGTTCAATGCAGTAGCTGTTAAAGCTCCTGGATTCGGCGACCGCCGCGAAGCTATGCTGCAGGATATCGCTGCTCTGACAGGCGGCCAAGTGATCACTGAGAAGCTTGGACTGGATCTGAAAAGCACTTCCATCGAGCAACTGGGTAACGCACGCCAAGTGCGCGTAACCAAAGAAAACACTACAATCGTAGACGGAAGCGGCGACAAGGCGGATATCAATGCACGTGTAAGCCAAATCCGCTCCCAGCTGGAAGAAACGACTTCCGAGTTCGACAAAGAAAAACTGCAGGAGCGTCTGGCTAAATTGGCTGGCGGCGTAGCCGTTGTCAAAGTCGGTGCTGCTACTGAAACTGAACTTAAAGAGCGCAAGCTCCGCATCGAAGATGCCCTGAACGCAACCCGCGCTGCGGTTGAAGAAGGTATCGTCTCCGGTGGGGGTACTGCTCTTGTGAACGTATATGCTGCTGTTGCTGCTGTAGTAGCTGAAGGCGACGAAAGAACCGGCGTTAACCTCGTGCTGCGCGCACTGGAAGAACCTGTTCGCACCATCGCTGCTAACGCAGGCCAGGAAGGTTCCGTTATCGTGGACCGTCTGAAAAAAGAAGCTGTAGGTATCGGCTATAACGCTGCTACCGATGAGTGGGTAAACATGTTCGAAGCGGGTATCGTTGACCCTGCGAAAGTAACCCGTTATGCTCTGCAGAACGCGGCTTCCGTAGCTGCAATGTTCCTGACTACTGAAGCTGTTATCGCTGACAAGCCAGAACCTGAAAAGGGCGGAATGCCTGATATGGGCGGTATGGGCGGTATGGGCGGCATGATGTAAGACAGCTTTACAACCCTTGCTGAGGCAAGGGGGGAGCTGTTGGGGAGTTCAATTCCCCACATAGGGTAATACAATTAGAGGCTTCTCACGAGTTCAATGAACTTGTGGGAAGCCTTTTTTTAGCTTTGAGAATTCAAAAGTAAGGATAACTAGCGATTAAATGGAAAATAAAACCGATATATAGGTTATTAGTAACTTCTTGTTTTACATAAGCTTTCCAACGATGAAGTAGTGTATAAAGAATTGGAGGGAAGGAATGTCAGCTGGAAAAATGGTGTTTGATGCCGATGAAGCCCGGCGTCTGCAAGCGAAAATAGGACAGGTGAGTGAAGACACGAACCGTTTGTACCTGCAGCTGAAAGGCCAGGCCAGCCAATGGGACGGGCTACCCATAGGGACAGGCCGGTTGCAAGCTCAGGTGCTTATCAACGAGTTGACTGTAGAGGCGGAGAAGCTTGAGGATCTCATTCGGATAGCGGTGAAGGGTGTTCAGGACGTGCAGGACGAAAGCAAGCGTCAGGCGGGCCAGCTCAGCCAGCAGTTCGGCATTTTTGGCGGTATGTTCGGAAGTTTTGGAGCAGGGTTCGGGAGCGTGGGAAGGTTACCAATTCCGGCCTTTGCCCAGAAGATATCAACCAAACTGATTTCTTCGATAGCGATCCTGAGCGGCAGGGATGAACTGAACAGCGATCCAATGGTGCGGAAGCTTCTGGACATGAACAGTCAGTCCGGCCTGGAGACAGTGGACTCCATTGCCGTGCAAAGCAAGCTCAAGGATATCTACGAAGCACGGGACCAGATCGCAAAGGCGCAGACGGCTTTTGGCGTGTACCAGGCATTTGGAAACCAGGCGCAGATGGATAGGGTGCACCAGTTGGCGGAAGAGGCACGGGCGAAGCTGAAATCGTTTGGAGTGGATGAGGTCCAGTACCAGGCGGGGAAGGATCTGAGTGTCTACTTCAAGCAGCCGGCAGTCAAGGCATGTATGTATGATCCGTCCATTACGTCTGGTAACGTACCTCTGGTACAGAATGAAGCGTATCTACTGCTGCTGCGGATGGGGATGGAAGATGGAGCTCAGGGCAATTGGGCGAAGGGGCAGCTGGAAGGCATTCATGCTACAATGAAGCAAATGATAGCTACAGGGGTCAATTTAGGCGTACATATGATGTCGAACCAAGGTGCAGAAGCTTGGGGAGACGTCGCCCGGTTAACTTCCTCATTTGCGCAATTAGAAAGCTATAACCTGTTTAAAAGCAAAGCGCCGGATGAACAAGCGGAAGCGCCAGAGAAGTCGAAAAATGCTTTCTTAAAATCGCTGGACAGTTTCAAAGAGATTGGGACGGGTTTCATGGATACGTTAAGAATCCGTGCGGATAAAGCCACAGATTCCCATACCCCTGCGCCCCCTGCTTGAGCGCTTCGAACAGATAGGAGATCTCATCCGATACGGTGACGATGCAAAGATAAGTTTTCAGAAGCCGAAATATTATTTTCTATGAAGTATATTTATAAAGTAAGGCATGGAGAATGGCCACCACGAGATTGGACAGGATTCACAGATTGAAAGGAGAACAATTAAGTATGAACTTATCAAGTAAGCAAGCATTGGAGATTGCTTCGGCATATACAGAGAAATACAATTTATCAGGAAAAATTGTAATTAATAATGAAAGAACTGTAAAATCATATGATGGATTTGATGGAGTAGAAGGGATTACATGGATTGTCTTAGTTACAATAGAACCTACAATTTATCATGCGGATAGTGAATTTTCTATTATTATTTCTGATGAAAAGTCACAGGTTGAATACATTATTGATGCAAATGGGCATTATTACGCTCCTCATATAAAAGGAAGTGGCGGTATGACGGATGAAGAATTTGATTCACTATGGGATGATGACAGTGATAGCTAGAATTATTTAAATAGGTAACAGACTCATCATATTGCATCAACTATGGCAGGTTTAGAAAGCTATAATCTGTTTAAAAGCAAAGCGCCGGATGAACAAGCGGAAGCACCAGAGAAGCCGAAAAATGCATTGTTAAAATCGTTGGACAGTTTCAAAGAGATTGGGACGGGTTTCATGGATACGTTAAGAATCCGTGCGGATAAAGCCACAGATTCCCCTTATGACTTTGTCAACTGGATAACGTTAGGCATAGCAGGCGATCTTCCGCAGGGATATACAGGTAAGCGAAAGAGCGGGCGGATCATATGTTGGATTCACCGGAGAAGTTTGCGGATTAGTTGACGCTCGGGACAGTAGAAATGGGGAAGGGGAAGGGGAAGGGGGCATTCCACCCCGAAGAAAGCTGGTCCGCAGAGCATTGGCTGAACTGTCTGGGAGTAGTGTCATTGTTGGCAGGTCCTTTGGAAAAGTCCTTGCTATCTACAGGTGGCGAATTGCCGAAACCGTTTTACAGAAACAAGGTAATATGACTACTGCTGACGTGCAAATATCAGGAATAAAGAAAGAGTTCAATGCACATAGCAGAATGCCGCTAAATCATGAGTAGAATATATCTTAGATTTGAAAATTGATTAATCTTACGTTAGGCAAGCTCCTTACTTTTCAATGCTGAAGTTATAAATTGGGTGAAAGTGAACTTCATCCAGAATTACAAACGAATAAGTGTTGTATTTATGTTAATTATTCGCTTTTTCAAAACCTTTCCAGGTCTGGCAAGGTTTTTTTGTTGTGGATACTCACTGAAGAGACAATTTCATTTGTCGGACATCTATCCGCACACCCACCCGCCCCCGCTCTAACAATATACTGCTGCACCCAATCAGAAATGCTTTTGAAAGAGTAGATTACTATGAGGGTGTTGTGATTGGAGCGGTAGTAATGGCTGGTGGCGAAAAAGTGGACAGGGGGTAAGGGCGCATTCATTTCTGATGACAGAATCTAGATTACATTATAGGAACGGGGGGACTACCCATGGATTTCAGTGCATTGACTGGCCTTTTTGTGAATAACAATGGTTCGGTCGTGCTAAATGTCCTGTTATCTACTGCATTAATCTGGAGTATTAAGCAAATTGCGAACAAAGAGAAAGTGATTCAGAATTACCAGAAACGTGATGAAGAGAACGAAAAGCAGCTGAATGAATATAACCGTACGCTCGTCAAGCTGCTAATCGAGAGAGGCACTGCGGAGAAGAAACCTAAAGATGAGGAGGTCGTCAACAAGTGAAGCTCCTCGATATATTCAGAAAACACGAGATGAAGCCCAGCCGGGTCAAGCATGAAATAGATACCTTGGGCGAAATTCAGGAAGCGTATGAATCCAATGATCTGGAGAGACTCATTGATCTGCACCGTACCGGCTTAGGTAGAAGGGGAGATGATCTGCATGGAAATTGTTGACTTGACACTGATCACACTGGAAACGATAGCCTTTATTGCTTTTACTGCTTATGTTATCCATTACCGCAGGTATTTTATGGGACGAGGCCCCTTGCGGACGTATAATTTGTATCTCCGGAGTGTATGGGTTACCTACGGGGCTGTAGCACTGCTATGCCTCAATCTGTTGTGGGGGCGGCTGAACATCATTCTCGGATATAATACGGACGGCAGCCTATCGGGCATCATGAGGGAGTATGTCCTGATTCTGACCCTCGTAATGCTCGTATTCGCAGGCTGGATGCATAAGGAGCTATGGGATTCCAACCGGCGTGAAGAAAAGAACCGGGCCCGTTCAAACCAATCAAACAGACTCAAATAGGCCTAAATAAGCCCAGAGAGACACAGATTCACATCATAGCTATTCTTGTGCTGGACGAGCTGACCAACGGAAGGGATCTCCCGGGGAAGTATGGAGCATTCACAGCGTATTCCGCTCTCGTGAAAAAGGATATTCATATATAATAGGGGAAAAGAGTACAAGGAGGCGGTCTGGTTGACTACTAACAATACACTCCAGGTGGCCACCTTCGCCGGCGGCTGCTTTTGGTGTATGGTCAAGCCGTTCGACGAGCTGCCGGGTATAATCTCGGTGGTATCCGGTTACACGGGAGGACATACGGAGAATCCTACCTACGAGGCATTAGGAAGAGAAGCTACAGGGCATAGGGAGGCGGTGCAGATCACCTTTGACCCGGAACGTTTTTCTTATGAACGTCTGCTGGACATTTATTGGCAGCTGATTGATCCGACAGACGGCGGCGGGCAATTTATGGACCGGGGGCGTGCTTACGAGGCGGCGATTTTTGTACACAGTGAAGAGCAGCGGCAGAAGGCGGAGCTGTCGAAGGCGGCGCTTCAGGCCAGCAAGCGGTTCAAAGCACCGATTGTGACGGAAATTCTGCCGGCAGCAGCCTTCTATCCGGCGGAAGCGGAGCATCAGCATTATTATAGAACCCATCCGCTGGACTACAAGCTGTACCAGAAGGGTTCAGGCCGTGATGATTTCACGGAGCTGCACTGGAACAGCCGCGAAGACAAGAAGCAGCTGCTGAAGCAGCTGACAGAGCTGCAATATGAGGTCACCCAGAAGAAGGCTATGGAGCCGCCGTATCAGAACGAGTATTGGAACCACTTCGGGGAAGGGATCTACGCCGATATGATCAGCGGTGATCCGCTATTCAGCTCCACGGACAAATTCGATGCCGGCACCGGCTGGCCCGGATTCACCAAGCCGGTGGAAGAGGGGCTGATCCGCCGAGAAGCGGACTACGGCAGCGGTGAAGTACGGACGGTGCTGCGCAGCAGGCTGAGCGGGGCTTATCTGGGAGATTTATCCTACGATGGCCCGGAGCCGGCGAAGCTGCATTACCGGGTGAATTCCGCCGCACTGCGTTTTATTCCGAAGAATGAGCTTGCGGAGAAAGGGCTTGGGCGGTATTTAGAGCAGTTTGAGCGGGAGAGCCAAGGTTAACTCCGGATGAAGGCTAACTTCAGGACGGAATATCATATGTATTAGGGCAGGCTTCCGGATCTGGGGGCCTGCCCTAACTTGTTTTTAATGAGGATTATTCATGATTAGCGAGTGTAAGGCATATTATATAACGTCAAGAAAAGAGGAGATCTCCGGCATGGGAGAAGCATCGGCTTCAGTGCGGGGGATGATGTCCGGAAGCGTGGAGCATGAAGGGGAATGGATTTGGATTCAATCATATCTAGGAATTATTAGCCGTAATATAGCGATTAGTGATATAGAAGCCGGTACCTCTATTAGGGTATGGGCTTTTTCTTTTTCTATTACCCGGGAAGCAGGTGAGGCATATGCCCGAGATAGACAATCAAACCGTCATGATCCGCGGCAATACATTAACCATTGAGGAAGTTGTTAAGGTGGCCCGGTATTATCGGATGGTGGACCTGAGCGAGGAGAGCTGCCGCAAGGTGGACCGTACCCGCCAATATGTAGAGAAGCTCCTGCTGGAGAAAAAAGTGGTGTACGGCCTCACGACCGGCTTCGGCAAATTCAGTGATACGTACATCTCGCCGGAGGATACGAAGCAGCTGCAGCTTAATCTGATCCGCAGCCACTGCTGCGGAATTGGCGAGCCGTTCCCGGAGGAGGTTGTGCGCGCAATATTGCTGCTGCGGATAAACGCCTTATCCCTTGGTTATTCCGGCATCCGTCTGGAGGTGATCCGGCTGATGGTGGAGATGCTTAACCGGGGCGTGGTTCCGGTAATTCCGGAGAAAGGCTCCCTGGGCGCAAGCGGTGACCTTGCTCCCTTGTCGCATATGGTACTGGTTCTGATCGGCGAAGGCGAAGCCTATTATCAGAGTATACGGATGCCTGGTGCTCAGGCGCTGGCCAAGGCGGGGCTAGCGCCAATTGTCCTTGCGGCCAAGGAGGGGCTGGCCCTGATCAACGGAACACAGGTGATGACCGCTGTCGGCACGCTGGCCTGCCGGGATGCGCTGAATCTGGCCAATTGGGCCGACTGCACGGCCGCACTCAGCTGTGAGGCGCTGCGGGCGGTCCGGGATGCGTTCGACCCGGCGACGCATGCGGTTCGTCCGCATCAAGGCCAGCGCCAGGCGGCCGATAATATCCGCAATCTGACAGCCGGCAGTAAGCTGATGACTAATCAGGGGGAAGTGCGGGTGCAGGATGCCTATTCGCTGCGCTGCGCGCCGCAGGTTCACGGTGCAAGCCGTGATGCGCTGGCTTACATCGCAGAGAAGCTGGAGATTGAGATCAACTCGGCCACAGACAATCCGCTGATATTCGCGGATGAAGACAAGGTAATCTCGGGCGGGAACTTCCACGGGCAGCCGGTTGCGCTGCCGATGGATCATCTGTCCATCAGCGCGGCGGAGCTGGCGGATATTGCCGAGCGGCGGATCGAGCGGATGGTTAATCCGCAGCTGAACGAGGGGCTGCCCCCGTTCCTGACGAAGAACGGGGGGCTGCAGTCCGGGTTCATGATCGCCCAGTATGCGGCGGCGTCTGTGGTGTCCGAGAATAAATCACTGGCTCATCCGGCCAGTGTGGATTCGATCCCCTCCTCCGGCAATCAGGAGGATCATGTAAGCATGGGCACGATCGCCGCCCGGAAGGCGAAGCAGATCGTCGACAATGCCTATGCGGTGCTGGCGATCGAGCTGCTCTGCGGGGCGCAGGCTGCCGATTTTCGGGGGCCTCAGCTGCTCGGGGCGGGCACGAAATGGCTGTATGACCGCTGCCGGGAGCTGGTCCCGTTCGTGGACGGGGACCGGGTCCTGTCCGGTGATTTCGCCACCATCGCCGAGTGGATGAAGGAAGCGGATGTGCTGGAGGAGCTGTTCGCACTGGTTCCGTTTCATTCCTGATCAAGGGCAAGCAGAAACATTCGATTCCGCTAACCGGTTAGTTACTGGAGGACGGGGTTCGGCCGATCAAGCCTTTTGGCGAGTTTTAAACGAGGCAATGGGGCGGTAATGTAACAGTTTACTCGGAGTTCATGTCTGGAAGCCGGCTGAGAACTTTAGTTCAGCCGCTATAGGCATAATTGTTGTAAATTTTGCAACTTTGATACCTGGATACCCGGGTGTTCAGGGGGATTGTTGTATGGAATACAACAATTCTCCCGCTAAGCCGGTTGGAAGAGGAGGAATGCTGTATTTTCTACAACAATTTCCGGTTACGGCCGATTTGATGAAGGGAATGTTGTATTTTGTGCAGGATTTTTAATCGAAAATGCAATTCGCTACCTTGCGGGATAACGCTGCATTCAACCACGTATGAAAGTTTCCCGCTGGAAGGGGAGTTATCTGCAGCGTAAGCAGTCACCGGGTTCCCGGCATGATAAGCATGTTCAATGGAGGAAGGGGAGTTAAGAATATGAATATGGATGAACCAAGAGTCTGCCGCGCGCCAAGAGGCAACGTGCTGAACACCAAGGGCTGGGTGCAGGAAGCGGCGCTGCGCATGCTGATGAATAATCTCGATCCCGAGGTGGCGGAGCACCCGGAGCAATTGGTTGTCTATGGCGGGATCGGCAAGGCCGCGCGCAACTGGGAGAGCTATGATGCTATTGTGCGCTCCCTTAAGATGCTCGAGGACAACGAAACTCTGCTGATACAGTCCGGCAAGCCGGTTGCCGTCTTCCGCACCCATCGTGATGCCCCGCGCGTGCTGCTGGCCAATTCCAATCTGGTGCCGGCCTGGGCCAACTGGAGTACCTTCCATGAGCTGGACCAGAAAGGGCTGATGATGTACGGGCAGATGACGGCGGGCAGCTGGATTTATATCGGCACACAGGGAATTGTGCAGGGGACATATGAGACGTTCGCGGAGTGTGCGAGGCAGCATTTCGGCGGTTCACTTCGGGGGACGATCACGTTTAGCGCGGGACTCGGCGGCATGGGAGGCGCGCAGCCGCTGGCCGTCACCATGAACGGCGGGGTATTCATCGGCATCGATGTGGACCGGACGCGGATTGAGAAAAGAATCCAGTCCCGCTACTGCGATGTGCTGGCCGAAACGCTGGATGAGGCGCTGTCGCTGGCTGAAGCAGCCCGGGACACCGGGCGGGCACTTTCGGTGGGCCTGCTCGGCAATGCGGCAGAAGTACTGCCGGTGATGATATCCCGGGGCTTTGTCCCGGATATTCTGACCGACCAGACCTCGGCCCATGATCCGCTGAACGGCTATGTGCCGGAAGGCTTCACGGTGGATACGGCTAAGCAGCTAAGAATTGAGGACCCGCAGGGATATATACAATTGGCGCGAAAGAGTATCGCCCGCCACGTCGAAGCGATGCTGGAGCTTAAGCGGAGGGGGGCGGTTACCTTCGATTACGGCAATAATATCCGCCAGGTTGCCTATGATGAAGGCGTGAAGCAGGCTTTTGACTTCCCGGGCTTCGTCCCGGCCTATATCCGCCCGCAATTCTGCGAAGGCAAAGGACCGTTCCGCTGGGTCGCCCTGTCGGGCGATCCTGAAGATATCTATAAGACGGATACGGCTATTCTGAAGGCATTCCCGGATAACGAAGGGCTGCAGCGCTGGATTACTCTGGCGCAGGAGAAGATCTCCTTCCAGGGGCTGCCTGCACGGATTTGCTGGCTCGGCTACGGTGAACGGGCGAAGTTCGGGCGGATTATCAATGATATGGTGGCAGCCGGAGAGCTGTCTGCGCCGATTGTTATCGGCAGGGATCATCTCGACGCAGGCTCTGTCGCTTCCCCCAACCGGGAGACGGAAGCGATGCGTGACGGCAGTGATGCGGTATCGGATTGGCCGCTGCTGAATGCGCTGGTCAATACCGCTGCCGGTGCCAGCTGGGTATCGCTGCACCACGGCGGAGGCGTCGGCATGGGCTATTCGCAGCATGCCGGAATGGTCGTGGTGGCGGATGGAACGAAGGAAGCGGAAGCACGGCTTGAACGGGTGCTGACCTCAGATCCGGGGATGGGCGTAGTCCGCCATGCGGATGCGGGGTATCCCCTGGCTGTGGAGACAGCCAAGGCTCAAGGCATTGTGATGCCCATGCTGATTGACCCGAAAGGAGTCAAGTGATGATCTATATTCAGAACGCTGCGCAAATCGCGACGCTTGGCGGTGCCAGTAGTAAGCCGAAGACGGGCAAGGAGATGGAGGAGCTCGGGCTAATCGGGCATGGGGGAATCGTGATTGAAGACGGTATCTTCACCTTCGTCGGCAGTGATGAGGATGCGCGCAGCTATGTGGAGCAGCATGCCGGAGATAAGCAGGTGACGGTGTTCTCAGCGGAAGGAAAGACTGTTACGCCGGGGCTGGTCGATCCCCATACCCATGCCGTTTTTGCCGGCTCCCGGGAGTTTGAGCTGAATCTGCGGCTGCAGGGCGCTAAATATATGGACATTCTAAATGCCGGAGGTGGAATTCTGTATTCCACCGAACGGACCCGGGAAGCTACGGAGGAACAGCTGATCGCCGAAACCTTGAAGCGGCTGGACCGTTTCCTGGCGCATGGGGTTACCACCATCGAAGCCAAGAGCGGATACGGATTGCGGCTGGAGGATGAACTGAAGCAGCTGCGGGCGGCCCGGAGGCTGGATGCTTCCCATCCGGTGGATGTGGTGTCCACATTCATGGGCGCGCATGCCGTGCCGGTGGAATATCGCGGCGATGCGGATGGATATGTCCGAAGTGTGATTGAAGAGATGATTCCGGCTGTGGCCCGGGAGGGGCTGGCGGAGTTCTGTGATGTGTTCTGCGAAGAGGGAGTATTCACGGTGGAGCAGTCCAGGGACATTCTGGAGGCAGGCCGGAGCTGGGGGCTGAAGCCCAAGCTCCATGCCGATGAGATTGTCTCCTGCGGAGGAGCGGAGCTGGCCGCCGAGCTGGGGGCAGTGACAGCGGATCATCTGCTGCATGCTTCCGAAGCTGGCATACAGGCGATGGCGGAGAGCGGAGTAATCGCCGTATTGCTTCCGGGCACAGCCTTCTTCCTGATGGCGAAGCCTGCGGATGCGCGGGCGTTGATTAATGCTGGTGTGCCTGTTGCGCTGTCGACCGACCGCAATCCAGGCTCTTCCCCGACGGAATCGCTGCCGTTTATTATGAATCTGGGCTGCCTGACGATGGGCATGACTCCGGCGGAGGTGCTGACGGCCTGTACAATCAACGCGGCACATGCGATCTGCCGTGCGGATGTGATCGGCAGCATTGAGGTTGGCAAACAGGCAGATCTGGTAATGTTCGACGCGCCGAATGTTCTCTACCTCCAATACCATTATGCGGTGAATCTGGTGGATACCGTGTTCAAGAAGGGTGAGGCAGTCATTCAGAACGGAAGGAGGGTATGGTGATGAGAGCCTTGCGGATTAATGCGGAACGTCTGCAGAATAACATCCGGGAGCTGGCCAAGTTCGGCCTGAATAAGCAGACCGGAGGGCTGGACCGGACGACCTTCACTGAGGCCGAGCTGGCCGCCCGGCAGTGGCTCAAGAGTAAGCTGCTGGATCTGCAGCTTAGGGTCAGGGTAGATGAAGCGGCGAATATCTGGGCCACCCGGAGGGGAACGGGACAGGGGACTATATCCGGAGATTCGGATGTTATGGAGTGTCCAGAGGCTCCGGAAGACTTAGAGGTTTCAGGAGTTCCGGATGGGCAGAGGATTTCCGATCCGTCAGGAAATTCCGTAGCTGCCGGCGGTTCCTGTGCTTCCGGCAGAGCACGGGAGAGCCTTCCGGTGATCGCATTTGGCTCCCACATCGATACGGTTCCAAACGGCGGGAAATATGACGGTGCGCTTGGCGTTCTGCTGGCTCTGGAGGTTATGACAGTACTGGAAGAGAACAAGATCAACACCCGTCATCCGCTGGAGCTGGTTTCCTTCAGCGCGGAGGAGCCGAACCCGTTCGGACTGTCTACGTTCGGCAGCCGGGCAGTCTCGGGCAAGCTCAGACAGGATGATCTTGCCGGAGTGCGCAATGATCAGGGGCAGCTGCTGACGGAGGCGCTGCGGCGGGCAGGCGGCGATCCTGAGCATTTCGAACAATGCCGGAGGGAACCCGAGGCGTTTGCAGCTTTTCTCGAAGTCCATATTGAGCAAGGTAAGCGGCTGCTGGACCGGGGCATTCCAGTGGGAATCGTCACCGCCATCACGGGAATTTACCGCGAGGAGATTACCGTCACGGGGGAAGCGAATCATGCCGGTACCACCTTGATGCAGGACCGGAAGGATGCGCTGATGGGCGCTTCCGAGATGATGCCGGCGTTCGAAGCGGTCTGCCGGAAGCAGCCGGCGGATGAAGCCGTGGGCACGATCGGGCGGATCAGCAATGAACCGAATGCCGCCAATATTATTCCGGAGAAGGTACTCTTCCACCTGGAGGCCAGGGGAGCGGACCGCCAGCAGATTCAGGAGATGATAGGGGACTGGAGCCAGCAGGCTGAGGGGATTGCCCGAAGCAGAGCCCTCCGGCTGGAGCGGCGGCTGATTCTGGATCAGGCGCCGCAGCCAATGGATGCACGGGTCATTGATGTGAGTGCTGCGCAGGCAGAAGCGCTGGGGATTCCGGTTCTGCAGCTGGGCAGCATGGCTGGTCATGATGCTACGCATATGCCTTCACTGACCCGCGCGGGAATGCTCTTCGTACCGAGTCTGGGCGGCAAAAGCCATTGCCCGGAGGAAGAGAGCCGGATAGCGGATATTGAGAAGGCGGGCAATGTCCTGCTGCAGTCTATTCTGGCACTCGATGAGCAACTAAGCCGTTAGGAGGACCAAACCATGCGCGAAATATATTCAGCAGATGTTCTGTACACACAGGACGAATTCAAGAAGAATGGCGCTCTGCTGGTGGAGAACGGGATAATTACGGATGTGGGAGAACGTGAAGAGCTGCTGGGCCGCTATCCCGATGCCAGGCACATCCACTGGGAGAACAGAGCTATCGTTCCCGGTACCGTCAATTCACATAATCACTCCTTCCAGAGTCTGCTGCGCGGGATCGCGATTGATAAGCCGTTTCTGGATTGGCGGGATCAGGCCCTGTACAAGTACACACCGCTTCTCGATGAAGAGGCCATCTATACCGGCGCGCTGCTTGCCTTCGGAGAGATGCTGCGCTACGGAATCACGACCGTCTGTGATTTCTTCTATGTGCATAACGGCGGAACTGTCTACGATGAAGCTGTGATCCGGGCCGCGGTTGATCTGGGAATCCGGCTTGTATTTGCCCGCACGATGTATGACTGGACCGGGGCACCACTTGCTTACCGGGAGAAGGTTCCGGAGGCTGTAGAGCGGACGCGGTCATTAGCCAAGAAGTATCAGGGTAATCCCATGGTTACAGTGCATCCGGCTCCGCATAGCCCGCATGCGGCTTCACCGGAGATGATTAAGGCCGGGCATAAGCTGGCCATGGAGCTGGATACACCTTTTCACATCCATGTGGCAGAAGAAATGTTCGAGGTAGAAGAGATCCAGCGTGACTATGGCCTGCGGCCTGTACATTATCTGGATTCCCTGGGCGTTCTCGATGAGCGGATGATTGCGGTTCATCTGGTCTGGGTGGAGGATTCTGAGATTGAACTGATTGGCGCAAGACGCGGGTCGCTGGCATACTGTCCGTCCAGTAATATGTTTCTGGCTGACGGGGTGACCCGCATTCCCGACCTGCTGAAGGCAGGCGTCAGAGTGACACTCGGGACTGACGGAGGCTGCAGCAATAACCGGATCAGCGTGTATGAGGAGATGCGCATGTGTGCGCTTCTGCAGAAGGTCAGCCGGCTGGACGGTACCTGCATCACCGCCGGACAGGTGTACCGGATGGGCACCCGGAGTGCCGGGGAGATTCTGCAGCTGCCGGTGGGTTCGCTCGAAACCGGGCAGCACGCCGACTTCGCGGCGCTCGACCTTCAGGATCTGTCGCTGGCTCCGAAGCGGGAATTGTTCGCGAACATGGTCTATGCCATGCAGCCGGGAGCGATCCGGACAGTAGTCGTTGGCGGGAATGTGGTTTTTGAACAAGGAAAGATCAAGGCAGTATCCGAGGCAGCCATCGGAGGACGGGTAGACCGGTTGTTTGAGAAGTGGGCGAAGTAAAGGGAGGAATGGATAGATTAATGATAGAACGGTGGAGTCCAGGTAGTCAGATTGATGTCAGGCAATTGGACAAATGAATGCCAAATAGCCAGGCTATAGAAAGCCTGGCTATTTGGTGTGGAAATATAATTTAACATACATGTTAAATTGGGCTGCTGCGTGATCTATTCTTCTTCGTTAGCAATTAAACTGAAAATCCAATGTAGATCTTTTATTGCCTGAATGTATTGCTCGGCCGTTGCTTCAGGATTGCTTACAACTACTTCTGCGGCAGTTAGAGGATCGGCAAGGCGATCGTCATTCAGAGTTCGTGCATAGGCAATGGTTTCAGGCAGCGCAGTGAATACGCTTGGAACTGTAATGAAGATTTCTTTGGTAACTGCAGAACTGTCGAGTTTCAACTCCAACGTAATACTATATTTCACCGGCTCTGCAGTTCCGTTATAATCCATGTACCATAAATAATAGTCTCTAAGTAGATATACATCATCAGTAACGGTAGATGGAGCTTGGAAATCCATAATTCTAACATCAAAATCTCTAGGCCACTCGAACGCTGGATCAGCCATATAGACCGTTTGGCCAACAGTCATTGTGCCGGGAAGTACCCGGTCCTTGAAGTTGCCGGCGATGGTTGTAGCCAGTTCTGCATAAGATGCTTCGGAGAGCACCGGGATAGGAATCGCATAGCTTTCAGTACGATTCGGCTTTTTCAGGGAAATATAGATAGTGGTATACTCTTTTCCGAAATCAAGTCCTGTCATTCTAATACTGGTTGATTCACCATACACTGTTGCAGTCTGCAATGGTTCAGCTGTTCCACCCTCTTCTGAGTACACAGAGATCACATCTCCTGGCTCAAGTCCATAAACATTTACAATGTCGTTGGTACCGACATGATTCTCCACAGAAAGGTTGTAGGTATTAGGCGTAGGACTCACATCAACCTCAACATAAGGGGGATTCACTGTCAACATGTTCGTGTCTGTGAAGCTCAGCTCACTGCCTGCAACATTCATATCAAACACATGCCAGTATTCATCGGTGCTGTCTGCAACAGGGATATGGTAAGTTTTTACCGGTGTTGCGTTGCTGCCGTTGTAGATTTCTACTTTGGCTCCGGAAGCAGCTAAGGTTTGCGTATGATCTGCTCCGTTTCCGCTAAAGTTGTGGACGTAGAACGTATATTTGCCGTCGACACGTTTGCGGATGGTAGTAGTCTCCGGACCGTATGAAGAGGTGTCATCATGATCCAGATCGGCATACACTACATCATTATTGGAGAATTCTCTGTCACCGTACCAGGTATGGAAGGATTGGTTGCCAGGTGCAGGCCCAATCAGATGCGAATCTTCATCATACGGATACTCGTCCCAGGTGAGAACAATCCGGATTTCGTCGGCAGCCGGGATTTTTATAGCTGTAGCATTCTGTTCAGTGTTCTTATGGGTCGTCAACGAAGCGCCAATCACGTAAGTAGTAATATATCCTGCTTTTGATAACTCTCCGGTATAGATGCCGGGAGCCAGATTGGCAAAATACTTGCCTTCCGCATCCGTAATCACGCTGGCGGCAATGGTTCCGGTTGTCGCTGCAAGACCTTTACGGAAATGGATAGTCATATCCGCTACCGGGTGATTGTCCACATCCGAGATATAACCTTCGAATCCGTAGACCACCTCGGTTACTGCGTGTGAATTGCTGCTGTTTCCGGACACTACCGGAGCGCCAACAACAGCTGAAGCATTATTGCCGTAGCTCACATGTCCCGGAGTCTGGGCGATGGTCGAGCCGCTGGTATTAATCAAGGCAGTGCCAATGGAGCCTTTTCCGGTTACTGAGGCAACAGCATTTAGAATCAGCGTATTGATACTTGCTCCGCTAGCGATATCAATTCTTGTATTTGCGGCACCTGGAGCAAGCGTGAGCTGCCCGATGGAGCCCGAGGTCAGGTTGACCTTAATAGCGGTAGCGAATATATTTACCGTCTCAAAGGTTCCGGCCAAAGCTACTTCTGCACTCGCCGGAATAGCTGCGGAGAGATCGATATTACCGAAGCCGCTGCCGGTTCCGCTGCCTTCTTCAAGCAGTGCACCTGACTGCAGAGTAATCTGTTCAACAGAGCTGGTACCTTCGGTGACAATTCGGATACTGCCGTCCTTCTTATTGACAATGACGGTTACAAGCACTGAATCCACTACATGGATACTGTTCTTTCCGCCGCCTGCAATGGTAGTGGTACCCTTAACCGTGACATTCTTCAGGGTCACATCACCTTTGCCTACAGCTTCGCTGATCACCAGATCACCTGTGATGATGGTATTGCTCAGCACAACTTCGGACGCTTCAATATACACAGAGCCGTTGACTGTGACAACGCCTGTCTCAGGTCCATAGTTACCTGCTTTATCGTAAACGATTGTATTAGCGGAAGAGGACGTTTGGAGTTTCAAGGCCCGGTCCAGCACACTGACAGCTTCTGCCCGGGTAGCCGTAGCGAGCGGTCTGAATTTTTGACCATAACCGTTCATAATGCCTGCTGCAGCAATGGCGTTAATCTGCTTCTTGCTCCACTCATGGCCTGCAGCCGTATCCGTAAATGAAGCGGCCATATCCACTGCGTTCAGCTTAAGGACAGAACTTACAATGACCGCCATTTCTTCACGGGATAGTGACTGATTGGGTCTGAAGGTCTGATCCGGGTATCCCATTATGTATCCTGCAGCAGCAGCTTTGGTAATATCCGTATAGAACCAGCTGGATGATTTGACATCCGCATAGGTGATTGCTGCTGTATTCGTATAACCAAAGGATTTGTTGATCAATGCTGTGAATTCGGCACGGGTAATTTGGTGGTCAGGCTGAAGAGATCCATCCTGATAGCCGGTAAGCAATCCTTGCTGCTGCCATTCCGTAAGGACACCCTCCGCCCAATGACCGGCTGCGTCTTTGGCCACAGCGGTAGCCCCGGAAGTATCAGGAGCACTGGAAGCAGCGAATGATTGGCCCAAAGACATGAGATTCATACAAATACATAGTAATATAATAAGTGTGTTTCGGCGTAGCCTGTTTTTTCTCTTCAATTCTTGACACCAGCTTTCATTAAAGTCTAATTAGGAAAGGTAAATGTTATGTAAAGGAACCTCCTTTGAATGTTAAATACTACTATTGAATGACGAAGAATGTCTATGAAATATTAGTTTTTTTGGAGTAAAAAGTAGTATTTTGTATAAAAATAGGATATTCGATTTAATTAATTGCGTTATTATGTAAATGTTTTTGTAAACCGGGATAATACGTAATAGTGAAATTCTGGTTATATTTAAGGCTGCCGGAAGCATAAGCTTGTCTATAAGTCCTGTCCACAAAAGGGGTTGAAGACTTGGCGAGTGCGTTTCTAGGCAGCTTTTTATCTGCAATGGCTACGGTTCTTGGCGTGATTCCCATCCTGTTCGTGAAGCGGCTGTCTGAGCTGTGGAAGGATGTGCTGGTTGCCTTTACCGCCGGAATTATGGTGTCCGCGACCACCTTCGGACTGATGCCGCAGGCGATCAAAGAGTCGGGAATCATCGCTCTTACTCTGGGTCTGATTACCGGGGTGCTTCTGCTTGATCTGATCGAGAGCCATATTCCGCATATTGATGTGGAGAACAAGCCCGGTCTCAGCAATCTGGATTCCAAAGCGCTGCTCGTGATGATCGCGCTGTTCATTCATAATATTCCCGAGGGTCTGAGTACCGGCTTCAGCTATGCCAGTGAGCAGGCGAGCCTGGGGCCCATGGTAGCTATTGCGATCGGTGCCCAGAATATGCCGGAAGGCCTGATCCTGGCAATATTTCTGATGAATGCCCGTGCGACCCGGCGCAAGGCATTGACTATTGCCGCCCTGACCGGCCTCATGGAGATGGTGTCGGCGGTCATCGGTTATTTTACAGCCAGCTATGTGCAGAATGTAGTTGGTTACGGGCTGGCCTTCGCAGCCGGAGCGATGCTCTTCATTGTCTATAAGGAGCTGATCCCTGAGAGCCACGGCCATGGATATGAGCGGCCTTCGACTTATTCGTTTATATTTGGATTGCTGGCGATGGTGTATATTACAACGTTTTTTGGCGGATGACGGATTTGTTCCATCACTGCCTGGGCGCGGCCGTATGCCAGCGCTGCCCGGAAGCTTGGGCTGATCCTGGACAAGGCGGCAACAAATTTAATCCGCTGCAGAAGGCTACGCGGGCTGAAGCGGTGCAATTGATCTCCAAACTATAGTTTCATTGATCTCAATATTAAGACCGCCTATGGTGTAGACACCAGGCGGTTTTTTGTATTGAACTGAAAGCGAGACACGATTTGCGTCTGCTTCCCAAAGCAGCTATACTGGCTGTTATCCCAGCGATTCATAGAGCGCTAGCTTGAAGATGGAAGGTGTGATTTGATGGACAGACTAACCTGGGAAGCTTTACTGACATTTGTACTTCTGGTTGCTGGTTTCATAAGCTTGTATGCTGCCATTCACAAACGGACGAACTTTGCCCGTTACAGTATGACGGTTCTGCTGATTGCCAGCGGGGCGCCGCTCGCGGTGATGCTGGTGCTGGAGAGCAGAAGAGACGCGCTCGATGCGAATATTGGGCTGGGTATGGCCTTTTTGCTGACATGGCTCATTACTGCCCTGGTATTTGCAGCTTCGGTGATTATATGGATCGTTAAGAAGAGAAAGCACGGTTAACCGGATTTATCGCTGTAATTCAAACTTGTTCCCCGGAGGTATGAAAAAGAAGCTGTCCAATGACTGCAGATTTCCTGCAGCTTCAAAGGCAGCTTCTTTCGCTTTGGAATCATTCAACTCTACAAGTGCAGTGTATACCGTCCTGCCTTGCTCACCTTACGGACAGCCTCTAGCTCAAGGGCTGAGAGCGGCGGTGAGGTAGCGGATGCAATATTCTGCCGCAGCTGTGCAAGGCTGCTCGCCCCCGGAATAATTGCGGCAACGGCAGGATCAGCCAGCGGATACTGCAGCGCTGTCTGCGTCAAGGTACGGGTGAGGGTAGTCTGCTGCATCAGCTGGCCTTGCAGCTCTGACAGCTCCGCAGCAGTATAGTCCAGATATGCCCGCTCCGCCTTGCTGCGGCCATGTTTTGTCAGGGTGCCGCTGGCCAGCGGTCCCCGCGCAATCAGGCTGATACCCTCCCGGGCCAGCAGCGGAAGGATGCTCTCCTCCGGGCGTCTGTCGAGAATGCTGTACTGGCTCATCACACTGACTATTCCCGAGCGCTGCACATATTCCCGGATGACATTCGGCCGGATGGAGGAAATCCCGTAATGACGGATTACCCCTTCCTGCTTCAGCTCTTCAAAAGCTTCGATAGTCTCGTCAATCTCATCTTCCAGCGTTCCGCCGTGCAGCTGATACAGATCGATATAATCAGTCTGCAGCCTGCGCAGACTCTCTTTCACAGCCGAGCGGATATAGCTTTTGGAAGCATCCCAGCTCCAGCCCTCTTGGCCGGGAATTCTGCGGTTGCCCACTTTGGTGGCCAGAATTACATCTGCACGGCGGTGCCGGATCGCCTGGCCGACGATTTCCTCATTGCGGCCTTCATCGTAGAGATCGGCGGTATCCAGGAAATTGATTCCGTGATCAAGCGCTTCGTGAATAATAGCAGCGGCCTTCACCTCATCCGTCCCCAGCGTCATACAGCCGAGGCCCATGGCGCTTACATATAAATCAGATTGTCCCAAACGGTTAGTGTTCATCTGACCTGACGTCCTTTCGTTACTGTAATTGTGTCTATTATATCATCCTGATACGCCAAAACGGCAATCCCGCCGCCGCTGGCTGTCAGCCGGGCGGGCAGGATTGCCGTTATAAGTAAGAATAGATGTTGTCTTTCAGCCTTCCAGACGCCGGATTATCCGCGCAGAATGTTCTCGATCTGCTCCAGCTCTTCTGCGCTGAGCTCAGGCGCATTCAGGGAAGCTACAGCATCTTCGATCTGGCTGACTTTGCTCGCGCCGATCAGGGCGGAGGTCACTTTGCCGCCGCGGAGTACCCAGGATAAGGCGAGCTGTGACATCTTCTGTCCGCGGGCAGCGGCAATATCGTTCAGCTTGCTTACCTTGGCGATCACCTCGGCCGTGATTTCCTTCTCGGAGAGGAACACGCTTGGTCCGGCTGCACGGGAATCTGCGGTAATGCCTTTCAGGTAACGGTCGGTCAGGATACCCTTTTGCAGTGGAGAGAAGGCGATAGTGCCGATGCCTTCTTCAGCCAGCACATCCTGCAGCCCGTCTTCGATCCAGCGTGACATCATCGAATAGTTCGGCTGATGAATCAGGCAGGGAGTGCCGAGACGGCGGAGAATCTGCGCGGCTTCACGCGCTTCTTCAGGCTTGTAGTTCGAAATACCGACATACAGCGCTTTGCCCTGGCGTACAAGCAGATCCAGTGCAGACATGGTTTCTTCGAGCGGTGTATTCGGATCTGGACGGTGGTGATAGTAGATATCCACATAATCCAGGCCCAGCCGCTTCAGGCTCTGATCCAGACTGGATACGAGATTCTTCTTGGAGCCCCATTCGCCGTACGGGCCGGGCCACATATAGTAGCCGGCTTTGCTGGAGATGATCAGCTCATCGCGGTACGCGGCGAGATCCTTCTTCAGAATCTGTCCGAAGCTCTCTTCGGCGGAGCCTGCGGGCGGACCGTAGTTATTGGCGAGATCGAAGTGGGTAATCCCCAGGTCGAAAGCGCGGCGGACCATGGCCCGGCCGTTCTCGAACACATCGTTGCCGCCGAAATTATGCCAGAGTCCAAGCGAAATCGCCGGGAGCAGCAGGCCGCTGCGGCCGGTGCGGTTATATTTCATAGTGTCATAGCGTTCAGGACTAGCGATATACATATTATTCCTCCTACAATTTGTTGGTTAGTGTGTTCTGTGATTAATGTGTACAAACTGGCGCTCCCTATCCGGGGAATGTTAGCGTTTGCTTCTCCGGCCGGGCCACGTTCTTATTGTACCGAATCCGTGCGGATAATCGTATGTCAGCATGGATGATGTTTATAGAACAATGTCAGTATCGGTGTGGCGGATGCGGTATTCTTTGGGGGAGCAGCCTTTAACCTTTTTGAACATACGGGAAAAGAGCAGTGCGTCCTGATACCCGACAGAATGCGAGATCTCGCCGATGGTACAGCTGGTCTCGGTCAGCAGCTCGCAGGCCTTGGCAATCCGGAAATTAAGCAGATACTGCTGCGGCGGCAGACCGATCGTCCGTTTGAACAATGTGGAGAGGTACTTGCGGTCCAGCTTCAGAGAAGCGGACATGCTCTCCACGGTGACATTCTCACAATAATGGGCATGCAGGTAGTGGAGGCATTGCTCGACATAGACACTCTTTTGACGCGGAATCACCAGGTTTGCAGTGGCCGGAACCGTGCGCAGCAGCAGGGATAAGAACTCATAGAGGATTACCTTGAGCGGCAGATCCAGCACATCCTGGCAGTCGGCGGCTTCAGACAGCCTCTCGAATAGAGAGGGCATCAGCTCTTGATCCATCGGGAACACCGGCTGCTCGGGCGACAGCGAAGTCCGCGACAACAGATATCCGGCTTCTTCTCCGGTAAAAGCAATCCATGAATAGGTCCAGGGACTGTCCTGGTCTGCGGCATAATGCGTCACAACATGGGGATAGGTGAGGAAGGCTTGTCCTGCCCCCAGCGTGTGGCTCGCTTCCCCGACAACGACTTTGCCGGTGCCTTCGTGAATGAAGTGGATTTTGTATAAATCACGGACCCCGGGTCCTACGGAATGGCCGGGTGCGCATTGCTCCTGTCCCCAATAATGGAGATGGAGATCGGGACTGGTGCGGTGCGGACGATGGGAATTATATTTGAATATGGCCATGCTTCAGCCTCTTTCCTGTATAGGGAGTGTTCTTTGCCTAACAAGCGTATATTCTCCATTATACATCAGTTCCACTAAGGCTGATCAACCGCAAAATAACCCCATAAAGTGAGGCTCTGGCTTCGATGATTTGCTCAGGTACTTTACGGGGGCCCCAAGGCAGATACACCGCAAAAAGTCCCGGCTCCGCTGAAGGGGAGAGGGACCATACGTACATATTTCATAACACAGATGCCGGAGCTTCGGCAGGGTCAGGCTTCCATTTTGAGCATAACGAGCTCTTCCACAGGCACACCGTTCACCAGATGCTCCTCCACAATGCGCGCCACATCATCGGTGGTTACATTGTAGTACCAGATTCCGTCAGGATAGACGATGACAAAAGGCCCGTTGCCGCATAGGCCGAGACAGCTGGTTTTGTTGATTTTGACCGTTTTGTTAATCCCGTGTTCCACCATCTGCTCTTTGAATTCCTGCATGACCTCTTCAACATCCTGGTTATTGCAGTGTTCGCTGCAGCAGAAAAGTAAATGTTTCTTGAGCACCTTCAAACGCATATTCATCGCGGTTCCCCCTATAAGATATCTGAGTGGCTGACCTGTCTTATGAGGAGTATAGCCTCTTTTGGCGGTGCTGTAATGCGGTTGAGACCATTGTTCTAAAAGGATTAATAAATGCCATGAGGCGGATAATTAAGTGTTATCTATGCTGACTCCGAAACGGGGAATATGAGTAAAATGTGTCCGGAATGCAGGAGGAAATCCGCTTGGAAATTATTTCCCTGGTTATTTCCTGTTTCATAAATAATTTTGAGGTTACGTTTACAAGTTTATAAAAAATCAGTTTCGCGGATGCCTGTTTGGTTAAGTAAGGGATGTGAAAGTTAAAGTTAAAGTGAGACTAACCTTATTCACAAAATAAGCTACCAGGAGGGAATCGTTATGAACAAGAAAATTGTAGGTGTATTCTATACCGAGCATGAAGCTTCACGGGCCATTGAAGACTTGAAGAGTCACGGGTTTCTGACAGAGGATATCTCAGTGATAGCGAGAAATAAACGGGATGTTGAAGCGATCAGTGATGAGACAGGAACCAAGGCGCCTGAAGGCATGGCATCCGGTGCAGCAACAGGCGGTATACTCGGCGGTGTCACCGGGCTGCTGGCAGGCATCGGCGCGCTGGCGATACCGGGGATCGGGCCGATTATTGCTGCGGGACCAATTGCCGCGACATTGACGGGAGTAGCCGTAGGTGCAGGAACAGGCGGGCTTGTGGGCGGTCTGATCGGGCTGGGTATTCCGGAGGATGAAGCGGAGAGTTACGACAACTATGTGGATGAAGGACGCATTTTGGTCATGGTTGATGCAGATAACACGCGGGCAAGTGATGTATACTCCATTTTCCGCAACCATAATTCAGCGAACGCAGACCGTTATATGGATGATCCTAATACAACCGGCGATGCTGCGGATACCGCACGTCATTCGGTAACAGATACCGTGGATGCCGCGTTCAACGGCTCGGGTCTTGAAGGCAGGGACGATACAGGGCTGGATACGATGAATTCGGCAACGGAGCATGATCTCCCGGGGACAAGAGCACTGGATGATGTGAACCGGCGGGGAATGACGGGAGATGTATATTCCGGTACGCCGAATGGCATAGACGGGGCGCTGGATAGTACACGAACTGGCGGGTTCAATGATCCGGATGAAGACCGCAGGCTGCGTTTGCGTGAAGAACAGCTGGACGTATCCAAGAACAAGGTGCAGACCGGTGAGGTCAACGTACACAAGGAAATCATCGAAGAGCAGAAAACGATCAATGTCCCTGTTACCCATGAAGAGATTGTTATTGAGCGGCGTGCCGTCAATAATGACACAACAGCAGAGCCGGTTGGCGCGGATGAAACGATCCGAATCCCGGTGAGCGAGGAGCAGGTGGAGGTCCGTAAGAATACGGTCGTTACCGGTGAAGTCGAAATTCACAAACGTGAGGTTCAGGGAACCGAGCAGGTACAGGATACGGTCAGACGCGAGGAAGCACGGGTCGACAAGAGCGGAGAAGTGAAGGTGGACGGCAGTGACGAGCTGCTGAGAGACCACAGCCGCAGCCGTTAAATAGCAGGGACGTTATAACATTCTGACAGGCTAGATGACGGGATTTGTCATTAAGGCTAAAGCTAGTGGGAACGGCCTTGCCGTCACTTTAATCATGGAGCTGTTTCAGCGAGAAAATAAAAGGGTTTCCGCGAAGTCCAGCCGGACTTCACGGAAACCCTTTTGTATATTCATTGAACCGGTAATCCTCGGATCAGAATGAAATTCCGCTTGAAGCAGAGGACCCAATCCGGCGAGGCTTTAACTGTATTTTCTGCAACTAAAATCACTGAAAATTGCCCGGGAAGTGCTTTAGTTGCACTTTATACAATTATATTGACCAGTTTCTCTCAAAAGGCTCACCTCATGCTATTTTAGCTGTACAGAATACAATTAGCGTAATAAATCTGGGCGTATACCTTGTTATAACTGTATGAAATACAATTGTTATCCGCTGCCTTGATGCCTACATAAAGGCCGCATTGGCTCTGGCCGGAATGACCTCCGGGATGTCCTTGCCCGGCAGGAAATGAATGCTGCGGATGTAGCGGATCGTACGGCTCTGCGCCCGCATGATCACCGAATGGGTCTCGGCGCGTTCCTTGCCGATGAAGCGGACGCCGCTGAGGAACTCGCCGGAGGTTACCCCGGTGGCGGCGAAGATGACATCGCCGGTGCCGACCATATCCTCCATGGACAGCACCCGTGCCGGATTGTCCAGACCCATCTGCAGGCAGCGCTGCATCTCGAAGGGGCCTTCGGGCAGCAGCCTGCCCTGAAGCTCGCCGCCCAGGCAGCGCAGTGCGGCGGCGGCGAGTACACCTTCCGGTGCTCCGCCGGAGCCCATGTACAGATCTACATCGCTGTCCGGCAGCGCAGCGGCTATTGCCCCGGCGACATCGCCGTGATTGATCAGCTTGATGCGCACGCCTGCTTCACGCAGGATGCTGATTAAGCCTTCATGCCGCTTGCGGTCCAGCACCATCACCGTCAGCTCGGAGAGCGCTTTGCCGGTGATCATGCCGGCTTTGCGCAGCGTTACTTCGGCCGGATCGTCCAGGCTTAGCTTACCGGCCAGCTCCGGTCCGCAGGCCAGCTTCTCCATATAGATATCCGGCGCGTGCAGCAGGCTGCCCTTGTCAGCAATTGCAATCACCGACTGTGCATTATGCAGTCCGCAGGCGACGACCTCGGTCCCTTCCAGCGGATCTACCGCTACATCGACGGAAGGGCCGTTCCGGTTACCGACACGTTCTCCGATATAGAGCATCGGCGCCTCATCCATCTCGCCTTCGCCGATCACCACGGTTCCGTCAATGGAGACAGAATCGAACATGGAACGGATTGCGGTTGTGGCAGCATCATCTGCCGCATTTTTGTCGCCCCGGCCAATCCAGCGTGCTGAGGATAAAGCACCCAATTCAGTGACCCGTACAATTTCCAGTGCCAATTCGCGTTCCATAATGATTCCCTCCAGTGTAGTTAGAATAGTTAGATTAGATATAACCCATAATGATGCCGGCGGTTTCTTCAATCGCCTTATCCGTAATATCAATGACCGGGCAGCCCAGCTTGGCGAACAGTGTTGCCGCATATTCCATCTCTTCTGTAATACGTTCGAGACTGGCATACTGCGAGCCGGTAGGCAAGCCCAGCATCTTCAGCCGCTCAGAGCGGATCTTCAGCATGTACTCCGGCTTCATGGTCAGACCGATGATCCGGTTCGGCGGCAGGCTCAGCAGCTGCTGCGGCGGACCGACCTCCGGGACGACCGGATAATTCACCACCTTCTTGCCGCGGTGGGCCAGAAAGATGCTGAGCGGTGTCTTCGAGGTGCGGGACATGCCGAGCAGAACAATATCCGCCTTCAGCATGGCCCCGAGATCACGTCCGTCATCACAGGCGACGGTGAATTCAATCGCCTCGATCCGGCTGAAATATTCCTCGTCCAGCTGATGCAGCAGTCCGGGCCGGGCCTCCGGAGCATCATCGAAGGTATCGATGAAGGCCTGCATCATCGGGCCCATAATATCCACAATCCGCAGATCGAGGCGGACCGCCTCCTCGCGGATCATCTCCCGCAGCTCCGGCTGGACCAGGGTATAAGCTACGAAACCCTGAAGCTGGGCGGTCTCTTCCATTAATTTGCGCAGTTCATCTTCATGTCTGACATTACCGTATCTTCTGATCGTGACACGCTGATTCTGAAATTGGTGAATGACGGCCTGCACGACAGCTTCCGCCGTATCTCCAATAGAATCCGAGCATATCGTAATGTAATGGGTGGATGGCTCCATGCTCTATCGATTCCTCCGTTATCCTTTGGCTTCAAGCTCGAGGAGAAGCTTCACGATGGAAGTCTTCGTGAGCCGCCCTACTACGTCCAGACCTGAGCCGGACCCTTCCCCGCTGCCGGGAACAACTACCGGCAGACTGTCTACCTCGTGGTATATCATGCGCTGCGCGGCGTCAAGCACCGTGTCATCGGGCGAAACAGTTACTACCTTGGGCTGGCGGGTCATGACCATGCTCACAGGCATGGTTACCGCGCCGGGATTACCGAGCGTGACCTTCAGGAAGTCCTTGCGCGAGGCGACACCGGTCAGCTTGCCGTCGCTATCGCAGATGATCAGCGTACCGACATCCTGAAGAAACAGTGTAACTACGGCGTCCTGAATCGTTGTATTCTCGCGGATAATGACCGGGATGCTCTGGATATCGCTAACCTTGGTATCCTGCAGCAGCCCCCGGCTGTTATGGCGCGCTGCGGCTTTGGTACCGGGGAAATAACCGACCTTCGGCTTCGCATCGACATATTCGAGCATAACCAGGATGGACAAGTCCCCCCGGATGGTCGGCCGGCTCAGGCCCAGGCTTTCCGCGATTTGGTCTCCGGTAATCGGCGCTCTTTTTTTCACAATCTCAATAATTTGCAATTGCCGGGTTGTCAGTTCGATCACAGTTTTCCTCCACTTTCCGGTTTACGTTATAGATACAGGCACTCCCTTGGCAGAAAAGGAGCACCGTGCGCCGATTCCCCCTCTTCATTCAGACGTCCTATTTGGAATTAAATCCCCTAACTTGCTTATATAATACGCAATAATGATCATAAATGCAATATATAGTACGTCATATATAATAATTTTCTGAAAAAATAGGTAGCTTAATCAGATTTGCGTTAAGGGAAAAGAAAATATTCTAATATATGGTATTTATTTAATGCTCTTTCCTCACATGTATGGTAAGGTTTGATCAGGCAAGGAGGTGTATTCATTTGAGGAAATCAAGCTTCGTTCTCATTTGCGGGATAGTCATCCTAACGCTGTTATCTGCCGGATGCAGCAAGGACACCCCGAAGTACGCAGAATTGTTCACACAGGTGGAAGAGCACAGGGCTGTGTTCAACCAGCCGCTCGAAGACGGGCTTGCCGTTCTGGGGGTTACCGATGCTGTGGGGGAATATGATCCGAATTTGGGTACAATCATGCAGGATGATGTCCTGACCGTCAATCAAATGGAGTTCATCCAGCAGATTACGGCAGATGTTACAAATGATACAATTATCGGTTACCGGATTGGGACGGTCTTTCCCAGATCGGAAAGCGGTTATGAGGATGCGAGAGAGCTAGTGCGTGCTTTTCTGGAACATTACAAGCCTGCGGATGATGAAGAGGCTGACAAAGTCGAGCAATCGGTTCAGACGATTGACCGGATGGCGCTTCCGCTCATGCCGTCAATAGGCTTTATCCGAGAATCGTGGACATATGGCGAGGGTGAGAAGAAGCTGTATATTACCTACAGGATATCGAACAGTTTTGAGAGCGATGAGGAATTGCCGCTGAATTTGTTTTTCAGCTCTGAGGAGTAGCGTTATCCCCCAGCGTGCTTAAGCTATAGGGTGAAAATAACAGAACAGCCCGGAGCCCTTTGTAAGGGTCCAGGCTGTTTTTGCTAAACAGGGGCAGGATTAATTAATCCTGCGGCAGAGCTTCAATGCTTGTTTTTTGAAGTACGGGTATTGCCGGTTTTTGTTTGAAAATCAGCTGCTTCAGCGCGCCTGCATTCACAAGGACCGTGCCAGCAATAATGGTGAATACACCAAGCAGCGTTACCCAGGTTACCGCTTCGTTATAGAACAGGAAGCCCACCCCTACGGCAATCGGCGGAGAGATATACAGCCAGGTCGACGGAAAGACGGGATTCGTCTTGGAGACGAGCCAGTAGAACAGGGTATGACCAACCATGGAGCCGACAACGGTCAGGTAGAGCAGGGAGCCTGCGGTTTTGAACGATAACAGGAAGGCGGGATGCAGCGGCTCGGTAAATAGCGAGATGGTGAACAGCAGCGCTCCGCCGTACATCATCTGGGCCGCATTCAGTGCCACAGGGGATACTCCGGAGAAGGTAGTGGTTACTTTTTTGGAGTAGATCGCCCCTGCCGCATAGCAGAGTTCTCCGATCAGGACGACAACACAGCCGATCAGCCAGAGCGGAGTGACATCAGCTGCAAGATTCGGCAGCACAAGCAGCAGTACTCCGGTGAAGCCGATGATACAGCCGAACAGCGAGTAGCCGGGAGCCTTTTGCCGGAGAAAAGCCATCTGCATCAGCAGAATCATCATCGGCCCGGTTGCCGATAATACGGCCGCGAGTCCGGAGGATACATATTGCTCGGCCCAGTAAAGTGCGGCGAAGGTGCCGAAGGTCAGCGTTGCTCCGGTGAACAGCATTTCCTTGCGCAGCAGCAGCGAGAAGCTGGCTTTGCCTTTCACTACCATGAACAGGAACAGCACCGCCCCTGCCGTGAAAAAACGAAGTCCAGCAGAGAAGAACGGCGGCGCTCCGGCGTCTACGCCGATTTTGATCGCGAGAAAGGTTGTGCCGAAGATCAGACAGACCAGTGAATAAGCTAACATAATCATGTTTCCGTGCCCCTTTGTGGTGGTAATGTGGCAATCTCCTAAAGTATTCTGTTAATCATATCCTCATAGGCGCAGAACAGATTGCAGAACACAGAACAGTTGCAGGGCGGAATGCTGTACAATAGGGCAAAGAGCAGTTGGCGGACGTGTGCGCTGGAGTGAGCGGCGAACGGAGAACGGCGAGCTGTGGCAGCGGGACGGTTGCGAGTATATTGTGGAGAGGGCGGGGGTATATGAAGAAGTCAGTGGGAGCAGAGCAAAGTAATCCCTTGTTCCGCCAAGTCTATGAGTTCATGGCGAACCGGATCGGGCGCGGGGAGTGGAAGCCCCACGACAAGCTGCCGTCGATCCGGCTGCTGGCGGATGAGCTGGGTGTCCACCGGCTGACGGTATTTAAGGCTTACCGGGCACTTACGGAGAACGGTATGCTGTATGTCAAAGACAAATCCGGTTATTATGTATCGCCGGGCAGCCGGATGGCCAACTCAGTGGAAGAAGGAGCAGCAGTGCTGGGGTATACGGTCAAGAGTCCGATGTCCGATATTCAGCGGAAGCCGGTGACTTACCAGTTCTCTCAGGCGCTGATTGATCCGGGTCTGCTGCCCAACCTGTTCCTGTCCGATTATGTCAAAAAAGTATTCGACCTCTACCCGAAGGTCATGGGTACCTATTCCACCGTGCAGGGGGATGAGGAGCTGCGTGCAACGTTGAGCAGCCATTTCCATGACCGGTACCGGCTGCAGTTATCAGCCAGCGAGCTGCTGATTACCTCGGGCGCGCAGCAGGCGATCAATCTGATCGCCGGAATCATGCTCGGCCCGATGGATGCCGTGCTGGTGGAGCGCCCGACGTATAGTGTGGCGCTGGATATTTTCCGCCGGGCAGGCGCGCGGCTGGTTCCGGTGGAGATCTCGCCGCAGGGGTATGATCTGGCGGCGGTCGAGGAACTGATGCGCAGGCATAAGCCGCGGATGTTCTATATTAACCCGACGCACCATAATCCGACGGGTTATACGGTGCCTGCTAAGCAGCGCAAGCTGCTCGTTGAGCTGGCGGAGCGCTACCGCTGCCTGCTGGTGGAGGATGATCCGTTCCGTGATATGCACTTTGAGGAGGAGCCGCCGGCGCCGTTTTTTGCCTATGATACCGAAGGCTGGGTCATCTACATCAGCAGCTTCAGCAAGTATGTGGCCCCCGGGCTGCGGATCTGCGCAGTAGCCTGCCGTTATCCGTTCATGGAGCGGATGATTGCCGCCAAGTCGCTGGCGGACAACGGGACGCCGCTGCTGAATCAGAAGATCTTCCTACACTACTACACCTCGCCGCGCCTGCAGCAGCATCTTGGCAAGCTGCGGATCGCGCTTCAGGTGCATAAGGAGATCATGGAGGAGGAGCTCGCTGCCGCCGGCTGGGAATGGACAGCGCCGCAGGGCGGTCTGAACCTGTGGGTGAAGCTGCCGGACACAGTGTCCGTAGATGTGCTGTTTGTACGCTGTATGGAGCAGTCCATCTCCTTCGTTCCCGGTGAAATCTGTGATCCGCTGGGCGAGATGAAGTCCTGGCTGCGCCTCAGCTACTCCTTCGCCAGCGAAGCGCTGCTTCGTGAAGGGATGCGGCAGCTGACCGCAATTGCGCGGGAGATCGAGGCGGAGGGTGAACATAGAGAGTGAATTTAGAGAGTAAATACGAAGAACAGATGCAGAAAGCAGATGCAGAAATTAGATGCAGAAAGCAGATGCAGAAAGCAGATGCAGAAAGTAGACGCGGGTAAGCCTTGGGGTTTAGCCTGCAGACATGATGAGCCAGCTGCTATCATATATCCGTCAGGCATATCTGGTAGCACATGCTCATGACGCAGCCGTTATCACGTAGCAGTCTGGTCGCAGCTTGCTATCACATGCCAGTGACGCAGGCGTTATCAAGTAGCTGTTATTACGCTGACTGTCCTATTATACCCGCGTGCCTTTTAGCTGGCATGGGATTTTATGGTTTATAGAGTAACCTTTCTCTGGGAATTTCGTCTGGAGAATAAGGAGAGTGATTATGATGATTGCGATAAAAAGAATCCGGGGCGTCCTGCTCATGTTCCTGTGTGCCCTGCTTGTCTTCATGACACTACTGACCGTACGTCCGCAGGTTACCTATGCCTGTTCTTGTGTCATACCAGCTCCTCCGCTGGAGGCTTTGGAAGACAGTGCGGCTGTGTTTGAAGGCACCGTAATATCGGTCGCCAAACCATCCGGAATTATCCAATCCAGCGCTGATCCCATGCAGGTTACCTTTCAGGTGGGTGCCCGCTGGAAGGGTGATTTGGGTAATCAAGTGACCGTAAGTACGGCGCAGTCCGGAGACAGCTGCGGCTTTGAGTTCGCCGAGGGTGAACGCTACATGGTTTATGCAAGAGGAGCGGAAGCAGATGGAAACCTAGTGAAGGGGAATGAAGAACAGAGTGAGCTGACTACGAGCCTGTGCAGCCGGACTGCCCTGTATGCTGACGCGCAGGAAGATCTGAATGAGCTGGGGCCAGGTACCGGCGGCGGGTCGCCGACAGCTCCGCCGGAGACCGCTGAAGGTGATGCACCTTCAGTACCTGTAGACAATCATTCAGCAACAGCACCATGGCTGCTATATGTGGGAGCGGGTGCGGGGATGGTGATCTTGATAGCACTAGGGCTAACCTGGCAGCGCCGTCAGAGTAACAAATCACGAAAATAGTGTAAGGCAGATTAAAGCGGGATGAGGCGGAGTAAGATGTGACGGGGGGAAGCGACGTTGGAGGATACCTGAGCAACGCGGCTAGTTTGTTGGAGGAATGGGAGCTTCATATCAATAAGAAGGGAGGCTCATGGCTAAACACTATAAGTCTCCCTTCTATTATGCTCATAGCGCAGGCGAAGCAGGAGAATGTCCGCACTCTAACTCTAGCGCCAAGGCTGATAGAGCCGGTTCTCCGTAAGCCAGTCTATCATTTCCTCCACACATTCCTCTGGTGTACGCTCTGCCGTGAGCAGCCTCAGCTCCGGGCGGTCCGGAGCCTCATAAGGATCGGAGATCCCGGTGAAGGCCGGGATTTCACCGGAGCGGGCCTTGGCGTACAGCCCTTTGACATCCCGCGCTTCACAGACGGGGAGCGGGCAGTCTACATAGACCTCCACGAACCCCGGCAGCTCCAGGCGGGCATAGCTGCGCATGTCGGCATAAGGGCTGATCACCGAGACCACGGTGACCACGCCGTGCCGGTTCAGCAGGCCGGCAATATAGACCGCCCGGCGGATATTCTCGAACCGGTCCTCGCGGCTGAAGCCGAGGCCCCGGCCCAGTGTGCGCCGCAGCTCATCACCGTCAAGCCACTCCACTGCCCGGCCCTGCTCCTGCAGCCGGTCCTTGAGCAGAGCGGCAAGCGTGGACTTGCCCGCTCCGGACAGGCCGGTGAGCCATATCGTTACCCCTGTTTGTGTCTGAGCATGTAGCTGAGCCGTCATTGCTTTGTCCTCCCGTAACTTTTGGCTTCATTGTAAGCACCTTGTAGCCACCTTGTAGCCATATTGTAGCCACATTTGCTCTATCCATTGAACGGTACTCTTTCGAAATAGCGGCCTGGGAGATAGAACCAGACTTCTGCTCGAAGCCAAGAACCTCATCCGACAATAACTGTATTTACTACAACTAAAGTCACCAGTCATTGTCTTTCCAGTCTAATAGCTGCACTTTCTACAACTAAAAGGACTGACTTTCCCCAAAGGAGCGCCTTCCGCCATTTTTAGTTGTACAGAATACACTTATCCGCACAAATCCGGTGTTTATCCTCCTTTTAATTGTACGAAATACACCTATTCGTGGCCTCTCTGCGTCTGCATTCCCCCACATATAAGAGAAATTGTGTTTGGAACTCGCCCTGCCTTAGCGGTATCTATCCATCGCTGTGTCAATTCTATCGAATCTGCCAACCTAACCCGCCAACCCAAACCGCTCACCGCTGAATCCCCATTTCCCTCATTTCGTCTGGGATTCTCTCTCCCGCGCCGTAAGGAATCCGCTCCAGCAATCCGGAGCCGTAAATCTGCTCCAGGCCAAGCTCCGGCATATGGATATAGCCGATGTAGCAGTCGCAGACCTTCATCCGGCAGCTGCGCTGCGCAGCAAGTCCTTCGAGACCATCGCGGTAGAGGTTACCGATGACCGCACGGTCCTTATAGCAGCGTTTCACGAGACCTGCACCTTGCACATAGAACACGTTGCTGCCTGCATTGCAGCTTTTGCCCAGACTGTCGTAGTCAACGGCATTGATCCGGAAATAAGGATCTATCCCGCTAAGGAAGCCTACATCCTCTGGCGTATAATAATCCGGCTTGTCCTTGTAGGCGTTCACCCACAGATAGACATCCTCCGGCAGGGCGGCACGCAGCGAAGCAATAGCGGGAAAAGCACCATGTACACCTACACTGCCCACGCTGAAGGGAATGCCCTGCCCGTATACAGTCATACACTGCGCCAGGAACCGTTCCTCACTCACCTGACCGGGATGATAGGTCGCCCAGAAGGCTGCTTTGGCCGGATTCAGCTCTGCGGTGAAATCAAGCCGGGCCGACAAATTCGTCTGGATGGCGACTTTGTCCACATGCTCCAGATGGGATAGAGTGATTAGCGCGTCCCGGTACCAGCGGTGTGTCAGTCCTTCGCCGTAGGGATTGAAGAAAATAGACAGCCGGTGGCCTGCCGCTCCCTGCTCCGACACCCAGCGGACGAAGGCCGTAAGATGCTCACGGTCTTTGGCTAGGGTGGCGGCGCTGTCTTTTGTTTTGCCGAAGGGGCAGTAAGGGCAGTCATAGTTGCAGGAGGAGAGGGAGCCGCGGTAGTAGAGGACCGCTTTCATGGCAGGATGAACCCTTCCATCTGCTCCCTGATCTCGCCGGAGATGAACCAGTCACCGATGGAATCGGAGTAGCCGAGACCGCCCGGAGTAAGCCGCAGGATGCCCTCTTCATCCGTGGCGAACCCGCTCTGCACCAGCAGACCCAGCTCGGGATGATCTTCCCATAGCGTAGAACCGAATCTCCGGCTGTAATCTGCCACGGTGAGACCTTCGCTATGCAGGATAGCTTTGAGAATGAAGCGCCGTTTCTGTTCTGCAAGGCTCAGTACAATCCCGTAGTCAGCAGTATCATAACGTTCGGCTGCTACATAGTCAGCGATGATGCTCTCCGTGGCTTTGCGGCTGACGCCGTAGCGGGAGGCATAATGCACATTCCGGGTATAAGAGCGGGCACCGCAGCCGAGGCCGACCATGCCTTCCTCCTGGCAGCTGTAATTGAGAATATCTTTAGCAGTTCCTGCGTTCTCCTTGGCGAACCTGCGCATCGAGTACTGGCGGTAGCCGTGCTCTGCCAGCAGCTGGCCTGCGGCCTGATAGCATTCATGGCGGATATCAGTCTGGCGCAGCAGATCGCCCGGCTTCACAATCGTGTGCTCACGGGTGTAGAGCGGATAGATGAAGATCTCCTCCGGCTCATGCAGCAGCGCCTGATTCAGCGAATACAGCCATGATTCCACCGTTTGGCCCGGAAGCCCGTAGATCAGATCCAGATTGAGGATGGGAAAATCATATTTACCCAGCAGCTCAAGCGCCCGGTATACCACGTCCGGGTCCTGCGGCCGGTAGATGGCAGCCGACTCAGCGGCCACGAAGCTCTGAATCCCCATGCTGACCCGGTCGACGGTATGCTCCTTCAGGATCGACAGCTTCTCCTCCGTAAGCGTCTCGGGCGAGGTTTCGACGGAGATAGAGGTCGCCGCAAGGTCGACGCCCATGATATCCGCAGCAATGCCGAACAGCCGGTTCAGCTGCGCGGGAGCCAGCAGGCTTGGCGTTCCGCCGCCGATGGCGAAGCGCGCATAAGGCTTGTGACTGGTAAAAGCAGCCCACTGCTTCGCCTGCCGTTCCAGCGCATCCACGTATTCGGCGTGAACATTCGCTCTTTTATCAGGCAGGGTGAACAGGTTGCAGAAGCCGCAGCGAGCGCCGCAGAAGGGAATATGCATATATAAGAAAAAACTCTCCGCAGGCTCGTCCCGCCATAGTTCCTCTAAAGAAATGGGGACTGCGAACTCGCGGTAAGCGGTTTTGTGCGGATAGGAATAGAGATAATTGCGGTAAGGATTGGCCGTAATCTGCCCGGTCCATTCCTGAAGCTCCCCGGGGGAGAAGGGAGGTCTTTCGTCATTGCTCTTATGATGAAGGGATTGCCGGATTGACGTCATACGTTCTCCTTCCTGTTGCGGGATGGTATTGCTATAAAATAAACTCGCGGTAAGGGACATTCCATACCGTTTCATGCGCGAGCCGGTGGCCCTGGTAGCCGTCTTCGCCGTAAGCTTCTCCATGATCGGAGAACGCCAGGCAGAACACCGGGTTACCGCGTTCGCGGAAGGCAGCAAACAGCCGGCCTAGTTCACCGTCGGCATAGCGGAGGGCAGCGCGCTGGCTGTCCACGGAATCACGCTTCGCACCCGGCAGGAACATGTTGTTCGGGCCATGGATCGCCGAGACATTCAGGAACATGAACAGACGCTGGTCAAGCGGTGTATTATTCAATATTTTGAGCGCGTGATTCACCTGATGTTCGGTCGAGCGCGGGTTCGTCACCCCGAACGTCATCCGCCAGTAGCTGTGCTGGAAATAACCGGGCAGGACGCGGGCGAGGGGAACCTTTTTGCTGAAAAAGATTACGCCTCCTATACACACCGTCTGATATCCCGCCGCTGCCAGCCCGGACACCATATCCGGCGTATCGAACAGCCAGGTATGGGGATGGGTCTTGAGCCCGGTATTCCGGGAATGGAAGAGCCGCACATGCTCAGCCTTATTCGTAGTGGCCGGAGTGGGCAGGAATCCGCCGAAGAAGGCATGATGGGCTGCATAGGTGAAGCTGCCGGGCGTATGCCGCTTTTCCCAGGAACCGCTGCCGCACAGGTTGGGGCAGTTGGCTTCCTCCAGAACAGCGGCATCATAGCGCAGCGTATCGAGCGTAATCATTAAGATATCGTGGGTGCCGACAACGGCATTCATATCGGTCATAGGGCCAGGTTCCTCCCGGATAGCTGTTTCATTTCCCATTCATAGGTGCTGCAGCCGTGGTATTCCACATCGTACAATAAGTCGCCAAAAGGGTTCACATCCGCCGTATACGTCCGCCCGGTGCTCCCCACCAATACATCAATTCCCGCCACGGAAGAACGCGGAAAAGCAGCCAGAGACTGCTCGGCCGTATGCCTTACCTCTGCCTGCATGTCCTCCGTGAGTCCCGCTTCGGCCGGGGTCATCCGGCGGCTGCGCAGATGCAGGTTCGTAATCGGTGTGCGGCTTACCCGTGCAACCGAGTGGCAGGCCACACCGGCAACAACCAGCTGGCGGATATCGAACGATTGCCCGCCCGCGCCGGGCTTCGGAATCCACTGCTCGGCATAGGCGCCGTGGCGGTAGAGCCAGTTGATGATTCCGGCGAGGAGCGCAGAGTCCGTATATCGCCGCAGCTTGCCGGAATTATAATACACCGGGGGACGGGTGATATAGCTCTCGACCCCGATGGTAGTGACCGCCACCTCAGCTCCCGTTGCCGGATTGAGCTGATAGGCAATGACGCCGGATGCGGCTGAGCCGCTGGCCAGCTTGATGAATACGCGGTGCATCCGCTGCGAGAGCATCAGCCCGCGGAGGGAGGTGTAGTCCACGGGGGCTTCTCCGCTGCTGCCCTTAAGCGGCCGGGGAATAGGAACGCCAGCCGCAGCCAGAAGCTGCTGCGTCCGGCGTTTATCGGTCATCGCGGCGATCTCGCCGGGATGGTTGGTCCAGCGGGCGGCGGGCAGGAGCTGCCCGGCTTCACGCTGAATCCGGGCCAGCAGCCGGCAGTAGCCGCGGAACCACTGGGACGGATGATGCAGCACGCCGGGCATATCCTTGAGTGCGCCGGCCGCCTTGAAGCTCAGCGGACGGAGGTCCGGCTGGCCGCCGTAAGGATGCAGCGAGTCGTCTGCGTCCGGCGCATCCGGCGCGCCGAGCGCGATCAGGGCGCGCTCGGTTTCGAAGCTGCCGCCCGGCGACTCCAGCCGCAGCAGCGGCGGGGCCGTGGCCGGGGCATGCGCTGCGGGGGCAGGTGCGGCCAGCCTGGATTGCCGGCTGCTATCGCGGCCTTGGGCAGCCGGCTCTGTCAGGTCCGGCTGCCTGTCCGGTGCCGGTGAATTAACCTGTGCTTGTCCCTGCAATGCATCCAGCACCCGCATTCCATCAACCCGCTGCCCTGCCTGCCCGGACATTCCGCCCATCGGCTGCTCCTGCTCCGGCAGTATGTCCAGTCGCTGCCCCGCCTGCTCCAGCATGTCCAGCCGCTGCCCCGCCTGCTCCAGCAATTCAGCCAGCGGCTGGCCCTGCAGCAGCCCGGCGTACGGAATCAGGACCGCCGGAGGCATGCCGAGGCGGCTTCGCGCCTGCCGGATGCCTTCCGAGCGCCTGTCGCCGGGATTGCAGAACACAATCAGCGGCTCTGCGGGTGGCATCACTCGGTGATCGACGGATAACGCCAGTCATCCTCGTCGTCGCTTTTCTGCTGGTCACTGACATCGGCAGGCAGTCCGCTGTTCTTCCAGCGCTGAATCATTCCGTCAGACATATAATGATGGCTCAAGTTGAGCAGCTTTAGTCCTTTGATCTTCCCGCTGGCGAGCAGCACCTCGGCGCCGGTATCGCTAAGGGTTCCGAGGGACAGGTCGAGTGTCTCGAGCTGCTCCAGAATAGGTGCATCGGCTAAGGCTGCAGCAATTTCATCCTGGATTTCACTATTTTTGAGTCCCAGATAGGTAAGCTTGGGGAACTTTCCGGGGGCGATCAGCGGATACAGGTCTTCCAGACCGCCGTCAAAGCCGTAGTTGTCCACGCCTAGATATAATTCGAGCTTTTGCAGATTCGGCAGATTGGCGGCGGCGATATCGGCCAGGACATTTTTGCCGAGTCCGCCTGTTATAATAATCAGTTCTTCGAGCTTCTCATGCTGCAGCTGGCTCAGCCGCAAGTTCGTGCCTCCCTGCGCAGTCAATGACTGCAGCTCCGGATAAGCGGGAAGCAGCGGCGAGAGGTCAGTTTGGGTAATCCACGAAATTTCACATTCCTCATACCCCATTTCCCCGATAAAAAGCCTGCGCAGCGCAGGGAAACTTGCACTGTGCTTCACCAGCGCCTGGACGGCATCCTCCGAGCTGTTCTCGTAGGCTTGCCCCCAATCGCCAATCGTCAGACTGCTTACTTCAGCGGCTTCGGGGCTTTTGCTCAATTGTTCAATCTCCGTCTCTATCCGCTTACCTTCTTCAAATGCATCGTAATCGATACTGAGCTTCACTGCTGTCATGAACATTCCCTCCCGGAAAATTATGGCTTCCAAATCACCCTAACATTAAGCAGATGGGGAGTCAAATGTCCATGACGGAAGGTTACGGGAGAGGGTTTGTCGGCAGCTGGAGCGGTAGGGTAGGAGGGATATGAGAGTAGGATGAGGGTGTGTGGAGAGTAGCTGTAGAGTAGCTGTAGAGTAACTGAATAGTGGTAGGAGAGTAGCTGGTGAGTAGTTGTAGAGTAGTAGGAGAGGTGCTTGTAGAGTAGCTGGAGAGTAGGAGAGTAGCAAGAGAGTAGCTGGAGAGCAGATGGAGAGCAGATGTAGAGTAGGAGTAGAGCAGTAGTAGAGGTGCTTGTAGAGTAGCATGGAGTGTAGCAAGAGAGTAGCTGGTAAGCAGATGTAGGGTAGGAGTAGAGCAGTAGTAGAGGTGCTTGTAGAGTAGCATGGGTGTAGCAAGAGAGTAGCTGGAGAGCGGATGTAGAGTGGGAGTAGAGCAGTAGTAAAGGTACTTGTAGAGTAGCATGGGGGGAGTAGCAAGAGAGTAGCTGGTAAGCAGATGTAGGGTAGGAGTAGAGCAGTAGTAAAGGTACTTGTAGAGTAGCATGGAGTGTAGCAAGAGAGTAGCTGGTAAGCAGATGTAGGGTAGGAGTAGAGCAGTAGTAGAGGTGCTTGTAGAGTAGCATGGGGGAAGAGTGGCTTGAGAGGCTGATTTTCGCAAACTTATGGAGTTTTAGGTATCTGCAGAGTAATTTTAGGCTTTTGCGTGCGCGAAATGAAGTTATGCAGCCCGTATGTAACGCTTCTCCTAACAAATGTTGCACAAATTACAACTTTGAGGTAGAGATAACGGTACATTAGAGAGAATTGTTGTAGAAAATGCAAGAATTTCTACATAAATTCAATGAAAATAAGGGAAATGTTGTATTCTGTACAACAATTTTGATTTTTGCCGCTTATCGCGATGGGATTGTTGTATTTCGTGCAAGATTTTGAAGGGAGGAAGGGGAGGGGGCCGCACAGCGTCCCGCCTGCGCGCCCGGCTCCATTGCCCCGCCCCGTCGCCCCGCACAGCGTCCCGCCTGCGCGTCCGGATCCATTGCCCCGCCCCGTCGCCCCGCACAGCGTCCCGCCCGCGCGTCCGGCTCCATCGCCCCGCCCCGTCGCCCCGCACAGCGTCCCGCCCGCGCGCCCAGCTCCATCGCCCTGGCTCGTCGCCTCTCTCCATCGCCCGGCTCCCCGCCTTAAGCGGCGGGGAGCCGGGCCAGCGGCGTGGCATCATACCCAGCCGAACAGCCGTGCTGCGGCTGCAACCAGGTAGGTTACCGCGATGGCGATGCCGAGCGGAATGACGGCGGAGAGCACTGCCCACTTCATGCTTTTGGTCTCCTTGTAGATGTTCACCAGCGTGGTGCCGCAAGGATAGTGAAGCAGGGAGAACAGCATCATATTCAGCGCCGTCAGCCAGGTCCAGCCGTGGCTCAGGAAGATATCCTTGATACTGCCAAGACCTTCGATATCAACCATGGCACCCGAGGACATGTAGCCCATCAGCAGGATCGGCAGCACAATTTCATTGGCCGGCAGCCCGAGGATGAAGGCCATGATAATAAAGCCGTCCATACCGAGCAGCTGAGCGAATGGATCGAAAAATGCAGCCATATGGTTAAGCACGCTCTCTCCGCCGACAAACACATTGCCGAGAATCCAGGTGATGATACCAGCTGGAGCGGCGACGACGATAGCACGGGTCAGCACATTCAGCGACTTCTCTTTGGAGGAGCGGACAATGGTCTTCCAGATCTGCGGGCGGCGGTACGGCGGAAGCTCCAGCGTGTAATGGGTAGGCACACCGCGCAGCGCTGTTCTGGACATGACCCAGGATACACTCAGAGTTACGGTAATGCCGACCAGCACGATGCCCATCAGTACCAGCGCTGTGGAGAACGTACGCAGCATTCCTGTTGTCGCCGCGCCGACCATGAACATGGAGGAGAGCAGGATAAGTGTCGGCCACCGGCCGTTGCAGGGCACGAAGTTGTTGGTCAGAATAGCCAGCATCCGTTCACGGGGCGATTCAATAATGCGGGTCGAGAGGATGGCGGCTGCGTTGCAGCCGAAGCCCATTGACATCGTTAAGGCCTGCTTGCCGTGGCCGCCGGATTTCTTGAACAGGCGGTCCATGTTAAAAGCTACACGGGGCAGATAACCGAAATTCTCCAGCAGCGCAAACACCGGGAAGAAAATCATCATCGGCGGCAGCATGACACTGATGACCCACGAGGTTCCGCGGTACAGTCCGAGCACAAGGACGCCATGCAGCCAGGCCGGCGCATGAACAGCAGTGAATCCTGCAGTCAGATAACCTTCGATCCAGCTGAAGAGGGAGGCCAGCCAGCTTGAAGGATAGTTGGCTCCGGCAATCGTAATCCAGAATACCAGGCCGAGACCGGCAAGCATGATGGGGAAGCCCCAGAGCTTGGAGGTAACGATATTATCCAGTTTATAGGTGCTGCCCAGCTTCTTTTTATCTTGATAGGTGACTGCATCGCTGCAGATGCCGGCGGATACGCCGTAGATCCCGCTGACAATCTCATCGCGGATTCCCCCTTGATCAGCCAGCTTCTTAGCGGCTGCGAGCAGAGAATCCACCGGGTCGTGACCGTTAATGGCATGCGGTGATTCCATGGCCGACCACCTCCTCACTTACGGGAATATCCTTGCGGCTCATGCGGGCTTTGAGTGAAGTAAGCAGGCTGTGATCACCATCCAGCAGCCGCAGGGCAATCCAGCGGGCGGGGTATCTCGAACCGATGGTCTGCTCAACCATAGGAATCAGCTCGGCAATGCCTTGCTCAATGTCAGAGCTGTAGGTGATTTTCAGCGGCTCTGCCTTGAATGCACCCGTGGCCACGCGCTCGATTTGATCAAGAAGCGCTTCAATACCAATTTTGTTACGGGCAGAAATAGCGGTTACGGGAACGCCGAGCCTCTTGGAGATCCGCTTCAGATTGATATCAATTCCAAGCCGGCGGGCTTCATCGATCAGATTGATGCAGACCACGGCGCGGCCGGTGATCTCCAGTACCTGCAGGGCAAGGTTAAGATTGCGTTCCAGCGAGGTAGCATCCAGGACCACTAGCGTTACATCCGGCTGTTCAAAAATAATATAGTCCCTCGCAGCCTCTTCATCGGCGGAGTTGGAGTAAAGCGAGTAGGTGCCCGGAAGATCCACAGCCAGGTACGTGTGGTTCCTGTGGGAGAACCCGCCTTCGGCGGTGACTACGGTTTTGCCTGCCCAGTTGCCGGTATGCTGGCGCATGCCGGTCAGCAGATTGAACAGCGTGCTCTTACCCGTGTTGGGATTGCCTGCAAAAGCGACCGTGTACTGGCTCATCTTTCACCGCCTCCAATTAATTGACCATAGATTAATGAGCTCTCTTCCCGGCGCAGGGCAATCGTTGTATTGCTTACCCGGAATGCTGTAGGATCTCCCAGCGGGCTGCGCCGCAGCACTTCTACAGCATTGCCGACGACGAATCCCAGATCAAGCAGTCTTCTCCGCAGCACGCCCTGAACTTCAATGCCGCTGATGCGCAGCGTACTGCCGTTCAAAGCTTCTGACAATGGAATAACGGCTTCAGCCATAAGATCTCCTTCTTTCGTATGAAATGGAATGAATGAATATATAGCCATAAGTATGGAGTATGCATTTATATAGTGTATTGTGCACGCGGCATAGATTATTGCGGCCTGCCACAATATTAGTATATGTAAATAATTTTGTCCTTGCAACAAGAATGTTTCCCTAGGGAAAGAATGAAATAATCCCTGCTATAAAAGCGGCACGAGCCTCTTTATAGCAGGGATAGCGGAAGAGTAATAAATTAGAAGAGTCTATTCTGTGGTGATACTTGTTTGAATATAACGGAGGCTGTCTGCTGCCTTACTCCCGGCTGCCAAAATCCAGGGTGCGGCCGGTTTCTGCCAGCGTCTTCGTATTGCTGAGAATCTGCCACCATGAACTGTTGCTGGCATCGTAGGAAGGGTCGTCCGGATGCCAGTCTCCATGAACCAGTGTCAGCCTGGTACAGCCGCCCGCCGGCTCCAGCTTCCAGGAGATGACAGACTCATAACCCTCTCTATTCGTGAGATAAGAGGGACCGGTCTTATGGGAATAGCGCAGCGTCTGCTGCGGAACATATTCGAGCAGAGTGCCGTAGACATGCACCGTTTCTTCCCCGGCAGCCCCCGGACCTACATACTCCAGCTGTTCACCCACAACAAAGCTGGAGCGGATCACACTCCCGTAATAGATTTGCCGGACCTTCTCCGGGGAGACTAGAGCCTCCCATACCTCTGCAGCGGCAGCACCAATATAGAAGTCATACTTCAATTCTCTCATTCCCTGTTCCTCCTGGCATTATTGGATTCATGAACAATATACACAAGGATCACTGACAGCTGCAGTCAGTGATCCCTCAGGAGATTAAGAATCCTTATAATGTTCGGCGAGATCCGCAGCAACCCTGGACAGCTTGTGCTTGAGGGATGCGGGTTCCACAATGGCCAGCGATTTTCCGTAAGGCAACAGGAAATAAGGGGCGAAGCTGTGTAAGGCAGCCTGATTCAGCAGAAAGCGGGCACTTCCCGTGCTGCGCCGCTCCAGCGTATGCCCGAATAGCCAGTGACTGCACAGATCGTTCAGGGTGGCTTCGGCCGCTTCGATGACCACAGCGGTTAACTCAGAGTCCTGCTCCGTTGCAGCAGGAAGCAGCCTCTGCAATAAGAAATCCCGTGCCGAGAATCCGTCAGGACGAAGGAAGGCTGCCCCTGTCCGCTGCAGTCCGATGATCCGGTCCACCCGGAAGTTGCGGATATCCTGGCGCAGATGGCAGAAGCCGGAGAGATACCACTGGCCCTTCCACATCACCAGACCATAAGGGTCGATGCAACGGGAGGAAACAGAGGTACCGTTCCCCTTACGGTATTCCATCTGAAGAGAGAGACTCTCCGCAGTGCAGACTTCCAGTTCTTCAAGCAGCAGCGAAGGGTGCTCTCCAGGGGAGTGGAGGATCGCAAGTCCGCTCTCATGGCGTTCCATCTGCGACAGCTGGGCCTCATTGCTGTAACGCTTAAGCTTGGCAATTGCCCCGTCGAGCGCATCAACGTAAGGGTAGCCGCTCCCCCTGGCAAAAGCAGATGCCTGTACAAGTGCCCGCCGTTCTCCATCATTGAAGAATAGTGGAGCGGTGCTGAAATGCTCGGGCAGCCAAAAGCCGCCGCCCGGCCCGGCATCGGCCTCTACAGGGACACCGCTGGCGCACAGCGCATCGATGTAGCGGTAGATCGAACGGACGCTTAGTTCAAGCTCGTCTGCCAGTTCGGCGGCCGTTCTTTTGCGCTGCTTCAGCATCCAGAGTATAGACAACATATAATCGGCTTTGGCCAATGGCTTGAACCTCCTAGGCAGAATGACTGATCTAACAGCCAGTTTACCTTCAACAACCCGTTTTGCCAACCTTCTGCAGCGCCGCCGGGTAATGTAGCCTGGCTGGGACCGGCTTACGAAGTGGATCTCTTAAACCCGCTGCGCACCAATATGGAAATGGCCAGCAGCAGGGGGATAGCGACCTGGAACACCGGATCAAGCTTGAGGCTGGGGCCCAGGCCGATGGCGATATGCTGCGTGTAGTCGCGCTCCAGAAAGGAAGCTCCATAGATCATAGCGCCTACCGGAAAGACCCACCATTTGGCCGGTTTGCCAGTTAGCTCCGCAATAGCTTTTACCGAACAGAAATAGAAGAGCATCATCTTAATCAGCAGTCCCAGAAAGAGCTGGATGGTCACCAGGATATCGAGCCGTTCCACAAACTTGAGGTTCGACAAGGTCCGGACAGTTTTGAGAAAAGGCAGCTGGCTGCTCCCTGCTATTGCGGGACCGAGAACAGCCACATTGAGCGCGTTCATGAAAATCAGGAACAGGCTGATCAGGAGATAGGCGTTCAACGTATATTTTACCGGCACACCGGGCTTCTCCCATAAGGACCACAGCATCAGGAATACGATCATCTGCCCAAACGGGAACGAGACGATATCCGGCAGCGCGGCTTTGACGATAGGCATCAGTCCGCCCTCCATGACCGGAGCCAGCCGGCCGAAATCAATCGATCCCATAATTCCCAGCAGCACAACAAGCACAATGTAAAAGAAGATCATCACCGGCAGCAGAACCTCCGGCAGCCGGAAAATAACCTCTGCCCCCTTCCAGATCGCATAGAGGGCAAGAAGCACAAAGACTAACATCGTTACGGCCATCGGGGTTCTTGGCAGCATGGTGATTGCTGTGAGCTCACCTAAATCACGGACATTACGCATGGACTGATAAGCAAAATAGAGGACATAGACCCCGCCGATGAATGAGCCGGCAAACCTGCCGAAATGAAATTTCAGCATTCCAATCAGATCTGTATGCAGAGAACGGTGCTGAATCCACATCAGAAGCAGAAGCAGGATGAATCCGGCGGCTGAACCCGTACACATTGCCAGCCACGAATCCTGTTTGGCCTTGCCTCCAAGCAGGAACAGCGGCGTGCTGCCGATTTCAAACAGCATAATCATGAACGCAATTTGCAGGGAGGACACCTGTTCTTTTTTGGGCATAATCAGCATTCAGCCTCCTAACCAATAGATTATTGCCCTGCCGATAGGCTGAAAGAACGCCGTATACAAGATCCCGACACTAATGAAGGGGGTTCTTGTCATTCCGCAAATATTAATATAAGCGCAATAGACAAGAATGCAGCCCAGCCACAGGCGGTGCAGCTGGCGGCCCTTTCCCCGCAGTCTGGTGCAGCCCCATAAGAAGGCAAGAATATAGAGTATAAGAGTTATAGCTATTTTCATAGTGAAGCTCCTTTACTCTTGCTGGACAGACTTGAACGATTTATTGCTGAGGCCTGTCCGTTCAATCTGGAACGAGACATGCGGGCGGATCTCAATCTCCTGAAATACGCTGTCCCAGCTTTTCTCCTTCTCTATCTGCTTCCAGCGCTTGCGGTCGCTGCGGTGGACTCTTACCGCAAAGCCTGTGACATCTGCGCCGAGCTTTTTAACCTCCGTCCAGGAGTTATTCACGAGATCGAGTACCTGCCGTTCGAGGGATGCTTCCATTTCACTGATCGCTTTACGGTCATTCAGATCCATAACGCTGCCCAGCTCTGTTAATACCCCGCTCCCCTTGATGTCTATATCCATGATGAAATGGTCTTTAGCCCAGACGGGATGTACATTAGTCCAGGAATTCTGGAGGATGAACGAGGCGTCAAGCTTGTCGCTCTTCCGGGGCTGGGAAGCGAAGGCGATGGTTGCAGTCTTGATATTGTCTGTCATAAAAGACAAGCCGAAGGCCTGTTTCTGGCTGAGCCAGCCCACAAACTTCTCGCCTTTGATTACACCCAGTCTGCCCAGCGCCAGGCGTGAAGGCAGATCTGTCCGGCCGGTCTCGCTGGTCTCATCCATAATATCCGGACCCGTAAGCAGAATCTCCGGCAATACCGCACTCCCGGACTCGGAGGAAAGGGCCATCGCCAGCTCAAACAGGCGTGTACCCGGATAATAGGACAGCAGCCGCGACTCCTGTTCAATCATGAGCTGGATACCGGCGCCCTGGTTTTTGGTCAATTGCATCAGCTGATCCAGGATATCGCCTGCTTCGCCTTTGGAAATGAACACATATACGGTTTCACGGGCATCCTGCTTGCGCAGGAACATGTCGATCAGCTGATTGATGCCATGCTTGGCCAGACTTTCCCCGATGACCGTAATCCGCGAATGGGAGAAGAACATCTCACGCGTGCTGGTCAGATTGGACCGCTCGATTGCTTCCATAATCGTCCGCCCTTTTACTGTATAGGTGACAAACGGCGGTGAGCTTGTGCTTCCACCTCCGCTGCCGCCCATCCCGCTTGCACCGGATGAGGGGTTGATGACCTGATAGGTGGCTTTCCACTCGTTATTCTCCCAGTCGTAGGCCGAACCGGAGGTAACCCCCAGCTCATTCAGCTCCCGGTCATCCCAGCAGCCGGAGAGAAGAACGGACAGAAGCGGGAGACAGAGGATGAGGCACAGCGCCGTTCTCTGTGTATTCATGTTTCCAACTCCTTCCGCTTGGATCTCGACTTCTGGACCCGGTACAGCAGGATAGCCCCCAGCGGCACGAGCACATTGAACAGGAAGAAGACCACGAAACGTCCTTCCTTGTTGTAGATATTAAGCTTGGCCGAGCTTTGCCAGGAGAACAGGCATTCCAGCGCAATGAGCAGACCGAGCGCCCCGATAAAAGGCCGGCTGCTATTCACCCGGAAAGTCTGCTTGAAGCATTCTACTGTCACAAACAGGAAGATCGCGAATTTCAGATAGATGGACAGCACCCAATAGGAAATGAACAGAATATCCAGCTTCTCTATGAAACTTCCGATCCTGATAATGCCCACGGTAGAGAAGCCCGGATAGGTGCTGAGCTTGATGAAATCCGGACCGAACACCATCAGGGCAGTGATCAGGGAGAACATCATCAGAACAGAGACGAACAGCAGTCCGGTCCAGCCGATAATCCGCGCTCTCTGCGGATATTGCAGGTAAGGAGCCAGAAACAGCAGCACGGCCACTTCAGACATCCAGGTGGTTGGCGTCAGGCTGGCCAGCGTTAATTCAGCCAGGTTATGATCGAACATCGGCAATAAATTATGCACATTCAGATCGCTTAACAACCCGAACAGGTACAGGGGGACGAAGACGAAATAGAGCAGAATAACCAGGGTATTCACTCTGGCGATGGATTCGATGCCTTGTCTGACCATATATATCGTGATGAAGAGAATCAGGATCACGAGTACGGTGACCGGTGTGTTGATCAGTACATTGTCTTTGATGAAATTGACGAATTCACGCAGGATCGTTGCCGTAGTATCCAGATAGTATTGCAGCATCAGCAGACCGAGAATGGTGGATACAACCGGAGAGCTTTCCTTCCTGATCCAGTCCAGAAAAGGAGCGCCATTGCTGTTCTGAATCACAGTCCCGACAATTGCAGCAATAAGCAGCCCGGCCAAGGTGGACATAATAATCGCCATTGGCGCATCTTGCTCCGCATAGGTGCTAATAATGATGGGCAGCACGACGGTAGCCGTCGGCAGGATCGTATTAACAACCAGCATGGCTGCCTGGGTGGTGCCGATTTTTCCATTCATGCTGGACCCTCCTCCTGAGGTTTCGGCTGTTCCGGTGCTCCTTGATTCGCTCCTTCAACAGGCTGAGGCTTCTGGTTCGGCCCTTGTCTGCGGGTTTCTTTGCCGAGATCGGTCTTGGGACGCATAGTCATGCTCCATAGCGGAACGCGGATGAAGATATCCTTCAGATAACGCGGAATCATCGGCGCTACCGGAGACAGATAGGGAACGCCGAAGGAACGCAGTCCTGCCATATGAATCAGGAGCACCATCATGAAGGACATGATGCCAAACAAGCCAAGCGTTGAAGCGATGAACATCATTACAAAGCGGATCAGCCGGATGGAGTTGGCGATCGCCAGTGACGGAATCACAAAGTTCGAGATGGCCGTAAAAGAAACCACAATAACCATAGCCGCCGAGACAAGCCCGGCCTGAACGGCAGCCTGGCCCAGCACCAGCGCGCCGACGATGGAGATAGCCGGTCCGATGGTACGCGGCATGCGCACCCCCGCTTCGCGCAGCACATCGAAGGTGAGCTCCATGAGCAGCGCCTCAGCCAGTGCGGGCAGCGGCACCCCTTCACGCTGGGCAGCGAGACTGATCAGCAGGGTGGTCGGCAGCATTTCCTGGTGAAAGGTAGTGACTGCAATATAGAGTGCGGGCAGCAGCATCGACACAAAGAAAGCCCCGTAGCGGATCAGCCGCAGAAAGGAGGAAATGTCATACCGCTGGTAATAATCTTCACTGGACTGGAAGAAGTTGAAGAAGGTAGACGGCGCCAGCAGGGCAAAGGGGGTGCCGTCAATAATAATCCCGATTTGTCCTTCCAGAATGCCTCCGGCCACCGCATCGGGACGTTCGGTGTTCTGAATAGTAGGGAAGGGGGTCAAGCCGCCGTCCTGAATGAATTCTTCAATATAGTTGCTCTCCAGAATGGCATCCGTATTAATGGCATCCAGCCGGCGGCGGATTTCTGTCAGCACCTGTTCGCTGGCGATGCCCTTCAAATAAATGATGGCGATTCCGGTCTGGGTACGCTGGCCGATTTTATATTCTTCGATCCGCAGATCGGTAGTTTTGAGCCGGCGGCGCAGCATGGAGGTGCCCGTGCGCAGACTTTCCGTGAAGCCCTCCTTCGGACCGCGGATGACACCCTGAGAAGTAGGTTCGTTGATGCTTCTTTTCTCCCAGCCGGAGGTATCCGCAGCCAGTGCTACCCGAAGTCCTTCGAACAGAATCAGCGTATAGCCTTCAAAGAGCATAGCCAACAGCACTTCCAGCGTCTTGCCTTCCTTGACGCCCCCGACCGGCAGCATCTGATCCTTGATCATGCTGAAAGCCGCTTCGGCGGTAATTGAATCTCCTTTCAACGTCACATTCTCCATCAAGGGCTGGAGCACCGTCTGGTTGACAGAATCGGCATTCACCAGGCCGTCAATATATATGAACGTAAGGGAAAGGGAGCTCAAGGATTCATTGGTGAAGTTGCGGATGACGATATCCGAGCTGCTGCCGATCCTCTTTCCGATTTCCTGCAAATTCACTTCAAGTGAAGGGTTCAGGGGGAGCGGTGCGGGTACAGAGGTTTCCACGGGATCTTTGCCTGTCTTCCGGCCTTTCTGCTGATTCTGCGGCATCTTCGGGGCTCCTTTCTGCTGGATTCTGGATTCTTTGGCTGTATTATCCCCCGCAGGTGGATTCCTTATTCTGCCTGATTTACGGAATCAGTAGGTGAAATCCAGGCTTGTGAACGCGAAAAAGGCATTTCTCCAACCTGTTCAGGATGGTAGAAATGCCTCCATATAGATGCTTATGGCCAGATACTATTTGGTCTGGACGACCAATGCATTGCTGATCAGGCGGCCGGGGGTGGTCAGATATTTGCCGTTATAGTAGAGACCACTGGAGGCGCCGCCATCCAGATTCATCGCCTGGTACGCCCCTGCCTGCTTCATAATTTCCGCCAGCTGGGGGATGGTCGCCCCGCCGGAGGTCAACAGAATCAGCTTGTGGTCGCGCGTCAGGCCCAGCGCACTGCGGGAGCCTCCGCCTGTCAATATCTTAGGGTCCTTGAAGCCCTCGGCGAGCACATTGAGGGATACCTTGCCGTTCACCAGCAGCCGGGGGCCTGCCTGCAATGCTCCTTGAATGGAGCCGCTGTCGAAGCGGTTCTTGAATTCACTGCCCGGAATCAGCTCAGCCAGAAGGTTGCCGTCATAGGCAAAGACCGTCCGCTTATCTCCGGGGCTGTTCTTCAGCATCTTGCCGCCGCTGATAATATAGCCGTAGGGAGCATAATAGGTGCCTTTGGTGTAGGCATCGAAGAAGGTGCCGTTGATGGCGGCTGCGGCATTGCTGCGCTTAGCGATGCTGGCGAGCGCTTCTGTCTTGCCGACAGTATTTCCGGCAAGAACGGCATCCAGCTTCACTGACGGATGCAGCAGGGAGACCGTAACGGTCTGCACGGAGAAGGAACGTCCGCCGACCTTGTATGTATGTTTGCCGCTGACTACAGCAGGCGTACCGCTTTTGATCAGGGCGCCATTCTGCACGGGCAGGGTGGCTGTTGCCTCGCCGCTCGTGAGCTTGAGCGATGCGGAATCTTTATTCCACTGGAGCTGTATGCCAAGCGTCTGGCTGACGAGAGACAACGGAATATAAGTCATGCCATTCTCGCTAAAGGGACGTTCGCCCAGGGTAACGGGCTTGCCGTTGACGGAGGCTCCGGCCGTGCCTGGAGTGAAGGTAACAGACAAATCATCGCGTGTTACCCGGATCTGTCCTCCGGCAGAGCTTACTACAGACTGGATGCCGGCGAAGCCGTTCAGGAATCTTAGCGGAATGAACGAATGGTTCTCCTTATCTACATAGACGGCAAGTTTGGCTGGTGCCGCCGCAGCGGCCCGGGATTGCAATGGGGACAGAAGTACAGCAAGCAGACAGAAAGCGGTGAAGAGGACGGACATTCTTTTCATAGTAAACGAAATCTCCTTCAATTTGTAGCAGTATAACTGCAGTTTAGGATGAATCTGGAACGGACTCCAGAAAGAAGCACTTGAAATACTATAATATAGCGGGCTCTCTTGACCGTCAATGGAACATGCATAGAGCGGGCTGTTCGTTTATAATGAAAACACTTACGGATATTGGCACAAAGGCGGGAAGCGATGATAACAAGAATAGGCTTGATTCGGCACGGCAGCACACTCTGGAATCAGGAAGGCCGGATACAGGGCCATACGGATAATCCTCTGGACGAGGAGGGCTTCCGGCAGGCAGCCGTACTTGCAGAGCGTCTCAGCAGTGAATCGTGGGATCATATCTATTCAAGCGATATGCTGCGGGCCAGACAGACGGCGGAGGTCATTGCCGGGAGACTGGGGATTCCGCTGGCTGGTCTGATCCCGGGGATTCGGGAAATGAACGGCGGGTTAATAGAAGGGACTACGGAGAAGGAGCGGATCGAGCGGTTCGGCAGCGGGTGGAAGACGATGGATATGAAGCTGGAAAGCCGGGACCTGGCCCAGGAGCGGGGTGTCCGGGCTGTTGAGGAGGTTGCCGCCCGCCATCCGGGGCGCAATGTCCTCATAGTCAGTCATGGCGCCATTCTGCGCAGTACGCTGGCAGGACTTGTTCCCTCACTGGATCTCAGTGTAGTGCTGAAGAATACTTCAATTACCCGTATGATCAGAGATGCCGGCGGCTGGACCTGCGAACTGTACAATGGCGTGGAACATATGAACGAATAGACAGTCTGGACGATTCTGGAATACAAGAGAGTCTCCCGTGCAAAGGGCGGCTCTCTTCCATATGTCCCAGAACATACCATCGCCAATTCTGCAGCTTTTGCCGATAATATTCTTAGCATTTATGCAAAGTCTGGCCTTACCTGCCGGAAATGTTCAGAATATGTTCAGACTAACCCTGTACAGTAGCGCTTAAAAGCGATAAATCATATGATTATCAAAGGAGGGCAGAGTAATTTGGAAGAGGCCCGGAATTATATACTGGCTGTATTATCTATTCTCATTGGAGTACTAACGGTGTACAGCATCCTCAGGCTGACGCGGAATTTCTCCAAATGTCACCAAAGAGCCCGCGCGGTCCGCACGAGCCTGGTTGTACTAGTTATTAGTGCAGGTCTTGGCAGCATGCACCTGCTGGGCAAGAGAACTTTGTCGGGGTTCACCGCTGAAGATAGCAATCTGTTTATTACTATGGCACTCTATGTGCTTACGCTCGCCGGAATATTGTACCTGTTCCTGCGTGTGCGTATGCTCCTCGGAGAGCGCGAGCAGCTGAAAGAACTGGCCTACCGGGATACCTTAACCGGACTGCTCAACAAGAATGGAATGGATCATTTCTGGGATCACTGCAAATCAGGCGAACAGCTTGCGGTATTATATCTGGACCTTAACCGCTTCAAATCGATTAATGATACGCTCGGCCATCATGCGGGGGATTTGCTGCTGGAAGCCGTTGGCGGCAGTCTGCAGCAATTTTCGCGTAAAGGCAAACGACATATATTCAGGGTAGGCGGGGATGAATTCGTCATCATCGCCAAACGCTGCAGCCGCAAGGATGCGGAGCAGCTGGCCCTTAAGGTTCTGGAGAATATCACCCGGAATTATAAGTTGGAGACGCATGAATTGTTCGTATCCGCGAGCGTCGGCATCACTATGAGCCAAGGCAGAATTGACCGGAAGCGGCTGCTCCAGGAAGCTGATTCCGCTATGTACAATGCCAAGCAGCTGGGCAGCGGGCGTTATGCGGTCCATAAGCAGGAGAATAGTCTTCCTCCTGTGAAGCTGGTCAGCAGCTCCAGAGCCCAGTAGCTTGTGAAATCCTGCCCAAAATACAACATTTTGCTCATGAAATCGGCCCTAATCATCAAATGTTGTATGAAATACAGCATTTCTCCTCATTTAAGCCGATTAGCGGGAGAATTCTTGTATTTCGTGCAATAATTCTCCCGGACAGCTGGGCAGGTGGCAAGCAAAGTTGCAGTACGTACAACATTAATACCGGGGCCAGCAATGAACCTGGTATGAGGCGGGTACGAGCCAGGTATGAGACAGTGATAGCTTTACGCAGAAACGGATACCATCCCTTAGAGGACGGTATCCGTTTCTGTTTGGTACGGCTGCTGCCTGAGTGCTTCAGACGGCTCCTGATCCGGAAGCAGCAGCCACTCCGGCCTTTTTGCCAATACTATAATCCCTGGGCTGCCAGCAGCCCGGCAAGTACATCCGGGTGATCGGTAATGATGCCGGCCACTCCGGCCTCAATCAGATAGGTCATCTGTTCGGGATCATTTACAGTCCAGGGATGATAGACGATTCCGCTCTCCGCTGCATCGGTGACGAACTCCGGCAGAACGGAAGAGTAATGGGCATGCAGCGCATCCGCCTGAAGCGTAGCCGCATAATCCCACGGACGGTATAAGCCTTCGCCATACAGTATGCCGGTGCGGATCTCCGGTGCCAGCGACTTGCAATAAGCAAGGGAGTAGTGGTTGAAGCTGGAGATGACTACCCGCTCACTCATGCCCTGCTCCCGTACAGCGGCTATTACCTTTTCCTCCATACCGGGATAAAGGAATGTGCCGTTCTTCAGCTCAATATTAAGTACTGTCTCACGTCCCTGAAGCAGATCCAGCAGCTCATCCAGTGTCGGAATCCGCTCTCCTGTGAACTCAGGACTGAACCAGGACCCCGCATCGACCTCCAGCACTTCACGAAGCGTCTTATCCTTCACATATCCGCTGCCTGTAGTGGTGCGGCTAAGATTCTCATCATGAATGATTACTATGGCTCCGTCACTCGTCATCTGCACGTCTGTTTCGATGCCGGTTGCGCCAAGCTCAAGACTCTTGCGGAATGCCGCCATTGTGTTCTCCGGGGCGACTGCGGATGCGCCGCGATGCGCGAAATTAATGATGTTCATGTACTGTAATTCCCTCCGTCTCTTGGTTGTGATGATGCCCGTGTTGGACGGGCCCCCTTGTAGTGTATTCCACATAACATGAAGAAACCCTGTCCGCAAGCAGCGAAAAGGGTGTGATTTCTTGGAAATTACCCTTGCACCGGCAGAAGCCATTAGAATGGGGGATTAATTCCCAGCTCATTCAGGGCCGCAGCAGCAAGCTCTGCGAAATACCGTGCTGTCGGCAGCAGCGCCGATTCATCGACGTCAAAGCGCGGGTGATGAAGGCCGTAAACCCCTTCGGTACCGATGTTGACGAATGCGCCCGGCAGCTGCTGCAGATAAAAGGCGAAATCCTCGCCCCCCATCTGCGGATCAAGCTCAAAGACAGTGAGGCCAAGACGGGCCGCAGTCGCTGCGGCAAACCCGGCCCAGCGGGGGTCATTGACCGTTGCCGGCGGTCCGGGTATCCACTCAAGCTGTGCTTCAGCTCCTGCAGCGGCAGCGACCCCTTCGATAATCTGCCGGATCTGCCGTGGCACGGCTTGGCGGATGGCTTCATTATACGTCCGGACTGTGCCTTCCAGCTCTACAACGCCGGGCAGGACGTTCCAGGTGTTGCCGCCCTGTATCCGGGTTACGCTGACCACCACCGATTCAACCGCACTGGTAAGCCGGCTCACGATTGTCTGCAGCGAGGTGATGATCTGCGCCGCTGTTACAATCGTATCCTGGCCGCGTTCCGGCTGAGCTGCATGTCCTCCTTTGCCGAGAACCTTAATGACAAACCGGTCTACACCGGCAGTAAGTGCACCGTTGCGTGTTCCGAATGAGCCTGCTGGCAGGTCCGGGTTATTGTGCAGTCCAAAAATGGCATCTACTCCGCGGAGCCCGCCGGACTCGAGTACGGCTATGGCCCCATGCCCGGTCTCTTCCGCAGGCTGGAACAGTATTCTGACGGTCCCGGCAAGCTCGCTTTCCTGTGCCTTCAGCAAGCAGGCTGCGCCAAGGATGCCTGCCGTGTGGAAATCATGCCCGCAGGCATGCATCCTGCCGGGAATCACGGAGGAGAAGGGCAGCCCCGTATCCTCTTCAATAGGCAGGGCATCGATATCTGCACGGATGGCAACAACCGGGCCCCGGCCGCTGCCAATCTCGGCAATCAGTCCTGTCTGCAGCGGAAGATCAAGCACAGTAATTCCCGCTTCAGCCAGCCAGCGGCGCAGCTTGTCAGTGGTCTGAAATTCCTCGTTCGACAGCTCGGGCTGCTGATGAAGCTCCCTGCGCACCTGAATCAAACGCTGAGCCAGCTGCTGTTCCTGATCTTGAGTTAATGACGGCATGGATGTACAGCCCCGCTTTCTCCAATTAATCTATCATTCCTGTAGATTCCTGATTAATCCGATTGATTTATTTACTGCGCATAATACCTTTAACGGAAAGGCGCTGTCAATGTGTTATTTAACGATCCGGGAATTTATGAAATATTTCATGAAAGTGATGGATATCTCATTGACGTTTCATTTTTCCCCATGCTATTATACGGCCAATTCATTTAAATCCGATAGAATAACTCTTTATTTAATATTTCGGAGACAATGTGTTGCATCCAGAAGGGGGAGAACATATGGGAGAGTGGTCGAGACAGGAGCGTTTTGCGGCCTTGCTGTCAGGGGAGCGGGCCGATCGGCCGATTGTTAGCGGCTGGCGCCATTTCGTAGACCGGGAGAGTAATGCCGGTGATCTTGCAGACAGTACAGTAGCTTATACGAAGCAATTCGATTGGGACTGGGTCAAAATCAATCCGCGGGCTACGTATTATGCAGAGACATGGGGAAACACCTATGATTTCGCGGATTACCGTACGGTATTTCCCAAGCAGACCCGTGCGGTGATCCGGAAGCCGGAGGATGTCTGGAATATACAGGCGCAGCAGGCTGCAGCCTCAGCGCCGCTGGCCGAGCAGATAGAGGCTGTAAGCCTTATACGCCAGGGCCTGCCGGATACTCCGCTGACCCAGACCATTTTCTCGCCGCTTACCGTGCTGCTGTTTCTGGCGGGCCAGTCGGCTTATGCCGGTGACACGGTTTATGGCAGCCGTGAGCCGGTGACCGTGGAAAGTCTGCTGGAGGAGCAGCGTGCAGGTGTACATCAAGCGCTGAAGGCCATCGCCCTGACGCTGGCGGATTATGTGCAGGAGCTGGGCAAACGGGGGCTGGACGGGATTTTTTATGCGGTGACCGGCACTGCTCATCCGGGGGTTTTTGATGATGCGGCGTTTCAGGAGCTGTCCCGGCCGTATGATGAGATGGTGCTGGAAGCCGCCGGTTATGGCAAAAGGATTCTGCATACTTGCGGTGCCTATTCGCAGCCGGAAAGGTTCAATAATTATCCCATTGAGGGCATCAGCTGGGATACCGCAGCACCGGGTAACCCCGGTTTGCATGCAGAGCTGAGGCCGACGAAGGTGGGGGGAGTGGATCATGCCTTATTCGCAGCACATGATCCCGGGCGCATCCGTGCACAGGCTGAATTCGCCCTGCGCCTTATGGCGGACGAGCCGTTCCTGCTTGCACCCAATTGCGCGATCCCGATTACCGTGGAAGATCGTTCGTTACAGGCATTACGTGATTCTATTCCGCATGAGTCACATATGAAAAGGGGTTCAAATAATGAAAAATATCGTGAAGTTTAAGAAATTGGCAGCTGTGGTTCTGGTGGGGATGTCGGTCGTGCTGGGAGCCTGCGGGAACAAAACGGCTACCGGAGAAGAGAAGAAGGATATCGTTGTCGGCTTTGGCGTGGGCACCTATGAAGAACAGTTCCGGCTTGGTATTGTGCCGATTCTGGAGAAGGAAGGGTACAAGGTGGAGATCAAAACCTTCTCCCAGAACATGCAGGTCAATCCGGCGATGAAGGAAGGCTCCATTGACGCAAGCATCTTCCAGAGTACGGCTTACATGGAAGGCATCAACGCGGAACTGGATGCGGATATGGCTGTGCTGAACTTCGTGCCGAGCGCACCGCAGGGACTCTATTCCGAGAAGCATCAATCGCTTGATGAAGTGAAGGACGGCTCTGTGATTGCCCTGCCGAATGATCCGGTTAACCAGGAGCGTGCGGTAAGAATTCTGGAGGATCTCGGCTGGGTGAAGGTCAAGGCGGATGCCGGGACCACAGACTTCAACCTCAGCAGTGTGGAGCCGGACAAATACGATCTGAAGCTGGAGTCGCTGGATTCGGCGCAGATTCTGGTCTCGCTGGCCGATGTGGATTACGGCGTGGTGAACGGCAACTATATCGCCAATGCCAAGCGGCAGATTACCGAAGCGCTCCAGATTGAGAACACGCCTGAGCAGCACCGGGTAACCGTAACGGTGAACAAGGGCGATTTGGATACCCAGTGGGCCAAGGATCTGAAGGCAGCGTATGAATCGCAGGAGTTCGAGGATTACATCAACGCCCAGGATAAATACGACGGCTTCATCCTTCCGGATGCCTGGGAGAAGAACTGATATGGCAGCGGGCAGAATTCATTTCATCGGCGGCGGGCAAATGGCGGAAGCGATCATCCGGGCCGTTGTTGGCAATGGTACTTATAAGGCTGAGCAGATCAGCGTGGCAGACATTCATGAAGAACGGACGGCTTATCTGAATACTGCCTATGGCGTGCGGGCAGCCGGAGAGTCTCAGGAGGCGGAGCTTGCCGGAGCGGAGCTGATCATTATTGCCGTCCGGCCTCAGGATGATCTTGCAGCTGTTGGCGCGGCCATCTCCAGCTATGCGTCAAGCGGAGCGGCGGTCCTGTCCATTGTCGCCGGAGTGACCATCGATAGGCTGGCTGGTTATGTTGGAGCGGAACGCCCGATTATCCGGGTGATCCCGAATACGCTGACCGATACCGGACTCGGCTACAGCGGGGCAGCTCTGAACGCTTTCGCTGGTAAGGAGCAGGTGGAGGAGTTCCTGAACGGGTTCGGCAAGGTGCAGTATCTGGAGGAAGCGTTGATTGATATCTTTACCGGGTACGGGGTGGCCGGGCCGAATTATGTCTATTATTTCATCGAGTCCCTGGCCGATGCCGGAGTGCTGGCAGGATTGCCGCGCGAACAAGCCTGGACGACGGCGCTGGAGAATGTAGAGGGGGCCGTAGCCATGCTTCGGCACAGCGGACTGCATCCCCGGCAGCTGCTGGACATCAACAACTCTCCGGGCGGAGTTGGCATTCACGCGCTGTATGAGCTGAACAACAGCGGCTTCGCAGCCGGACTTCAGCGCAGTGTCAAGGCTGCTGTGAAACGCACAACGGAGCTGGGGCAGGTGAAGTCATGAGCGTGCTGCAGTGGGATCATACCGTGCATTATGTCAATGATCTTGAACAGGCCATCGGAGCCTTCAGGGACAATGGCCTGGCCGCTTCCTACGGCGGATCGCATAAGCTGTGGGGGACTCATAACGCGCTAAGCTATTTCGGGCTGAACTACATCGAATTCCTGGCGATTGAGGACCGGGAATTAGCGGCAAGTCTGGATACCCCTAATCTGGTAGTGAAGGATGCCGTGAATCTGCTGCCTGATCATGAAGGGTTCAGCAGGGTAGCGATCCGCACCGATGATATTGAAGCAACCGCATCAGCGCTGGAGAAGCAGGGCCTGAAGCTGTCACCCATACTTGATGGCAGACGGCTGAATGCACAGGGACAGTGGATTGAATGGCGCATGCTGACTATCGGCGGCCATTACCAGGGTCTGGTCTATCCCTTCATAATCGAGTGGAAGGGAACCGATGCCCTGCGGGAAGAGGAGCTGACGGCAGCGGGAATTATCGTTCCCCATCCGGCAGGAGAAGTGACGGTCCGCCGTGCTGTATTCTCCGTACCTGATCCGGCAGCGGCGGCGGCTCACTGGGGAGAAATCTTCGGCTTGGCGGAAGTCCAGGCCGGTTCATCTGCAACCCCCGGCGATAGCGTTTCACTGGCGGTTGGCGATAAGGTATTTGAATTCCGGCGCGGGGAAGACCGGCAGATGACCCGGCTGCTGCTAAGCGGCGATGCTCCGGGACTGGCGGGCCGTACGCTCACTATTGCTCAAGGCGAGTATGTGTTTACAGCCGAGTAATGACGAATTGCAAGCCCGTTGCCTGCGTGTGTTGCCGGCAGCGGGCTTTTTGTTGCCGGGAAGCGGTCTATGTGCGGTAATGAATTACGGCTGGTGTGTTCTTCAGCAATCGCTTAGAATAAGTCTGAACTATACCCATAACAGAAAGAAGCGATACACTTGAAGTTTTGTCTCGAATGTGGAAGCCGTCTGGTCCTGAAGGAATGTAACGGAGAAGGGGAGGTACCCTACTGTGAGTCCTGTGCCGCGTTCCGGTTCCCGGTGTTCAGCACGGCAATGAGTACAGCGGTGCTGAACAGGGAGCTGGATAGAATCCTGCTCATCCAGCAGTATAACCGCAAGGATTATATCCTGCTGGCCGGTTACGTGAATAAAGGGGAGAACGCCGAGGCAGCGCTGATCCGCGAAGTGCAGGAAGAAGCAGGGCTTGAGATCATCGCTTATGAATACATGCGCAGCCAGTATTTCGCCCCTTCCAATACGCTGATGCTTAATTTCATCAGTGTGGCTGACACGGAGGACTTAAGCGCAATGAGCGCTGAGCTGGATCATGCGGCATGGTTCACGCTGGATGAAGCTGCGGACGCCATACTGAAGGGCAGTCTCGCGGAGAGCTTCCTGCTGACGATCATCGGTAAGCTAAGACAAGGACGGACCTTGGAGAGCTTCACAGCGGCCTCACGTTAAGCATGATTTCAGGCTGAGACGATATTGCGGATTCTCTCGTGCACCTGCTGCGCCTCCAGAAAGGCTGCGGAGTACTGAAGATCTGTTTTTCGGGCCGGCAGCAGCCGGGGCAGGAAGGGAATCGATACGACAGGCGTATCCGCGTTATTAAAATAGATTTTTAGCGTCAGCTCGCTGATCTCTTCGGCATTGCTTACGGCTTGGACAGCTTCTGCGAACCCGGGGGTGGCGGCTACACTTGGGCGGATTCTCGGCGCACTGGTCGTAATCCGGCTGGTCTTGCTGACTTTGCTGAGCGTTAAGGCATTCTCGACGATCTCCGCTCCCAGAATGGTATCGAACGTGTAGATAGTGGCTGTAGCCGGCTCCTGCCTGCCGGGATGGAGCAGACCGATGGCCATAGTCTGGCCCGCCTCATCCAAGGCGATCAGATGGGATTCGTCAGGTGTGATGAACCGCTGGGGAAACTTAAGATTGAATGCGGACAAGGCATGGATGGCCTCTTTCCGGCCGGGTGCTTGGGGATGGGACCGTATGAACTGAAGCACCGCAGCTGACAGCAGGAGCGAAACGCCAAGCACAGCAAACATGTACATCAGAATAATAAGCACTGAACCGCCTCCTAAAAGGTAACTATTTAATAGATATGCGGGGAGTACGTGAACAAATACATAGACCGGGCCTGCCGGGATCATATATTATTTGGGTATTCTGCAAGGCGGGGAATAATTCAGAGATTCCAGGGGGATTCCAGGCATGATTGTTGATACACTTAGCCATTTGCTCAAAGATGAGGCTGCACACGGAGAGAAGATCCAGAGGGGGCTGCAGTTTCTGCGCGATACCGATTTCACCGGGCAAGCGGCCGGACGCCATGAGGTCAATGATGAGATGTTCTATTTCATCAACGAATATCAGACCAAGGATGCCGGAGAATGCTTCTGGGAAGCGCACCGTGTGAATCTCGATCTGCATTATATTCTGGAAGGTACAGAGCGGATCGGCTATGCTGCGGTTGAGCAGCTTGATGTGAGAGATGACTACAGCGCAGAGAAGGATGCGATCTTCTTCACCGGTGCAGTAGAATCTACGGTAACTGCAGGGCCGGGTGCTCTTGTCGTGTGTTATCCGCAGGACGGACATATGACAGGGATTGAAGCAGGCAAGCCCGAGGCTGTGCGGAAGGTAGTTTTGAAGATTAAGCTATAGTCCTTAGGACAAGGAGCAACGGCTATGCTGACCCTCAGGGACGGTGTAGCCGTTTCTGGTTAAGCTGCAGGAACAACGCTTCCCGTTGTCAAAAGAAAGTAAAGTTGTAGACTGACGATGCTTTTATTAAGCTTTCGGGCAGGATTGTTAGACCAAATGCGGTGAAGAGGACAAGTAGATCTGTGAGCAGATGAAAGGGTGATATTTCAATGCAATTCAAGTTGTATACGGATGTGCATGAGTTTTACCGTGATACCTATGATGTCCTGATGCGTCATGAAGCACAAAATTTGATTCCTCTTGGCAATATCATCATTGGGCATGAAGGAAAAGACAAAACAGACTGGCGTGACCCTGTAAATTGGGTAATGGCAACTATTTCGGATGCTAAGGGCATACAACTTACCGCCATAATGACACCGCCACACAATATTACGCTTTATGCAACAGACAACATCATTAACCCGGAAGCTATAAACTGTCTGATAGACGGGTTGAAGGACCGTGAAATTCCAGGTGTGACAACCGAAAAAAACCTGGCAGAGTATTTTGCCAAAGAATATGCCTTGCGCAAGGGAATAACCTGTAATACAACCATGAGCCAGCGTATATATGAACTTACGGCAGTAAACCCGGACATTCAAAAGGTTGGTACCGTTCGATTGCTGAATGAAAAGGATATTCACTTTTTCCCATACTGGGCTGAAGCATTTTATGCAGCGGGGAGTTATGGCCAAACAGAAATGTCCATCCCGCAAGAGGCAGACCCTTACCTCTACCGGATAGCATCGAAAAAAATCTATATTTTAGAAGACAACGGGATACCCGTTTCTATGGCTGGATATACAAGGGAAATGCAGACGGCTATTGGCGTGGCATTTGTATATACCCCTCCATATGAGCGCGGCAAGGGTTACGCTACTTCAATTGTGGCGCAAATAAGCCAGCTTGCCTTGGATAAAGGGTTTACGAAGTGCGTCTTATATACGGACTTAGCAAATCCCATATCTAATAGCATCTATCAAAAGATAGGCTATATACCAATTTGTGATTCGCTCCAGTTAAAATTTGATTAGTAGAATGAGGCGTGCATATGCAGAAAAGAAACGGCGGCGCATCATGGTGATGTACCGCCGTTTTTTCGTGAACCGGAATAGTACAACAGGTGCAAGCCGGTACCTTCGCCAGAAGTGGAGCCTCTAAGCGTTATGTAGGATTTCGAGCGGAGCTTTCACATCCTGGTGTGTTCCAGAGATCATGTTGATCCAGGCAGTATACAAACGTCCAAGGCCCGAAAGCAGTAACGGCAGCATCAGCAGCAGTACAAATCCCATTCCGCATACGATCCAGGAGCGTTCGTCCGGTGTTGTATCAGACAGGAACACGAAGACGTCCGGGTCCAGCATATTCTGGTCATAGGAGAATACGGAAGAACTGACTCTCTGGACTACAGGCGACAGGAGGGCACTAATGGCAACCGAGGGCAGGGCAAGAGCAAGGGTGAATCCCAGAATGCCAGCGGGCAGCTGCAGTATGCTGTACAGGATTCCCCGGTACGACTGGCCTTGGCGAAGGTGGTTTCCTAATGTCCGCAGACCTTCCCAGCGGAAGGCAGCCGGATGGTCTGGCATAATATGCTGCGAGGCTCCCCCTTTACCGTGAGACCAGGCTTCGGCAGCCTTCTGTTCACTGATCATCATCGTGCGGCACCAGGTTAGTGTCAGGGCCAGCAGAGGCAGCCCAACCCATATAATTACCAGAGGCAGACTTACACATAGGCCTGTAATGGCAATAACAAAAGCGATTATTCCTTTGGGCAAAGAAAGCATGAGCATTTTCCACGCGTTTATACTTCGTCGTAACATCAGGGCAACCCCTCTCCAAATTTTACCTTCTTCAGTATAAAGGTTAAATCCATACAATACACGCACCCGGAGGCGGGAATAATACTGGTCTTTGGTCTAGTGCAGCTCTCCTTTACTTTAAGTTGGCATGGGCAGGCGTATTTCTCTAAAATGAATATAGAGTACGCAATGATCAATATCCCGGACAAGGAGCCGCGCTTATGAATATCTATCTGGAAATTCCGGATGTGGACAAGCATTTTCCGTTTCGCAGCCTGGTCTGCGGAGGAGATGATCTGACCTATCCGCATTGGCATAAAGAAATCGAGATTATCTATGTAACCAAAGGAAGTCTGAATCTGGGAATCAATGATGTGCCGATCCGCATGGAGCAGGGGGAAGTGCAGTTCATCAACGGCGGAGATGTGCATTATTTCCTGGCGTCACCTGACAGTGAGCGGGTAGTGATACAGTTTGATCTGAATTTCTTTCAGGAGGTTGCAGCACTGGGAGGCAATGACTATCCGCTGCGGGATATGTTCACGGAGATGGAATTCTCCAGTTCAAAGTGGCCGAAAGGGGCTGCCGCCAGTATGATGGCTCTGATTGAGAGCATTTATGAGGAGGATACACAGCGCCGGGAAGGCTACGCTTATCTGATTAAGGCCAGGATGTTTGAAATGCTGACGGTTATTATGCGGGAGGTGCCGAAGAGCAGGGTCAAGAAGCAGCCCAAGTTCTCGGAAGACACATTGTCCCAGTCCAGAGAGACGCTGGAGCGGCTGGAGCGGATCTTCAGCTATGTAGAGCAGCATTATCAGGAAGCGATTACACTGAATGAGGTGGCCGGATACATGGGCTTCAGCCCGTATTATTTCACCAAGCTGTTCAAGAAGAATACGGGTATGACCTTTGTCGCTTTTTTGACGGAGTACCGGCTGAATAAGGCCAAGTGGATTCTGCTCAACGAAGACCTGCCGATGTCAGCGGTAGCGGAAGCGGCCGGGTTCGGCAGCGGGAAGACCTTTCACCATTTATTCAAGGAAGCTACGGGGATCTCTCCGCTTAAATACCGCAAGACAATATCCGGGAATAATTGAGCAAGAATGCAGGAAGAAAGCCTGCTTGCAGATTTGTATGATAGAGGTATAAAAAGTAGTCAAAAACTAAACTTAACCGTAAAATTCATCTTTGAAACAGGAGAGTGTCCATAGTGACCAGAGTAACCGTATGGAATGAATACCGCCATGAGCGGCAGGAAGAACGAATCCGCCAGGTCTATCCGAATGGCATACATGTACAGCTGGCCTCTTTTCTGAGCGCAGCGGGACTGGATACAAGAACGGCAACGCTGGACGAGCCGGAGCATGGTCTGACAGAAGAAGTGCTGAATAACACTGATGTACTGGTATGGTGGGGGCATGTTGCCCATCAGGAAGTGAGTGACGAGGTAGTGAACCGGATTCATAAGCGCGTGCTGGAGGGGATGGGGCTGGTGGTGCTGCATTCAGGCCACATGTCCAAAATCTTCATCAAGCTCATGGGCACAAGCTGTGATCTGAAATGGCGCGAAGCCGGGGAGAAAGAACGCCTCTGGGTGATGGAGCCAAGCCATCCGATTGCCGCAGGCATCGGTGAATATATTGACCTGGAGCAGGAAGAGATGTACGGGGCGCACTTTGACGTGCCTGCACCGGAGAGCCTGATCTTTGTCGGCTGGTTCGAAGGCGGCAATGTGTTCCCGAGCGGATCAACGTACCGGCGCGGCAGCGGGAATATTTTCTATTTCCAGCCCGGCCACGAGTCCTATCCAACCTATTACAACAAGGAAATTCAGCAGGTTATCATCAACGGCGTGAACTGGTGTGCTCCGGTCAAGCGTGATGTTCCGGTGTACGGCCATTCCGAAGCGCTGGAGCCGATTAGAAGCACAGTAGGCGTATAACCTATAGTCTTGCAGTCGATGAAAAAGTTACCCGCCAGACCTAACGGTCTGGCGGTTTTTTGTGCTGACGCGCTAACAGATGGGTTACGCTGTAGAATCCTGCAGAAAATACAACAATTTCTTCAGGATAGCGGCTCTAATCCAGGATTGTTGTACGAAAGGCAACATTTTCTCTCCTGAAAGCGGCCAAGCGGGGGAATTCTTGTATTTCGTACAACAATCCTTAGGAATCCTCCATTATTGGGAGGTTCGAGTTGCAATACGTACAACATTTTCATTTTGAGGCCGGCCTTCACAAGCCGCATGCCTTTCACCGCTGGCCGACACCATCCTCCGCCACATCTATCATTAGCTGGACTGCTTCCGCTATAAGCTCAGCGCTAGGTTCCCGCACTCCCGCACGTCTCCGGTTAGCCATGACCAACCTTACGCTTGTGGCAGATAAACTAACAATGTTGAATTTAAACCAATTAAGTTGCGGCATATATATGTTAGATATAAATGCTTGTATATCAAGGGTTTGGCTATTCTGCCAAGTCTGGAGTGAGAGGATGTTAAATATTTACTCCGTTATTTTCCATGCAGCAGTCTGCAGAATCCTTTATACTGAATAAAATTTAACGGACCAGGAGGAGAGGCTGATGATGCGGCGGTGGAACAACTTAACATACCAGAGCAAGCTGATGCTCGCCTTCTTCATGCTTGGGATTATCCCGTCGATTGTGATCGGCACGATGGCATATTTCAAATCGGTCAGCACGCTGGAGTCGCGGGTGAACGCCGATCTCGGCGTCATTGCCGGACAGCTGAATGCGGCGATCCAGCGCCAGGTGGAGGATGTGGACCGTTTCAGTACTTTTCCTTATTTCACACCGGAAATCTTTCAAATATTGAACCAGCCTTACGTGCCCCGCGACCAGTGGGGTTACCGCGAGATTGAAACCCAGCAGCAGTTCGCCAAGCTGCTCGTGACTTACCCTTCGATTTTCTCCACGATTCAGGGTCTGGTATTCTACAGCACCAAAGGCAATATCTACGGCTACAGGGTTAGCGACCGCTCCTCCATTAATGAAGCCGTAAGTCCGGTAGACGAGGAATGGTATAAGGAGACCCTCAAGCGAAGCGGAGGCGTATTCATCTCCGGACTGCGGCTGGAGCGGCAGTTCAACAGTGCTCCGTTCCCCACAATTACCGCTTCCCGCGTGCTGCTTAATGATGATTTCACTCCGGCCGGAGTAGTAGCCGTGGATATCCGTCCTGACTTCATGGACAAGATTGTCCGTTCCTTCCAGCTGGAGAGCATGCATGTGATTGTGGCCGATGAGAAGGGGGAGCTGATCTATTCCACACAGACCGGAGACAACGAGCGGTTCCTCCGCGCTGCGGCAGAGAAGTCCTCGCACAGCGGGACAAGCCGCGGCCTGATCAATCTGCCCGATCTGGGCGGCGGGCTGGCAGCGGCGACCGGGGTATATGCGCACAGCGAGTATTTGGGCTGGACAAGCTATCTCATGATTGACCGGGAAGAACTGCTTGGCGATGCGAATGTGATCCGCAACTTCACCGTGGTGCTGGTGCTGATCTTCAGTGTGGCGGCTGCGGTCTTGTCGCTCTTGCTGGCCCGGAACCTCTCAAGGCCGATCCGCAGCCTGATCTCTTCCATGCGCGACGTAGAGCGGGGACTGTTCATCACTCCGGCGGCTCTGCCGGTCCAGGGCGAAATCGGCCAGCTGCATCTCAGCTATGTCACGATGGTGCGGCGGCTCGATGTGCTGGTCCAGTCGATCGAAGAGAAGGAGCGGCAGAAGCGGGAGGCCGAGCTGTATGCGCTTAGAGCGAGAATCGCTCCTCACTTCCTGTATAACACGATTAATTCCATCCGCATGCTGGCCGTGCTGCAGCAGTCGGAAGGCATCGCCCGGCTGCTGCAGTCACTGAACAAGCTGCTGCATGCCAATATGAAGCTGGACAGCGAGCTGGTGCCGCTGTCTGCGGAGCTGGAGCTGCTGCATCATTATGTGCGGCTGATGGAGCTGCGCTACACGAACCGCTTCAAGGTGGAGTGGCAGATTGAAGAGAATATCGGGCAGGCGATGGTCCCGCCGATGATTCTGCAGCCGCTGATGGAGAATGCGATCTTTCACGGCTCCTTCGATATCGAAGGCCCGCTGCTGATTGAGGTGGGTGCCCGGATAACAGGGAACGGCGGGGATGAGCTGCTGATCACCATCACGGACAACGGGCACGGTATACCGCAGGATACACTGGAGGTGCTCAACGGCGAGAGAGAGCAGGGCCCAGCCCCTGATGGGGACGGCAACGCGGGTTCAAGCATCGGTGTAGCCAACGTCCGTGACCGTATCCGGCTTAGGTTCGGACCGCCGTATACCTTGACGCTGAAGAGTGGTCCGGGCCAGGGAACCCGGGCAGAATTATATTTGCCTTATCAACCGGAGGACGGAGATACGTCCCGGCCGCGAATGGAGGAATGAAGCATGTGGAATTTGCTTGTAGTGGAGGATGAGACCATTGTGCGGCTGGGGCTGCGCTATATGCTGAATTGGGATGAGCTTGCCATTGCCTGGAAAGCCGAAGCTGCGAACGGGCATGAGGCGCTTAAGGTGCTGGCCCGGGAGGAGATTCACATTGTGATGACGGATATCCGCATGCCGGGTATGGATGGCCTGGAGCTGGCGCGCAGAATCAAGGAACAGTACCCCAGTGTGCAGATTATCTTCTTCAGCAGCTTTGAGGACTTTCCTTATGTAAAAGAAGCTGTCCGCATCGGAGTCGTTGATTATTTGCATAAGCCGACGATGGCGGCCGAGGAGATTGCAGCGGCGCTGCTCAAAGCAGCGGGGACCCTGGAGCAGCTTCATCAGGCGGCAGTGCCGCAGGTGCCGGGATACAGCGATAAGGACCGGGATCTATTCCTACAGTCGATGCTTGAGACACAGGCCGCCCTGGAGAATTGGCTGGAGCAGTGGCAGCAGTATGGACTGGAGTCCCTGTATGGAGCGGGCTACCGGCTGGCTATTCTGCGCATGGCCGAGAACGAAGGGGTTGAACCGCAGGCAGCGCTGGCCCGCTTTATGTCGTTCCGGTATTATCTGGAGGAATATACTTCCCGGGAATGGGGCGGGATATTGCTCAGCCGGGAGAACAAGGAGCTGGTCTGGCTGCTGCCGCAGAAGGCGTCCGTTGACGAAGCGGGAGCCGGTGCGATGCAGGGTTATCTGGATCAGCTGGAACAAGGGTTGTACAAAATGCTGGGCATCCGCATGGCGTATACCTGCAGCGGACTTCACCGGACAGCGGCGGAGCTGCCGGAGGCCTATAGAAGTGCGGCGGAGCGTGAGCCGGTGAGCGGCGGGAAGCTGAGCGGAATTATCCGGCTGGCAACGGCTTATATCGATGAGCATTTGCTGGAGGATGTGACGCTGGCGCGGACCGCAGAGGCGATTCATGTCAGCGTCAGCCATCTGAGCCGCCAGTTTCTTAAGGAGACCGGACAGCATTTCAATGAATATATGACCGCCAAAAAAATGCTCCTGGCCCGCAAGCTGCTGCGCGAGAGCAACCGGAAGGTGTACGAGGTGGCTGAGGAGCTGGGGTATGCCAACCCGCATTATTTCAGCAAGCTGTTTAAAGATGACACAGGTCTGACACCACTGGAATTCCGCAATCAGTGAGTAAAGAGCAAATATTTGACGGAAACCGCAATTCTCGTCTAGTTGGAGGATCAGTCATCCGGCAGAGCGGTCAAGATAAGCAATTAATAGCTATAAAGCAGCAGATCAACCTGGTAGTTAACCTGACACAAACAGAGTACGATTAACTCATGAAACAAACATAATGTCAGGGAGGCTAACACATGAGAAGAAAAGGCGGGTTCTGGTGGTTGTCGGTATTATGTCTTGGGTTGTTGGTCATTCTTGCAGGCTGCGGCAGTAATAATGCGGCATCAAACGGTAATTCCGGAGCGGCTGCTACAAGCGGTTCCGCTGCAGAAGGGGATGCTGAGAAAGAGCCGGTGGTGCTGAAGCTGACCACATGGAACCCGATCAGCCAGACGGTGGTTGATAAATTCCAGGAGAAATATCCCTACATCACGATAGAGCACGACAAGGTATACGATCAATTCCGGGAAATCATCCGTACACGGATTGTCTCCAAGTCCGATATGGACATGCTGTGGCTGTTCCCGAATCAGGTGGCCGAATTCTCCAAAGAGAATGTCCTGATGGACATCTCCGGCAGCCCTTGGCTGGATAATTATCTTGAAGCTGCGGTGAAGCTGGGCACAGTGGACGGTAAAACCTACGGCGTTCCCTATAACAGCCAGCCGATCGTAATGTTCTATAATAAAACGCTGTTCGACCAGCTGGGGCTTGCGATTCCGACCAATTGGGAAGAGCTGATGGCGGTGAGCGAGACCATCAAAGCCAGCGGCACCGCACCAATGGTCATCGGAAGCAAGGACGGCTGGGCGACCCAGTTCATCACCACTTCACAGTTCGGACTGTATCAGCATGACAATGCAGACGTATTCCCGCAGCTGGCCAGCGGAGACAAAAAGTGGACCGATCCTGAGTTCACCGGCTACTTCGACGGCATGAAGGAGCTGGCGGATAAAGGTTATCTGCTGGAGAACTCCGTCGGCCTCAGCTATGACCAGGTGGCGCAGGTATTCAAAGAAGGCAAAGCCGCTATGTGGCCGATGGGCGAATGGGGCTACAGCGAGAACTTTGATGCAGACTTCTCCGCCTTTGAACTCAGTGCCTTCCCGATTCCGGTCAACCGCGGCGATCAGCCGCTCGTAACGAATCTGGTGTCCGACAACCTGCTGGTTGGCGTATCCTGGAGCAAGCATCAGGAAGAAATCAAGCTGTTCATGGAATTCGTGGCCGAGCCGGAAATGGCTAAAATCTGGTCCGATGAAACGAAGCAGGCGGTAACGGTAAAAGGCGGCACTTCCGAAACCTACAGCCCGCTGGCCGCTTCCCTCCAGCCGCTGATTGACGCCAGCGAAGCCCAGATTTTCCCGAGCATGACCTCGTCCATCGAGCCGGTAATGTTCCCGATCTTCCAGCAGATTCTGCTGAAGCAGGACGTGGACACCACCAAGCTGCTGGAACAAATGCAAACAGCTCAAGATAAGGACATATAGAACATATAAGACAAACAAAACTATAAAGATTGGGTTTGAAAAGTATACCTTTTAGGGAGAGTGGCGGAAGAGAAGTTTGGAACTGTAGGAGCGGTAGCGTCCGCCTTTATGTTTGGATTTCTACCGCGATCAGCGGTCCAAATCAGGAAATCCAAACATAACAGCGGCCGGAGGTCCAAACATTCTCTGCAGTCACGGCTGAACCTAAATGGGAGGAGTTTCAGGCACAATCTTTATAGAACACACACAACACAAGAGAATAAGCGAAAGCTCAGATCAAGGACAACCCTGTCTTTCGCTTAGGTTTCTTTTTTTTTACCCAAATTTGGGGTGAGGGATGGAGGCAGAAGATGAAATTCATGAATTTTCGCAATTACCTGCTGTTTATCGCGCCGGCGCTCCTGATCTACCTGCTGTTTTTTGCCGGACCGATCTTCAGCGGCTTGTACTACGGCTTCACCGACTGGAACGGCTTCTCATTCAAGGCCGACTGGGTCGGGCTGGAGAATTTCCGCGAAGCCTTCCGTGATCCGCTGCTCCTGACGGCGCTGAAGAATATGGCGATTCTCTCCGTTGTAGTCATCGTGCTGCAGCATAGCGCATCAATTCTGCTGGCCGTACTGCTCGACCAGAAGCTTAAGGGCATTGTGTGGATGCGGGCGATTATCTTTTTCCCGGTTATCTTGAACACCGTTGTAATCGGCTATGTGTGGAGCTACATGTATGCGCCGATGGTCGGATTTTTGCCGAAGTTTTTTGCCGCAATCGGGCTGAAGGGTCTGGCGCAGCTGGACTGGCTCGGTGATCCTTCCCTGGCAATCTACGCGATTGCACTCGTCATGGTCTGGCAGTACACAGGCTACTCAATGATGATCTACTTGGCTGGACTACAATCCGTTTCGGGTGAAATATATGAAGCCTCAAGCATTGACGGCGCGGGGCCGTGGAATAAATTCTGGAAAGTTACACTGCCTCTGCTGATTCCTTCGGTCATTGTGAACACAGTGTTGTCGGTGATCGGCTGTATGAAAATGTTCGAGCATGTCTTCATCATGACGCAAGGCGGACCGGCCAATTCCACGCAGACATTCGGGATTATGATCTATCAATATGCCTTCAAAACCTCGCAAATGGGCTACGGCACCGCGATGGCGATGATCCTGTCCGTGATGATTCTGGTTGTAACCTTTGTGCAGATGAAGCTGCTCAGCCGTCTGGAGGTGGCGAATTGACGACTACATTACAGAAAACCTCTATTTACACCGTGCTGATTATCGCGCTCATTATTGTACTCGTTCCGATGGCGGTCATGATCTCGGTTTCGCTGCAGACGCCGTCAACGATCAATCCGCTCAGCCTGCCCAAAGACCCGCAGTGGAGCAATTATACCGAAGCGTTCCGCACCGGCAATCTGCTGCCGTATTTCGGGAACAGCATTCTGGTACTGGTGATGACAACCGCAGCCGCCATCGGCGTCTCGGTGCTGGCCGCTTACGGTCTGCATCATGGCAAAAGATATAAATCGGACGCGATGTCGACCTTCTTCCTGATGGGGCTGATCCTTCCGGCCTTCTCCGGCACGATTCCGGCGTTCCTGGTGCTGCGGGAGATCCATCTGCTCAACACGCATGTCGGGCTGTCGCTGATCCAGATTGCTTCCGGGCTGGCCCTGCCGATCTTCCTCTATGTGAATTTCTTCAAGACCGTGCCAAGTGAAATTGAGGAGGCGGCGCTGGTGGACGGGTGCGGACCTTGGCGGACCTTCCTGAAAATTATTTTTCCGCTGACGCTGCCGATTACGGCGACCTGTATTATCGTGGTGGCGATCAACTCGTGGAATGACTTTTTCAATCCGCTGGTCTATCTGTCTTCGCCGGATATGCGTACGCTGCCCGTGGGCCTCATGGCCTTCAAAAGCCAATACAACACCAACTGGCCGCAGATGTTCGCCGGTGCTGCACTTGTGGCCTTGCCGATCATCATTCTCTACCTGTTCGTCCAGCGCTTCATTATTAAAGGTCTGGTGGGCGGGGCGGTTAAGGGCTAGGAGGCTGGATGGCTAAGGTGCAAGAATGAGAGAATGTTAAGAGGGCAGCCGTGTGATACGCGAAAATGATATGCAGGGAGGGTGAGCGAGGTTATGGGAAAAGGTTCAGGGAGTCTCATTCCCTATCAGGGTCTGGTCGTATCCTGCCAGGCGCTGGAGGACGAGCCGCTGTTCGGAAGCCATCATATGGTGGCGATGGCGATGGCGGCGAAGGAAGCGGGGGCGGCCGGTATCCGTGCCGGAGGACTGGCGGATATCCGGGCGATTAAGGATGCCGCCGGCTTGCCGTTGATCGGACTGGTCAAAATACAGCATGAAGGCAGTGAGGTCTACATTACGCCGACGCTTGAGGATGCACTTGCCGTCTATGCGGCCGGGGCCGATATTGTGGCCATCGATGGTACCGGACGGCTCCGGCCGGACGGGCGCACGCTGGAGGCGACCCTTGCCGCGCTGAAGACTGCGGGGATACCGGTGATGGCCGATATTTCGACCTTCGAAGAAGGGGTGCAGGCGGCCGGATGGGGCGCGGATTACATCTCGACTACGCTATGCGGTTATACCGCAGAGACGCTGGGAACTCCGCTGCCGAATCTGGATCTGCTGGAACGGCTGTCTGCTGTCCTGGAGGTGCCGGTAGTCGCCGAAGGCGGGATATCCGAGCCGGCGCAGGCGGCTGCGGCGCTGGAGCTGGGTGCGGACTTCGTCGTCGTGGGCTCGGCGATTACCCGTCCGCAGTGGATAGCCGCCCGTTATGTGAAGGCGATGAAAGAGAAGGCGGGCGGCGCAACAACGGAGGCCGAAGGATGAGCCGCTATTATATCGGGGCCGATATCGGCGGAACCTTCATTAAGGCGGCAGTGGTGGACGGGCAAGGGGAGATTGTTGCCCGCCGCAGTACCGCTACGCCTGTGAACGAGGGGGCAGCAGGGATTCTCGCTGCGCTGAAGAAGATTATTGCAGAGCTTGTGTGCTGCGGATACGGGATCAGCGGCATTGGCATAGGCACTGCCGGGCGGGTAGATCCGGCTGAAGGCGTAGTCCTCTATGCGACGGAGAATCTGCCGGGCTGGACCGGCATGCGCCTGGCGGAAGCTGTGGAGGAGGAGTTCGCGCTGCCTGTGTCGGTTGGCAACGATGCCAATGCAGCCGCTCTTGGCGAAGGCTGGCGCGGGGCGGCTGCGGGGCTGGAGCATTATGTAATGCTGACGCTGGGTACAGGTGTCGGCGGAGCTGTTATTCATAATGCTGAGGCTATCTCAGGCAGACAGGGCGGGGCCGGGGAGATCGGGCACATGGTGCTCCATCCCGGAGGAATTCCCTGCAGCTGCGGGCAGCGGGGCTGCGCCGAGCATTATCTGTCCGGCAAGGCGCTTAGCCGGCTGGGCGCAGAAGCCGCGGAGGGCTGGGACGGCCGCAGACTGCTGGCGGAATTCGCCGCAGGCAGCGCCACAGCGGCTGCACCCATGAAGAGATATATGCACGACCTGAGCCTGGCCGTGCATAATATCCAGTCTTTCATGGACCCGGAGGCGATTATTCTTGGCGGCGGAGTCGCGGAATCCCATGCCTTATGGTGGGATGCCTGGATGAGCGGGCTTGCCGCCTTGTCACCGCTGTCCATTAAGATGCTTCCTGCCGAGCTTGGCAATGATGCCGGAATGATCGGTGCGGCACGGATGATTATGAACAAGGAAGGGAAGTAGAGTGAACAATGCTGTTAGAGGTTATAGCCACGACAGTAAGTGATGCAGTTACCGCTGAACGTTATGGAGCGGACCGGATCGAGCTGATTACCGGAATCCGGGAAGGCGGTTTAACACCCAGCCTTGGGCTGGTTGAAGCGGTGCGGGAAGCGGTCAGTATTCCCATAAGAGTAATGGTGCGGCCGCATGCGCGCTCCTTCCGGTATGACCCATCCGACGCGGAAACGATGCTGCGCGATATCCGGCATATTGCCGGAGTGGGCGGATTGTCCCTGGTCACGGGCATGCTCCGCAGTGACGGGACCGTGGATGAAGAATTGCTGGTCCGGCTGCTTGATGCTGCGGCCGGGATGGAGGTAACGTATCACCGGGCTTTTGATGAGGTGCGGGATCAGCTTGAGGCGCTTGAAGTCTTGAAGCGGTATCCGCAGATTACGGATATATTGACCTCCGGCGGCAGCGATAAGGCTACTTCCGCTGAGGGTATGGCGAGGATTGCCGTATTGGAACGGCTGTCCGCTGGTTCTTCGCTCTCCATCCTTGCAGGCAGCGGCTTAAACGCTGCAAGTCTGCAGGATTTCATCTCCCGGACGGCTGTCCGCCGGGTGCATTTCGGTTCGGCTGTCCGGGAGGACGGCGATCCGCTGAGGCCGGTTGACCCCGGGCGGCTGGAAGCCGTCCGCAAGATTCTCAAACCATAGAAGAGGTGAGTTCCTTGTCAAAACCATCGCTGCATGAGCTGCGCAGACAGAAGAAGCTGGAGATCAAGGATACTGTAGAGAACGGCCCGTTTAGAGCTGAGTGGAAGTCTCTGGAGGAGTACTCCGTTCCCCGCTGGTACGAGGATGCGAAGTTTGGGATTTTCATTCATTGGGGTGTGTATTCTGTTCCCGCCTTCGGGACAGAGTGGTATGCGCGCAATATGTACAGGGAAGGCACAGAGGTGTATGAGCATCATCTGAAGACCTATGGCCCGCCGGACACATTCGGCTATAAGGATTTCATTCCCCAGTTCACGGCGGAGAAATTCGATGCCGAGGAGTGGGCTGCCCTGTTCAAGCGCGCCGGTGCCGCGTTCGTAGTGCCGGTTGCCGAGCATCATGACGGCTTCGCCATGTATGACTGCCCTTATTCGGAGTGGACCGCTGCCAGGATGGGTCCGCGCAGAGACATTATCGGCGAGCTTGGCGCAGCCGTGCGGCGGCATTATATGACCTTCGGCGTCTCCAGCCACCGTGCGGAGAATTGGTGGTACTACAACGGAGGCCGCGAGCTGCCTTCAGATGTGCAGGACCCGAAATACGCGGAATTGTACGGTCCGGCGCAGTCTTGCTACGGTGATCCGGCGTATCCGCTGCCGATTCTGCCGCCGAATGAGGAGTTTCTGGACGACTGGCTGGTCCGCACCTGCGACCTGATCGACCGTTACGGCCCGCAGCTGGTCTATTTCGACTGGTGGATCGAGCAGCCGGTCTTCGAGCCTTATCTGCAAAAGCTCGCCGCCTACTATTACAACAAGGCTGCCGAATGGGGCCAGGGGGCAGTCATCAACTATAAATTTGATGCTTTTGCCGAAGGAACCGCCGTCTATGATATGGAGCGGGGCCAGCTGGCCGATATTAATCCGGAGGTCTGGCAGACCTGCACCTCGGTAGGTGAAACCGCCTGGTGCCATATTGCCGACCACAAATATAAGACCTCGGGAGTTATACTCGGCGACCTGGTCGATATAGTCAGCAAAAACGGCGTCATGCTGCTGAATGTCGGGCCGCGTGCGGACGGGACCATTCCTGAAGAAGAGCAGCAGCTGCTGCTGGAGGTAGGGGACTGGCTGGCGGTAAACGGGGAAGCGATCTACGGAACGCGGCCCTGGAAGGTATATGGCGAAGGGCCGACCCAGATCGTCAGCGGAACATTTAACGATACGAAGCGCAGCCCGTTCACCCCGCAGGATATCCGCTTCACCGCCAGAGGCGGGGAGCTGCTCTATGCCGCTGTTATGGGCTGGCCGGAGGGCGGAACAACAGTCATCGAGACCTTGGGCAACCGCTCCAAGCAGCTTGCCGGAGAGATTCTGCAGGTGGAGCTGCTGGGCTGGAACGGGGAGCTGCAGTGGAGCCGGGCCGGAGAAGGCCTGATTGTAGAACTGCCCTCTGACATGCGCAGCCGGGGCATTCTGGTATTGAAGATCAAGTATTCTACTCCTGAAGCGGCGAAATAGACATTTGAGCTGTAAAGGAGCGGGCGCAGGAGTTACGGGACTGCTCCGGGTGAATCCGGCAAGCTTCATATTCCGGCCAAGTTGCATATTCTGGGCAAGCTCCGGGTCGCCGGCATGTTTCGAACAAATTCCAAACCAGCTGCAAACCGGTCCAAACCAGCTCCAAACCAGCTGCAACAAGCTGCAACAAGCTCCAAACTGGCTCCAAGCCACTCCGGACTAACCTCACAGCCGGCTGATCGTATTTTGTACAACAGAATCGGGGTTTTAAGGGTCTGCAAAGGCATTCTAATGTATTTACTGCAACAGAATTTAGGGATCGTCCCTAATTGTGGCTGAAAGGAAGAAATCTATTGTACGAACTCTGCCGAGGTACGAATTCAGGCGATCTAGGGCAGCTCCTGGTGTAGCGTCAGATTTATTTAGTGAAAACCATTTTGGTAAATCGCTTGCTAATGGCCTGAGATGATCCGATTACGGTATATGCCTAGGTGTGTGCGGTAAGCGATGTGCATAAGTGCACTTTGTACAACTAAATCGTCTGATATACACCCAATTATCCGTTTAGTTGTATTTCGTGCAATTAAATAGCTGTTTGTAGATTGTTTTCACTCATTTGGGTAATTTTAGTTGTACAGATTGCACTTATATGAGGCAAGCCTCTCTTTTCGCTGTTTTTAATTGCACATTATACAACTATCACTGAATTTCCATTTGGAACGGAATACAGCAGTTACTGCATTGTTAAATGGACTCACTTCTTTAGTTATGATATTGTACCAGGTTCCAGTCACTCTGAATTCCCGAACCCGCCTACCCGCCCGCTCCCCCCAGCAGCCTGGGCAGCAGAGTCAGCAGCCGCTCGCGGGTCAGGGCATCGCCGGAATTCCATTTGGCGCCGTCGAGCATATAGACGCGGCCCTCCTGTACGGCGGGCAGGCTGTTCCACAGCGGCGTCAGCAGCAGCTGCTCCATGGCTTCCCGCGAGTCTTCGCGCTCCGGGATGAGCATGAAGACGCGGTCCCCCGCGTAGCTGTGCAGCTTCGCCGGATCAACCTCGCCGAAGCCAAGCCCCTGGTCCAGCAGGCCCTTAATCTCTGCCGTCGGCTGCAGGCCGCCGGGAGCATACAGGGCCGTGGACAGTCCGGTCATCGCCATAGCGAACAGGCGGTTGCCATGGTCGTAGACCAGCGCGGAGGCGGTTTCTCCCGGCTGGAGTCCCTCTGCGTACAGACGCTGCCACATGGCAGCGTTTTTGGCGTGATAGGCCTCCAGCCAGGCTTCCGCTTCGCGCTGCCTGCCGAGCCACCCGCCAAGTATCCGCAGCCGATGCTCAAGCGGCGCGAACGAATCGAAGGTGAGGGTCGGGGCGATACCGGAGACGCACGTATAGGCGCGCTCGTCCGAATTCGCGATAATAATCAGGTCAGGGCTGATCAGCCGGGTCAGCTGCGGGTCCAGCGGGAAGCCGACATTGGCCAGATTCTTGACCCGGTGCTTATAGACGCTGTTCCGGGCAAAGGCCTCATCGCCTCCGGCAGGCTTGACTCCCAGCGCCAGCAAATCTCCCAGTGTCTCCCCGTGGTAGACAATCCGCTTCGGCCGCTCCGGAATTTCCACTTCATGCCCCGTCCAATCCTTGACGGTAACTTTGCGCTGCTGGGCCTGGGCATACTGCCCGGGCGTGACTCCCGTCTTCTGCCGGAAGCGGCGGCTGAAGTAATATTCATCGGAGAAGCCGACCAGCCGGGCGATTTCGCGCAACGGCTCGGCCGATTCCAGCAGATAGTTCTTGGAGTGCCCGATGCGCAGATCGGTCAGATAATCGAGCGGCCGCTTGCCGGTCAGCTTCTGGAAGATTGGGGTGTATTGCCAGGGAGAGACCTGTGCCAGCTCCGCAAGCTGCTTCACCGTAATGCTCTCCATATAATGATCCTGCAGGAATTGGATCGTACTCTCCACGGATTGCGCGGGACTGGGCAGCTGGCGGGTGGAGTAATTATGTTCAAACAGCAGGAGCAGCAGCTCCTGGAACTGCAGCTGCTGTCTGAAATACTGGAGCTCGTCCCCGCTGCCCTGGTTCGCAAGCAGCTCTTCCGCGAGCCGGATCACCCGGGTGAAAGGGTGGACGATTAGCTCTTTCCGGCCAGGCAGCAATTCAGCTGTATGGGAAGCAGGGGAATCTCCAGCCGTAATAGCGGCAAAGGATATCAAATAATAGTATAGTGTCATTTCCGCGTTATCCGTACTGTAGGAAGTTCCGGGGGACAGCAGACAACACTTGTCTGCATGTACTGAAAGGGCCGGCTGCTCCCCGATACAGAGTTCACCGCGGCCTCCGGTAAAGATCAGAAGTGTATGCTGACCGGCAGTCTGCACAGCGGACACAGTGTCGGCACTCTGGATTACCAGCTCAATGCCCTTCAGCTGAAACAGCAGGGAGCGGAGCGGAACTGCCGGCAGAGCCGGAGCCGCTGCAAGTGCGGGGGCAGGGGGGAGTCCCGGGTTCAGGGCATTCTGTCTCAAGGCTCAGCACTCCTTTCAGGGCAGTTGAATTTATATGTATATTGAGAACGATTATCAATAAATCTCATTGTATATAAAATAAAGCAGCTTATCAACATTAGTTGATAAGCTGCTTTTAATATTCGTCCTGTCTGCATGCGTAATCGTTACTTATTCAGCATTGCGGGGATTTCGCCCAGCAGCCATTCTCTGGTGGCGGCATCACTGGAGGTTTTCATGATGTCCTGCGTGTAGACATAGCCGTTCTTAACGGCCGGCAGGCTTTTCCAGACTGCACTTTCCAGCAGCTTGTCGGTCGATGCTTTGGCTTCGTCAGCTACCGGCGTCAGAAGGAAAATACGGTCCCCTGCGTATTCCTGGATAACCTCCATCGAAATCTCCTGGAAGCCCATGTCGGCGTCAAGCACCTTTTGGATCGCCGGAGTAGGCTTGAATCCGTTCTCTCCATACAGTACCTGTGACAGGCCGGTTGTAGCCATTACAAACAGTCTGTCGCCCGGATAGTAAGTGAAGACTGCGGCGGTTTCGCCTTCCTTCATGCCTGAAGCTTTAAGCTGGGCCCACATGGCGTCTTCCTGCGTCTGGTACTGGGCCAGCCAGGCTTCTGCTTCTGTTGTTTTGCCCAGGATACCGCCGATTTCCTGCATCCTTTCCTTCAGCGGGGCGAAGGTATCGAAGATAATGGTTGGAGCGATTTTGGACAAGGCATCGAAATCAGCCTCTTCAATTCCGGCATAGATGATCAGATCCGGCTGAAGCTCAAGCGTCTTCTCCAGGTTGATCGGGAAGCCGACATCTTCTACCCCGGTCAGCTTGTCCTTGAACACCTGGCCTTCAGCCATGGAGAGCGGATAGCCGATGGCCTGTACGCCCAGGGCAATCAGATCGCCGTAAGTTTCCCCGGAGTAGATGATCCGCTGCGGGTCCACAGGAATCTCAACCGTATGGCCTTTGTAATCGGTGTAAGAGCGTGTTGTGGCTGCCGGTTCTGCAGTAGCTTCTGCAGTAGCTTCTGCGGTTGGAGCGGCGGTTGCAGCTGTATTGCCGGCAGCTGTGTTAGCTGCAGCGTTGCCTTCATCATTCTTGGTGCTGCTGCAGGCGAGCAGTAAGGTGCTCATCAGGAAGATGATGCACAGGATAGCGAAAGGTTGTCTTGCCTTGTTCATTGTAAGTAGGCCTCCCAATTATATCGATTACCAATAATGATAATCATTCTCGTTGAAATGATCATAGATGATAACCATCCGTTACTCAATGGACAAAACGCAAAGCTGGAATTTAGTTTGTGCAAAGAAGAATCTTGTTTGTGCAAAAGAGAATGGAGCTTGTGCAAAACCGGATATCCGCTGTGAATTTTCAGGTTTTAAAAAAAGAATGAGGCTATTCAGACTACATTCAGTTTGGGTTGTTATGATGCATTAAGCCTATCTCTTGAGCAGGGTGTATTTAGAGGTGTTCTTTTTCTGCGGATTGTGTAAATACATAGATAAATAACTGATTCATTACCGTTGTTATAAGAAAAAATATAAGTCTTTAGTACCTGAATTAAAAGCCGGGATATGTCGATAAGAGATTCAAATCATAATTCACCAAGGAGGATAACAGATTGAAGAAAAACAGCTTTTTCCGGTTTTTGCTGATGGCATTGCCACTGCTTCTGGTCTTGACTAACGGAGGATTGGCGCTGGCAGCCACCACGGTAACGGTCTCCAAAATTGTGCTGAATGTAAGTGAACTTACGCTCGCGGTGGAAGAGACTTCGGCTCTAACAGCTACTGCGGTCTATTCCGACAGCACGTCAGGCGACGTGACGGTTAACAGTGACTGGTCCAGCGATAAGCCGGCGGTAGCCACCGTATATAACGGGATTGTGACGGCCAAGGCGGAAGGGACAGCTACAATTGTTGCGGTATTTACATATAGTGACGGCACGAAGTTCTCCCAGGCCGCAACGGTTACTGTAACCAAGAAGGTTAAAGCGCTGACGCAGAATGTCCAGAGCCTGGATCTCCGCAAAGCCGAATCGGGCAGCATTATTCTGACCGCAACGTATTCGGATAATACAACGGACGCCACGGTGGCGAACAAGGCAGTCTGGAGCACAAGCGATGCTGCGGTAGCTACCGTGGTGAACGGTGCAGTCAAAGGGATATCCTCCGGGACAGCCACAATCACAGGCGTATATGGCAAAAAAACCATCACCGTCACAGCGAATGTAGAGGTAGCCAACCGGATCGAAGCGGATCAGCCCGAGCTTGCGCTTTTGCTGAAAGACAGCTCTGCTGTTAAGCTTACAGCTACTTTCCAGGATGGCACGCAGGAGAATGTAACGTCCCTGGCTGCCTGGTCCTCCAGTGATGAAGCGGTTGCCGATGTCCTTAAGGGCGTCATTACCGGCTACAAGCAGGGAACGGCAGTTATCACCGCCAAATACGGCACCAAGACTACCACAGTAGAGGTAACGGTTGACCAGACCAGTAAGCTGGTGGTGGATGATCAGAGTGTTTTTCTGAAGACGGAAGAAGATCAGCAGCTTAAACTCACCGCCGTCTACCCGGATGGGACGACCAAAGATGTGACCAGCACCGCAGTCTGGAGCTCGAGTGATTCCAGTATCGCTTATGTATACAAAGGCAAGGTTTACGGCTATACAGCCGGAACGGCGACGATTACAGCAGCCTATGGCGATAAGTCTGTACAGGTGGATGTGGATGTTGCGGTGGCCCGGTATCTGGATCTGAGCGAAGAACAGCTTGGCCTGAAGACAAGCTCCACCCATGCGCTAACTCTGACGGCGACTTATGCCGATGGCAGCACAGAAGATGTTACTTCTAAGGCGGCATGGAGTTCGAGTGATGAGCTTGTGGCTTTTGTCAAAAAAGGCTCCCTCACAACTTATAAATTGGCTGGAACCGCAACAATCTCTGCCGTCTATGGCACACTTGAAACCTCGACGGAGGTGGAAGTTGGAGCCGTAAGTAAACTGGTAGCCAGCGATGATAATGTATTCCTGCAGATCAGCGGGACGAAGCAGCTTGTGCTGACTGCCGTTGCAGGCGACGGGTCCTCATCGGATATTACAAGCAGTGCGGCATGGACCACAAGCGATAAGAGCATCGCTATGGTCAGCAAAGGCCTGATCACCGGTTATTCCGTAGGTACGGCGACCCTTACAGGAACTTATAATGGAGCGGCGGCCACGGTTACCGTTGATGTGGGAACAGCAAGACATCTGGCCTTAAGTGAAACCAGTCTGAATCTTGCGGTGGATGCTGCTAAGGTGCTTGTGCTCAAGGCGACTTTTGCGGACGGTACGGTAACTGATGTAACCAGCAAGGCAACCTGGACCTCCAGTGATGAAGCTGTGGCTTATGTGGATAAAGGAAGTATTACAACCTACGCAGAAGGTAATGTGACGATAACAGCAGCCTATGGCGGGAAGACAGTAACTGCAACTGCCGCAGTTGGCAAAAGCAATAGGCTCAGCGTCGATAACGACAGCCTGAACCTGCGCCTGAACGGAACTCATCAGCTTGTGCTGACCGCCCTGGATGCAAGCGGCACCCCAAGCACGGTGACAGACAGCGCAGTCTGGACCACCGCTGACGAGAATATCGCTATCGTGAACAAAGGTCTGGTTACAGGCTACAAGTCCGGCAAAACTACAATTACCGCCGTTTATGGCGGCAAAACCCTCACCGTTGCGGTGAGCGTCGAAACAGCTGCGCGCCTGAATCTTACGGTCAGCAAGCTGAACCTCGGCAAGGACCAGAGCAAAGCGGTAACGGCTATGGCCAGTTATGAAGACGGAACGTCACAGGATGTCACAGAGAATGCAGTGTGGAGTACGGATAATGCGGATGTAGCTGACGTTAGCAAAGGAACCATTACCGCCTATGCCACAGGCAGTGCTGTAATTACGGCCTCTTACGGCGGCAAGACGGCAACGGTCAAAATCACGGCAGGCACACCGGACAAACTGGCGCTGCAGGCCAAGACCATTGAACTGAAGGAAGACGAGACTTATCAGGCCGAGGCTACCGGCAGTTACAGTGATGGCAGCGACAAGACGATCACGAGTGAGGTGGAGTGGAGCTCCAGCGATGAGAAGATTGCCGAAGTTAAGGACGGTCTGATTACCGGCCTCTCTGTAGGAACAGCGGTGATTACCGCCAAAATAGGTACGGAGAAGGCGGCCATTACCGTGAATGTGGGCCTTGTGGATGAGCTGGCTGCCAATGTGAGCCTGATTACGATGTCTGCCGGAGACAAGGAGCAGATTACACTGACTGCCACGGATTCCGCAGGTGTAGAGAGTGATGTAACGGCTGATGCAGACTGGAGCTCGGCCAAGACTACAATCGCTACGGTCAAGAAAGGTCTTGTAACCGGAGTGCTGAAGGGCAAAACGGCGATCACCGCCTCCTATGGAGGGCAGAAAGTGACGGTCAACATTGAAGTGGATCAGATCACTGTCATCGAAGCATCGGTGACCAACCTGGCGATGAAATCCGGCGATACGGCCAAAATCGCAGTAAGCATCACTTATAGCGATGGCAAAACGAAGGATGTGACGGACAAGGCGGAGTGGAAAAGCGGAAGCTATAAGATCGTCACAGTTACCGGAGGCTCGGTCAAGGCAGTGGCTTACGGCAAATCCTATGTGACGGCCAAATACGGCGGCAAAACCGTCAAAGTCCCCGTAACCGTTGATGTGCTGAAATATCTCGAGGTCAGCCAGATGAATCTTACGCTGAGTGCAGGCCAGTCGGTGCAGCTGGCGGCAACGGCTACTTTTGAGGACGGCAGTGAATCGGATGTATCCAAGACAGCAGTCTGGACTTCCACCAAGGAGCTTGTAGCTACCGGCAAAAACGGCCTGATTAAGGCCAACAGTAAAGGTACTGCGAGCATATCCGTGAAATACGGCGGCAAAACCGTGAAGATAAAGGTCACTGTTAAGTAATTTACTCACACCAAAGCAAGAGAGGGGCGCAAAGGAGGGGGATTTTGGAACTGGAGGAGCGGTAGCGTCCGCCTTTGTCTACGGATTTCAACCGCTACTGCGGTAAGTATCAAGAAATCTGTAGACAACAGCGGCCGGAAGTCCAAATATTCAACGTAGTTGCGTTTGACTCTCTTGCATTCCACCGCCTCATTTTCCATTTTGGAGAGTGAGGTGTTTTTTTTGCGGATTTTTGTTATTAACATATTGATAATATCATCAAAGTCTGCTAAGATGTTGTTAATAACAAATTAATAATAACATTTAGTTAATATCAATCACTAAAATAAACAACAGGAGGTAATGACCATGTTCGGATTCCGCTTCGTAAAGTTCCAGCCCAGTGAATATGTCCTTAAGGTGAAGAACGGTAAGGTAGTGCAGGAAGGTGTAGGACTTTCTTTCCATTATTACGCGCCTACGACCTCGGTTGTAGTGGTGCCGGTCTCTTCGATTGATGTACCGTTCATGTTCGAGGAAATTACGGCTGATTATCAGACGGTGACCGTGCAGGGGCAGCTGACCTACCGGATCGTGGATTACCGCAAGACTACACAGATTCTTAACTATACGTATAATCTGCGGAAGAATTCCTACCTCTCCGATGATCCGCACAAGCTGGCCCAGCGGGTGATCAATATCGCCAAGGTGCTGACCAAGAAGCAGCTCGGGCAGCTGCCGCTGAAGGAAGCCATTCAGTCGAGTGAACGTCTGGCTAAGACAATTACGCTCGAAATCGGACAGAGTGCGGAGATAGAGAAGCTGGGCATCGAGCTGATGGGGCTGTCCATTCTGGCAATCGTGCCGAATAAGGAAACGCTGCGCGCGCTGGAGGCGCAGGCCCGCGAAGAGATTCTCCGCAGCGCCGACGATGCGCTCTATGAACGGCGCAATGCCTCGATTCAGCAGGAGCGGCGGGTGAAGGAGAATGAGCTGAATACGGAGATCGCCGTGGAGACGAAGAAGCGGCAGATCCGCGAAACCCAGCTCGATGCCGAACGCTCGGTGAAGCAGAAGCAGAATGAGATGAAGGAGGAGCAGCTCAGCTTCGATACTGCGCTGGAGGAGAAGAAGCAGGAGCTGATTGAATTGACAGTGGCGAATCAGAGAGCGGAAGCGGATGCCAAGGCCTACGAGTTATCGGCGGTGATGAATTCGCTCCAGGGCGTAGCACCTGGTGTACTTCAGGCACTGACGAATGTAGGCATGAATCCGGATAAGCTGATTGCCATCGCGTTCCAGGAGCTGGCTGAGAATGCCGGGAAGATCGGGCAGCTCAATATTACCCCGGATCTTTTGCAGGGAATTATGGACGGGTCGCCGGGTAACGGAGCGGGCGCGGCAAGAGGAGGCAACGGACGATGAGCAGCCCGGTATCCGAGAATAAGATTATTCTGATCAAGCGCAAGACGCGCCTGGAAGAACTGGTGGTCCGCTACAATACGATCCAGCAGGCCCAGTTCTATATTGAACGGCTGGGGGCCGATTTCAGTGATTATTTGAGCGAGGACTTCACTTACCGCAAGGCGGTAGAGGCTGCTGTAACCGAGCTGAGCGCGGTAGGCCGGCTGCAGCTTCTGGACCGGCAGCATGTGCCTAACTTTATATTTGGAGAGCGGGATACAGTAGTTGTGCTGGGGCAGGACGGTCTGGTTGCCAATACGCTGAAATACCTGCGGGAGCAGCCGCTGATCGGTGTAAATCCCGACCCGCAGCGCTGGGATGGTGTGCTGCTGCCCTTCACGGTTAAGGACCTGCGGCAGCTGGTGCCGGAGGTGCTCCGCAGCCAGCGGCAGGTACGCGAGGTTACCCTTGCCAGGGCAGAACTGAATGACGGCCAGAGCCTGTACGGTGTCAACGATCTGTTCATCGGCCGCCGGACCCATGTCTCGGCCCGTTATCAGCTTGAACTGAACGGCACACTGGAGCAGCAGTCCTCCAGCGGGATTATTGTCTCTACCGGCATGGGCTCCACCGGCTGGCTCAAAAGCGTTCTCGCCGGAGCAGCGGGAATTGTCAGCCAGGCGGCGCAATGGCAGGCAGCGGAACAGGTGACGGTAACGGCGGGCTTGGGAGCACATGCGTCTGTACATGGGGGCAGACCGCAGGAAAACGGGGCGGCGCTCAAGCTGGCCTGGGATCATCCGGAGCTCTACTTTACGGTACGGGAGCCTTTTCCCAGCCGGACGACTTCGGCTGGTCTGGTATTCGGCAGGATCAACAGCCGTATGCCGCTGCGAATTACTTCGCAGATGCCGGAGGACGGGGTAATCTTCAGTGATGGAGTCGAGAGCGACTACCTGGAATTCAACTCCGGCGTAGAGGCGACGATTGGCCTCGCGGAGAAGAGGGGACGGCTGGTAGTCTAACATGCATATGTATGAATGCCCAGGCGCGAAGTGCAGATGCAAAGAAGGGGTTCTCCGCAGTGCCGCTGGTACGGCCTGAGAGAACCCCTTTTGTCTTGAACCGCGTAGTCCGGCTTATATTACTGCTGGAAGCTGCGTCCCTGATTCATCGGTGAACCGTAGGAATGGTTAGTCTGCATGGGTGTATGCAGCGGCTGCGGGTTAAAAGAAGAGTTAATTGAAGAGTTAATTGGGCTATGCAGTGAATTTACCGGCTGGCTATTGGAAGTGAAGGACGGGCTGAAGGAAGAATTATATCCTCCAGAGCCTGTGCTGAAGCTTTGATTTCCAGAGTTACCAGTACTGAAGCTTGGGATTCCTGTATTAAAGCCCTGTTGTTCGGTATTGAATCTTTGAATACCACCTGTATTGTAGCCGGCAGTCTGCGGAATCTGCTCCAGCTGTCTGATTAACTGTGAGACCTGCTGCAGCTGCTGCATAGCGGTCTGATGGCCCTGTAATGCCTGCTGAATCATCTGAATGGCCTTATTGCTGTGCTGGCTGAGCTCCTGCAATTTGGCGGCATGCTCCTGCTCCTGCTGCAGAAGCTGCTGATAATTCTGCGTGCCCTGCTGGGTCTGTGTCATCAGCTGCTGGATGATTTGCTCGCTTTGGCTGATCTGGCTGGAATGGTTTGAATTCAAAGTAAATGGCCTCCTTGGCGGGTGCTGTAATGGTCATGCGGGCTTATTATCTCTGGCGGAGGCACTTAATATTCATCCTCATGAAACCGCACGCGAAGCACCGCTTGAACGGTTACAATTGTGCAAACTCTGCTTCAAATCCGCAGGGACGAGTTGATAAGAATAGGTACAAGCTGCTGTGCAACTAATGCGACAGACTGACGTCTATGTAGAAAAGAGTTTCCAGTATCACCCATAACCTGGAGGTGGGGCAACCATGAATCTGCGTGAGCGTATCAGCCTGACTACAACTTATGTTCCAAGGAGCATCAAGCTTATGCTTGTGTTCGCAGTGCTGTTCACAGCATGCTTCACAGGATCAGCCGCAGCAGCGTCATCATCATCCTCAGATCTGATTATTGTGAACAAAAAGACGAATAAGCTGGCCTATTTCAGCGCCGGTAAGCTGGAGAAGGTTTTTCCGGTCGCCACCGGCAAGAACAAGAGCCTGACGCCTGAAGGCAGCTTCAAAATTGTGGTCAAAATCAAGAACAGACCCTATTACAAAGAAAAGATTCCCGGAGGCGATCCGGCCAATCCGCTGGGCGACCGCTGGCTGGGGCTGGAAGTGAACGATACCTACGGCACGACTTATGCCATTCATGGCAACAATAATGAAGCCTCCATCGGTAAATATGTCAGCGCCGGATGCATCCGGATGCATAATGAGGATATCCACTGGCTGTATCCAAGGGTAGCCAATAACACTCCCGTGATCATTACTACTTCAGGACTTGATATGGCAAGCATCGCAGTGAAGAGCGGCTATTCCACCGGGCCGACAATGATTGCAGGCGTCTTTATCATCAATGGAGAAAAGCTGGAGGTTAAGGATTCTTTCCTGCTGGAGAATTCACGGGTATTCGTTCCGCTCCGAGAATCGGTTGCCCTGCTGGGGGGAACCTTGAAGCAGGAAGCGGGAACCGGAGCGCTTATCATTACTATAGGTGAGCATACCGCGGTCCATCAACCGCTTAGCGAAACAGCGAAGGTGAACGGCAAAACGGTGGCCATGCTGGCCTCGCGGACTGTAAACGGGCGATTGTATATTCCCTTAGGCAGCTTAACGCCGCTCTTTGGCCTTCCCGTCATATGGAACGCCAAAGAGACGGCTGTGGAGCTGTGATGCGCCTATACTAGAAGCTGCCAGATGAAGGTCTATCCGTAGCAATCACGCGCTGCGTATATGCTCACTGAGGCAGCTTGCTGCTATGCTGCAGCCGGCTGATTATATTTTCGGTGACCGGCTGGCCTAATTGCTCCAATGCATATAGGATAGCCCCTGCTTCGGGCGGGAGCTGTGGCGTTACCACCTTATACTGTTTGTTGGCCCCGTTCTTCAGTAAACTGCGTAATTCCGATTGAAAATACCTGCTGTTTGCCACACTGCCGATGAAGGCTACCGGGACGGTCTGCTGCGCAAAAGAAGAAGCCAGCAGACCGATGCCCGTCTTAATCTGCTCTGCAGCCCTGCCGCATACCCGGACGGCGGTGGAGCTTCCCTGCTCCGCTTCTTCCGTAACTATAGGAGCAAATTCTCCAAAGCGTCTGTCCCGGGCTTTCCGGTCATCGTCAAACCCTTTACTTGCAAGCATATATAGTTCAGAGGCTGCAGCAACGTTCCAGTGCGCAAGCATCCGGGCGACAAGCAGCTCATCGCTTGAATCTGTGTGACCGGCCAGCACTTCAAAGACGGTATCATATGAGAGGAGCCGGGCGGCACTTGCGGCATAATGATGAAAATCATAATTGCGTAAATAACGTCCGTCTTCATTAATGGCAATAATGATGGAGCCAGTTCCCGAGATGACAATAATGCCGGGCTGCGCAAGCAGTGCTCCGTAATGGGCGATAAGCGCGTCATTGACGTGCCACCTCGGACAAGTCAGCTCCGGAACCCCGGTGAGCGGCAATATCCAGTTCAAATCCTCCGGCGAGTCATATCCGGCAACCCCGGCAGCCATGCCGATGACCCTGCCGGGCTCGATGCCGCCGCTTTCCAGCGCTTCTATAATCGCTGACCTCACGTTATGCTGAGCGGCAGAGTCCCGGTACGCGGAAGCGCTTCCCTTTTTGCAATAGGCTAGTACATTTCCCTCAATATCGGCGGCTATAACCCGCGTATGAGTTCCTCCTCCATCGATTCCAATTACAACATCTGTTCGCTGCATTCCGGACACCTCTTCACGTTCTTTTCTACAGAATACTATAATCACTCCAGCGTTGGATATGACACAGGCAGATACTGCGAGGGGATAATACTCCTTCACGGCAGCCGCTATACCGGGAGCTTGCTGTTGCTGAAGCAGGATTAACAGGGTAAATATAGAAGTTATAGAAGAGCACTGGAAAACATTGATTCGGAGGACAAAATGAGTAAACTCGCAAGTTTTATGGCAGAAATGCTGCGTTTAGTGGTTCTGCTGGTTCTGACACTAGGTGTACTCGGGGGTGTGGAGCAGTGGATCTTCAAAATGTTATATGGATGGACCGGGTATTTGTATACTGCAGTAATCGGTAATTTTCTCATATTCTTAGTGATGTACCGGAATTATTGGCAGTTCAAGGGCTGGTACAAATCGGAGAAGAATCAGAAGCTGAAGCCGGTGTGGACCCGGAGTCTGAGTGTCGCCGCGCTGCTGCTGATTCTTGTTCCGTTTGCGGTACCGATCTGGATGTAATTAGTTTTGTACAGAGGATGATGCTTCCCCTGGTATTTCAAAGAACTCATTTAGCTTCATATTTTGTTGCCCGACCGTCCTGGAGGCACCCGTAGCATCAATGAATCCATAGGTTGCCTCCATAACCGGAAGCATCAGATGATAGAATGCGAGGCTACCCTTATAGGCGGGCATTTTTCCGGCCTGATCCACAATTTTGTAGGGTACAAAGAAGAGTCCGGCAGAGGATGGGGCACTATAGTCTATTTTGGCAGACCAGATCTCTTCCGCATAATTACCTGTAACTTCATAATACGAAAAACCAGGCCCGCCTTGAATGAAGAAACGGGCCGCTGTGCCTTCCGGGAAATAATAGTCCTGATTCTGTGACTCATTAATGATAGGGATTTGCTTAAGCGTGCTAACGCGGGGAAAATGAAGGGCTGCTGTACGTGCTTCCCCCAGATTCGCAGATTGGAGTTGAGTGATCAGCGCCTCATCTGCTTTGGCGACATACACAATCCGGGTGGCAGCATTCCAGGCTACATGCGCATCTGCAGCTTCTGCTATGAAGCGGATCGGCACCATGACTCTGCCTTTATGCAAAACCGAGGCGACAGGCAGTGCGGTTGGTTTGCTTCCAATCAGGGCAGTCTTGTGACCCGCAACCAGTGTGATTGTTTCCCCGCTGCGGCCAATTGTAACCGTCTTGGTGCCATTGTTCCAAGCGACAGTAATCCCCGGGATATGCTTCACTACATTTAACGGGACCATGGTTGTGCCTTGTGTGAGATAAGGGGGAATGTCCGTGCTTATCGTGGAGTTGTTTATTTCTACTGTAATGGTTGGAGCTGAAGCAGGGGCGGCCAGGGCAGTGCCGGACAGCAATATTAACAGCAGCAGCGGCAGGCAGATAAATTTGATGACTTTCATCTTGAGTAGTCCTCCTTCGAAAATTTTGTTGGTTTACTAAAATTATACAGTTATAGACGCCGGATCTATTTGAAAGTTGCGTATATGCCAGTTGTACTCCAACAGTTCATAGGAGTTGATAGAAAAGGGGGAGAGCTTTGACCCGGAAATCATGGATAGTGTCAGCAATAACAGTACTGATCGTAGCATCCCTGGGCTATGTATGGTTTCGTCCGCAGCATGTGGAGCGGGTGTACCCTAGTGTGATCTACTCCAATAATGAAGTCGTGAAGCATAGCGCAATCGGGCTGAGGGGTGAAGTATGGAGAGGTGTGCCCGGAAGCAGTGAGTTTACCGGCGAGCTTACACTGGATGGAGGTCTTCATTATGATGTGAAGCTTAAGGATGGCGGCGGATACTACTTGGGAATTCTGACGGTCCTGGATGCAGACCGGTCACGGCGTTCGATTGGTTCGGTTATCGCGTCTCAAAAGCTGGATAAGTTCTGGATTATGCTGACCCATCTTGATGAGCGCTACGGGCTTGCAGCCGGAGAGGGATATATCTCGGGTCCGGCTAATACGCTAGAGGAGGCCATACAGACCGGGAAGGATATTATGGGTTCAGCCAGGGATAGCAAGTAGAAGCACTGAGGGGGAACAGTATGGAGCAGCGGATAGAGGAACAGCTCGATTTGGATGACTATGTAGGTTTTTGGAAAAGGGTGCTGATCAGCTTCATTGATTTTCTGATTTTGGCCATTCCTACTTATTTTTTGAACAGGTTGTGCGTCTCTGCCGCAGAGTCGGCGGAGTCGGCGTTTCCACTTTTTATTCAGTTTGTGCTGCTGATAGGCTTCAATGTGTTCATGGTTGTCAAATATGGAGGCACTCCGGGCAGACTGCTTCTGGGGGTAAGGATTATTAACGAGGACGGGAGATATCCGGCGCTGAAGCAGGCTTTGATTAGATATCTCTTCTTCATCGTCAACGGCTTTCTTGCGGTTATTGTGAGTCTGAACACTGAGGAATTATCTGCGGTTTCCAGCAGTCTGGCCAACTGGACCCCGCTCGCTACGATTTTGAATGTGTTCTTTGGCTGGGTCGTGGTCGCCGATTGCCTATTCGTTGCATTCACCCGGCGCAACCGGGCGCTGCATGATATGATGGCCGGAACCTATGTGGTTAAGAAGAATGCACTGGACCGTCTTGTTTGAGCCAAAAGAATAGAATAAGCCAATTGCAAAGGGGATAGACCAGGCGGCGCTGCCGCTCCTGTTCTATCCCCTTTACCCTGTTCTGGATGTGGATTAGTCCACCTCCAGAACAGCCTTCATGAACGTTTTGAGCGCGGAATCCCCGCTTTCTCTGGTCCATTCCCTGAGCTTCCCGGACCTTGCTGTGTATAGCTTCAGCATCTGTTCCAGCTCCCGGTCAAAGAGCTCCGGCTGTCCCGTACGCTCTGCCTTCATCAGGGTTATCAGCTTCGCCCAGTTAACTGGGCTGGAGCCGGGACTATGCTGGGGATAACGCTGAGCAAGCTTTAGTACGGCATCGAGCGGCTGTCCCGCCGCCAGCTCTGCAGCCAGATAGCTGCCGGTGAAGCGGTGGCTGCCATCCTCCTCCAGTGAGGCGACGAATTGCCTGCGGGCTTCGTCCAATTTCCCCTGGTACATCAGCGCGGTAGCGTTAATTCCCTGATCATAGCTGTGCGGTTTCTGATCACGCAGCTCAAGAAACCAGGAATAATAATGATTGTAGCTTTTCCAGTCGGACTGCTCATAGTAGTAATGCGCCAGGTTGAAGACATAGTCTGCAGTCGGACGCAGCTCTACAAGCTTCACTAGCAGAGGTATCGTTGCGGCCTCTAAGGATTTGTCTTTAGTATAGGAAGCCTTGGCTGTCATGAGATGAACCAGCATCTTGAGGGCATGATCATCCTGCGGATCTCCGGCATAGTCGTGGCGGTACGCTTCCAGTGACTGCTCAAGCTTCTGCGCTTTAACCAGCTGATCGGCAGCGGTAAGACTGCGTGAATGTAAATAGAAGAAAGGCAGATTGCCGACGTTGTCCTCGTTCAGCCGGTAGCCATTGCTGCGGGTAATCACCCGTCCGGATTCATCATAGGCTTCGATGCTCCACGAGAAGCGGCCGCTTGGATCGGCGAAGCCGAGCAGAGACGAAGGCTCAACCGATTCCCAGCCTTCTCCGCTGCTGCTGGTGGAGAAGCCGCCGCTGCTATACAGCTCTGTTACTGGGATGGAAACCTTATTACCCGTGATATGCTGGCGGATTACATAACTGAAGGTGCTGCCTTCCGCTGAGACTGTGCCGCTGAGACTGTATGAGGCGGCATTCCGGACAGTTTCCCACTCGAATTCTACAGAATCACCTGTAAGGATCTGCGAATTCACCGGTGACTTCAGCTCCAGCAAGGGCTGAAGGTCAATATTGTGGGTCAAACGGTCATTTGGATTGATTTCGATCCAATCATCCGCCTGTACAGGCCAAGTCCAGCCGTCGATCTGCTCAAAGCTCAGGCCCAAAAATAACTGATAATAGCCGGGAATGACGCCTGAGAAGGAAAAACGGCCCTGTGCATCTGTGACGATTTCATACGGCTCCGAGCCATATAACACACTATGATTAACTTCGCTCTCCGGCCGCAGGAAGATGCCTGCCCGGGAGACCGGAGTGCCGTCGCTGTAGGTTAGTGTCCCTGACAAGGTGGCAGGAGCAGAGTTTCCTGCTTCCGCAGCGGATAATAAAGCGTTCTGCATCAGGAGCAGTTGCCGCTCTGATTCAGAATGTGGCTCCTCCAGAAACTGTGAAGCTGCTGTAAAGGATTCCGGTGCGGATGCAGAGTCCCCCGTGGAGCCTTGGAAGTCTTTGGAGTCTTGGGAGTCCCCGCCACTCCCATCGTTCATCTCCTGATACTTCCGGTCACGGACCTCCTGGTAATTCTCCAGACCGTTGTTTATCAGCTTCAGCGCTCCGCTGCTGTCTCCCTCTGCAAAGAGCAGCCGTGCACTCAGCCAGGCCGAACGGGCATCTGATTCTTCTTCACCATAATGCCCCGGGGAGTCAGCCTGCACGAGCAGCACTTTTGCAGCCGCCCAATTCCCTGCACTCAGTGCCCGCTGTGCCTGAAGCAGGAGCAGCTCTCTGGCCAAAGAGGATTTGCTGCTAATTCTTGCAATAGCCTCCGTAAGGACCTTGTCTCCGTCACTTCCGGTGCCCAGGACATCATATTCATAGACCAGCTGTTTAGCCGCAGTAAGCAGATAGCGGTCTATAGGGCCTTCTAGCATATACTCTCTCAGGAACCGCAGCTTATCCCCGGGAAGCAGTAGGGAAGGGGGTTCTTCGTTATTGTTCTGGCTCCACTGGCTTGAGGAAGAACCGATATATACATTGTACTGATATGGAGGCCTCGCATTGCCGGGCTCAATGATCCTGGTACGGATAAGCGTCATACGCTTGCTGCCGGTGCTGGAATTCAGAGTGTTCAGCAGTTCCTGGCGTGCCTTGGCCCCGGTATCCGCTGTGGCGGAGGTTGCAGGCTGAACGGATGGCGCTGCTGCCTGCTGCAGAACACCCGGTAATAGTATCAACAACGTAAGCGGAAGCAGGACGAACAGCACCAGCTGTTTGACCTTGATTCTAATTTTCATGGCGTCTCACCGCCTGTTCATAAATGTCTTTCCAGTACGTATTGCCGCCGGCTTCAATCAGTTCCCGCTGGCCCTGTGCCGGCAGTGTACGGGCCTCATGTTCCGGGGTCCCGCTCTGCGGGTAGCAGAGGATCAGCGCACCTGCGATTAACAGTGCAGATAGCGCACCCAGTGGCTTGAGTGGAATTTCCAGCTCCTTATTCCATAGTGCCCGCAGGCGGGCCAGCGGTACGTTAGGGTGAGTCTGCTGCAGAACCCGTTCCTGTCCGCTGAAGGAGAGGCTGCTCAACTCTTCATCCAGACGGCGTTTGATGTGTTCTTGTTCACTGCTCATAGAACATGCCCCTCCTTCTCCAGAATCTGCTTTAGCAATAACCGTCCCCGGGATAACCGGGATTTCACAGTATTGTCAGGTAATCTCAACTGCCCGCTGATCTCACGGATGCTCATCTCATGGTAATAGTACAGCGTCAGGCATTCGCGGTAGATGTAATCCAGACTTCTTACAGCTTCACTTAGCTGCAGATTATGCCATTCTGCTATAAACAGCTCTTCTGCGCCTGCGGAGGCGCCTGCTTCATTCTGTACCCAGGCCCCGCCCTCCGGCGCAGGAAAAATATTTCGCCAGCTCCATGTCCGCTGTCTCATCCGGCAGCGGTTAACCACAATGGTGATCAGCCAGGGTCTCAGACGCTGAGGGTCCTTCAGCTGCCCGATTTTGGCATAGGCCTGAATGAAGGTATCCTGTACGGCTTCCTCGGCAGATTGCCGGTCACGCAGCAGCAGCCAGGCGGTCCTGAACAGCATATCCCCATATTGCTCCATCAGCTGGCGGAGAGCGGACTCATCCCTGGCTTTGATTCTCTCTATAATATCCAGATGAAGCTCCCCTCCCTTTATTAGTAAGATGCGTGCTGCGGGAGGAAGGTTGCGTGCCGCAGGGAAATAATTCCTGAATTGAAGGACTTGAGCAGCGAATATGCTTCTCAATTGCAGAAAGTGCAATAGAATCGAATTCCGGGTAATTTTTAGGGAGTTCTATTGTACTAAATGCAACAGATCCGGTAATGCAGCTTTGGGGGCGTTCTGCGGTGAGAGCAGCGCTGCAACTTCACGCGGCAGCATCATTCCCCAGCTGCTCCATGCCAAAAATGTTCTATAGAAGGAGCAGCCTGAGAAGGAGCATCGTGCAACCTTTAACGGGGACACTGCGTCATAGGATAACAGTTTAAACTTTAAAAGATGGTACCTATTACGAAGGAGATGGCATCATGATCACATCATTCAAAACGATAGCAGGCATAATTCTACTCGGCGGAATGCTCAGTCTAACGGCTTGTAATTCCGGTAAGCCGGATGCGGCGGATACCGGAGGGGCGGCTGCGCAAGCCTCGGAGCTTCCGGCGTCTGCACAGCCGGAAGGGAGTCCCGCCCCGGCGGCGGGCACGGAGCCGGCTGAAGCTGGCGGCGCTGCAGCAACAGCTGCGCCTGACGCAGGCGGCTCTGCTGCGGCCGCTTCACCAGCGGCCGCTTCACCAGCGGCTGCTGAGCCTGGAGCTGCGGCCGGGAACTCTGCGGCCGCCACGCCGCAGGAGCTGAGCAAGCAGCTGAAAGAGCTGCTGCAGCTAGCCAAGCAGGGCAAGGTGCCCGGCGTGGAATATGCTGCACACAGCGGACTCATTGATGATGTGGAAGCAGCATGGGGAGAGCCGGACACCAAAGAATCGGCAGGCAAAGGCATTTATTCCACGTATGCCGGCAAGCACGTGGTAATCGGCTTTAACAAGGGCAGCCAAATCTTTGATGTGCGTTCAAGCGCCTCCGACTTACAGAAGCTGACGCTGAAGCAGATTGAAGAAGTCCTCGGCAAGCCGGACGCTACCTCCGTGAACGGCAGTGATGACATTTATATATACCAGGCGGGCAAGCAGTATCAGCTCAAGTTCATCATTCCGGATTCAACGGGTACCGTGGATCATATCTCTGTATTCTCCGAACAGGATTCATTCAACAATATGGCAGGCTAGATCAGCCTCTATAGGTGTCCGGATTTACGGCAGCCGCTGTCACATAGGTAGAGCAAGTTTAAGAAGAGTCCCTTCGCAGCGGCAACTGTGGAGGGACTTTTCTCTTCTTGATCATCGGATACAAGTACCGGGCATTTGCCCTTCATGAATGCAGCTGCTGCTATCGTGCGCAGAACTTCTTGCTGATATAATCAGTTTATGGGTTGATCTGTAGAAAGAAGAGAGGCACAGCTATGCATCTGGAGTTGAACGGAAGCGAATATAAAGTATCTGCCGGCGGGTTAACCATAGAGCTGCTGCCCAAGGAGTTTGCGCTTCTGCAGTTTCTGTACCGCAACAGGGGGCGGACCTTCAGCCGCGAGCAGCTTCTCGATAAAGTGTGGCCGATGGAGTATCCGGTGGAACGGACCGTCGATGATCATATCTACCGGCTGCGCAAGAAGCTGCGCGGGCTGGGCGGGATTGATATCAAGACCATCCGCGGGTTCGGTTATAGCCTGGCCGTACCGGGCTCACCGGAAGGGGTAGCAATGACCCCTGCAACGAATGATCCGGAGCTGCGGGATACCATGAGTGAGGTATTCATGAAATTTCATATCTACGGTCAGGGCAAATCGATGCTGACCCTCGCGCGCCAGCAGGATATTCTCGGCTACGAGCTGGACCCGCATTATTCCATGGTCGTTCATTTCGTCCAGGGAGATTTGGAGTGGCTGATCTACACGGATGAGGTTCCGCTGAAGGACCGGCTTTTTTACCTCAACCTGTTCTACTTCTTCATAGGTGACCCCAAGGTGAAGGTGGAATACGCCGAGCGTCTGATTGAGCGGAAACTGCTGAACCCCCCTGAACAGATGGAACTGGAGATTCTGACCATGCTGGATCTCTACACATTGGCAGGCCAGCCGGAAAAAGCGCTGGAACGCCTAAAACGTTCCTATCAGGTAATATCCGAACCGGATTATGAGAACTTCGTTCCGGCGACGCAGATTACGGAGCTGTTCATTCATCTGGTGGCGGGAACCGGGGATGAGCAGCTGGATCGTATGGATGAAACCGTCAGCCGGACACTGAGGGGCAAGCCTTTTCTGCGGGAGATGGGCGGTTACAAAGTAGTAAAGGGACTGTGGGCGCTTCGGCGTGCACAGTGGGCAGAGGGAGAGAAACTGATACATGAGGGGTTGCAGGTGCTCGATATGTCCGGCTTTGTGCCGCTGCGCTTCTATTCGGTGTACCGGATTTATCATTTCTGCCGGATGTATCTGGCCGGGAGCTCCTTGGCGCGCAAGTATGAGAGCCTGTTTACAGCAGAGCTTGAAGCTTTTGGTCTGCTAAGGCTGGAACTGCCTCTCGAAAATCTGCTGCTGCCGCTGCTCGAATCCCCCTGATAATTCTCTGACAATTCTCCGTTACAGTAGGATCATGAATGTTTCGCACATTCAATGATATTACATGTAACCTGGAGGAATGTCAGATGGAGCTTACAACCAAGCAGGGAACCAGCCTGCTGCATAACAAAACGTACATGCGGGTATACAGCGCATTCGCCACGGCAAGCTTCGGCGACTGGTTCGATGCACTGGCTATTCAGGTGCTGGTCGGCTACCGCTGGCAGGCCGGGCCGCTGATGCTGGCGCTTATTCCGGTAGCGCTGGCGCTGCCGAGCATTCTGTTCGGCTCGATTGCGGGAGTAGCCGCCGACCGGCTGAACAAGCTGAAGCTGATGCGTGTCTGCGATCTGCTGACTGCGCTGCTGACTGTACTGGTGCTATTCGCCCCGAGCATGTTCTGGCTACTGCCTTTGCTGGCGCTGCGTTCAGCGCTATCCACGCTGAATATGCCTGCCCAGCAGTCTTTGACCCGCAGCCTGGTCAGAGAGGATCAGCTGCTGCAAGCCTCGTCGCTCAATGGGCTGGTTAACCAGGGCTCCAAAATTGCCGGCCCTCTGCTCGGAGGTCTGGCGCTCGCCTTCCTTACGCCGCAATGGTGCATACTGATCAATGCTTTGCTGCGCGGCTGTTCTTATCTGCTGCTGCTGTCCGTTAAGAACATCCGTACAGATGAAGAGGACAGCAAACAGCCAGAGGCGCCGGAAGACAAGATTCCGCTGCATACGATGTGGCGGGAAGGCTGGAGCTTCATGCTGCGCAGCCGGATTTTGCTGAATACTATGCTGTTTGGGCTGGCCGGGGCACTTGTACTTCAGGTGGTCGACTTCCAGTTCACCAGCCTGTTCCGGGTATTTGCACCGGAGCGGGAATCCCTGCTCGGCTGGATGGTAGCCGCTACCGGAGTAGGAGCTGTGCTGATCATCCTTCTGCTGAACAAGCTGAATCCCGAAACGGGATATAGCTGGAGGCTCGGCTCGGGATATGTACTGATCGGCGGTTCCATTGCTGCACTTGGATTGCTTCAGCCCGGCGCTTCGATAGTATGGGTTCTGCTGATCGGATTTGTACTGGGGATCGGAAACGGGGTATTCATGGTTACGTTCAATTATTGTCTGCAAAAAGAAACCCCGCCGCATATGACCGGCCGTATCTTCGGCATCCAGAACACCGTACTGAGCACGGTACTTATTGTTGCACCTTTATTAGGCGGCATACTTGTCCAGTATGTAGGCCCTGCCCGTATTTTTATCAACATCGGCCTTCTGCAGCTCCTTCTGGGTCTGGCGGGTCTGCTCTTCGGACGGCTGCTCTGGCCTGTGGCCAAGCTCAAGCTGGAAGGTGTACAGCCAGCAGCTGCAATAGAACAGGGGTAGCTTAAAGGCAGACAGTAAGTTTAAGATCAAGCCCTTCGGGGCTTTTTCTGCACTGCCACATTACATATTCAGGAGGAACCAATGACGACTTATATTTACATGGTGAGACACGGGGATTCACTCCGGACCGGGGTGGACGAATGGACGCGCGGCCTATCTCCTGTAGGGGAAGAGGATGCCCGCAGAGTAACAGCATGCCTGCGTAATGAAGGCATTAACGCGCTGTACAGCAGCCCGTATCTCCGCGCCATACATACGATTGCCGATTTGGCAAAGGTACTTGGGCAGGAAATTACCCTCGAGGAGGATCTAAGAGAGAAGGTCTGGATGGAGGGCAACCGGCAACTGCCGGACGAGGATCTGCTTATTTCACTTCAGGCGATGTATGCCGATCCGGACTATGCCCTGCCGGGCGGGGAATCGAACCGCGAATGCCAGGCAAGGGCGGTAGAAGCGTTGCAGGAAATCCTGCAGGCACATGAAGGAGAAAGAGTTGCCATCGGTACCCACGGGCTCGTAATGGCGCTAATGATGGGCTATTTTGCCCCGGAATATGATCTGGACTTCCTGCTGAAGACCACCAAGCCAGATATTTATGTCATGGCCTTCTCGGCAGGCCAGCTGACCGGGGTGGAGCGTCTTATAGTTAAGGGATGAGCATGGAGAATGGCCGGAAGAACGTACCAAGCCGCGGATGGGCTGAGTGCGTTCTTTGGCGCGAGGGAGGAGAGTGAGCATCTTAAGTTCGCTTGCATAAGCAAAAAAGTTGTACAAATTGCAACTTCGATCCATAGATATCCGGGCAATCCGGAGGATTGTTGTATGAAATACATTAATTGTCCCGCCAAACCGCCTGGAGGAGGAGAAATGCTGCCTTTTCTACAACAATTTGAGATTGCGGCCCATTTAATGCGGGAAATGTTGTAGTTTGTACAGGATTTGCTGGCGGTCGCCGCGGCACGGCGGAGTCCATCATTCACTGGGGTACGGTGACGGCTAAGCTACAGTCCGTAGAACCGCACCGTATTCGCTGTTAAAATAGCCTTCGCCTCGCTCCCGGTATAACCATGCAGCGCTCCCCAGGCGGCGGCAACGTCATGCACCATCGACGGATGGGTGGTACGCCCGGTGAATGGGCCTTCAAAAGGCCACGGACCATCGGTCTCCGCCATGACCAGCTCCGGCGGGTAGCGGCGTGCGAGATCCTGAATCTCCTGTTCATAGAGAATATCGGGAGTGAACGAGATATAATAGCCCCGGCTGATCATACGGTCGACAGTAACTCCCGGGCCCTTGAACCAATGGAAATGGGCCCGGGTAATGTGATGCTGTTCAAGCAAATCACATACGGTCCAGGCATCTTCGTAGACGGCATGCAGCACCACTGGTTTGGCTAATCGTGCCGCCAGACCAAGGAGTCTGTCCAGAAGCCGGATATAAGGTTCCATATCCCATGCTTCCCCGCGTTCTATAGCTTCGGTCCGGGAATAGTAGGGAAGCCCGATTTCACCTATAGCGGTCATATCCGGGGCATGGAGCGTGATCCAGTCCAGCAGCGCGGCCAGATCCTCTTCCGGCGGCAGCGGCTGCTCGGGATGGAAGCCGTAGGCGGGTCTCACCAGCCCGGGATAACGGGCTGCTATCCCCTGAGTACGCAGACTGGAGGCGAGGTTCATCGAGACAGCAATCAGCGCCTCAATGTCCTGCTCCGGCAGGTTCTGCAGCAAAGAGGATAACAAAGTCTCTTCATATTGGTCCAGATGAATATGGGCATCAATCATGCGTAATTGCTCCTTCCTCCGCAGGTTATTTCACTACAAATTGCTGAGTGGTATCATGCGGTTCAAAGGTGATGGATCCGAGCTCCATCCCCGCTGCGCCTGCCTTGTATACCAGCTTCAGCGTACCCATGCTCTCGGTCATTCCTACCATTAGGCTGGTATCCGCTAACAGCCTGCCGTCCTTCACCGAGTAATAGGTAACCGAACCAATACCGGCAGTCTTGCCGAAATATTTCAATGCTTCTTCTGCACGGTCCGGAATTCTCATTGTTACTTTGGACGGGGTTGCTCCTTGGAGCTCAAGCTTCAGCAGCACATCGTTCTGATCTATTGAAATGCTGGAGGATACTACAGCAGAAGCCGCTTGGTCCGCTGCAGGCACGGAGAGCTCCTTCCATTGTTCAGGCTTGACCACATGTACTTCCTGAACTACCAGCGAAGTTCCGGTACCCACTGTGAACACAACCGTTACTTCAGGCTTCCCGTCAGAATCTATATCAGCATAGAAGAGCTGGGGCGGATTCGAGAAATCTCTGTCTACGGTCCAGTCGAAGCTGTGCTTCTTGCCGTTCACTTCCAGGATGAATCCTTTGTAGGTGTTGCCGTCCTTCAGCGAAGCATACAGCTTGACCTTGGCATTATCCCCGGCCACAACGAGGGGTTCAGCGGGAACCCTGACCGTTGTGCTGAGACTGCCCGGCGTAATCGCGACCCGGGTTCCTCCCGCTTCCAGCTCTGTGGTAGCACCCGTAAGCGAATTCATACTATCTGCCGGAATATATACATGTCCGGCCTTAAGAATAACAGGGGCCTCCAGGCTATCTTTATAACTTCCATCTGTTTGTGTATAGCGGACCTGGATAGAGGAGCTGCCGGGGGTAAGGACTTTATTATCCCAGCCAGTCGTGAGAGTAAGCTGCTTGAGGACATTATTCCATTGCAGCTGGACAGGGTAAAACTCCATCAGGGCAAGAGCCGGTACATATAATATCCCATTGGAATGAAATGGCGGAACTTGGGGAAGAACGGCTTGTCCGTCTACCTTAAGGGATAGAGGAGCTGCAGCAGAATGGGCAATATTTATGGATGAAGCCGCCGCATGGCCTGCTAGGAGCAGGGCGATAGCGGAAGCGGCAATTAATTTTTTCATAAGATAACCTCCGGAGTCTGGAAATTCCAATCCATTTTATTATAAATGAAAAACTCCGCTAGCGGGTCACGTTCTGTTAACAAAGATAAGACAAGCCTGTTACGGTTACCTGCTCTGCGCGCTAAGCGTATGACAAAGACCCGCAGGAGAAGGAAGCGGATGCTGTCCTTTTCTTGCGGGTCCTTTAAGATACAGTCTATTAATTTAGTTATACGGAACGTTTCATAGCCTGAACGGGAGCCAGAGGCCGGGCTGCGGGAGTATGATCCTTCTTGTGGAACAAGCTGCGCAGGTAAGGGAGGACCCAATAATCAAGACCGATTCTGCCGGCATTGGCCGCCGAGACCACAATGATCATTCCCATAAGCAGCAGCTGGACGTTGGTGCTGACCGTGCCTGAGAGCAGGTAGGCAGAGTTCATAACGATTCCCATCAGAGCGGCGAAGGTAGTGAAGGTGCCCAGAATCAGGCCAAGTCCGACCAGAAATTCACCTGCAGGAACCAGCAGATTGAAGAAATTGACACCGGGAAGCGCCGCATGCTGCAGGAAGCTGCCCCACCAGGCTTGTACAGTGGCATCTTCACCGACACTTTTGGCAATGGCCCCTTTCAGGAAGCCAGAAGCATCGAAACCGCCGGTAAGTTTGTGCCAGCCTGCTTCAATCCATTGATAACCTACATATAGACGTACTATTGTGAGCAGCACCATAGCTGCTTTGTTTGTGCGAAACCAGTTGTTGAACATACTCTCCACTCCTAAAGTTTAGTTAGCATACCTTCTGCAAGTCACGTCGTTCATAACTCACTTCGGAAGCATTGGCTTAAGTTTTATTGGCTAACTGTCTGTGAGCTACCTATCCTGAAAATCTTTATCTGTGTATCGGATGATCATCTTCGATACCTTAATTTTAAGTGATTTTTTTCACAATTAGTGTGATATAAATCACAAAATCCAAATAAAATTTTATATCAAACTAAAATTTGATTAATATTTCATAAAATTTTCAATACCCGGATTATATATACTTTTAGAGGGCTGGACGAAGCCGCTTGACACCTAATTTATATAAATCTACCATATAAGATATGAATGAAAAAAATGTATTGGCGGTCATTGGCCGTATTCACCGACGCGGAAATAAGTTCATTGAACAGGAATTGAAAAAGCATGATATTCACGGCATCGCTCCATCGCACGGAGATATTCTGTATCAGCTGTTTGCCCGGGAAGCTCTTACAATGAACGAGTTGTCCCGTGGGATTGATAAGGATAAGTCTACGATTACGGCATTAGTGGACAAATTGCTGCGGCTGGATTACGTGAGACGGGAGCAGGACCAGCAGGACGGACGGATATTCAGATTATCTCTTACTCCAAAAGGACGGGAGCTGCAGCCGGTGTTCGAGGCGGTATCCGAATCGCTGCTGGAAGCGGTCTATGAGGAGTTCGCTCCTGAAGAGAAGCAGCAGCTGATGAGCCTGCTTGCCAAGATTAAGCTGTAATACAAGTGCATGCCGGAGAAGCAGGGTCTTTCGAGAACGAAAGGCTCTGTTTGCTGTGAAGAATAAGGGGGATATGCTCCGCCAGATATGATCTATCTACCAGAAGAGACAGCCGGTAATTCCGTATAATTAACACTAAATATCTATACATATACGCAGGAGGGATGGAGACAATGTTACGGACCCGAGGAATTATTATGGCCTCCGGCGGAGCGTTATTATGGGGAGTATCGGGGACGGTAGCCCAGCATTTGTTCCAGCAGGCCATGCTGCCTGCGGCCTGGCTGGTGACCCTGAGACTGCTGGTATCGGGAGCGCTGTTCCTGATGTTTACACTCCGCAAGGAGGGCTCGCAGGTATGGAAGCTGTGGCTGGACCGGAGATTCGTTCTTCAAATGCTGCTGTTCGGGCTGCTGGGCATGCTTGGGGTACAGTACACGTATTTCGCTTCCATTGAGTCAGGCAATGCTGCAATCGCCACACTGCTGCAGTATTTAGCCCCGTTGTTTATTCTCCTGTACACTGTTATCTGGAGAAAAACCAAGCTGGCTCCGCTGGATATCACCGGTGCGCTACTCGCGCTGGGAGGAACGTATTTACTGCTGACCGGCGGCGATTCCTCGGAGCTGACCGTTCCTCTGAGAGGCTTGATCTGGGGGATTCTATCCGCAGTGTCCTTGACGTTCTATACACTCTATTCCGGTCCGCTGCTTAAGCTGTACAGCACTTCACTGCTGATGGGCTGGGGGATGATTGTGGGGGGAGCGGGGATGAGTCTGATTCATCCGGTCTGGTCCGTACCGTCTGCTGATTGGTCGCTGTCTATCATTCTGGCTATACTATTCGTTATTCTGCTAGGAACATTAGCCGCATTCTATCTATACATCGGCAGTCTCCGCCACATTGCTCCGCATGAAGCCAGCCTGCTGTCCTGTACGGAACCGGTCTCAGCTATTGTCTCCTCCGTAATCTGGCTGTCCGTCCCCTTCAATCTGTACCAGGCACTGGGAGCGGGAATGGTTGTACTTATGACTGTAATGGTTTCTTTGAAATCACGGACTAAAGAGACCGCGAAATAAATCGAACGAAATCCCTGAATCCTTCCAATAACCATGCACAAAATCAAAAACCACCGGATGGGGAAGATTCCCGTATATCCGGTGGTTTTTTTATAAATATAAGAATTTATATGTTTCACATGATAACTTATCCTTCTATTTCTCGCTGAGACGGTACCGTCCTTACAAAAGGACGGCAAAGCCGTTTCCACTTGCCATACTGCATTGTACGGAGTACCCTGCAATTCGCCATATCCTTATAAAATATTTGCAGGAGGGAAGATAATGGATCATTTGGAAGCTATACAAAAGCATATCGAAGCAGAACGGACCCGGCTGAACCAGATGGAAGAGCAGCACGGCCGCCTGCATCCCAGTGTAATCAGACAGTCCAAAAAATTGGACGACCTCATTAATGAATATCATAAAGCGGATGCCATCGATAAAAACCGCGATCCTAAGCGTTAAACTGCAGTCAGGCCTGAATCCCCTCAAGCGCCAGCAAGACTAAGTTCCGGACAGATTCCTCGTTCAGTGCATCCCCCGTCAGCAATAACCGGTAAAAAATAGGCCCATAAATCAAGTCGATGCTGCTCCCGATGTCGAGCTCTTGCTTCAATTCTCCTCTGGCTACTCCCCGTTCAAGCAATTGCCAGGCCTCCTGGCGGCGCGGACCGAAATATCTGCTGCGGTAAGCCTCAGCCAGTCCTGCGTCAAATTGCCCTTCACCGATCAGTTCAGTAATGACTTTGCCTTCCCGGCTGGACAGGAACATGGCCAGATTTCCCGCATGAATCAGCAAGTCCTCCTTCACAGAGCCGCTGTCCGGTATAGGCAGCCTGGCGGTTGCGGCAAAAAGATATCCGTCCATCACTACCGCAGCTTTATTCGGCCACCATTTATAGATGGTCGCTTTGCTGACCTGAGCCTGTTCCGCGATTTTCTCCACCGTCACTGCACCGAATCCCATCTCCAGCAATAAATCATATGAAGCGTTCAGAATGGCATTCTTCGCCTCCGTATTGCGCGGCCGGCCTCTCTTCTTATCCATGGCTCGTTCCTCCTAATAGATTACTACATAGATAACCTGCGACATCCAAACTTAAGATCGATCTGTAACTGGAGTATAACATAAAAATGCCTATTTACAATACTGAACGTTTAGTATATTATTTGGTCATAGGAATTACTAAACTGTACGTTCAGTATTACAAATTGAAAGGTGGAGTTACTAATGAAACAACAAGCAGTATCCGCTATGAATCACAAAGCCGTTCCCGATTGGATCACATTTCTGCTCGCAGTATCCTGCGGACTGATTGTGGCGAATCTCTATTATGCACAGACGCTGGTCGGACCGATCGGGCAAGCCATTCATCTGTCTCCCGGAGCCACGGGGCTGATTGTGACGCTGACACAAATCGGTTATGTTGTCGGGCTGCTGTTCATTGTACCGCTCAGTGATATTATCGAGAACCGGCGGCTAGCTGTAACGTCACTAATTCTGGTTGTAGCTGCACTGGCAGCTGCGGCACTTGCACCGAATGCACCGCTGTTTCTTGCAGCCTCCATGTTTATCGGGCTGGGCTCGGTAGCTGCGCAGATATTGGTGCCGTATGCTTCCTATCTGGCAGCAGAGGAAGAACGCGGCCGTGTGGTAGGCAATGTGATGAGCGGACTGCTGCTGGGTATTATGTTTGCCCGGCCGGTAGCAAGCTTCATGGCCGGACTATGGGGCTGGAAGTCTATATTTGTGGTCTCAGCAGTTGTGATTGCGCTCCTGACCCTGCTTCTGTCCCGCATACTTCCGGCACGCAAGCCAGAACCTACGTTGAATTACGGCCAATTAATCCGCTCTCTGGGTACACTGTGGATGCAAACGCCGGTTCTACGGCGCCGGGCGATTTATCAGGCCAGCTTATTCGGTGCCTTCAGTCTGTTCTGGACGACAGTTCCTATGTACTTGTCCAGCTACTATCACCTGTCCCAGCAAGGAATTGCCCTGTTTGCACTGGCCGGTGTGGGCGGAGCAGTGGCAGCCCCTATTGCGGGCAGACTGGCAGACCGGGGCTGGACCAGACTGCTTACAGGTCTGGCCATCTCACTTGCCGCCGTATCCTTTATCTTGGCTTATCTGCTCCGGGATGATTCGAATCTAACACTCGGCCTGCTGGTTCTAACGGCCATTCTGCTGGACATGAGTGTATCCGGCAACCTGGTGCTGGGGCAGCGGGCGATTTATTCGCTCGGCAATGAAACAAGAGGACGGCTGAACGGATTGTTCATGGCGATATTCTTCGTAGGCGGAGCAGTAGGCTCCTCGCTGGGCGGCTGGGCTTATGCTTACGGCGGCTGGAGTCTGGCTACACTGATCGGGCTGGCCCTGCCGGTGCTGGCTCTGGTGTACTTTTTGACCGAGAAGAAGAATCTGGTTTAAGACCGGGAGCATGGTGTTCAGCAATAATCCGCATAGCCGGATATTTCGAATATAACTAAAGTAGGCAGGGGAGCTTCGATCCTCTGTCTTTTTTATTTTGCCGCGTGATGTAATGGAATCGGGATGAAGAGCGTACTAGCTCATGTAAATTACTTGGCCAAGTAAATTCAGCCTGGAAGGAGGGCCTCTAAGGATGCAAGAGCGCGCATTGCTGCCTTTGATTCACGGAAGAGTTCAAGAAAAGACGGAAACCGAGCTGGAGTTCACAGCGGTTTTTGAAACCTACTATAAACGGATATTCAATTATATTGCCTACCGGGTGAACTGCCGTTATACCGCTGAAGACCTGGCCAGCCAGGTGTTCGAGAAGACATTGTCCAAGCTGCCCGGCTACTCTCCGGAGAAAGCTCCGCTGGAGGTATGGCTGTTCGCCATTGCCAGGAATGTAGTGAATGACTATTACAGAAGCCGCGCCAGGCACCGGTTCTTCTCATTGGATGCAATCCGGGAGCTGGTATCCGGCAAAAAGGAGCCTGAAGACCTGATTCTCGAAGGCGAGCGAAGTGACAGGCTCAAGCTGGCGCTGGATACGCTCAGTGAGAAGGAGCGGAATATCATCGCGCTGAAATTCGGGGCAGATCTTAAGAATACAGAAATTGCGCTGGTCACAGGAATGACGGAGAGCAACGTTGGGGTCATTCTCTATCGCAGTATGCGGAAACTGAAATCTGAAATAGGGAGTGTGGAAGGGCTATGAAGAACAAGCAGGAGACAGCGGATTCGCTTGAGCTGCTGGAGCTGGAACAATTTCTGGCACAGCAGGACTTTTCCCGGGACTCCGATAAGGCAGCCATTCTCCGCCAAGTGAGAAGCCGCTCATTACAGGAACAGGAGGAATTAAAGATGAATATTAAACAACGGTTTAGACGTCCGGCCATGATCGTGGCTTCCCTTCTGGTGGCAGGGATAGTAAGTGTTTCCTTCGTCAGACCTTCTTTCGCGGAGGAGATGCTGGAGAGGGTGCTAATGTCGGTAAATCTGGGACACATTGAGGTAAGTCAGATGGATGCGAGCGTTCCGCCGGTGTTCCCGGATGCCTGGAAGGGCAAAATATTTGATCAGGAAGGCAATCCGGTCAATTCCTTCCGCCCCATGCCGGAAGCCATCTTCAATGCAGCCGGTGAGGCCATAGTGGATTTTGACGGGGATCAACTGATTACACTGAGCGAGCAGGAGCAGCGGGAGAAAGAGGAGGCAGCGCATAAATTTGCTGTCAAGGAGCCTGCGGAGCTGGACAAATACGCCCTCTTCAAAGTAAAGCTGCCGGAATATCTGCCTGAGGGCTTCGCCTTCGACCATGGAGAATTCTTCAAGGGCGAGGAAGGCGTGAACGGTCAGGTTGTTGAATTATTCTTCTCCAGCAAGGAGAAGGGGAAGCGGATCTGGATGCAGCTGCGCCTGGCCAATGAGGACAACGCCTTTGCAATGTCGACAGAGGGTACGGTAGAGCAGGTGAAGATCAAGGGAACCGATGCGGTTCTAGTCAGTGGCAGAGGTCTGGACTGGGAAGCAAACGGAGTACTGTACGGCCTCAGCACCCGCGGCCTTGACCGGGCTGAGGTAATGAAGATCGCAGAGTCCATCAACTGGTAAGCAGGCAGGAGCAGAGAAGGGAACAGGTACCAGGAACAGGATGAATCACAGCACCAGACTGCAACCCCCGAGCGTAGCGGGGAACGCGGTCCGGTGCTTTTTGAAATAGCGTTTCTATTATATAAGAAGTAATAAGAGGAACCATACATAGATTGTAAGATTCCCGGGAGGCCGGAGCGGATTCGGGGCCGGATGAATACTTCTCCGCCTGCTTGTCATGCCCGTCTGCATATTGAGGCCAAGTCCTTCATAGACATGTACTAATCAATGCATTCAAAACAGGTTAAGGGGATGATGTCATGCGCCGGATAACATGGGTACTCGCGATCATTATGAGCGTGGCCTTAGTATTGACGGGGTGCGGGAAGAAGGATGCCGCCTCTGTGGTCAAGGATTTGAATAGTGTGTCTGACAAGCTGGAGAGCAAGCAGGGAGCTTATCAAGGCTCAGGCACGATGACCTTGTACACCGGGGAGCAGCCGCAGGAATACAAAGTGGAAGTGTGGTACAAGAATCCGTCCTACTACCGGATCAGCCTGTCCAATGTCCAGAAGGATGTGAAGCAGATTGTGCTGCGCAATGATGAGGGCGTATTCGTTCTGACACCAAGCCTCGGCAAAAGCTTCCGGTTCCAGAGCGACTGGCCGGACAGCCAGGGACAGGTATATCTGTACCAGACGCTGCTCAAGGGAATTGTCTCTGACAACAACCGCCAGTTCGTAGAGGACGGGGACAATTATGTGTTTGAGGTAGCAGCGAATTATCAGAGCAGCGCGCTGGTCCGCCAGAAGATCTGGCTCGCCAAAAAAACCTATGAACCAAAGCAGGTTCAGGTATCGGATTCCGAAGCCAAGGTTGTCGTTAACGTGACCTTCGACAGCTTCAAGTTTGATCCGGAATTCGCCGCAGATTCTTTTGATATGCAAAAGAATATGGCCACGGGCTCACCTTCGGAGAGCACTGTAGCTGAGGTGGATGAGAACGGTAATCCGGTAGTGGCGGAAGACGGGGAACAGGCCGTCCAGCCGGTTGCGGCAGAAATGGGTGACTTCGGAATCATCGAGCCGGATTATGTTCCGGCAGGCGTGAAGCTGAAGGATACGAACAAAATTGAAGGCAGCAAGGATCATGCGGTGCTTATCCGTTATGACGGCATCTACCAGTACACCATTATGGAAGCCCGTCCGCTGGACCGTGCGGTATCGCTGGCTCCAGGCAGTGTGATCGATCTCGGGTTCACTTGGGCACTTCTCAGCGGAGACGAGCAGCAGACATTGACCTGGATGAATGAGGGTGTCGAGTACCGGATTACGAGCGATAATCTGCCAGTTACGGAAATGATGCAAATTGCCGCTTCTATGGAGGAACAATCGGGTAAATAAATATCAGTAGGCGGATACTGCGCAACGTGGGAAATATTCCTCTACACGCAGTATCCGTTTTTTTGCTGGTTCTGCTCACATTGACAGAGGCCTTCTCTAAGCATTACCATTGCAGTAAGACCCCAAGTTCTATGCGATTTCAGCGTAGATGTTTTACTACAATGTAAGAAGGTGAACCTGAAGTGCAAGCAAGCTATCGACCGACAGTAGCCGAGATCAATCTGGATGATTTGCGTGCCAATTATGAGGCTTTCCGGGCGGCACTGCTGCCGGAGACCAAATTCATGGGATGCGTCAAAGGAAATGCGTACGGACACGGTGCCGTGGAAGTGACCCGGGAGCTGGAACGACTTGGAGCGGATTATGTTAGTGTCGCCTTTTTGGATGAGGCATTGGAGCTGCGTCAGGCGGGAATACTAATTCCTATTCTGGTGCTGGGCTACACCTCCCCTGAAGGAATAGCCGTTGCCTGGAAGAATAACGTTACCGTAACACTGTTCACACCGGAAGTACTGGAAGCTGTTAGAGCGCTTCCTGTAGAGAAGGAGCACCGGCTGAAGGTGCACATCAAGATTGACAGCGGGATGGGCAGGCTGGGATTATTACCGGCCGATGCACCTGCTTTCATTGCTGAAGTGCATTCAGTAGCGCAGGCGGAGCTGGAGGGCATGTTTACTCATTTTGCTAAGGCAGACGAACAGAACAAAAGCTATACACTGATGCAGCACCGACGTTTCATGAGCGTGGCGGAAACGCTTCGGGACATGGATATTAAGATCCCGATCATACATACGGGCAATAGCGCTACGGCCATTGATACACCTCTCTTATCCAGCAACATGGTGCGTGTAGGCATAAGCTTGTACGGATTCTATCCTTCAAGTGAGGTGAACCGCGAGCTGGTGGCTTTACACCCGGTAATGACGCTGAAGACGCAGGCTGTCTATATCAAGACCCTGCCGCCTGACTCAGGCATCAGCTACGGCACCCGGTATTTCACGGACAGCGATGAGGTAATCGCTACGCTTCCCGTGGGATACGCTGACGGATATTCCCGCATGCTAACGGGCAAAGCGGAGGTGCTAATACGCGGACGCCGCGTTCCTGTCGTCGGAACAATCTGCATGGACCAGTGTATGGTATCACTCAAATCTTTCGCTGAAGAAGCGGAACAAATCAAAGCTGGCGAAGAGGTTGTACTCATCGGCCGCCAGGGAGCCGTGTCGATCACGGCAGACGAACTGGCGCTCCATCTTGGGACGATTCACTACGAAGTCATCTGTATGCTGGCTCACCGGGTGCCCCGCGTATATGTACGCGAAGGCATGTTACCCAACCTCGTGAATCCCTTGCTGCAGACTTGAAGCCCGGACCAGGGGACCTTGTGCAGGAATTGAAAATAAGGACTAACCCGTATAGAGCGTGTGACTTATAGTCTATACGAACCGCCATTTCTAGTTTATAATGGGATGCAGCATACTTGATATACTGGCGGCATATATTCCTTGTATAAAATTCCTTGTATATTGTAACACTGGAACACAAGGGCAGAAGGTTTGTGGGGGTGGAAGAGAAGGTGGCCAATTTGCAGAACACCAAAAGAATCATGATCAGCTTGCCCGATCATCTCTTGCAGGAAGTGGATGGGATCGTTCAATTGGAGAACTCTAACCGTAGTGAATTGATCAGGCAGGCCATGAAGCTGTACTTGACCGAACGGAGGAAACGTACCATCCGGGAGTCGATGCAGCGGGGATACATGGAAATGGCTAAGATTAATTTGACCATGGCAAGCGAGGCCTTTCTCGCAGAGGAAGATGCAGACAGTACTCTTGGCCGCTTAGTAAGCGGGGTGTAAATATTGATTGTTAAACGCGGCGACGTTTTTTTTGCCGACCTTTCACCGGTCGTGGGTTCAGAGCAAGGCGGAGTTAGGCCGGTACTGGTCATTCAGAACGACATTGGCAATCGCTTCAGCCCGACTGTAATCGTGGCAGCTATCACTGCCCAGATCCAGAAGGCCAAACTGCCGACGCATGTGGAGATTGATGCGGCTGCCCATGGCTTTGACCGGGATTCCGTTATATTGCTGGAGCAGGTTCGGACCATTGACAAACAACGCTTAACCGATAAGATCACCCACCTGGACGATGAGACCATGAAGCTGGTGGATGATTCGCTGCAAATCAGCCTGGGTCTGATTGACTTCTGAACCTTATAGGGCTATGACATCAATAATTGTACTAAAAGGCATGCCGGAGATTGTATCCGGTATGCCTTTTTTACAAGGATAAGAATGAATACGTTCGGGGTCAACGGAAAGTAGCGGAGTAATGCTTGAAGATAATGCCCCGCTGTGTGGGTTATTTGGCAGTTCCACCGGGTGTTGTGCAAGGGCTTGACCTTATGTTACAATTAGACCGGTCAGTCGGTCTATAGGGGGGATACATATCAAAGGACGCTCGGATGGAGAAGAAACCAAGAACCGTATTCTGCAGAATGCTTCACATTTGTTCGCACATAAGGGTTATGGTGCGGTAAGTATGAATGAAGTCTGCATAACTGCCAAGGTCAGCAAGGGCAGCCTGTATCACCATTTTCCCAGCAAGGATGAACTGTTCCTGTATGTGGTGGAGGATGATACCCAGAAGTGGCTCTGTGAGTGGGAGGAGCTGCGGAGCAAGATCACCGGGACGGAAGCCAGGCTGTTCGCGCTGGGAGATCATTACGCGAATGACTTCCAGAATCCGCTGATTCATGCACTTGAGGAATACGCCAGATCCCGTACGCTTACCGATGATATGCGCCAGCGGCTCTCGCAGATCTACGAATCTGCTTCACAGGCCTGCCGTGACCTGCTTCAGGAGGGTATGGATTCCGGATATCTGATTCCAGGCAACCTGGACAACTATGTGACCATCGTCAGCGGGATGCTGGAAGGGATCGGCAGGGTCAGCGAGATTACAGCACTCGCCAAGGGGCCTGAGGATATCAGGGAATATTACCGCGGGGCCATTCAGCTGCTGCTTCAAGGACTGCGTACCCGGGAGAGCTGAACGGTAAACGGGATTTTTAATCCACAAGCAGAAACGGCTAAGCTTCATTCATAGGAGCTTATGCTTCCGAGGCATCGATATTGCATATCGCTTTCAGGCTGTTTCTGCGTGAAAGCTAGGGATAATTTTTTGCGTTGCGAAGCGTATAAATTATTATATTTTAAATAGACCGGATGGTCGGTCTTGTCCACGGCGTTATGCAAGCAGCTGTACCCGCGCCGTTATGAGTTCTTCGCCCGTTAATGGGAGAGACTGTTATTACATGAAATGAAGCACACCTGGAGCCTGAAGATTTGCCCGGGAATTACGGAGGGATTTACAATGTCATTATTACTAAGAAACCGGGGCGCGATGCTGCTCCTGATGTTGAATATATTTTTGGCGTTCACGGGAATTGGTCTAGTTGTCCCTATTATGCCGACCTACATGAATGAGCTGGGCATTGGCGGGAGTGTTGTCGGACTGCTGGTGGCCGCTTTTGCCCTGACGCAGCTGCTGGTATCACCGTTTGCCGGGAACTGGTCGGACCGGATGGGCCGCAAAAAAATCATTATCGCCGGACTGATTGTCTTTGCCTTGTCGGAGCTGCTCTTTGGTCTGGCTAATGTGCCTTGGCTGCTCTTCGTATCCAGAATGCTCGGCGGTGCGGGTGCGGCGATGATTATGCCGGCGGTTATGGCTTATGTTGCGGATACGACCTCTTCTGAAGAACGCGCCAAAGGTATGGGCTTGATCAATGCGGCCATTACTACGGGATTCATCATCGGGCCGGGAATTGGCGGATATTTGGCTGAGCTCGGCATCCGGGTACCCTTTTTCGTCGCTGCCGGAGCGGCTGCCGTTGTCGCACTCATTACTTTTGCCGTTCTGCCGGAATCACTGTCTGCGGAGAAGCGTGATGTAGCGAAGTCTGATGAGGGTAACAAGGAGAATCTGGGAATGCAGATGCTGCGCTCTTACCGCGAGCCTTATTTCTTCGGTCTGGTGATCATATTCGTGCTCTCCTTCGGGCTGGCTAATTATGATACAGTGTTCGGGCTGTTTGTGGATCATAAGTTCGGGTTCACCCCCAAGGATATTGCGTTCGTCCTGACGTTCGGTTCCATCGCGGGTGCGGTGGTTCAGGTTACGGTGTTTAGCTGGATTTTGAACCGTTTCGGCGAAAATAGAGTGATCTCCATCTGTCTGCTCATTGCCGGACTGTCTATCTTCCTCACGCTGTTCGTTCACGGGTTCGCAGCTATTGTTGCAGTGACCTTCATCGTATTCTTGGCGATGGATATTCTCCGCCCCGCCGTCGGTACGCAGCTCTCCAAGATGGCGGATGAATCGCAGCAGGGGTTTGTCATGGGGATGAACTCTGCCTACACCAGTCTGGGCAATATTGCCGGCCCGATTGTTGCCGGAATCCTGTTCGATATGGATGTGAATTTCCCATATGCGGCGGCTGCGCTCGTCATGGTGCTCTGCTTCCTCATGTCGCTGAGTTACGGGCGGCGGAAACGGAGCCGGCGGAGTGCGGTGATGCGGTAAATGGAGGGGAAGGTTGGATACCTATATAACCATGTCCAAGCGTTAGAGGTTATGAATCGGCTATACTGTCCCGCGAGGGACGGTGTAGCCGTTTTTTGTATAACTCCACTGGGGCGGGTAAAGACACCGGAAACCTCCTCATTAGCCAGGGGATGCTGCAGGGGGGCAGGGAGTTGGATTTGTTCCACTTGCTCATAAGTGGAGAAGCCCCTCTGAAACAGCAGTTGGAAAAACAGCACTTAATATAAGGCATATTAGCCAAAGTTGAGGAAGTGCATGGAATTAAATGACGTTTATCCAACTAAAACACTCGAATGCTCCAAAACAGCTAAAATAAGATACGTTTATCCAGCTATTGTTGCAGAGCGGGTGGGTGCCTGAGGGAACCTTAAACGGGAAAGGTAAAGGTATGCAAGGTAGGGTCCAATTAACCTTGGTAAGCTGTATATTTCGCCTTCCGGGCGGAATATGCTTTGGGGTCCCCGTAAATCTGCTGAGTTATCACCCGGTTGGTAGCTTGCGTTGCGGGGGTACTTTACCGTGCCAAACTTTGGTCCTGCGGCAAACTGTGATAGTATTTTAGTAGAGAGTTATGAACTCAGACTGCGTATAGAAAGAGGGATATACTTGAGCGTTGATACTAATGGGGCGGGTAAAGCGGCGGAAGATGCGGCTGCCCGCCAGGAGCAGGAACTGATTACTGCAGCAATTGCGAAGGAACTGGGCATTAGCCTGAAGCAGGTACGGACTACGGTGGGGCTGCTGGATGAGGGCAACACAATTCCGTTTATCGCCCGGTACCGCAAGGAAATGACCGGAGAGCTGGATGAGAACGCGCTGCGCGATATCGAAGAACGGCTTGGATATCTGCGCAACCTCGGCGAGCGGAAGAAGGATGTCATCCGCAGCATTGAGGAGCAGGGCAAGCTGACCCCGGAGCTGCAGGCGCAGATCATGAAGGCTGTGAAGCTGCAGGAAGTGGAGGACTTGTACCGTCCGTTCAAGCAGAAGCGCAAGACACGGGCCAGTGTTGCCAAGGAGAAGGGGCTGGAGCCGCTTGCCGATTGGATCATGGAGCAGCGCCGCCAGGGCCATCCTTATGAAGAAGCGGCGAAATATATAGATGCGGATAAAGGTGTAGACAGTGCGGAGCTTGCTGTCCAAGGGGCAATGGATATTATTGCCGAGAATATTGCCGATGATCCGGCCATCCGTTCCTGGGTGCGCCAGTATACGGCAAGCCAGGGGATTCTGGTCTCTGAAGCGAAGGATGCGGAGCAGGAGAGCGTATATGAGAATTACTATTCCTACCGTGAGCCTGTGCACAAAATGCCGCCGCACCGTATTCTGGCCATCAACCGCGGGGAGCGGGAGAATGTGCTGAAGGTCGGCATTGAGATTATTGCCGACAAGATTCACGCTTTCATTATCCGCAAGCTGGTGAAGGGTCCGTCCCCGGTCAAAGAGCTGCTCGAAGCAGTGACCGAGGATGCCTACAAACGGCTGATTGCACCTTCCGTCGAGCGCGAGGTGCGCGGGGAGATGACGGAAAAAGGCGAGGCGCAAGCGATTTCCATCTTCTCCGGAAATCTGCGCAGCCTGCTGCTGCAGCCGCCGGTGAAGGGCCGCCATGTGCTGGGCGTAGACCCGGCCTACCGCACCGGCTGCAAGCTGGCCGTTGTGGACGATACCGGCAAGCTGCTGGAGGTAGCGGTCACATATCCGACGCCGCCGAACAACAAGAAGAAAGAGGCGGCGGCCAAGTTCAAAGAGCTGATTGCCAAATATGGCATCCAGCTCATCGTAATCGGCAACGGCACCGGCTCGCGGGAGACGGAGCAGTTCACTGCCGAGGTTATTGCCGAGGTCGGGAATCCTGAGCTGGCCTATCTGATCGTTAACGAGGCAGGGGCCAGCGTGTATTCGGCCTCCAAGCTGGCGCAGGAGGAGTTCCCGGACCTGGATGTGGCGGAGCGCAGCGCCGCCTCCATCGCCCGCCGCGTGCAGGACCCGCTCGCGGAGCTGGTGAAGATCGACCCGAAGGCGATCGGTGTCGGGCAATACCAGCATGATGTGTCACAGAAGCATCTGGAAGAGAGCCTTAAGGGCGTCGTGGAGTCGGCGGTTAACCACGTCGGTGTCGACGTGAATACCGCTTCGGCCTCGCTGCTGTCCTATGTGGCGGGAGTCAATGCGACGATCGCCAAGAATATTGTGAAGTTCCGCGAGGAGAACGGCAAGTTCGCCACGCGCAAGGCGCTGCAGAAGGTGCCGCGCCTGGGCGCGAAATCTTACGAGCAGTGCATCGGCTTCCTGCGTATCCCCGGAGGGGATAACACGCTGGACCGTACGCCGATCCACCCGGAATCCTATCCGGTGGTCGACCGGCTGTTCCGCGAGCTGGGCCTCGCTGTGGAGAAGCTCGGCAGCAAGGAAGTAGCCCAGCAGCTGGAGGTGCAGGATGCCGCCGAGCTGGCTGTGAAGCTGGATGTCGGCGTGCCTACGCTGCGCGACATCCTGGAGAGTCTGCAGCGCCCGGGCCGCGATCCGCGCGAGGAGCTGCCGCTGCCGATCTTCCGCACGGATGTGCTGAAGATCGAGGACCTGGTTCCCGGCATGGAGATGCAGGGAACCGTCCGCAACGTGATCGATTTCGGCGCGTTCGTCGATATCGGCATCAAGAACGACGGGCTGGTCCATATCTCCCAGCTGAGCGGCAGCTTCGTGAAGCACCCGATGGACGTGGTCTCCGTGGGAGACAATGTCACCGTATGGGTGATGGGCGTCGACCTGAAGAAGGGCCGCGTCAGCCTGACCATGCGCCAGCCGCGCGAGGCGGGCGGCAGCGTGAAGTAGGGCCGGCGGCATCGCTGGCAGGTTGAAGCAAGGGCAGGCGGTATGCGAGGCTGGCCATGTGAGAAGTCAGACCGGCGCTGCAAGCTGGGCGGCAGCGTGAAGCAGGCCGGCTACATCGTCTGGCAGGTTGAAGCAAGGGCAAACGGTATACGAGGCTGGCCATGCGAGAAGTCAGAGCAGCGAAATAGGTGGCCTGCAGCGTGAAATAGGGCCAAGAAGCAGTTGCCGGGGCTGGCACAGACTCGTGGCACAAGGGAAGCCGGGCCCATTGGGCCGGGCTTGCCGAACACGCGGAAACTGGCCCGTCTGAGCTCTATTGCACGAACTGTTGCGGACTCAGATGACCCTATTTTGCGGAAATCAGCGTTTTGATCGTGGTTGCGGACTCAAAGGCCTCTATTTCATGGCTCGAGGTCTGCTGGCATGCCCGAAAGATCAAATAGCGTCTTCTGAGTCCGCAAGGGGAGCAGAACAGGTTATTTTCGCAAAATAACGTCTCTGGAGTCCGCAAGGAAGAATGCCGACATGTACACTGGAGTGGAGCACCCGGGCAACTGGATCTTGGATAGTCACTATGGAGCTCCAGCAAACTAACCTGTTAATAATGACCAGCCCGCGAATACAGCAGCAGAAGAAACGAATACGAAACACCACGGCTAATGACCAATCAAGACAGAATAAGACCCAAATCAGCATCAACCCAAGAACAACCCAAGAACAACCCAAGAACAACCCATATGACCAGCCGGACGGCTGCGCTTCCTTGACCAGGACGGCGCAGCCGTTTTTTGGCAACCCCAAATAGCAGATGTAACGCTCCGGGCCAAGCTGCGGTAGAGAATAGTTATAATTGTTAATGATCTTAATCCCTCTTCCACACAGTGTTATGATGAACAAAAACAGAAGGTGGCGGACCGGTATTGAGCAATAGAGTAATCAGGAATTTCGGACAGAACGATATGGCGGCGCTTGGGGAAATGTATGCGCGGGTGTCGGCACAGGAGGATGTGCTTTTTTGGTGGGTAGGGGAGGAGAGCAATTGGGAGAATGTAATCTGTGCCTTTGAAGGGGACAAAATGGTGGCCAAAGGCCAGCTGCAGATCTTCAATGTGGTTCCCCCGGGACGTCTGCCTGGAAGCAAACATAAGATTTTTGTGAATCTGAAAACACTGCCCGGGCGTGAACAGGATATCGGACTGCTCGACAGTGTCTACTCCCTTCTGCTGGAACGGGCGCATGAACTGAAGGGGACACTGCCCCGGGAATACGGAACGGTTCTGTGTACGGGGAATTATGCCGCAGAAGAGAGCTGCAACACTTATTTCGCACAGCATCTGGGTTACCTGCCGCATAGCCGGTTATATACGCTCCATCGTGACTTGAACGAACCAATACCCGTGGTTGAGCTTGCGGCAGGGCTTGAATCAGCGTGGGTTCAGTTGGATTCACCGGAGCAGAGAGAAGCTTATCTGGAACTGGAGGCGGAGATCTGGCCGGATGTCCCGCTGGGACTGGAGCGTCTACTGGAGTATCAGGAGCATCCGCTTTGGACATCGGCTGTTGTACTGGATGAAGGCAAGGTGGCCGGCAGTCTGATGGTCTGGCAGGAAGATAAGAACGGCATTATCGAGGACGTGTTTGTCCGTGAGCCATGGAGAAGACGCGGGATCGCCAAGGCCCTGCTGGTCCGCGCCCTGGCATATCTGAAGGAGCACGGGCTGGAGCAGGCGCAGCTTATCGCCATGACTACCAATGAATCGGCACTGTCCCTGTACGCATCCGTGGGTTTCCAAACGGGACGGCAGGAGATCAGATTGTATACGGAGCTGGAGTAATAATCACTCAGGATGAATTCCTCTACACAGTGAAATCCGCACAGTGAAAGTTGGGAGGAAGTTTATATGTCTGTGGAACTAAAGCCTGTCTCTAGTGAGAATTGGTATGAATGTACCCAGCTTACGGTTAAGCCAGAGCAGCTGAATGTTTTTCCTGCACCTGTGGTTTATTGGATTGCTGAATCGAAGTATGTTGATGAATTTGAATTGCGTGCGATTTACTCAGAAGAGGTTCTAGTCGGATTTCTCGTATTTTGCACCCGTCCGGACAAGGATGATAATTATTGGATTCCTGCCCTAATGGTTGATCACAAGCATCAAGGCAAAGGGTATGGCAAGGCAGCAATGGAAACATTGATTCAGCTGATGAGTGATTCCAAATGTACTAGAATCATGATTGGACACCGGCCGGACAATCTGATTGCGGGGAAGCTGTATGAATCTTTAGGATTTTCACAAGCTGGGGAAGAAGTAATCGACGGTGAAATCGTACGTCTGCTGCAAATCAGTGAACTAGCCCCTCCCGCCGCTTACCTGGACAAGTGACAAACGCCCTGCAACTATATCCGGCCGGGCAGCGTCTAATGGGTAAGTATGGCAGAATGAGGAGGGATATCTTGTACAAGGCAAGATCTATTGGATTTACTGCGCTGATGGTTGTAATGCTGTTTCTTGCAGCCTGCAGTTCAGCGCCTGACACGGCTCAGGAAGCAACACCCGCACCGGATCAGACAGAGGCACCTACTCAGGAGCCCGCTCCGGCTGTACCATCCCCGGCACCGGCTGCAACGCCTGCTCCAAGTCCTGAGGGTACGGAACCAACTCCGGTAGCGGAAGACCCCGGACCGCCGGAGGAAGGCACACCGCCTACAGCGCTGGAAGCGGCAACCACAGTAATGCGGGCGCTGAAGAACGGGAGTATGGAGACGCTCGCCGCGTGGGTACACCGGGACAGAGGGGTCCGCTTCTCCCCTTACGCTTATGTTGATGTTGATAAAGACATTGTGTTAAGCCAGGAAGAGCTGAAAGCTGCAATGCAAGATCCGGTAAAGCGTGAATGGCGTGAGTTCGCCGGTACCGGAGAGCTGATTAAGCTAACCTTTGCGGATTATTATAAGCAGTATGTGTACGATGAGGATTTTGCAGGGAAGGCTGAAGTTGCTGTGAATCAAAGCCAGGGGCAAGGTACAACCCTGAACAATATCAACGAGGTGTATCCTAAGGAAACTCATGATTTCGTTGATTATTATATCAAGGGGATCGATCCTTCCGCAGAGGGCATGGATTGGCGCAGCCTGCGGCTGGTTTTCGAGAAGAATGGTCAGGACCATATCCTTGTAGGCATCATTCATGATCAGTGGACACCTTAACGTAAGGACTGAAAGCGCCAGCCAGTTATTAGTAAAATCGCAAAAAGCCGCATCCCTTGGTTATCCCAACGGCGATGCGGCTTCTTTTGACGTATATGCGTTTATAAATTTCTCACTTACATCCCTGCGGAAGAAGCGGCAGCAGAAGCCGAACCTGTTACGGATTTGGCTACCGCTGTATACCCTTCAGGCAGGTAAGTTACCGCGGAGGCGGTAGAGATGACCTGCAGATTCATGGAACCGGCAGGCGGCGCAGTCACTTTGAAGTAGATCACTGCTGTTTGGTTAGCGCCGAATTCAATCCGCTCAATCGACAGGCCGTAACCCGAGGTAGGCAGATTCTCAACTGTGACAGTGGCTTTGTTTACACCAGTAGCCGCTTTTTCCAGTGTAACCGCTGCTTCATAGTCATTAACCGGAGCAGTGGCGCTGTCATCCGGAGTGATTACCTCTTTGGCGAATTTGGCTGCGTCATAGATTAGGACAGCGGCTTCCGCACGGGTAACCGGTTCATTCGGACGGAAGGTGTTGTTCTTCTCCAGCATGATCAGGCGGGTATTGACCAGAATCTGCAGACTGTTCATCTCCGCTGTAGACAGCTTGCCGCCATCCGTGATATTCGCATACATCAGCGTAACCGGGAAATTCCCTTTACTCTGCAGCGCCTGGGTCAGCAAATGAGCGAACTGGATCCGCGTCATTGCCGCGTTGGGGTCGATGGACTTGTCCAGAGACAATCCGCTCTGCTTGGCAGCCACGAATGCGGAGGCATACCATGCGTTATCTTTTACCTTGTCGAAGTAATCGCTGGCTTTGCTGCCGGTTGTATTCTGTGGGGACAGCTTAAGGCCGCTGACGATGAACTGCAGGCCTTGGGCGTAAGTCAGCTTGGATTTCGGTGCGAACATATCACTGGTAATTCCGTTAATGATGCCATTTTGATGGAGTGCATTGATTTTGGATTCGGCAGCATTGCCCTTCAGATCCGAAAAGGCAGAAGCCGATGCTCCGAATGATACTGTTGCTGCCAGAATGCTGCACGCTAGAGTGATTTTTGTAGCGCGCTTCTGGAATGATGATTTATTCTTCATTGTGCCTCACCTCTTATACTCTTAGATGGCCAAAGGGGCCGAAATGTTGCAGGCAGTTCTGTATAAGCTGAAAAAATTGTTGTTGGGCTGAGTAATGTGCGTCTGTCACCAAGTAACCTAATTGCAGAAGGCGCATTGTTGTTAGTATCAGCAGACCGCGGGGCCGTCATCCGGGAAAGTGCTTACCGATTGAACATTAGCGGCATTTGGCTGTACACTTGAAGTAGAATCAGTAAACGGATTCAAACACTATCAGGCATTCATACATTCGGCTTATGACAGGAGAACATAGATGATTCAGCAGCAGAGGGTTGAACGGATCAACGTGGGGATTTTTGCTCATGTAGATGCGGGGAAGACGACGACGACGGAGCATATATTATATGAGAGCGGGCGAATTCGCGCACTTGGCAGTGTCGACAGCGGAACGGCGTTGACGGATTCCATGGAGGTGGAGCGGCAGCGGGGGATTTCTGTGCGGGCGGCTCTGGCTTCATTTACGTGGCAAGGAGTGCAGATCAACCTGGTCGATACCCCGGGGCATGTGGATTTCCTGTCCGAGGTGGAGCGCAGCTTGCGGGTGATGGATTGTGCGGTATTGATCCTGTCAGCAGTGGAGGGCGTGCAGGCACAGAGTGAGATGATCTGGAATGCGCTGCGCAAGCTGGGAATTCCGACGCTCATCTTCGTGAATAAAATGGACCGGATCGGCGCTGATCCAGCCGCTGTGCTAACTCAGGCGCGGACCTATCTGTCCGGGGATATTGTGCCTGTGCAGCAGCCCTTATATAGGGAACGGGAATACATAGGGGCGGCGGATTTGTGGAGTGAAGGTGCGGACGCGGCGGCGCGGACAGAACTGCTGGAAGCGCTCGCGGAGCGGGACGAGGAACTGCTGGAGCTGTATATGGCGGGCGGTGCGGCAGAACTGGCGCAGTGGAAAAGAGAGCTGGCCGTTCGGACGGCCGCAGGAAGAATGTATCCGCTGGTGTATGGCGTAGCGGCCAAAGGTCTCGGTGTCACGGCGCTGCTCGATGCCATGACCCAGTATTTCCCCCGCGCGGGCGGGGATGCGGAGCAGCCGGTGTCCGGCATCGTGTACAGCATCCAGCGTGACAAAAGCATGGGCCGCATGGCCTTCGTGCGCCTCTATCAAGGAACTATCCGCAACCGGGACACGGTGATGAATTATACGCAGGAGGTTCAGGGCAAGGTGACGCAGATCCGCAAGGTCGAAGGCGGACGCACCGAGGATGTGGGGGCGCTGGAAGCGGGTGACATCGCTGTAGTCTATGGGCTGTCTGGCGTGCGGATCGGCGATGTACTGGGCCAACCGGAGGCCATTCCGCAGGAGGCCAAGCTTGCCGTCCCGCTGCTGACCGTTCGTGTCTTCTGGGGAGCGGATGCCGACGACCATAAGGTGATTGCCGCATTTCAGGAGCTTGCCGACGAGGACCCGCTGCTGGATACCCAGTGGCTGCAGGAGGAGCGGGAGCTGCATATCAAGGTGATGGGGCCGATCCAGCTGGAGATTCTGGATAGTGTATTGCAGGAGCGATTCGGGCTGAAGGTTACCTTCGGCCAGCCGTCGGTGATCTACCGGGAAACGCCAAGCCGCACAGGTGAAGGCTACGTTGCGTACCTGATGCCGAAGCCGTGCTGGGCGATTCTGAGGTTCCAGATAGAGCCGGGGCCGCCGGGCAGCGGCCTCGTCTATGAATCATTGGTGCGCAGCTCCGATCTGCTGCCGCAATACCAGAATGAGACGGCCCGCCGTGTGCCGGAGGCGCTGCAGCAGGGTCTGCGCGGGTGGGAGGTCACCGACCTCAAGATCACACTGGTGGAGGGGAACCACCATGTGTGGCATACCCATCCGCTGGATTTTGCCGTGGCTACGCCCATGGCCATCATGGATGGGCTGGCCCATACCGGCACCAGCCTGCTGGAGCCGATCCTGCAGGTGCGCATCGTCGTGCCTGAGGAGAACGGCGGCCGCGTGATGAACGACCTCGTGCAGATGCGCGGCACCTTCGAGCCGCCCGTGCTGCAGGGCGAGCGGATGATCATCGAAGGCAGGCTGCCGCTGGCAACCTCGCTAGATTATCCTGTGACCTTAAGCTCCTACACGAAGGGGCGGAGCACGTTTACTTCCTTTTTTGCCGGCTATGAACCGTGCCCGCCGGACGTCACTGCCGAGCGCACCCGCCGGGGCGTGAACCCGCTGGATCAGGCCAAGTATATTCTAAGCGTGCGGAAGGCGCTGCAGGGGTAGGATGGGTAAAAGAAATAGGCAGGGCATGAGAAGCAGTAGCACAGTATAACGATAGAAGCAGCAATGGAGAGGAGAGAACCGCATGTTTAGAAGCCTGAAGCAGCGAATTGACAATGCGAACCAAATGCAGCGAATGCGCAACGAGAATCCAGAGGAGTTCCGGCGGGCACTGGAGAAGCATACCCGTGAACAGCTAGCCGCTGATAACACTCCCCCGGTACAATCCGGACCAGCTATCCGAATTGCCCGCTGGTTTCTGTATTTGCTGACCGCGCTCATCCTACTGGTCATTTTCCTTGGTGTGCCCCAGGCGGATAACCCGATTTTTTCCCTGCTCAGCTTCGGCCTGCTGCTGTCTCTTCTGTATATGGCGGCTGGACTGGTCCATCCTTCTATCGTATTTTTCCGCAAAATCCGTTCCCGAATGTTTGCACTCGAACTGTTCGGGCTGATCAGCGGTTTGCTGATTCTTCTGATGACGGTTTTTCATACGTAGGAGGGAATTAGATTCAATATAAAAAACCAATATTTTCGAACTGTGCATTACTGCTTTTTAATAATGAAACCTCCATTTGGAATAATTCGTATGTTTTATTGGGGGTGGCCATTATGAACCAAGAAAGCTTAACTTGTAAAGCTTGTGGAAGCACTACCTTTACTAAAGGTGAAGTGAACGCTGTGGATGCTAGAGTAATGCCGATTGGTAAAACATTTTCTTTTGGTTCTCCGGTTATTTACACATTCTGCAAAAAATGTGGGGAAGTAGCCTCAATTAGAATTAAAAATCCCGATAAATTTTGAACTCTAAAACGAGCTCCTTTAGAATCCGCTAGTAAGTGGTCTGCTTTTTACTGGCCTCCTCGTACTGCGTATTACTTAATCACTTTGTGATAAATATATTTTAGATTTTGGTAATTTTGTTTTAGAGAGGAATGAATGAAGTGAAAATATCTGCCCGAGCAGGTTTTATCACTATGTCTTTAGTATTTGTAATAACCATCATAACAAAGAGCTTTCGAGTGATTTTTTCATCTTCAGTACTTGATAAATCACTAAATATTGTAGTAATTGTTCTTCTTTCTGGTTTTGTTGGCGCCTTTATAAGAGAATTGCTTCTTCCAAAAGAGAAATAGGTTACTATAGCTAGATGAAAGTAGTCCTTCGCAATATGCGTCTACTGTTTAAAATGGAATGCGTGAAATGAAAAACAGATCATGTCCCTGAATGCAGGCATGATCTGTTTTTCATTTGCTTGTAACCTTACAATAAGTCTTTATCAAGAATCACTCAACATCGGTTGCCGGCTGCAGCCAACGCGAACCCATTACAGGCTCTGCTGTAGCAGTGTAGCCTTCGGGCAGATAAGTGGAGACCGTCCCTTTGGTGATGACTTGCGGGTACATCATATCCGGATCGGGCAGGGTTATTTTGAAGTAGATCACTGCTTTGGTGGGACTGGTGAATTCGATGCGCTCTACCGCCAGGCCGTAGCCGGGATTAGGCAGATTATCGACGGTGATGGTGGCTTTATTGATGCCTTCAGCAGCTTTTTCCAGGACAACATTGGAAACGTAGTTATTAACCGGAACTGGTTCTGGTTCAGAAGGCTCAATTACTGTATCGTCTTGGTTGATGGCCCGTGCTGCAAACTCAGCGGCATCATGAACCATAACAGCAGCCTCGGAGCGGGTGATGATATCGGCCGGGCGGAATTTTCCGTTGTCCAGCGTAATAACCTTCGTGTTCAGCAGTATCTGCAGGCTGTTCATAACATCGGAAGAGAGCTTGTCGCCATCCTCGACCATGAAATACATTTTGGTAACCGGGAAATCACCCTTGCTCTGCAAGGCTTCGGTTAACAGATGAGCGAATTCTGCGCGGGTCAGGTTTGCGTTCGGATTGGCATTCTGTGCCAGAGTCAAACCGCTCTGCTTGGCGGTCAGGAATGAGGAGGCATACCAGGCATTGTCTTTTACATTGTCAAAAAAACTGCTGGCCGTGGAAGTGCTGCCCGTATCTGTCAGTGGCGTCAGCGCCAGCCCTTTGACGAGAAATTGAACGCCTTGCGCCAGGGTTACTTTAGCGTTGGGAGCAAAAAGATCGCTGGTTATACCGTTAATCACACCGGCGTCATGCAGCGCATTGATTTTGGTTTCGGCAGAATGTCCGTTCAGATCAGAAAAGGCAAAAGCGGATGCTCCAAACGACAAGCTGGCAGCCAGGATTCCGCACGCGATGCTCATTTTTTTTTCGCGCTTTATAATATTAGTTGTTCTCATTGTGCATCACCTCTACCTATTAAGATGGCTTTTAGGTGAGAAATGTTGCACCCGGCGAAGAAAAATTCCTGTATGCGTATGCATTGAGAGCAAAGAACTGAAATTATGAAAGTTGAAATGGGGGAAAGCTGTTTTTGTTGTTAGTGTAAAACTGTCGGGATCTTAATGTGGAAATATGAGGATATACTAATGTGGAAAAAAGGGAATGATGCTGTAGTAGGCCAATTACGAACTTTTCTGTTCTAAGGAATTATTGAAGATTATTTTGAGGTGACTCATTGGGTAGAAGAGTGTTGAGATTCATTCCATCTTTTAAGCCTTGCTTGTACATTAGCGTTTCTGAAATACTTTGGAGTAGAACGGTACTAGTCTCATAATGTTGTAGACGAAGTTGGCAGTCTTGGGGAAGCAAGGAAATCAACTCTACAAACAACTGATTGCATTCGTAAATTAAATGCTTATAGTCATCAGAATTAGATAGTATAGAACTTCCTATATACTCCATACGTATGGAAAGAAACTTGTTAAAGGCATGCTCCACATCTGTCATGTATGCTCCCCCGATAAAAAATATGATATAGCTAAAATTATAAGGTGACATCACTTAGATGTCAATGTGAATCTATGAACGTTATTTTCACAATGATAGAATAATGACATCACTTTTAGGGAGTACAAACATATGGCAACTGATAAAAGAGTATTTACTTTACGTTTAAAAGATGATAATTTCAACAAAATTAAATATATCGCAGATAAAAATAAGCGGTCTATTGCTATGCAGATCGAATACTTGATCGAGCAACACATAGCAGATTTTGAAAAAGAAAAAGGAAAGATTGGGACGGAAGAATAAAGCATGTTTGGAAGAAGTAATGGCCTCCAGAACTCACAATTTGGATGGTCATTTTTTATTTGCTTTTTGATATCCCGCCTATGAAATTCCTAGCTCCTTCGTACCTTAGAATTTGTCAGACACACAAGGCTCCACTAGGGCTGACATTCGTAACTTCCCTCACTATATGTAGACGCATTAACCCCCAAAAAAATCAGTACATATCCCGTAAGTGAGTATCGTACCCGGGGCAAATCATGTTAAAATAATAGAAATGTGTTGATCAAATCTACATGCAGCGGGTGAATGGTTTGAGATTAAGAGATTTCCTGGGCCCCTCGGATACTTCCGCACAGCGGCAGGCCAAGTGGATCAAGCGTTTTTTGCGTACCTATTGGCTCGTAATTGCTCTGCATTTTGCTGCGCAGCTCTGGGCTTTTTTATTTCTTTCATACCCAATGGGCCCGCATGAATTTTATTATGATGTTCTGCTCTACCCGACGCTGCTGATGAGTGCGGTTGTCGGGGTGACCCAGTTCGTTGATGCGATTGCGCCGAAATATTCCTTTGTCCTGCTGTTTGTGTCCGGGACCATTATTGCCATGATGATTATCCATCTGAATATGGATATCCGGATTATCGGGGCGCTGATGCTGCTGCCGATTTTTGCTTCGGCGATCTTTTTCCGGCTGGATCTGACCTTATTTACGTCTGCCCTGCAGGCGGCTGCGTTCTTCATTCTCTACCGCTGGGATTACTGGTTCAAATATTATCTGAATGATTTCGATCTGATTGCCATTCCGCTATTTCTGCTGGTGGGCACGCTGGTAGCCAGCATTATTATTATTAACGGGCGGGAGCTGGCGAGTGATCTGGAAGCGACACTGACGGCCAAGCAGAATCTGATGATCGAGAACGCGGTGATCCGCAAGCTGTCCACTACGGATGCGCTGACCGGCCTGTACAATCATATCTCCTTCCACGAGTTCTACGACAAAGCGCTGGAGTACGGGAATCAAGGTGCGCCGTTTCATCTGGCCTTGATTGATATTGACAATTTCAAGCGGATTAACGATAAATACGGCCACCGTACCGGTGATGCAGTGCTGGCGCGGGTCGCCAAGGTGATTAAAGATAATATCACTCCAACGGATATTGCCTCACGTTATGGGGGCGAGGAATTTGCGGTTCTTTTTTTTGAGAAGACCTATGAAGAAGCCTACGAGCTGGCAGACAGGGTACGTCAGCAACTGTCGGAGACTCTACATGAAGAGTTGGAGAATACTGCAGTGACCGTCAGTATCGGACTCAAAAGCTACTCCGAAGGAGCCACCAAAGAACAGTTGTTTGAGGAAGTGGATGAACTGCTCTATACTGCCAAAAAATCCGGCAAAAACACAACATTGACTCCGCTTCAGCAGACCCGGCATTTGCAGTCTGTCTAAATGCTAGTCCGGCAGATTTCCTTCATCCTCCGAAGCCTTCTTGCGCGCCCGGAACCGTCTGACCTTCATCAGGTTCCCGCAGAGCTTGTCGTCGCAGTAGCGCTTCGAGCGGTTGCGGGTATCGTCGTAATAGACCCAGAGACAATCGGGATTTCCGCAAATCCGGAAACGTGAGGCTTCCTTCTCCAGTAGTGCTTCGGCAAAAGAAGCCGCTATCTCCGCCATAATCTGCTCCCAGTCTGCACGCTGGGGAAGCAATGAAATCCCGGCTTCGCCGCCGGTACCCCAGACTACTTTCCGCAGAACAGGCCCGTTACCCATATATTGATTCAGCTGTTCCAGCAGAGCGCTTTCCGTAGGTTGTCCCTGCACCAGCCGTTGTACCTCGTCCCATAATAATCCGCGCAGCTTCTTCAGCCGCTCCAGTTCAACCGGCAGAATCGGTCCTGCCGCAGGTAATTTCTGTGCCGCCAGCCATTCTGCCAGCCACTCCGGTTCATCCAGCCTATCCCGGTCCTTGCTCCGGTCGCCTGTCCGCCAATTCCGCCAGTAGCTGTTAATGAAATCCTCCCACAGCAAGCTGCATCTTTCCTTTCACCACGATGTTTCCTTTGATTGTAACAGTTAAAAATAAGTTTTGCTAGTTACTTGAAGCACTCCGGCAAATATGCTACATTTCTAATGTAACCGTTATTTGGGTTGTTTAATCGTTACCAAAGTCAGAGAAGAGGATGTTCCATATAACTTTAGGAGGGTGAAATATGCAAAATAAGATTAGCGATGTTCTGGTGGAGAACTGGGATTATGTGATGGATGTTGAGGATTGGCAGCCGCCGCTTAAAGACGCGCTTGAAGGGGTGACTAGTGAACAGGCAAGCTGGAAGCCGGAGGGGGCAGCGGGCAATTCCATCTGGGAGACCGTCAATCATCTGACTTATTATAAGGAACGTCTGCTGCGCAAGCTTAAGGGTCTGGAGAAATTGCCTGATCTTGAGAGCAATGATGCTACGTTTACGGTAACGGAGAGCGGGGAAGAGGCGTGGAACCAGGCAGTTGCGAAGCTGAAGTCTGTTCATGCCTCTTTGCGGGAGATTATTGTGGCCCTGGAGGAAGGCGCTTATGAATGGGGCGGCTCCGGGCATGCGCCGGGCGAAGAAGTGATGAGTCTGATTCTGCATGATTCCTATCATACAGGACAGATCGTACTGGTCCGTAAGCTGCAGGGCTCCTGGCCGGGCCAACGCAGCTTTGACTAAAAGCTGATTTCCTGTAGAAACGGACGCTGTCCCTTAGGGCGGTGCCCGTTTCTTTTTGTTTCAGTCTGAAATACGGGGGTTAATGGATGACATACAGCTAACGAACCGAGAGGAGAGATTGAAGATGGAACCGAATTACAAGGACAGAAGTGTTGAAGTAGAACGGACAGAGGTGCACAAGAAATCGGATTCCAGTCTCGTCGCATCCACCTTTATTAAATATGCCGCATATATCATCATCATTTTTGGACTGCTGTTCTTCCTGGTGAAATATGTATTCCCGATGTTCTAAGCAACAGAATCCGGCCGGGATATATATGTTAAAGGGAGTGCCCCACAGCCATGAATTCTACGGCTGCACGGGCACTCCCTTTTGGCGTTTGCGGATATAATGCGGAATAATACCTATACGTCTTTGGTGATGAATTCACGGGTTTCGGCAGAATTCCGGTAAAAGAACCAGCATTCATTCAGCAGTTTGATCTGACGGCGGTCTTTCTTGAAATAAGCCTTCATGAGCTGTTGGCAAAGCCACTGCGGCAAGGGTACCCCTCCTCTGGCATGCATCCTATGTACAGATAGCATATGGGGAAGGCCGCCCAAAGGTGCGGCAGCAGCATTCATTTACATGTGGTAATTAGCCTTACAGCTCCATCCATACAACTGCCAGCTACTGCACACTTTCCTCTTCCTCTTCATACCATTGCTCAAGCTGGGCCTGCAGCGCGCGGATTTCCGTTAATAGCGAGATCAGCGGATACTCAGTCTCTTGTATAGAGGCAAAAGCATTTTCCAGACGGTTGATATATGCCAGCCCGGACTCCAGGTGATGCTCCTCACGCAGCAGCTCCAGGGAATCGCACTCGGCAATCGCCCGCGGCAGACCGGGTACATTCTCCGCAGTCAGCTTGTCAATTTCTTTATTCAGGCGAAGATTGAGGGCGCTCAGCTGGTAAGCATACTCCTCCGGCATCTCCACGAACTGCAGTTCCTGATCCTGCTGCAAAATTACATACCGCATTTTCGGCATAACTCATTCTCCCTCCGGACTTGTCTTCCTTCTTGACAGTGTAGCCTATGGGCAAGTTACAATTCAAGTAGAGATCTTATTTCCTTAAGGAGAGGAGCCGTGAAGGAGCGCTATGATAAGTATGAGTAACGAAGAGCTGCAGCAGTGGATCGAGCAGGTGTCACTGAACAGCTTCGGCGTGCCTTTCCGGCATACAGCCAGCTTTAACAGCAGACTTACGACAACGGGCGGACGATATTTTACCAAAAGCCATAATATAGAGATCAATCCCCAGCAGCTTGCCATCCACGGCCGGGAGGAGACGGAGAAAATCATCAAGCATGAGCTCTGCCATTACCATCTGCATCTGGCGAAGCGGGGATATATGCACCGGGATGCCGATTTCAAAACACTGCTCGCCCGGGTCGGGGGCAGCCGCTACTGCCAGACACTGCCGGGAGCCAAGGCGAGGAAGCCGCAGCCTTACCGGTACAAGCTGGTGTGCGTGGCCTGTGCCACCGAATATCTGCGCAAACGCAGAGCCGATCCGAAGCGTTACCGCTGCGGGAAATGTTCGGGCAAGCTGAAGCTGGTCACCCTGGAGGCAGGTGCGGGTCCGGCTACTTAATATTTAATCACCAGGCCCAGCAGTCCGGCGAAAGAAGCCGCCTGCTCCGCAGAGATTACACAGCCGTCCAGGTCCTGGAGGTCCACCACGAGGCCGGTGAACTCGCAATCGCTCAGATCGATATCCTTCAGCTTGCACCCGGCCAGTGTGGCCTGATCCAGATTGCATTCCGAGAAATAGAGGCCGCTTAAGGTGGACTGATAATAATCGGCGCTGATCAGCGAGCTGCGCTCGAAGGAGGCTCCTTTGAAATTAGCAAACCGGAACACCGCGAACTCCCCGATGCACCCGGTCACCGATACATTTTGAAGCCTCGCTCTCGTGAAGTCCGTGCCAATCAAACGGCAATCCCTGAATTCTGTCCTATGCATGAAGGCATCGCTGAAATCGACATTGGACAGGTCACAATGATCGAAGATGACATCGGTTAGCTCAATGCCGTGCAGAGAGGATTCAGTGATCGTTACATTTTTGAAAATAACCTTATCAAAGGACACTCTGGCAGCATCCTGGTATTCAATTAGCGCTCCGGAAATGAGACAGCGGCTGAATTCGTCCTTGGAAGACAGAGAGTGAATCTGCTGCGGCAGCAATAGCTCCGGTTCCGGGATTCTGGGTTGTTCAATCTTGTTATTCATGAATGCCTCCGTAGAATTAGTTCCACCCGTTCAAGTATGGACAACTTGGCGGCTGAATGAGTTAACTATCCTGCGAACCGGGGCTTTTGTCAATTACAGCGGCTACAGCCCGCCTTAAGCATGTACGTACAAATACACCTGTGGATGGATAAAATCACACATCGTTTTGTAAGCGTTACCAAACTAAGATGAAAAAGAAGTCCATTTTAGTTAGAGGGGGCGCACTTATGAAACGATTCAGGTCCGTGGTCGCGGGACTGCTGGCGCTGTTGCTTATTTTTCCGAACCTGTCTCTGGCGGGAACAGGAGGTTCCGTCCATGCAGAGGGTGTCCTGGGAACAGGCGCAGCGCAAATTCCAGCGGGTACTGTTCTGATTAAGAACAAGTGGAAGAGCAATTTTTTGTATGAGACAAGCGAAGGCGTTGTCCGCTACGGAATGACTAACCCGGCGGATACCTCTTCCCATTGGAATGTGGTCACGGAGGGCGGCTTATCACGGATTCAGAATGTGAAGACCGGACACTTCATTACGCTTGAAGGCAATGCGGGCAAAGAGGATTCACTCAAGGCAGCTGCTGCCCCGGGCGGGGGGAGCACCGCTGACCAATGGCTGATAGATACTTCAAACAGAGCCGGCTATATGGTCATCCGCAGTGCGACGGCTCAGGAGAGCAAGCTGGTCATCCATGAGGAGAATCAGCTGGGTTATGCCCAGGCCAGTGCGGATATCAACATTACGTTTGAGAGTCCGCAGTGGGCTTTTGTGAGTCTGAATGCAGCGCCTGTCCGGATCGAAAGTGTGATGCGCCCGGGCAACGTCATGTTTGAGAATGAGGGGAAGGTACAGCACGGTGCACAGCCGCTCAGTAATGAGGCAGCACAGTGGTTTCTGGAACCGGGTACAGATTCCGGGACACTGTTGATCCGCAACCGGGCGACCGGACACTACATCAAGCAGAATGAAGAGCATTGGTATGGGGTCTTCTCGGCTGAGATTGATCCGGCCAATGCAAATCTGAGTGAGTGGGTACAAGAGCCGGCACCGGGCACCTCCGGGGAAGGGCTCGTAACCTTCCGCAATCAGGGTCTGACCGACGGCGGGAATGCATTATGGCTCAATCCCCAGTATGACGGTGACAGCGATGTGCGCTCCAACAATTGGCCGGGCTGGGGAGGCAATCCAAGTGCGCAGTGGCGGATCGTCACGGTTAGCGAGCTGCAGCCGGTGCGGATTACCACCTATACCGATGCGCAAGTAGCAACCGATTTCCTGTATGAAGCTGCAGGCGGCGAGCTCCAGCATGGGGTTATCGCCCCGGATGCAGCAGATGAGAGTCAATACCTGTGGTACGCCGAGGACTATGACGGCCATAAACGCATCCGCAATGCAGCAACAGGACATTATCTGAACTATGCGGATGGTGCCGCTGCTGCCGTGACGATGAATAGTAGTCTGCCTTCCGATCAGTGGGATTTCAATGAATCGGATGATTATGATGACTACCAGACGATTGAGAATGTAGGGACTCCGGGAAACTATCTGTCTCTGCTTGGAGGCGGACATGCCGGCGCAGGCTCTGATGCAAGCTCGCTGTCTGCCCAGTGGCAGCTGCTTGATCCGGACGTCCCGACAGACGGCTCCCTTCATTATTACCGGATTCAGAATACCTGGCAGTCCTTCTACTGGTATGAGAGCAGCGACGGTGTGCTGAAATACGGCAATATGCAGGAGGATGGGTCAGACCAGTGGCTGATTGAGAAGTACAATGGCCGCAAGCTTTTTCAGAATAAAAAAACAGGCCACTACATGAATGTAGCGCAGATGCCGGATGGTCATATTTCAGTGGCTCCGCTTGACGGTAAGGATAATGTGGATCCGGCGTACATCTGGACCGGCAGAAATACCGGCGACAGCACCTATGTGATCGCGAGTGTGCTGGATAAGGAGCCGAATAAGCGTCCACTGAAGTATATTTCTTTGCAGAATCTGACCAAATATGCCGAATATGGGGTGATCAATCCCGATTGGGGCAGTCCCAAGTGGAAGTTCGTACCCGTAACCGAGAAGAAACATGATTTGTTCCGCTTCAAGCTGGATGGAGTGAACGGGGCCGATCAGTATCTTAAGGATGATGCTGTTCCTGCTCCTGTGCTGAAGGTTACACTTCCGGTTAATGACGGTACAGTTACAGCGGATGTGTATGATCCGCAGGATCAGGCTGGCGGAGACCTGGAGGATATAGCGGAGAAGGCTGCTAAAGAGGAAGAGGCATTGCTCGCTCTGGATGCAGGTGATACTGCAACTGCTGGTGCGGGTGGCGGTGGCGGTGCTGCTGATCCCACGGTCGGTCAGGCTACTTACGGAGAGCTTATTCCCGGAGACGATTCCTTCGTCTGGCAGCTGATCGACATACCGGGCAGTAACGGTGCGGTAAAGATTAAGAATAGAGGGACCGGCAGGTACATTTCCCTGGAGAGTCTGGCAGCGGTCATTGAACAGGAAGAGCCCGCGGGCCCCGTCCGGACGGAGCAGACGGTATATGACGTCTGGGCAAGCATCAGATGGATAGTTGATATGCAGGAATCCGGACGTACTACCTTCAAAAGTGCCTGGGCAGGCCATTACCTGTATGGCGCCGCTGATGATAACGGCTATCCGGTAATCCGGATTAGCAAGGCTGCGGATGCTGCCGTCAGGGACAGTGCGCAGTTTACTGCTGAGCCTGTTTTCGAACCGGTACCGCCGCTTCCAGTCGCCCCTGTCCGGTTCAAAAATGCAGGCACCGGAGATTACCTGTATGAGAACGAACACGGAGTTGTGCTGTACGGCCAGCCTGCTTCAGATAATGGTTACTCGCACTGGAGTATCGTTACGGATGCAGGGCAGCAATATATCGTGAATCGTGCCACGGGCCATTATATTACTCTAAATAGTGATTACTCCTTCCTGGAGAGTACCGGCGGTGATCCGGCGGATACCGGCGCTTCAGCATGGGATGTCAGTCTCGCTGCAGATGCCAAGCATTACACCATCCGCAGTCTCTACGGTGAATATAACGATGAGTACATCCATTTGCAGAATAAGACGGGGTATGCTGAGCGCGCATTGCTGCTGGACACTGAGGCGTCATTGCAATGGACACTCGAAGCTGCACCGCAAGAATTCAACATGCCGGAAGGCGAAGCCAGAAACACGGATACGGCTGCACCGGTCCAGAACGACACGAATATCATTACCATTGCACCGCAAGGAATGGACGGCACGATAGTGGCGGAAAAGGACGGCAAGCTGGTTTATGCTGATGCTTCCGTAAGTCCTGCCCAGGCGCAGTGGCTGGTGCAGGATTTCAATGGCCGGAACCGGGTGATGAACGTTCAGACGGGCCATTATCTTGCGCGCGATCAGGAGGGCGCTGTTGTCCTCGTGGATTCCGGTGACAAGGAAGATTCGCAGTGGAATATCAAGGATAAGCTGGGATACCGGCTGCTGTTAAGTGCGGATAAGCAATCTGCTCTTGCTCACGGGGAAGCAGGAGTTCAACTGGGGGCTGTTGAAGCACAGGACGCTCTGTGGAGCTTCATTCCCGTAGCTCAGGATGCTGTGTATGCCGGGCAAGAGGCTTTTCATGGGGACGGGGTGCTGCGGTTTGCCGTGAATGCTGATGTAGCGGGGGAATACGACGTTGTGCTCCGTTACCGGAATGCTTCCGCCGCTGCGGCTGAGCTGGAGACCCTGGTCAATGGTCTTAAGCAGGGCGATGTAAGCCTTGCTGCCAGAGCCTCCGCTTCCGTATGGCAGACGGCTGAGCTTACGCTTGACCTGCGGACAGGAATCAATACGGTTTCATTCAGTGGCGCAGAGGCGTCATTGAGCGGAATGACTATCGATAGCCTGACTGTCAAAGATAGCATCAATAAAACCTACCGCGGAGCTACGCTTCCTTATATCAGCTATGAAGCGGAGGATGCCGTTACGAATGGAACACAGGTCACGCCTTCACGGAAATACCGCAGTCTGGCTTCGGAGGCTTCAGGACGCGAAGCAGTCATCCTGAAGAACACCGGTGAGTATGTGGAATTTACGCTGGCCAAACCTGCGAATTCAATCGTACTCCGTTATTCCATACCGGACAGTCCGGATGGGGCGGGAGCAGAGGAAACCTTGTCGCTCTTCGTGAATGGGGAACGCCGGGTGCTTAATCTCACGTCAAAATACGCCTGGGAATACGGCAGCTACCCATGGTCGAATGACCCGCGTCAAGGCAGCGGACACCGCTTCTATGACGAGATTCATGCGCTGATCGGTGAGGCTCCGGCAGGAGCAGTAATCCGCCTAGAGAAAAGCGCGGATGATCATGCCGCCTCTTATGTAATCGATCTGGCGGATATGGAGCAGGTTGCACCTGCGCTGGCTCAGCCTGAGGGCTTCCTGTCTGTCACTGATTTTGGAGCCATTGCCGGGGATGATGGCGATGATACTGCTGCATTTAAGGCTGCACTTGCCGTAGCCGAAGCTCAGGATGCAGGCGTCTGGTTCCCGGAAGGCAGCTTCAATGTCGGCAGCGGACTGCTGGATCTGGACGATGCGGAGATCCGCGGCGCAGGCATGTGGTACACGACGCTGAACGGCGCCAAGTTCTACGGCCACGGCGGCAAGACCGGCGTATACGATCTGCTGATTGAGGGCGGCATTAACGTGCGTGACGATGAGGCGGTTACGAATGCTTTTCACGGCGCCTTCGGTCAAGGTTCGGTCATTCAGAATGTATGGATTGAGCATACCAAAGCAGGCTTATGGCTGACCCAGCCCAAAGGTGAGAAAGCGCGCACCAATGGCCTCTATATGGCCGGGCTGCGTATCCGCAACCTGATGGCGGACGGGATCAACTTCGCTGTAGGTACAGGGAACAGCATGATGGAGCAGAGCGATATCCGCTATCCGGGCGATGATGGTATCGCCATGTGGTCCTTCACCGATGCCGGGCTGAATGATGTCAACGGCAGCGAGCGGACGCCAAGCTTTAATAATACGGTACGCTTTAACAATGTATCTCTGCCGTGGCTGGCTGATAATATCGTCGTGTTCGGCGGCAAGGATAATAAGATCCAGGACAATATTGTGAAGGACACGGTGACGAACGGAGCGGGGATTGCTGTATCCACACGCTTCAGCGCAGAGCCGTTCCAGGGCACGACCGTTGTGGAGCGGAACACCCTGCTGCGTACCGGCAGTTATGATTCCGGCTATGGTGTGAATCTGGGGGCAATATGGCTCTATACCGGGGAAAATAACATCAACAGCAATGTGCTAATCCGCAATAACATTGCGCTGGACAGCACCTATTCCGGGCTCATCGTCCACGGTAATCTGAATATGGACGGAATCACCCTAACAGATAACGTGATCGATGGAGCAGGCACTAACGGAGTAGAGATTACGAAGGAGATGAGAGGCAGTCTGCTGGCTGATAACCTGATTATCCGCGGGGAGCGGATGAATCTGGTGGCGAACACCTCGTCAACATTTACGGTTCTGGAGAAGAATCAAGGTATCGCAAGCAGCGTCAAGCCATTCTCGATCAAGCTTGGAGATGGACAGACCGGACCTGTGGTATTAAAAGAGGGAACCAGCTCCAAGCTGCAGGTAATGGATCAGAAAGGTACAGATATCACTGCACAGGCAGTCATCAGTATTGCAGGCAGCAGCCTTGCCACTGTGGAAGAAGGGAAGCTGCAGGCAGTTGCTAAAGGGAACACTACCTTTACCGTGTCCGCCCTTGGCAGCACAAGAGTGTATGATCTTGTGATATCGGCTGCTGACCCTGTCGATCCTGTGGATCCGGGAACTCCAAGTCCGAGTCCGACTGCGGCTCCAAGTCCGACTCCAAGTCCGACGGCGGCTCCGAGTCCGAATGCGAACCCGAACCCGCAGGCAACTCCTACGGCTACTCCGGCGCCCGTGATTGTGCCTGCGGCTAATAACGATGCGCAGCTCAAGAGTATTGCCGCCGGGCAGAAGGTAATTGAAGTGGCGGCTGATGCAGAGGGTACCGCACGCTTCAGCGGGACTGCCTTGCGGGCAGCGGCAGCGGCGAGTCCAGACGCTGTACTGGTGGTGCGGAGCGGGGACGCGTCCTACCGTCTCCCGCTGTCCCTGGCGGACAGCGTTCTGAAGGGCGCGAAGCTGCCTGATGGAACGCTGGAGTTCAAGCTCGCGCCGCAGACAGGCGCGGAGCTTGCGGGGCTGCTTGCCGCTGCAGGCAAGCAGAACTATAAGGTGAAGGGAACGCCGGCAGGCTTCACCTTGAATGTTACGGACGGCAAGACCTCATTGCCGGCCGGAAGCTTCGGCACTGTACATGTCGAGCGTACATTCACCATTAACGAAGTAATGGACGTCAAGACAGCAGTGGCGCTGGTCTATAATGCCAAGGACGGAACCTTCCGTTACGTTCCGGCAGTATTCGAATCCGGGGCAGGTGTGACCCGGGTTACCGTTAAGAGCAGCTTGGCCGGAGGTATAATGGCCGTTGCCGTGAATCCGGCAAGCTTCGGCGATATCTACGCTCACTGGGCCAAGGATGAGATCAATCTGCTGGCCAGCAGATTGATTGTGAACGGCCAGTCGGCCGGTGTCTTTGCGCCGCAGCGTACCGTCAGCCGGGCGGAATTCGCGTCCATGCTGGTCCGCTCGCTTGGCCTGCAGCCGGATGCGCCGCCGGCTGCAGCCGTCGCTTTCCGCGATGTGCCGGCCAGCTCCTGGTACGCCGCTGACGCGGAGACCGCCGTATTGTTGGGGCTGGTTCAAGGCTACGCGGACGGTTCCTTCCGTCCGGATGCGATGATCACCAGAGAGCAGATGGCGGTCATGGCCGCCAGAGCCTGGAAGCTGCTTCACGCCAATGCAGCAATTAATGAAGCAGCTTCTGCGTCAGCACTGCCGGGGCCAGGCACATTTAAGGATGCTGCCAGTATCTCTGCTTGGGCTAAGGAAGCTGTGGGCACATTAACCGCCACCGGCATTATGAACGGCCAATCCGCCGGATACTTTGCGCCGGACAGCAACACCAGCCGTGCAGAAACCGCCGTTATTCTGACCCGCCTGCTCCGTGCGGGCAAGCTGCTGAACGAGTAGCCGCTAGTCGTTACGGCTTAACGAACAACCTACAAGCCGCCGCAAAGGAACGCGGGATTTCCCCCGTCTTCCTTTGCGGCGGCTTATTTTTATCTAGGCCAGGAGGCAGTGCTTTTAGTTCTTAGGAAGTGGACTAAAGAGGAAATAGACTAAAGCAGGAAGTGGACTAAAGAGGAAATACAACGCAGAAGTGTCTTTGAATTAGCTGAAAGTTGGCAGAATGGAGTGAAGGAAAGGAGACGACGAAGTATCCTAAGTATCGCTCAAAGTTGCCAGATTGGAGGGACGGAGGCGCAGACGTGTCTTTGATATCGCTCAAAGTTGGCAGTTTGGAGGAACGGAGACGCAGAATTGTGTTTGAATAAGCTGAAGTCAACAGAATGGAGAAAAGGAGAGACGCAGAAGTGTGTTTAATATCGCCCGAAGCCGGCAGATTGGTGGGACAGAGAGGTGCGAGACGGCTGAAATCTTGCAGGAAATACAACAATGTATGGTTCAAAACTACCTACTTACCAGAAATCCTGCAGAAAATACAACAATTTGAGGCTCAAAACTGCCAACCCGTCAGAATTCTTGCAAAAAGTACAACAATGTGGGTTCACAACCGCCAAACCGCCAAAAATCTTGCAAAAAGTACAACAATTCCGGATCTGAAGGTAACAATTCTCCAGTACTCCCGCTCATATAGGAAGAGTAGCTATAATTTTACCCAAAGTCGGCTGAGCGGGGCATACAGAGTGGAGAGTGTTTTAAATTTTCATCTGCAGTTGCAAATAATATTTTCGTCGAAATTTTTGCTGAAGTTTTCCTAGGGCGGTCTCACTGCTGATTCCATAGCTACTCCCACTGCTGGTTCCATAGCTACTTCCGCTGCCGGTCTTATGGATGATTCCATACGTAGTTCTATCGTGAGCACGTTCGCGGGTGCAACTCCTAGAGAACCAATTAATTCGCAGCCCGGATAACTTGTTTCTAACTATGACTTTAACCTCGCCCCCTATCCGCAAGGAAGGCAAGCCTTACAAAAGGTTCGCTCTGTTTGCCTTCTGCTGCCCTCTGCCTGCCCTATACCTGCCCTCAGCCTGCAACAGAACTACTTGATCTGGCCCATATCCAGGTTGACCCGGTAATTGCCGTACCTCAGCAGCTCATCGAGAAAAGCAGTCAGCGCTTCCTGATTCACGGTACGTACGCGCATCCAATAGCAGCCCTCCCCGCTGATGCGGTACAGCTCCGCGACACTCGTATGGTTCTTCGCAAAGTTCTGGAAGGGCAGATGAGCGGCGTTGGTGCTGAGAAAAACCGTAATAAAAGCATGCATATTCTGCCCGATCCGGAGCGGGTTCCAGCGGATAGTGTAGCCTTCAATAATCTCCAGCTCCCGCATTCTGCGGATACGCGCGCCAACGGCTTGGCCGGTCAGGTGAACTTCAGCTCCGATATCTTTGTGGCTTAATGTAGAGTCTTCTATGAGAAGCTGTAAGATGCGGTAATCCGTATCGTCAATGAGGTAGGGCATCATAAGTGTAATTTCCTTTCCGGGTGAAAGTAGAACAGGCTAATCTCTTTCGCGGCACAATGTATTCTTATCTGCGGCCGATTTATAATTAATTGTAGCAGAACCCAAGCACAAGTATAAGAAAGAGGTGTTTATTATGAAAATCCAACTGATCCGCCACGCCTCATTATGGCTGGAATACGGCGGCGTAACCTTTCTGGTTGACCCGATGCTGAGTGCACAGGGAGTCAATCCGCCAATTATAAATACCACGAATGAGCAGCGGAATCCGCTGGTTTCTTTACCGGGGCTTGTAGAGCAGTGGCTGGAGCCGGATGCTGTACTCGTGACGCACCTCCACCAGGATCACTGGGATGCAGCGGCGGCGGAGCTTTTGTCGCATGAGCTTCCGGTACTATGCCAGGAGGGAGATGGAGAGAAAATTACAGCGCAGGGCTTCGCCCATGTTACAGAGATTAAAGACAGTGCGGCAGCTTCTGTGCGTGGAGTAACCCTGACGCGTACTGATGGCCGACATGGAACGGGAGAGATCGGGGAGAGAATGGGCAAAGTCTCCGGTTTCGTATTCCAGGCGGAAGGAGAACCCGATCTGTATCTGGCGGGAGACACAATCTGGTGCGGCGAAGTCCGGCAGGTACTTGATGATTATCACCCGGAAGTTATCGTCGTGAATGCCGGAGGAGCAAGCTTCGTAAGCGGAGGACATATCACTATGAACGAACAGGATATTGTGGATGTATGCCATGCAGCCCCGGAAGCATCCGTGATTGCCGTTCATATGGATGCCATTAACCACTGCCACGTTACCCGTAAACTGCTGAAGCTCCGCCTTGAACAAGAGGAACTGCTTAACCGTGTCGCTGTACCTTTGGACGGAGAATGGGTGTAGTCCCAAGGAAATTTGTATAGTTTGTAAACGTTCTTACAATCTCTTTCGCTAAGCTTGACTAACCTAAAGAATCATGATAAATTAATCCTTGTTCATGTTAATGTTCCCTGATAGCTCAGTTGGTAGAGCACTCGACTGTTAATCGAGTTGTCACAGGTTCGAGTCCTGTTCGGGGAGCCATTACTTGGAGAGATACCCAAGTGGCTATAAGGGGACCCTCTGCTAAGGGGTTAGACTGCGTAAGCGGTGCGAGGGTTCGAATCCCTCTCTCTCCGTATGATATACTTCCCTGTTTGGGATGAGAACCCTCAGTGGTTCGTTGGAGCATAAGCTTCGTTAGGGATTCTTCGCAATCTCTCGCGCAGTGAGAGTATCCCTCTCTCTCCGTTCCTGCAACTATTCATACGTATTAATACAAAAGGAGCTCATTTTGAGCTTCTTTTTTTGCGTTCATCCAGTCAGAGCGATGTGAAGCCTTGAAGTATGCGGGTTCCTTTTTGATGTCGTAATTACATATAGTTATTGTCGCATTTATCTACTAAAAAACCTGCATGTTATATGATACCTTATAGGTAATGTCAGAATAATATATATGGAGGTGCAAGAGAATGAACATTAGGATTGGCAAAATCAGCTTTTGGCATGTGCATGCCTGGGATTATACGAAGCAGGCGCAGGAACATAGTGATACTGAAATCGCTGCGGTGTGGGACGAGGATGCGGAGCGCGGCAAGAAGGCTGCGGACAGCTTGAATGTTCCGTTTTTTGATTCCTTGGAAGACCTGCTTGCCCGGAAGGATATAGATGCCGTTATTGTCGACGCGCCAACCTGTCAGCACCGGGATATCATCATTGCGGCTGCCCAAGCCGGCAAGCACATCTTCACCGAAAAGGTTGTGGCTGCAACGTTGAGTGAGGTCAATGAAATCCTGTCAGAAGTCTCGGGTCATGGGGTGAAGCTAACGGTTTCCCTCCCGCGTCTAAATGATGGTTATACTTTATCGGTTCAAGAAATTCTAAACCAGGGACTGCTTGGAGAAATAACGTATGTCAGAGTCCGCTTATCTCATAATGGTGCAACTGCAAACTGGCTTCCCGAACATTTCTTTAGCTTGGAGCAATGCCAGGGCGGTGCCTTAATTGACCTTGGCTGTCATCCCATGTACCTGACCAGGCTCTTTCTGGGTCAAGAAGTGACCGGTGTAAGTGCGAACTTTGGATATGTAACAGGCAAGGAAGTGGAAGACAACGCGGTGGCGACGCTCTATACCGATTCAGGGGCTATTGGTGTGGTGGAAGCCGGATTCGTGAATAGCTACTCACCGTTTACGATCGAAGTGCATGGAACGGAAGGAACCCTTTTATACGGAACGCCTGAAGAGAAGCTGCTCGTTAGAAGTACTAAAGCGCCAGACAAAGGGGATTCCTGGATAGATGTGCCTCTGCAGGGCCACCGGGAGAGTGCATTTCAACAATGGGTCACCCACATTCAGAACAACACGATTGCTGCCGAGAATATTCAAGTCGCAACTGAGCTTACAAGGTTAATGGAGGCGGCGAATCTCTCCGCGAAGGCAGGCCGTGTTATCCGGTTAGACGAATTGAACGCCTGATCCCTCATCCATGAAGAGCTTAGCTTAAGCAGGAGGATTATAATGAGCCATTTTCCCTTCGGGATTATGTTTGAGAAGCAGGATATGCTTGAAAGACTGGATATTTCAATCCTGTGGGGACATTATGAAATTTCAGTTCTCCGGTTTCATTTGACCTCTTTTCCGCCGGGAAAGGTCATTGATTTCCATAACCATGCTGAATTTGAATTTCATTTCATACCACGGGGCAAGGGAACGGTCATTCTTGGCGAGCAGGCGTATGCTTTAACGGAAGGAATGCTCTACTTAACCGGACCGGGAGTGATGCATCGTCAGGAAGCGAACCCGGAAGAGGCGATGGATGAGTTGTGTCTGCATGTCAATATTGCGGAAAAGCTCAGAGAAGATGCGGATTCATGGGAGGTTGCGGAAGCCGAGGAATGCGTTGAGAAGCTGAGGAAGCTTCCCCCTGTACCTGCGCAGGATTATCACAAGGCTATGAGATGCTTTCTTGAAGCGTATGAGGCCTGCGACGGCAAGCTTACGGGATATTATACTTCTATTAAACATCTTGTGATCAGTATTTTATTGAAGGTAACCAGAGCTTACGATGCAGGCGGGATGGGAACCTCGGCACCGGTCCGGGATATGTTGGCCTACCGCTATCAATATGCCATTCAATACATGGAAGCGAATTCTTCAGCAACCGTGACCCTGGAGAATGTGGCTGAGAAGCTGAATATCAGCTCCAGGCAGCTGCAGCGAATATTTAAGCAGATTGATCCGGATAAAACCTTCAGCCGGGTTCTTGAAGATATAAGGTTAGAGGCCGTATGCAGCAAGCTTGAAGCTAGCACCCTGCCGATAGAACACATTGCTGAGTCCGAAGGGTTTACAAATGCGACCTATCTGCATTCGGTTTTCCGCAAGCGGCTCGGGATGACTCCGGCGGCCTACCGCAAGTCCAAAAAATTAAATTAAAAGTGAGGATGAGAGGGTATGAGCAAAGTGTATCGTGTTGGAGTTATCGGATGTGGAGGCATTGCGAACGGGAAGCATCTTCCGAGCTTGAGCAGACAGGATAAGGTCCAGGTGGTTGCCTTTTGCGACATTATTAAGGAACGGGCGGAGTCGGCTGCAGAACAATATGGAAACGCGGATGCTGTTGTCTATACGGATTATCTGGAATTATTGAAGGATGCTTCTATTGATATTGTCCATGTGCTTACTCCAAATGATGCGCATGCGGATATCTCTATTGCGGCATTAGAAGCGGGAAAGCATGTGATGTGTGAGAAGCCAATGGCCAAAACAGCGGCAGATGCCAAGCGTATGGCCGAGGCGGCGAAACGTACAGGCAAGAAGCTGACGATCGGTTATGACAACCGGTTCAGACAAGACAGCTTATATTTGAAAAAGGTTTGCGAAGCAGGGGAGCTTGGCCATATCTATTATGCGAAAGCGCATGCGATCAGACGTAGAGCGGTTCCGACCTGGGGTGTTTTTCTGGATGAGGAGAAGCAGGGCGGAGGCCCGCTTATTGATATCGGAACCCACGCGCTTGATCTGACGCTCTGGATGATGGACAATTATAAGCCGAAGGTTGTACTGGGTACCAAATACCATGAGCTTTCCAGAAAAGAAGAGGCTGCAAATGCCTGGGGACCCTGGGATCCGAAGAAATTCACCGTGGAAGACTCCGCCTTCGGGATGATTGTGATGGAGAATGGCGCAACGATTACGCTGGAAGCGAGCTGGGCGCTTAATTCGCTGGACGTGGATGAAGCCAAGTGCAGCTTAAGCGGAACGGAAGCGGGTGCGGATATGAAGAATGGTCTCAGAATTAACGGGGAGAAGCACAGTAAGCTGTACACGAATGAAATTGAGCTCGATGCCGGAGGAGTAGCTTTCTATGAAGGGAAAACAGAGAAGGCTACAGATGTGGAATTGAGAAAGTGGATTGAAGCCATTGAAGAGGATAAAGATCCGGTCGTGACTCCTGAACAGGCTTATGTAGTCTCCCGGATTCTGGAGGCTATCTATGAATCTGCACAGACGGGTAAGGCAGTTTATTTGGACTAAACGTTAGACGGTCTGCAGAATATATCAGGCAAATAAGCTGGACCTCGCGGTGTAAGAGGTGCCAGCTTATTTGCTTTCTAGACAAATAACGACAAAAAGTCTGCCGGTTCAACCCGTTACCCCTTTAATAAATTGAAGGAGTGATGCTGTAAAGAGACAAATGTTATATTAATTGCGTGAAAATAAAGTATTGTATAAGAAAAGGAAACAAATCCTAAAACTATCCTGCTTTAAAATCCTCTGTTTTACTCCCGTTTTCTACGAATTTTTCGAAAACTAACAAAAACCTACCGAATACTACACATACCATGTTATGTAACATAACATTAAATCTTGAATTTTATATTAATTCACATAAAAATTAGTGACGACACCCAACCCTTGTGTTAATATAAATGACATCATAAAGAAATAAAAGAGAGGCAAGGCAGAGAAAGGGGAATTTTGATTATTATGGGGAAAAGGGGATGGCGATGGAGTACTTCATTCAGCAACTAATTAACGGGATTTCCGTAGGCAGTATCTATGCTCTGATCGCCCTTGGTTACACTATGGTTTACGGTATCATCAAACTGATCAATTTTGCGCACGGCGATGTATTTATGGTAGGTTCGTTCATCGGACTCTACAGTGCCAAATATCTGGCGAATGCCGGATTGCCGCCCATCGTTGTCCTGCTCTTGTCGCTGATCATTTCGATGACCATCAGCGCATTGCTCGGTATCACAATAGAGCGTCTGGCTTACAAGCCGCTTCGCAAGTCAACCCGGATTGCCGCGTTGATCACTGCGATTGGTGTATCCTTCCTGCTTGAATATACCGGAGTATTGATTCTTGGGCCTCAGGCTCAAGGCTTCCCGGATATTATGGAGAAGAAGCAATATCATCTGTTCGGTTCTTCCATCCAAGTGGAATCCAATCAGATAATGATTCTGCTAACAACGATTATTCTAATGCTTGTCCTGCAGTATATCGTCCGTTATACCAAAACCGGTAAAGCAATGCGTGCGGTATCATTCGATGTGGAGGCGGCGCGATTGATGGGGATCAACGTAGACCGCACCATTTCAGCTACATTCGCAATCGGCTCAGCGCTCGCTGCTGCTGCCGGAGTCATTTTTGGAATGACGTATAACTCAGTCGATCCTTTGATGGGCGTTATGCCTGGACTCAAAGCATTCGTAGCTGCAGTGCTCGGGGGAATCGGAAGTATTCCTGGTGCCCTTGTAGGCGGGTTGCTGCTGGGAACGGTAGAGACAGAGATTTCTTCACTCGGGTTCTCCTCATGGCGTGACGGCGTGGCATTCGCGGTACTGATTCTGATCCTTATCTTTAAACCATCCGGACTGTTTGGCAAGAATGTCCGGGAGAAAGTGTAGGAGGGAACTACCGTGAAAAATATAAATAAAAAGTTCTGGATGGGCATTATCGTTGCCCTTGCGTTCTATGGAGTCGTTAAAGTTCTTCTAACAACGGGAGTGCTAAGTGATGTAAACCAATCTATGCTGCTTCTAATTGGTGTTAACATCATGCTTGCCGTATCGCTCAACCTGATTACCGGGATTACCGGGCAGTTCTCCATTGGTCATGCCGGATTTATGTCCGTAGGTGCATACACTTCGGCGATCCTTACCCTTGACTACAACGTGCCATTCGTTCCAGCCATTATTGCAGGCGGACTCCTGGCAGCGGTATTCGGCGTATTGATCGGAATGCCTACCCTCCGGCTTAATGGTGACTATCTTGCCATCGCCACACTGGGATTCGGTGAAATCATCCGGATTATCATGCTGAATACAGAATTCGTCGGCGGGGCTTCAGGGCTCAGCGGTATTCCTGCCAAAACAACATGGACGATGTTATTCTTCTTCACCCTGATTTCTGTGGTTCTGATTAATAACTTCATTAGGTCTACACACGGCCGGGCATGTATTGCTATCCGTGAGAATGAAATTGCAGCAGAGGCTATGGGTATTAATACGACACGCTACAAAATTATCGCTTTCACCATCGGTGCCTTGTTTGCCGGGATTGCTGGCGGGCTGTCAGCTCATACGTTCTACGTTATCACGCCGGGCAGTTTCAACTTCCTGAAGTCGTTTGAAATTATCGTTATGGTTGTTCTCGGGGGACTTGGCAGCACGGCTGGTTCCATCGTCGGAGCGGTGTTCGTTACCCTGCTCTACACATACCTTCGGGAATTCCCGGAATGGCGCATGATTATTTACTCCATCGTGCTCATCCTGATGATGATCTTCCGCCCAAGCGGTCTGCTGGGCACAACCAAATTCTCATTCGGCAAGTTCGGCAAAAAGGAGGCTAAGGCAAATGACGCAATCGAAGGCAGCAGTGCTCCTTGACGTTAAGGAGGCCAGCCGATCCTTTGGCGGACTTAAGGCAGTCAGTGATGTTTCCCTTCATATTAATAAAGGTGAACTGATTGGGCTGATCGGACCCAACGGCGCCGGCAAAACAACATTATTCAATCTGCTGACCGGGGTGTACCCCCCTTCATCAGGCAGCATTCTTCTAAATAACGAATCCATTGGCGGTATGAAGCCTTATAAAATTAACCATAAGGGTGCCGCCCGTACGTTCCAGAACATCCGCTTATTTACGGCTATGACTGTGCTGGAGAATGTCAAAATTGCTTTTCATCAGCATGCGAAACACTCATTGTTCTCTTCTATGCTCCGTTTGCCGAAGCATTTCAAGGGAGAGGACGAAATCACTCAGAAGGCGATGGATATCCTCAAAATATTCAATCTTGCCGATCAGAGTCAAGAGGTAGCCAGCAATCTGAGCTATGGTAACCAGCGCCGCCTTGAGATTGCCCGGGCGCTCGCGGCCGGACCCAAGCTGCTGCTGCTCGATGAGCCGGCGGCCGGAATGAACCCGAATGAGACGCGTGATCTGATGAATCTCATTGCCTGGATCCGCGAGGAATTCGACCTTACCATTCTGCTGATCGAGCATGATATGTCGCTGGTTATGGGTGTCTGCAACCGGATTTACGTCCTGGACCGCGGAATCCTTATCGCTGACGGAACTCCGGTGGAAATCCGGAATAATCCGAAGGTTATCGAAGCGTATTTGGGACAGGAGGCGTAGAACTATGCTTACAGTACAAGGAATCAATGTTTATTACGGAGCTATTCATGCCTTGAAGGATCTCAGCATCAACGTGAAGCAGGGAGAGATCGTTACACTGATCGGTGCCAATGGCGCCGGCAAGTCAACGCTGCTCAAGACGCTTTCGGGGCTGCTTAAACCCAAGACAGGAAGTATTGAATTCCTGGATAAATCGATTGTCAGTCAAAGTGTTCAAGCGATTGTTAAGGAAGGGCTAATTCATTGTCCTGAAGGACGCCGTGTCTTCGCGAATATGTCCGTTGAGGAGAACCTGGAGCTGGGTGCTTATCTGCAGGATTCCAGCAGCCTGGCAGCTGACTTCCAGAGAGTCTACAATACCTTCCCCCGTTTGCTGGAACGTAAGAAGCAACAGGCCGGAACGCTGTCCGGCGGGGAACAGCAGATGCTTGCCATGGGGCGGGCGATTATGGGACACCCCAAGCTGCTGCTGCTGGATGAACCGTCCATGGGGCTGGCGCCGCTGCTGGTCCAGGATATTTTCAAAATCATTAAAGAAGTCAATGACGCCGGAACCACTGTGCTGCTGGTTGAGCAGAATGCACATCAGGCGCTCAAAATCGCCGACCGTGCCTATGTTCTGGAGACAGGCAGGGTAGTACTTGAAGGAGACGCCAAGGAATTGGCCGATTCCGATGAAATCAAAATGGCTTATCTTGGTCACTAAACAGATACGCCTAACTACAGCAGCATCACAGAAACAACATATAAAAATTAATTAATCGGGAGGCTGGGAGAAACAATGAAGAAAATTGGGGCCATTATTTTGTCGACAGTACTGACTGCGGTATTAGCATCGGGCTGTGGCAACAACACAGAGAACAGCGGTAACTCTGCAAGCGGCGGAAATGCTGCCGCAGGCACAATCAAAATCGGGGCTGACCTTGAGCTCACAGGCGGTCAAGCTTCTTTCGGCGACTCCGCATCGAAGGGCGCGAAGCTGGCTGTTGATGAGATCAACGCAGCAGGCGGGATTCTTGGTAAGCAGTTGGAACTGGTAATTGCCGATAACGCTTCGAAGTCTGAAGAAGCAACGCAAGCAGCACAGAAGCTGATTACCAATGATAAGGTTGTTACAATCATTGGTGCTTCCACTTCTACCAATACGCTGGGTATCGTTCCGGTTGCTACCGAGAAGAAGATTCCACTCGTTGCAGTAGGTGCCACCAATCCTAAAGTTACTGTAGATGAGCGCAGTGGCAATGTGAATGAATATGTGTTCCGCGCAGCCTTTATCGATCCATTCCAAGGTGAAGTGATGGCTAACTTTGCAATCGACTCCCTGAAAGCCAAAAAAGCAGTAATCTATACAGATACTTCGAGTGACTACTCCAAAGGTCTGCAGAAGTTCTTCGAAGAGACCTTCAAAGCTAAAGGCGGCGAAGTGCTGAGCCAGGAGTCCTACCAACAGAAAGACTCTGACTTCAAAGCCGTTCTGACACGTATCAAAGCAGCTAACCCCGATGTAATTTACCTGCCGGGCTACTATGAAGAGGTTGGTAAAATCGTGAAACAGGCCCGTGAAATGGGTATTACCGTTCCATTCCTGGGCGGCGACGGATGGGATTCTCCGCAGCTGGCTGAAATCGCTGGTGCAGAAGCCTTGGAGAACACTTACATGTCCAATCACTACTCGCCTGAAGATACAGCTACTGAAGTAACGAGCTTCGTTGAAGCTTACAAAGCAGCTAACGGCGGTGCAGTTCCGGATGGTATGGCTGCCCTTGGTTACGATGCACTGAAGCTGGTGGCTGATGCCATCACCCGTGCCGGTGAAGCTGATCCGGCCAAAATTACAGAAGCTTTGGCAGCAACCAAAGATCTGCAGCTCGCTACAGGCAAAATTACCCTGAACGAAACACATGACCCGGTTAAAGCGGCTGTCGTTCTGAAATTCGTTGACGGTAAACAGACCTTCGAAACAAAGGTTAATCCTTAAGAAGGAAATCCGCATATACTAAGGTGAATGGAATTGGGGTTCTAAACCGCAGGAGGCCGTGCGGCCTCCTGCATCACCTTAGCTGAGAAGAGAAAGGCTCAATTCTGAGCCTTTCTTTTCTCATATCACTATGCTCACCAAACTTTGCCTGTGCTTCCGAAGCGAGTTTTGCCGATGTTATATCAAGGAAGGTTATGCTTACAAAACTTTGAGGGGGAATCAGCATGATTGTTGGCGTACCCGCGGAATCAAGAATAATGAGAACCGCGTCGCCATAACCCCGGCCGGGGTAGAAGCACTCCGGAAGGCGGGGCATGAGGTGTTCGTCCAGGCCTCTGCCGGCACAGGCAGCGGCTTCGAAGATCAAGAATACCTGGATAAAGGTGCTGAAGTTCTGGACACCGCTGCGGAAGTCTGGGGCAAGGCGGAGATGATCATTAAAGTGAAGGAGCCTCTGCCGGAGGAATATGCTTATTTCCGCAAAGGCCTGATTCTCTTCACATATCTGCATCTGGCGCCGGAGGCGGTTCTGACCAAGGCGCTTGTGGAGGGCGGGGTGACGGCGGTAGGGTATGAAACCATCCAGCTTGAAGATGGCTCCCTGCCGCTGCTTATCCCGATGAGCGAGGTTGCCGGACGGATGGCTGTGCAGATCGGTGCCGGGCTGCTGGAGAAGCCGCAGGGAGGCAAAGGCGTCCTGCTGGGCGGTGTGCCGGGAGTTCAGCCTGGAGAGGTAGTGATTGTCGGCGGCGGTATTGTCGGCACCAATGCGGCGAAGATTGCCCTGGGGATGGGGGCACGCGTGACAGTCCTGGATCTGAATGCGAACCGGCTGCGGGCTTTGGATGATATTTTTGGCGGTAGGCTCATTACGGTGATGTCGGATTCTTATCATCTTGAGCAGGCTGTCCGCAAAGCCGATCTGCTGATCGGGGCTGTACTGATTCCCGGTGCCCGTGCGCCGAAGCTGGTCAAAGAGTATATGGTGCAGCAAATGGCAGAGGGTTCTGTGATCGTGGACGTGGCGATTGATCAGGGCGGCTCGATTGAGACCATCGACCGGATTACAACCCATGAGAACCCGACCTATGTGAAGCATGGCGTGGTGCACTATGCGGTGGCCAATATGCCGGGGGCGGTCGCCCGGACCTCTACACTGGCACTGACCAATGTGACGATCCCTTATGCGCTGCAGATTGCCAATCATGGCATTCATGTGGCTGCGGTCAATAATGCGGCGCTTGCCCGCGGCTTGAATGTGGTAGCTGGACACGTAACGAATCCCGCAGTAGCGCAGAGTCTGGGCTATGAATGTGCCGATGGAATCCGTGTCCTAGCTGCCGCTGGCGGACGTATTTAAGAATGGGAGAATATAGTTTCTGTCCTCGCGGGAAGGCGGGGCTGGGATGGGGAGAAGCGGAGGCTGCACGCCCAACTCTCCCTCATATTTTCTTGAGAAAATAAAGCTTGTCAAATTCATTAAGGTTTGATATACTCATTTTTGTTGTGACAAACACACAAAATTATCATCTGGCTCGTTGGTCAAGGGGTTAAGACACCTCCCTTTCACGGAGGTAACATGGGTTCGAATCCCATACGAGTCACCAATATGCGGTAGTGGTGGAATGGCAGACACGCTATCTTGAGGGGGTAGTGGGTGTATACCCGTGGAGGTTCGAGTCCTCTCTACCGCATAATTGTAATGGACAGGAAACCCTTGATGATTCAAGGGTTTTTTTGTTATATAAATAGAGCGTTTAGAATAGCGACTTGTCTCCGGATGAGTTGCTTTTTGTTGTTGTTGTGGGTACATCCATTGACGGCGCCTTATGTTCCGTTATACCTGCATATATATTAGACATCGACAGGAGCGGGGGGGCTGCAATGGATTTTGTAATTTCGGTCATGCTTGTGGATGATGAGCCGCTTGCACTGGAGAAAGTATACGATATGATGCCCTGGGTCTGATTGCTTATGTTATGGAAATGAAGTGGTTCCACCTCAACAACACCCATGCGCCGCTGATTCTGGCCGGACTGAACAACGCCTTCGGCGTATTCTTCATGACCCAGTTCATCCGCTCCTCAGTCCCGACCGAGGTCATCGAAAGCGCGCGGATCGACGGCTGCTCGGAATCGGCCATTCTCACAAGAATCGTAGTTCCGTTCCTGGTGCCGGGCATCAGCACCCTGGGGCTGATCTCCTTACGGATTATTCGGCAAGTATCCTGGGTCTGACCCTGGGCACGCTTCCGCTGATCTCCTCTTCCTCTTCGGCTTCAAAACATTGGTCCGGAGACTTACTGGCGGTGCGGTTAAAGGGTAAGGACAAAAAACGGATATGAAATCAAGCAGAATACCTGAACCAGGTTCAGCAGCAGAAGAATAGGCCGCCATTTTGGCGGCCTATTTGTTTTTGAGTACTTCAAGACTTGAGGCTAAGAAGTAAATTCCCGCAGGTATTTTATTTTAATAGGACAATGGAATAGTTTTGACACAGTCATTATTCATAGTATTGAAGTCCTGAAGTAGAGAAGCCGGCAGTGGCTGATAAATAAATAAAAAAGTTTGACGGGGGTGTACTAACGAAAAAAATACATTTTAAGTAAAGACAGAAAACGGATGGTAAATGTAATCGGGGTTAGGTAAAAAAAGTAAATATGCCATTATGCATAATTCCGGTGCTTGCAGAAATGAGCATAGTGGCTATTGAACTATATCTTTATACTCTGTTAATTTTAATACGTTAAAGAGAAGGGTGACTAATTAGGGATTAATGAACTATATTAACAATAAATGTTATGGAAAATATAAACTATTGTCGAGGATTACCGATAATGCTAAATATAAATCCCAAATTAATGAAAATTTATATTTTTTTATTAAAAATTTTAAATTAAATGAGTTTGGTAATCCAAAATTCCTATCCAGTGGTGATGAAAAAAATGAGCGTACAAGAAATGCTAACCAATCAGGTACAAAGAACCCCTAGAATTAAACCAAGCTATCCGGAAGGCGAACTGGCTCTGGAGGACCCTGCCAAGCCTTCGGGCAAACCGACCTTCTCCTGGCTGACCATTATTATTCCGCCGATCGGGATGATGCTGATTGCAATTTTCATGTCAACCTTGACCAGGTCGTATACGATGTTGATCTCGACGATGAGTATGACGTTTCTAACGGTTATGATCTCGGTGATGAATTACAAATCCAGTGTGAAGAAGCATCTGGAGCAAAATAAAAAGCTGGAGAAGAAATATCTGAATTATTTATTCCAAGTCCGCAATGAGCTGCAAAATGCTGCCAGTACGCAGCGCGAGGCTTACACATACATACATCCGGATATCTCCAGCTGCATTGAAATCGTCCGCGGCAGAAGCAAGCAGCTATGGGAGAGAACGGCAATTGAAGATGATTTCTTGAATATCCGGATCGGAGTGGGGATACAGCCCATTTCACTGGTACCTACATACAGCCCCAGAACCAAAGCAATCGACGATGATAATCCGCTTGAAGAAATCGCTGCCAAAATCTGCGAAGAAATGTATTTCGTAAGAGACATTCCTGTGTACATTCCGCTTAGCAATATTAATACGCTTGGCATATTCGGCAGAAAGCGGGAGGTTCGCGATTTTCTGAATGCAGCTATCGTTCATCTGACTACACATCAGGGCTACGATGACGTAAGAATCGTATGTGTGATGCAGCCTGAGGATCTGGAACACTGGGCATGGCTGAAATGGCTGCCCCATACATGGGACAAAGGCCGGAGATTTAGAAGTCTGGCTACGACCTCTTACGAAGCCTCCAATTTTGCCGATGAACTGCTCCCTGTCCTTAGAAAAAGAGAGGAAAGCGGCCAGAGCGGCTATGGCTTGCAGACGCTGCAGACCCCACATTATGTATTCCTGGTGTTTGCTCCTGAATTGTGGGACAGCACAGAAATGATGAAGGTTTTGCTGTCCAATAATTCTGTGCTTGGCGCGACGAGTATTTTTATCTCTGAGAAGATAGATGTTGCGCTGCCGCTTAACTGCCAGGCCATTCTTGAAATCAGGGACGGTAAAGGAATGGTCCGCAAAGATACGAAGCAGCTATTAAATCATTTAGCAGATCATTTTACAGTTGACTCTCTGGATAAGCAGCATTCAGAGTTTTTTGCCCGTTCGTTATCTCCGCTTAGAATCAAGGAGGGGCAAAATAACAGTTATATTCCGCCAATGGTCACCTTCATGGAGAGCTTTGAGGTAGAGCAGGTGGAGGAGCTGAATGTGCTACAGCGCTGGTCTAAAAATCAGGCCAACCGGACGCTGTCTATTCCCTTGGGACTCGGGGCGGGCGGGAAGTCCCTGCTGTTCGATATGCATGAAAAAAGCTACGGTCCGCATGGACTGGTTGCCGGGACCACCGGTTCAGGGAAGAGTGAGCTGCTACAATCCCTGCTGCTGGGTCTGGCGGTAAATTACCATCCTCATGAGGTTGCTTTTGTCCTGATTGACTACAAGGGCGGGGGAATGGCCAATGCGTTTCAGGGGCTACCCCATCTGGTAGGAACGATCACGAACCTGGGCGGCAACCAGATTAACCGTGCACTCGCATCCATCAAAAGCGAATTGCTGCGCAGACAACGGCTGTTCAGCGATGCCGGTGTAACCAGCATTGATAATTACATCATCCTGTACCGCAACAAGGAGGCCAGTCTTCCGTTGCCGCATCTGATCATAGTGGTGGATGAATTCGCGGAGCTGAAATCGGATCAGCCGGAATTCATGAAAGAGCTGGTCAGTGCGGCGCGGGTAGGAAGAAGCTTGGGTATCCACTTAATACTGGCAACCCAGAAGCCATCCGGAGTAGTCGATGAGCAGATTTGGAGTAACTCGCGTTTCAAGCTATGTCTGAAGGTGCAGACACCATCGGATAGCCAGGAAATGCTGAAACGCCCTGAAGCGGCAGAGATCAAAGAGAAGGGCCGCGGATATTTGCAGGTGGGCAATAATGAGGTCTTCACCCTATTCCAGTCCTCCTGGAGCGGAGCACCGTACGCTGGTGGTGATTCGGCGGGCGATGAAAGACCTCAGATGGATATTGTCACCCTGGGCGGTGAGCGGAGATCCCTGCTGCCGAAGGTGAAGAGTGGTGAAGGGGCTTCGCAACTAAGTGAGCTTCAGGCAGTGGTTAATCACATCGCTGCCCTTTCGGCCGAGCACTCCATCCGGGAGGCCTTCCAGTTGTGGCTTCCTCCGCTTCCGGAGACTCTCTTGCTTACGGAAGTGCTGGAGCCGCAGCAAATCTGGAATGGAATCCACTGGCAGCAGCCAACGGATAATCTGACGGCAACCGTTGGGCGGGTAGATAACCCTGCGGATCAGGATCAATACAATCTGGACATTAATTTTAACCTGAATGGACATTTGCTTGTGTACGGGGCGCCGAGCAGCGGCAAAACCATGCTTTTGAAGACCATTATTATGTCGCTTGCCCTGAAATATGATCCTGAATACGTGCATTTTTACATATTGGATTTCGGTACACGGACACTGGGTGTCTTTCATGAGCTGCCTCATCTGGGCGATATTATTTATCCTGAGGAGGAACAGAAGCTTGCTAAACTGATCAGCTGGCTGTTGTCCCAATTGGATGAACGCAAACGTAAATTCTCGCAGCTTGGCATTAGTAATCTGGTGTCTTACTGTGCAGCAACTGGTGAAAAGGTTCCATACATTGTTATTCTCCTTGATAACTACACCGGATTTGCGGAAGCGTACGATGACCATGTATTAGATCTGGCGAAGCTGGTGCGCGAAGGCGGAAACTACGGGATTTATTTTGTATTTGCAGCCAATGCAGTCAGCTCCTATCCTTACCGGATCAGTCAGAATGTCAAGCAGGCTCTGGTGTTCCAAATGTCTGACAGGCTGGATTACAGCAGCATTTTGGGCCGAACGGACGGGATGGAGCCAACGAGTACTGTGGGACGCGGGCTGCTCAAAGATAACCGGATTCTGGAATTCCATACTGCACTTCCGGGGGAAGGCAGCTCAGATGATCAGGTTGCAGCCTCACTTCGCAGGATTAGTGCAGAGATGAAGGCTGTGGCCGGAGAGATTGAACCGGTAGGTATTGCCGTAATTCCGGACAAGCTTTCGCTGGAAGAGCTTCTGGAGTGCGCCTCCAAGGCGCAACCGGAGGATGGAGAATATCTTGTACCGGTAGGGTTGGATTGGAATACCACACTTCCGGCAGTGATCAATATCAAGCATGTCAGTAACTTTGTTGTATCGTACACCGGCTTGCAGCAGGTGGATTTCAGGTTCAACTCATTAGTGCAAACTTTTCATGATTCGGCAGACCAGGTCACTAAGGAATTCTATCTGCTCGACAGCGGTGTGGCCAACTTGGCGGGCCTGAGGGCCAACCCTGTTCTTACCCGTTATATGGACACGGCTGAAGCGTTCCTGGAACTTACACAATCACTCATTGAACAGCTGCAGCTGCGAAAAAATGATGCCCGGCAGGCCTCTGCCGATTCTCCGGAGCCTGGGGCATTTGACGAAGCTGGTTATATTCTGTCCAAATACCCGCTTCTCGTAATTCTGATGCCGCATTTCAAATCAGCCTTTGATCTGATGGACAATGAATCCCTGGATCACCTAGAGCGGATTGCGAGATTTGGCGGCAGGCTGGGTGTGCTCCTGATGGTCGGCAGCAATGCTGTTGAGCTGAGTAAAATGCAATTAACCACTGAACTTGCGGGTGAACTGATTAACAGTGGAAATGCGCTGTTGTCGGGCGGAGCACCAAGTGATCACACGTGCTATGCTGCCGTGATGGAACACCTTGATTACGACGAGCTTAACAGGGGAATGGACGCCAGTGAGGCGATGCTGCTTACAGAAGGAGTAATCCGGCGGCTCAAAATGATAACAGAACTTTAGATAAGCAGGTGAAGGAAGCAATGAAACCAGTTCGTGAAGTGTTTGAATTGCATGCTCTGGAAATTATCTATCTGACGGCATTAACGGGAGGAAACAGCTTTCCGGGACTGGATACGGATCTCAAGGCGGAGTCTGAGCGCAGTCTGCGCGCCCTTATGGATGCACAGATGAGATCGCTTGAAAGGAAAGGGTATCTGGAGACTGATTTTATGGGGAACGCGCAGGTGAAGGAAGGGCTTCATGAATTTATCCGTATCGCCTCAGGCAGTACGGCATATCTGTGTCAGATTATACAAAAGCATCAGCAGACGCTTAAGGTCTACTATTTCTTCCGGGACGGCACCTGGTTTGAGCTTGAACATCAGCCGGATGGCAGCAGCTATAAAGTGCAGGAAATTTATGCGTGGCATGAGCTGGTGTTCCAGGTAGTGAACAGAACCCCGTTAGTGCAAGGTCTGGGTAACTCAGAACAATTCCTTGCTGCAGATAAAGAGTCTGACCTGGAAAAATGGGTGGAACAAATGCTGTTGGCCGGTGCATCAGTACTCTCTCTGGCGGAAATCCAATGCACTGAGGAGAAGGTACAAGTACAACGTGAACTGAATTTGCTGATACATGAAGATCATATGTCGCTGCTGCAACGCGGGACAGAAGAACGAGTCATGAGAACTCCAGTTCATTTTGCAGCAGCGGTAGAGGGATTAATAGCTTGGCTGCAAGAGACACATCGCTCAGAGGAGGCCGTATATGTCGACAGCATTAACAACATTTCAGTTTAAAGGCAAAGGAGAGAAGGAACTCGATCTGGAGGTGTCGCTCTTCCTTACGGCGGGGGAATGTGTGGAGCTTCTGAAGCAGGCAAACTGGCTCCCCGATGATTGGGAATTTAAATGTGAGGTCAGCAGTACCGGAGAGGGATGGTCGGAGCTTGGACTGCAGGTGCTTCTGGCAGATGTAATTCAAGGAGACGGGTCAATTATCCGGATATTACCTTACTAAGCGGGTGAATTACCCGAGGAGGTTTCTTATGAAAAGCGTACATTTAGTTTGCTCACCTGAACTCATTATGCTTCTGTCAAGGGCGCTGGAGCATGAGGGCTACGTTATTTCAGGTAAGCACTCCACCTTACATAGCTTTATCAGCGGGTTCAGCAGTAAAGAGGTCGATCCTTCCTCAATCGTAATCATGGAGGGCGGAGCGGGTCTGGGTACACCGGTTAAGGCTGCTGATATTACCGGATTCATGACACTGATCCGCAAGTATCTCAAGCATACAAGACTGATTGTACAGCTGGACCCTGCGCTGCGTACAGATATTGAGTTCATCCGGTCTATGGTAAATATGAACATTCATGATCTGCAGTTCACCACCGAATTCCAGGGCGATGATCTGCTGAACTGGATTAAGGAAAAGAAAACAACAAGGGATTACTACCATATCCTAGGAAAGAAGAAGGGGCTTTTCTCCTTTAGAGGCCAATCGGCAGCAACTACCTCTGCTCCGGTAAGGGAAGAGCTTCCGCCCGCTCCCGTAAGAGCGGTCCAGTCGCTTACCCGCCCGCAGCCCGCAGCCGCTCCGCAAGCTCCGGCAGGTAACACCGGGAGGGCTGCCAATGCTGCGCGTCCAGCCACAGCGGCTACTGCAACAAGGTCAAGGCCTCCGGCAAGAACAGAGTCTCCGGCACCTTCCGTAACAGGAACGCTGGAAAGCCTGGAGCAATCCCTACCGTCTGAGGAGCAAACTGCGCCTGTAACGGGTCAGAGAATACTGGGCAGCAATGTTCCCCTCGTTATTGGGGTGTGCGGCGTTGGCGGGGAAGAGGATGTAGGTGCAGCTGCTTTTCTGGTTGCGGCAGGACTGGCTGAATTGGGCTGGAAGCCACTGGTCTGCGGAGATGACCGGCCGGAAATCGGCTCACTTGAACAGATTGTATTTAAAGGTGAGAAGGAAGACTCCGTGTCCACTATGTTTGAATATGAAGGCGTTACTTTTTACCGCCGCGGATATTCCTGGGATATGTCCGAGCTTCTGGCCAGCGGCTTCACACATATCATTCTTTGGCTCGATATTCACCGTGAACGGAAGGGGACTGGCGGGCTGGAGCTGTGGTGGAACTCACAAATTCCAATGATGATAGGCAACGGGGCTATGTGGAAATATGAACTGCTGAAAGAGAAGCTGAATACCCTGAACCCGTTTGAACGCAAACGATGCAGACTGCTGCTGGAGAACGGGCATCAGGAAGTGCTGCAAGTGCTAAAGAAGGATTTCCCGGAAATTGAAGCAACATTGATGCCGGCGCATCAGGACCCGCTCTATCCGGATAAAGCGGCTGTCGCATGGGTTATGAAGCTGTTGACCGTCCAGAAGAAGCTTATCCGTAAGCAAACGCTGTTCTGGATCATCGCAGGAACGGTATTATTTGTGACTTTGCTGTTAATAGGTATCGGTTTCTCATTTGTTTCGGAGAGCCGTTAATTCATAACTAGGAGGCTGCTATGAATTCAGGTTTGGTTAGAAGTATGGCTTTTAATTGCCATCAGCTGCTTGCTCCTGCCCAGGAATGCAGCGACAAGATGAGTACTGCGATCGGAGGCGTATCTGATTACTGGGTAGATATGGGCGGTGAGGAGTTTAAGCAGCATTGCACAGAATGGATTAAGAAAATGAATCAGTTCAAGGCCGCCATTGTCCAGATTGAATCAGAAATGATGAGTTATGCAACTGAATTACAGCGGACAGAAGAGGCGGAGGCTGCAAGAGTGAAGGAAGCACAGCGGCAAGCCAGTGAAAAGGCTGCGGCTGAAGCAGCAGCTGCAGCTGCAGCGAAAAAGACAGGGAAAATCAAATAGGGATGGAAATGAGGTCATGAAGTGGCAGTACGCAAGCGGAAAAAAATGTTGAGATACACGATAATTTCAGGTTGTCTTGTTGCCGTCGCAACATCCGGGGTATGGTTCGCAACCTACCGTCACTACAATGCCAGGCTAATTGATGAGCGGGCCGCTTATGAAGCACAGCTGGCGGACAAGGATGATGTCCTGCAGCGGTATATGGACCAGTCCCAGACAGCCTATGTTCTCGTCTCCGCCAAGCTTGCCGGTGAGGCAATTACCGCAGAGGATGTAATGGCAGAGAAGCTTCCCAAATTCTCTTCTCCGGACAATCTGATCGGCGATTCCAAGGGAATCGTCGGCAAATACCTGAAGATCAATGCCATGCCGGGGACAGCGGTAACTACTGAGATGGTGCGTGATGAGGCGAGACTTGAGCCTTCGGAACGTAAGGAAGAGACAGAGTATATCAAGCTTCCGCTGCGGCTGACCAAACGGGATGTTGTCGATATCCGAATCGTATTTCCTAACGGTGAGGATTACATAGTTGTTGGAAAGAAATCGCTCGAGGATGTTGACCTGGGGAATCAGTATACATTCTTCAACGATAGTGAAGAAGAAGCGCAGCTGCTTCAGGCAGCCTTAGTGGATGCCTATATTAACAATGCTGAGCTGTATATGAAGCAGTATGTGGAGCCTGAGCTTCAGCCGGAGCCAGTAGTGAATTATGTGCCTAACCTGGATGTATTGAAAGTCATTAAAAGCAATCCCTTTATTATTGATCAGGCCAAGTGGAGCCTGGCTGAGGATCTGCGTAAAGAGCTGGAGAAACGGCTTGAAGCCCTTGAAGATGAAGATAACATACGTGTCGGGGCCGACGCCCCTAGCGGCAGCGGTGTAATTAAGCGGAAATCGGAGCAGGGAGCTGCAGCCGCTGAGGCTGCCCAAGTGGACAACAGCCAATCGGTTAACGGAATCATTGACCAGAGTAATCAGGCACCTGTGGATTCCAGCGCAGACCAGAGTTCGGCGGGCGGGATGAATACAGAAGCTACAGGCGAAGACAGTCTGCTGGAAGGAGAGTGACAGATTTGAATATTGTTGTCGCCGGAGATTGTGAGAAACATGATTTCATCCTGGTAGCCGCTATTCTGTTAAAAGGCTATTACAACAATGACGTCATGATCATTTCGGACAACCACAGGCATTATCAATATTTCGATGGAGAAGTATCCGGTATACAGATACGGGATGCTGAGCCGGATGTGGCTGACAGACCGGATATTGTCCTGTATGACTGGCATCATGGTTATCCGGAAGGACTGGAGGATGAGCAGATTGTGTTTGCAACCAGCTACGAGCGCCAGGCTATGGAACATGTGGATAAATTGCTGGATCAAAAGCATATGCCTGCTCTTCTGGTTGTTATCGAAGAGGAATGCGGGCTTGGACTGAAATATGTGGACCGGTATTACCCGGTAATCACCTCCAAGATTAGTTATATTACCAGCGCAGAGCGGAGAATTGACTGGGTTCATGATGGACGGGTGAATCTTAAGGTGGATAAGGATTTTGCCGTGGCTGTAAATGATTTTTTAATTGAAATCGGCAATGTGCCTAAGAATGACATCAAGAAATTATGGCAGTATGCGAGGAAACGGGGGGAGTAAAGGTGCTGGTAGCGTTTTGGGGGCCTGCCCGAGGGCAGGGGAGAACAACTTCAAATATGGCCGTTGTGGCGGCAACGATTGCACTGGATCATCATATCCGGGTGCTGATGACGCACACGCATTTGAAGCAAGGGGTGCTTGAACATGTATTCTCTCAGACAAGGGCGGCTGCTCAGGCGGCGACTTCCGGGGGGATGGATGCCATTGAGCGGCTGGTGCAGTGCGGGATGCTTACCCCCGAGGGGATAAGAGATCATGCGGAATCTATTCTTAAAGACCGCCTGGAGCTGTTAAGCGGATCTTTGAATACAGAGAAGCACACGGCCAAGCTTTTACTTCCGCATATTTTCAAAGATTACAGAAGATTTTATGATCTTCTGTTTGTGGACCTCTCGGCCGAAGATGACCCGGAGGTGGTATCACTGGTTATGGAGCAGGCGGATTTGATTGTTGTGAACCTGAGTCAAAATCAGGTGAGCCTGAACACCTACTTTGAGACAAGCGGAAGATCGCCTGTGCCGGGCGACAAGCAAGTGCTCTATTGCCTGGGTGCCTACGAGCGCAGCTCAAGGATGAATAAGGAAAGAATTATTAAACAATACCGGCTGAAAAAATCTGCTGTCGGCATAGTTCCTTATCATACCGGGTTCATGGATGCACAGAATGAGCGCCGGACTGTGCCGTTCCTGCTGAAAGCTAGGGAGGTCCGGACCCGTTTTCTGGAATTTAGTGAAGACGGAACTTTCACTGCTGCAGTGCGGGGGATGGGCCAGCTTATTCTTCAGACGCTGGAAATATCCGCCTTGCCGGAATTGGAAGCTGCAAATGATTAATCTTATCCTGATATTTATAGTCCTGATTATTATTGGAGTATTCCTGTTCTTATGGCTGGGCAGACGTAAAAACTCGGCTCCGCCATCCGTGCAGCTGAAATACGATATGAATGAAATCGTGCTGTTTCTGAGACGTGCGTTCGAGGAGATTATCGCCTCTTCCCTCTATGAAGGCAGTCCGAGCGAAGAAGAATATAACCGCCGCAAAGCACGGCGCAGAGAATTGCAGAAGGCACTTAGAAGCTGCATGCATGGTGATTTATCCGCCAAGAAATACGTCAAGCTGTACATGAAGGATCTGCTGGTGCAGACCTATGGTCTGGATGAAGGAAATGTGGACAAGATCATCAGCTTCGGCCATGCGGGCCGTCTGACTTCACAGGATTGCTTCGATATCCTGCTCCATGTCTTCAAGAAAGATCACGGGCAGGATGCCTTTAATGTAATGGTAAGCAAATATAGTCTGGATACTCTGCAAAGACTGCCTGACGGTTCCCGGGGATACAAGATTACAGAAGAGCAGATCCGCCACATCTATCAATCGGAGCATCCGGGATTGTCCATGCAGGACAAGATTGAAATTATTGTACAACGGGCCTATCAAATTTATAAAGGTCTTGGGGTCATTGATGAGCTGCGGGATCAGAATATCGACGGTGTGAATGGCGGAACAAGCGGGATGCCTCCGGATGTCGTGCAAACCACTGATTTTCTGGAATATACCAAACAGCAGCATTTCATTCCGCAATCCTATGATGCGGTATGGACGTTTTACCGGGGGAAATCGCTTCATCTGGAATTCTTGAGCTTCGGTTCCGAGAAGGAGCTGAAGCGGGTCTGCCAGAACATTTACGGCTTCGGCAATCCAGGCCAGCTGAATGAATCCAAGGGTTATATCATCAACGATATGGCTGACGGTAGCCGTGTCGTGGTGGTGAGGCCCAAAATGGCAGAGAGCTGGGCGTTCTTTGTCCGCAAATTCAATGATTCACTGGTAGAACTGGACCAGCAGATCAAAGATCAGGGTGCGCCGCTTGCTATTCATATGCTGGTCTACCTCATCCTTGGTCATCAAGTAACTGCAATTACAGGAAGACAGGGATCGGGTAAAACAACGCTGCTCAAAGCGCTAATCAAATATATTGATGCGAAGAATATCCGGATTCAGGAGACCTCTTTTGAAATTTGGGCGAGAAAAATGTATCCGGGTAAAAATATCCTTTCTTTTCGGGAAACGCCCTCGGTCAGCGGTCAGGACGGGCTGGATGTACAAAAGAAAACAGATGGTGCGGTTAACATTGTCGGCGAAGCCGCCACTCACAGTGTGGTCAGTTATGTCATTCAGGCAGCCCAGGTGGCCTCTGAGTATACCTTGTTTACCCATCACGGCAAAACACTGGCGAATCTCGTCAGTGCACTCCGCAACAGCCTGATTGCCTCGGGAGCATTCAGCAATGAAAAAATTGCCGAGGTGCAGGTGGTTGAGGCGCTGGGCTTCAACGTCCATCTGGTGCTCAGAGCCGGCAAACGTTATATTGAGCGGATTACAGAGATTATTCCGGCCGACCCTCAGTTCGAATATCCCCGGAGTTACGCGGAGCGCGCTGAAATTACGGACAAGCTGGATGCTTTTATGGATACCATGACTGAATATTTCGGGCGGATGACTGACAGGCGTTCTTATGATTACAAGGATATCATTGTCTGGGAAGCCGGAGAATACGTGGTCAAGCATCCAATCAGCAGCCGGAAAATTGATGAAATGCGCAAAAACATGGATGAGGATGATGCGGCGGAGTTCACTGCATTTATTGATAAGTACTGGGGGCAATCTGCATGAGTCTGCAAAATATAGTGCTGATTGTTCTCGTTACATCCGTCATCCTGCTGGCTCTCCTGCTTGTCCTGCTCAGCATTGTGCAGCGTAAGCTGAAGGGCACGCAATATCAGGAGCAAAGGCGCCTCAAGGCACTGCTGCCTACACGTACCAAGGACAAAAGATGGCTGGAACAAGCTCATAAGGCCTATCCGGTACTTGATGAACTTCCGGTCATCAAAAAACTGCTCCACCGGATGCGGTCCCGCCTCACCTTAATTCATGCCGGAAATGAAATTATGATCAGAAGCCGTGCAGCTGCACTGACTCTAATGATCGTTGCCTGTATTCTGCTGATCTCGCTGCTGTCCTTTCTCTGGACCTCTTCCTGGGTCAGCCGTGCAACCATTATGCTGGTTTCCATTTATCTGGGAGGAATTCTAAGCGACCTCTTCATAGGCCGTCTGGCCAAGCAGATGCTGTATGACCAGTCTTCCATGATTCTGGATATCCGCCATGAATATCATCAGACACATATGGTGCAGGTCAGCCTGGAGAATTCTGCAGAGCGTTCCAAGCCTATGGTGGCTATGCATGCCAGACAGATTGCCGGCATTCTTGCAGCGGTGGACCCGGAAGATGAGCTGCAGCGGTATTATGAGGTTGCACCTAACCGGTATATGAAGCAATTGGCCGGAGTGAGCTACAAGATAGGTGAATATGGCGATGCGGATATTCATAAGGGCGAGCGCTCTATCTATCTGTCCATGCTTGGCAATATCAGAGAAGAGATCCATATGGATATCAACCGCCGTGAGCGGATTGACCGGTTGTTGTACGGGATTGTCTTTGTAGCGGTGTCACCGGTATTCATGCTGGACCCGATCCGTAAATGGGCAGAGAGCATGTTCCCGATTGTGACTAATTACTATAATTCCGCTTGGGGATTGTATTCACTGATTCTGCTGTACATTACGTTTATTGTATCGTTCGTTGCCTTGCGGATTCTGAAGGGTGTTGATGAGGATACGCAGGCTATTAAGGATGAAGGCAAGTGGTTAAACCGGCTATTGAAGAACAAGTGGGTCTACAGAGTAACGGACCGGATTACTCCGGAAGAGCATGAACCCGTCCACTTTAAGGTAGCGGGTGTTCTGAAGGATGCCAACTCCGGCCTCTCCCATCATGCCTACTACTTACAGAAGACCCTGGCTGCAGTGGGCATATTCCTGCTCGTAGTGATTATTCAGTTCTCTATCCATGTGAATATCAGACATAACCTCCTCCATCCCAATGTACTGATTACGACGGGCGGGAATCAGACGGAATCCCAGAAGATGCTCAGTGAGGAACGGTATGCCTTCGAGCAGTCGCTGATTGGAGAACTGGTAGCGAGAGATATTACACCGGATCAGATGCTGCTATATATTCAGGAGCAGGCCGAGCATAAGCCGTTTCTTCAGTCCAGCCTGGACCAGAATGCCTATGCACAGCAGCTGATGAACAGAGTGGAGCAGTACCACCGGGAATATTACAAATGGTATGAGCTGCTGCTGGCATTCGGGCTGGCTGCGGCAGGCTTCTTCCTCCCGGATGCTTACCTGATTATCCGCACCCAGCTGCGGAAATGGGAAATGCAGAATGAGGTGGACGGCTTCAATACGCTGTCGATGATGCTGTCGCAATTTCCGAATATCAGCGTGTATGAAATTATAGAGTGGCTGCACCGTTACAGTTATATCTTTGAGCGGCAGCTGCTGCGCTGCATGCTGGATTATGAAGCGGGAGGCTGGGATGCCATTGAGAAGCTGAAGGAGGATGCGCGTTTTGTTCCCCTGGAACGGCTGGCTGACCGCCTGCAGGTTGCTGCTGATCTGATTCCGGTAAAAAAAGCATTCGATGATATGGATGCCGAAAGAGCGTTCGCGATGGATCAGCGCAAGGAGCACTACGAGAAGGTAATCAGCAGGAAAAGTACACTGGGCAAAATGTTCGGGTTCTTGCCGATGCAGGCAACGTTCACCTTATATTTACTGCTTCCCTTCGTCTATATGGCCTTCCAGCAGCTGGGCGACCTGACTGTTGTGACCGGCAAAATGTGAAGGAGCTACAGGCATGGAGAATATAGCAAGCTTTTTGAAAACAACCATATCCATTCTGATCACGCTGGCCATTATATCCTCCGGCCTGTTCCTGTGGGGGAAAACACAGCCTGTAGTTGAGCTTGCGAACAGCCAGGCAGCAGCACAGGCGAGGGCGTTGTCGGAGCAGCAATATTCCGCCTTCGATAATCAGCTGGTCAGCGGCTCACAGATTCTTACAGCTTACCGCCGCTATGAGTCACAGCCGGGCTTCTGCCTCTACGTTCAAAGACCTTATGTCTACGGGCAAGAGGCGTACAGGGAATTCAGTATGAATCCGAGTGATGAAGGCTCCTGCCGTAATTTTGATTATTCAAGCGGGGAATTCAAAGAAGGGACGGGTTACAGTCGGACCGATGAGGATATTTCGGACGCATCCGGCCACTATTACATCAGCCCCCAATCCAGGTACAGGGCTAAGCTGATCAAAGACAAGAACGAGCGGATTGCGGCTATTTATTTTCAGGCACAGTAGTGTTGTTGGACTGACAGTATATAGAAGCAACCTTTCAATATAAAGTGAGGAGGAGAACTTCATGGAAAATATTTCAACGGGTCTAAAATGGGTCATCGGCATTATCGTTACCATTCTAATCATCGCCGCAGGTGTAAGTATTTACCTGATCATTAACAACTACTTCATCCGCGCCCAGGAGCAGACACTGGCTCAGACCCAGATGATTAATCAGGCGGAATTTAACAGCTATGACAACAAGGATGTGTCCGGCCAGGATGTAATCAATGCGGCGATGCGGTACAAGGGGCGTCCGCAGTTTGCGATTAAGATCATTACCGGGGAAAATACTACAGGGTTTTATGCAGAGAATACATATGGGAAGAACTATACTCAGCCTACTGATATAAATAAGCCTATTGTTGATTTGACGAAAACTGAAAATTCCGATGCAGGCATCGGTGTTTCAGAAATGCTGGATCAGACCAAGATACCATCCTCCTACGGAGATAAAAATCATTTGGTAAATACGCTATCCGTCTTTAAAGCTGTTGTTTACAGGGACAGTAATCAGGAAGTGCGTTTAATTGTGTTTACGCAGAAATAAATATTCAGGAAGGAGTTATTGAAGATGGAGAATATTTCAACGGGTCTGAAATGGGTTATCGGTATTATTGTTACCATCTTAATTGTTGCTGCAGGGGTAAGTATTTATCTGATTATTAACAATTACTTTATCCGTGCCCAGGAGCAGACACTGGCCCAGACCCAAATGATCAATCAGGCGGAATTCAATATGTATGATAACAAGGATGTGTCCGGTCAGGATGTGATTAATGCTGCTATGCGGTATAAGGGAAGACCTCAATTTTCCATTCTGATTAAGACAGGCGTCAATAAGAAAGGTTTCTATGCCCGGAATACATACACAACTTATTATGTGCCAGCGAAAGCGGCTGTCGAAGGAACAGCGGCTACAGAGCTTAATCTTTCAGATATAAACGATGATGCTGACAATTATTCCGTATCCCAAATGCTCGATCAAAGTGTAAATGCGGCTAATGATTATAACTGCAATATTAATACGCTCTCTATCTTTACAGCCACATTGCATAGGGATAAAAACGGTGAGGTCCGGATTATTGAGTTTAATCAAGACCCTGTGAAGTAATGAAAACCGCCACCCAATTCCTGCTAACCCTATTCGCCTGGATCATGTTCGTAATTGGCGGCTTTACGTTTCTGCGCCTGGAAGCTGACAGCACTGTTCAGGCCAGTCGGCCGGAGCAGCCTACAGTTGCATTAGCCCCCTATACAGGGACTGGTGATTTGAAGAAAGTCTCAGGAGAGCAGCTAATTGGTATGATTCCTCAGGCACTCGAAGGGGATTACATTTTAGTGATAGACGGCATTGTATTTAATGAAGAAACAGACCTTGATGCAGTGGATCTGCGGGGTGTGCCTGGTGTTGCTTATGAGCTAAGGGTTACGCGGACTAATGAGATGGTTACGGAAATCTCTGCTGCCCGCTGAGAAAGGAGGAGCCGCATGGCAGATGCGCTAAAAGGTGTAATTATCGTGATTCTGCTGGCATTTGTGTTTGGAGTCTACCCGGCCTTCCGCCAATCAGAGGTAGTAGAGAGGAATACGAAGCTTGCAGCGAATGCGGCTATGGTGGAGTTCGTAGATACGGTTCGTGCCAAAGGGTATGTGGATGTCGGAGATTATGAGAGGTTTCTTCATACGCTGGATGCTTCATATGCAGTATTCGATGTTCAAATGGAATATTACAAAAAGAACCTGGAGCCTCTATACACCAATCCTGATGATTATTCGACCTTTCAGAACAGCTTCAGTGTCAGGTATGACGGATATTTTAATAAGGATATATTGGGAGTCCTGTATCCTGGATCAGCAGCTTCGCTTGCTGCAGATGCTCCCGGCAGAAGGTTCACCATGCATGTCGGTGATCTGTTCAATGTCCGGGTGGAATCCGCAGGGACGACACTGGCTTCGCGGATGCGGTCCATGTTATTCCATAGTGAGCTGATTCCGCTCAATTTGAAGTACGGGGGAATGGTGCGAAGTGAAGCCCCTTAGTGTAGTGCTTGTTTTTCTGATTATAGTAATACCGCTAGTGCTTATTAATGATACTAGAGAAGACCTCCGGGTCTTTAATGAAGACCAGTACAAACGTTATTCCGATGATTTTCAGGCCGCAGTGGATGATGCCGGAGACTATCTGTCCCGGCTGGAAATGCAGCCGACGATAACAGCAGTCCATTATGGCCGGGAACGCCAGCTGAAGCTGGATCAGGATGTGCTGAGTGTGTTCTACAGTAACCTGGCGCTGAAATTCGGACTGGAGAATAATAGGACTGAATTGAACAATCTGAAAATGCATATGCCGGCACTTGTGATGTTCGGTTATAGCGGATATACGCTGGTTACGCTCGATGATACAGCCAGTAATGGAGGAGAGAAGGAGCTTAAGCCTGTCAGCTGGCCGGAACGGCCCTACTACTATAAGCTTCAGAATGGTAACTTGCTCTATTTCACTTTGGACGATAATGCACGGGTATACGACACTGGGACCAATGAATTCTATGAAGGAGAGTATGCGGAGCTGGCTGCAGAGACGAGTCTCGCACCTATCAACTCACTTGAGCTATTCCGTGAGATCCGCCAGAGCACGATCACTTCACTGGTCGAACAGGATCTGGCCACGGCCATTAACAGGCACCTGGAGCTGGTGAAGCGGATGGGCTTGTCCATCCAGTTCACACTGCCGCGCGGTCTTCAGGAGCAGTCGATACAGGATGTGGGGATGATGGCTTTTATACAAGGCTATCCGCTTCCCGGCGGGGAGCTGCTGGATGCTTATTCCCTCGGCAGCGGCGCGGTCATGCGGCGCAAAGTGCTGATCGGAACCCGGAATGCAGCAGGCCGGCGTACAGCCTACGGTGAAAGCTGCTTGCCTGCCGGAGCAAATGTGATTGAGAGCCTGTTCGATCCCGAGGAGGCTGCGAGGAAAGGGTATTTTGTGGAGGATTGTGCGGTTAGGTGAAATCAAATGAATGAGTTCAATCCAATAGAGGAGGGACAGGATGAAAAAAATAATACTTAACAGCCTATTAATTGTTTCTATGGTATGCACAAGTTTGTTGGTGCAGAGTCGTCCAGTGCTAGCAGCAGAGCAGACTGTTACGTTTACGGACATTAAAGGGCACTGGGCTAAAGCGGCTATCGATACGGCGGTGAAAAATGGCTACTTCAAAGGTTATGCTGACGGCACATTCAAACCGAATGGATCAGTAACCCGGGCAGAGTTCGCGGCATTGTTGGCAAGGGCGTCGAAGGTACAGCCTGAGACAGCACAACCGGGAAATTTCCCGGATCTGGCAGGGCATTGGAGTGAGACTGAAGTGAACCGGGCAGTTGCACTGGGATACATTAATATCAGTGATTATCCGAACGGGTTCAAGCCAAGCACGCCTATTACACGGATGGAAATTGCCAAATGGATGGCATCCGGACTTGCGGCAGCCGATCCAGAGTATAAGGAGGCCTTGCGGGACACGGTTACAACGGTGCTTCCGGTAAAAGAGTATTTTAAACCGGGAGTCTCACAGTCCCAAGCTCCGTATATTGCGGTTTCGCTGGGGACCAAGCTGATGAGCGGCTATCCGGACGGATCCTTTGGATTAACTCAAAAAGCGACACGAGCGGAAGCATCCGCTATCCTGCTGCGTTTGAATGAGGTCGGTCAGCAGCCGGCAGCCAGTTTCGTGGGATTAAATGAGCTGCGGGAAGTGGGAACCAAGCGGACGAATATGGAGAGCATCAGTCCGTTTACGACGGGTAAATCTTCCTTTAATGATGCTGCTGAGAAAACATTCACATTCAAAAATAAAAGCTGTATTGTCAAATTAAATCATTTCATTTTTGTGAATGCACAGGATCCCAAAAATCCTAAAGGGATTTATGCACCTTTGTTTTTCGATGAAAGTGAAATAATAGCTGAACAAGATAAACCTGGAGTATATAGGGCGTATGTTGAAGTTACTATTTATCCGTTGAAAAGTCCATTCTCCATAGGTGATTATTACAGTGATCATGATAGTGGTTTATTTACAGGAAATAGAACAAGGACTGATAATCTTAAAAATAAATATGGATATAATACTTTACCCTATGATGAACCTCAGCAATTCTTTGCAAACTATATGGACGGAAAAGGGGTTACTTTATGGCAGGTGCAATTCATAGAAGTTGGGCAAAGTAAAAAGGGTTTGACGATGGATGACGGATACTGGCTCTATTATAAACCGAAAGAGGAATAGGTGAGGCGGTATGAAAAAGTGGGGCGTAGGTTTACTCCTTCTAGCTTTAATACTTGCTCTATTTCCAGTTCCGTCTTATGCAACAGGATTTAATCAGGGATACCCGGAGGGGGTCCTAGACATTGATGTAACTCCGCAAGGTCTGGCACCCATGCAGACTGTGAAAGTAAAAGTAAGAGGTGAGAAAGAGGCACGTCCCAAAGTCGTATGGGTGCAATCAGATGGTCCCGAATGGACAGCAACTTATACAGGCGGGCCAAAAACAACTTTAACGAATGGATCTGGAGACTCTGCGGTTCCGAAGAAAGAACGTACCGATTTTATTTTGGATATGAGAGATTATGCCCCTGAATCCATGAAAGACCAAAGAGAAAATGCATTCCCCATATCTGAAATCAAAAATCTGGAAATATCAGATATGGCATGGAAAGCAGTTGGGGCCACTTATACGCCAGCTGTGGCTGGCGGAAATCCGGAGTTTCAGGCAGGTACAATGACAGCTAACATCAAGGTCTATACGGGCTATCCGTTAAATTATAATCTAAAAACAAAATTTGGTACTAGAGCGGATGGGGCGAATAAATATACAGCAGAATACTATATTCCAATGGATGTAAAATACGAAGGATATGTAGTTGAAAAGAAACAAATGCGTGTACTCCAAAATGCTACTCTTCAAGTTAATGATTCGAAAAATCTGCAGGCTCAGGTGCGGACAATGGCTACTGATATGACCGATTTCTCCAACAATTGGAACGATGTGACATCGGCGACAACGAATACGATCTGGAGCTCAGATAATTCAGCAGTAGCTACTGTAGACCAGTATGGGAAAGTAGTGGCCCATGCAGAAGGAACTGCACATATCACAGCCAAGTGGAACAAATATCCATATTCCCTATATGGAACTGCTACCATAACCGTAGGCGGGGGAGAAGGCTCCGGCTCAGGCGAATGCACCTACACCATTCAACCTCCGAACAAGATTGCGGCTCCGCAAGCATCATTTATGGACCCGGCAGCGAGCGGGGTCATTCTGGGTGATGATGCAGCGAATGGGATACATTTTGATGCACCGACCGGAATTCCTACCTCAGATCATTTATACGCCAATGCGTGGGGAAAGAATTATTTGTTTGAACATACCTTTGCCAATATGGCAGGGCAGATACGCTATTCCTGCAGTGTGGATGTTACCTATCCTACTAAATGGGAGGAAGCGCAGCCGGATCTTCCGGGAGAGGATGGTGGAGATCCGATCCCCCAAGATCCAATTCCCAAAGATTCATCCTTTGACAAAACCTATACCTTTGAACTGACGCCTAGAGAATATGCGTACTGGCAGATCGATCAGTTATCTGTCTATCAAATCGACCGGGCACTGATGGAGAACTATGCACTGCCGGATGGTTCAGTCACACTTTACCCTAATAACTATAATCCTCCAGCGCTTGAACTTGCCAATAGCACAGTGGTGGAAGAGCATGTTGTTCCCCAAGAGACAGGAACCCTATCGTTTACGCCGGAGGTGGTTGATGGTGGGGACCATGAACCTGGCCCGGACGATGTTGATGATTCAGCGGAGCTTAAGAGTCTTGCAGAATCGCAAACGAACGATCCAAAGGTGCAGAATGACCGGCTGGTATTCAACGGACAGATAATTATGGATGACACTGTCTCTACAAAGACCGGGCCCGTTCCGGGAAGGATTGCCGATCCGCAGGATACCGGAGGCGATGTACTTTATCAAGGCCAGTTGATGATTAACCGGAGTCTGCTCAACCGGGCAAATGCGGCCAGTTCTGGCTCAATATATTACACGATGCTGCCGGAGAATGTGGAGGGACAGGGGGACCAGTCGTATCCAATCAATGGAATTAACTCCATCACCGTACACACACCCGTCGTCAACTATTCGCTTCTCCCGGATGATAACCGTCCTTACGACCAGCGGATGGACCCGGATTACGATCGGACGGTGCTGATTCTGGACCGGCCCTTTACTGTTCATTTCACAGAGAGCGGGCAGCACCTGAACATTCCCGGCTACGGCAACCGGGATTATGGCAAGTACACGCAGAACAAACGCATCCAGTTTCCGTTCGGTGTGTTCCAAGAGGGGCAGTATTACCCGGAAAACACCTGGATCAACATCCCTGTCGGGACACCGTACATGAACTTTACCATGCCTACTTGGGTTAACGAAGGGGACTATACCATTCATACACAATCCTGGGCAATTAATGCACCTTCAGACGGGGCGGAGTTGTGTCAGGTTAATCTGAACGGTAATCTGGCGAATTACTGCGCAGCAGAGAGCTTCAATGTCGGTGTGGTCGGGCGGCTGTTCGATTTTCGGATCTGGGATATCGGAGATTTCCGGTTTGAAAAAGTATTCCGCACGGGAACGGGCAATTTGGACCATAGCAGCGCAATGTATTATACGGGCGGGAACGATGAGAATGGTGCACCAACGGCTTTAAGCGGACAAAGACAGTGGCATCTCCCTATCCGCAAAGGTTCACATCCCACGGAGCAAATAACGGTTCCGCATAACGGCTACTCGTTTCTGTTCGATTTCCGGACCATTGGGAATCTGTGGCAGCCGGGAGAGGGAATTCGCATTGAGCCAAGCTTCTACTTTATTCCGAAAACCGGAGGAAGTGCAGCGCCCGTAGATTTGTATTATGACGTCTCGGGTTCGGGCAATAAGATGATCGGCGTCGGCTCACCGAAGGACAAGTTGAGCTATACCCGCACCTACCGCTTGGCCGATGGCCTGCGGAATATATCAGGCGGTGAGTTATCCACGGCGGCCAGCTATGAGTATAACTATATCCTCGCGGAGGCGGAGCGGGGACAAACTAATTGGCTGAAGTTCTACGAGAAGTATATAAAGCGTAAAACCGAGATTTCCGAAGGCTATAACCTGGAAATTCTGCCTTATACATCCCGTACCTTAGTCGGTCCTACGAATATTCCGAATGGAGTAAACCCCGTTGCCGCAGTACGCAGCGTGCAGCACTGGTACGGGGAATACAACCTGCCGATAGCTCCTTATATCCTGCCCAAGGGGACTAACATTGTGACTTTGGCGAATCATTATGGAGGCGCACTGGACGGCCATGAACAGGAGTTCATTACCGGCGGATATATCCTGGTGAAGTTCGAAATTTATACGGTCAAAAATAGTGATGCCGGCACCCGCATTCTGGGCTACAAAGCGCCTGAAGCCAATATGTGGTCGATTGAGGGCCAGATGACCGCAGACACAGATGAAATGGGGCAGACCTTTTCCTTTACCTCGGGAGATATAATCCTGTTCGAATCGGATTTCTCGGTGCGCAATGACTATCAGGGGCAGGGGAAATGAAGATAATTTAAATTAAGGTAAAAAGTTCTTTTAAAGGAATAAAATATAAAATAATTTACGCGTTTATCCGATAAATAAATTAAGTGAAACCTGAGTTATACTAATGAACTTGAAATTCCTTCAAATTAATAATTGTGTTTTTCAAGTTCATTTTTATATAAAAATATGATTTATAAGGAGCGATTTATAATGGCAGACAAAGTAACAGTAAACTATGATGGTTTGAAAACACTTGCAGAGAATATTATAAAACAAAAAGGAGAATACGATAATTTAATGAAAAAAATTACGACTACAGCTACGACGTTGAACAGTATCTGGGAGGATACTGCCGCAAGAGAGTTTGCGGAAAAGGTGAAAGGAATGGATAAAACTTTTACTGCATTTGGCCAAGCTCTTGAGAATATTGGAATTCATATGAGAAATGTTTCGAACAGTTATGAAACTCTTTCTAAAGAAATTAAAGCTGCTCAGAACAAAAGTTTCTAAATAATTTTCTTTATCCAAATAAACAGCAAGAGTCCCACTACATAAGAATGCAATCAGCTATGCAGCATACTGCATAGCTGATTTTATTAGAAACTAGCAGGGGGAAGCCATGGCGACGACGAAACTATTGTTCAATGTCGATGAAGTAGAGCGCCTGCGGACGAAGATTGGACTGGTCAGCCAGGACACAAACCGCCTGCATCTGCAGTTCAAGGGAAAAGCCTCGGACTGGGGCGGCATCCCGCTGGGGCAGGAGCTGCTAAAGGCTCAAGTGCTCATCAAGGAATTAACCAGTGAAGCTGAGAAGCTAGAGGATCTGTTACGCAGTGCCGTCCAGGGATTTCAGAGTGTTCAAGCCGAGAATAAGCGGCAGGCAAGTCAGCTCAGCCAGCAGCTGGGTGTACTGGCAGGGCTATTCGGAAGCGCAGGCAGCCGTGGGTCATTCGGTCCACTTTCTATCCCCTTCCTGGCACAGAAGGCCGTGACCAGCCTGATTCGTACGTTAACGATCCTGAGTGCCCGGGATGAATGGAGCAGCGATCCGGTGGTGCAGAAGCTGCGGGGAATGATTCAGCAGTCAGGCCTGGTAAGCATCGATGGACTGGCCGCGGAGATGAAGCTGAAGGAAATCTACGAAGCACGGGAGCAGATTGGAAAGTCACAGATCGCCTACGAGGTGTACAAGAACTTTGGCAATCAGGCACAAATGGAGGCGGCCCATCAGCAGGCGGAGGAAGCGCGCAAGAAGCTGAAGTCGATGGGGATAAGCGAAGTCCAGTATCAGCCCGGGAAGGACCTCAGCGGATATTACAAGCAGTCCGCGATCAAAGCCTGTGACTACGATCCGAGCATTACAGACAAAAGCGTACCGCTGCTGGAGAAGGAAGAATATGCGCTTTTGCTGCGGATGGCGATGGAGCCGGGAATACAGGGGGAGTGGGCAAAGCAGCAGTTGGCCCTGATCCAACCGGAAGCAACGATAGGGCCGGTAGACCCGCGTAACAGCGTGTCAGAAGCGGATATCCTGAACCGGAACGATCCGGCGGTGATCGAGCGGCTGAAAGGAACGTACTGGGTTACTTTACCAGCTGAGGAACAGGACCGGATATATGAAGAACTCAAGGCGTATTACGAGAAGCTGGATAAGGAAGCAGCAGATCAAGACCGTTTGGCGAGAAGCGGAGTAGGGAATCAGACAGTGGCGAACATCCTAATGGGTGGAAGCAATATGATGGTCCAAGCCATTAACACGGCCACATTTGGACTCCCAAGGATGCTGGGGGACTGGATTGCAGGTCCAATGCCGGAAGGCTATGTGAACCCAATGGACGATCCGTATGGAAAAAAAGCGGGACAAATAGCCGGAACCTTCATTAGCATCGGCCTGCCCTGGAAGTTCTTGGGCGCAGTGAAGACACCAGGCGTGGTAGGTAAGTTCTCGCCCACCTTACTTAAATCGATGGTAGCCGGAGCGATCAGCGGAACCCTTGAAGAAACCATGGACGCGATCAACGATTACCGGGATGATGGGAAGCAAAGCGTGGGAGAGCGCTTAATCTCGGTAGGTGTGAACACGACAATAGCGGGAGCGGGAGATGCGTTATTCACCGCCGCCAGCAAAGGGCTGGCGAGTGTAAAGAAGCTCGTGAACGGGTCTATCCGTGAAGTGAAGTTTAAAGAGGTGGATGGCACCGCTAAGGCCAAGGCGGAGATTGATGGGAAGGGTAAGGAGCTTGAGGAGGTTCGGGTTGGGGGGAAGGGAAAGACTGGAGTGGCAGCAGCACTCCAACAACGAGTTGATGAGATAAGAAGTGAATTACCAAGCTCAATCAAAAAATCTGGCAATCTAGGTGTTGCCAAGATAGAAATTAGTGGACTTCCTAATGAATTAAAAGCTCACAGTAGCGTAAACTTTGCAACTGATAAAGGTTCAGACGGTTTTATTTTATTAAAATCAAAAGAGCAAAGGAGCTTTGAAACAATTAATGTCGATAAGGATGGATATGTTGGAACAGAAAAAGCTTATAGCCGGGAATGGGATACAGAAGTTAAAATATTGGAAGACGTAGCATATAGACTTGGGGAAAACACACAAGCCACTGGAACTATTGACTTATTTACTGAACGGTTGGCCTGTGCTAGCTGTAGTGATGTTATCTTGGAATTTAGAAGAAGATATCCCAATATACAACTGAACATTTATACTGGAAAGAAATAATTCTATTAAGATTGAATGAAGAGAGGATTCCAATGGAGATTTGGAGTTATGAAGAGGCTAGTGAAATAGTTCGTGAAAATTTTGACCAATCCTTAGCTCTTGGACTGAATGTCACCCAATCAGTTGAAAGAGCGCTTTATGAATTTGAAACAGTAATTGAAGCAAATGAATTGGAAAAACTAATGATTTATATTATTTTGGTGAAATTAAGCGTTGAGCATAATGAAGTTCGACCCGATGTTTCTGATGAGTTTTTTAAACTTACAGAAGCCGATATATTATTGCACACACTAAATCAATTTGAGGATGCTGAACTAAACATTGTGAAAAAGGAGATAGAAGAGATACGGAGGCGGCTTTTCAGAGTAACCTAATTAAGGGAATATGTTTTTTAAATAGAGCTAAAAATGAGTTATCTTTAGTGCTGTGACTATCTGATTGATGGTAGATGGTAGATAGATGCATTAAGTGCCGTATGAACTATCGCAATTTTAGTTTGATCAGGTGGAGTAAACAACCTTGATTGACTTCGTGCTTTTCAAAGTTTTTCTTTGTTGGGAAGCTACACAGAGTCTGAATGAAAGCATCAGTCAACCAATAATAATGCCCGGATAAAGTTTTTACTATTTTGATTGCACGTACAAAGATACTTTAATGTTGTAGCCCGAATAATGCTATTCCGTTACCGAAGCAGGCCAATTATAGTCAAAAACGACATAATTGGCCTGTTTTCTCATTTCAGTATTATTGTCAGACCATCCTAGCAGGGTCAAACCATCAGAAAGCCAGTTGCTCATCAAGGAATTAACCAGCGAGGCTGAGAAGCTGGAGGATCTGATCCGTAGTGCCGTTCAGGGCGTCCAGGGTGTACAAGCCGAGAATAAGCGGCAGGCAGGTCAGCTCAGCCAGCAACTGGGTGTACTGGCAGGGTTATTTGGAAGCGGAGGCAGCCGTGGGTCATTCGGTCCACTTTCTATCCCCTTCTTGGCACAGAAGGCCGTGACCAGCCTGATATGTACGTTAACGATTCTAAGTACCAGGGATGAATGGAGCAGCGATCCGGTGGTGCAGAAGCTGCGGGGAATGATTCAGCAGTCAGGCCTGGTAAGCATCAATGGACTGGCCGCGCAGATGAAGCTGAAAGAGATTTACGAAGCACGGGAGCAGATTGGAAAGTCACAGACCGCCTACGAGGTGTATAAGACCTTTGGCAATCAGGCACAAATGGAGGCTGCACATCAGCAGGCAGAAGAAGCGCGCAAGAAGCTGAAGTCGATGGGGATAAGCGAAGTCCAGTATCAGCCCGGGAAGGACCTCAGCGGATATTACAAGCAGTCAGCTATCAAAGCCTGTGACTACGATCCTTCCATTACAGACAAAAGCGTACCACTGCTGGAGAAGGAAGAATATGCGCTCTCAAATAAAAGATCCTAATGTTAAAGGGCGAATAGATTTGTTTACAGAACTAGATGCGTGTCAAAGTTGTTCTAATTTAATTATGGGGTTTAGACGTAAGTTTCCAAATATTGAGTTGAATGTCTATTCTAAAAATATGAAATAAGGACTGATGATATGAATATGACAAGTTATGAATCGATAAAATCATCAATAGGGCTAGATTTTGAGGAATACATTGAAGAAGAAGGTTTAAATGTGGCTCAAGTTTCAGCAAAAACCTTGGAAGAAGACTGGAGAAGAGTAAACGATAGTTTATTTACTAAAACATTATATTTTATTTCTATTGCCATAGAGAGTTTAAAATATAAAGAAATTGCTGATTTTATATATTACAAGCTGGATATTTACCTTGAAAACGTTGAATTCGAAGAAAATATAGATAAAAATGACATTGAAAAGCTGGTGCAAGATATTCAAGTATGTAAGAAATTAATTGATAGTAAAGATGAGTATAAAATTAGGGAGACAAGCTTTGCTACTAAGTCAAGAGTAGAATACATCTTAGGTTTGAAAGTTGATTGACGTTAGTGTTGTAAAGGTGGTACTACGAACTTAAACAGGTGGAGGCTACTTAGTGCCGAATGAAAGCATCAGTCAACAAATAACAGATATAACCATGTAATGCCCTTATGAAGATTTTACTATTTTGTTAGAAAGCACGGGAATACTTTAATGGTGTAACCGAATAACGTTATTCGTCACCGAAGCAGGCTGATTATGGTTAGATACGACCATGATTAGCCTTGCTATTCATTTCAGTATTACTGTCAGACCATCCTAGTAATGAGAAGCTGGCTTCAATGGATAAAGGCGCTTCAGCAGTTACGTGCCAAGAGTGACCGTCCTCACTGGTATGGAGCCTAACGGACACTACTGGTTAAATCTGGGGTATATTTGTCACAGCAAGGTATTCCTTCGGAATTGAATCAAGCTATGGAGAACGGAAATCCTTAGCGATAAGGGTTTCCGTTTTTTTGCAATAAAATGCTACAATACTCGTAATGACAGCCTGCGAATGCTTGCTTTGAATCATAAATTCAGGGGAGTGCAGGTATGAATAGTGACCGGTTTACCGATAAAAACGAAATGCCAACGGAAGACGAGCTGTATTCATCTCTTGGAAGTGGGGCGAAGGATGCCTGGGTTCAATTAATGAGCTTTGCAGAGGAGCATTACGACCATGTAGCCGAATGGAATTATGGCGGCAAGAATTACGGCTGGAACGTCAGGTACCGTAAAAGTGGAAAAACCCTATTTAACATGTTCCCGGAGAAAAACGGATTTACCGTCCTGCTTGTCCTTGGAAAAAAGGAGATTGAAGGATATCAGGACAGATGTGCAGAGTTCAGCGGCGCTTTCCGCTCCGTGTATGATTCTGCAGCCCAGTATCATGACGGGAAATGGTTATGGATAAGGGTCGAAGCTGCCGGACAGCTTGAGGATATCCAAAGGATGATTCTGATCAAGAGGAAAGCGAGAGTCCGCCGATGAACTGGACGGTTGAACGTATTCTGCATTTTGAAGAGCGGAGCACAATTATCGACGGATACTGTCATTTCGGTTTTCACGACGGTCAGGGGAACCGGTTCATACTGGATCATGATACACATTGGCTGGGGAAAATAAGCAGGAGCAGCAATACGCTCAGCTGGACGGCCGGGAAGTCACCGGTGAGGGCTGGAGTCCGGCATATCCATGTTGATCTGGCTAACCCCACTTATATGACTACAATAGATTCAGATACAATCATGGTTGTAAGCAGCGGGAATAACAAGGTATTCCGGATAAATCACTTTACAGGCAGTTCGCAGCTATTGATCGCCGGAGACGTATGGGGGCTGAAGGACATCGGCAATTGCGAGTATGATCCGGGCGGTTTCTTGTGGATTAATGAGGTGACCGGATGCAGAGTGCACAAGTTCGACCTTGAAGGCCGGCTGCTTACCACTTTCGGTAACGGTGTACCAGGGGTTGCGCAGGATAAGGCAGCAAGGGATGAAGTGCAGTTTAATTGGATTTTTGATCTGCGGCGCGGGCCTGATGGCAATATCTATGTTCTGGATAGCGGGAATTATTGTGTACGGATGATTGATGTTAGCTGTGATGTAGTAATACGAGTGGCAGGTACGGGGACAGGTGGTTATTCCGGAGATGGCGGCTCGGCATTAGAGGCAACCTTCGGATCTAATCAGGATGAGCACTTCGATGGGCCCTGGTCTTTGGCGATTGATGAGGCGGGCAATCTATTCATTGGAGACACACAGAATCATGTGGTTCGAACGGTCGAACACGAAACGGGGCGGATAACCACGATTGCTGGCCGTACTTCAAGAGTCCCTTCTTACATTAATGATTCAGCTATATCTATAAATCCGCTTGCTCTGCAGCTACCCAAAATTTGCAGTCTTGACTATTATAACAACCACTTGTTTATTCCCGAATGGGATGGAGAATTAATTATTCTGGCAAGGTCTCGCTAACAGAGCTTATTAACAGGATTCACCACTTCAGAGCCGCCGCATATTTCGGATACAGCTCGCGGATACAGTCCGGGCAGATATCATGGGTGAACTGTAAAGAGAGCTGCAGCTTCAGGAAACGTTCAATGGTAATCCATTCCTCCTGGCTGCTGCGGACTGATTTGCAGGCTGCACAGATGGGCACGAGCTGGGGGCTTGGGTGTAGATGGACGCTGGGGCACTGGGTTACAAGGGGAGGACCGGCAGATTCCTCTGACTTAGGGGAAGGTCCAATATCACGCAGTGTAAGGACGGCAGTCTGATGCGCGGGTGCTTGTTGTTCAGTAAGGAGCGGGAAGATATCCAGGTGAAATATTCTGCTGCCGTTATTCCAGGTCAGTAGTGTTAGCTGAGCGCTGGCAACAAGGCGGATTCCCTTGAAAATATCACACAGCAGCTGCTCCAGCTTTACCATCCCGTCCGGATCAGCCAGCTTGTGCCGAAACAGCTCCAGCACATTCAATTCGAGCCAGTCCCCAGCACTTGAGAAGCCGTACAGCCGGTTAAAGTCTTCCCAGTGATCGCTGGCGAAACGGATGTCCCCAGTGCTGCCGATTACCAGCGAGTTATGCTTCATGGCATTCAGGGATTGAATGATGGAAGAAGAGATACTGTCCGGCAATGGTAATCGCTCCTTGGGTGGTGCAGGAATGACAAGCTAGGATGGCGGGAGGTTCAGCAGTTCGGCGACTTGGCGGCGGTAGCGGTCGGCTTTACGTGTGCCGTGAATCAGGTTGGATAGCCGATAGGGTGGGATGCCGTGTAACTCACAGAATTTCTTCTGGTCCAAATGCAGTTCTGTCAGACGCTGTTTGATAGCCCAGCCATATGGAGTAATAGGTCGTTTGCTGTTCAGATCACTCACCTCTTATCGACTATCCAGCCGCTATGTTATAATTAGGAAAAGACATAATAATAGTTAATTATATACTTTTTTACGTCATTTTACAATAAAAAATAACGTTTTTACGTATAAAACATTTTGGCGGAAGGCGGGTTACCGAATGCACTCCATTTACGAACGAATTGAATCTCTCATCAAACGGCAAGGACTTACGAAGAAAGCTTTCTGTGAGCAGCTGAATATCAGCACCGGCAACATGGGAGACTGGAAGCGGGGCAAGTCGACGCCCGGCACGCATAAGCTGATTGAGATCGCCGCATTTTTTAATGTCAGCCTCGATTGGCTGATTCTGGGCAAGCGGAGTGTGGACACGGTGAAAGAAAGCGGAGAGGATTATTTTTTTGGCCAAATACGGCAATTGAATTGCCAAACGGATGAACTGCTGCAGAAAGAGAAGGAGTTTATCAAGGAATACATTGAATTTACAGAGTACCGTAAGCGCAAGGCGGATGACGGGAATTCTAATTAAATAAGCGATGCTCTGACAGGAGTGAAAATTCTTAAAAGGGGATCTTTACTTTTTGCGGCAATGGATTTATAATATTGAATGTTGGCCTCAAACAAAGCTTTAACATTTGTACACACCGCGCGGTAGTGGTGGAATGGCAGACACGCTATCTTGAGGGGGTAGTGGGTGTATACCCGTGGAGGTTCGAGTCCTCTCTACCGCATAACATGTAACAGCAGAAACCTGAAATTCCTTATCCATAAGGGACTTCAGGTTTTTTGCTGTTTATTTGGGTTTGCAGCTGCAGGAGCATGGAGTGAAATCAAATAAGAAGGGGATGAGGATAATGTATACCGGACGGAGTAAAGAATGGAGTGGGAAGCGGAGTCTGAACGGGCGCTGCCTGATTATTACTGCGGATGATTTCGGCATGTGCCACTCTATGAATGAGGCGATTATGAAGCTTTGGGACACAGGGGCCATTACTTCCGCCATGATTATGATGCCAGGGCCCTGGGCTAAGCAGGCAGCTGACTATGCCGCACATAACCGCGAAGCGAATATCGGTGTGCATCTTACGCTTACTTCCAGTTTCCCGCAGTATAAGTGGGGGCCGGTGACGAGAGATGGAAGGGTTCAATCGTTAATGACTCAAGAGGGGTACTTTTGGGGGACATCGGCTGAAGTGGAGCTTCAGGCTGCTGAAGAAGCAGTCAGGACTGAAGTACGCAATCAGATCGAAGCCGCCATACGGATGGGGATTGATCCGACACATCTGGACAGTCATGAGGGCAGTCTATTGGGACTGGCGGGCGGACGCGATTTTCTGGAGCTGGCCTTCGACTTGTGTGAGGAATACCGGCTGCCGTTCAAGCTGCCCCGGAACATTGTGAACCAGTCTTTTTTATCTCCGCAGATGCGGGAGTTGTTCCAGAAGAGAATTCATTCGGCAGACCGCCGGGGAATCCCGCTGATTGATGATTTAATCATTCTGCCTTATGAGCAGGAGCAGGGGGAAGGTTATCCTGATGTGAGGCGGCAATTATCGCAGGCCATCCAAGAAATGAAAGCTGGAATAACGGAGCTGGTCGTGCACCCTTCAAGGGACACTGCTGAAATGCGCACCCTTACCCCCTCTTCGGCCAAAAGAGAAATGGAATATAACTTGTGTATGGACAAGGAATTCAGACAGCTGCTGGTGGACGAAGAAATCCGATTGATATCCTGGAAGGACGTACGTGAACAGATGCGCTTGGGCTAGATAAGGCAAGGCTTGCGCCGGGGTTAATTACAGGAAGTTACCGGTAAGCTTAAGATGAAAAAAACACCCTTTACACCCGGCATTCATGCGGGCAGTAAGGGTGTTTGTATTTTGCGGCAGACAGATGAATTAGGTCGCTCTACTCCAGCAGCTTGGCGATGTCTGCTTCAATCTGGTCCGGTGTGGTTTGCGGTGAGAACCGCTTCAGCACGCGGCCTTCCTGATCCACCAGGAATTTAGTGAAATTCCATTTCACGCTCTTGGAGCCGAGTACGCCGGGTGCTTCTTTGGAGAGATATTTGAATAAAGGATGGGCTTCATTGCCGTTGACATTGATTTTCTCATACATAGGGAAGGTTACACCGTAATTAATCTCGCAGAACTCGGCGATGTCTTCGCTCTCACCCGGCTCCTGTCCGGCGAATTGGTTGCTGGGGAACCCCAGAACTTCGAATCCGCGGTCTTTGAATTTATCGTACACTTCCTGGAGACCCTTATATTGAGGAGTGAAACCGCATTTGCTGGCTGTGTTCACGACAAGCAGTACTTTACCTTTGTATTTGGAGAGTGATTCTTCCTGGCCCTTAAGGGTGTTGGCTTCATAATCATAGACACTCATGGATAATTCCTCCCGAACATTGATTTATCACAATTTAATTGTACACTATTCACCGTCAGAAGCAACCCTCCAGGTTGTGACAACATTGCATAATCGTTTCAAAATGCAGGGGATGTTTAAGTTAAAGGTATGTGTCGGTACAAAATCCGCTTGAAAAAGGAGAAGATCAAAGATGACTGCAGTGCAACTGAAGGCGTTATATACAGCTACAGCAACCGTTCGCGGGGGCCGCGAGGGTTCAGTGGAATCATCGGATGGAGCCCTTAAGCATGACCTCAAAATTCCGAAGGAGCTTGGCGGTCCCGGCGGTGCCGGTACGAATCCTGAGCAGCTGTTCGCGGCAGGGTATGGTGCCTGCTATGAGAGTGCACTAGCCAACATTGCCCGTAAGGAGGGCGTGAAGCTGCAGGATGTGGAGATCACTTCCAACGTGCTGATTGGCAAGGACGAGAGCGACGGAGGCTTCAAGCTTGCGGTTAAACTGGATGTGAAGCTGCCGGGTATTGAACGGTCTGTAGCGGAAGATCTGGCGAAGAAAGCTCATGATTTCTGCCCGTACTCGAAGGCGACCCGCGGAAATATTGAGGTTGAACTGAACGTACTGTAAGGTATGGTGAAGTTATATCATTGAAAATGATATGTTCCCGTATAAGGCCGGACAGCCGATGTCCGGTCTTATACTATGTGGAGCCGCAGAAACAACGGGTAGGAATGAACAAAGCTGGGAATAATGGCTAAATAGAGTCGGAGAAGGTTAGAAGTGCAATAAATAGCGGGCGCGAGCTTGCTGTTTGGTTGACATCACCCCGGAAATTCTTTAATATGTCTAAGTATCTGTTAATGTCGCGTGTGCTATTAACTACCAAAAATTTAAATAATGGGTGATGAAGATGTCTTACAGACCGAATATTACGAATGTGACCAAAGCCAGCAGCAATGATAAGGAAGGATTGTACGAGTTCATTATCAAGCTTGCTGACGGAACGGAGTGCCGCGCGTTCTACAATCGGTTTCCGGAATGGAAAATGACGAACATCAGCCGCCTGCTCAAGACGCCATGTCCGGTATGCCGCAAAGATTTCATCTGCAGATGCATGGATTCCTTCACAGCTGATTTCGAAGGGCAAATGATCGGGGACGAGTGGATTAACAAGGCAATTGCTGAATAATTACACGTACGGACGTTGTAGGCGCGGGAGCTATCCCGCGTTTTTTGTTTTTTTTCAGAAGAGGATATGAAGGGTACACTATGATTAAGAGGAAGGGGGCGGCGAAGTGGCTGAAGAGTACAAGGAAATGCAGGGTAAATCCATTGTGCTGATTGATGGAGTCTGTCATCTGTGCCAGGGGCTGGTCCGGTTCATTGTTCCCCGTGATCCCCGGGCGAACTTCATGTTCGCCTCCTTGCAGAGTGAGCCGGCCAAGGAATTGCTGAGGGCTGGCAGCCTGCCCGGCAATCAGTTAAACACTGTGGTGCTTGTGGAGAACGGCTGCTATTATACAGAGTCGGCTGCAGTGCTGCGGATTGCCCGCAGACTGCGGTTTCCGTGGCCGCTCGCATATGTGTTCATCCTGGTGCCGAAACCGCTGCGTAACGCCTTGTACAGGCTTGTGGCAAGGAACCGCTACCGCTGGTTCGGCCGGGATGAACAGTGTCTGCTCCCGTCACCGGATCTGAAGCGGAGATTCCTGTAGCCGGAAACCGGGTTTAATACAAAGCAGTGCCGTCCTCTGAGGGCGGCACTGCTTTTTGGGGTGCAGATTATTTTGACGCAGATGAATTCAATGTTTCCTGAGCAGTTCCTTACGGCTTCAAAGGTTCCGTTTTAAGCATATAGCTCTGGGATAGCTTCCATTTGCCGTCAGCAGACTTCTTCAGGGTTGTCACAGTGGTGGAGCGGCTATCCGGTAACGCAGGACCGCTTAGTTTCTTGGTCGTCTGCACCAGATATACGGAAGCTTCATCGGCTGTATAATCAATGATCTTGGAAGACTCGATAGCGGAATCCAGATCATAGACCTGGAACATCTGGGCATACACCTGTTTGGTCTGAGTATATGCGGGAGAAGTCTCGTCAATGGTCGAGAGCAGGCCGTCCAGGTTCTCTTTGTTGGTATAATCAAAATTAGCCTGAACCACAGCATTGATCAGATCTTCCTCAGCTTTGGGGACCGAAACTGCTGCTTCGAGTGTCCCCTCCGGAAGGGAATACTCTATTGCTTTGATCTGCAGATTGCTGATCTGCCACTGTGTGCTGGCGGTACTCCGGGTCAGGGAATAGATGTACTCAGCTTTGCTGTTCAGCATAAAAGCACCGCCGAGCTTCTTGCTGGTTTCGATCGTCTGCACAGTTGCTTCACTCTTCTGCACATCAATAATGTTCAGCTGCTCAATGGTGGTCTTGGTATCATACTCCGCCATTTGTTCCTCAAGCTGCGGACCAATCGCGGTTAGCGGAGACTGCGGATCGATAAGCGACACGAAACCTTTGGCATTCTCATTATTCAAATAGTCGGCGTACTTATCGAACAGGGCTGAGATTTCTTTGGTGGATGCAGCAGTGTCTGCTGCGCTGGTAATCGCTACGGTATTAGCTTTGGCATCCCAGCTCACCTGGTTGCCGGTAGCTTCACTGACGAAGCGCAGCGGGACATACGTCACATTATTAATCATCCGGGGAGCGGATACCAGCGACTTGACCGTTCCATTCACGCTTGCTTTTTTGCTGCCGATCTGCAGCTTGATGCTCAGGCCTTCCTTACTGGCGGTGATGGTGCTGGTCTTGGCATCCCAGGTAAGCTCCAGGCCCAGCTTCTCGAAGATCGGGCGCATAGGCACGAGGATAGAATCGTTGTCTTTGACCGGCGAGCTGGAGCTCAGGTTCAGCTTCTGCTGATCAATCAGGACTGTAATAGGTTGTTCTGCTGCGGCAGCGGATAAGCTGACTGCACCGGATAAGGCAAGAACGGCAAGGAATCCGGGAATTAGTTTCATAATTGTAAAACTCCTCTCTATAATCTGGACTAACTTATGTATGTACGTATGTATTATAAAGGTACGCGGAGAATGATCACATATCCCTTGCAGGACATGTAAGGTAGGGGGATTCTGGGAGGTTCACTCGGATATTGGTAAAAAAGATATTGCTGAGCTCTTATATATATGCTACTATAGCTGTAAATTAAGGAACAGTAACGGAAGCACCGTTCAATGACCGTATCCCACGGTTATTGGCGGTGCTTTTTTTGCTGCCATTTTTGCCAATATTCTGAGAGGAGAGTGATTTCATGACGGCAAGAATTGTACTTGCAGTCCGGGAGAGCGAGTACATTGAACCGCTGCTGCATTATCTTCACCATAGTGAGTATGGGGAAATGCTGCGGATCACAGCGTTCAGCAGGCTGGACACTTTTATGGAATTTATGAAGGGAGACGAGATTCCGGATGCCGTTGCCGGTGACCCTTCCTTCATTGAAGCTTGGCTGGTGGAAGGAAGGAGCACGGTTCCGTGGGCAGTGTTGAGTGATGCGGGAGATCTGCCGAATGCCGGTAATGTGGCAGGAGGAATGAGGATTGCCAAATACCAGGCGCTTCCCTCGCTGCTGGAGTCCGTTCTCCAGCTGTGTGATCTGAAGCGGGTCAGGACTGCTGCTGCTCCCAAGGAGCAAACACTGCTGCTGGGGGTTGTCTCGGCAAGCGGCAGCAGCGGCAAAACAACGCTTGCCCTGAATATGGCGAAGCAGCTTGGTGCACTCGGCCTCTCGGTGTTCTACCTCAACCTGGAGAGTGTGGACAGCAGCGGATTATATCTGCGGATGCCGGGCGGTAACGCTCCGGGCTTTGAACGCCTGCTCTACGAACTCAAGGCTGGGGGAGAGAACAAGGGAGGGAGGGGGAAGCCCTTATGGAAGGATTATGCGTTCAGGCATGATAGCCTGCGTTGTGATGCATTCAGACCTGTGGAGAATTTCAGGGAAATGCTTCAGATGTCACGGCAGGATACGCTGGAGATATTAGAAGGGCTGGCTGCGTCCGGAAGCTATGATGTGATCATTGCGGATACCGGAAGCATTGAGGAGGAGCGGGCTCAGGCTGTATTACACAGATGCGGACTCCTGCTGTGGGTACTGAAGAACGAGCAGGTAAGCCGGCACAAGACGGAACGCTGGCTTACCTACTTCGACAGCCCGCATTCCGGCATGCCCACGGAACTGAGAGCCAGGAGCAGATTCGTGATGAACTGCTGTTCGGATGCGGTGAATGACAACCTCGCGGATGCCCGAACCGGGCTGGCGGGTACACTTCCGTATATTCCTTCCTGGGGGATGCAGCATTACGGAGAGCTGTGCCTGAGCTCACCTCAATTCATAGCGGGAGTACAGCAGCTCTGCAGAAGCATAATTGAACCGGCTTTGCCGGGCGTATTTACCGGGAGTTCTGCATGAATGAAGAAATGTTCAGAGCACTGCGCAGCGACATCCGGGCAGGGCTGGACGTTACTTCGGCCATAGGAAACCATGAGCTTGCCGTTTTTATTGAACGGATTATTCTTGGACGGGACAATCTGCAATTTTTGACGGCCAAGGAGAAGCACGAGCTGGTGAAGAAGCTGTTCGACTCCTTCCGGGGGCTGGATATCCTGCAGCCGCTGATAGATAATCCGGCCATTACCGAGATTATGATCAATAGCCATGAGGAGATCTTTGTGGAGGAGGATGGCATGATCCGCAGACTGCCGCTGGCTTTTGAATCCAGAAGCCGGCTGGAGGATATTATCCAGACTGTAGTCTCAGGTGTTAACCGGGTGGTGAATGAGTCTTCGCCAATTGTAGATGCCCGGCTGCAGGACGGTTCGCGTGTCAATATCGTGCTGCCGCCTGCTGCGCTAAGGGGCCCGGCAATGACCATCCGCAAGTTCCCTGAGACACCTATGACCATGGCCGAGCTGGTGACGCGTGAAGCGCTCAGTCAGGAAGCTGCAGAGCTGCTGCAGATTCTGGTTGCGGCCAAGTACAACATCTTCATCAGCGGGGGGACAGGCTCGGGAAAGACTACCTTTCTGAATGCCCTGTCGCAGTTCATACCGCCGCAGGAGCGTGTGATTACGGTAGAGGATTCTGCGGAGCTGCAGATTGTCACGGTCCCGAATCTGGTCTCGCTGGAGACCAGAAATGCCAACACGGAAGGAAGGGGTGAGATTACCATCCGCGATCTGATCCGCACTTCACTGCGGATGCGGCCGAACCGTATTGTTGTTGGTGAGGTGCGTGGAGCAGAGTGCCTGGATATGCTGCAGGCGATGAATACCGGCCATGACGGAAGTTTATCAACAGGCCACTCCAACAGTGCGCATGATATGGTCAGCCGTCTGGAAACTATGGTCCTCAGTGCTGCGGAGCTGCCGGTAGCTGTAGTCCGTCAGCAGATCGGGTCAGCGATTGATATATTCGTACATCTCTCACGGCTGCGGGACCGTTCGCGCAGAGTCATGGAGATTTGTGAAGTTACGGGTCTGCGCAGCGGAGAGGTCGAGCTGAATCCGTTATATGAATTTCGGGAAACCGGGGAACGGGATGGCCGGGTACTTGGCGGCCTTGCCGCCTGTGGCAATCCGCTGCTGCATATAAACAAACTGCGAATGGCCGGAATCAGTGATTATTCATTGCTGCGCGCTTCAGCTCAGCCAGCCGGAAGCCAGAGGAGGTTGTGTCCTGAATGCCTTGAAGAACAGAAGCCAGAGTGTACCCAAAGCGGATAGAAGGATATTCGCGAAAGGAATAAAGCCGGTTCAGCCGCCTGGCGGGTCTGCTGCGGGCGAGCAAGCAGTGCTTCCGGATTATACCCGGTACGAATTGAACGCCATGCAACGAATTCTGGTCATTCTGACAGGGGGTGTACTGTTATTTGGCCTTGGTTACCTGTTCTATCATCATCTGCTTCTCTCTGTGCTGCTTGTGCCGGGCAGTGCAGCCGGCCCCCGCCTGCTGCGCAAATATCTGCTCCAGCGCCGGCGCTCAGCGCTTAATCTGCAGTTCAAGCAGATGCTATTCTCGCTCTCTTCATCGCTATCTGCCGGACGGTCGGTAGAGAATGCATTTCGCGAGGCGGTGCTTGATCTACGGATGCTTGACCCTGAGGGAAGCGGTGACATGATCGCTGAGCTGAATATTATCTGTACCCGCATGGAGTACGGGGAGCCGGTAGAAGAGGCGCTGTATGATTTCAGCAAAAGGGCAGGCATGGAGGATGTGGAACGTTTTGCAGATGTATTCATGGTCTGCAAGCGGACGGGCGGGGATCTCGTGGAGATCGTGCGCCGCACTTCTACAATTATTGGAGAGAAGCTGGATATTCAGCAGGATATTGCGGTCAGTATTGCCCAGAAGAAATTTGAGGCCAAGGCCTTACTCGTCTCTCCGCTGATGATGGTGATGTTCATGAGCCTGACAGCGGGAGACTATATGCAGCCGATGTATACAGGTGCTGGAATAGGGGTCTCCACGCTGGCGCTGATTGCCTTATTTCTCTGCTATCTCTGGACCTCCAAGATCATGGATATTCCATTGTGAAGAGGAGGGAGGGTTGACATGTCACTGTTATGTGCTGCAGTCATGCTTATCTTCACCGCCGGCTGGATGATTCTGCGCTTCAAATGCAGCGGCCGCTACGCAGCGCTGCGTGAGCTGCCCATGGCAGGGCTCCGGCTGCGGTGGCTGGGCGAGCCAATCCTGCTGCTTGTGGAGAAGGGGAAGGTCGTTAGCCTAATCCCGGCAGTAATGTTCAAAATTCAGAGCTCACTGCAGCGGATCTACGGCATGCGCCATAGCGCAGAAAGAACTTTGCTATTCATTGGAGAGATGTTCAGCTACAGCTGGCTGTTGATCACAGGAGGCAGCGCACTAACCTTGTTTACGGGTGAGCAGGCGGGAATCTCAATTGGCGGCCTCCTGGCAGTTCTACTTCCGGTTGCGATGGTCAGTGACCTGCACAAGAAGGTGCGCCTGCGGGAGCAGCAAATCCTGCTTGAGCTGCCGGAGCTGCTGAATAGCCTAGTCTTGCTTGTTGGTGCAGGCGAGACGGTGCAGCGGGCAATCCTCCGCTGTGTCAACTGTTCCAGTAAATTAAAGTTGATCATGAGAGATTAAAGTTGATCATGAGAGATTAAAGTTGATCATGAGAGATTAAAGTCGATCATCAAATGTAATTAATTGTAAAAATGGTGTTTCGATTAAATATAGTTGGCAATGATAAAAAAAGTTGGCAAAGCACAATTAAAGTTGGAAAAGCGCATTTAAAGTTGGCAATGAAAAGCCCGAAAATCGAATATAGAACGTCCGAAGCGATTAATTTAAAGTTGGCAATGGAAAAACGAAGGATGATGGCGCTGATTTTAAATATCAAGAATGGTCATAGCTAAGGAAACATGTGACATAAAAGGAAGCCCGCTTAATTGCTCCGCAGACGCCTTTTTGTTTCATACACAAGGGAACATGAGGTTAAAACATAGGAGGGCTTATACGCGAAATGGAGCCCATTAGAAGAGGAGTGTTATAAATGAATAAACGATTCATCACAACCGATGATGAGCTAAGAAGTGCAATGTTAATTGGTGCGCTTGTAGACATATGGATGGGAGATCAGCTATGTGAAGAAAATCAAATGATAAGCAGCTACAGCTCATCGGCGATTCAAAGTAATGACTGTTATTATTTGCGTTCGAACGTACAGATCGACCGTAAGGATGTTCTTCAATAAGCTAAGTTTGGTTTGTTTATCAAAAGAAGAAGCGGTGACCATGAACTTACTGCTTAAGTCTTGGTCGCCGCTGTTTCCATTAAACTAATGTTTCCGTTAGAGGAGTAACTCTATAGTAATTTCAATGCCTTTCTCATGGACATTGATCATTCCAATCATAACTCCTCAATCGAGCCATCTGGCTTTATGAAATGAGCATGAACGGCTTGAAGTCCCTCTCCCCACAGACCGTCCTTACCCAAGTCTTGAAAGATCACCCCGACCAGATGGAGCACACCGTCGACAAAAAGGAAGATAGGCCCGCCGCTCATTCCGCCAAATACAGTCAACTCTTCTAGTTCCCGTTCACCCATATGTTTTTCCCAATTTTCCCGATCTAGACTCACAATCAACTTACGGTCGGTCGCATCCATCACATCTCCCTGGATTCCGACAAAATAAGAGGTGGTTTGGCGCTCATCAGGTTCGTCTTCCCGCAGGACGCCTGGCCAGCCTAAAGCAAACACCCGATCTCCCACTTCAGCGTTACGTGTATGGTGGTAACGGAAGAACTGCTTTCCTTTTTGTGTCAGTTCCTCTTTAATATCGCTGGTAATTAGTATCGTGGCGAGATCAAGTAAATCCGAATCGCCAAGGATCAGCTCTTCTAGATTTCCAGTGCTAATCAGATCGCCAATTTGAAAACCTGCGGGCTTTCCTTCTTTTCGAAGGTCTCGCCAAAATTGGACCACATGATGATTTGTTATGGCAATGCATTTGTTTTCGAGTTCCACAAAAAAGCAGGTACCGTTATGAATTTCTCCTTCCCCTGTAATGATGATTGGAGTCACGAAACATGGCAAATAGCGAAAGAGCAGATCGGCATAAGCTGTGTTTCTAAGCGCTCCGTGCTCAATTTGCGCTTTGTGATCCTGCAAAAGATCAATTACTTCACTCAATAGCTGACTCAGATTTTCCTGTTCTCTGTTTGCAAGCATTTTTTTTGCTTGCTCCAAATGAGGGATGATAATTTCCTCAATGGATGGTTCTTGTTTGTTGTCCATGAAAACCTCCGATTAGTATTTTTTTCAATTTTACTCCCTAAATATCGGGGAATATATGCCATTTATTACAGTTTATTTTCTATTGAGTGAGACATTGCATGAGAACAAACAGGTGAAGAAGTTAGTTTAATATAATTTTTCGACTTTAACGTTGAGGCGTATTAAAACCATTAGTATAGTGAGTCAATTAAAAAAAAAGATACATAGCGCTGTATCTTTTTTTATGGTATTACATTTAAGTGGAATTAATGGTAAAATAATTATGTGGCGGACTTTTTTTTTGTCCAAAACAGGGCTATTTAGATAGATAAAATAGTCTTCCTTTTTTTTATGGAGGTACTAGTATGGAAAATTTTATTAGTGATTCTTTCGGTATTACTGCTCTTGCGCTATTCGTTTTTGCATGTGTGTGGTTAACCTTTTTTTATGTGCTCATCAAAGACACACTGCTTTCGAATACAGAGAAAAACAAAACTATAGGGAGGTTCGAGGTTTTTTACTCGATAGGGTCTTCAATAACACTAACATGCATATTCATAGTATACATGTACCTCGCTGGACATCAGTAACGCCGACAGCTCCCTCGATCATTGCGAGGGGGCTTTTTTTTTACATGTATATATTTATATTTATTGTTTCATTATCCTTTTTTCTTACGTATTTTCTTTAAATGCTGCGATTACACTATCATCGATTCAAAGTAACAACAGCTAACGTACAGATTGTTCGTAAGGATGTTCTTTAATAAGTTAAGCTGGAGTGATTTATTAATAAAGAAGCTTCGACTAAGATTTTATTTCCTAAGTCTTGGTCGCCGCTGTTTCCATCAAACTAATGTTTCCCTTTAGCGTAATGCTTCATTGGGCAATTTTAGCTCATGAGGGCAACTTTATTTTCACGATGTCGTAATACTTCTGCCCTGTATTCCGACGCAGCTAGACGTGATAATATAGGAACGCTGATATTGATTATGTGTTACTGATTGAGGCAACTTAAATGAAAGCATTTATTTATTTGCCTGATTACATAAGCGGATATTTGAGGAAAGCGATTTTTGAGTTGTAGTCGGCTACTTCAGATTTGTAGTATTTTGGGAGTAGAAGTAAGAGAGGGAGGCGATACGATGAGTTTAAATGAAAAGGATTCCAATGAAATCAATGAGATGTCACAGACACATGCTAAATGGCCAAAACCAGTACATAAGCTTTTTAAAGATAAGGTGCCGCAAGAATTAGAATGTATTCTACCAATATTGGAAGCTATAGAGGAGTACATTGAACTACTTGAACAAATACAGAAACCCACGATTGATATTCCTGAGATCCCCGAAAATGATTGGGGAGAATTCTATACAAATTTGACAAAGGAATGTGTTAGCAATGTGAAGTATGGCTGGTGTCTTTCAGCTTGTATGTCTCTACCTGAATATAGACGGATTGGCGGAACTACAGATGTTCAGAATAGTAAGAATAAACAATTTTTAGAGTATTTCGAAGCAAATGGTTTCAGCTTGTATAAGAATGAGAAGGAGTATATTCTCTCTTCAAGTAATAAGGATTGGGAAGAATTTTATCGGGAGTGTTTTGAATCCATTGAAAGTAATATGTTTAAAGTCTGTATTCCATCACTACTAACAGCAATTGAGCATGAGCTTAAAAACATTGGTCAAACCGAAGATATTGGATGGAGACTCATTAATGTTATACGGCCTAAACTTAAAGAAAAAGATGAAACAACAAGCTTTGATAATATCATTGGGTCATCCATTGTTTATCTCCTAGAAAATAGTTTATTTAAGAATAGACCATTTAATAACTCCCGTTCGAACTTAATAAATAGAAACAGAGTTCTTCATGGGAGGGATAATCCATCAGCGTGGAGTAAAATAGATGCATATAAATTAATTACAACGATATCTGCGCTGAGGCTTTTTAAAGAATGGTTGTTAGAGGGACCTAAGTAAACTAACGTGTTTTTTTTAAGAGGGCTTCTAGACGGCACGTGAAGAATCTGGTTTACTGAAGGGGCAAAGAGCGATTCATCCAACAAAGGATGATAATCTGAAAGGTTCAATTTTAAATTGTGGCCCCTGTAGACATATGGATGGGGAATCATCTATGTGAGTAAAACCAAATGATAAGCAGCTACAACTCATCATTGATTCAAAGAATAACAGTAATTATTTGCGTCCGAACGTACAGATTGCTCGGAAGGATGCTCTTAAATAAGATAAGCTGGGGGTTCATCAAAAGAAGAAGCGGCGACTAAGACTTAACTGCCTAAGTCTTGGTTGCCGCTGTTTCCATTAAACTAATGTTTCCCGTTAGTTCAAACCTGAACGCTTATTCAGAACTAAAGCAATGCAGGCTATAAATAGAATCCCACCAAGTCCTAATAGAATGCTTCCACTCCACTTAATTTGTTCTATAAACCCTTGCAATATGATATTGTACTGTACTGAATCCATACCGCCCTGCACAACCATATATTCAAGTACTTTTTCAGTGCCCCATAAAACAGAGTTATTTAATTGTATATACCCTATGATCATTACGATTACTGAAACTGCTAGGAGAAATTGCGTAACGACTTTATTTGATGCTTTCAACTACATCTCCCCCCATAAAATGGTTATTTTTCCATGCCATTCGTGTATACGAGTTGGGGGTTAGAAAGTTGCATTAACCTGCCCGTTCGTATTATGAGATCAACCAGTTCTTTCTGGTTGATCCTTTTTTCATTTGCATAGAGGATTAAAGTAGCCTGGTCGAACGTACCTGCCCGTGGGACTTGATCCCGAGCGCTATAATGTTCACCCTACTTGTCATGACCATGATTGAGGCTGGTTGGGACGTAAGATCCCGTATAACAAGCGATGCTATGGAGCGACAAGAAGAACCGTAGGGATGCCGGTGAATTTAAACTTACAGGGAGAGATGAGATGAAATGAATCCAGTTGTCGGTCTAGATATTTCAAAAGAAGAAAGTCATGGACAAGCCTTTTTAGCGCGCGGAAAGCTCTTCAGAGGGACATTCCACTTCGAGCACACTCGTGATGGCCTAGCAAATCTACATCAAGTTTTAAAGGACGTTGAATCGGTATCCAAACAACGTCCTTTGCTTATTCTAGAAGCAACAGGACATTACCAAAGCCCTGTTGTTCAGTTCTTAGAGGAACATCACTATATTTACATTGTCATTAACCCGCTAATCTCCAATCGGCTTAGAAAGTCTCAGCTTCGTAAAGTAAAGACGGATGCTGCTGACGCTTACCTATTGGGTGAGTTGTACTACAGGGAAGAGTTTGAACCTTTTAAGAAAAGAGGTGTGCAACTTCTCAATCTGCGCTATCTTACAAGGCAATATGAGACTCTTTCAAAGATGTGTGTATCGACTAAACTGCAATTCCAAGCTGTTTTAGATCAGGTTTTCCCGGGTTATAAAGGCGTGTTTGGAGCTATGTATTCCGGTGTTTCACTGCGGTTTTTAAGTGAATTCCCAACCTCATATTTAGTTTTACAGACGGATGAAGATACACTTAGAGCTAAGATGAAAGAACTGCTTTCTTCGAAACGGGGGCGTTCAGAGGACTGGATTAACCAACGGGTTCAACGATTAGTAGATGCGGCAAAACAAAATCCATTTCAGCAAACCATGTATGCAAGTCATTTAATCAATATGAGAGTTCTTATTACCCTTATTCTTCAATACCAAGAGCATCTTGCTGAACTGGAACAGAACATAGATGCTCTGGCTGAAGAAATTGAAGAGTATGAATTAATTCAGTCGATTCCCGGGATTGGGCATAAAATTGCTGCAACAATTTTATCCGAAATAGGAGAAGTCGAACGATTTGATCATCCTAAGAAGTTAGTCGCCTTCGCAGGCATTGACCCGAGTGTCTTTGCTTCCGGTAAGTTTACAGCGACTCGAAACCGAATCACGAAACGTGGTTCCAGGCAGCTGCGTTACGCACTGGTGATGGCTGTTCAGTGTGGACTTATACGCTCCCGAAATATGCGAATCAAAGCGTTCTATGAACGTAAGAGAGCTGAAGGAAAACCACATAAAGTAGCTCTAATCGCATGTGCAAATAAACTCGTCCATTGGCTCTATGCGATCTTAAAAAATAAAAAGGAATTTCGTCCAATTTAAAAAATATTATTGGCATAACCTTCCAAGACACAAAGAAAATTGGAGGGTTTTTTGGCATGCCTCATTTTAACTATACCACATGATTTAGAATCACTTTACTGGTAATGTTGACAAGCTATTAGCTGGTATAGATGAACAAAAGCAACCAACCGACGTGATTAGCTCCTTTCGTGATTTCTTCGGGCCGAAGTTCTCCCTTAGCTTAATCTGTTGCAATCGATGAGATCGTTTTAGGAAGACGCGAACCATTATATACGGCTTCGAGCCATTTTATTCGATCTCTCTTTCCTTCGAACGTTTCACCGATGGTGTTAAGCAGTATTGCCCGAGTATCTGGACATTCATCGGTCCAACCGTTCCCTGTATTAATTTCATCGACTTGAAATTCACGTTTAAAGAAAACACCGTTCTTCTTTCTGTTCGTATATGTAACACCAATTTGCAGGATTCCCTTTGGACCAGTAACAGTAAAATACTTGGTTCTTCCACTAGAACTTCTTCCGTTATAGGGCTCAATTTCCACTTGAATTCCTCCCTCGTTTAGTATAAACGTCTCATCATGCCCGTCAGTTGAACAAATGCAGTCATCAGAGTGAGCGGCTGTCTATTATCATAGCTCTATAGTTCTTTCATATCCTTCATCATGTCATGTATTGATTAATAAAGTTGGCAATGAGAAATTTAAGGATTAAGCCACTGATTTTGAACATCTACCTAAGTCTTGATTACTATTGTTACTGTTACCTAAAGATTCACATTAGCGTAAGTATAGTTAAAAGGTACAATGTAAGTGACGCTCTCGCATGAACGGTTTAGGATTGTCCGTATCTCGCGCTGTCCTACAATGTAAGCAGCGAGTAGAGGTCGTAAGTCAATAAATTAATGCATAGAAATCGATATGAATTTCTTACAGAATAGATAATGATATCAATTATACTTAAGAGTATTGAAAAAGATAAGGGAAAGAACAAAGGAGAAGTTATGTTCTCAAATTTTATGTTTATTAAAAATGCTTATCCCTCATTATACGAATTAGGTTATTTGGCTGAACATAATATTTTTAATGACGCAGATACTAGCTTATATAAATTACGCAAGCTAGGGGAAGAACTTGTCCAGGTTATTTTGGAATTTATAAACGTGCAAAAATCAGATAGCTTCTTTTTGAATTTGAATGTACTTGAGAGGGGGAATTATCTCGACAACGAAATATTAACACTTCTTCATTCAATTAGAATACGAGGGAATAGTACTATTCATAATAGTAATGGAACTTCAATCGAACTTGCTAAACGGAGTTTATACGAAGCGTTTCAGATAACCACATATTTTTATGTGAGATTTGTAGATCAAGATTTTAAAATTCCCGTGTATCGTGAACCTAATTATGCGAAATCTATTGATCATTCGTTAGGAAATCAAAATCGTACTTCTTACGTGTTTGAAAAAGATAAACTTTTCTTTGATTCTTTTATGAGTTATATAGAAGAAGTTGTTTATGAGGGTATTATCGATAAAAAAGTAAATGGTTTTGGAAGTGTTAAAGAAGTAGAAAATATGTCCTTTCACGAATTTCATGGATTTTTTTCGGGGGCTTTAGAAAATATAGCGGGGTTAGGTGATCAATATGTTGAGGGATTACTGTACTTAAGGAACATATGTAAAGAACAACTTCAAACAAATGATCCACAATATATTAACCGTCAGTTAGCCACAATGTTATATAGTAGATCCATTTGGGGTTAAATAACCAAAAATTAAGAAAAGGATGGAAGTATAATGGAAGAGATCTTTAATTATTTAAAAAGAGTGATACCAAACATTCAACAACAAAATCTTAGAAATGAAGATTGCAAATCGATTCTTGATTTTTTAGGATTTATATCGACTGATGAAATTCGTGTTGAATCGGCACAGATAAATGTGGCGTACATAAAAATTTGGAATATGTTCTTAAACATGTTTTGGGATAGAATCGAAAAGGGAGAATACTCACAAGAAACCCTATATGAAGTATTAGCAAATGTTCGGGCGCACTTTTTTCACTTATTAGAATCCCCTGGTTTTCAAGGGGATATTAATGTAGTTCGTAAAAACATTGCGGCAAAGGGATATTCTGAGGTTCACCTTGATGAAAATATGACGAGTAAACTAATTAGCACCAGTACTGTCATGTTAGCTGCATTTACAATTGGGACTAGATCAGGCGAGCAGGGTGGGCAACTGGATCTCTTTTTAACTGAAAATTTTTATAAAAAATATCGCGAAGTAAGAAAGTTTATATTATAGCTTTATTCCGAAAGTTCAGTTTTTAGTTTCTAAACAACAAGCCCTTGGTGGCCACCAAGGGCTTGTTTCTTTGTAGGCGCCATTTAGTAGACATGCGGATGGCATATACACATACTGAAGCACGTTAGAAATGCAATGAAGAATATGGCAAACGGATTTATAGTATCTATAATCAAAAAGCCAATAGAGTGTAAACAATCATCACTACTGATGCTGAATAAAAAAGTGTGATATTGATTGGGAGGTCTTTTGGACATACGGATGGGGATTCATATTTGTGAGAAAAATTGAATGATAGGCGGATTCGGCTTATCGGCGATTCAAAGTAACGATAATTATTATTTGCGTCCGAGCGTAAAATTGTTTGTAAGTATATTAAAGCTTTATTTTTTAATGTGAAAACACGATAAATTAACTTAATACCCATATTATAGTGAAAGTTAAAATCCCCATATTATTGCTGGAAAATTTCAACTTTCAATAGTACTATTAAATATTGAGTACGTAATAATAAGATAAGGAGTTACTAAAACATGAAACGAATTACATGGATCTTTGCAGCTTTGCTGATATTATTGGGGAGTGTTCCCATAACCGCTTCAGCAAAAGCAAATACTGTTAAATCATGGAAAATTCTTTACTCTGAGTATATTAAAAAGGTTCTCACAGATAATAAAAATTATTATGATAGCTCCTATTATTTCACCTTAGTAGATTTAAACTTAGATGGTACCCCCGAACTTATACAAGGGTTCTCAATGGGTTTAGCTTCGAGTATTACATCTGCTGTAGCTGTTCAAAATGGAAAAGTTGTTCCATTTATTTACCAGAAGAAATTGAGTACTTCTTCAGAGGGCATATTTAATGTGGGAATGGGCGGATTTTTAGCGCCAGATAATCTACAACTTTATAAAAGCAAAAAAGATGGAGCTTATCGCTATATCGCATTTGTAACTAGACAGAGCTCGGTCGAAAATAGTACTCAAGTTTTCGAGGTTAGCCTTCAAGGAACTAAATTTAACGATAAAGAGATTTTTCAGGCCAATCTAATAGATCAAGAAAAGACGGATAATTCAGATTTATTCTATGTAAATCAAAAAGAAGAGAAAAAATCAGCCTATGATAAGGCCTATAAACAATATTTTTCAAATCTCACAAAAGTACCAATTAAAATTATCACGGTTACGTCTCCAGACCTTTTCAATGATAAGAAACAGATATTTGTTCCAAATGGAATCACTAATTTTTTAAATTCTTATTCCTCTGCTAAAGCTAAATAATACTACTACTAAAAGCAGACTGCTCTTATGAGTGATCTGCTTTTTTAGAATACATTAGTTTCTGTTCCAGTAAGTAACAGTTATTATTTGCGTCCAAATGGCCCATATATTAATAATAGAAAAGCGATCAAGACTTAACTGTCTAAGTCTTGATCGCTGCTGTTACTTGACCTTATATTTCCCGTTAGCGTAACCGACATAATACGGTTTTTAGAACGACAATCAATGTCTTAACGTATCCTTAATTTGGTTTATAACTTATACTTGAATCTAATCAATCATCGAGAGAAGAGGTATACTATGAAGAAAAAACTAATAAGTATTTTAGCTCTAATGTCTTTGCTCACTTGTATAATATCCCCGTTTTATGCGTCTGCTGAAGCTTCTAAAGTTCCCATAAGAGACATGCAGACTCATTATTGGAGTACACTTTTACAAAGTGAGCTCCAACCAGAGTATTCGGACAGGGTGTGGGAGTATGGTGGTTACGATTATTCATCTACTTATGCAGGACAAAAATATTATGTCAGAGATTTGCAATCTTATAAACTTAAGCACTTTATTCTATATGATAATGGGGATCTGTTTTTATCTTCAGACGAAAACATGAATGAAAGTAATTTTTCGAAAATTATGAGTAATGTAAAGTCGATATCCAAAATTGATGTTCCTTATTTAAAATCACGTGAAATCATGGAGTTACAAAGTGCCAGATTTAATTACAACAAAGATTCTTACAGTGTAGTTTCTGATATTGAATCGGTTACTACTGTACAATTGTCGACCATTCTTACTAATGATGGGGAATTATACATAATGGGAAGTCCCACTGATATTCCAGATATAAACAAAAAGTTATTCATTGAAAATAAGAATGTAATACCTAAAGTGTCTGTTGAAAATAAGGAAGTAGGTGGGAGGCATATTCAACAGACAATATCCATAAGCATGCTCTTCCCATTTGCCTATCAAGCAAGTTCTAACACAGCGGTTAAGATTGCTGAGAATATTGATTACATTAATCCATCTTACTACTCTGCCGAAAATTTGGTGTATAAGATTAATCCCAACTACAACGGTGGCAATGGATTTGATCAAATAAATCAATCTCCAGGTTATAAAGGATTCTTTATTGATAAATTAGGTAACACCTATATTGGTTTCCCAGGTCAAAATGAATTTAATACTTTAGCTGCCCCTAATATTGTTAACCATTCCAACAATAGTAACATTAAATTATTGGAGGATGGGACACTGTATCGTAATGATAATAAAGTAAGCAATGATATCAAGGATTTCACAACTGATCTCTATTTAAAGAATAATGGAACCCTATATGCCCACGCCGATGATTATGAACGAGGTATAATTGATCGAGATGTAAAATATATTTTTGAAGATTATTATTACAAGGATGGAGGGCGTTGGTCGGAAGCAGGAGGTTATTATATTAAAAATGACGATAGCCTTTGGTTCTTTGATTATAATGACAGCCGTAAGCTTATGGACGATGTTTCCTATGTGTTCGAAGGGTTTGTAATAAGAACAAACGGTGAGGTCTACATATTGGAGAAGGGTGAAAATGATACACTCTTGCCAAGGAAAATTATGAATGGGAATGGATTAGCGCCAAAGCCAGCAGCTAAGATACATGAAGGGAAAATATTCAAGGATGCCTCTGACTGGGCACTCGTTGATTTGCGTTCAGCTAGAACATCTGGACTTACACTTCCCGTTAAAGATTTGAGTTATAATAAGGCAATAACACGTGAAAAATTTTGTGAAATAGCTGTTAAACTATATGAGAAATTAACTCAAAAGTCAGCACCTTTATCGAGTAAGAATACTTTTAAGGATACTAGCAATCCTGAAATACTGAAAGCATATGAATTAGGCATTGTCAAGGGAACTTCAGAAACCACTTTCTCTCCACAAGCTACTATTACACGTGAAGAAGTGGCGACAATGTTAAAACGTACTGTAGATAAAGCAGGAAAGACATTAGAAAAAGGCAGTACAAAGAATTTCTCAGACTATGCTCAAATCTCTAGTTGGGCTAAGGAAGCTGTAAGCGCAATGTCAGCAGCAAATATTGTGAAGGGTCTGAGTGAAACTACATTTGCTCCAAAACAGAATACAACAATTGAACAGGCCATTATTATGGCTAACCGACTAGTGAAGTAATTTAAAGAACGACTTAAGAATGGCTGGAAAAGATTATATCTAAAAAAGAAGAGAAGCCGCATGAACGTGGATTCTCCCTTTTTTGTGGGTGTAACAACTAAAGTATAGTGTCTGCTTGTTCGCTCGGTAGGAGCTATTTGATTAAATAAAGTTGACATTATGCCGCTGATTTTTAACATCAAGAATGATCATAGCTAAGGGAGCATGTGACATAAAAGGAAGCCTACTTAGTTGCTCCGCAGGCGCTTTTTTATTCATACATAAGGGTTTTATGGGTGGGGGAACAAAATGAAATTTTACATAGCATCTAGTCTCAAAAATATAGAGAAAGTGCGGGAAGTCGCTGAGACTTTGAAAGCACATGGATTTCAACATACATACGACTGGACAATAAACTCGAACATAGACTCTATTACCAAACTCCGTAAAATTGGCGAAGAAGAGGTTTCTGGGGTTTTGGCTGCAGATGTAGTGATTGTCATGATTCCAGCTGGGAAAGGGAGTCATGTTGAGTTAGGAATTGCTCTGGGAGCAAGAAAGAAAATTTATTTATACTCCTCAACTAATGAACTAAATGAAATTGGAAACACATGTACATTTTATCATGTAGACTCAGTAGAACAGAGGATTGGCTCCTTAGATGACTTAATAAATTCAGTCTGTCTTGAATACCAGCATCATTAGCTAACGAGGCATTAGTCCACAAACCAACAGTAGTCTAGGACTTTATTTCTCGGTTTAAGACAGCTGTTGCTTTTTATATTGAACTCTTCAAAACGCGCTCTCTGGGAAGTCGCTAGTGAACAGTTTACGTCAAATACGACATAAAATCACCACCTATCTTGTTTAATTAACCTGCCCGTTAGGCTTAATGATCGCAGCGTGCATAACTTATCTTATGTATTGAAAAAAACAGACTCTCTCATCGAGGTCTGTCGGGATGGCTAAATTGGACAGGATTGTTCCGACTCCCATCAAAAAAGAAATTTCCCCAATCCAAATACTAACATTTATTTACAAACGTTGTCCCTGGTGTCAGATACGCTGGTACTGGGCCAAAACGCGGATTCACGCATGGAGAATCGTCACTTTAATTGTCGCCCCACTCTAAGAGTTGCCACCCTTTCCAATGGTACGACTTATTCTTCCGTTTGCCCTGCAAGGAGTATTTGATCTTTCTTATACCGTCCGAGGCTTGAGCGACTGTACCATCAAGCAAATGTTCGTGCTCACGCAGCCAGTGCTTAAGATTGCTGCAACGATAGGTCTTGCCGTCTGGAGACACGATAACCCACTCCTTGGCGTGCATGTGGGTCTCAAACCTTTCGAGGGGCGAATGAACACCTACAACATAAGTAGCCACCTCTTTTATCACGGAAGAATCAATCTTTGAATTTTCTAACAAATAGGCTATGTTAAGCCTTGGATTGTAGATGCCTAATTTTTTTATATTTTGGAACTCCAAATGAATTGAGCGAAGACCCAAAATATAGTAGACTAACAATTGCAAAGTATGCGTACTTGTTGGAGAATTCTTAGACACCTTTAAATCCCACAAAGTATCTTCTGTCAGATAATCCCCGTCGCCGCACGTAATCGTCGGTGTATAAGCTAATTCAAAATTGAAACCTTCCTTAATAATTGGTCCTGAATGTTCCCAGAAAGAAAGGCTCCTATTCACCATTGTACGAATGTTAGACACAGTGTTTTCATCTGGATTAATGTCTTCTACTGGCTTATACCTGAATGTGCCCACCCTAGCGCACACGTCATAACCTACGAGTTTACAGGCATAAATTATGGATTGATCATCCAAGTCCTTTATGTGATTTATGAATTCTTTTGCTTTTTTTTCTTGTTTCATGTATTGAGAACCAATCAGCGAAATCTTAAATGCCTTTTCCGCAGAGGTTCCAGTCATGAAGCGAATCAGATAATCTACCGCTATCCCGACTAAACCAGCATATATATTCTCCTCTGAGTACAACTCGATCCCGTCATCGAAAACTGTTTTAGTAAAATCGTTTGGTCTTAAAAAGCCTCCATAAGGCTGCTTGAATTTCTCTACTCTTTGTGTGACGGATGCCATGAGATACACTCCTTAGTACATTTTCCGCTACCCCTTATTATTGTAAGTTAACATTAACACATATTGTAAGTGTCAGCCCGTTAACTCAATTCTGGTTCATCATTTCTATAGTGTAAACCAAGTGCAGTGTTATTCATTATATAGAGGGCGGAACGTGTTATGATGCACTATTTAAAGTTAGAAGTCGATCCTTAGCGACAAGCCCCTGCTGATACGCAGGGGCTTGTCTACTGTCAAACTAAAGGCCCAATCTTTTATATACGACTTCAGCAAGAGCAGCTTGGGACATTTCATGAAACGTCGAAAACTTCGTTGTAGAACGAACATAGCTCTCTAAGTCCTCCTGGGGAAGGGCTGCAAAGTCTTCTTTGGATTTAACGCCAACGCCTTCTAAAAAAGCAGAGATATTTTCAGACGGGGTGTGTTTCTGAATAAATGAATCTGGGAAGAGCTCATCAAAGGACATTTGTTTTTGAGCACCAAGCTCCTGAGCGCCTTTACTTATTTGATTCAATCTGTTGTTTAATTCTTTAAAGCCAGTTACTTTTACCATCTGGATCACACCTTTACAAGTATTTTTGTATGATAAACCTTATGTGTAGAAGCTATGGTTATTTTCGAAAAGAAGAGTATGAATATATGATTAAGAACCACTCTTGGATGGGGGATATGTGATTCGGGAGAGGATTAACTCGACACAAATGATCGAGAATATATTACCTGAAAGTTAAGAGTTCTCCTTCAGATGTACCCGCATCTGAAGGAGGAGAAATTAAGGTTATGATGCTTACTTAATTTTTTTTATTAATTTATCAACTTGCTTGTTCATTTCACGCGAGACTTCTCGTTCAAACTTTTTTAGATCATTTTTGGTTTGTGACTTCGATCCGCCGACTCTAATCTTAAATGTTTTGCTCATAGATTCCTCCTTGATTTGGTATTTAACATTATTTGGATTGAGAGAGTACGCTGGCAGCTAAAGACTTGGTTAGTTTGCTTGTTTGTTTGCTTTGCAGAGCTTTCGAAGCAACAGTAGACATCTTGGGACTAGAAGTTTTTTTGGAACTAGGTTTAGCCATGATGAAGACCTCCTTTTCTATATATTGTGATTACAAAATAAGATTAACCCAATATATTGTGTTTGTAAACAAATTTTTCTATTAACAGTTTGTCCACAGGATATTAACGGAAAGTACGCATGTTCCCATATATTTATCCACAAAAAGGAACAAAATTCAATGTGGAAATAACAAGTGTTCTGGCGAACGTATGATTCGATTTGGGAAGATGGAGATGGATATTCTTAACTCTCTCTATGAAGTAGGGGAGACAAAGATGTTTTGTTATGTTAAGGGTGAAGTAGAGGGGCTTATACACGGGATGGGGGCTTGTTAGAATAGAGGGAATTATATGACCAAAAGAATTTTCACATCAAAGGCCGAAATGGTGTCACTGTAGGCATATCGAACGGGGATTATCTATGTGAGAAAAATCAAATAATAAGCAGATAAAGCTTATCGGCGATTCAAAGTTACGATAGTTCTTATTTGCGTTTGAAGTTACAGAATGTTCGGAAGGATATTCATTAAGAAAAGAAGAAGCGGCCACCAAGGAGTTATTACCCAATTCTTGGTCCCCGCTGTTGCCATTGAACTAATTTTTGCCGTTCTTCATAATTTATTTCATTTGTCCTTCTTCATTTGATCCATCATTGCTTGAATTTCTTCTCTACTAGCAATACCTGTTCCGTCAAAAGAACACATCAAGCATGAACGCAACTCAAATTCTTTTCCATTTTCATCAATATCGGTAACGGGTTCGGTCCAATCTACCTCTTTACCACAAAAATCACATATTCTTTTTCCGTAATCACCTTCATGATATTCGTCTTCTTCAAATTCATGCATTAAAAATAGCCTCCTCAAGTTCTCTTAGTTTTATGGCTTTGCCCAATAATCAGTATGAAGTAAGGGCTGTTGAAGATTACCCTTTAAATAAGGCTGAATCCAAATGAGCTTGCGAAGCAAAAGCTTCTCGCCGTGCGCTTGGTTACGCCAGTGACCTCGAACGAGCCATTGCTTATCAAGAACTTTATCTTTGCCTTGCTGAACCATGTTGTTTTCAGGAACAGGTTTTCCGCCTTGTTTTGAAATCACAATGGTTTTCCCAACGGCATAATAGGGAATCTTGGAAACTCTGGTTGAACGATTCACGTCTGTTTTCCCTTGCTCCACTTCCTGCTTCAGTTCGACGTAATCGACTTCTTTTGATGACGAATTTAAATAAAAAATAGCGTTTATGACAAATGAAAAGATTTCAGTTGCTTGATCTGCAAAATCCATCAGTCCTGCTCGCTTATAGTTCTCTTCCAACTGTTCAAATACGTTGCCACGTTTAAATCGTAAATTGAGAGTGATGTAGTTGTAGTCCTCAATTGGAGGGGGGGCTTCACTGCCTACAGGGGCGAGTACAGTTAAGATTCGTGTGAATTTAGTAATCCCTTTACCAAGTTCTTTAATCACTTGATCCCTTTTAAAAGTAGCCAGGTTTACTTCGTGAATATAGAATCCTTCTACATAGAAATGCTTCTGCTCAGCGGTTAATTTAAAGCTGTTTTTAGGTACGGAAATATAGATGCTTTGAAACGGCAAACGGATAAAAGAAGAATCGACATTTTGTAAATCGGTCTTAAGCAGCATAGCTGTCAGATTTTCTTCATATCGGAAATGTTTTTTGTGATGTTTATGGAAGTTGTAGGTATGGAAGAGTACATTGTTTAATAGTTTTGTGCTTTGATCTGAAAAAAAGGAAGCATAAGACTTCCCATATTGTTTATAAATGAAGCTGTTGATTTGTTCTTCTACGACATCTAATTGGTCCACTTGATGCTGAATTTCATATTGTAATATCCGTTCGAACACGTTGTCATTATAAGATATCGCAAGATTCTTCTTTATGATTTCGTAATGTATGGGGTTCACGTACAACCAATCCTGTCTGTTAGATTTGATTTTCATGGGAGGTCAATAGCATCTGAAGTTAATCAACGCTTCTTTCTTAGTAGCTTAAAGATAAATACAATGGAAATAATTAAAATACTAATAATAATTATTGGTAACCAAGGGTTCCCAGTAATAAAGTAACTTTCTCGATATTGAAAATCTTCAATTAGTGAGAACATTACCATCCTCCTCGTGGGATCGTTAATCTACCTATTACTTTAATCGAAAAATTCTGTGAAGTCCTGAATTAGCCCTGTTGCGTTACCGATGTTTTCAAGTCCCCAATGAGCGAAATTGGCAGCGTCTACAGCATTTCCGAGAAAAGCATGTGTACGTGCGATTAACAAGGCTAATCTTAAATCCAAAGGTGCTCCATAGCTGTCTAGTATCTTCGTACGGTGAGATAACTCGTTCGTTGTTATTGAGGTTATTACATGAGGGAAATCATTGAATTTAGCGAAGTACATTGTCCCCTGACGAACAATCATTTCTTTCATTTTTTGTACTACAGCGATTGATTCATCTTCTGTATCGCCATATCGAAACCAAGCTTCACTTTTCTTTTTGCGTAGAACATTTGACTGAAACCAGGTTAACTCATGAACTATGCGAGTTCTAAATTCACAGTCATAGACGGTTATTTTGTTGGCAGGAATTAATTCCCCCAAAGGGTTTGGAAGGAAATCGAAATGAACCCCTAGCTCAACAACGCAAGAGCCACCATACTTATCAGCCTGGATAACAATAGTGTTTATTACATGGTTCTTATCAACTTTAACAAAATGATGATCTGTTCCTGAAAAACCAAGTTCATGTAATACGGGCGCTAGATTTGTCTTTATTAACTTTCTAAATTGACTTGTTTTCATTTATGTATACCCTCTTAGCTATATTCCTATCGTAGGGGGACTTGTAATTCGGGGGAATATATAATCCCCTCTGAGATATCAACTTAACGAATTTGCCTGATAACTTATCAGCTCATCAATGGTTAAGACCTTATTTCTTTCTAAAACGGAACTTGAGCAACACAACACTCTCTAATGCTCGTTTGGAGACCTTCTGGATTATGATGAGTATGAAGACTTTTACATCTTTGATGGGTCCTTAGAATGATTCCATCATGAGTTTGTTTGGCTAAAACTGCCACACCACAGGTTGTGGTTCATTAAGCTGAATTTTAGATTCATCGACAATTTCGATTACCTCAACGGTGCAGTTAAATAATAATTTCAAAAGGGCCAAACCTCTGATCTGGCTCTCGCGTAATTTATCCTGTGTGTCCAACCTCTTACATTCAGCGAATCGGATCTCGGAAAAGTCAGGTTTGAAAATCAATAAATCGGGTTCTTCCGTTTTCGCAAATTGAGAAAAAGCTGGATAGTACCCTCGACCACTCTCGTATCGTAGATCACCGAAGTGTTTGCGTAATATGGTTTCGGCTTCGGGATACTTACCTGGTTTGTTTCCGCCTAAAAGATTAAAATCGTGATGAATCCACTGATAACCTAATGATTCGTAAAATTGTCCCGCAATATATTCGCCAAACCCTTTTGAGCCTGTTAAATTTCTGCAATAGGAATCCCTACAGTATTCTCGATCTCCGTTTATCCAATTGTGTAATTGTTCTTGGTTAAAAGTCACTCTCCGTGTAGGAATAATGATCTGCAAAAGAAACACCCTCCAAGTTCATGCTGAGTTAAATGCTCTCCGTATTGTCATATTTACCCGTGGCTTAATGGATGTCATGACATTCCATCCCCACCAGCGTTTAATGAGGATTCTATGAAAGAGTGATTTATTCCTGCTTAAGTCCTATATTAGTCAAATATATAAACTTAAATAAAAAAGAAACGAAAGGACATATACTTTAGGTTTTTCGTTCTTTAAATGGCTTGATTGATTTTGATATACTGTTGTTGGTAGCAGAAATGGGGCTTACACCCGCTGCTGCTGGGAAAGGCTTAGATTATCATTTTTAAACCATCTGAATTGTATATTTGAAGCAAGTACAATTATCTGGGAGGCCATTTGTATGGGAACGGTGCACAAGACAGCTTTTTTAAGTTATAGCTGGGATAGCCCAGAGCACCAGCAGTGGGTTTATGAATTAATGCAGGATCTTAGAAAAAGAGGGATAGATGCTTCAATTGATATAACTATAACGCAAACACAAACTACGAACTTGAATGTGATGATGGTCCAAAATATGCGTGACCGAGATTTTGTGATATTTGTACTTACAGAGAAATATGCTCAAAAGGCAGATGCTCTAGCTGGAGGTGTTGGTTTTGAAACTATATTATCTTTTGAAACTCTAAAGAACAATCCAGATAAGTTTATCTTTTTAGGAAGAGGTCAAAGTGATTTCAATAAAATACTCCCCTTTCATCTGCAAGGATATAATGTTATCGATTTTTCTAATGATCAAAAGTATGCTGAGGCATTAGAAAAACTTATTTATCGAATTCAGGAAGTTCCATGGCTTGCGGTAGAGCCTTTAGGGGAAATTCCAGTTTTGAAGTCTAGAACTTCAATTGCCAAGAAGATTGAAAAGGAAACTAGCTTTGATGATTTTAAAATTCCTAACTTGAGGGAAAATACAGACTTGGATCGAAACTATTTTATGCGTAATAGTTATAATGAAATTGTCGTAACATTAGAAGGCATTCTTAAAAAAGTAAAAGAGAAAAATTCGAATTTTGAGTTTCAAAATGATAAGGTATCCGAAAAAAAGAATATTTTTGTTTTATATGTGAATGGTCAACAAAAAGCTTCGTTGAAAATATGGAGGGATAATTTTTTCACCCGTGGGTATGACCAGATATTTCTTTTCTATAGTAACTCTTATAGTCGTATTGATAATGATGCATATAATGAATCACTTGTCTGTGAAGAGGACAGTGAAAAGCAATTGGAGCTAAAAATGAATTTTAGTGCCTTTGGAAGGCAAGAAAAGAGTCTTACCCCGAGAGAAGTAGCTGGAGGGATATGGATTCAACATTTGGAACCTTCTTTACGAAATTAATGTAATTTTGAATTATCACCGTAAGGGGAGTGGGGGGTTAATCTTCCACTCTCTTTTCACTTCTAAATGCAATATAAAAGTCCAACTGATTTATTTGAGCAGTTGTATATAAATCATAATGTTGAATAATCAGGATTTAATGATATATGCCAAAGAAATAAATGGCATTATAATTAAATTAATGATGGTGTGTAAAGATGACAATTTTGGTGATCGATAATATCACACTAAGGGGAGTCAAGCTTGAGAAAAAGAGAGTTAATAAAACTAATTCAGAGTGAAGAAAACACGACATTAGAATTTAAAGAGATAGTTTCTGGTTTGAAGGCTGAAGACATCGTAGCCTTCGCTAATTCCTCTCAAGGTGGCGTCATCGTAATTGGAGTTAAAGATAAAGTATCGAATGGAGGTAGACAAAAAGGAACTGTAGTTGGCTGTGAAATTAGTGATTCCAACAGGCTTATGATTATGAACAAAACTCAGAACTGTCGGCCTCCTGTGAGCTTAAAGATTAGTTCTGTAGATATTGAAGGTAAAGATGTTTATGTTGTGGAAATTCCCAGTGGAGCATACAAGCCTTACTGTACTGAAAATGGGATGTATAAGATTAGGGATGATGGTCGAAATCGAGCTCTTTTTCCTAATGAATTGTTAGCATTGTTTATGCAAAGTGAACGAGATAAATTTATTACGAATTTCAAGGATGCCACAGAAAACTTGGAACAGCAGCTTGCGATTACAAGAGAATCGATTATTAATGAAACAGATAAGATGTTAGATATGCTAAAAGACTTTGAGAATTCAATTCAGTGGTCGCTAGATACAATCGAAAGTGCTGCTGATAGTGCCGAGTCAAATTCAAGTAATGTAGAATATACCGTTGATAAAATGGAAGATACCGTAAATGATATTTGGGAAATACTTAAATATTCACTGTATTTGTTGCCTATGATAAGTACAAAAAATATAGAGTTAGAAAATATAGATCAGCAGGAACAAATTGCGAAGGAAATGACAAAACGTTTTATGAAAAAATACGATGGAGAAAGTACTGATCCGACTGACCAAGAGATTAAAAATCATATTTTCTTTTTAAGAATTTTATTTCCCCGATTAAGCAATAAGCGAATAGTTGACCTTTGGAATCGTGAAAAAGTTGAGATTGTTTCATCCTAGAATGATTTTTAATAAGTACACTTGCTCTAATTGTAGATAAGTTTGAGTGAGATAATGACGAAATGGAGTTCAAAATGAACTCGGAGATGAAAGAACTTATTAGGATCGATATCAAAGAAACTATGTGAAAAAAAGTAACTTTTAAAAAAATAAGCTAATGAGGTATTGTATGACGTACTCTGATATGTATGGAATGTTGCCACTCGTTTTTGGTATAGTTCTATTTCTTTTTTTCATGTTAAGGTTTTTATTTCGAGATGAGAAAAAATTATTATACAAAATGTTATTGAATATTTCTATAATTTCATTTTCGTTTATTATTATGTTTTCATTCTTTTATTTAATGATTGCAATATCTGATCTACAAACTTTAATTGATGGGAAAATCAATAATATAACTTTCGATATGCTAAAATCGTTTGATGTGTCTAACCGTATTCAAGGATCATACAATCAGTTTTTTATTGAGCTCTTTCTATATAGCGTTAGTGTATTCTTTCACACTCCCTTTTACTTTGAAATAGTAGGACCTGGACAAATAATTGTAATTATTGAAAGTATGTTAGGCTATATACTACCTTTACTTATAATGATTCTTACGTATAAGAAAAATTCCAATTCAAAACGAGAACAATTAGAAGTCCTCAAGATTTATCTGAATAGAGGATGGAATGTTTTCAGAGTGAGGGATGGTGTAATTAAGGGGATTGAAGTGGTTGAGATCGTATCTAGTGAATATTCTAATACTGAAATGCTATATGTAAGCAAGTCGCAATTATTAGATGATTTAGTTAGGTCGTTTACTATACAGTGGGGTAAGATTGAATCGTTAAACGTACTTCCTTACTTTGCTAGGCATCTGGAAAGTTTATTATCCCAAGAGGAATATAAATTGTCGTCCAGAGCATCAAATTTTTTTTATAAAAAAGAAAAGGTTAATGATGATTATTATATTAAATATTATGAATTTTTAGTAGAAGTTCAATCTCTGGAGATTTCATTGGATTATAGACAAGAAATTTCGCATATTTTGAAATTGTTAAAGAATCATTTAGGAGGGGAACCTAACAATCCCGATGATACATCCATCGATGAGGTTTTAGTAACTGAGGTGGAAATTAATGAATAACTATTTTCGTGCATATGAGCGACTCACAATTGAATCTTTTTCTGTTGCTCGCAAGATCATCAAGTATCAAAGAGGTATCTTGTTTTATAGCATATTTCCACTAATCACAAGTGTAATTATCCTTTTTATTGGTATGATACAGTTAACGTCGCTATATTCTTCTTTTTTCTCTGAGCTAGTTAAGATATTGTTAGCTTTGTTGATATTGTTTTTCTCTGCACTCGCAATAGGTGTGGATTTATGGAATCGGAAAAACAAAGATCAAGAAAAGGCAATTTCAGTGCTTAGACAAATTTTAAATGATCTAGAAAAACATCATCGTAGTTTGAGTGAAGGAAAGGAAGATTTTAATTTTTATGATTTCTATAATAAAATGGATATGATAAGAAAAAGTCTAGATAAACTCAATGTGGAGTTATCAGAGTTTCCATTTTCATTTAGATTAGAAAATGCACTCAAGGAAAAATCTGAATTTTATTGGATTTTTATTTGTCAAAAAGAAAAAGAGTATCACGAAAGAAAATTAGAACATGAAGCCAAATAGTAATAAGTATATAAAAAAATCACGAGCGATTTAAATTGCCCGTGATTTTTTATATGATGAAAGCTATTGAATGTAACGTGTACATTTTGCCCATTCATCAAATTGATTTTTACGACGTTGAGCTTCTTTAATAATGTCGGTATGGAAACCCCAAGCCTCACCGTATACAGCAACAAAATCTTCTATTGTGAGTAATTCGGGATGGTTACCACAAATGGCCATATATAGGGCTGTTAAGGATTCGGGCTTCATGATCACTTTGCTGCATACACCCGTTAACTCAGCGTCATTAACGCTTGTCATCTGAATAAAACGGGTAGGAGGATAGCCATCTTTCTTATTACTAGAAATAACAGTTTGTACAGCATCGCGTAAAGAAGAAACTTTAGGTAATTGTTGCATATTTTCAGCTCCTATTTCCTATCTTGATAATTACAACATCAGTTTCCGTAAACATCGTAAAGCATCGTCCAGAATCTAGAAGGCTGCTTATTAAAAACTCGCCCCCACTGATTTTGTTCTGTTAAAGAGCGTAGTAAATAACACACCCTTTTTGCTCGACTGATACAAACAAAAAACACTCTATATTCTTCTTCCATCTTGTTAGGATCAACACTTTGGATACTCCGATAAGACGGAAAGTTTTCCTCTTCTAATCCTAAGAGGATAATTACTTCAAACTCAAGTCCTTTAGAACTATGCCTGGTTGAAATCGTCACCTGATTATCAACTTTTAAAATTTTCACAAACTTTTCAACGGAAAATTCCCTGAATTCACCATTTGCCGCTAACTCCATTAATGTAGTTAGATTTTCGTTTTCATCGGGGTAAGCAGCAGAGTCTGTTAAGGTATTCTTTAAAGACAACTTTTCCTCGATCCAGACAAGCCAGCGAGAAAGGCTTTCAGAGTGTTGTTGACTTGTACATAAGGCATCGTAAAATACTTTCTTTTCCATTAAGCTGTCCATTATAGAGTATCCGTTGTGCTGTATGAACAAATTAGCCCAGAACTCATACAATTTGGTGAAAGAATCGTTTCCTAAATCAATACTCCAAGAGGCGCATTGAATTAACCAGCGAACTATTTCTGTTATTTCGAAATCCTTGCGTTTATTAAGGTAATAAGGAATATCGGCTTCCTGAAATAGTTCGCTCAGTCGTTTGGCATAATTATTATTTCCAACCAAAACGCAGATCTCATTGAAGGGAATACCTTCCTGAAGACAATTTGGAATAATTGACTGAACTACTTCCTTGAACTGGTCCTCTATGCCCCTGGAGCAGGTAACAAAGTTGAACTCAGCATCTTCATCAATTCTTGTACCAGCTCTATAATTTGCAACACTTGCTGGTGGCAAGGCGAGTTGATATGCATTAATGATTCCTTGGTTACTTCTGAAGTTGGTTAATAATTTTATGGAATTTATATTAGGCATATCATATAACTCCAGGAGATAATGAGGGATCGCTCCATTAAAACTATAGATCGACTGATTAGGGTCGCCTACTGCAAAAATTTTAATATTTGTTGAATTGAATATGGAAAGGATCATCTCATGTAACGGCTTCCCTAAGTCTTGGTATTCATCGATTAAAATCCACGGAAATTTTGCTTCTAAGCAATCTCTTACATACTTTTCATTCTGAATAATTAAGGTAGCGTATTTGACTATATCGATATAGTCCACTTTACCTAAGGCATGCAGTCTAGTTTCATATTCTACAGCGGCCATTAGTCCTGTATCATAACGTGGAACGTTAACTCTACTTAATCCTGTTATACCTAAGGTTCGCTCTTTATCCATCTCTTCGATGGATAAAGAGCGAACATCTAAGTTCAAAGTCGTACGCACCTCGTTAAAAATTCGCAACTTATCTTTTTGTGAGATTATTTTTAGTGGCATAGGAATAGAGTAATCAAAAAGATGAGCGAATGGTTTTATGACTTCAGCAATACAGAACGAATGCACAGTACCTAAAAATACATTTGTTCTTTCTTTATAACCATATGAACGTAGTCGATCATTAAATTCTTTAGCGGCTGCTCTATTATACGTTACGCAAGCAAGACCTCTGGGTTCATTTATCGTTTCTTGAAGAAGATTCATAATTTTTAAGGTTAAAACAGTAGTCTTTCCACTTCCTGGTCCAGCAATGACAACAGTACTATTAGTGGAGTTAAACGCCTGATCTTGATAAGGGTCCCGTTTAATTTCAGCAAGTTTTTGATTGTAGTAGTTCATTTTTAAGCATCCACTTTTTCATAGATATTTTCGATTGCCAATTGCACATATTTTGGAATATGAGATTTTTGGCATTTTGTTGATAGCCGCTGAGCGAAACGGCCTTTCCCAATACCGTTATCACTATTTTCAATTTTTCTAAGGCAAGCATCATATTTTCCATTTTCGAGTTCTGTTTTAAAGTTAAGCTTTTGTTGATCTCCACCTGATGTTAGTTCATTAAATGTACTGTATATAGTTTTGCGGGCAAGAGGATCGGAAAATGAACTAAGCATAATATCTGTTTCAAGAGTATACCAACCTATATAGAAGCTATGTTCAGCAAATAAGCTTGCATCATTTAAATATGTTTGATCTGTTATTTTTCCGAGATTGATAAGTATTTTATTTACGTTATCATATCCATGATAAAAAAATGATTTGTGTTCAGGGTCTTTATCATTCCAGATTGTATGGAACTTCTTTACGAATGATCCGTCATTTTTCTTATCATCTAAAACATTTATATAATAATCACCATCTGTTATACAAACATATGGAATCCCAAGTCCATCTAAATATTTTATATAAGGAGTGAAGTCTGTGGAGTTAATATTACAGACCAGAATCCCTTTCAAGTCTAGAGGCTTTTCTAATAGCTCTGCAAATTTAGGGATTAAGTATTCTTCGGCTATTCCTTCCACCAAAATAACCCCTTTACCAAAATAGAATTCACCACGTTTAACATCAAGATATCGTTCTAAATCATGTTTTTCAGTAGATGTTAATTCTACATTTGAAGTTGTCGTAACCTTAGTTCCACCATTTGTCCAGCGTAAATGCACTATAGAATCTATAGGGGCTACTGATGTTACATGTGGAGAATGGGTAGTCATCAAAATGGAGGAATCGCCATGCATAACATCTTTGTAGATAATGCGCTGAAGTGTAGGATGTAAATGAGCTTCAGGTTCTTCTAAAGCGAGCAAAGTAAATCCTTTTGGATTTTGACTGGAATTATCCATAAAAGTATACAACTGAGCAAATGTATCTTCTTCAATTTCATTCTTCAATGTATAGTTCCCTTTGGATGTCTTTTCATAAGAATCTTCAACGATTTCCGAATCATCGAGAGCAAGTAAAGCATGATAATGACTTGATTTAAGATAGCTAGGTACAGTTTTGTCCTCAAGTGAAAGAAGAATTAAGGATATATATAAAATGTTGGTTAAACCCATACTTGTTTCGCTTGTGGGTCTTTTATTCTGTCCCATCATTAGTTTAAGTGTATTTAAGATTCTGTTAGGATTAAAATCCATTGTTTCAAGGTGAAGCTCGGAATCAGGTTGGACTCCAATGACTTTACTGAATCTTGAATTAATATTGACCACTAGGTCTTGAACTTCATCCATGGTTAGTAGTTCATTACTATGTGATTTTAAGTTCTGAGTAATTACTTCTAATTCATTTTTATCAAAATCATATTCCTTCAAAAGTTCTGTAATTGGTGATTTTTTTGAATTTTTCATTTCACTTTCGACATCTCGTAGTGCACTAATGACTCGAATATTAAAATACTTTCTTTGCCGATGGGTGAATAAATTAGTTTCATCCTCGCCCTGGTAAATAGTAAACATATACTCATAAGAACCATCACCCCTTTCAATAGGATAATACCTATAGGTAAGTCTTAAGGTTGGCGGTATTTTGGAGACAGTAGCATCTGATAAAACAGCAAGGAGTGTTTTATTGTTTTCGAACCCCTGCACTTCAATTAAAACTTCAATTTCTTCTCCGCTTTTCATTGGACTTTCCAGGCCGTTAAAAAAATCGGATTCGACCAGTTGACGATCGGCATCGCTCAGTCTAGGATCTAAAATAAGTTGTATGGCGCGGATTAGATTTGTTTTACCAATATTATTTTCGCCGATAATTACTTGTTTATGGCTTAGCGAAACATCTATATCCTTAAAATTCCGAAAGTTTTTTATCTTTATGCGTGAAATATAGGGTGACTTCATACAAAGACTCCTCTGCTATTTTGTGACTAAAGAATCAGCCTAACAAAATTATAGACCATATTATATTTTGGGAAAACATATATTTGGAATCTTAGGTTGATCTATACCATAGGAATAAAATGGATTATAATAGATGATAATGAAGGTTTTAATTATGGGAATTAAGTGTGTGTAATTATGGTGTTGATAATAATTCTAAAACTAAGTTTTTAAAAAAGGAGTACATATGACACAACCAATTGACACTATACTAATTAGCCATTCGCATAAGGATTCAGTGTACGTACATGAATTAGTAAATATAATAAAGGTAACCGCAGTAGAGGAAAACGATGTTAGAATCATTTGTTCTTCATATCCTGGACACAATATACCACCAGACGTGAATATATACGATTATTTAAAACAAGAACTTAGAGGGAATGTATGGGTTATTTATGTTCTTTCTAATAATTATTACGCTAGTTATGCGTGTTTAAATGAAATGGGGGCAACTTGGGTTCAGAATAAAAGATATTCTACTTTTATAACGCCTAACTTTTCTTATAAACAAATTGCAGGCGCAATCGATCCTTCTCGGAATGCACTTAAATTAGACGATAAATCAAATCTCAATGATTTCAAAATGCTGATTTTAGATGAATTTCATATAAAAATAAATGATAATATTTGGGAAAGTGTTCGTGATACTTCTTTGAAAAGAATAAAAGATGCTGCGCGTGTTGAGTTAGAACAGAATTCATTCGTGAAAGTTCAGTTGGAATCAGTTAGAATTCTACCAGAACAGAATATTAGAATTGCAATAAGAACAATAAACAATTTAACATATCCAATTGAATTTAATTCAATTAAAGTCAATTTAAAAGACAATTATGGGAATTCTTTATTGTACGAGGACGAATCATATAATCAATTGCTTTACAGTGGCGAAAACAGAATTATCTTTATCAGCACTCAAAAAAAAGATTCTAGATATGCACCAACTCAAAATCCAGAGAATGAAATAGAATTTAGTTATACTCCATATTATGGGTAAAAGGGGATTGAAATAATGAAAGTAACTTTAAATCCAGCACAAGAAGTACTGAAAAAAGAGATTATAGAGAATCTTGCGATAGTAAGGAAATGGCAGAGTTCGGATAGAGAAAAAATTAATATCGCATTTGAAAAAATGAAAAAAGCAGCTCACGACCTTCATATGCAACTATCACCTCGTCCTAAGCATCATCAATATATGATTGAGAATCGTGGAATGCAACCCGATGATCCAGAGTTTTATAACCACATTCATCCTACTGAAGACTTACTGAAATATATAGAAGATACATCAGCAAATGATGATCCTATTGACCATACTTTAAATGATGAATTTGAATTTAATGTATATTCGAGTCGTTGGGGACATCATGATAAATATACTCTCACTCGTACTGCAAAGGGGTGGTTTATTGACCATATGTCGTACAAAGGAGAAGACGGTTTATATGAGAGCAATGTTCTCTACGGATCTATGGTACAAGACAGTATTTCTTTTCCTAGAAATGTAGATAGCTACATGGCCTCAGTATGGACTATTGCCAAAGATGAGGGTCTTAGCCATGATCAAGTACAAGATATGCTGAATAGAGTTGCTGATTGGATCTCGCAAACTGAGATGAATGCCCCCAGAGATATATTAATATAGATGGAGTAATTGATTAAAGGTAAGTTGTTGGGGTAGGCCTATCTCTTAAATACTAAAAGCGCCTTACGGCGCTTTTTCTTTATTGTTAATGATTAAAGATTTTAAATTCTATTTTGTAATTTGAAGGGTAATGTGATGCAACTTGATTTCATGGATAATAACCTATTTTAAAAATAGGAAATGGAATAAAATGTTGAAGCAGCTTGACTATCAATTAAAACTTATTTCAGGCTCAGATATAAGATTACAAAAGCGGTTTGAAGAGTTCTCTTTACAGAGATTTTTCATATCGGAAGAACAAGTCGCAAATTCAACATCAAAACTAATGCATCAATATTATACTCAGGATTTACTTTACATAATAAACCCGAAGCTTGAGCGTTATTTTAAATCAGTACCCATAGAACGTAATCATGATCCTCGATACTTAAAAATAAATGCCTTATTTCAATTTCAGAAAGAAAAGTACTGGAGCAGGTACTCTGAGCTTTGCTCTCGCATTGAACAATTAAATAAAGAAATTTCAGCACAAACGGAACGTGTTGCGACTTTTTTGTTGGATATTCAGAGTGTTCGGAAAGAGTATGTAACCCATTCGGTGGCAACTAATTTGGCTTCTCAATATAAAGACACGTTTGATTACTTCAATGTGGGAGATATCAGCGGAATTTCCGAGTCAACGGCGGAAAGCATCGATATTTACAAAAAACTAAATCAATATCGTTCAGATTGGAACAAAGCATATATTCAGAGAGAACTGCTGGAGGCAGAGAATCTCCTAGCTGATATTGACGGAAAATCCTTAGATGCACAGCAGCGAATCGCTGTCGTTACTGATGAAGACAGCAACTTAGTTTTGGCAGGAGCAGGTAGTGGAAAAACGTTAACGATTGCGGGCAAAGTAAAGCACTTGGTGGAGCGTAAAGGCGTAAAGCCAGAAGAAATTCTGCTGATTTCCTTTACCAAAAAATCAGCGCTTGAAATGACAGAACGAATTAAGCATCGCCTTGGAATTCCTGTAGAAGCGAAAACATTTCATGCCCTTGGGCTTGAGATCTTAGCTAAGGATCAACAGGCCAAGCCCGATATTTTTAATGGCCTAGATCAAGTCATCCAATCGTATATGAAAGATCAAATATTCGAAGATGGACAGCAGATACGCCATCTCATCGAATTTTTTGGATATTATTTGAGTATTCCAAAGGACTATTCCGATTTTGAAAATTTGGGAGAATATCACGATTTCCATCGCAATATCGATTTTGAAACGCTAAAGGGAAAGATGGATAAATCGAACTATACAAGCCAGACAGTGAAAGCGCAGCGAAGTCAAATGAAAACTTTAGCAGGCGAATCAGTCAAAAGCTTTGAAGAGACACTGATTGCAAACTTTCTGTTTCTGAATTGTGTGGAATACGAATATGAACGAAATTATCCCCTAGACACGAGGAATGAACAATATCGGCAGTACAAACCCGATTTTTATCTCCCAGGATATGATCTCTATATTGAACATTTCGGTGTGGATGAGAAGGAGCGTACACCGTGGTTAAGCCCGATCGAAGAGGAAAAGTACCGAGAGGGAATGCGGTGGAAAAGGGCACAACATGCAGCTCAAGAGACGAAACTAATTGAAACTTATTCGTACTACAATAAGCAGGGGATACTGCTCGAAAATCTAAAGGAGCAATTACTCGCGCACGGCGTCAAATTTAAAGAAGCTGATTATCTGTCCATTTTCAATAGCGTTTATAGAGAAAATCAGGATAAGTATTTTAAGGAGTTTGTGAAGCTGATTGCGACGTTCATCAGCTTGTTTAAGTCCAGTGGCTTTAAAGAAGATCAGCTTCAGATTTTTGTTCAGCAAAACCAGGATAAACGTGATATTCCTTTTCTAAAGCGACGGATGGATTTGTTCTTATCGTTGGTGCGGCCCATCTACACCTACTACCAAGATCATTTAAAGAAGATACCCAGTATCGATTTCAACGACATGATCAACCAAGCGACAGATACCGTGCGGCGAAAGAATCAGCGTTTTCCTTATACGTATATCATCATTGATGAGTATCAGGATATTTCGAAAAGCCGTTTTGGGTTGATTCAGGCGATTCGTGATCAAACCCAGGCGAAAGTCATGTGTGTGGGTGATGACTGGCAGGGGATCTATCGGTTTGCGGGTAGTGATCTTCAACTGTTCACCCAATTTGACCAGTATTTTGGTGTCTATGAGCTGATGAAGATCGAGCAGACGTATCGGAACTCACAGCAGCTTGTAGATGTGGCTGGACGATTTGTGATGCGGAATAAAAGTCAGCTCCGAAAGGAACTGAAATCCAACCATCAAAATCCTGAGCCCATTCAGATATTGGGATACCAAAAGGATAAGGGGATAGCCCTTCGTGTGGCCATTGAACGCATTGTGAAGGACTATGGTAAAAAGGCAAAGATTCTTCTGTTGGGGAGAAACGGCTTCGATATCCAGTTCTTAAATGAGGACCCTGAATTTTATTTGAATGCTGAAAAGAATCAGATTACCTATTCAAAGTATCACGAGCTTCAGCTCCCATTTTTGACGACGCATAAATCAAAGGGCTTAGAAGAAGATCATGTTATTTTGCTGAACGCGGATAACAGTTTCGTGGGATTTCCAAATAAAATCGCGGATGATCCTGTGCTTTCTTGGGTACTGACGGATCAAGAGGTATTTGAATTTGCAGAAGAACGACGTCTTTTCTACGTGGCACTAACGCGTACACGAAACTCCGTGTATATTCTGACCTCTGAGCAGCGCATGTCTGTTTTTGTGAAAGAGCTGATCGAGAAGGATAAGATTCCGTATCAATTAGTGACGCAAGAAGTAAGTGTAGGGGAGAACCCTAAGTGTCCTAGATGCAAAACGGGGCATTTAACGCGTAGGGTGGGGAATACGACATTTTTGGGATGTACCAATTATCCTGGCTGTGATTATACCAATGGGTATATTGAAATCTTAAAAAAGCCAAGGGTTTGTCCGCGATGTGGGGGATTTTTAGTCTATAGAAAAGGTTCACGAGGGCCGTTTTATGGATGCACAAATTTTAAACACAATTGTCGCTATATACAGGAATATATAAGAACAATTTAGTTGGGGGTTATAATTTTGAAAAAGAAATTACAAGTTTTCATTTCATCTACATATATTGACTTAATTGCAGAACGGCAAGCAGCGGTTGAAGCAGTTTTGGAGGCGGGTCATATTCCTGCAGGAATGGAGCTCTTTCAAGCAGGTTCGAAATCACAAAGAGATACGATCCAACGTTGGATTGACGAATCGGATGTGTATTTACTTATCTTAGGAAGCCGTTATGGAAGTATTGAGCCTCTTTCAGAGAAAAGTTATACTCATTGGGAATATGATTACGCAGGAGATGCGGGTAAACCTCGATTCGCAGTTTACATTTCCGAAGAAGCTTATGAAATGAAAGCGAAGGAAGGTTCAAAATTTATTGAACAGGAAAACTACACGAAATATCAAGCTTTTAAACAAGAAGTATTAAGCCATATGTCTCGTCAATTTAATGATACCAAAGATATTAAAATAGCTGTTCTTGGAGCAATTACAAAAATACAAGAAGAGTTTCCGTATTTAACTGGTTGGATATCGGGAGAATTTGAAGCGAAATACCAGGTGTTAGAAGCGCTTCGGGATGTTTTACAAGTTGAAAATCAAAAACTAAGAGAAACGAAAGTAACGCCGATTAAAAAGAATGATCATCTAACATATGTGAGAGAATTAAATGGACGATATGTACCGATTCTGATACACATGTATAAAATGCATTTGAAATATCCTGTTAATATACATACTATTGGGCAAGAACTCCATTTTCATGTGAATGAAATTGAAAAAGCACATAAATACCTGCTGAAATACAGTTATTTAGCAAGAAATACCATTAATACCGATACACTTACTGAGAGAGGAATCCGTATAGCTGAAAAAAATATAAATTTATATGAGTTAGTTACAAAACTTGAAAAATACATCATGAGAAGATTAAACAGAGCAAAGGGGGAAAATATTTTATTCCTTGAGTTTAAAACTGTGTTCCCACAATTGGAAGACTATACCGATGTAGCGCGCTCAGTAGTTAATTTGAAAGACGATGGACTAATTTGCTATTTAGAAAATCCCTTTTTTAGCGACAATAATGTAATTACTTCAGTCAATTTCGCTAATATCAGTCTTACTTTAGAAGGTACAGAATTAATGCAATTAATTGATGGTTAACACAATAAACTCATAGTAATTAATTCTCATTTTATCTTAATAATATTGAGTAGTGGGGGGATTTAATGAAGAAATTGCAAGTTTTTATTTCATCTACTTACACAGACCTATTAGAAGAACGGCAAGCAGCCGTTCAAGCCATACTGGACGCAGGGCACATTCCAGCAGGAATGGAACTTTTTCAAGCAGGTTCTCAATCTCAAAAAGATACAATACAACGCTGGATTGATGAATCTGATGTGTACTTGCTCATACTGGGTGCACGTTATGGTAGCTTGGAACCTTCAACTCAGAAGAGTTATACTCATTGGGAATACGATTACGCAGGCCAAGTAGGCAAGCCCAGATTTGCTATTGTTATATCAGATGAGGCGATTGAGCGTAAAGGAAAAGAGAATATTAATTTTATTGAGCGCGAGTATTATCAAAAATGGAAAGAGTTTAAAACTGAGGTTTTAAGCCGAATTGCAAGAATTTTTGTAGATAACAAAGATATAAAGTTAGCAATACACGGTGCGCTCAACGATATCTTAGGCCGCTACCCCAATCTGCATGGATGGGTTCCAGGCGCAGATTTTGAAAAACTGAAAGAGGAAAATATAAGACTGAAAAATAGAGTTGCTAGTCCACAACAGAAAGTAAAGAAAGCTGTGTCGTCACAAGTTCAGACTCAACCCACAATATTTGGATCTGAAGAAATAATAACTGAGATACCAATTCAGGGAGAATATCTGCAATACCTTGCGCATCTCTATAAAATGCTCGACGGGGATAAGTATCAGGTAGCATCAAAGTATACTTTGGCAAATTTAATAGGATTAGGAAAGAAAGAAAACGAACATATTTCCGCCTTTTTAGCGAAAAACAATCTAATCCGATATGAATCCAGTCTTGACGATTTAAGCATGACTCACAAAGGTTACGTTCTTATTGAAAAATATCGTGAGATTTTAGAGGAACTTTCAGAATTTGAGATATATACCTTGAAACAACTTTCTATTTCTTCAAGTAGAGGATTGAGGTTTATTGATTTCAAAAAGAAATATCCAGATTTAAGAAGTGAAATTCAACTGGTGAATTTTTTGTGGGACTTGGAACAGAAAGGTTTAATATTCATAAGTAATAAAGCCATTATTACAGCTCATTCGAAAGATGTAGATTATGAAGATAGCGTGGACTCGATAGATTTCAAAGAAATTGATATTACGGTTAAAGGGAGCGATATGCTGGATCTATTGAGAATACTATGAAAAAAATAAGCACTTGGCAGTCGCCAAGCGCTTATTTTTTTTTCATCTGCTTTAACATCTCCTGTAAAACAGGCTTAATTCTTAGAATGGATTGAAGATCCTGCTTGTATAGCATGAAGTTTATCTCTTGAATCTCTTTCATTTTTTCACTTGGATTGAGTTTCTCAGTATGGGAGTATGTAAAGAATTCTGCTTCATTTACCTCTAGGGCTTTAGCGATTTTTTCTAAAGTTTGAAGCGAGATGTTTTTCTGTCCCCGTTCAATTCTGCCGACATAACTATAGGAGACTCCGATGACTTCACCGAGCTTTTCCTGCGTCCAATGTTTTTCCAGTCTTATTTCACGTATCCGCTTTCCGATCGCTTCTAGAATGTCCATACGTCCCTCCCATACTTTGAGTCTAAAGAATTAATCTGTTCACAAAAACGGACTGAAAGGTACATATTTATTTATGGAACCCTATAGGAACAATGTGCTACACTAGTTGGGAATTGAAGGAATATGTTCAAGGGGGATATCGGATGGAATGTTACAAACACCAGGGAAAAGGGGCAGTTGTGCAGTGTCATAGCTGCTCAAAAGGGATGTGTTCCACTTGTTCGGAACAATTTACGGTCATGCAATGTGAGAAGTGTTTACTGGAGAGTAACGAGCGTGTTCAACAACGAATCATAGGTAGCTTTGTGATTGCATTTATCTTTGCCGCGCTGGGCGTGTACGGAGGCATGACTTCAGCATCAGGAATGGGGGAGAAATTGGGTTACGCCTACCTTGGTTTTAGTTTGCCGTGGGCGTATCACTTTTTTGGCTCCTTCCTTTCAAATCCATTTCGGGCCATATTGACGTTATTGGCTGGCTGGATCATTGCTCCTTTTTCGATCGTGAAGACGATAAAAGAATGGAAAGTGGTCCAAGAAACCCGTCGAGTGATTCATCAGAACGAAGGATAAGACAGATGAAAACAAAGTGTGATCGTCTACTCATCGTATCTAATCGTTTGATTTTAGCGTTAACCGTCACTTATGCATTCATGGCCTTATTAGGTCTCTTTTCCGCTGATCCTTCAATGGAGAATGCGGAAATGCTTTTTGCTTGTTATGGTTCAACGGCGCTCTTCGTGTTTTTGTCAGGACCTTCTTTTCATCGACGAATGGCAGAAGGATGCGCAATTATTGCTTATGGAATTCTTGCCTTTAGTGTAGGGTTCGCCCTATTAAGTTTGACAATGGCCATAGCGGCCGCTGCGGTTGCTGTTATCATTGCAACAGCACGGCAGCGATATCAAAACCTCGATTCTACGTTCCTCACAGGATTGATGCTTTCCTACTGGATCGTCATGTATGGTTTTTCAGTGATGCTCATGAACAAGGTAGAGCTGATTGGTAGTGGTTGGGATGTACTCGTGTATCCGTTCTATGTTGAGTCTGTGGAAACCATTGCGCTTAGCTGGCGAGGGCTTTTCATTTTGCTTGGGGGCTGGCTATTTGCGCAGTTGGTGAACCGCGCGAGAATGGCTGCCTATCAGGCAGCAAAATCCCCTCAGAAGGAAGCACCTGAACAGGTCATTACACGGCCTCCTTCACGCCCTGTTCAGCGAACGGTAGCGCCATCACAGACTCAAACAGCGGCCACGGCTTCTGCGCTTGCAAAGCCAGCACCGCCTGAGCAGCACGTGTATGAAGAGGATGAGGACGAGGAAACTCTCATAGAAGAAAATCAATATGATGATGAAGACGGGAATGAAAGTCTTCATGATCGTGATCAGGTACTGCAAGAGGCACTTGCAACACTGGACCAGATGGTGGGGCTAGCTCCGCTAAAGGCTGAAATTCAAAGCTTTATTAAGCAAATGCAGGGACACCTGATTACTCAGCGGCTGGGAAAGATCACTTCGACGAAACCCACGTTACATATGATCTTTTCAGGACCACCAGGCACAGGCAAGACGGAAATGGCACGTATCATGGTCCATTTATTGTATGGAATGAACTTGATTGAAGAGCAGGTGTTGATCGAAGCCGATCGGTCTAGCATTGTCGGTACTCACGTCGGCGCCACAGAAGAGAATATGATCGATCTGCTTGAACAAGCTTGGGGCGGGGTTTTGTTTATTGATGAAGCGTATGCGCTAGCTAAATCGGACTCCCCGAGTGATTTCGGCAAAGAAGCCATTGATGTGCTGATCAAGGCCATGGAGGATTATCGGGAGCATCTTGTGGTCATCATGGCGGGGTATTCTAGCGATATGGAACGTTTCCTGGAGATGAACCAAGGCTTCCGCTCTCGTGTGCCGTATACCTTTGCATTTTCGGATTATACACCTCTGGAGATTGGACAGATCGTGTTCACGATGCTACAAGCCAAAGGCTACGATTGCCACTTAATTAAAGATGAGATCCAAGAGATCGTAAACTTCTGTCACCGTAATGGATTGATTCAAGGGAATGGTCGCTGGGCACGAAACTTTGTCGAACGTGTCATTAAAGAGCACAATGTACGCGTGTCAAGCGAAAATACTGATCGGTATATCGGAAAAATCTTGCCAGATGATCTACGACTAGCCGCAGGTATGCCTCGAAAGTACGGAAAACAAGAGATTGATCCTGCGGCTATCGGTAAGCGCGAGCTTCGGGAAGAAGCCTTGCAGGAACTTCGGGCCATGGTTGGCCTTGTTTCGTTAAAAGAACAGGTCCAAAGCCTCCTCCATCACGTGGAATTGGAACAAAAACGGATGCAGCAAGGATTAACCACGGAAAAGATTAGCATGCATATGATGTTCGAGGGTTCGCCTGGGACAGGCAAAACCACGGTTGCGCACATTATCGGGAAATTCCTAAACGGACTGGGTCTTCTTGCTAATGGCCATGTAGTAGAGACAGATCGTGCGGGCATCGTTGGCCGCTATATCGGCCACACCGAGGCCAACATGAAAGAATTAATCAATCGCGCGAAAGGTGGCATCCTCTTTATTGATGAAGCCTATGCTTTAGCACGCTCCGAATCTCCGAATGATTTTGGCCGCGAGGCCATCGATGTCCTCGTCAAGGCGATGGAAGATCAGCGAGGCGAACTCGTGGTCATATTGGCAGGCTACAATAAGGAGATGCAAGAACTGCTTTCCTTAAATCCAGGACTACATTCACGAATCCCGTTTCGCTTTACCTTTACTGACTATGCGGCGGATGAGATCGTCGACATCGTAAAACGTTCGTTTTCTTCCAAGCAGTTTGTCCTGACGGTTGAAGCCGTAGAGGTATTAGAGCAGCAGACGTTTGCCCTTGCCGACCAGGCGGGCGGTGTGCTGGAGGGCAACGGCCGCTGGGCACGTAACCTCGTCGAGAAGGTGCGAATGGCCCAAAACAACCGCCTCGCCCTTACGCGCAGCCAGGATCTCATGGTCATTGAAGCCGAGGATATGGTGGCAGCGTTCCGTCACATGTAAAGCAAGGAGGGAAGAGATATGGCGCTGTTTGAATATTTTACAGCAAAGCTAGCAAAGAAGACCTTTACTACAGGTGAGGCAGTCACGACGCATACGGCGAAAGCCGTTGCAGGCGAACTGGTGAAAATTCCGTTCGCGATCCTAAAGGCAATCGTCGTCGGTATTCTGAAATGGGCGCTTTGGACGTTTAATGAACTGGTTCCTGAATGGATGCGGGTGGTTCTTTTCTTTGTCTTTCTTTACTTTTTGGTTTCAGCAATCAGCGATTTTATCGCGTATGGTGGATTTCCACAGATTGTGGATGAGATCGTCCATCAACTTACGCAGTAGCAAGACATATTAGATAACGTATTAGCGCCATCATGGGGGATTTCCACTGCGTTTTGGCCAAAGGCAATGTTAGAGCTTAAAGTGAATTATGAAACGTTAAAGCCCTCGATGATGCGGTCCGATATTTTTACACAGAATACGCTGTAACAAGAGATTAGGCAGTATGTATACGCAGAGACGGAGGTAAAGCATGAACTTTAGAATCAAACGTTTGGTGATTCTTTTATGTAGCATCCTATTATTTCTTCCGTTCTATCCTCCAGCGGCCGCAGCCGATTCGGCGGCAGTCAGCCCGAGATTTATACAAATCTCCAGTCAATCCGCAGGTCATGCCTTGTTACTAAAAGATGATGGTACGGTATGGGCTTGGGGACAGAACGAAAAAGGACAATTGGGAGATGGAACGACTACCTTCCGATCTACCCTTATCCAGGTGAAGGGCTTGCCGAAAATTAAACAGGTCCTCGCTTCGATGGAGTTTTCGGCTGCACTAGCTGAAAATGGGGATTTGTACACGTGGGGAGATAATCAATACGGTCAATCGGGTCAAATGGATGCGAAGTATGTACCCATTCCGACGTTCCTAATGTCAGATGTCGCTTATGTTTCATTCCCAAACAGGCAGGATGCCTTAGTCCTGAAGACGGATGGTTCGATTTGGGGGTGGGGCTGGGATGCTGGACCGAACAATCCCAACGGATTGTGGGGCAGGGGGCGTACTCACGGTTATATTCCCACAGAATATACACCTAATCATCAATTTCTGACCTTAGTCAAAGACTATCTGAAGGCACCTGACGGAGAGGTCGTGCAGTATCTCGCATGGGCTGGAGGCTATCAACAGCAACCCGAACTTACCAACAAACGAGTCGTCGGTGCAAGCTGGAGCTATGTTTTGTTAGGCGACGGGGTAATTTATACGCGAAAAACCCAAACCAGCTTTGTTCGTTTTTCCAACATGAGTAATTTTGTTTCTCTAAAAGGCGATGACCCACATGGAGTACTAGATACCTCAGGTAACCTCTGGATGTGGGGAGATAATGGGTTTGGACAATTAGGTAACGGAAAAGTAGTGCGTGTAGGTCCTAATTCCAACGAAAAAGTATTGTATAAATCACTCACTAAAGTAGTCGATTATGCTGTGAATGATGCTTCTACGTATGCGATTCGATCGGATGGAACGGTGTGGGGCTGGGGGAGCTTTCCGATTAACAATGAACGAGTGGCAATGAACCGACAGGTATATCCCAAGTGGCTATTCGATGCGAACGGTGATCTGCATATCTCCACCCCGTCTGTGCCCTTCGGCGATTTGAAGGGACATAAGGATGAACAAGTGATTCGAAGTTTATTGGCGAAGGGAATCATTAAAGGATATGAAGACAATACCTTTCGACCAACGGATATTATCACCCGTGAAGAATTTATCCAATGGATCGTGGTTTCGCAAGGATGGCCGCATTCCAAAAAAACAACGGCTTATGGTGATGATATGCCTGTTAACCACTGGGCAAATGAGTACATCGCGGCTGCACTTGACCACGGTGTCCTCAAATTAACAGATATGAGTCTACTTTATCCTGATGAAGCCTTAGGCCGACTTGAAATGGCCCTTTGGGCAGGGCGGGCTTTAAAATTGAAAGGCGAATCTCCAAAAATTAAAATTGTGGATCGGAATTCAGATTGGGATTGGTGGAGTCCTGAGATCGTTCAGGCGGTGGTCAATAGAGGGATTGTTCGCCTAAATAGTAAAGGAGCTTTGGATTATTCGGATACAACTCGGGCCGATGCCGCATTCACCATTTATAAAATGATGCAGATTAAGAAGTAATGAAAACGGACGCCTCAAGTATGAGGGTCCGTTTTCATTTTTTGCTAGAGCACATTTAAATCGTTTACAATAAAATCCTTCTTTTGATAGGAGTTTGGAGTGTACAGAATTTCCATGTGGCGGCTTTGGGCATTTGGAAATAAAGGAGCTTTAAAAAAGGCGAGCGCCTTTTTTCGATGGAAGTGAAGGGAAGCGTGAAGTTGGTCTCGCCCGAACAATTCCACCTGATACTGGTTTGGGTTTGCTGAACTGTAGAACAGAGGCTTTTCATTTCCGATTCCAAACGGCTCCATCATTCGGAAATGATCGAAGAACTCATCATCGAACTGTGGGATGGTTAGCTCGTGATGATACCTTTTGATTGGCTGAATGAAGGTCTCTTTAAGAGCGCCCGTTTGAATCGCACTCGTAAAATGCTGGAGCTTACTAGGTTCAAGGGTTAACCCTGCGGCAGCCTGATGCCCACCATAGGTCTTTAGGTATTGGCTACAACTTTGAATGGCTCCTACAATAGAAAAGTTCGTGTTCGGTACCGAACGTGCAGATCCCTTTCCACGATTCGTAAACACGATTGCAGGCTTTTTATACTTTTCGGTAATTTTGGCGGCTAATATTCCAATTAAGCCCTCATGTAGTTCATCCATGACGACAATCAAATTTTGCTTATAAAGATGCTGCTTTTGAATAATCTGATCAACCTGTTCAAACTGAATCTCCGTCATATATTTTCGTGTTTCATTTAATTCAATAAGAGTGATCAGATCCCTTTCATCATTTACATCAGTGATGAGCAACTTTACCGCGAAATTGGGATCGCCAATTCGGCCGCAGGCATTAAAAACAGGTCCGATAAGAAACGAGAGGGTAGAGCTATCCACCTCTGTAATTCGCAGAAGTTTAAAAAGCTGCTTAAATAAAGCTGAAGGGTTTTCATTCATCTTGTGTATCCCCAGTTTCACTAGCGTTCGGTTTTCCCCTATGAGCGGCATCAAATCTGCAACCGTGCCTAAAGCAACGAGCTCCAGATAATCCCAGGCGTGCTTATACCAATCCAGGTCTTTACGTATGGCAAACAGAGCCTGAACCACTTTAAAGGCTACCCCAGCTCCGCATAGGTGGGTGCAAGGATAGGTGTCGTCTGCTCGCTTTGGATTGATAAAGGCATAGCATTTAGGAAGTTCACCCGTGATCTCGTGATGATCCGTTACAATGACGTCGATTCCTTTGGCTGCGGCTTTGGCTAGTGCTCCATGCGAATTCGATCCATTATCGACGGTGATAATGAGAGCGGGACTTTCCGCTGCTAATCTCTCAACAGCTTCTGCTGTAAGCCCGTAGCCCTCGGCGCGGGTGGGCACTCTCACGGATACATTTCCCTTCAGAAAGCAGAGTGCACGGCAAAGCAGCGCACTTGATGTCATCCCATCTGCATCGTAATCGCCAAAAATAGAAATTTTTTGACCAAGCACGATCGCTTGATAGATGCGATAAACGGCTTTTTTCATATCTTTAAAATGATAGGGATTGTGCAAGTCTGATAGGCTAGGGTAAGCATAGGTGTAATAGAGATCTTCATTGGTTATACCAGCGGTAAGAAGCTGCTTCGTCAAAAAAGGGGGAAGTAGAAATTGACGGGAGTAATACTGAATCATCCCAGGTGAAAATTCATTAGTATTTTGTAACTGCCATTGCAAGTGCAACACCTCCAATTCACGGTATTGCCAGAAGGGTATAATTATAAACCACTCGTGATTTTGATTATTGAAAATGATTTCTATGAATAGGTAAAGTAAGAGGAGCTATGAATGGAGGGGGAGATTGGGTGAATATACCAGACATTAATATGGAAGCTGTTAGTCGTGTTCTAGAACGGAACACAAGTAAAATCGAGAAAGTTGAAGCCAAGATCAAGATAAGCCGAATGTTGAGCGAAGTAACGATCTTTCCAGTAATCATTTTATTACTTTCTTCGTTATCTTATTATTTTTATGATGCCTTTGAAATCAAGCCTGGTTCATGGTTAGTCAGTTTTATCCCAGTTACATTGTTTTATATTATGAGAATCCCTAAATTAGTAAGTATAAGTATACTGTTCTTAACTGTCTATGTAATCGCAGGCGCTAATGCTATTACGTACTTAAAATTATTATTCCCGTTTAATATTAAAACGATGAATCCCCTTTTACCTGGTTACATAATCCTCTGTTTAGGATTGTGTGTAATTACATCAATTTTGATATGGTATTTTGTTCAATTTATGCTTGAGATGATCCAAGGCAAGTATTTTAAAACAGTAATATTAGAAATCAAACTCATCGGAGAAGCGCCACAATTATATAGATTGGTTAATATCACTCGTCGAGGAGATTACATTGTCAACACTATGAAGGGGAAGCATAATACAGAGAGAGAAGTGCTGCTTAATCGAAGAAATATATTGACGGTAACTTACATAGCTGAAAAGGAAAATGAAAACGTCAGGTAGTATTTCTGACGAGCTTTATCTGGGATATGAATTCAACCTAAAGGGGGCTCATTTAATAATAATGAGCCCCCTTCAATTCAGTTAGATACTTTGTTGATCTAACCAAGAGTGAATTTCTATGTTCATTTCTTCGAATTGATCCTGATTTAGTGTTGAGAAGAGGGTCTCCGTAAAATCCAAAAGTTGTTGAACTGTTTCCTGCTTGTTTCTATTATGGGTAGCAACAGCACACAGTGCCTTTGTAATTGATTGTTGCTGAGATGAGGGTACATCATCTAACCAGACCCATTGTAAAATTACCCCACAAACGCCAAGAGTAAATTCATGATTTATTTGATCCTTCTTTAAATAATTCAATAACAGATGCATTTTATCGTCCAATACATACTCATTTTTCTTTAGGTGATGTAGTATCATAAATTCATTAATAGGGAGTAGTGTATATCCCATGCTAAGTAAATTCCCCATATCCTCAAAATATTGTCCTACGCCAATTCTACTACTTAAGACCAAATTGATTATCCATTCCACAGTATTAAAGGATTGAATATTAAAAAGTTCCTTTGCAGTTCCGCGTATATGATAACTATCGGACATCAAGATTAAGTGTTTGTCATTACATACTTCGAGAGGGTGAATTAAAAAGCTCATTTCATCATTTGATTCATCATTTGAAATAGGGTTTCCTATTTTTGTACAGTGTTCATTAATCCAAGTGATGAACTCTTCGTACTTGTTAAGATATTCTTGCATTTCTTCAGCGCTATTTTTATGATAAGTGACCTGTCCATCGTTGTAGCTGAGAATAGATGATCCTTGTGCACTTATCGTTTTTTGATGAGAGTATTCGTTGAAAAGTTCATTGTAATCATTTTGATGGATATATAAATTGTACATTTCAGCTAGCTTATCAAGATGATCGAGTTCTCTAATCGTCAGAAGAGTATACGTATCACAGAAAATTTCCTTGGCTGTTTTTGAAACATTTACTCCCTGATCAATATCTTGCAGTTCAGGACCTTGATACACTCCAAACTCCATATCTGAAGAGAAATAATACATCCAGGTTTCATAAGGTCCCTTGTCAAGGAAACTAGCCAAGATACTTGGAGGAAATTGATTCTCTTTCACTACGTTTACTTTATGAAGATTGGCCTCATGATGATCCTTTAGCATTTCAATGATTTGATCAGAAAGAGTTTTATCATCATTAAAGGCTTTAATAGCTTGGAAAATGGGAGTTTCTGTTGGGAAAGTTGCATTGAAATGTTCAAAGATAAAATGATAGGTACTAATCCATTCTGGTAAGGGATTGCTTAGTTTTTGTGTGACGTTAAGGAACAGTGAAAAGTAGGAACGCCAAACTTGTGGGTCCTTCTTTCCAATTTCAAACATCTTATATGCATATTCTAGTGACTGGTGATAGCCCTCAGCTTCCAAAAAGCTCATGCTTAATAAATGAAAACGTTCTGCTGTAGGTTCTGCATTTATTCTTTGCTCCATAGAGCGGAGAACGTTATTACATTCTGTAATTGATCCTAAGCGGAGCAAACATCTCGCATACTTGGATAAAAACGTGATATCGTTTGTTTTTTGGAACAGCGCTTTATAGTGTTCTTTTGCTGGTCCATACCACTCAAAGTTAAAGTATATTGTACTAACAATCTCCCGCAATTCAATACTAGGTGTTGAAAATTGTTCAGCCAATTCAATGACTTTACTATACTCTCTTAGTTCATATAGGCCTCTAGCGTAACGATTAACCATGGATTCATGTTGACGCCAAAGGGGGAGTTTCTCAATTAACTTCACTAATTGCTGATAATCATTTGGTGTAGCTCTGTTCATATATGCTTGTGATAAACTCATTGTAGCTTCTACAAACAATTCTTCAGTTAAATTATCTATGCATGATTCCCAGTGTAAGATTGCAGCATCCCAATCGTGAAGAATTGTGGCCCTGTAAGCCTTTAGGGCGTTAATTCCAACTTGAGTGTAATGTTTAGCCTCTAACGTATCAATTGTCGTTTGAATTTGAGAATGGTTTAAGGCGCTTGCTAAGCTTTCCATATATACGAAATAGTATTTTATTGAAAATTGATCACTCATATCTATAAGCTCGGCTTGTTCTTCTAGTAATTCTATAGCTCGCTGTGGATTACCAGAACTTGTATAAGCATTAGCCAACACAACAATATCTTTAATGTCTACTTTACCTACGGTCATTCGTTCCTGAAGTAACTGAATGGATGTGCTCCAATCTTCATCGCATAAGCAACAATAAAGATAACCTTTAAAGTGAAAGTCTTTATTTTCATATTCATGATTGTACAACCATTCAAATGTCATCTTTGCTTCCGAATAGCGATTACTCCACAATAAAATGGGTGCTTTTAGTTCCTGAAGACGTTTTTTAATTCGATCACTTTTTTTCTTTTGACCTTCTAACTTCTTTATGATAGGCATTATTAATTGATATTTTTCTTCTATATCTATTATCATTCCAGTGGAGCCCTGATCTTGCAGGTCTAAAACCATAGCTTCAAGTTTAATAAGCTGCCATGCGAAGTTTTCTGGTTTTGTTTCTAACATTTTTTGAGCCAATGTCAGAGTGGCATCAAACTGGTGATCACCTAGTAACGTGTATGCACGAAGCTCATTCAATTCAGATGCATCATATTTATCTAAAAGTTCAATTGCTAATTGATTTTGGCCTTGCCTTCTGTAAATATCGACTAATTTTTCGATGTTAGCTGGAGTATAACCTTCTATTTCGATAGCTCGATTAGTGTGTTTTAGAGCGTCTTCAAAACGTTCCTGAAAAAGATTAATCAATGATAGCATGCGGCACTTTCGTGCTTCATTTTTACAATGGTTAACTGCGGTTTGTAAGTGAAAGATGGATTCCTTTTCTTGTCCATTCATAATAAAGCAGGAAGCAATGACAGCATTCAATTCCATAATTTCTTCATCCGTGTGTACTTTTTTACTACGAAGTCTTTCGAATGCTCTTTCGCGAGCAATAAGTACATCACCCGCGATTATAAGTTTATTTAAATCGGTAAATGAAACAGGTTCGAATAACGTATTTAGAAGAATACTCTGTTCATTTAGTGTCTGACTAAACTGTCCTTGGGCAGTCTCTATTCTGTCAAACCCTTGTTTGAGGTCTTCCTTAAGTTCAAGTTTCAGGGATCGAACTTGTGATAAAATTTGCAAAAATCCAGGGTTCCAGTGAGTTTCTTGGAAATCATGAATTTTGGCCAGAATTGTTACAAAAAATGCTTCCAGGTAGTCTTGGTACTGAGGGTATATTTCTATATATGGAAGTAGGTTTAACTTTGATGAATCGAAATCTTCCATCGTTATGCCTTCAATAATCCAGCGAAAGATTTCATCACGGTTTGTTTTATCATCTAACAAATCATTTATTAACTCATCTGAAATGTCGAATATTGCTTTAGAATCAGCAATTGCAGCTTTAAACATATTTTTAACTTGAGTTGAGTAATTATCCTTGGACCACTTCGCTTGTAAATCACGATAAACTTTCATGTTTTTAATCTGTGGCAATACATAAGCGAAGAATTTTCCTGCAATTCGTGAAAGTACAACTGGTTCCAATATACAGCCCCCTCAATCTTTACAAAAAGTGAATTGATATAATTAGTGTATCACTTTCATAATGGTCTAAACCACAACTATGGCCAAGGAACAAGATTGTCGGTGGACTGATAATTATGCTAAGAATAATTTTTTGTAGCAGGTATTTGCAAGTAAGAAATTGAATTAGTAAATAGCTGGAATTCTAAATTTCTGAGGTGTAAATATGTACATACAGAACATTCGTAATTCGATTGCTAAATTTAATGACGAAGAATACAAACTGTTTCTAAAGAAGCTTAGAAATATTTTACGTTTTCAATACGGAAAAGAATCTATAAAACCTTCGGAACTTAAAAAGCGAGTGGATGAGTTTGTACATGGAAAAGAACCCAACAGTGATTATCTCGAAGCATACTTACTAACCTTTGATGATATTAATGAGAATGGGGCAATAAATGCACTTCTAAATGGCAAGGTGGAGTCTCCTCAGAACTTACGAGAGCTACTTGCATACGTAACGGAAAACCATACATTTTCAACGAGGTTGTCAAAACATATGGAGGATGAAAAAAATTTGTTAGAGCTTAGAAAGCTGTTTTTTGGATGTTTGCGTCATTGCTACAGTTACGATAAAGAACAGTTTTTTAAGAATTTATATAGCTTTAATCACTTCTTAGAAATCAAAGAATAGCAGGGATAAAGAAATGATGTAATCCTCAAGTTACTTTCTTGAGGATTTTTTGTGATGAAATGGAGTTTTAAAATTACTTAGATAGGGAATATAAGTAAAGTAAATACATTATATGTTTACTTGAATACATTAACGTCATTTCCATTTTTCAAAAAATTGCGTATGCACAAAAAACTTGAAAAAACAGTTTTTTTTTTGGTGAAAAAGTTATGGAAAAAATTGTGCTATGAATTCTTATGGGTCGTAGGATATTCTGCAAACAGAAGCAAATTAGCACCGAAAGAAAAGCATGCAAGACATCAAATTTGGAGTAGCGAGGAGGAAAAATGATGGCGATAAAAAAACAAAGAACGATTTTGGAAGAGTATAAGTTCATGGTCCAAAAGGGGCGGGGCCAAGGTGAAGGACCAAATTATCATCCTTGGCTTAAAGTCAGAGAAATACCATCCAAGGGATTTTCGCATCGAATCTTAGGGTGGAAGACGGGCAGAGTCCATCATTTGTTATCCAATCTGGAGCTTTCCTATTTTTATATATTGGAATGGAGATCAAGTGTAAAGGATATCCGTGAACGGTATCCACTTGATCCCAAGCAAACGCTTGAAATTGCTCATATGTTAAAAATTCGGCATCCTCTTCATCCTAAAACAATGCAATTAAGGGTAATGACAACTGATTTTTTTATCACGGATGAACAGGGGCATCACACTGCTATATCAGTGATGCCCATCAAAAACCTAGAAAAAAAACGAACGATTCAGTTACTGGAGATCGAGCGAATGTATTGGCAACAGAAGAATGTTAATTTTGCAGTCATCACTGATTTCGATATCCCTGAACCGTTAATTGATAATATACGTTGGATTCATAAAGCACGTCGACTTATTGATGGCCCTTCATTCCTCTCAGAAGAATTGATCATGGATTTAGAACCTCATTTCCAGAAGATAATTAGACAATCCTCTCAACCGTTAGCACATTCATGTTCTGAACTGGATCGTCAATATGCATATTCCTATGGCACATCCCTTTGGATTGTACGTCATTTTGTCGCCAATAAGATTTGGAAGTTAGATATGCTTGTTCCAATTGATACAGCCAAACCATTAAATTTAATAACTCAGTAAAGGAGGGATATAATGTTACCTTTTGGGGTGAATTCATTAATTGAATGGTTTGTCGGTGATGAGTCAGCACCTCATCTCGTAAAACGAATATTATTCATTTCGCCTAACAACGAATATTTAATGGTTTTTGATATGGATACTCCAAATGCTTTACCTGAGTTCATGCATGTTGATGAGCTGTTGGAGGACTTAACAACTCGACAGGCCTGTGTACTGAGCGTAGACCGATATCTACGAGCAGATATGCCCAATATTGAGACCAAAAAGAAACACTACAAACAGCGAGATGAAGCTTGGGAAAAAATAAAGGATTTGGTTACAGACGAACCTGATATTTACAAAGCTTCGCTCCTAAAGGTGATGGTGGAAGAAGCAGCAAAGAAACATAACACCCATCCCAGATATATCTACAAATATTTAAGAAAATACTGGAGAGGGGGGAAAAATAGAAATGGGCTGTTACCTAGCTATAATCTTTGTGGTGGCAAAGGAAAAGAACGACTCGTTAGTGGAGGGAAAAAACGGGGAAGAAAGTCTGTACTGGAACTTGCTACAGGGAAGACGGGAGTGAGTGTCGATGAAAATATGCTGTCCATCATACTCGCGGGATACAACATGTTCTATGAGAATCGAAAACGGTATTCTCTAAAAAAATCTTATATTGAAACGATTGCTCACTTTTTTAGCATCGGTAAAAAAATCGTTCAGGGGAAAGAGGTTCCGATTTTGGCAGATCCGTCAACCTATTTTACCTATGAAACTTACTTGTACTGGAACCGCAAACGAAGAAATATCAAGAAAAAAATTATTTCCCGTGAAGGGGAGAAGGAATTCGATTTGAATAATCGACCTGTACTCGGTAACTCCCAAAAGAAAAACTTTGGACCAGGCTCAGTCTTTCAAATTGATGCAACCATGGCAGATGTGTACTTGGTAAGTAGTTATGATCGTACCAAAATCATTGGACGGCCCGTTTTGTATGTGGTTATAGATGTATTTAGTCGGGTTATTGTAGGTTTTTATGTGGGTCTGGAAGGTCCGAGCTGGCTTGGAGCACAGATGGCATTACTAAATACGTTTGAAAATAAAACGGAATTAGGAAAAAAGTTAGGTATTGAGATTACGGAGCAAATGTTTCCATCTGCTCATCTCCCTGAAAAAATCGTAGCCGATAGAGGGGAATTGATTTCAGATCCCGCAGGTGTGCTTTCCTTTTACTTTAATATTGATATAGTTAACACCCCACCCTATCGCGCGGATTGGAAAGGCATTGTTGAACAACAATTTCGATTATTAAACTTAAAAACAATTTCTTGGCTACCAGGTGCGATAAATAAGCGACACCGCCAAAGAGGAGAGCCCAATCATGCGCTGGATGCAACATTGGATTTAAATGAGTTTACAAAAATTATCTTAAACACAATTCTAAAATATAACACAAGTCATTATTTGCAAGGCTACAACAAAGATGAATTTATGATTGCTGACCATGTTAAACCGATTCCTAATCATTTATGGCAGTGGGGAGTCCAAAATCGTAGTGGACATCTAAGACAATGGGATGCAGATTTTGTAAAACTGAATTTGATGCCGCAAGATACAGCAACCGTTACGAAGAAAGGGATTCGTTTTAAAGGGATGTATTACTCTTGTCCTACAGCGATATCTGAAGAGTGGTTCATAAAAGCTCGTTCAAAGAGCTGGAAAATTGATATTTCATATGACTTCAGAAACACTACTGCAATTTATTGGCGAGAGTCAGGCACCAACCGATTTGAACGTTGTGAATTGTTGGAAAGGGAACATCGTTATATGGACCATCGATTAGAAGATACTCAGGAACTGATAGCCCTTGAGCTTTTGGCAACGAAACTAGAAATAGCCGCTGAACTTCAGGCGGATGTGGAACTTAGCAGTCTGAACAATTCCATAAGCAAGGATGCAACGGAGCAGACAAAAGAGCAACTTCAAGAAGTGGATCTAAGTGATCTTAACCGTCTATCAGGGATTAGAGAAAATCGGGCTCAAGAACGAGAACAAATTAGGGAAATTGAAAAATTCGATGTTGGAGGAAAGTCTGGTTCCCCAGATGTGTGGGATGCAACTGAACTAGATATTGATTTACCGCTACCTCCATCTTCAAAATCAAAATCAAGTTTAGCTTTACTAAAACAATTAAAGAGGGGATGAACGTAATGAAGAAGAGTTCCATGCTAGAAGACGGTAAATATGTTTTCACAGGTAGAAGTGTAGAGGCAACCTATATTGAACAGGAGGAACCGACATATCAACACAATTTGTGGATTGAGGCCTTGCCGCCTGTCCTCACGAAAGAAGAAGCCATTCGGAAAATGAAGCGATATCCAATTTACAATGAAGAAGAACGAGGTAAGTCTGATGAAGCACGCATCCATGCTGTACAGCGAATTCGAACGTACGTTGAAGCGTTACCGATGCTTTTGGATCTTGAAGAGCGGTTCTCCCGAATGATAAGACAAGGATACCTGGCACGCAATCCCATTGATGCTGAATATGTGCGACAGATGAGAGCAGGCTTCATGGATTTGGAGCCAGGCGAAATTCCTGTAATACGCTCATCCGCTGCTGGATTTGCAGTGATCGGTCTTAGCGGAATGGGAAAAACGACGGCTATAGAAAGTGTACTTTCTCTATATCCTCAGGTTATTCAGCACTCGGAGTATAACGGAACACCTTTTCACCGATCTCAGGTTGTTTGGTTAAAGCTAGAATGTCCTAGCAACGGCTCCATCAAAGGGTTATGTTTAAAATTTTTCCAAGTACTTGATAGCATTCTCGGTAGTAATTATTACAACAAGTTTTGCAGGGGGAGGGTCACTACGGAAGAGCTCATTCAAGATGTTGCTTTTATCGCATCAACTTTAGGGGTAGGAACCTTGATAATTGATGATATTCAGCATCTTAATGCGGCAAAAAGCGGCGGTGCAGATAACATGTTGAACTTTTTTGTGGATCTAGTTAACTCCATGGGAATCCCTGTTGTTCTTATTGGAACAAATGCAGTTATTCCATTGTTGCAAGGCACATTTTCCACCGCACGAAGAATGAGCGGGCAAGGTGATTTAATTTGGAGTAATCATGTTCAAGAAGATGAAGTATGGAATTATTTTGTTGAACAGCTTTGGACGTATCAATGGACGAGGACACCTACAATATTAACGTCAAAGCTGAAGAAAGTTTTGTATGATGAATCGCAAGGAATTACGGATATTGCCGTTAAATTGTACATGCTTGCCCAGTGGAGTGTTATTGGAGAAGAAAGAGAACAAATCACAACTGCTGTCATTCGAAAAGTAGCCAAAGATTCGTTCCAGTTACTTAGACCAATATTGGAAGCCATTAAGAAAAATCAAATCAGTAAATTAATGAAAATACGAGATATCTATGTGGACGAAGACACGATGGATAATTTCTTGAAAAAATCGAAAGAACGCGTCGCGCTGCAAGGAACTTCAAACACGCTGCAAAACCAGAGGGCCGCAAGCACAAATGATAAAGAAAATGATCCTATTATGATTGTATCCAAGTGGCTTTTAGAGGCGGACTATAAACCTATGATTGCCAAAGAAGCTGCCCATCTTGCTGTGACTCAAAATGCTCAAGCCACAGATATTAAGAAAGTCATAAAAGATGCAATGAACATTGCGTTTCACATGGAGATTGATACGTCTTTTGGTGAATTAATGTCCCCTGATGATATGCGTGCTGTAACGAAGCCAACGTCTGAAACAGATACCTCCAGCAACTATGAACGCTTAAAAGAAGCGGGGGTTATCCAAACCATTGAATTGGAGTGAATCAATATGCTGCCGATGTTTCCAAATCCATATCCTGATGAAATTTACTATAGTGTCATGGCTAGATACCACTTTTGGTCAAGAGGAAAAAGCTACTCGGCTACCATTGAGGAGTTATTTGGAACAGGGAGATTGGCAGCCGTTGTTGATCTCCCTTGCGGACTAGGCTTTTTACAGTCTCAGCTTCCCACTCATCATTCGACAAGGGAAGAATCGTTAATTCAAAACCATACGTTTTTTCCATTGTACCAACCATTCTTAACTCCTGAAAAAGTCGATGCGATGACTAACAAACTTAAAGTTGGGGGGAATAATGGAGGTGGGGTACATTCAATGTTAGGTTGCGGTGGTTCGTCAACGGTAGTTTTCTCGCCTACGCTTCGATATTGTTTATCCTGTGTTGAAGAAGATATTAAGTGGTACGGGGAAGCGTACTGGCACAGACTTCATCAGGTCAGTCTCGTTCAAGAGTGTCCTGTTCATTATCAGAAACTCCAAACTTCAAACATTCCTTTTCGTGACCGTCAGCATAAATATCAATTCATGGATATCAACCAGTTCATTAAGGCACCACATGGTCATTTACTCCAATATTCTGAAATTGACCAAAGTCATAACGTGGATTCGTTAGCAAACAATGTGAAGTATATTCTTACACATCATGTTAAACCCGTTGGAATGGAAACATTGAAATCAAAGTATGTCTATTTACTAAAGTCTGCTGGTTACACCAGTCATACAGGCAAAGTAAACATTTCGAAGTTGTCTAATGATTTTGTAGAGGCATTTGGGGCTCCCTTTTTAAATAAAATTGGATGTTTCCCGAACTCCAAAAATGATTACAATTGGCTCAGTTCCTTTTCAAGGAGTCTAAGGGCAGCAATTAGCCCTGTTCGGCATCTTTTAATGATGCATTTTATGAATATTTCTGCTGAAGATTTCTTTTCCCTAAATCCAACGAGTCAACCATTTGGAAGTGGACCATGGCCTTGTTTGAATATTGGTTCAGATCATTATCGAAAAGAGACAATCCATAAATTAGATGTAAAAGTGCATCCTAAAGAAAAAGAAAAGGTGATTGGAACGTTCCAGTGTGATTGTGGGTTTGTATATACGCGACATGGTCCTGAAAAAGGAGATCAAGAAAGATATTCCTATCATTACGTTAAACAGTACGGCAACATCTGGGAGGAAAAGCTCCAACATCTATTGACGGTTAAAAAAATGACTCCACAAGAGGTGGCAAATCATTTTCAAGTTAGCTGGGTTACCGTGAAAAAATATTCTGCTCAATGCGCACCGAATAGAAGACTGTTATATGTACCAGATGAAAAAGGGTTTGTTGAAAAGCAAGCCCGATATCGAGATCAGTGGCAGCTGCTTCGGCAACAGTATCCGCAAAAAGGAAAGACCGAATTATCCATGTTATTGATTAGACCTTTTCAGTGGCTAGCGAAAAATGATCCCGAGTGGTTAATCGAAAATTCACCGCCACTTCAAAAAGCGAAACACTATCATCATACTCCAATTAATTGGATAGAACGAGATCAGGTTCTAGTGAAGAAGTGCAAAGAAGCTGTGCATCAGCTTCTTCATCTGGATAAACCGACCCGAATCACCATCAACTCCATTGGTGAAGCTACCAATTCGTTGTTTATTCTCACTCGAAATTCAGCCAAGCTACCCCAAACGATCAACTACTTATCTTCTGTAGTTGAAAGCCATGAGGACTTTCAGTGCCGTCGAATTCAGATCGCTTCTCAGGTTTTGCACAGTAACAGGGAGAACTTCACTCGATATAAATTGATTAGAATGGCTCATATTGATTCTAATAAAATGTCACCTAAAGTGAAAAAGCTAATTGAATACATTTGTCGTATTCATCGGCTTTAAAGGAGGGCTAGATATGCTCTCCTTCTTTCCTACCCCTTATCCCGACGAGTTGTTTTATAGCGTTGTTGCCCGCTATCATTATTGGAGTCGTAACAAATCGCTCTTTCAAACCAATGAAGACCTTTATGATTTTAGAACAATAGTTCCACAAGCGGCTTTTCCGACAGGATTAGGAATTTTAAAAAGCAAAATCTCACAAAACCAAAGTTTTGAATTGGACTCATTAATTTATAAGCATTCATTTTTTCCGCTGATTGAATTGTTTATTAACAACGGAAAATCAGACATGATACTAGATGTAATGAAAGGAGATGATCCTAAAAAATCGGTGGAAGTCCAGTTGGGAATATGTCGATTCCAACTTATCAATCGCCACATCATGTATTGCCCTATATGTTATGCCGATGATGTCCATCGATATGGGGAAGGGTATCTACATCGAATTCATCAGTTAAACGGAATAAAAGTTTGTCCCATTCACGAACATGCACTTATTAGTTCGGGATTCGATTATTCATACGGAAAGAAAAAGTACGCGGTTTTTGATGTCGGGAGTATCAAGATTCCTCAAACAATTCGGCCAGTTCCTATTTCAAAATGGGATTTACAAATCTCCAAAATGACAGCAGCATTATTCTCACGAAGGTGGCACATCCGTCTAGAAGATTTAAAGAAATTTTACATTAGAAAAATTGAAGCAATGTCGTTGTTTAATTCAGGTTTTGTCAGGCGAAAGAAATTCAACGAACAATTTATCGACTTTTTTGGTCAGGAGTACTTGTCAACGATTACATCAGAACTTGGTATAAATTTTATTGCCGATTTAGAGAAATTGATTAACGATAGCACGACAAAGATACCTAACGTTCACCCTATTCTTCACGTTCTTATTATGATCTTCCTTGAAGTAGACTTGAAATATTTGGAACAAAAAGTTGTGTTGTCTGATCAGGAGTATGAACTCTTTATAACATAAGTGACCCATTAACGACGTTAGAAATAACGTCGTTTTTCATGCAGTCTTGAGACCGACTTTAAATTACTGGTAAATAATTGAACATGGATCGACTTTAAATTAATCAATTTTTAGATCAAGGCTGAAAAAAGCCCGTCAAATCAGGGTTCTATGTGATTAACTTTATTTTACCGAGACATCAACAGCCGCCAGGGAGACAACGCCCATCCGCTGTATGCTGAACTGCTGAAGATGACAGCGGAATGGGAAGGCGGCTATTCGTTCCAGCAGGCGTTTGAGAACTTCAGCAAGCGTTGTGCGGTGCAGGAAGTCTCCATCTTCACAACTACAGTACTGCTAAATTACCGCAGAGGCGGAGCTGACTTTGTTCTGTCGTTGCGTGATCTGTCGCGGATGCTCTGGGAGAAGCGGAAGGCTATCAGCCGGACCCAGGGGGAACAGGCTTCCTCAAAGCTGGTCTTCCCGATGGTGGTTATCTTCTTAATTGTGATTGTGCTGGTGGGGACACCGGCGCTGATGATGTTAAAAATGTAGGAGGTAGAAGCATATGATGATGCTGATTGCAGAAGGTGTGAGGAATTTTTGGAGAGATGAAGATGGACTGGGCACGCTCGAGATGATACTGATTATTGCGGTGTTGATTGCGGTAGTGCTGGTGTTCCGTGAAGAGATTGTAAAGGTAGTTAAGGACTTGATTAGTACTGCCGGGGATAAGAGTCAGGAAGTATTTGAGTGATCCCTCTGCAGGAGGAGGAGGGAAGCTTCACAATCGAGGCTTCGCTTCTGCTGCCGATCATTATGTGCATCACAATGCTGCTGCTGTTTTTCTCCCTCTACAGCTATCAGAAGTCGATGCTGCTGCAGGTGGGCTCAGCTGCAACCGAGCGTGCGGCCTATAATTGGGAGAATAGCAACAGGGCGGTGGATGGGGAATTCACGGCAGGCAATTATGATCCGCTGTACTGGAGAATCAGCGAAGATGGATTATTGGGGTCCTTGTTCGGAAAGAGTGCACAGAATGGAAGTGAGGTAATTGTACTGCCTGGTGAGGCGGAGGCTGGGGGCGAATTGCCCGTAGTGAAGCTGCGGCAAGCTTCGAAGATTGTCCCGTTGAATCTGACGGGAGAGCTTAGCTACACTTACGGATTCACAGGCCGCAAGATCAGTGCTGAATTAAAGAAGGTGCTGAATTTACCTGTCTTGGATGAATTATTGGCGGATGAGGCGGTTCCCGAGATATCTGCCAGCTCCTATGTTACTGAGCCTGTTGAGTTTATTCGAACCGTAGACCTCATGCGTTACTACGGGTCCAAGTTCAAGAATCATTCATCCGGCAGCAAGGAGGACACGGGCATGGAGAAGAAGAACGCTGCCCTCATGCTGGACAAGCTGCACTAAGCTGCCAATATCTCGGCGGGACTGGTTCAGGTGATGGGGCTGGAAGGAGGTGATAACGGATGCTGCATTCCAAGGAATGCAAGTTGTTCAGCAAGCTTCCTAGCCCGGGCCGCTGCCGGAATTACGCAAGGCGGAGCGGAACTAGGAACAGAAGTAGCAACAGAAGTAGCGATATTAATAGAACCGGAAGGTTAGTTAGGTGTACTTTCAGATATCTGCATACAACTGAAGGATCTGTCTCCATTTTTCTGATTATGATACTGGCTTTCGTATTTCTTTTCACCACTGTGCTCATAGATTACGCACGGATAGCGGCTGTGAATGTGCAGGAGGAACGTTTGGCGAGAGCCGGGGTCCGCTCCGTAATGTCCTCTTATGATATTACTTTACGGGACCGGTACGCTCTGTTCGCCTTCGGCGGTAACGACGGCAATCAGCTGCTGTCCAAGGTGCTGAACGATAATCTGTATGAGAGTGGACGGGCGGATGCTTTTAATCTGCTGCCGGTAAAGCTGTATTCCTCTTCGCTGAACTGGAGCCGGCCGCTTGGCAGCTATGATATCTTCCGGCGGCAGATTATTGAAGAAATGAAGTATAAAGCACCTGTTGATTTCGCACTGGAGCTGGCAGGAAAGCTGAAACCCCTGTCTGCGGCAATGACGGAGGCTTCACAGACAACACAGATACTGGGAGACCTGCAGCCTCTATATACTCAGCGTGAGGAAGCATTGGAACTTATGCTGCAGAAGAGAAGAGAGGCTGCTGACAGTACAGTGAAACTGCAGAAGCTTCTGATGAATCCTCCTGCTAATCATATATATCCTGCTGGGCTGGGCTCCATTGCCTCTGCAGCGGATATCCCGGCGATGTATAACGATTATTTCGCCAAGTATTACGAGGATTTGTTCCGGGATACCAAAAAACCGCCAAAGTACTCAGGAGTTCTATCGCTGTATAGAAATCAAGTATCTGATTTGATCAGCCGGATACCTGGTGTTCTGGCTGAGGTTCAGGCAGATCATAACTCCCGGTTACAGGAGGCCAGATCAGCACTTACGAAGGCTGAGGATTTAAACCGGCAGATGAAAAGCATGCTCGATCAGTCAATGGCTGCCGCAGATACTGCCGGAAATGATCCTGCGCGGAACTGGGACATCCCGGGGAGCGTGGAAGAAATGAATTCAGAGCCGCTCAGGAAGCTGAGGGAACAAGCAGCAAGCCTTATTCTCCCTTCATCCGAGTTCAGTACTATGGACAATAACTTAGGGGAACAGGAACAGGCTGCAATGAACCTGGAGCCGGCAGTATCCGGATTACCAGCCGTATTGAGTGCATTATCAGGATCATCTGGAGAGTATTCAGGCATGGTTACAGGTGTTCTGAATGCTTCAGGGACAATTCATAGTTATATACAGAATTATGGCGAGCATGGATCCATTATTACAGCTGAGGCCGCGCAGATTGACGGCCGCCGGACTTCGGACAGTGGGCGCAGGCAAACGGAACAACAGGCCAAAACCAAGCTCGGGGAGGCTATGAAACTGCTTAATGAGATCCGCGGTCTGGGTGAAAGCGCAGAAGAAGCCGCGGAACGGTACCGTAGTCTGCGTCAATACTACGAGGAGAATGTCTCTTTCAATGAGGGTATAGAGCAGGAAGCAACAGTTACTGTGAATAGCGGTGATCAGTATACTGCCGGAAAATCATCGATGAAAAATATGGACGGTTTATACTCAGCGATGAGCAGTGTTCTGGAAGGCGCCAGGGACAGATTGTATCAAACAGAGTATTCAGCAATGTATTTCCGTCATTTTGATCTATCGGCGCTGACTCCGCTGGCTTCCGGGTCTGCGGAAGGACTCGGAGAAAAGCTCGGGGAACAACTTGATCCTCAGGCTCAGGAGCTGGAGTATATTCTGTACGGCTTCTATAATCCTGCCGGAAATGTAGCGGCGGCATATGGGGAGATCTTTGCCTTGCGGCTGGCCGTACGGACTATGGAGGGAATGATAGAGAAAGCCAGTCTGGGCAATCCGCTGGCGGTCCTGGCTGCTGCACTTTTGTATGGAGTTGAACAGGCTGTTCAGGACATGCTTCTGCTCTGCAGGAACGGGGAGATTCCTTTATCCAAATATATGACCGCGAAGCTTACCTATCGTGATCATTTGCGGTTGTTTCTTCTGCTTCATGGAGGAGGGGAGGAACAATTGGCCCGGATGCTTGCACTTATCCGCCTGAATACCGGCACTGATCCGGCGGGTAAGTTCACGTATGCCTCAGCAGAACTCACAATGGGCATGCCGCTGTGGTTTCTCCCTGGAGTAGTGAAGCTGGTGGATTATAGTGCAGGACTCTCCGGGGACGTCCGGGGTAAGAATTATTTCAGGAAAGTAGGGGCCGACTTTTCTTATTGAAGGAGGATTGGCCGAATGAAGCTCTGTCTGCGGAAATCGCCGGGCCCGTGTGATGAAGGCAGCATGGTTGTAGAAGCGGCGCTGGTTCTACCCATGTTTCTGTTATTTGTCCTGTTCCTGATCTTTATTGTGCAAATGACACTATATTCCACGGCGCTGCAGAGCACGGTTTCCGATACGGTTAAAATAGTCTCGGCGCATATGTATCCTGCGGCTTTGGCCGCACAGCAATGGGATGATGCAGGTGAAGCAGAGAACACAGATTCGTCCGCTGGCTCTGCCTCTCCGGGTGTATGGAGTATTCCGCGGTTGTCGCTTGCCGAATGGAGCGAGAATTATGTGAAAGAGCTTCCTGAGCCTATGGAATCTTGGGTCAGCGCTGCAGTCCAGCAGGGAGAAGGGCCGCTCCAGAAGGTGCAGGCCGGAGCTTCCGAGGCCGTACTGGATATCGCACTTAAGCCTATGCTGAAGCCGTATCTGTCTTCGGACTGGCTTAAATACAGCCGGATTCATGTGTCTAATGTAACCGTCCCTGATCTGAATAAAGGAACACATCCTTACTTCGGACTGGTAGTCAGCTATGATTTGCCGATGAAGGTCCCGTTCCTGAATCAAAAGATTGTACTTGAGGCCAGTGCAGTCGAACGCTTATGGATCGGCAACACAGATGTATCCGGAGATGGCGGTGCGGCCGGACCTGATGAAGAAACAGGCATCATTGTCGTCCTGGAGAAGCCTAATCCGGGCGTGGCGAACCATCAGGGCCTGATAAAGGTTAAGGTGCCTCCGGGTGCTTCGGCGAACCTGGCCATTTTTTACAAAAGCGGTCAGAGCACGGCCAAATATCTGGGCTGGAAGCAGGCGGATGAGAACGGATATATCGAATGGGAATGGAAGATAGGCGTAAATACAACACCGGGGACCTGGCCCTTCGTCATTTGTTTGGCTGACGGCACCTCCTTGGAGGCTACTTTTACAGTTGTGAAATAACTGAAGTTTACGGGAAGGGGAGTGGGGATGACAGAATGGGCTTTTTGGGGCTGCCTGCCGTTCCTGACAGCAGCATTAATCACAGATATACGCTGGATGAAGATCCCTAACTGGATCACATTGCCTGCACTGGTTGCAGGAATATCCCTGCAGGTGATTATGAGTGGCTGGCATGGACTGCTCTTATCTCTGTGCGGTGCAGGTTCGGGGTTTCTGCTGCTGCTGATCATGTATTTCATCGGGGCAGTGGGGGCTGGAGATGTTAAGCTTTTTGCCGGAATTGGTGCCTGGACTGGTGTATTGTTCTCCCTGCAGGTAATTGTGTATTCAGTGCTGTTGGGAGCCGTTGTCGGCTGGAGCATGATTCTCTTCAGGCGGGGAGCAGGCCGGAGGGTACGCGGTATATTAAGCAGAAGTGCGGGATTCCTGCTGCTCCGTAATACGGATATGTTCAAAAAAGGACAGGCGAGTGATCTGCTCCGGTTTCCGTTTATGCTGGCTGTTTTTCCGGGATTTATCTGTGCGTATTATTATTTCTGACTTGAGGTTTGGAGTTATAACAGCTCAGGAGGTGAAGCTGCTTGTTTGGACTGGAACGTGATTTCGTGCAGCAGGATGGGATAACGATGCTACTCGGCAAGCCTGAGGGATTGGCGGCAGGAGAGCTTAACATGGTTCAGGCCCGCATGCTGATGAACACCGGCATTCCGCATCATCTGCGGCTGCTTCTTAGAGAGATAGACCTGCAGGTGACACTGGAATATACCGTATCAAGACGAAAAATGCTGGGGGCTCTGCTCAAAAGTGAGAGGCTGAGTATGCTTGAATTCTTCGGGCTGCTGCTGCAGATCGCTGCAGGAATGGAGGAGGGGCGCCTGTATATGCTGCGTGCAGAGCAGTACGCGTTGCATGAAGACTACATCTTCATTGAGGGTCCGTTAAACAGTGGAAAAGTGTTCCTTACCTACCTTCCACTGCAGCATACAGAATCAGCTGTAAGTCCGGGGGAGTCACTCAGATCACTGATCATGGTTTTTATGGCGGCCATCCATGAGCTGTCCGGTGACGGAATGCAGCGGCTGCTGCAATACTGCGGGGAGGAGGCTTTCAGCCCTGCAGGGCTTAAGGAACTATTAGCAGAATTGCTGACAGGGGCAGACCAATACAGGGCTCCTCCTGAAGCCATGGGGCTGGTTCAGGGGAAGCTGGCAGGAGCGCCGATTCGGTCAGCAGACAGAATGGAACAGCCTCCGCTCCTTAATCTGGAAGAGCCAAAGACGGCTTTCCCGGGGAGAGCAGCCTTCGCGTGGGAGCAAGGAGGTAAGGAGAGTGTGCCTCCTGCTTCTGGACAGGCGCCAGATCAGGCTCCATGGATGAGCGGCGCACCGCGGCTGAAGCGGAAGGATGGGGGAGCAACCGGAGAACAGCTGAGGCCTGATATGCCTGAACAAACCCTCCAAGCTGCTGTGGACGGAACATCATCGTATCGGACGTATATTGTACTTGGTGCAGTGCTGTGCGATGCGTTGTTATGGAAGTTTCTCTATTTAAATAATCCCTTGACGCTTTGGCTCGCGGTCTGTGCAGCAGTAACTCTGGGGCTGGCAGTTGTATGCTGGATGGTGTGGAGCGGTAGGATTACCCGGGGCGGATCTGAGGAAGAGGAAGAATTTTTGGAGGAGGGGATAGAGGACAGGAAGGGTACAGGCCGGAAGCTGAGGAATGAGCTGGAATGGGATTTTGGCAGAAATCCGGTAGCGCCGTTCCGGACTTCAGCTCCCGCTTACATGCGTTCAGAACAAGCATCATCTGCTGAAATCTCTTATCTTAGGGGGACAATGGCAGGCGGACAGGGTACAGCCCCGGAGATTGCCGAGGAACGGCTTCATGTGAAAGAAGCGCCTGCTGCTGTAGCTGCCACGGCGCTGCTTATCCGGGAACCGGAACCGGTTAAAGGGGGTGGGCTCCCATCAAGCGGGCGGGCAGTTCCTTATCTGGAAAGAAGCGAGGCGGATGACGGCGGAACTCCTGAGAGAATTGAACTGAACCGCCCCAGCTTCATTATTGGCCGCTCTTCAGAGGTCGCCCAGTATGTAGAGACATCTGAAGGGGCATCGCGGGTGCATGCCGAAATTTCCAGAAGCTCCGGCGGATATATCCTGAAGGATCTGGACTCAAGGAACGGCACGCTTCTCGCTGGTGAGGTTATGGTTCCTTATAAAGAGTATCCGTTGACCGAAGGAGCGGTGTTCACGATTGTTAAGGGCTGCTATACGTTTCACACTTGAGATTTCAGCTGTTCAAGTGCCGGCTGCAGGGTTGGATAGGTGAACGTGAAGCCGTTATTCACCGCTTTGGAAGGAAGTACGCGCTGTCCCTCAAGCAGAATTTCCGACAGCTCACCTACGGCAGCCTTCAACAGAAATGCCGGGACGGGAAACCAATGCGGACGATGATAGACTTTGCCGATCATGCTTCCGAATTGTTCGTTCGTAACCGGCTGCGGTGCAGTGGCATTGACAGGACCCTCGATCTCAGGATGAAGAATGCAGAATTCGATTAGCCGGACGATATCCGTCAGGTGAATCCAGGACAGCCACTGCTTGCCGCTGCCGATTCTGCCGCCGAAGCCAAGGGAGTACGGCAACCTCATTTTGGGAAAAGCACCGCTCTCATTGCCCAGCACAACGCCTGTGCGCAGTTTGATCAGCCGGCAGCCCGAATATGCTTCATCGGCAGCCTCTTCCCAGGTCTTGACGACTTCTGAAGGGAAGTCTACAACGCGGGTTGGAGAAGATTCATTATAGGTATCCTGCCGTGAAGTCCCGTAAATGGCGACAGCAGAGGACTGGACGACTACCTGGGGCTTATGCTGCAGCGACTGCAGCAGCTTCCCTGCTGCGGTAACGGTTTCCAGCCGTGATTTCATAATCGCCTGCTTGCCGCTTTGAGTCCAGCGCTGGCTAAGGGAAGCTCCGGCAAGATTAACCAGTGCATCTGCGCCTTCGGCAGCTTCTGGATTTGATTTCAGACTGTCCCAGGTAAGATAGCTCAGACCCGGATGAGCTCGTGGGTTCGCCGGAAGCTTGCGGCCGACACTGATGAGCTGATGCCCGCTTTGCAGCCAATATTCGGTTAGTTCGCTGCCGATGAAGCCGCTGCCTCCGCAAATGATATATTTCATAGGGGTGCTCCTGTTCTGGACGCCTGACCATGGCGTGACCTGATTAGCAGTTATTTGACTAAATGTTTATAAGATGTGTAGTCGATGCCGTTCTTTTCCAGGAAGGTAACCAGAAAGCGGTTATCGCGCCGTGGTGTGGCTATAATATAGCCTTTGATGCAGTGCTCGCGGGTTACCTCCGGAGCGTTGCTCTCCACAGCAATTCTGCCGATCTCGGCAGCAATGGAATGTTTGGCGATGTCGCGGAAGGGGCCGGGTACCGGCTGAACCAGCTGGTCCAGAAAAGCCTTCATCTCGTCGCTCCATAGTGGACGGCTGCGTTCTACCCAGTAATTCTGCCAGTCCAGCTTGGACTTGCCGTCAGCCTTGGGCAGTACCTTAAGAAATTTGCGGAACATAAAATAGCCGCCGATGCACATACAGCCCAGCAGTAAAAAGGTCCAAAATGCGATGGAATTCATAAACCAGTTGCTCGGAGCTGCAGATAACAAGCTTGAGGGTGAATGAAAATGCATGTATACACCGCCTTTGACAATGATGATTGTCACTTTCCTTTTACTCATCTAAAGTATAGCGTATTTCCAAAGTTTTGCGAAGCGGAAGCAGCCTTCTGGGGCTTGCCTAGATTTATTTTCCCGATCACGGTAGAATAAGGGTTAATTCGTGAAGGAAAGAGGGAAATAGGCATGCTGAAAATAGGTTCACATGTGTCCTGCGCGGACAAGGGTCTCCTGAGCGCGGCCAATGAAGCAAATGAGTACGGATCTACCTCGTTTATGATATATACGGGAGCGCCGCAGAATACGCGCCGTAAGCCAATTGAATCGATGTTCCCTGAGGAAGGGAAGCTGGCTATGGCGCAGAATGGCGTCGAAGAGATTGTGGTTCACGCCCCATACATTATTAACCTGGGCTCCTACAAGGAAAGCACCTACCAGCTGGCAGTTGATTTCCTGCAGGAGGAGATCCGCCGTACCCATGCGCTCGGTGTTAAGCATATCGTCCTGCATCCGGGTGCATTCACTGACAAGGATGCCGAATACGGCATTCAGCGTATTGCAGACGGACTAAATGAAGTGCTGGGCGGTACGAATGAGACGGAAGTGCATATTGCTCTGGAAACAATGGCCGGCAAGGGAACAGAGGTCGGACGCAGCTTCGAGGAGATTGCTTCCATTATCGATAAGGTCGTACATAATGAGCGGTTGTCCATTTGTCTTGACACCTGTCACATTCATGATGCCGGATACGATATTGTGGGCGATCTGGATGGCGTGCTGAAGAAATTCGATGATACCATCGGCCTGGGACGGCTCGGCGTTATCCACATTAATGACAGCAAGAATCCGCGGGGAGCGGGCAAAGACCGTCATACTCCGATCGGCTCGGGCTATATTGGTTTTGAGACGATCAACAATGTCGTACATCATGAAGCGCTGGCAGGTCTGCCGTTCATTCTGGAGACCCCGTGGATTGGCAAGGATGCCAAGAAGCTTCGTCCAATGTATGAAGTGGAAATTGCTCTGCTGCGCGGCAATGTGGCTGAACGTTTCGGAGCGGAGTTCCTGCAGGAGCTGGAAGAGCTGCATGCTTTTTTTGCCAAACAGGAGCTGGACTCCCGCCGCTATGTGCTTGATGTATGGGAATTGCTGAAGAATGATGCCAAAGCCAAAAAAGCCGATCCCCGTGAACCGCTGGAACGGCTCTATGACAATGTAATTGCCGCCGGATTATTCCCTCAGCTTAGTGAGGAAGCTGTCAACCAGCGGCTGATCGCCTGGCTGGCAGGCAAGCAGCTGCTCGTGAACGCTTAATCCAACAACAGATTGCGCAAGCAGATGAGAGGATGGACGGAGAAATATGGAGTTACATGTGAAAAGAGATCATTCATCAGGCGGACAATATCCGGACCGGGCGCGTATGCTCATTTCCTGTCCGGACGGGCCGGGAATCGTAGCGGCAGTGTCGCATTTCTTGTACCAGCATGGTGCAAACATTGTGCAGTCGGATCAATATACGATGGACCCGGACGGCGGAATGTTTTTTATGAGAGTGGAGTTTGACCTGCCTAAGCTGGATGAACGGCTGGAAGAGGTGCGTACGATTTTTGGCGGCGTTGCCGAGCGCTTCAAGATGAACTGGCAGATCTTCAATGTAAGCCACAAGAAGCGGCTGGCGATCTTTGTATCCAAAGAGGATCACTGTCTGGTGGAGCTGCTCTGGCAGTGGCAGGCCGGTGATCTGGATGCGGATATTGCTCTCGTGGTCAGCAACCATACGGACATGCAGGCTTATGTCGAATCCTTCGGTATTCCATTCCATCATATTCCGGTAACGGCAGATACGAAGGAAGCAGCCGAGAAACGTCAGCTTGAGGTGATTGGTGATGATATCGATGTGATCATTCTGGCCCGGTATATGCAGATTATCTCGCCTTCGTTCATCGAGCATTACCGGCACCGGATTATCAATATCCACCATTCGTTCCTGCCGGCATTCGTCGGCGGCAAGCCGTACGCCCAGGCGTATCAGCGCGGGGTCAAGATTATCGGCGCTACTGCCCACTATGTGACTGAAGAGCTGGACGGCGGTCCGATTATCGAGCAGGACGTGCAGCGGGTCAGCCATAGCGATGATGTGAACGAGCTTAAGCGCATCGGACGCACCATTGAACGGGTAGTTCTGGCCCGTGCGGTGAAATGGCATATTGAGGACAGAATCCTCGTGCATCATAATAAAACAGTAGTTTTTAATTAAGCAGCGAAGCATTCCAGTTAACCTTTACAACCACCCCGGTAAAAGTCAGGAATCACACGGAACGCGGATGTTCATAACATCCTTCCGGCCTGATTTTTACCGGAAACATCTTCAGCCGGGAGCTTCTCCCGCAGCCTCAAGCTATACAACAACCTCACAGTAATAATCTAATACACTTCTCACCACTATAGGTAAAAAAGCATTTTACCGGCATTTTGGATCTTAAGCCAAAGTGTATTTTGTTATGTGCAGATTTCACATTCAAAGGGGGTAAAGGGCTTGTCATCGCAACGCGGACATTTATTAAAACGCAATTACATCTTTGCCTTTCTCATCCTGACCACCGGCTTCGGCGGACTGCTTGGCTATGATCTCTATTTCAAACCCTATGTACTCTCTCAGACTGTCGTCAAAATCAAGGTGGATGGCGGAGGCTTTTTACCGAAAAATTATGAGCTGAAGCCCGGAGATCTCTATCTGGATTCCGTGCAGACCAAAGACATTCCGGCTGGTGTTATCCGAAGCCTAAATCAGGTGGAACGGAAGATTACGAATGTGAATCTGACGGATGGCAGTATTCTGACCGAATCACTGATTGATGTGAGCAATCTGGAGCCGCAGCAGGATGAGGGGATATTTCCTATACCCAAAGAGGCGATCTATGCCATTAACGGTTCTCTCCGCAGCAGAGATAAGGTGGATATTTATCTGGTAGAAGGGGATTCGCCGGTTAAGGACCGGACAGGCTATAGCCCGGCAGCCGGGGCAGCAGATGCTTCCGCAGGCGTGAAGGTTTCAGGACCGGCATCTGCGGTGGATGAGGAAATTCAGCCGGCGCTTCCCGGCCGCAAAGTATTTCTCAGCGGAGTAACCGTGAATTATGTGCGCACTGAAGACAACAATGATGTGCTGGATTCGGAGAATGGCAACAACAATAACCGCTTCACCTCGACCGGGAAAGTAGCTACGCCGGAGCTGAAGCTGAAGAAGAGCGACGGGGAGCTGCTGGGGGCATTTTTGGAACAGGGCAAGAAGCTGTGGATCGTAAGAGTGGAGTAGGAGAGTGGAGCAGACAGGAGGAAAGATGAGCTTGAAAATATTCAGTCTGGGTATGGATCAGCTGACCATTAATGAAATAAAGCTTGCCGGATTTACGGTCATCGCCCAAAGCGTGCTGCCTGAGCCGGCGCAGGCCGGAGGACATCTGCTGATGGTGACAAGTGAGCAGGTACCGGTATCCGGACTCAGCGGGCTGCGCCGGAGTTATGCGGATTCCAACATTTTGTATGTATATCTGCAAAAAGGAGTGAGGGGGTATCAGGCCATTCATATGCAATGTGAGAGCCTGGGGATTTTCTTCATGCCTCCGCGTTCCACCTCATCAGCGATCATCGATAAGCTGCGCTACATGCTTGAGGATGAGCAGGCAGAGCGGGGAAATCTGATCGGATTCTTCGGGTCCGGGCCGGGCATTGGCTGTACAAGTGCAGCTAAGCTATTCGCCAGACGGATTGCGGCTTCGGGGCTGCGGGTGATCGTGCTGGGTCTTGATCTGTACGATCCGGGTTATGACCGTAAGACAGCAGTCAGTCTGGACAGGCTGCGGCCGCGGATTACCGGCAAAATGCTTCACGATGAGGACTTTGCCGGGTTTGTGAAACAGGAAGGATATTCGTATCTGCCGGGCAACTTCGATTATTTAAGCGCTCAGGACTATCAGGAGGAGGAGATCGAGTATTTGCTGGCCAGAGCAAGTGACAATGCCGATGTAGTGGTGGCTGATTTCGGGTCCATTCCGGAAAGTGCCGCCTGGTATGTGGGTATGCAGAAATCCGTGCTGCGGATGATTGTAACGCATCCCCGTCATGAATACAGGCTGCAGCCTCTGATGGAGCTGGCCGGGCATATGGATCTGCATCCGCAGGATTTCCAGTGGATCATTAACCGCAGCAATGTAGAAGAGCTGACCTCCTCCAAGAATCTGGCGCTGCGCTTTGGCAGTGAGATCCTGCTGGAGCTTCCGTATTACCAGCCTTTCCTGGAGAGCCTGCCGCTCGGCAAAAAAGAACTTCAGCATGTAGACGATAAGGTTCATGCATTGTTGGTTTCACTGGGTCTGGCCTTGGAAGTCCGAAAGAAGGGAATATTTCAATGATTGAATATCCGGATGAAGCTTGGCCGCTGAAGCAGGGGCGAATTCCATCAAGATGGACTCCGCTAGACCCTGAGCATGGAAGACGGCAGGAAGAGGAGGACGGGAGCGGACAGGCACTGCCTGGATTAGCGAAGGAGACAGAGGACATACGGCTTTTCTCACTGAAGCCGAGCGTGCTCCGTACCAGTAAACCCGGCAAGGAAGACTTCTACGGCTTTCTGCAAAAAATGAAAAGTGAAATGAACGCCGGACTGGAGCGTGAGGATGACAGCTATTTCGAGCTAAATGCCAAGGCGTTGATTGGTGATCCGCAGGCAGTCAGCTTTTTCATGAACGAGATCGAGAAATATTTGCGCCGTACCCCGTTTACGGGCAAGGTGCCGGAGGCTTACCGTACAGCCGCTGAAGCGCTGTTTCATGAATGGAAAGGGTTCGGACCTGCGTACCGCTGGTTTACGGACCGGGATTATAGTGAATCAACCGGTCTGCAGATGATCGGACGGCAAATTTTCTATAACCACCAGGGCAGGTTTGTAGCTTATCCGTATGAGATGCCTTCGCTGGATCGTGTAGAGCAGCTCAAGCGATCCCTTTTGAAAAGCGATCCCAACAAAAAGCTGAACAAGGATAACCCTTCGGTGGAATTCAAAATGGACGATCCCCTCTGGCCGGGCCGGTTCATCCGGTTAGCCATCTGGGTGTCGCCACGGGTCTGGGAAGGCTTCACCACCATATCGCTGCGCCGCCAGGTCGTCGAATTCCTGGATCTGGATGATCAGGCCGGCACAGAATGCATCCCTGCGGAAGCGATTGAACTGATCCGTGCGCTTACGGGTACTTTCCGTAATACGATTATCGCGGGTGCCGTAGGCTCGGGCAAAACCACTTTTGCCAATACAATTGTCGGTGAGCAGCTGCTCGGTTCCTCCTCCTGTATGGGAGTGGTGATGATTGAGAAGCATCCGGAGTCAATTCTGCCGTATCAGATCAAGGGCCACCGGATCATTCCGATCCAGGCATCGAATGAGGAGCTGATGGAGGTCGGTGTGGAGTCGCTGCGGCATGACCCGAACATTCTCTATATGACGGAGATGCGTTATAACGAATGGGAATTCTATCTGTGGAGCGGCGAGAAGGGCTATGACGGCATTACCGGAACCTTTCATACGGTGGATTCGGAGGATATTCCTTACCAGGGTGCATTTGCCGTATCTACACGGATTGGCGGCAGCCTGAAGGGGCATTTAATCTCAGCGCTGAAATCCTGTGAGCTGGTATTTATTCTGGAAAGTGTGCCCGATGGGAAGAAACGGCTCGCGCGGATATCCGAGGTTTTTTATGAGGAAGCCAGCAACTCGGTATTCGCTAATGATCTGATGCGCTGGGAGCCGGAGCAGTCGGCCTGGAGCTACAATGACAAGCTGACGCCGGGACTAATGCTGAAGATGAAGAAGAAGAATGCACGGGCCACGCGGATTATGCTGCAGGAGCTTGGACATCTCGCTGCCCAGAAACCGATGGTGGACCCGCTGAAGGAAAGCTTGAAATCCAGGATTGTTTTGAACGAATGAGGGGGGGGGAGCCTGTGGCGCTGCTGTACTATATCATCCAGTTTGTCTTTCATTTACTGGCCGCGGGCGGATTGTGGCTATTGGTGAAGCCGCTTATTGAGCGGCATTTATCGCAGTGGGGACAAAAGATGGATTTCCGGATGAACCTGAGGATGAGTCTGTTCGGCAAAAGGGTAAGCATGATTAATAAAAGAATGTGGCTATACCGCCATCTGGATGATTTGCTGTATTTTGCCCATAAGAGGTATGAGCCGGGAATCAGTGTTATGCGTTTTGTCACCCGTTCAGGCATGCTGTTCACGGGGGTTTTTCTATCGGGTCTGCTGACTCTGCGGGAGCTGCCGGGACATATGAGCTTTAATAATCCTTTCCTGGAGGGGATTGTGATAAATGACAGTACAGCTGTGCAGGACGCTTGGCGGCTCCCGCTGTTTCTGGCAGTTCTCTCGGCAAGCATTCCATATTTACGGATGAGGTATACCTATGCTCAGAGGAAAGTGCGGGGGAGCTACGATCTGCTCGATGTGATCAAAATCGCCACCAAATTCACTCATTTATCTGCGGATTCCATTTTGTCGAGAACCAGTGATTTGCTGGCCGGGGATAATGTGCTGAAGACTCCCTTGAAGCTTCTTGGAGCGGCGTTTGCCAATTACAGTAATGAACGGGAGCTGAATGAGGAGGCGGGACGTTTTGCCGGAGCGATCGGAACAACCTTTGCCGTAGAATTCGTATCGGATCTGCTCTATTGCGAGAAGGAAGGCACGCGTTATCTCAAAAGCTCGCTCATGATGCTTAACCGCTCCATGGAGCAGCAACGGGAGACGATTCTGACGGTCAAAGCAAGCAGCAGGGATGCGATTAGCCTGGGACTGTACGGAAATCTGGTTGTGCTGGTTTCTTCGGTTGGAACATTTATGTACATGCTGAAGCCCGACGTCTATTTCAAACTGCAGTTTGAGACTACCGTTGGTCTTACATTTATGATGGTCATCATTGCGGGAATGTTCATCTCGTTCATGATCAGTACCATCCTCGCCAGGCCCAAGCTGGACTACCACTAAGGTGATGAATAATGGATAGATTACTACTTTTGATAGCCGTAACAGGTATTGTGTATCTCGCTCTATTGGTTTTTGTCAGCAGCAGCAGCCGTCAGGAACGTTATGTGCTCCGTCTCGGCGTGAAATGGAAGGCCTTCGGGGAACGGGTGCAGAATGAACGGCTGCAGCACTTGCTTAATCAGAGCGGTCTGTCTATATCAGCAGCCAAAATCACAATGTTCCGGTACTCGGTGGCTCTGATTTATCTGCTGGTTCAGACGGCAGGTGACTTCGTACGTTCAGAGCCTTTATCTATTTATGATCCGCTTATTGCTGCGCTTATTCTGCTGATTACCAGTCCGCAGCGGGTTCTGCCCCTTGGCTGGCTGCTGGTCTGGCTGCATCAGAAGACACTTATTCAAAAAGACGGGGAGCTGATTTCCTTCATCCGTCTCTATGAGAATAACCGGCTGCGTAAGCGCGGGTATGTGGAGTTTGGCGCTTTTTGTGCAGGGACAGCCAGTCACTTCAATTATATCCGTCAGGATCTATATGAGCTCTCGGAAAGGGCGGTAGATGAGGGAACCGAACGTGCGATTGAATGGTTTTGCGGCAAATTTCCAGAGAACCACGCTTTCATTAATGATATCCGTTCGATTCTGCTGGCGACAGAGGGCATGGATGATGATCATGAAGCAGCGAATTATTTAAGGGAGCAGGGCAAGATTATCACCAAAATATCGAGCGACCAATATCTGAAGAAATGGTCCTTCATCGGCGATGTATCGACCATCATTAATGTAATTCCGTCTATCGCTACCTTCCTGATGATTGTATGTCTGGCTATGCAGTACATTATGCTGATTAAGGGCAATTTTAGCGGTGTGGGGATGTTTCAATGAGTGAATTTTTGTATATTCAAACAGCACTTAAAAATATAAAATAAAAAGGGAGATATTAACAATGAAAAAGGACGCTATTTCTACTGGTTTATTTATCGCTATCGGATTTCTGTGTGTGGCTATCGTAATCGCAATTCTGATTCCTGTCGTACGGGACGTAATTGACGATGCAGATGATAACAGACCGGTCATTCCGGCGGTTAGCCTGGTTGAGCCGTCAGGCTCGGGGGAAGCAGCCGTAACGTATACCATCGTTCCTCCTTTGGTTTAACGGAGATGAAGAAGGACTCGATTTCCGTCGCACTTTTTCTGGCTATTGGCTTTGTGATTGCGGGCATTTTTATCGCCGGGGCAACAAGCATTATCGGCGGCAGCCAGGATGATATCATTACCCATGTCAAAGCAGTTGAACAGTATTAAAAGGAGGCGCTGCGCTTGAAGGCAACCGTCCTCCGGGCATTGTTTATGTGGCTGGTGCTGTTCATTATCCTGCAGCCGATTTTTACGTATATTGATTATCTGCTGGATTTGCAGGTCAAAGCCAACACATCCTATATCACGCAAAAGGCTGCAACCGAAGGAATGGTTACAGCCTCTATGAGAGGCGAGGTCATCTCGAACCTGAAGGCTGTCGGTTTTCCGGAGAGCTCTATTGAAATTACTAGCAGTACGGAAATGATTCTTGAGCGCAAGCAGCGGATAGATGTGTATGTAACAGCGCCAAGGGTAAATCTGTTTCCCTACAATTTCTCCGGCGTCTCCCAGCCGACACGTTATTATGGGCACGGATCGATCATGAGTGAATATCTCGATTAACTAAGGGATGAAGCTGACCAATGGATTATATTATTAAGCTGGCGTTTGTCCTGCTGATCTTTATTTACTCCTGGTTTTTTCAAATTCAGAATCAGGAGTGGGACATCATGCGCAGTATGCTCAAGGATGCCAACAATATGGCGGTTCACGATGCATCACAGGAGTTGAACGAAGCAGCGCGGGCACAAGGTAGGTTGATTATTGACCCATCTGCGGCGTATGAGACCTTCCGCCAAACGCTGCAAAGTAATCTGGGACTGGACGACGGCTTATCCCCCTTAGCGGGGAGCCGGCTCCAGGCTCAAGTGAAGATCGTCAAGTTCGACATTGTGGATGAAGCGACGGGTAATACATTTCCCATGCTCTATGAAGACCCTGCTTACGGCATCACCAAATACATACAGGGCCCTTCGGTCATCGCAGTTATTGAAACAGAGCATCCGGCCCTGATCTCCAGAAACAAAGTACAAGAAGCAATTACTGTGCCGGCGGTTCAAGAATATAAGCTGAATCATTAGCCATATGAGCTTCGGCGGGTTCTGATCCAACTACTACAATTAAGGGAGAGTACGATTATGAAAAAGACGATGCTCAGCAAAACAATGATGGGGAGAACAGCTGTAAAAGTTTTACTGGCAACAACATTGTTAGCCGGTGTAATTGTAGGTCAAGTTGGGCCTGCCAGTGCAACAGCTGCAAAACCGACGGCGGCTCCGATTATGAGGGATAATCTTTCGAAATATGGGTTGGTGAAGGATGTAGAGCTTCCGGTAACAGTTGAGGCTGGGGGACTTAGTTATACGCTGGAGAAGATTATGATTTATGATATTAACTCTAAAGACGCAATCAATTTGAGAAAAACATATAAATATGGTGAAGAATCATCGCTTATTTCAAAGCCTACCTATTTTGTTTGGACAAAGATAACAATAAAAAATAATAGCAAAAAAATAGTGAGTAATGATAAGAACGGAGAATACTGGGTATTGAGCTTTAAAGGATTGGTATCAGTTGATCCTGTAAGAAATTGGTCACGCATTAAAAAGCCAAATGATAAAATGGCTCTTAATAGTTTTATTCTTAAGCCAGGGGAACAATTATCAACATATCAAGCTTATATGTATGGCAACACTGCTTTCGATCATTTTGCTATTCGTTTGTACTTCGATGGTCAATTCAGCGAAAAATTCGTAGTGGAAGAACTGTAAGGAGGAAGTATGAGAAAATTTAGTTGTTTGATTTTGATTATTATTTTACTGGCAGCAAGCTTTCCGAATGATTATGCTCAAGCTGCGAATGGCACTAAAGCAAGTTCTGTCGCTGTTCCCATCACTACAGGTTTAGTAGGATCAGATAACAGTGCAAAAAGTTTTTACTTGGATTTGCCTAGCGGAGTTACCAGCTCTGCAATCTTACAAAATACACTTAAATATACTGGTAATAATCAGACCATTGGAAGTATTACTATAGAGAATGGAAAAATAAAAGTTACTTTAAAAGGTACGGAAAATAAAAAAGTTCTTGAAAAAGTTAAAGGGTATAGGGCTTCTTTTGAAGCAATGTACAAGACTGAAATCTACAATTCAATATGGCTGTATTCAGATGGAAGACGTTGGCAAATTAATGAATATGATGAACGTAATGATCGAATGAAGACAAAAGATGTAACAGCTACCGATGGTTATCCATCACAAAATCCTCCATCTATAGTAGTAACAGCTGGTCCTTTACAAGATCAGCTGTATCTCAAATGGTATAACGGTTCAAAAACAGAAGATATTGATTCAAAAGATATTGTTGCATCGTCTATAAAACCAATATTACTCGAACATTCTTCATATACTAAGGGGTTACCAACATTTAAGAATGGAAGAGTAATTATAAACTATTTTATCCCCAATAGTACTCCATGGAAATCAGAACCGGATGACGGACTTTCAGGAAAAGCAGAAGGTCGGAGATATTTTGCACTGGTTACTTATTATTACGAAGCTAATGCCAACGTCACCACCTACAGCTACGGCGGCCTAGTCACCTTCGACTACGGCCTCCCCGATGAAGCAACCCTAACCGGTGCAGCAATTCTTGAAAAGCCCTCACCCAATCCGGCAAAATTTGAGGATAAAGACGTGCCGGTACAAATTAACCTAAAAGGGGAGCTGTTGGCATATAAAGATTCGTCTAACATCGAGGAATGGGTGTTTTATGCCAAAGAAAAAGGCAATGAGAGCACACTGAAAACGCTAAAGGATTATTCTAAAACCCTTACGTCCTCAAAGAAAATAGATTTTACGATTCAAAAGTCAAAAGTGAAGGCACCTAGTATCACACAGGAATACGAATTAAGTATAGTCGTGAGGTTCAAGAAACCCGTTGTAACCAAAACGGGAACCATCACTTCATTGAAGGAGTCCTACACCGTGAAAGCCGGAGTGTATACAACTCCAACTCCTCCAGGCGGGGATTTTCCAGGACCAACTTCTCCTCCGAATCCTCCGCGAGAGCTGAAGCCGCCGATTGCCCTTATCTCAGCACCAAAGACGATTAAGGCAGGACAAGAATTTGAAGCCAGCGGCGCAGGCTCCTACGATCCGGATGGCTTTATCAAAAGCTATTATTGGGACACGCCGAATGCTATAGGAGAATTGACAGATCGGCCGCGGGGGACCCTTTGGTACGATAAAGAGCACTTAGGTGAGCAGTCGCTGGCACTCACGGTTTTGGATGATGATTCAATGGCCGGGAGCACCAGTACTGAAATTACGGTCATTGAGCCGGTCCCGAATGCATCTATTTACGCTGAAGGAACCTTAAAACAGAACCGGAAGGTCATTATCCGCAGTTATAGCAGCAGCCCTACACATTACCCGTTGGTAGATTCTAAAACTAAAATCACCATCACTGCCGTTTCTGGCTGTACCAACGCAGACATTAAATACAGCGGGTCGCTGAATGACGTGCCAAGTAAAGATGTACTGTTTAAAAAGCCCGGCAGATATAAAGCAACAATCTATGTCGAGAATACCCTGGGGCTGTCTGCGAATAGCGAAGTGTCGTTTGATATTGTACCGGATGAGAAGCCCTTTGCTTACTTCACACTTCCTGGCTCTGCGTATCGTAACCCTGCAGATGGCAATCAGGCGACGATCTCTATCGATGACATGTCCTATTCTCCGGATAAGGATATTGTGGCCCGGAGGCTATGGGAATATCGCTACGATTCGAATAACAACGGGAATTTTGCAGATGAGAGCTGGGTCATCTTTAGTAACGAGAATTTAGATCATCTCAATTTTAAAGTGCGGGATGTTGGGCAGTACCAGGTAAGGCTCACCGTATTTGAAGAATTTGGTCAGCCCACGATTGATGAATTTGTTACCCAGGATGATCGCCAATCGAACAACTCAGACATCACACAGAATGCTATTGAACGAATCTTTAAGGTTAAAAATCAGGCACCAGATGTGGATTGGTCATGGTAGAAAGGAAAGAATATGCAGAAATTTAACAAGGTACTCTCAATATTCATGGCTGCTGTGTTATTGCTTCTAACCTGTCCTGAAGCTTTTCCGGGAAAGGTGCGGGTAGCTGCTGCGGGTGATCCCAATGTAATTAACTATATCGACATACATGTAGAGGCATTTAGCGATACTAGGTATTGGGAACCATATATGGGGGAAATCGGAGATGTAACTCTTGATATGCCAAGTCTTACTCTAAAAAATGTCCGATTTGACCTAACAACTCTTAACTTTGAATATGACGTCGTTCTGGATTCACCAATTATAATGAAATCGTCAAATAAGGATTGGTATTCTGACTACTGGAGAACTAGATTTGTGAGCATTTCCACAAGTTTTAGTTCGCCAACAAAGAGCGCTACAGTTAATTATAGGGAATGGTTAGTAAATGAGTTCCCGGCTACTCAAACATTTAATACATTGAGTCTATCAGGACCACCTACGAGTCAGGTGAGTGTACCATGGGATCGGGAACTTCCTACCAAGTTAGATATTGTGGTCTGGGCAAGAGATAGTCATTGGTATAACACTCCCATGAATGGTTGGGCGAATGCCGCCCAACGTTATTTTTACGATGTGCCGTTAATTATCAATTCAGCTCCAAGTCTAACCGTAACGACTCCGAGCGAACAGCAGCTCATTAACGAGCCGGGCTTCAGCGGGATGAACATTGAAGGATATGTACACGATGTGGACAATAACGATGTGGTGGTCAGTGCGGAGATCCCGAATGTTTTCTACAAGAAAGTAACCATTCCGCAGGCATTATATAATAAACCATTTTCCATACCCATAGACGTTTTGGCAGACGGGATACCTCCTGGACGGCATACGATCACTGTCAAAGTCGTAGATCCATACAACTTCAAAGACGAGAGGACACTATATGTAAATGTGTCCTATAGGTTAAGGAATAAGTCTTTTATCTTAATCAATACACCTGTAGACATCACGACATCCTATACAGATTATGAAGGGGACCCGAAGTATCAAGACAGGTACCGGTATGATCACGATCCGAACTTTTTTGACAATTCGATGGGGATCATTGGTGACAGTGGTCTATGGCGGAATTCCCAGTATCAGTCATTCCCCTACAGCGGGGTGTATGTGGCCACCTTCCAGGCTCGAGATAATCCAAAAAGTGATGATCGGTTCGATGATTACCGGCTATGGAGCCGCGATAATTTATCATCCATGACGTTTCACGTACACCGCAAGCCGATTGCTCTGTTTAGTGCGAAGCTAACGGGGGGATGGCTCCAAATCACAGATAGCTCCTACGATCTTGATCATATTAAGGCGTATAACAAGGGCTTGATGGATTGGCAATGGCAGTATAAAATAACCGAATCTGAAATGTGGATGGACGGGCAACCGCCTGCGCAGCTGCCGACATCTGATCAATATGATATCCGGCTGCGGGTGCGTGATGTGGACGGAGAAAATGGAGCAGGAGTTTGGAGTGACTGGTGTGTGCGTACTGTTGGCAATGGGGGGAATCTCCCACCGGTTGCACTCTTTACGGTAGATCCCAACATTGTATCCTATCGTAAGTCTACGACGGTCACAGACAAGTCCTTTGATCCGGATAATGATCCGCTTGATGTGTATAGCTGGACGGTGGTTAAGGACGGCTGGCAGCAGGTATGGAGTCATTGGGGCGGGGCAACTACACCTCCGAATATTGCCGCCTACGGAGTGGGGACTTACCAGTTAACCTTACAGGTCCATGATAATCGGGGGCTTTGGTCAGAACCCTACAGCCAAACCGTGCAGGTCATGAATCATCCACCTGCAGCTGCATTCTATATGCCATCTGAAGTGTACCGGGATACGGTAATTCCGCTGGAAAATTTGACGCCCGATCCGGACGAGGATGGGGACAGACTGAGTTATGGCTGGAACGCACGGATCAATAACTCAGGCTATTATTATACCAGCGGTAATCGGAGTCCAGTGATAACGATCCGTGATTTAATTTCAAACTACGGGATATCACAGCAGCAGGCCATCTCTGATGGGTGGGAAATGCGGCTTACAGCATCGGATGGATTGCTGAGTTCGAATGCCACTCGGTTGTTTACGGTCAAGAATCATGTTCCAACGGCAGGAATCAATGGACCAGCGGTTGTATACCAATATGACAACAAAACCTACTATGGTGTGGATACGGATGAAGACTCGTCGGATGCAAGCAGCTTACAATACTACTGGAAGGTTACCAGCAGCGATGGAACCACAACAATGTACCGCACAGCCAATATAAATATAGATTTCCCGGACACAGGGTCCTACACCCTGGAACATTGGGTAGTGGATCAAATCGGTGCAAAGTCAAACGTGGCTAAGCTAAAGATTGATGTCATTGAAAACCAGGCTCCAGCTATCACGCTTACGGCTCCGGCAGGTACGGTTACAAATCCGACTGTTCTGGATGCAGAGCTGCAGGGCGATCCTCTCATTGGGTGGAACTACAGTGATCCGGAGAACGATCCGCAGGAGAAATACCGGCTGGAGTTCTTCGCGTCAGACGGGCAGTTGGCCAAAACAGTCGAGAATACAGATTCTACCGGCGGATTGCGTCAGTATCAGGTGCTTAATCCCACCTTTGAACGGTTCGCGATCTTCAGCCTATACGCCCGGGCTTATTCAAAAGGCTCCTGGTCGGAAGTCTCCAATGAAAAAGCCTTCATCATCGATAATCCGCCGCATGCCGGTTTTACCCTGATCACGGATACGGGCCGCAATGCAGCAGCGGTACCCATTTACCGGACGGATGTACTGCAGATCACTGGCACTGCAACAGATGCGGATATCCCGAAGGGCGACAGTATTAAATATCAATATTTCCTTAAGCCTTCAAGCGGGAACGAAGGGTTGGCCAGCATACAGGAGAGCTTCACCAAGCAATTCACGTCAAACGGAACCTTCGCGCTGCGGCAAGTCGTCACGGACAGTCTGGGACTATACCGGGAGCTGTCGCAGAATATCACGGTCGTGAACCGGATTCCGGCTGTGAATATTATTTATCCAACCAGCACCAGCCCATCCAGTCCAACCATTGTCAGTACACTCACCCCTGTGATTCAGTGGGATTATCAGGATGAAGACGGCGATGTGCAGCAACGCTTCAAAGTACGTATTATTAATCTGGCAAGCGGGGCGGTAAAGGCCCAGTCCGGTGAACAGGTATCCGGCGCTAAGCAGTGGAAGGTTCCTTCCGGCATGCTTGCTGAGAATGAGAAATATGCTGTGGAAGTTGAGGGGTATGACGGGTTCGGCTGGAGCAGTGTGTCTCCGCGCAAATATATGATGGTCAATCTGCTCAGCATTAAGGGGGCTGTCCAGCACACAGAGGAGTGGAACAGCAACCGTCAGGCTTACAATTTGAATAAAAGCGGGAATGCGGAGAGTCCGCGGGGGTATACTGTTTATTGGGCGGGTGAGAAATTCGTGCTGCAGGGCACGGCAACCGGATTGCCGGATACCGTTCAGGTTACAATGAGCGGAGGGTATACAGCGCAGCTGAGTCCGACCGGAAGTGACAAGACCAAGTGGACAGGCGAATTGGCAGACCCGTCGTTTGAACAGCTGCCGGATGGTCCGGTTACGTTCACTTTTACCGCGACTAATGAATTCACCACCAAAGTCGATTCAGTTACGGTAACCATTCTGGGGGATTGGTCAGAATATTATCAGAGTCATCGCGTAAAATAACGGAACTTAGTCACTCAGCTACCGGTATCTTATTCTTATCTGTTCATATCACGCAGCATCCTACGGGCGGAGGGAGATCGTTCAGACGATCCCCTCAGTCCGTTCTTCGTTTAAGCGGAGCATTCGTGCGGCAACCGCCCCCGGAACGGGTGAACTGGTGGTATGTAAGCTGGATGTGAGGAGAGCCACACGATTATTACGGCGCATATAATAGGAAAGTTTGCCGCTGAATATCTTGTGGGCACACAGGGACGAGGCGAAATCCTCCGGAGTTACGAAGCAGGAGGGCTTGGCCACCGGATGCACGGCCGTTTCTTCAAATACAGAGGCTACAAATTGTGAGCAGAAAAAAGCATCCTCCCTGTCGATCCGGATATTCAGCAGCACACCCACCAGGCCGAGCAGATGATATTTATAGCGCTCCTGATTCTGCATCATACCTTGGACATGGTTGTACATGGTGTCATACTCTTCGGCACTGACTCTAAGCTGATAGATGGCACAGTCTGCACTGCTGTAGAACGGATGGATAAAGTTCTCATGGATCAGTCCGGCGATAAACGGATTGTGCACTCTTTTTCTCCCGAAGCTGTAGACCTCGCGCAGTTCACTGTCAAAGGCGATCGAAGCATGATTCAGCTCTGCTTTGGTGAACCATTTAATAATTCCGCTGAAGGCCGTACCCGTTCCGGTAAGCACAACATAGATATCTCTATTTGCAGTCATCTTCGAAATCCCTTTCTGCTGGAAGTAATGGATAATCCGGTAAAAAATATTGCTGAGGTACTTCCATCTTACTGTATAAATCAGCTTTGTAAAACAAACTTTAGTCTTAGATAGAAACTAGACTTAAGGCTAAGTTCCTCCATCCCAGTATTGCATCCTCCCCAACCCTTCCGAAACTCTGCGAAGCTGGTGGTAGAGTGCATAGACCTGGCAGAAGCCGCTAACTATAAGCTGTAGCAAAAACAATTGGAAATGCTTCCACTTACGTGATACAATAATAGTCAAAATGACATTCTTGATTTGAGGAGGATTATTTTAATGACTGAACAAGCAAAAAAAGATCAAGCCATTCATAAAGAAGAAAACTCGACGGTGGACAACCTGGCCATCACTACGATCCGTACACTTGCTATTGATGCGATTGAAAAAGCGAATTCCGGACATCCCGGCATGCCAATGGGTTCCGCACCCATGGGATACCAGCTGTTCGCCAAGACGATGAATCATAACCCGGATCACCCGACTTGGGTAAACCGTGACCGTTTTGTATTGTCCGCCGGACATGGCTCCATGCTGCTCTACAGCCTGCTCCACCTGAGCGGCTATGATCTGCCAATGGAAGAATTGAAGCAGTTCCGCCAATGGGGCAGCTTGACACCGGGACATCCGGAGTTCGGCCACACTGCAGGTGTAGACGCGACAACCGGTCCGCTTGGACAAGGTATCGGTATGGCTGTAGGTATGGCGATGGCTGAAGCGCAGCTGGGTGCTACTTACAATAAAGACGAACATAATGTAATCGACCATTATACGTATGCGATCTGTGGCGATGGCGACTTGATGGAAGGGATCTCTTCCGAGTCCGCTTCGCTTGCCGGCCATTTGAAGCTGGGCAAACTGATTGTAATGTATGATTCCAATGATATTTCCCTCGACGGCAAGCTGAACCTCGCGTTCTCCGAGAATGTGGCCAAACGTTTCGAAGCTTACGGCTGGCAGGTTCTGCGCGTAGAAGACGGCAACGATCTTCCTGCACTCGGTAAGGCTCTTGCTGAAGCTCAAGCAGACAGCAGCAAACCAACATTGATCGAAGTGAAGACCGTTATCGGCTACGGCAGCCCGAACAAACAAGGTAAAGGCGGCCATGGTGGTACTCACGGCTCCCCGTTGGGTGCTGATGAAGCGAAGCTTACGAAGGACTTCTACAAGTGGGTATATGAAGAAGATTTCTTTGTTCCGGACGAAGTACGCGCCAGCTTTGCAGAAGTGAAAGCCAAAGGGATCGCAGCTAACAAAGCATGGGATGAGAAATTTGCAGCTTACAAACAAGCTTACCCTGAGCTTGCTGCACAGCTCGAAACTGCACTGAACGGTGAGCTTCCAGCAGGCTGGGATGCCAATCTTCCATTCTACAAAGCAGAAGACAAAGCAGTATCCACCCGTGTCGCTTCCGGTAATGCGCTGAACGGTTTGACTGCCGGTATCCCGCAGCTGGTCGGAGGTTCTGCTGACCTTGAGAGCTCGACAATGACTCACTTGAACGGTCTGTCCCAGTTCACTTCTGAATCGTATGACGGCCGCAATATCTATTTCGGCGTCCGCGAATTCGGTATGGCTGCGGCTATGAACGGGATTGCACTGCACAGCGGGCTCAAAGTATTCGGCGGTACGTTCTTCGTATTCACAGATTACCTGCGCCCGGCTGTCCGTCTGGCTTCCATCATGAAGCTGCCGGTAACCTACGTGCTTACACATGACAGTATCGCTGTCGGTGAAGACGGTCCTACCCATGAGCCGATTGAACAGCTTGCGTCCCTGCGTATCATTCCAGGCCTTACCGTGCTTCGTCCGGCTGACGGCAACGAAACTTCGGCAGCTTGGGCTTATGCTATGGAGAACACAGCCAATCCGGTAGCGCTGGTACTGACCCGTCAGAACCTGCCGATCCTGCCGGGAACTGTGGACGGCGTTCGCGAGAACATCAAACGCGGCGGCTATGTAGTTTCTGATTCCAAGAATGGTACCCCGCAGGCACAGATCATTGCTACAGGCTCTGAAGTACAGCTGGCTGTTAAGGCTCAGGCTGCTCTTGCCGAAGAAGGCATTGATGTCCGTGTAATCAGCTTGCCGAGCTGGGATCTGTTCGAGAAACAGGACAAGGCTTACCGTGATTCCGTAATTCTGCCTGAAGTGAAAGCCCGTCTGGCGATTGAAATGGCGCAAACCTTCGGCTGGGAACGTTATACAGGCGATCAAGGCGACATCCTGGGTATCACTACCTTCGGCGCTTCCGCCCCTGGCGACACAGTAATCAGAGAGTATGGCTTCACCGTGGAAAATGTAGTCAGCCGCGTGAAAGCCCTGCTATAATAGACGGATTAACCATAAAGGGGAGAATAAGCATATGAGTCAGTTTACGGGCGCGACAATTCAAAAAGCAGCGAATATCTATTACGACGGAAAAGTTACCAGCCGTACAGTTACTTTAGAGAACGGTACTAAGGTGACACTCGGTATTATGCTGCCTGGAGTGTATGAATTCGGCACAGAAGGTCCAGAGACGATGGAAATCCTCTCCGGCAATCTTAAAGTACTGCTTCCCGGTACTGACGTGTGGAAAGACATCGACGGAACAGAAACGTTCCATGTTCCCGGCAACTCCAAGTTTGCGCTGGAAGTCTTCGCATTAACTGATTATTGCTGTTCTTACCCGATTGTGTAATTTAAAAGTATAGAAATGTAGAAATCCTCCGGGAGCTTTAGGCTGCCGGGGGATTTCTTTGTGTGCAGATAATGATTGAAATGGCGCGGGTCATGTCATAGACTGCCTATAGTTCAAGGTGATTTTGTTAAAATTCCGCCCAGAATACAACATTCTCCTCATTGAATCGGCCCAAATCCAAGTTACACAACGTTATAAGTGAGGTATTGGCGTATTCGGCTAGTCCCATATCAATTGAGGTAAATGAGGAGAGTGTTGCCATATAACCGGAAATTTGTTACCATTACATAAGAACGTATGTTTGTTGTTGTTGAGCTCTCAGAGGTGCAGAGAAGTGGGATTTTTAGGCTGCAATCGGATAATTACATAAGCTGTAACTAGGGAGAACGAACCTAAGAGAGGGCGAGCCCTGCACTTAGTGTATTTTAAATTTGCAGCTAAAAGGCGCAGCCTGAAATCCGGCTGCGCCTGCAGGAATTGTTGATTGAGTATGGTTTATTATTTCTGGTCAGCCTTGCCGCCGATCTTCTGGCCGATCCAGTCTTCGTAAGATTTCACCACAGCAGACAGGTCTTCATCCCCGTAGCCGTGATTGAAGCCCGCCTGGAACATACTCTTGGCGACACCAAGCATAGGCGAAGGTACGCCGGTAGAATCGCTGAGCGAGGATGCCAGCTTGAGATCCTTGAGCATCAGAGCAAGGGAGAACTGGTTGCTGAAATCATTATCAATAATCTTCTGTCCCTTCAGCTCAGCCTGCTTGCTGCCTGCCGATCCGTTCTTCACCAGCTCGAGGAACTTGTCTGCGGGAACACCTGATTTCACGGCGATGGAGAAGCCTTCGGCGAGGGCGACATTATGAATGCCGACCATGGCATTGTGAGCGAGCTTGGCTACGGCACCGCTGCCGTTAGCACCCATATGCAGCAGCAGTCTGCCCATGGAGTCGAAGATATCACGGTGCTCTTCAATCACTGCGGCGCTGCCGCCAACCATGAAGACGAGGGTGCCTTCGATGGCTGCAGGTTTGCTTCCCGTTACCGGAGCATCGAGGAAGCTGCCGCCCCGTTCTTCCACGGCTACGGCAATTTCCTTCGCGAGGCCTGGCGAGATGGTGCTGGAATCCACAACGGTGGTTCCCGGCTGAAGGGTAGCCAGAATACCGTTATCACCGTAGAATACTTCCCGGATCGAATCATCATTGCTGATCATGGTGATAATAACATTCTTGCCTTCTGCCGCAGCTTGCGGAGATGCAGCAACCTTCGCGCCTTCCTGCTCCAGAGGTCTGCATTTCTCTGCTGTGCGGTTGTACACCGTAACCTCAAAGCCGCTGCGCAGCAGGTTAGACGCCATAGGCGCTCCCATCGTTCCGAGTCCGATAAAGCCGATCTGTTTCATTTCATTTCCACCTTTGCTCTTTGAGATCATAATATAGAAACTAAGTTTGTCTACATTCTATCAGAAGGTCCTGGCATGTTCCACAGAACAGGTTTCCGGTTCCGGACAGTAAACGCTTCCATGGAATTTTCATAAACATGGTTCCAAAGCCGGGGATATGCCTTAAGACCTTGCCAGTCAAGGCAAATTAAAGTATCCTAGATAATAATGTTGCAACAAACGGTGTCAAATCTAAAGAGATAAACAGGAGGCTACCATTACCGATGTCCAAGAAGATTAATTTTGACTACACCAAAGCCCTTTCCTTCTTCAGCCAGACCGAGATTGACTATTTCGCCGCTCCGGTGAAACTGGCCCACGAACAGCTGCATAACAAGAGCGGAGCCGGCTCCGATTACCTGGGCTGGATTGATCTCCCTACAGCGTACGACAAGGAAGAATTCGCCCGTATTCAGCAGGCTGCCAAGAAAATCCAAAGTGATTCCGATGTACTGATCGTTATCGGTATCGGCGGATCTTACCTGGGAGCACGCGCAGCTATTGAGGCGCTTTCGCATTCGTTCTACAACAACCTGTCCAAGGACAAGCGCAAGACTCCGGAAGTTTATTTTGCCGGCAACAACATCAGCTCTACCTACATCACGCATTTGCTTGATCTGGTAGAAGGCAAAGACTTCTCCGTGAACGTAATTTCCAAATCGGGTACGACTACTGAACCGGCTATTGCCTTCCGAATCTTCCGTGCAGCACTGGAGAAGAAATACGGCAAGGAAGAAGCACGCAAACGTATCTACGCAACTACAGACAAGGAGAAGGGCGCACTCAAGAAGCTGGCTAACGAAGAAGGCTACGAGTCGTTCATTATTCCTGATGATGTAGGCGGACGTTATTCCGTTCTGACACCGGTAGGCCTTCTGCCCATCGCTGTAGCCGGAATCAACATTGAAGAAATGATGCAAGGGGCCGCAGCTGCAGCCGATGAGTTCAACAATCCGGATGTAGCTACGAACCAGAGCTATCAATATGCCGCAGTACGTAACGCACTTTACCGCAAAGGCAAGACTACGGAAATCCTCGTGAACTACGAGCCGTCCCTGCACTTTGTATCTGAATGGTGGAAACAGCTCTACGGAGAAAGCGAAGGCAAGGATTACAAAGGAATCTATCCTTCCTCCGTTGACTTCTCGACAGACCTGCACTCCATGGGTCAGTTCATTCAAGAAGGTAACCGCAATATCTTTGAAACGGTTATCCAGGTAGAACAGGTACAGCACCATGTATCGATCGAGTCTGATCCTGATGATCTGGACGGACTGAACTTCCTGACAGGCAAGACGATGGACTTCGTGAACAAGAAGGCCTTCCAGGGAACCATGCTGGCGCACACAGACGGCCAAGTGCCGAACCTGATCGTCACTATTCCTGACCAGACGCCTTATACTTTCGGCTATCTGGTGTACTTCTTCGAGAAAGCCTGCGGCATCAGCGGATACCTGCTGGGTGTGAATCCGTTCGATCAGCCGGGCGTTGAAGCTTACAAGAAGAATATGTTCGCATTGCTCGGTAAACCGGGCTACGAGAAAGAAAAGGCAGAGCTGGAAGCCAGACTTACTGAGTAGTTGTAACCATACGCGCAGATCATTCATACTAAATGTAAGTCATCAGGGAGCAGTCCATAGGTAACCATTACCGGGGGCTGCTCCTAATATATATCAAGTTATCATATGTATATTAAGGAATGGACAACAAATGCTGGAACAATACCGGACGGTACGTGCTCCCGGTTCACGGGAAGTCGTAATCCGTAAATCACGCTTCATCGGACATGTAATGCCGGTGGAGAGCGAAGAAGAAGCCGTGCAATTCATTGAAGACATCAAGAAGCAGCACTGGAACGCTACACATAACTGTTCTGCTTATATGATTGGTGAGAGGGATGAGATCCAAAGACAGTCGGATGACGGTGAACCGAGTGGAACGGCCGGGAAGCCGATTTTGGAAGTAATCCGCAGCCAAAAGGTTAAAAATGTCGCTATTGTAGTTACCCGTTATTTCGGAGGCATTATGCTGGGCGCAGGCGGACTGATTCGGGCCTATACAGACGGCGCAGTGCTGGCACTGGAAGCCGGAGAGGTGATCACCCGTGTGCTGAGGCGGGAGGTGTTCGTGGAAATCGAATACACCTGGCTGGGCAAGGTGGAGAACGCGCTGCGGGGCAGAGGCATCCAGACTGGCGAAACTTTATTTACGGATAAAGTTACGCTGCTATGTCTTCCGCGCAATGATGAAGGTGACGCATTTATCGCATGGATAACCGATCTTACCGGGGCGCAAGCCCAGGTTACGGAAGGGCGGCGGCTTTACTACAGCGAAGGGGAATAAATTTATGGCAAGAAGAGCAGTGGAGCAGGAATTGTCGAGGGAAAGGATATTGGAGGCGGCGAGGCATCTTTTTATAACCAAAGGGTACCGGGCCATTTCGATGCGCAGCATCGGCCAGCATCTGGGTTATAGTCACGGTTCTCTCTATTACCACTTCAAAGAGAAGGCTGAATTATTCTACGCAATCGTAGTCGAGGATTTCAATCATGTGGCTACACTGCTGAATCAGGCAATGAGCATGCCCCCTGAAGAGGGAATGACCCGTGTTGAACAGCTGATTATGGAGTTCATCCGTTTCGGGCTGGATCATCCGTACCAGTATGAGATCATGTTCATGATCCGCGATGAAGAGCTGCTTGCTTATTGTAGAGCTGAACAGGGTCGATGTTTCGAGTTGTTTGCAGGTATTGTCCGCCGTCATATGAAGGAAGAGGGATATGTGTCGGAAGACTGGCAAAGTGTGCCGCTGACCCTGTTCTTGTCTGCTCACGGATTTATCTCCTATTATATTCAAGATAAGGTGCTGTTCGAAGATGTGAAGCAAGCCGCACTTACTCATGTCAAAGTATTAAGCCGCAGTTTATAATAGCTGTTTTTTTTAGCAATCCGCACTTTAGAGCGTTGCATTGGTATAACATTGATTGGTGAAAGTGTTATAGAAGCTATAAATAATATAGAAAGCAGCTCCGCAGGAACCGGCGAAGCTGCTTTTCTATAAGCTTTTATACGGAATAACGGACTACCCCCCGATGATTTTCAGATAATACTGCCGGTGTCTTGGACCGTCGAACTCACAGAAATAGATCCCCTGCCAGCGGCCCAGCAGCAAGGCTCCATCATGAATAATAATGGTTTGGGAAGGGCCTGCTGTGATTGACTTCAGATGGGAAGCGGTATTGCCCTCGGCGTGGCGGTATTTCGGATGTTCCCACGGATAGACTTCATCCAGGCGCATCAGCACATCATGTTTCACATCCGGGTCGGCGTTCTCGTTAATCGCAATCCCCGCGGTGGTGTGCGGACAATACACTACAATAATTCCGCTTCGCACTGCGCTTTTCTTCACATAAGCTTGGACCTCGCGGGTGATATCCCGTAACTCATCCCGTTTGCTGGTGCTGATCTCCATAGTATGAAGCATAATGAACTCCCCTCTCTTACATAGGCAAAATGAATGTTATATATACTTTAACCCAAAAGCTACGAAAGTAATTGACGGCAGCAAGCGGTCTTTGGTAAAGTAGTGATAACTTTAAACCAAGTATATTAATAGGAATAATTACAGCTTTAAAGACGAGTATACCGACCGGATAGCCGGAGGTGGGAGGCTTAACCATTGAATTCGTTGATTAGACACAAAGGCTGGACCTGGGGATTCCGTACAACTATTTTACTTTATTTTGTAGTGCTGATCGTGCTGCCGATACTCGGTGTCTATTACAATTCATTCTCGCTCGGTATTGGCAGTTTTGTCGAGAGTATTATGGATCCGATTGCCTGGAAGTCGGTTTTACTGACGCTTAAGCTGGCGGTTATCGCCACACTCATTAATGTGCTGCTGGGGACGATGATTGCCTGGGTGCTTATACGCTATAAGTTTCCCGGCAAAGCGCTGCTGAACAGCCTGGTTGATCTCCCGTTTGCCCTGCCTACTGCCGTTGGAGGCCTAATGATCCTTCTGCTGCTGGGTCCAGGGAGCCTAATCGGCGGTCTGGCGGAGTCGCTGGGGTTCGAGATTGTTTTTCACCAGCCGGCGATTGTGATTGCCATGGTCTTCGTCACTTTTCCCTTCGTGATCCGGGCGGTGCAGCCGCTGCTGGAGGAGCTGGACGCTTCTGAAGAAGAGGCGGCGTATACGATGGGGGCTAAGCCCAGCCGGGTCTTCCTGCAGGTCATTCTGCCGTCGATGTCACCGGGTATGATTGGCGGGGGGATGCTGGCCTTCTCCCGGGCGCTCGCTGAATTCGGAGCGGTTGTGCTGGTGGCGGGCAATATTCCGGGGCGGACGCTGGTGTCATCGGTATTTATTTTCGGCGAAGTTGAGAGTGATAATCCGGTGGGGGCCGCAGCGGTCTCGATTATTCTCCTGACCTTGTCCTTTCTTATTCTCTGGCTGATTAGTCTGCTGCAGATGCGGGGGAGAAGATCATGAGAAGACTCTGGATTACACTGACGTATCTCGTATTCTTCCTGCTGATTGCCGCGCCGCTGGGTAAAATGACGATCGGTGCCTTCAGCGAAGGCTGGGGCGGCTTCTGGAATGCCCTGACCCGGCCGGAGGCGCTGCACGCGCTGATGATGACCGGATTCGTGGTGGTCGTAGTCACGCTGCTGAATACGCTGTTTGGCATCATGATGGCTTTGTATCTGGTGCGGGCGAACTGGCTGGGACGGCGCCTGAAAAGCCTGCTGAACAGCATCGTTGACCTGCCTTATGCGGTATCGCCGGTGATCGGCGGTCTGATGATCGTCCTTCTGCTGGGGCCGGACAGTGCGCTGGGTGCGCTGTTTGAACAAATCGGAGTGAAGATTGTGTATGCTTTTCCCGGAATGGTCATTGCCACATTGTTCGTGACCTTCCCGCTGATGGTGCGTGAGGTGATGCCGGTGCTGCAGGAGATTGGCTCCCAGCAGGAGGAAGCGGCTTCGACGCTTGGTGCATATGGATGGACCACCTTCTGGAAAGTAACCTGGCCTTCGATCCGCTGGGCCGTGATCTATGGAGTGATTCTGACGGTGGCCCGTTCGCTTGGTGAATTCGGTGCGGTGCTCGTTGTGTCCGGCAATATTATGAACAAAACGCAGACTGCGACCACGCTGGTCTATCAGGATGTCGAGAATTTCAATGTTACGGCTGCGGGCGGTATAGCGCTGGTGCTGGCCGCGTTCTCCGCGGGTCTGCTGCTGTTGATGGAATGGAGCAAGAGAAGAAAGGGTGTGCACTAGTTATGCATGTAGAGGTCCGGGGACTGAATAAGCATTTTGGAGATTTCCACGCCGTGAAGGACGTCAATTTCGGGATTACCAAAGGTCATCTGATCGGGCTGCTCGGCCCAAGCGGAGGCGGCAAAACCTCCATCCTGCGCATGCTGGCGGGACTGGAGACACCGGACAGCGGGGAGATTATTTTCCATGGCAAAACTGTGAATAACTTGCCGCCCCAGGAGCGTGAGATCGGCTTTGTGTTCCAGAACTATGCGCTGTTCAAGCACATGACCGTGTTTGAGAATATTGCCTTCGGGCTGAAGGTGAAAAAGAGTTCGAAAAATGCCATCCGTGACCGCGTGGCCGAGCTGGTGGAGCTTACCGGGCTGAAGAGCTTCGAGAAGCGGTATCCGCATCAGCTGTCAGGAGGTCAGCGCCAGCGGGTGGCTTTTGCCCGGGCGCTCGCGCCTGAGCCGCAGCTGCTGCTGCTGGATGAGCCGTTCGCGGCGATTGATGCCAAGATCCGCCAAGAGCTGCGCTCCTGGCTGCGGGAGCTGATTGAGCGTGTCGGCATAACCTCGATCTTCGTTACCCATGACCAGGATGAAGCGATTGAGGTGGCGGATGAGATTATGATCATCAACCAGGGCCGCCTGGAGCAAAAGGGTACGCCATGGGATATCTACAAGGAGCCGAAGACACCGTTCGTGGCGACCTTTATCGGGGAATCGACGCTGATTGAGAGTGCCTCCGAGCTGAAGGGCTTCAAAGGGGCAGGCGGCGGCAAACCGACCAAGGCACTGATCCGTCCCGAGTATATCGAGGTAGGCCACCTGCATGAATTCAAAATGGCTTCGGCCACCGAGCAGGGCATCGTGAAGCATCTGCATTTCCGCGGCAGCGAATGGCTGGTGGAGGTTGAGGTGAACGGTCATAAGCTGGTAACCTATCGCTCGTTGGAGAAGGAGACGCTGACTCCCGGGCAGGAAATTTCCGTGCTTGTGCACCGCGCCTACCTGTTCAATGATGAACACAGCTGGATTCAGGAGAACGGGCTGAAGGAAGATCCGATGCCTGTATTTATCTAGAAATATTTAAAAATATAAGATGTAGGATGTGTCGCCGGTATGAGGCTTTTCAGAAGGAGCAGACAACTGCACGGCTGGCTGGCTGTCTTAATGCTGGCGGTGCTCACACTGACCGCCGCCGGCTGCGGAAATGAACAGGAAGGTTCAACAGCTGCTGCGGCGCAGCAGGGGGATTTGACCCTGGTGGTCGGTGCGTACAGCGTAGCGAAGGATGCGATGGGTGAAATTCTGCCCTTGTTCGCGGAGGAATGGCAGGCTAAGACCGGCCAAAAAATCGTATTCCAGGAGTCCTATGAGGCTTCCGGAACCCAGGCGCGGGCGATTGCCGGCGGATTCGAGGCGGATGTCACTCTGCTGGCGATGGAAGGCGATGTTGAGAAGCTGGTCAAAGCGGGCCTAGTGGAGAAGAGCTGGAAGGAACGCGGCGAGGCTGGAATGGTCACGCGTTCGGTTGTGGCCTTGGGTACACGGGAAGGCAACCCCAAGGGCATTCATGATTTTGCCGATCTGGCGAAGCCGGGTGTGAAGGTGCTCTATCCGAATCCGAAGACGTCCGGCGGTGCGCAGTGGGACATCAATGCGATCTACGGGGCGGGTCTGAAGCTGTCTGAGGCGCAGGAGGGGGCGAAAGACCCTGCTGCCGCGAAAGCTTTTCTGGAGAGCATACACGCCAACGTGGAGTCTCTGGATAAAAGCGGACGCGCTTCGATGGCGGCCTTCGAATACGGGGTAGGCGATGTAATCGTCACTTATGAGAATGAGCTGCTGGCGCGGATAGCCCAAGGGGTGAAGTATGAGGTGATCATCCCGCAGAATACAATCCTGATCGAGAACCCCGCTGCAGTGGTGGACAAATATGCGGATGAGCATGGCACCCGCGAGGCATCAGAGGCGCTGGTGGATTATCTGACCACGCCGGAGGCGCAGGAGGTCTTCGCCAAATTCGGCTTCCGTCCGGTGAACGAGCAGGTCTATGCGGAGCATGAGAGCCAGTATCCGGTTCCTGCGGGACTGTTCGATATCAGCTACCTTGGCGGCTGGGAAGAAGTCCGTACGACCCTCTATTCCAAGCGTGGAATCTGGTATCAGGTGTTGGCCGGGATTTAGTTGGGAAGTTCGGACGGATACGGTATGACGGTTGATTGCTTACGGGAATCGGATGATTCGTGATTCCTACTTTTTGTGAAATGCGGGCGATTAGGAGAGCTGGTCTGCGGCGGATGCTGCCGGACGGCTCTTTGTTTTTGTATAGGAATCCCTCTGAATCCGCCGAAAGTGGGCGGTATGAGGAAATTAAAGGGATAAATCCCTCTGAATCCGCCGAAAGTGGGCGGTATGAGGAAATTAAAGGGATAAATCCCTCTGATTCCGCTGAAAGTGGACGGTATGAGGAAATTAAAGGGATAAATCCCTCTGATTCCGCTGGAAGTGGACGGTATGGGGAAATTAAAGGGATAAATCCCTCTGATTCTGTTGAAAGTGGGCGGTATGGGGAAATTAAAGGGATAAATCCCTCTGATTCTGTTGAAAGTGGGCGGTATGAGGAAATTAAAGGGATAAATCCCTCTGAATCCACCAAAAGTGGGCAGCAGGAGGAAATGAGGGGCAAAAGTGCCCCTGAATCCGCCGAAAGTAGGCGGCCTATAATCTACATAAGCTGCACAGGCTGCATAAGCCGATGAGTTTGTTCGTCTTCGTGTTGCGGGCGGGGGAGCGGCGGGAATCGGGATGCAGGATGCAAAGGGACGGCTGCTGTTTTATAATATACAGATTGAGATACTCTGAAATAGCACAATGAAGGAGGGCGGGCTTATGGATACATTGATTTTTGGGGGAACAGGGGATGCCATGGGCGTACCCCGGGTCTATTGCGACTGTGAAACCTGCACGGAAGCAAGAACGAGCGGCCGTAATAACCGGCTGCGTTCTTCTGTCTTTATAGATAACGGCAGCGGCTTTCTGACGATTGACTGCGGACCAGACTGGCGCAAGCAGATGGAGCTACTGGGGCACCGCAGCATGCAGCGGTTGCTGGTGACGCATGCTCACTTTGACCATATCGGCGGATTGCCGGAATGGGCGGACAGCTGCCGCTGGATGGGCTTCAGGGGGGAGCTCTACGCTCCGGCGGAGGTGATTCCCGTGATCCTGCGCCAATACCCGTGGCTAAGTGCTCATATCGACATGATTCCCTGCGATGACGGCATTACACTGGACGGCTGGCAGATCAGCACGTGGCGGGTCAACCATGGCAAGAACGGCTACTCTTACGCCTTCCGGCTGGAGAAAGAAGGTTATGTCTGGGTCTACTGTCCGGACTCCATCTCCCTCACACCGGAGGAAACCAAACATATGCACGGAGCAGACCTGCTGGTGCTGGGAACAAGCTTTTATTACGAGGCGGCAGAATTGTCTACGCGTTCTGTATATGATATGACAGAAGCAGCAGACCTGCTGGAGATTGTGCAGCCGCGCCGCGCGGTATATACGCATATGTCCCATGATGTGAATCTGGAGAAGGATTATATTCTGCCGGAGAAGGTCACCCTTGCCGTTACCGGGATGAGGCTTCCGCTGTATCGCGAGGAGTCTTGAACAGCCGGATCAGCGGGTGACTTCAGCATGAACGATCCGTGTATATACAAACAAAGAAGCTCCGGATCTCCCGGAGCTTCTTAACATGCAACCCTAATTATTCTTGCCCAAGCAGCTTCTCTGTTTTGGATAAGAAGGTATCCAGTGCTGCAGCGAAGTCAATATTCATCCGTTCAGCCAAAACCATCAGCCACCACGCACATTCGCCAAGCTTATGCTCCAGTTCAGCTGCAGTATCCCCTTGAGCCAGCCAGCGCCCCTGCTGTGACATGGTCAGACGGCCCACCAATCCGGCATCTGTCAGGAATGCCAGTGCATCCTCTTCGACTGTCCACTCCTTATCATGATGCTGCCGTTCCAATTGATGATAGAGCTGTCTGATTTGAGCGGAACGTAATGCCGCCTCGTTAATATTCATATCTATTGCACTTCTCCCCTATGGCAAGTTAGTATATCGCCTGCCCAATATAGCACGCCTAATTAGACGGCATTATGTCATATTAGAATATGACTCCTGCCTAATATGACATAATGTAGTCCTGTTACAGGGCGTATAGTGGACTTGTGAACTTGGCCGGTAGCCGGGCTGGCAGCGAAGATGACGGACAGGAGTGAGTATACTAATGAGTCAAAATGAACCATTAATACCACAGGTTATTATTGATTATATGGATGCTTCCAATGCACACGACGTCGAGGCCTACATGAATACGTTAACGGCAGATCTGCTGTAAGCGCGGGTGAACATATACATGACAACACTGCAGCATGATTTTGAGCTGGATAATGCAATTTTTTTCGGCAGCTATGTTCTGGTTATAACAGAGGGGAAGATGACTGGCGGAGGGCGTGTGAACGGGTATGATGAGAATGAGGTAGTGGTGGGAGGACGGCAGCATTCGCGGCGCACCTCAACGTTCATTCTTACGCAGCCTCCGCAAATTCAGATAGACTTTATTTAATGCTTAGTCAGAAGGAACTCCGCTTCAGAACTCGAATATCTAACGTAATCGGCTAGCTGACAATGTGATGATGGAGAGGAGTCGGATGCGATGATAAAAGGTTTCGGAGGAATATTCTGGAGAACTACTAATCTTGAGTCTGTAAAAAAATGGTATAGTGATGTGCTGAAGCTTGAAATCAACAACTGGAATGGGACTGTGATTAATCCCCAATCCGGGGATGAGACGATCTTTTCGTTCTTTGCGGAGGATGACAGTTATTTTCCAACCGACCAACAGGTGATGCTGAATTTCCAGGTGTATGATATAAACGAGACTATTCAGCACTTCGAAACAATAGGCGTACCGCTTGCCAAGGAACAAGAGAGCAGCGAATACGGCAAGTTTGTGTGGATTAAAGATCCTGACGGGCGGCTGATTGAGCTTTGGGAGAAATAGAAGGTAGAAATTCAATTTCATACGGCGAATCTGTTAAAAAGGGACTTCACCCGGCGGCGCCTGCCGCAGGTGAAGTCCTTTTATTGTAATAATAAATTTGAAAAGTTATCAGGGTCCATGAGAGGCCCCGCTTTATGGGGGGATTGCGTTAGTTCATCGTCATGCCGCCGGTGACATTGATTGCCTGGCCGGTCATGTAGGAGGCGAGCGGGCTGGCGAGGAACAGCACTACGTTCGCTACATCCTCCGGCTCAGCCGTCCGGCCGAGCGGGACCTGCGAACGGTCCTCGGCGAGAATATCCTCCGGTGTCATTCCGCGCAGGGCAGCACCTTCCACACGCTCGCGCTTCTTCATGTCCGTCTCGACGATCCCCGGGCAGACCGCGTTCACGAGAATCTGCTCCCGGGCCAGCTCCAGCGCCATGACCTTGGTGAAACCAAGGACCGCATGCTTGGAGGCTACATAATTGCCCATGCAGCGGTAGCCGTTCTTGCCCGCCTGTGAGGCAATATTGATGATCCGGCCGCCGCCGCCTTGGCGGAGCATCTGGCGCGCCCCGGCCTGGGAGACCAGATATACGCCCTTGGCGTTGATATCCATTACCTTATCCCAGTCTTCCTCCTTGATGTCAACGGCAAAGTCCATCGTCGATGTCCCGCTGTTGTTCACCAGGAAGTCGATCCGGCCAAAAGAATCCACCGCACATTCAACCAGCCGCGCGGCATCCTCACTTGACGTGACATCGATGCGGATCTGCACCAGCCGCTCATGGATCTGTTCCACGCCAGGCTTACAGGCGATATCGCCAATCACGACATTCGCACCAGCCTGCAGGAATAAATCGGCAATGCCTTTGCCGATTCCGGTCAGCCCCCCGGTGACTACCAGCGTTTTTCCAGTAAAATCGATGTTCAGCATGGCAGCAGGCTTCCTCTCATTCTAGCTTCTGAAGGGATCATCGCTGATTCCGGCATCCAGGACCTGTCTGGCGTACTCTTGGGCGCTGAATAGGGAATGGTCTCTATAGTTGCCGCATTCCAGTGCAGAGACCGCAGGAACAACCTCTGTATCCAGTACTTTATGCAGAACTTTGGTCAGCGCGGCAGCAACATCGGCAGGGTTATGCTCATCCCAGATAATCAGATAGAAGCCGGTCCGGCAGCCCATCGGCGAGATATCAATAATGCCCTCCAGCTCATCACGCAAATAAGTGGCCAGCAAATGCTCCAGGGTGTGGACAGCGGCAGTAGGCAATGCATCCGCATTCGGCTGCAGGAAGCGCAAATCATATTTCTGGATGGTGCTGCCTTTCTCATTCTTCTCCGTACCTGCAACCCGCACATAAGGGGCCTTTACCTTCGTATGATCCAATTGGAAACTTTCAACCTTCGCCATGTTATTCCTCTTCCTTTCAAGCTTTTCATATCAAACTATCACAACGTATAAAAGATGTAAATAGACAAAGCCGATTAATCCAATCATCTTAATTAAAATGTGTTGACATGAATATTAATGCATTGTAACATATGAATCAACTTAATTCTGATGCTTTTACTAGGTTTAATTGTCGGTTGTTGTTGCCGGATCGTCTGGCTTGGGTTTCTGCAGAAATATCTACATTGGGGGAGAAATTACATGTTGAAGAAAAAATGGATTCATTCCGCGCTGTTAGTCATTGCCACCACTTTGGTTATCGCAGGCTGCGGTAATAACAGTGAAGCTTCCGGTTCAGGCAGTAATTCCTCCGGACAAGAGAAGAAGACGCTGCGCATCAGCTTCAATCCCGGACCTTACAGTGACCAGTTCAAGAACGGTGTTGCACCCTACCTGGAGAGCAAGGGCTACACCATTACTTATAAAGAATTCACCGATGGTATCCAGCCCAATGTTGCCGTAGCGAATGACGAGATTGACGCCAACGTGTTCCAGCATTCGCTGTACCTCGAATCTATCAATGAGCGTGAGAAAATCGACCTGGTAGGTGTGGTGAAGGTGCCTACTCCGCCGATGGGCCTCTATTCCAAAAAACACACCAGCCTGGATGAAGTCAGCGACGGCGATCAGGTCAACCTGCCGAACGAACCGGTGAATATGCTCCGCGCGCTTAACGTCCTGAAGGATGTGGGCTGGATTACACTGAAGGAGGATATTGATCCGCTGCAGACTTCACTGGCAGATATTACATCCAATCCCCACAATCTGAAGTTCATCGCCACTGAGCCGGCCCAGGGCCCGCGCGCACTGGAGGATGTGGATTACGCTGCTATTCAGGGGAACTTCGCCGTCTCCAATAATATTAAGCTGACCACGGCATTGCAGCTGGAGAACATGACGGACCCGTTCACGAATATCGTGGCGGTCGACAGCAAGAACAAGGATGCCCAATTTGTCAAAGATATTATCGAAGGCTACCATTCTGCTGAGTTCCAGGAGTACATCACGTCGAATCCGGATTATGAAGGCTACAAGCTGCCGGACTACTTTACGAAATAACAAACCATTATAGCGCTGCCTGGTGATCTGTCATTTCCCTGTCTGGGAGAAGTGGCAGATCGCCTTTGTATATTCCAGCCTGAAGCTTGAAGTCTCAGAGATCTTGTGAAGAGGTGTAAGTGTATGGATTTTGAACCCGCTAATGTTGTAAAAGAGTTGTCCGGGAATTACTTTAACGCGCTGAAAGCCAGAATCGCCGATTACCGCAGCAAAGGGATAGACGTGATCGATCTGGCCAGCGGCAACCCGGATCAGCCCACGCCGCAGCCCATAATTGATGCCCTGAAAGCGGCAATCGATAAACCGGAGAATCAGGGCTACCCGCCGTTTTACGGTAAAAAAAGTACGCTAGAAGCCATCGCCGTCTTCTATGAAAGGGAGTATGGCGTTGAGCTTGACCCGGAGCATGAGGTCGCTGTGTTCACTGGCTCGGGCATTGGGGTGGTCGGCATCCCTCAGAGTCTGCTGAATCCGGGGGATCTGATGCTTACCGCCGATCCGGCTTATCCGGCCTATCATGCCGCTGCCCAGCTGGCGGGAGCCCGGGTTCATACCCTCCCTGTCTATGAAGAGGACGGCTACCTGCCGGAGTACGGGCGTGTTCCTGAAGAGATCCTCCGGCAGGTGAAGCTGCTGATGCTGAACTATCCCAATAATCCGACCGGGGCGGTGGCTACGGGGGAATTCTGGGAACGGACGCTGGAGCTTGCCGCCCGCTATAAGTTCCCGGTGCTGAATGATTTTGCCTATGGCGCGTTCGGCTTCGACGGCCACAAGCCGCTTAGCCTGCTTCAGCATGCGGACGGCAAAGCCTATGGAATTGAAACCTATACTGTGTCCAAAACCTACAACATGGCAGGCTGGAGGTTCGGCTTCGCCGCCGGCAACGCTTCGATCATTGCTGCCTTGAAGCATTATCATACGCAGGCGTACAGCACCGTGTTCGGTGCAGTGCAGGATGCGGCGGCGGCGGCTCTGCTCGGACCGCAGGATGCGGTGAGGCAGCTGGGAAGCCTATATCAGCGGCGGCGCGATGTGCTGGTAGAGAGACTGCGGGGCATCGGCTGGGAGGTTCCGGCTCCGCAGGGCACCTTCTTCGCGTGGTTCAAAGTGCCTTCAGGCTATACAGCAGAAACCTTCGCCCAGCGGCTGCTGGATGAAGCGCAGGTGGCTGTGGCGCAGGGGGAAGGCTTCGGAGAACAAGGAAGGCAGTATGTGCGGCTTAGCCTGGTGAACAGCGAGGACAGGCTGAACGAAGCGGTAGACCGGATAGACGCGGCGGGTATTTTCAAGCAGACAGTGGTCACGGACCTAAGGGGGGCGGCTCAGCATGATTGAGCTAAGGGATATTTACAAGACATTTGAACGGAAGGGCCAATCCATTGAAGCTTTGCGCGGGGTAAGCCTGCATGTGGACAAGGGTGATATTTACGGCGTCATCGGCTACAGCGGTGCAGGTAAAAGCACCCTGATCCGGCTGGTCAACTATCTGGAGCGGCCGACAAGCGGAGAGGTGCTCGTGGAAGGTGAGCCGCTGGCGGAGTACAATCCGGCGCAGCTGCGTGCGGCCAAGAAGAAGATCGGCATGATCTTTCAGCATTTCAACCTGCTGGAATCCAAGACCGTATTCGACAATATCGCGATTCCGCTGGTGCTGCTGAAGCGCAGCAAGAAGGAGATACAGGACCGGGTCACCGAGCTGCTGAAATTCACCGGGCTGGAGGATAAGGCGAAGAGTTATCCCAAGGAGCTGTCCGGCGGCCAGAAGCAGCGGGTGGGCATTGCCCGGGCTTTGGCTACCAATCCGTCCGTCCTGCTATGTGATGAAGCGACCTCGGCGCTTGATCCGCAGACGACCAAATCCATTCTGGAGCTGCTCAAAAAAATAAATAAAGAGTACAACATCACTATCATGATCATTACGCATGAAATGGCTGTCATACAGCAGATCTGCAACAAGGTTGCCGTGATGGAGCAGGGGGAGATCATCGAGCAGGGCAAGGTGCTGGATGTGTTCGGCAGTCCGCATCACCCCACTACGCAGAGCTTCGTGCAGACGGTTATTCATAACAGTGTGCCGCAAAGTGTGCTGAACACGCTGAAGGCCGAACCGGGGCGGCGGCTGTTCCGGCTGAAGTTCGTTGGATGCACAGCCTCGGAGCCGATTATTAACAGCCTGATCCGCAGATTCGAAGTCAATGCGAATATCCTGTTCGCCAACATGACGGAAATCCAGCAGACAACGCTGGGGACAATGATTCTGCAGCTGCACGGCGAGCATACAGTGATTGATCAGGCGGCGGCTTTTATCGTCAGCCAGGGTGTGGACATTCAGGAGGTGGAGGTTTAATGCTGGATACAGTGATTACCTCGGAGCAGCTGTTTCAGGCACTGAGGGAAACGGTGGTTATGGTTGGGGTTTCGTTGTTTTTTGGAGCGCTGCTGGGGATTCCTATCGGCATCATCCTTGTTATTACACGTCCGGGCGGTGTTCTGCCTAACAGAATTATCTATTCGGTGCTTAATCCGATCATTAATATTGTCCGTTCGCTGCCATTCATCATTCTGCTCGTAGCTATTATTCCATTCACGCGGCTGCTTGTGCACACCTCTATTGGCACCAGCGCAGCGATTGTACCGCTTGTTGTATACATAGCGCCTTATATTGGACGCCTGGTCGAGAACTCTCTGCTTGAGGTTAGCCCGGGGATTCTGGAGGCTGCGGAAGCGATGGGCGCGACTACGTTTCAGGTGATCTGGCATTTCCTGCTGCCGGAGGCGTTCGGGTCGCTGATCCTGACGATGACCACGGCGATGATCGGACTCGTCGGGGCCACAGCAATGGCGGGAACGGTCGGGGGCGGCGGGATCGGCGATCTGGCGATCTCGTATGGCTACCAGCGGTTCGACACCTTCGTCATGATCGTTACCGTGGCCATTCTGATTATTTTCGTTCAGGGCATTCAGTCTGCAGGGAACCGGCTGGCTCGTAAGGCGCGGCGGGACTAGGAATGAGGCTGAGGCGGTTGTTAGGCTGAGCGTAGGCTTACAAAACTTAAGCGGATGCTTCCGAAGCAAGTTTTGTATGAAGGTGATTCAAGAAGCGTAGGCTTACACAACTTTTAAGGAGGGACCATTATGGCGGAACGTCTTATCGTGCGCGCGGCACCGCAGGAATTCGTCTGCCGGGAGGGCAGCTGGAATGACCTGGAGGAGCATCTGCGCAGACGGGGAATTGAGCGGGTACTGGTGGTGCGCGGTGTGAAGTCCTGGGCGGCGGCCGGGCGGTATTGGCCGCAGCTTGACGGAACGGAGATCCATTATCATGTCTATGGCGGAGAATGCACCTACGGGGAGCGTGATGCCATAGCCGGTTACGCGGCCGAGCATCAGCTGCAGGCAATTGTTGCTGTAGGCGGCGGGAAGATCACGGATGTGGTCAAATCTGCTGCAGCCAAGCTGAATCTGCCGGCGGTTATTCTGCCGACGCTGGCCGCTACCTGCGCCGCCTGGTCCTCACTGAGTGTGATGTACGATGCTCAGGGCGCTTACATCCGCTTCGATGTGTTCCCGCGCAGCAACGCGCTGGTGCTGCTCGATCCGGCTGTCATCGCCGCTTCACCGCCAGAGCTGCTGGCAGCCGGCATTGGCGATACGCTGGCCAAATGGTATGAGGCTGACGCCATCATCCGCCATCTGCCTGCGCCTCCGGTTGAAGTGGAGCTGGCCTGGTTCACGGCGCGCAAATGCCGTGATCACCTGCTGGAGTACAGCGCAGCAGCGCTCGCGGCCGTCTCGGCGGGCGTGCTGGATGATGCGTTAACCCGGACGGTAGAAACGATCATCATGGTGGGCGGTCTGGTCGGCGGCTTCGGCGAAGATTACGGCCGCACCGCCGGTGCGCACTCCGTCCATGATGCGCTTACGGCTATCCCGGAGGCCCACAGCCTGCTGCATGGCAGCAAGGTGGCTTACGGTGTGCTGGTTCAGCTTGCGCTGGAAGAGAACTTCGCGGAGATAGAAGAACTGCTACCGTTCTACCGGCAGATCGGCCTGCCAGCCAGTCTGGCGGATATGGGGCTGGACTTCCTGACTCCGGGCGATCTGCTGGAGCTGGGAGAACGGGCGGCGGTGCCGGAGGCCTCCATTCACAGGATGCACGGCGTGATTACTGCCGCGCGGATTGCGGATGCGGCGGCTGAACTGGAGCGGTTCGTTGGCAGCTGGCGCCGGGATTCCGCCGGAGGACCGGGACGGGCGTTAGGTACCGGTGAAGTGGCACAGACAAACGATACTGCAGGAGCAGGGTATGTGGACGAAGCTGGCTGGAAAGTGGACACGGACGATAGCTATCAAAGAGGGCAGACGGCGTCCGGTGTGCGTCAACAAAATATCATGGTCAGGGGGCAGTAACATCATGAGTATTGCGATTATCGGCGCAATGGAAGAGGAAGTAGCGCTCTTGCTGTCACGGATGACGGAGGTGCGCAGCCTGAAGGCAGGCGTGGGAAGAATTCATTCCGGCAGGCTGAACGGGCTGGATGTGGTTCTGCTGCAGTCCGGCATCGGCAAAGTGAATGCGGCAGTAACTACAACGCTGCTGCTGGAGCGGTTCCACTGTGAGCTCATCATTAATACCGGTGCTGCCGGTGGCTTGGCTCCGGAGCTTAGGGTTGGCGATGTGGTCATCGCCGAGGAACTGATCTACAGCGATGTGGACGCAACAGCATTCAGCTATGCCTATGGGCAGGTGCCGCAGATGCCGGACCGTTATCCGGTCGCGGGCGATCTGCTGGCTGCGGCGAAGCAGGTGATTGCCCGCACTTCCAGGGCGGAGGCAGTCGTCACCGGACTGATTACTACGGCGGATTCGTTCATCAGCCGACCGGAGCGGGCCGATGAGATCCGCAGCCGCTTCCCTGCAGCTAAGGCTACAGATATGGAAGGTGCAGCGATTGCGCAAACCGCCTACCAATTCGGTGTGCCGTTCCTTGCTGTCCGTGCGATCTCCGACATAGCCGGATCAGAAGCGGCCGGATTATTCAAGTCGCATCTGGAGCTCGCCGCCACCAACTCGGCGGAGATCGTTACGGAGATTCTGGCACTGTATACGGCGGCGGAGACTCGTGGCGCGAAGTGAGTGCCTGATAGGTGACTAAATACTAAGTGACTAAATACTAAGTGACTAAATACTAAGTGACTAAATACTAAGTGGACAGACCATTAACAGTGAGCAACTGGCCTGAGCAACTACTATCGGCCAATTTACTAAGAAGAACAACTACTATAAACCGCACTATTGATCAAAACCAAAACAAGTAACCGGTCAACACTGCAATTGTTGTACGTATTACAACTTGGCTCCCCAGAAACCAACATGATTGGACAGATTGTTGTATGAAATACAATAATTGTCCCTTTAAACCGTTTGGATGAGCGGAAATGTTGCCTTTTATACAACAATTTTGGATTTCGCTCGATATTAGGAAGGAATTGTTGTATTCCGTACAACATTCACTGAGGAAAGCTAAGTATGCGTAAGTATTCAAGTTCAGCCTATAGAGTTGAATATAATAAACTTGTGTAGCTTAAATTGAAGAAGACAATAACAGATGAGAATAACTGAGGGGGATTTTGGAACTGTAGGAGCGCCAGCGACCGCCTTTGTCACCGGATTCTACCGCTAAAAGCGGTAACAATCAAGAAATCTGGTGACAACAGCAGCTGAAAGTCCAAGTATTCACCGCAGTTATGAACAACATCCCAATTGGAATAATTTCAAGTTCAATCTACCCGGAACCGCCTGTGAGTACTGAACGGAGCTGCTGAAGAGCTTTGTTCGTGGCTTTAAAGGCGGTTTTTGCTGTGCAGTAGCGACATTTTTCAGCCCCAGGACCGACCCGCGAATCCGCCTGCCGCCGCTGGGCGCTTTCCCGCAAGCTCTGTAAACTAAAGGCATCCAAGCACGGAATGTAAATAAACAATGAGCCCGCCTTCCAATTTTAAGCAACTAATGTGTATTTTTCATTATTTCCAAGAAAAGGAGGACGCACTATAATATAACGATATTCGATTATAGTGGAGGATGAATTTGGTATGAGTGAGAATTTGCTTCCAATTCTGCTGGATATTCCAGAGAGCTTTGAAACGGAGCGCCTGCTCGTCCGGGCTGCGCGGCCGGGAGACGGGGCGGAAATGAATAAGGCGATCGGAGAGAGCCTGAACGAGCTGAAGCCGTGGATGCCTTTTGCCCAGAGCATGCCGGCGGTGGAAGAGACCGAGGTCTATGTCCGGGAGTCGCGGGTAGCGTATCTGAAGCGCTCGACACTGAATATGCAGATCTACAGCAAGGTGGACGGCACATATATCGGCAACATCGGCCTGCATCATATCGACTGGGATTGCCGCCGTTTCGAGACAGGCTACTGGATTAGGAGCTCCTGCGCGGGCAACGGATACATCACGGAAGCGGTGAACGGAATTACCGCCTTCGCAATACGAGAGCTGGAGGCCAGCCGGATTGAGATCCGCTGCAGTGCGCGGAATGCCAAAAGCGCTGCTGTCGCCGAGCGTGCCGGGTTCACGCTGGACGGCATTTTGCGCCGGAGCACACGCGAGGCGGACGGGGAACTCCATGACAGCAAAGTGTACGCTAAGGTGCGGGGTGTTGAATTCTAAAGGGAGATGATGATGTGAAGAAGAAGAAAGGTGCTTTTGCCAGATTAAGTACATACATGCTCAGACATAAGCTGATTTATAGCATATTACTGCTAGTTACCCTGTTTAGTATTGTCCTTGATCTGACGATGGCCTGGTTCCTGTCCCGGATTACGGATGCGGCGGTCCGTCTGGACGTAGAGGCTTTTACAGACCTTGCCTGGTTCGGAGTTATATTCTTGACGGTCGCCGGAATCAACACCTTTCTAAGTGTGTATCTCAAAACCAATATCTCGGCCAAAATCAGAAATGAACTGCGCCAGGACATGATGGGACATACCCTGGCTTTGCCGCAGTCTTATTTCGACCGCAATCATTCAGGCGATCTGTTGTCCCGGTTCACGAACGACAATCAGTCGGTCGGTGAAGCCTGCGGACATGTCATGATGGACCTGCTGCGCAATCCGCTGCTGGCGGTGGCCTCCTTCGCTTATCTGATCTATATCAACTGGCTGCTTGCGCTGATCTGTCTGTCCGTAGGGCCGCTGCTGTTCCTGACCGGCAAAATATTCGGCAATGCGATGCGTGCCAACAGTGTGCGGGTACAGGAAAATATGAGCAGAACGACGGCTTTTCTGAATGATATCCTGGGCAGCAGCATGGTGTTCAAAGCGTTCTCGATTGAGCGCAGGCTGCAGAAGCAGTATATAGAATATAGTGAGAGCATTGCCTCCGGGGAGAAGAAGAAGGCGAGAATCGAAGGAGCAACGGGGGCGATCTCCTCTGTACTGGGCAACCTTACCTTCCTGCTTGCGCTGGTCATTGCCGGGTGGTTTGTGGCCAAAGGTTCGCTTGAAGTCGGGGCGATGATTGCCTTCATCCAATTGATGAATTATCTGGTGGGGCCGTTCTCGGTACTGCCGGGCCTGGTCGCTTCCATGCAGCAGTCGCTGGGTGCGGCGGAACGGATTTTTGAAGTGATGGATGCTGCTCCCGAGGTTGAGGTACTGCCTGACCAGCAGATGCAGCAGCCTGATTTCAATGTGCTACAGCTCGCAGACCTGTCGTTCGGATATCCGGAGAGTGAGAAGCAGAGTCTAAGCAAGGTTAACCTGGAGTTAACGCGCGGAAAGCAGATGGCCGTGGTGGGTCCGAGCGGCGGCGGTAAATCCACACTGTTCAAGCTGCTGCTCGGTTTCTACAAACCGGATGCAGGTGGGATTTCAATTAATAATCAGGCGATTGCCGGGATGCCGCTTGAGCAGCTGAGAAGTTATTTCGCCTATGTTCCCCAGGAGTCGGGTCTGTATACTGGAAGCATCCGTGATAATATCGGTAACGGAAGACCGGGGGCTACGGAAGAAGAGATTATAGAAGCGCTGCGGCAGGCGAACGCTTATGATTTCGTGATGGAGCTGCCGGAAGGCATCCACACCGATATTGGTGAGCATGGTTCGAGATTGTCCGGAGGGCAGAGACAGCGTCTCTCCATTGCCCGAGCGATGCTGAAGAACGCGCCGATTCTGCTGCTGGATGAAGCTACGGCGGCACTCGACAATGAGTCGGAGAAAATGGTCCAGCAGGCGATCCGCAAGCTGATGAAGGATAAAACAACGTTGGTCATCGCCCACCGCCTCTCAACCATCCAGAATGCCGATATTATTCTGGTGATGGAGAACGGGGAGATTGTGGAGCGGGGCGGACATGAGGAGCTGCTGGCGGCAGAGGGACGGTACTTTGAGCTGTATAATTCCCAGCTGGAGCAGGAAGCAGTGGAGGAAGGGCAATATTCTTCTCTGGGCGGTGAGAGCTTGAGCAGCGGCGGAACGACCCCCCTCAAGCAGGAGACAGCTGCGGCAGGTACGTTATAATAGTCTTCTTCAGCTATGTTCTTGGCTTTCAGCATGCGCTACGCGCTACTTGGCAGAGAGAGCGTCAATCGCTTGAACAGCCAGCTTCAAGGCTTGGAGTCTTCTTTCTAAAAGAGTTTGTTGTGGACTGCCAGCCTTGGATTTAGCGTAACTATGTTCAACAGATGGGGTTATTTCAATCAGAACTTTGCGGGCTTCTGCTATATCTTCATGGGAGTACTGATGAGGTTGTTGATTCCAGACGTTCTCCAGAACCGCTAAGCCGATGTGTGAAGCATTGAGCCGTTTCTTTACCAGCGAAATGTTTGTGCCCTTTTGAGTCATTTGCGCAAAGGCATTTTCGAGTTTTTTGATGGTCGATTGCCAGGATTTAATGGATTCGAGCTGGTCCGCAGCAGATACTTCTTCCATGGATGACCCTCCTTTCTTCTTGGATTATAAAAGGTGGCTTACAGCGGTTCAATAAACTGAACCGGCGGTAAGCCACCTTTGTCATATAAGATATCCGCTCAGAGAGGAATGCCTGTTATTCTGCACCGAGAATGAATTTATCGATGGCGAATTTCACGCCGTCCTCATTGTTGCTGAGGGTAACGAAATCGGCAATTTCCTTCAGGGCAGGAATGGCATTCGCCATAGCGACACCGAGGCCGGCGGCTTCGAGCATCTCGTGATCGTTCCAGGAATCGCCGACAGCGATGGTCTCGGATAGCTCGCAGCCGAAATGCTTAGCCAGGAATTCAAGCGCCAGGCCTTTGGTGCCTTCGTGATGCATGATTTCCAGGAAATGCGGCTTGGACTTCGTGATGTGAACCGAATCACCGAGCAGATTGCGCAGGATCGGGGACAGCTCATCCAGGAAGGCCGGATCGTCGATGATGAGCATTTTAGGTGTTTTTTGCGGGACCAGCTTCTCTTCCCAATTAGGCTCAATGTAGTACTGGGTCTTGTTCAAGGCAGCATAATCGATCAGCTTCTGGTTCTCCTCACGGGCATACAGCTTGTCGTCAATGTAAGTCTGCAGATGCAGGTCATGCTCCACACAGTACTGGAACAGCTTACGCACCGCATCCTGCGGGACATAACGCTCATAGAGCACTTCTTCGTCCAGCAGATTCTTAACGAGTGCCCCCTGATAAGTGATGATCGGCACATTCAGTCCGGTCTGGCGGGCAATCGCCTGGGCGGAAGCATAAGCGCGTCCGGTAGCGAGGGTAACCACAACGCCAGCGGCAACAGCCTGTTCCAGCGCAGTTTGGGTGGCAGGGGTAACTTCCTTGTCGTCATTAATCAGGGTGTCGTCAATATCGATAGCAATCAATTTGTACATTTGGGTTCTCTCCTAAAAGGTTGGTTTAGTCCGGCTTTCCGGGGAATCTTCTATAAGAAGGGGAACGGAAGCACGACTTTTTGTCTGAAGCATGTAACTATAAAATGCTGCTAGCCCTCCGCCTGCGTCCGCGCCGGATCAGGACTCAGCTCCGCCATCAGCATGGCGGCAAGAATGCATCCACAGCCTAGCGCAGCAGACAGGCCGAGTGTCTCTCCGCCGAAGAGCAGGCCTGTTACTGCAGCGAATACCGGCTCTGTGGCATAAATAATCGCCACCCGGGACGGGGTGGTGTATTTCTGGCAGGCGGTCTGAATCCAGAAGGCGAAGGCGCTGGTCGGGCCGATGGAGATTAGCATGGCCCAGAGCACTTCCGGCTTCGCGAGCAGCTCCCCGCTGTGCATAAGCGGTGCGGGGCCATCCACCAGAAGGGTGGCCATAACGCTGAACAGGCCCACAAAGGCAAGCTGCAGCGCGGCCAGCGGCAAGGCCGGATAACGCGGCGCATATATGCCGGTATACACGATCTGCAGCGCAAAGAAGGCAGCGCAGAGCAGGATCAGGCCATCGCCCTTATTAAGGGAGAACGCAGAGCCGGTGAAGGTCAGCAGATACAGGCCAACCGCTGCGAGGCCGGCACTGAACCAGGTGTAACGGGATATGGCATGCTTCAGCAGCGCCAGAGACAGGAAAGGTACAAGTACCACCGACAGTCCGGTAATGAACCCTGTATTGGAGGTGGTGGTATACAGCAGTCCCATGGTCTGGAAGCCATAGCCCAGGAAGAGCAGCAGGCCCAGCAGCAGAGCATGCAGAACCATACGTAAGCTTAGCTTCTTCCATTCCTGACGGTAGAAGACGGCGGTAATTAGTGCAAGCAGCAGGGCGGCGCCTGTAAACCGGATGCTGTTGAAGGCAAGTGGCGGCAGTACCCGGACGGCAGATTGCACAATAAGAAACGTACATCCCCACATCATCGCCACCAGCAGCAGACTTAGATCGGCGATTCGGGAGCGGTTCACAGGGTGTCATCCTTTCAGGGCCGTATGAGTTGTCCAAATTGTATCCTAAATCAGGGGGCAGGACAAGCCGAAACTGCGTAGCGGCCGTGTCCGCACGGGATGAAGGAGGCCTGTAGCCCGTTATACGCTGGACAAAAAAGGAAAGCCTTGGTATACTTCGATAACCGCACACTTGTTCTTATTTCGGGCATCCAGAATCATTATACTCTCATATGAAGGAGCGGATTCACCATGATGGGCAAATCCCATTTAGTTATCAGCACCGGGGTTACCTTGTCCGCCATGAGTTTGCTTGGGCTTGAAATCACTCTTCCGGCCGTCGCCGTTGCGGTGGTCAGCTCGCTGCTGCCCGATATCGACGAGCCGAATTCACTGCTGGTACGCAAGGCAGTTCCCGAGTTTCTGCTGCGTATCCTGCAGGTATCCCTGATCGGGGCAGCTATTTATCTTTATTTTGCCGGAATCGCTGCTCCGCCGTGGAATATTGCCCTGGCTCTGCTGGTCGGCAGTGTGTCTTTCCTGCCGGGCCGCAGGCTGAGGCATCTGGTGATGCTGCTGATTGCGCTGGCGCTGTTTGCTTTTGCCGATGCCTATGATCCATGGAACTATATTGCCGCCTGTGTGCTGGTCGTAGCTTCCGTTGTCCCGCACCGGGGAATCACGCATACGCTGTATGCCGTGGCCGGCTGGGGGGCGCTGCTGTATTTTGTATCAATGGGCATGGATGACGGCGGCAGTCTCTGGATTGCCGGGAGTATGTCCTACGGCCTGCATCTGCTGGCCGATTCCCTGACCCAGCGCGGAATTACGCCGCTGCCCCCGCTGCCGGTCAAGCTGCGGCTGAAGCTGATGAGCACCGGCACGAAGAAAGGTAATGCAGTGGAGAAGGTGTGCGTAATGCTTACGCTGGCGCTGGTTGTCTATGTTTTTGTGCTTACGCCTTCTTTGGTGTAAAGGGCAAGCAAGAGCTGGGCAGCAGCTTAAGAGATGAACAACGAGATAAGAGATGGACGGCAAGACAAGAACCCCACGATCAGCTGCGCAGGATGCGGCAGGATAGCGGGGTTCTTTTTACTGTATAAGTACCTGCTTGCCGGAGTGGTGTCTGCGGTGCAGAGCCCTACTCCTCAAGAAATACCAGACCGATGAAGTCCTCCGGCTCAATGCGGCCGAAGTAATGCTTCAGATCGAGATCAGCCAGTGCCTCTCTGACCTCAGCTTCCGCATAACGTTTGCCGCGCAGCGCGTTCTCCACATCCGCCACATCGCCGACACCGAAGAAGTCCCCGTAGATTTTGATCTCGCGGATGATGGAATCCTCAATGTCCATGCGGATATCCACTAGACCGGCCGGGAATTTGCGGGTGTGCTTCACATTGCTCTTCGGCGACAGGCCGTAGTTCCAGTCCCAGTTCTGGTAGTGTTCCTTGGAGATTTCATTGATCCGTACCCAGTCATCCATTGTCAGCTTGTACTGGGGAACCTCGGACGCCTCCATACTGAAGATGGAACGCAGCAGACCTTCGCGGAACTCCTCAATCGTCATATCGGGGTTGCCCAGCAGCTCCTTGATATTGGCTACACGGCTGCGTACGGACTTGGTGCTCTTCGAATTGAACTTCTCGGGATTTACGTTGAGTGAAGCCTGCACATCATCCAGATTAAGGTCAAACATCAATGTGCCGTGGCTGAACATGCGTCCGCGTGTGGAGAACTGGGCATTGCCGGAGATTTTCTGCTCCCCGACCTGAAGATCGTTGCGTCCACTCAGCTCGGCATTCACTCCCATCGACTGCAGATAATCAATCACAGGCTGGGTGAATTTGAGGAAGTTATGGAAAGACTGTCCGTCATCCTTGGTAATGAAGCTGAAGTTCAGATTGCCCAGATCATGATAGACTGCGCCGCCGCCGGATAACCGCCGTACGACCTGGATATTGTTGTCCTTCACATATTCCTGGTTGATCTCTTCGATGGTGTTCTGATGCTTGCCGATAATAATCGACGGGCTGTTGATATAAAAAAGCAGATAGCTCTCGTCCATCGGCAGGTTCTTGAGTGCAAATTCCTCAATTGCCAGATTGACCGATGCGTCTGTAATTCCGGTGTTATCGATAAAAAGCATAGTGATTCCTCCGCTTGGCCATAGTAAACTGCTGTACTTATTCTAAACTAAAAGAGAGATTTCCACAAAATCGAAAGTTTAACTTATCCGGCTGGCGTTACGCAAGGGCCGCCAGTTTACCCTCCATTGAGGCTGCAAGCGGACTTCTGCCGGCAGAATAAGCTTCGCCCGGTACTTCTCCGCTTGATAAGTGCCTGGGATCATCATGCCGGGCGCACCTGTGCGTTGCTGTAAGAGCATTGACGTACTTCCGGCAATAGGCCGATAATTGGGTGAAGGATTGCTAAGTTTCACACAGATTGTTGTATGAGATACAAGAATTGTCCTGCTAAACCGCTTGGAGGGGACGAAATGCTGCCTTTTATACAACAGTTCTGGATTATTGGCGGGATCATGCGGAGAATGTTGTATTATGGGCAGGATTATTGCAGCGGCTGATCCGCTACTCAAATAAGTGTAGTTCAATTAAATTAATGAAGTAATGATTGAGCGTAAAGGGAGTGTACTCATGCTTGAAAAATACGGACACGGCGGCGATCTGCTGACAGCGGCCGAGCTATACGGGGAGAATAGCGGCGGCTTCCTGGATTTCAGCGCCAATATTAATCCGCTGGGCCCGCCGCCGGGGGTGCTCGCGCTGCTGCGGGATGCGGTCTCCGCGATTACAGCTTATCCTGATCCGGGACACCGGAGGCTGAAAGCGCTGCTCGCGGAAAATCTGGGAGTGGGCATGGACTGGATTACCGTTGCCAATGGAGCCGCCGAGTCGATGGCCCTGCTTCTGCTGGCGGCGGCCCCGCGCCGCGTAGGCATCGTCGAGCCCTGCTTCTCCGAATACCGCCAGCTGGCGGAGCAGTTCGGTGCAGAGGTTTTGTCCGTTCAAGGGACCCGCGGCAGCGATTACCGGGCCTCCGTGGACGAGATCTCCGGCCTGCTGGAGCAGACGGATCTGCTGTTCCTCGGCCAGCCGAATAATCCGAACGGCGTCCAGTATCCGCTGGACGAGCTGCGGGTGCTGGCCCGCAGGGCGGAAGCCTGCGGGACGATTCTTGCCGTGGATGAAGCGTTCATTGACTTCATCCCGGAGGCGGACCGGCAATCCCTGTTGCCGGAGCTGGGGGCTTACCGTCATATGGTGCTGGTGCGCTCGATGACGAAGTTCTTCGCCATTCCCGGGCTGCGGCTGGGCTTCACTGCCGCACATCCGGAGCTTGCCGCGGCAATGACCGGCAAGCAGGTGACCTGGAGCGTGAACGGCCTGGCCCTGCTGGCCGGGGAAGCTTGTCTGCAGAGCGGCGACGGCTACGTGCAGGAGACGCGCGCGCTGATCGCAGCAGAGCGGCAGCTGCTGCGCCAAGGTCTGCTTGAGCTCGGCTGCGAAGTGCCGCCGGGCGAAGCGAACTTCCTGCTGCTGCGGCTGCCCGCTCCGTGGAGCGCGCAGGAGCTGCAGCAGCGGCTGGGCGCGGGCGGCATTCTCGTCCGCAGCTGCGCGATGTACCCCGGCCTTGAGCCGGGGCATATGCGCGTCGCGGTGAAGGGCCGGGCGGACAATGCCCGGCTGCTGCGGGAGCTGGGGGCGCTGCTGCGGGCGGGGATCTGAGAGCTGAGAGCTGCAGCAGTTGAGAGCGTGCCAGCCGCCAGTGAGCCAGCCGCCAGCCGTTAGCGAGCCAGAAGCCAGCCAGAAGCCAGCCAGAAGCTAGCCGCAGGGGGCCAGAAGCCAACAGTTAGCGAGCCAGCCGTCAAAGGTTCTCCGACTCACTTCGCTCGGTGTGCACGCAGCCTCTCCACAAGAAATAAGTGGAAAAAGAGCATTTATTTAGCCTGAACCAGACAATTTCGGGACAGCAGTTGGAAAAAGTACATCTATTCGTCCCGCATCCCCGTTTGGAGGCGGAATCAAGAGAATTAGATGCCATTTTTCCACTTAATAAACGCATATACGGTTAAATCATATAATTAAATGTCATAAATCCACTTATTTAGCCGGCTTTAGCACGGAACGGAACCCGTCTCTTACCAGAAGGGTTCATCATCTATTAATGTACAAAGAAATCGCTCCTTTTGAAATGGCGGGTAGTACCTCCATTAATTACAGGAACGGTTTTTTTTGTGTTGTTTTGAAGTATGTATGTTACCGAAAAGTTAATTCGCCACGCGTTCACCCGCAGACTTGTTACTAAGCGTGCATGAACCCAAACATTATGTTTACCCGGATGGCCGGGCCGTAAAGAGGTAAAAAAAGTCGGCTGGATGTAAAGATATTCGTATGTTTAAATTTGCCGGGTTTTTATATGCTTAAATCAAATACACAAGGAGGTTAAAGAATGCTCAGAATACCCTTACGAAAAATCCCCGTCTTGATATTGCTGGCTTCACTGGTCCTATCCTCAACCCCGCTTGGCCAGCCCCAGGCCGCCTATGGAGCAGACGGTGCAGACGCCGCTATAAGCTCCCCCGCACTTGATATTACCCAAAGTAAAGTAGAAGGTGAGTATGCGCTGGATCTGTCGGAGGTTGGGAATGTAGACTGGCTGCATCTGAAAGGCAACGGCCCGGATGACATCATTCAGATTAAAAAGGCCGTTCCCAGCTCTGTAACCTTCAGCGTGTACGGGAACGGTACGACAAGTACCGAAGGGAAGCCAGATAGGGGCAATGACGGGAATTATTTGTCCTATTCCTGGAATGACGGCATGGCAGGTTATGAAAGGGCTGTCAAGGATACCGGATTCGGCGTGTTTTTCCCCAAGAACAGAGATTCGGGGATATACGGGGATGTAGGCTGGACCTTCCAAGTTGCCCCGCAGCCGCAGGAGTCAACGGTCGTATTCGGCATCGGGTTATGGCAGGCGAAAGCTGCTGTGAGGATCTATGCAGATATGAACCTCATGGAGACGAAGGAGATCAGTGCGGGTGGGACTTCGGAAGTATATAAGTATCAGATTAAGGTGCCAGCCAATGTGCAACTAAGAGTTGAGGGTCTGCAGGCAGAAACCCTTTCGAGGTACGGTAACATGTCTTTCTCGGGACTTGCGGTAAGCAGCAAGGAGGTAGCCGATAAAAGCATGCTCCACCTTCCCTATAATCAGGTGAAGGACAAACTCCAAGGTGTATACACGGATGAATCCTGGCAGGACTTTGCCAAGGCAAGGATTGAAGCCAAGGAGGTTCTGGACAAGCAGGATGCCCTACAGGAGGAAATCGACCGTGCCCTGTCGCTTCTGGAGCAGAAGCAAGCGGCTCTGGTAAGAAGAGAAACCAATCTGATGATCGATTACACAGGTGCTGCGGAGAATGAATACGAATTCGGCAGTAATGGGGATCAGCAGGACAGATATCAGACCTTTACGGCTCAGGAGAGCTTCGAGATGCAGTACGCACAAGTAAATGTGAGAAAAATGTCCAATAGCGTAAGCGACTTGACCGTGAAGCTATATGGGACAGACCCTTCCGGCTTCCCGGCAGGTACTCTTCTTGCAGAAACAGTGGTCAGCCGTGACCGTGTTGCGGACGGTGAAATGACTACGATTCCACTCCGTTATAGTCTCGCCGGAAATACACGGTACGCTCTGGTTTTATCGCAGAAGAATCTGTCCGCCGGCAAATACCGCTGGATGGTCATGAATAAGAACGGGGAAACGGCAAGTGAATTTTTCGGCAAAAGTGTCTCCGGTGCCTTCCAATCCGAAGCACATCTGGGCACCGGCATCTTAAGAATTATTAAGAATACGGATGTGGACAGAACCGCCTTACAGGCCTTAATCGATGATATTGCCAAATCTAACTACAACAGCAGGCTGTACACCGTGCAGTCGTGGTCTGCACTCGAAGCTGCGTTGGCTAATGCCGGCCTGGTTTTGAACGATTTTGACGCTGACCCGGAGGAGATCAATGCAGCGCTCAGCCATTTACAGGAGGCAAGGGGCCAGCTGGAGATTAATATGGATATGGCGGCGATTGCCGGGCAGATCGATCTTATTAGCCGGGCCGTCATCAAAGGCTACACCCTCAGTTCCCTGAACACCTTGAATGCAGCTGTGCAAGCCGCCAAGGCGCTGGATGTTAACGCTCCGGATAACGAGAAGCTGACCGCCTTCTCCACTGTTTTGGAAGCGGTTCATAATTTGAAGACCGCAGGCAAATACCAGTACGATACGCATGCGCAAATGACAGCAGCCTTCGGCTTCGAAGGCGACAAGAATGCTTCGCTTGCTTTTCTGGACGGATCATATCAGATCGGCGGAAGCCGTCCGGAGCAGCATGGTCCGGTAGCCCCTAAGCAAATGGTCACGTTCGGAGTTGCAGATACAAGCAACATCCAGTGGACCAAGGGGGAAGGTTATTTACCTGTAATGATCAGTGAATATACGAAGAATAAAGTAGACTACAAGATTGAGACCTTCGCCAACAAGCACACGGTGGACCAGAAGGATTATGTCGTCAACTATTCCAGAGTCACGGCTACGAATCATTCAGGCGAGCTCATGCTGCTGCCGGTCGTCTCGGGCAATCTGGTTCCAATCAATGCGGACGCTGTAAATATGTACACCGTTCAGCCGGGCGGGAGCGTTGTCAGGGAATATGCAATTGAAGCTGATAAATATGAATATTTTGACAAGAACGTGACCCGGTTTACTTCCTTGACCAAAGAGCAGGTGGCGGGTCTGGGAACCTTCGAAGCCAACTACAGTGAGATGAAAGCTTATTGGCTGAATAGACTCTCCGCAGTAGTGGATATCGGCTTGCCGAACCGGGAGCTTGAGAATGCGTTCAAATCCGGCTATATCGATACGCTGATTATTAAAGATGATACGTATCTGCATGTGGGTGAAAACGGCTATGCCCGGTTATTCTCCCATGATACGCTGGGCATTCTGGTAAATCTGATTCAGAGCGGGGATTTCGCTCATGCGCAGGATTATCTGAAGAGTATCCCGCTGACAGGCGGAATCAACATTGAGACGGGTCAGGTGGACAGCAATCTGTATTGGGATACCAACTGGAAAATTCCATGGGCCTACGCTGTTTACTTAAGTAAAACCGGTGACGCCTCTATCTTCGATGAGCAGATGACCGCCGATGACGGCTCTACCGGCACCGTATTTGAGAAGCGGGTTAAATTCGGAGCGCGAACCATTGAGAGTGACCGCAACGCTGACGGAATTATGAAAAAAACGTATGCGATTGATTCCGAGGGCAACTGGACGATCGACAATTACTCTGCCCTGACCGGTCTGACCGCTTATGAATATGTAACCCGCGAACTCTACCGTTTAAAAAATGATGAAACCTATTTGCAGGAAGCGGAGTGGGCAAAAGCAAGGTATGACGACTTATTGGCCAAATTCACAGCCAAGCTGCAGCAGACGATAACCGAAGAAGGGCTTGATTATATTCCGGCATCGGTCGTTGAGACCAATGATGAGAACCGGATGAGAGACTCCAGAGATGCGAACTGGGCCTCCATGTTCCTGTTCGGCAGATGGCACTGGGACGGGTATCTGTATGGGGCAGAGCAGCCCGAGGATAATATCAACCTGAAGCTGCTGGATGATACGTATTCCTATGGAATCAACCGGCGTATCCAGGAGGATACGACAGATTCTCCTTACAATTTCGGGGGTTATCCGCATGGCTTCTACTCAAGCGCATATAATGCTGGTTACGGAAGCGCTGCACTGCGCGGAGAAGAATACCGGGATATGGGCATCAAAGCGTATGAATTCATGATTGAAAATTCGATGAGCGGGCCGTTCAGCTGGTGGGAAGGGATCAATTATCCTGTCGCAGGAAGCCCTTGGGCACAGACGAATGATCAGCTGAACCTTCAGAATACACCGGGCGGCGGCGGATCGGCCCAGCATATGTGGGGACAATCCGTGAACTCCAAGGTGCTCATTGATTCCCTGATTGCCGAGCGGATTTATGATCAGAATCAGAAGGCTGAGATTATTGTAGGCCGCGGGATCCCTAAGGAGTGGGTCAAGGACGCTGCCAAGAACAATAATGTGGTGGCCAGTGTGCAGAATTACCCCGCTCTGCAGGGCGGCAGAGTCGGGTACAGCATTGTAAGACAAGACAATCAGCTCGTGGTGACCTTCAGCAGCGATTTGAGTCAGGCGAAGGTAGAGGCCGGAGGGGCCAGCTTCAGTGTCCAATTGCCAAGCATGGTGAACAATATTACGGATGTATCTGCAGGCATAATGGATAACAGCAAAGGTATCGTTACGGTCCCGTTAAATACAGCCTCAGTAACGATAACTTTAGGGGATTTACCGAAACCGCTGGCTGTTAACTTAGATAAGGATAAGCTTGAAATTGTTTATGCTGATGGAGACCTCCAGACCTCGGTTACGAAAGACGTTATTTTGCCGGCAGCAGGCGAACATGGAAGTGAAATTACCTGGACCTCAAGTAATCCCGATATCATCTCCAGTAAAGGGGAGGTTAAACGTTCGGCGAGCACAACCGGGGTGACTTTGACGGCCACTCTGAAGAAAGACGGGGCAGAGGCCCAGAAAAGCTTCGTATTGACGGTGCTAAAGGCAGACACCAAGCCTGACGGAGGCACGGATACAGGGAACAATGGCAACAACGGTAACAACGGTAATAACGGCAACAACGGCAATAATGGGAATGCGGGTAACAACACGGGGAATACCGGTACTATCGGCACTATCGTAACCACCGGCAATACGGGCAGCATAGGCGGCGCAGGAGATACAGGCGATGGCGGTATGGCTACTCAGCCTGCGTTCAAGGATGTAGAGAAGCACTGGGCAAAAGAGAGCATTATAACTGCGGCGCAGCGCAAGCTGGTGAACGGTTATGCAGACGGAACCTTCCGTCCGGACGGAGCCGTTACGCGCAGTGAATTCGCGGTGATCCTGGGTCGCGCCTTACAGGTGGACCTTGCGCTATCCGGACTTTCCTTCACGGATGAAGGCAGCATTCAGCCATGGGCGGAGCCGTATGTTGCCGCTGCGGTTAAATCCGGCTGGATTACAGGCTATACGGATCAGTCCTTCCGGCCCGGCGGAAAGATTACCCGCCTGGAGATGATTGCCATGATTGTCCGGGCGCTGGAATGGAAGACAGACTCCAAGGCTAAGGCAGCTTTTGTAGATGCGGAGCTTATTCCTTCATGGGGTCAGCCGTATGCGGCAGCCGCCTATGAAGCGGGTCTGGTTGAAGGCCAAGGCAATAACCGGCTGGCTCCGAATGATCAGGCAACGCGGGCAGAGGCAGTAACCCTGATTCTAAGACTGTTAGACATAACTGAACAGCAGTAGCATACGGCAGAGCAAGCTGGCGTCCGGATTTCCGGCGTCAGCTTTTTGTTTGCAGGCTACAAACATTGATACAGAGAAAACGAGATACTATATAATGATATAGTCGGTTTAGGAATAGTTTACTGCGCGAGAGGAGCGGATGTATTGTGAAAAAAGTGAATGTGAACCTACCCTTTAATCTTGACGGTGGATTGGCGGTGTACCAGAGCAGGGTCTGGCAGGGACTAACGCTGGAGTGGCGGGAAGGCCATCTGCTGCTGGAATTTCCGGCTGAGGTAGACAGTATATCAAGCGCAGTGTATGGCGGAGGAACAGGCCGCCTGAAGCGGGCGGTGAACCAATATGTCACCCGGGACTACGAATGCAGCAATCCGGTACGGGATATGGAAAATAAGCTGCAGGAGTGGGGTTATCCGCTGGAAGGCTGTGCCGGACTGATGACGGCAGTTCCGCTTGAGCATGCTGCAGTTGCCGAGGAGAATACCGGCTCTGCGGGGATAATGTGCTGCGTGACAGCGGCTGCGGGCAATGCCGCCCGCGCCGGATCGCAGCGCAGCGTGCTGGCGGCTTACCGCCCGGGCACGATCAACATCATGCTTGGCATTGACGGCTGGCTGTCGCCGTCTGCCATGGTCAACGCCGTGATGACGGCCACGGAAGCGAAGGCTGCCGCACTGGCGGATCTCGGAATCACGGATTCCGAGAATGGGCTAACCGCAACCGGAACCACCACGGATGCGATCGTGCTCGCGGTGAGCGGAAGCCGCCGCTACGCAGCGGAGCATGTCTACGCCGGAACTGCGACTGACTTGGGCGGAGCCATCGGCAGGCTGGTGTACAGTGCGGTGACGGAAAGTCTGAGTTCGGTGAAGGCGGCAGAGGCTGCGCGGAGAGCGGAACTAGCTAACTTGGCGCAGGCAGAGCAACTTGCAGCTTCTGCGGAAACTGGGCAAGCTGCGGGTGGAGAAGAAGCAGTTGCAGTCGAAGCAGTAGTGGCAGCTGAACTGTTACCGCCTCAAGAAGCACTAAATGGGCAGCCCGGCCATCTGATGAAGGGCGGCCGGGAATAATGTCTGGAATGATGAAGAAGGACCGCCAGGAACCGCAGCGGGGTGAACCAAGGTGAAGCTTGCCATCATACTGTTGGCCGCTTATGTTGTGGACCGGATTGTCGGCGATCCGCGTAATCTTCCCCATCCCGTTGTCTATATGGGGAAGGCCATCAGCTCGATAGAGCGGCTTATCCGCCGCTTCGCATCGGCGCCCCGTGCCCTGAAGCGGGCGGGGCTGCTGCTTCCGCTCCTGGTAGCAGGAGGCGCATGGGTGCTGACAGCGCTGCTTGTCATGCTACTCTATAAGATATCCCCCTGGCTGGCCGGGGCTGCCGAAGTATGGCTGATCTCCACAACGATTGCCTCCAAAGGGTTGAAGGATGCAGGGTTGGCGGTATTCGCAGAACTCCGCCAAGGAGATATTCCCGCTGCCCGCAGAGCGCTGGGAATGATCGTCGGCCGGGATACGGCGCATCTGGAGAGCCCGGAGATCGTCCGCGGCACAGTGGAAACAGTGGCGGAGAACATCGTCGACGCGATCATCTCGCCGCTGTTCTTCGCCCTGCTGGGCGGGGCTCCGCTGGCTATGGCTTACCGTGCGGTGAACACGCTGGATTCCATGGTCGGCTACAAGAACGACAAGTACAGGGATCTTGGCTGGGCATCCGCCCGTCTGGATGATGTCGTGAATTACATACCGGCGCGGTTTACAGCGCTATTACTAACCTTATGTGCGGCGCTGCTGCGGCTGGACTGGCGGAGATGCTGGCGTACCGTGCGGAGGGATGCTCGTCTTCATCCCAGCCCGAACAGCGGTTACCCGGAATCGGCAGTTGCCGGAGCACTGGGCATCCGCCTGGGCGGAGAAAATGTATACCACGGCGTAACCTCCTTCCGCGCCTACATGGGAGATCCCCTGCGGACAATGGAGCCGGAGGATATTATCGTGACTTCGCGGATGATGATGCTGTCTTCAGCCATATTTGTCTGCCTGTGTGCAGCGGTTGCCTTGTTATGGCAGGGGATGGGGGGCTGAGCGGAGTGCAGATGGACAAGGACGAGGGTAAGGATACGGACAAGGACAATGACAAGGACAATGACAAGGGCAAGGGCAAGGGCAAGGGCAAGGGCAAGGGCAAGGGCAAGGGCAAGGGCAAGGGCAAGGACAAGGGCAAGGACAAGGACAAGGACAAGGACAAGGATGCGGACAATGACAAGATAAGCCACTTGAAGGATTCGGCTCTGGTAGCTCGCAGCGTTCTAAGTAACCCGGCACCGCAGCAGGAGTTGGGGCTGGGGCTAGGGCGGGAGTTGGAGCAAGAGCTGGGGCTAGGGCAGAAGTTGGAGCAGGAGCTGGCGCGGGAGCCTCAACATGAGCAGGAACTGGAGCAGGAGTTAGAACTGGAGTTGGAGCAGGAGCAGGAACCTCAACTGGAATTAGAGCTGGTGCTTATCCGCCATGGGCATACGCAGTGGAACAAGGAGCGCCGTTATTTGGGCAGCACCGATCTGCCGCTGCTGCCGGAGGCGCGTCAGCAATTGTCCGCACTAAGCGACCAGTCGGCGCTCGGCGGGGAATTCTGGCGTGTCTATTGCAGTGACCTGCTCAGGTGCAGGGAGACGCTGGCAGCTGTGGCTCCACACCTGGAGCGGCAGGCCATCTATGATTCGCAGCTGCGCGAGCTGGATTTTGGTGCTTGGGAAGGCGGCGATTATGAGCAGCTGAAGGATAACGGGCATTACCGCAGCTGGATTGACCACCCCGAATTAGTAACACCGCCGGAAGGGGAAGCGTGGGAACAATTTGAAGCCCGGGTGGATGATTTCTGGACTCAGCTGGAGCAGGAACTGGAGCATACAAGCATTAACAGGGGGATGCCCTGGATTGAAACCAGCGAACCAAGGGTGGTTCCACCAGCGGTAGTTCCACCAGCGGCAGATTCACCAGTGCCCATTTCATCTGTGATAGTTCCACCAGTACCAGATTCACGAGTGCCGATTCCATTTGCGGCAGTTCCACCAGCGGCAGATTCACCAGTACCAATTTCATCTTCGGCAGTTTCACTAGTGCCAGACTCATCACCCAATCCCCCGCCTCCGCGCGTGCTGATTGTGACTCATGGCGGCATCATCCGGCTGCTGCTGGCGCGTCTGACCGAAGGAGTAACCTTCTATACAGTAGCTGCACCCGCTCCGGGTGAAGTCACTGTACTGAATCTTCGGAAGGATGAAGGAGCCTGGCGCATGATGCCACGCGAAGTGTAGCTACCGCAGCTGGACTAGGGACCGCTACAACTCGGGTGCGAAAAACCGAATACAATGCGCCGCCGATAGGGTTAATTAGCCAAATGTATGCGAAAAACCGAATACAATGCGCCGCCGATACGGTTAACGAGCCAAATGTATGCGAAAAACCGAATACAATGTACCGCTGTTCGGGTTAACAAGCCAAGTGTATGCGAAAAACCGAATACAATGCACCGCCGATAGGGTTAACGAACCAAATGTATGCGAAAAACCGAATACAATGCGCCGCCGATACGGTTAACGAGCCAAATGTATGCGAAAACCGAATACAATGCACCGCCGATAGGGTTAATTAGCCAAGTGTATGCGAAAAACCGAATACAATGCGCCGCCGACAGGGGTAACGAGCTAAATGTATGCGAAAAACCGACTACATTATCCCCCTTAGAACCACAGCCGGAAGAAAATCCCGGGGCTGTGGTTCTTTTTTTACGGCGGCGTCTGTGCCATGATAGCTATGGGGGCGATAGCGGTATGTTTAAGGATTTCAAGCTCATTGCCGGACGTCCGGTATATATCCAGGTGAAGGATTACATGAAGCATCTTATTATCAAAAGCGCGCTCCAGGGCGGGCAGAAGCTCCCCTCAACACGGGAACTCAGCACACTCCTCAAGGTCAGCCGCAACTCGATTATCTCGGCTTATGAGAGTCTGGAGGATGACGGCTTCGCGTATACGGTGCAGGGCCAGGGGAGTTATGTCTCACATGGCGCAGCAGCGGGGCACGGAGATCCGGAAGCGGCATCCTGGAGCGTGGACTGGAAAGAGCGGCTCAGCGGCCAGGCGCTGCTCGCGGAAGAGCTGGACATTATGAAGCGGGGAATCCGCGCGGGGAAAGGAACGATTTCTTTTACCAGTATCGCGCCGGATGAGAGCCTCTTCGATCTGGATCATGTCCGAAGAGCTTTTCTGGAACGCATGTCCGTGGAGGGCAACGTTCTGCTGAATTATGGATATGCCAAGGGATATAAACCTTTAATAGATTATTTGCGGCAATATATGGAGCACAAGGGCGTGGATATGCGCGGGAAGGATCTGCTGATTACGAACGGGTTCACGGAGGGCTTCGACATAGTGTTGTCTGCTCTGGGTAAGCGGCATGGCGCTGTGATCTGTGAGAACCCGACGCATCATACGGCGATTAAGAATCTGAAGCTGCACGGCTTCGGGATTCACGGGGTAACGATGGAGCGGGATGGCATCCACCTCGGCGAACTCAAGCGCGCGCTCGAAGAGCGGGAATACGACTGTGCATATCTGGTCCCCTCCTACCACAATCCTACCGGAATTGTCATGTCTCCCGAGAAAAGACAAGGCCTGATGAAGCTCATGTCGGATTACAAAGTGCCGGTTATCGAGGATGGTTTCAACGAGGAGCTGCGTTATTCGGGTGCCCATGTGGCTCCGTTAATGGCGGCGGCGGGCAGTGGGAACAGTGTCATCTACCTCGGCAGCTTCTCCAAAGTGCTATTCCCCGGACTGCGGGTGGGCTGGGTGCTGGCGGATCAGGAGCTGATCTATTATCTCGAAAGTGTCAAAAGGGCACGCAGCATTCATACCTCAACGCTCGACCAGTCTATCCTGTATCAATATCTCCTGGGCGGCAATCTGGAGAAGTATCTGAAGAAGGCCCGGCTGGAGTATAAACGCAAATACGAGCTGACGCTGGCCTGCTGCAAGGAGCATATTCCGTATGCCTCATTATCGGGGGACGGGGGGCTACATCTGTTTGTAACGTTCGCTGAAGGCTTCAGCACAAGGGAATTGCTGGCGGCGTGCCACGGGCAGGGGGTTATTTTTACGGCGGGGGACATCTTCTTCACAGACGGTACAGGGCAGAACACGCTGCGGCTGGGCTTCTCCAGAGTGGCGGATGAGGATATACGCAGAGGGATCGAAATTATCGGCAGGACAGCACGGCAACTTATGGGATGAAGGGGTGTACGGATATGATTAGAGTGGGAGTTATTATGGGCGGCGTATCGTCTGAATATGAGGTGTCCATGAATACCGGCAGGGAGATGCTGAAGGCGCTGGATCCGGCAAAATACACCGGGATTCCGGTTCCCATCACCTCGCGTAAAGAGCTGCTGGAGGGAGTCGTGGGGCTGGACTTCGCTCTGCTCGCCCTGCATGGGACTTACGGCGAGGATGGCACCGTACAAGGTGCGCTTGAAACGCTAGGCATTCCTTATTCCGGGAGCGGCGTGCTGTCCAGCAGTCTCTGCATGGATAAAGGGCTGGCCAAGACGGTTATCCGCAGCAAAAGCATCCCCACACCCGACTGGCTGTGCTGGGACAATATCAATGAATATGCACCTGAAGCCGTGGACCGGCTGGGTTATCCGGTGATGGTCAAGCCGAATTCCGGCGGCTCCAGCATCGGCATGACCAAGGTGAATCATCCGCAGGAGCTGCGCGGGGCGGTGGAGAAGGCTTTTGCCGCTGACTGTTCGGTGCTGATTGAGCGTTATACAACAGGGCAGGAGATTACCTGCTCCATTCTCGGTGGAGAGCTGCTGCCGGTAATCGGGATTCAGTCGCTCGGTGCCGACTGGTTCGATTACAGCGCCAAATATGAGCAGGGCGGGGCGGAGGAACAGATCATCCAGTTGCCTGCGGAGGTCGAGGAACTGGTGCGTACGGCGGCACTTACCTGCTACCGGGCGCTGAAATGCGCGGTGTATGCACGGGTGGATATGCTGCTGAAGGACGGCATTCCTTATGTGCTGGAAGTGAACACGCTGCCCGGCATGACCGCAACCAGCCTGCTGCCGCAAAGTGCAAGGGCGTCTGGCATTTCCTTCACCCGGCTGCTCGATGAGATTATCAGCGGATCATTGTGGGAGCGTGGGGGGATGAGCGGAGCAGCGGAAGCACCGGAAGCACCGGAAGCACCGGAAGCACCGGAAGCACAACTGGTACAGCAAGGGGGTGGCGGGTTATGAACAGAAAACAATCTGCTTTGCCTGTGGACCGCCACCCCCGCATCCCGAGCCTCACTGGCATCTCCCTGCACAGCGACCCCATTACTCCGCGCTTAAGGGAGATCCCGCCTTCGGGCATCCGCGCTTTTTTTGATCTGGCTGCGGGTAACAACGATATTATTTCACTCGGGGTTGGTGAGCCCGACTTCGCTACTCCTGAACAGGTCAGAGCGGCCTGTATCCGCGCCCTGGACCGCGGGGAGACGATGTATACGCCTAACAGCGGGAGGATGGAGCTGCGGGAGGAGATTGCCGGGTATTTGCAGAAGGGCTTCGACCTGCAGTACGATCCTGCGGACGAAATATTGGTTACTGTAGGGAGCAGTGAAGCCGTGGATCTGGCGCTGCGCGCCTTCATCGCACCGGGCGATGAGATTCTGATTCCTTCCCCGGGTTATGTCGCCTATGCGCCTATCGCCTATCTGAATGGCGGAACGCTGGCCACGGTGGAGACGACTGTGGAGCAGGGCTTTAAGCTCACGGCCGAAGCACTGAAGCGGGCAATCACTCCGCGATCCAAGCTGCTGATGGTGAATTTTCCAAGCAACCCTACGGGGGCGGTAATGACCTATGAGGACTGGCTGCCGGTAGCTGAGGTGGTGAAGGAGCATGGGCTGATCGTGATTTCGGATGAGATCTATGCCGAGCTGACCTACGACAGCACACATGTAAGTATTGCCTCACTCCCGGGCATGAAGGAGCGGACGGTGGTGATCAGCGGGTTCTCGAAGGCTTTTGCCATGACCGGCTGGCGGGTTGGATATGCCTGCGGGAACCGCGAACTGCTGGCGGCTATGCTCAAAATTCACCAATACACAGCCATGTGTGCGCCTGTGCTGGGACAGATCGCCGCTGCCGAATCCCTGCGCAGTGCTCTGCCGGATAAAGAACGGATGAAGGCCTGCTTCAAGGACCGCCGGACGCTGTTTGTGGAGGGGCTGCGCGATGCCGGACTGCACTGCCATATGCCTGCAGGGGCATTCTACGCCTTCCCGTCCATTGCCCACACCGGCATGAGCTCGGAGGAATTCGCCTTAAGGCTGCTGAAGGAGGCGGGAGTCGCAGTTGTTCCGGGCCATGTGTTCGGGGCTGGCGGAGAAGGGTATATCCGCTGCTCCTATGCGGCTTCTACAGCGAAGCTGACCGAGGCGCTGGAGCGGCTGGAAGGCTTCATGAAGGTAAAAATCTAATTGTAAGATCAATCTATATCACCTATAATCCTTTAAGGAAGAAATAGGGATATGTTAGAATTCAATTGGCTTGCAGCCAAGTCAGCGGAAGCTCCCTTCTTCAGAGCAGGGGAGCTTTTTTGTGTTCTGATGACAGTATGCAGAGCAGATAGAAGTGGATTGTTTTCAGTAGATTGTTTTCAATAGAATATACAATAGATAACAGGAGGTAATATCATGATCACAGCCATACAAGAAGTAACCGGACGGATCGCTCCGCCTGATGAAAAAGCGACCTTACGCGCGGTGCTCCGCCTGAACAGCCTGACCAAGCCGCCGGGAAGCCTCGGGCGGCTGGAGGCGCTGGCCGTCCGGCTGGCCGGGATCTCCAAAGTAGAACAGCCCTGTTACAGCAAACGTACGGTAGTAGTTATGGCAGCGGATCATGGGGTCTGTTGTGAAGGGGTCAGTGCTTTTCCACAGGAGGTTACAATGCAGATGGCCTATAACTTCCTGAGCGGCGGCGCCGCAGTGAATGTGCTGGCCCGCCAAGGCGGTGCAGAGGTGCAGTTCGTGGATATCGGTATTAACGGTGACATCAGCCATCCGCAGCTGATCGACCGCAAAGTGCGCCGCGGCACGGACAATATGGCGGCAGGTCCGGCCATGAGCCGCGATGATGCGCTGCGTGCGATTCTGGCCGGGGTTCAGGTGGCCCAGGAAGCGGTGAAGAACGGAACGGAGATTTTTATTACCGGTGAGATGGGAATCGGTAACACTACGGCCAGTGCTGCGGTGCTGTGCGCACTGGAAGGTATTCCGCCAGAGACGGCAGCCGGACGTGGAACAGGCATCGACGACGAGCGGCTGCGCCACAAAATATCGGTGATCGAACGCGCCCTGAAGGTTAATGCGCCGAATCCGGCTGACCCGATCGATGTACTCTCGAAGGTAGGCGGACTTGAGATTGCCGGCCTGGCCGGTCTGATTCTGGGAGCGGCTGCGCTGCGGATTCCGGTCATTCTGGACGGTTTTATTTCCGGAGCGGCAGCTCTGGTAGCAAAGGCATTAGCGCCGGAATCCACGGCTTATATGATTGCTTCCCATGTCTCAGGCGAGCAGGGGCATAAGCTGATGCTGGACCGCCTCGGACTGGAGGCCCTGCTGGATCTCGGACTGCGCCTCGGTGAAGGCACCGGCGGCGCGCTGTGCCTGCATTTCATTGAAGCGGTCTGCCGGATTATGCGGGAGATGGCGACCTTCGAGAGTGCGGGGGTCTCCGGGTCGGAGAGCGTATGAGCATCCTTGTAACCGGAGGGGCACGCAGCGGGAAAAGCGGCTTCGCCGAGCGCTTAACCAAGAAGCTGGCAGACCCGCAGCAGGCGGTCTATGTGGCGACCGGGCAAGCGTTCGATGAAGAGATGAAGGCCCGGATTGCCCTGCACCGGCAGCAGCGGGAGGAGGGCGGCTTCCGCTGGGAGACTCTGGAGGAGCCGCTTGAACTGTCGGCGCTGCTCCGGCGGCTGTCCGGCAGCGGCAGCGGTCAGACAGTCTTGGTGGACTGCCTGACGCTCTGGCTGTCCAACCAGCTGCTGGCTGTGGAGGAACGCAGTGACCGGCAGCAGCTGGTGGAAGCTGCAATTGCCGGACTGGAGCAGAGTGTCTCCAGCTTCCAGGGAACGCTAATTTTGGTTACCAATGAAGTAGGAGACGGCATTGTGCCGGAGTATTCACTCGGCCGGCTGTACCGTGACCTGGCCGGACGAATGAATGCGCGGCTTGCCCGGCAGTGTGAGCAGGTATTCCTGGTTACGGCCGGAATACCTGTTGAGCTAAAGAGCCGGGAGTACATCCTGTGAGCGCGCGGGGGGATGCCGCTGCCGCGTTTCAGTTCCTGTCGCGGTTTCCGGTCAAATACAGCCCGGATTTCTCGCCGGAGCTGCTGCGCCGCAGCGTAGTCTATTATCCGCTGGTCGGTGCAGCGATCGGCCTCAGCGCTGCGCTTGGCGCAGCTGCCGCCGCCTGGCTGCTGCCGGCCTGGCCTGCCGCTGTCATCACCCTCATCCTGTGGGTGGGGCTGACTGGCGGGCTGCATCTGGACGGCTGGATGGACAGCGCCGATGCGCTGCTCAGCTACCGCTCGCGGGAGCGGATGCTGGAGATTATGAAGGACAGCCGCGTAGGCGCTATGGGTGTGCTGGCCTGCGTGCTGCTCCTGCTGCTGAAGGCCTCGCTGCTGGCGGCATTGATTGAAGGCGGCAGCTACAGCATGCTGCCGCTGCTCCTGCTGCCGCCGGTCTGGAGCCGCTGGTACATGGTGCGGGCCATGGCCCGCTATCCGCTGGCCCGCGGCAATGAAGGGCTGGCCGCCAGCTTCGGCGGGCTGCCTGCCCGGCTGGAGCGGCGAGCGCGTCTAACCGCCGCGCTGCTTACGCTGGCCGCTGCCGCGGCGCCTTTGGCGCTCGGCGCGGGCAGCGGGGCCTGGCCGCAGCTGGCAGCGGCGGCCGTCCTGGCGCCGGCGGCTGCGGCAGCCTGCGGCATGCTCGCAGCGCGGCGGATCGCCAGCCGGCTCGGCGGGCTCACCGGCGACGTCTACGGCGCGCTGGGTGAGCTGCTGGAGACGGTGGTTCTGCTTGTGCTGGTGCTGCTGCAGCACAACCTGTAGCGGACAGCGTCCGCAATGCACTTAGGGCAGCGCCGCACAGCGCCCCAATAGGGCTATAGGGCTGCACCGCCCTGAACACCGGCAAGCAGCCAGAAAGCGAGGAAGCGAAGAAGATGAACATGGAAGATACAGCCTTAGGTAAGGCCGCGCTTCAGGCAGCGACGGGAGCTGCTCGGGGAGCGGATAAGCAGCAGCCAGTTACCGTCCAGGCAGCGCCGGGGGTTGCAGATGGACGCGGCAAGCAGCACCCCGCCGCTGTGCTGATGGTGCAGGGAACTGCCTCCGATGTCGGCAAAAGCCTCGTCACCGCCGCCATCGGACGGATTATGACCCGGGACGGCTACCGTACGGCACCGTTCAAGTCGCAGAATATGGCGCTGAATTCATATGTTACAGCAGACGGCAAAGAAATCGGCCGCGCCCAGGGGATGCAGGCGGAAGCCTTCGGTATTACGGCTACCAGCGACATGAATCCGATCCTGCTGAAGCCATCTGGTGAGATGAGCGCGCAGATTGTGGTGCATGGTGTGCCGCATGCCGCGCTCAGTGCAAGAGAATACCGTGAGAAGTTTCTCCCCAAAGCCAAAGGGACGGTGATGGATGCGCTTGGCCGTCTGCGGGAGGCCTATGATGTTGTGCTGATGGAAGGCGCAGGCAGCCCCGCGGAGATCAACCTCAAGGCGCGGGATATCGTCAATATGAATCTGGCAGGCTGGGCGGATGCCCCGGTGCTGCTGGTTGCCGATATTGACCGGGGCGGCGTGTTTGCCTTCATTGTAGGCACGCTGGAGCTGCTGGAGCCGCATGAACGGGCCCGGGTCAAAGGCTTCATTATCAATAAATTCCGCGGCGATGTCTCGCTGCTGCAGCCCGGGCTGGACTGGCTGGAGGAGCGTACAGGCATTCCGGTGCTGGGGGTGCTGCCGTTCCTGCCGCAGCTGCGGATTGAGGCGGAGGACTCCGTAGTTCTGGAAGGAACCTCAGGCCGCGTGCACCAAGAATCCGCCAGGGAACTTGATATTGCCGTCATCCGTTATCCGCGCATCTCCAATTTCACCGACTTCGATCCGCTGGAGGATGAGCCGGATGCTGCCGTACGCTATGTCCTGTCGGCAGACGAGCTTGGAACGCCGGATGTCATTATATTGCCGGGCACGAAGAATACAGCTGCCGACCTGCAGTATTTGCGGGAGCAGGGGTTCCCGGAGGCCATAGAGCGTGCACTGGGACAGGGGACGCAGCAGCTTGCCGGAATCTGCGGCGGGTATCAGATGCTGGGGTTGCAGCTGCTTGATCCTCATGCGGTTGAGAGTGCTGAACCGGGTGAGAGTGAGGGCCTCGGGTATCTGCCGCTGTCAACGGCGTTCCTGCAGCAGAAGACCACGGTACGCGTGAGCGGAACACTGGCTGCGGATCATCCGCTGCAACTAAGCACACAGGCGCCCGCCTCAATCGGAGAGATGCCCATTACCGGCTACGAGATACATATGGGAACGACGACGAATCATGATGCTGCTTCGGTACGCAGTCTGTTCAGTCTGGACGGGCTGGAAGGACAGGCTCTGCCGGAAGGCTGGGGAACCCCGGACGGCAGAATCTGGGGCAGCTATCTGCACGGCTTGTTCCACAACGATGGGCTGCGCCGCAGCTGGCTGGACGGATTGCGTATTGCCAAAGGACTCGCACCGCTATCCGTAACCTTCTCGGCTGCTGCGCTCCGTGAGCAGGAATTTGACCGGCTGGCGGATGCTGTAAGGTCACATCTGGACATGAATGCCGTGTACAATATTATGGGCTTGCCAAGAAATGAGGAATAGGGATGTTTATTGCGGTTCTGCTGTTTATTGTTGCCGGACTGGCCGAGATCGGGGGCGGGTATCTGGTCTGGCTCTGGCTGCGGGAATCGCGGCCGCTGTGGTACGGATTGGCAGGCTCTGCCATCCTGATCGCGTATGGTATTATCCCGACGCTGCAGAAGTTTCCTTCCTTTGGCCGGGTATATGCCGCCTATGGCGGAGTATTCGTCGTGCTTGCTGTGCTGTGGGGCTGGCTGGTGGACCGGAAAACACCGGATCTCTACGACTGGATCGGCGCCGGCATCTGCGTGATTGGGGTCTCTGTCATCTTGTGGGCACCGAGACACTGAGCATGGTCCTAATCAGTTATCGCACGAATCCCTTTATTCTCATCCACGGATTGTGATGGAACCTTGTTATTCTATGAATCCTGCCCAAAATACAACATTTTGCGGATTACATCGCTTTTATATTCAAAAATGTTGTACGGAAGGCAGGATTTCTCCCTTTCTAAACAGGGAATCAGGAAAATTATTGTATTACATACAACAATCCTTCTAAAAAACCTGGTATCTATGAATCGGAGTTGTAAATCGTACAACATTTATGCTGAAATGGCGTGAACTTAACAAACCCAATTTGCCGGTTACGAATCAAATTTGAGGAATTGAAGGATTGTGCTTGTCCCTATGCAAAAAAGCAGCTTCAACAGCCACGTGGCCTTTGGAGCTGCTTTTTATATTTACTATTAAACAGCTTTATAGTGTTGATTGAACAGAACAAGCTAAATCTTAAACTGCTCGACAGCCTTCTGCAGCTTCACGGCCTGCTCATGCAGATGCTCTACGGTCAGCGCGTGGCCATCCAGCTCCTGGTGCTGGCGGGCAGAGTTGCCGGCCAGCGTATCGGCGCTCTGCTGCGACTTGGCTGTAATCTGTGCCGTCTCTTCCACCGAGGCGCTGACTTCTTCGGTGCCTGCCGAAATCTGCTGGGTAGCGGCAGATACGGACTGGATGCTGTGGTTGATGCTCTGGATAAGAATCAGCAGATGATTGAAGGCATTGCCTGCTTCCACCACTTTGTTCATACCTGAAGCTACTTCTGTATTCACGTGGTTCATCTCGGATACCGAGTGGTTCATATCTTCCTGAAGTCCGAGCAGGAATTCGCGGATCTGCTCATTGGATTCCTTGGACTGCTCAGACAGCTTGCGCACTTCACCGGCCACGACAGCGAATCCCCGGCCATGCTCTCCGGCGCGCGCTGCTTCAATAGATGCGTTAAGCGACAGCATCTGAATCTGCTTCGTGATTTCGGTAATGCCCTGCACCACTTCCCCGATCATAAGCGAGCGTTCATTCATGATACGGAATTGCTCCAGCGACTGTACCGAGGCCTGTTCCACCTGGCGCATCTGCTGCACAGCACTCTGGGCAATGTCATTACCGCCCATCGCTTCGGCGGAGGCTTCACTGATCTGCTCCGTGACCTCACCGGCGGCGGAAGCGATATGCTGGATGCCGATGTTGATCTCATCCATGGCCCGGGAATTATCGAGTGCGCTGCTCGCAATCGTGGTGCTGCCTTTACCGATTTCCTCTACAGAGACAGCGGATTGCTCAGCCATATTGTTCAGAATCTGAACACGTTCCTTCAGATCATTGGAATCGGCAACTACTGCGCCCGATGTATCCAGCACATGTCCGATCATCTCCTTGAGCCGCTCGCTCATGATCCGGAAGCTCTCGGAGAGCTGGCCTACTTCATCGTTGCCTTTGATCGTAAGTGCTTCGGTGAAATCGCCTCCGGCCAGCTTGTTGCTGTAGGCCGCCAGCAGTTTGATCGGACGGATGATTCTGCGGCTCATCAGTGTGGCGCCGGAGAGTCCGATAATAAGTGCCAGCAGGGTGATTCCCGCACTGGTCCACAGAATGCTGCTCATCTTTTCTTGAATAAAGCCGACATCCGAGCTTACGCCAACGAGCATGGTGGTGCCGGGAACGCCAACAAATGCAGTCTTATGTATACCATGACTATCACTATAGATTTCACTAAGTCCGGATTTTCCTTTGGAGGCTTGCTCCATGGCAGGCAATACCTCAATGGACTCTTCACGCTGAAGCTTGGCGCTATGATCCGCGACCAGAACAGTAGCTTTGCCTTCCTTCAGGTCAATGAGGAAAATGGTTTCAACATCGTGCTGCTTCCGCTTTTCCTCGAAATAGAATTCTACATTGGTCCCCGCCTGTTCATTCTTGTTAAGAGCCTGCTGCGCGCTTGTAGCATTCAGATTCTTATATACATCCTGGGCTGAGGCAGTCAGAGACTTGTTGATCTGCGGCATCACATAGCTGTCGATGATATTAATGGATATGAAGTAGAAGCTGATGCTTAGCAAAAGAGAAGTGAGTAACAGAACGACAAACAGCAGAAGCGTAAACTTGCGGCTAATTGATTTTTTGAAACGGAACATTTCTTTCTCTCCTTTTCTGTCAATTGCATCTGAATATCCCAAGCCAGACAAAGAGCCAGGCAAGCAGCAATATATTCCATTGGTGTAGGTCATATATGAAGCTATCTGTGAACGGGAATTGTGATTGATAACTATTCTATAGAATTAACCTCAGGTTGAATAGTGAAAGTTTGCTCTATACTGCATTATTTTTCAGAAAAAATTGAATATTTAACGAGTCTATCACCAATTTACCGAAAAAAATGAATTATACGCTGTTTTCATGAAAATTTTAAATTTCATAGCATGTTAGCTTTTTCTGTGGTAGAGTATTAATGTTTTGTTTCTATAAGAGTGGATAGCCGCGGTTCGTAACCATCCCGCGTAACCAAAACTAGGAGGAGTTAACCGAAATATGTTTAATTTGTTGTGGGGGATTTTGTTTGTTGTTGTTAATTTTGTGTTTTTTCTGCTCTGCTATCGGTTGTTCGGTAAAAAAGGGCTCTATGCCTGGGTCGGCATGGCAACCGTGGTCGCCAATATACAAGTCGCCAAGACAATTGCGATGCCTTTCGATATTGTAATGACGCTTGGAAATACGATGTATGTCACGTTATATATGACCAGTGACCTGCTGAATGAGAGATACGGGCGGGCTGAAGCGCGGAACGCCGTCTGGTTCGGATTCTTCACTCTGCTGATGACTACCGTCATTATGCAGATGGTGCTTGTATTTGAGCCGCAGGAGACGGATATTGCCCAATCCTCACTCCAGACGATCTTCGGCCTGATGCCGAGACTTGCACTGGGCAGTCTTACCGCATATTTTATCAGCCAGTTTCTGGATGTGCGCTTATACGCATGGATCCGCAAGTACTACGGCAGCTCACGGCAGCTCTGGATCCGCTCTAACGGCAGCACTATGATCAGCTCTTTTGTTGACACTTTAATCTTCTGTACGATTGCTTTTGCCGGAACCTATGACCTGAAGGTATGGACAGAGATTCTGCTGACTACCTATCTGGCCAAATTCCTGCTTACAGGTGCAGGAACACCGGTGCTATACCTTGCCCGTTCCTTTAAGTTCGCTGAAGAAGAGCAGACCGTCCCCTCCCAGGAGACCAAGCGCAATATTTCATAGAATAGTTTTATATAAAAAGGCCCTAACCTCCAGTGATCTGGAGATTGGGACTTTTTTGGATTTCTGAATTACAGGCTCAGCACAGTCAATGTTTTGGGGAAGCTGGTCAGCGTCTGCGGGCCCTCTGCCGTAACGAGCACATCATCCTCAATGCGCACGCCGCCAAGATTCGGCACATAAATCCCCGGCTCTACGGTGAAAACGTTGCCGTTTGCGATAATATCCGTATTGAGTCCATGCAGTGATGGATATTCATGGGTATCCATGCCGAGACCATGTCCAACGCGGTGCATGAAGTATTCGCCGTAGCCGGCGGCTTCAATAACATCCCGGGCAGCCTTGTCAACATAACCGAAGGTGGCTCCGGCAACAGAAGCGGCAATACCAGCTTCATTGGCAGCAAGCACAGTATTGTAGATATCTATCAGCTTGCTGTCTATTTCGCCTACAGCGAAGGTGCGGGTGATATCGGAGGCATAGCCTGCGGCGTATACGCCAAGATCGAACATCAGCAGATCACCCGGCTGAATCTTGCGTTCACCCGGTACGCCATGCGGCAGGGCTGTATTCGGGCCGGAGAGCACCATGGTGTCGAAGGAGGGGCCGGAGGCTCCGGCTTTTTTCATCAGGTATTCAAGCTCCGCTACCAGCTCATTCTCGCTGACACCGGCTTTGACATGCGACAGGCCCCGGCGGAGAACTTCCTCCACAAGCTCGGCGGCATGCTTCATAATGCGGATTTCTTCAGGCGTCTTCATGGCGCGCATAGCGCGGAGCAGATGGCCGATGTCGCTGAATGCCCCCGCTGGGATGGCGTCTGCCAGCAACTCATAGCGGCTGACGGAGAAGTGCTCCTTCTCTATGCCGAAGCTGCCCGGAGCAGCGCCGCCGAAGCGGGATTTGAGCAGCTCGTACGGGTTGTCCGTATCGCTGTGCGTCAGAATAGTCTTCACCGAGGAGGCGGCATGCGCCGCTTCGGCGTCCAGCGCCGGAACGATCAGCACAGGCTCCCCGCCGCGGATTAGCAGCAGGCCCAGAAAGCGTTCATGCGGGTTGCTGGCGAAGCCGGTCAGATAGTATACATGCTTGGGATCGGTTACGAGGAGAGCATCCAAGCCCCCTTCTGTAAGTCCTTGCTCCAGTTTAAGCAGAGCTTCATTCATTGCAATAATTCCCCTTTCATATACACGCGTGAAACAGCATTATTCTCATTATAATTCATAATCCGGGAGGCTGCACGTCCCTCGAGCGGATGCTAAAGGGGGTTTAGTGAAGTTAAGCACCGGGTAATAGTTGCCACAATCATTTCTGGTTTCTATTCCCGCTTCACTTAACAGGAGGTTATGAATATGTCCGGTACATCGGTCCTCTTCCGTACATTTCTGCTGCGCGGAACTTTGGTCCTGCTGATGGGCCTGCTGTCAGCCTGCACCTCTTCTGAACAAGATACTATGCAAGGGCAGCTGACAGGAGAGAATCCGCGTCTTGACGCACAGCCTGCCGGCACTGCTCTTCCATCTTCGATGACTACGATGACCGAAACGCCGGTGACAAGAACACCGGGAGCGTCTGCGAGTGCAGGAACGGGTGCGCCGGTTGGCGCAGCATCACCTGGTGCTTCTGGAAGCACACAGGCACCGGAAGTAACGGCTGCCGCGCCGAAGCCGCCAGTTTCGTCAGCCTTCCCTTATACCGCGCATACGCTGGCAGACGGATTGAATGTGCCTTGGGAGATGGCGTTCGCTCCGGACGGGCGGATCTTTTTCACCGAACGGCCGGGCAGCCTGCGGGTCATAGAGAATGGCAAGCTTCGTGAGGCCCCGCTGCTGGAGCTTGAAGCCCCCTTTATCAGTAAGGGAGAGGGCGGGTTGCTGGGACTTGCGCTTGATCGGGAGTTTGAGAGCAACGGATTGGCGTATGTATATCATTCTTACCGCAATGCGGAGGGCGGAGTGGCAAACCGGGTCCTGCGGATTAAGATTGGCAGCAGCAAAGCGGAGATCAAGCAGGTTCTGCTGGATAATATACCAGGGGACACCAATCATAACGGCGGACGGGTCAAGCTGGGACCGGACGGCTACTTGTACATCACCACAGGTGAACGCTATGAGCCTGAGCTCGCGCAGGATAAGACCAGTCTGGGCGGAAAAATACTGCGGATTACCACCAGCGGCGGCATCCCTGAAGATAACCCGTGGCCGGGGTCTCCGGTCTATAGCATGGGCCACCGCAATCCGCAGGGTCTGGCCTGGCAGCCGGAGAGCGGAGTCTTATACAGCTCGGAGCATGGCCAGTCGAGCCATGATGAGATCAATCGTATTCAGGCCGGGACCAATTACGGCTGGCCGCTGATTGAAGGCGATGAGACCGGAGCCGCTAAGCTGAAGCTGAAGGCTCCGCTGGCACACAGCGGTGAGGTGACCTGGGCGCCGTCGGGCATGACCTTTATTACGCAGGGGCCGTGGAGCGGCGAACTGTTGGTTGCCGGTCTGGCGGGGCAGCAGCTGCTGCGGGTATCTTTGTCTCCTTCGGGCGGCAAGCCTAAGATTACGGCTTTATTCAAAGAGAAGTATGGCCGAATCCGCAATGTGGCGGAAGGGCCTGACGGCACCCTGTATATTATGACCAATAACCGGGATGGCAGAGGCAACCCGCGCGCACAGGATGATAAGCTGCTTGCGCTGCGGCCGAATTGGAAATAAGGGCTGTTAGCTGAATTTTCCGTGTACTTCCTCCGGCACTTTACCAGGCTATGCTAATGGAGAAGGGATTTCTCGGCCATCCGCCGCTGATGCGGACTGAGAAGCCGTTATTTCCGGATAATAGCCCGGTTTCTGTCCGTTGCGGACTCAGATGACCTTAATGGCTCAGTTTTACCGTGTTCGGGTCTATAATATTCCGAATAAGGGCTTCTGAGTCCGGATAAACGTCAAAAGTAACCTTTTCCGCAAAATAGCGTCATCTGAGTCCGTTTCACTCTATAACTCTGTAACTATGTAACTATGTAACTATGTAACAAACAAAGGCTGTCCTCCTTGCAGATCACCTGCACAGAGGACAGCCTTTCCAGTTATGGGACTGCAGCGTGCAAACTCCGGCTACAGCCAGCCCGCAAGCAACCGATCAGTACCTGCGGGCTGCCATCATACCGTGCACCAGTTGCAGACGATATTCTATACCGTCAGGTCTGCGAGCTTACGAGACTACGCAGTGCAAGCGGCTTACCCGGGGTGGCCGGTTCAGCGGGTCCGTTACGCGATCGGCGTTCCGTTCGGAACCTGCTGCTCCGGAGCCAGCAGGATCACATCGCCTTCCTCCGGCACGCCGCCGAGGACGAGCACTTCCGAGAGGAAGCCGGCAATCCGTCTGGGCGGGAAGTTGACGACAGCGGCTATCTGCCGGCCGATCAGCTCTTCCGGAGTGTAACGTTTGGTGATCTGCGCACTGGAGGCCTTAATGCCGAGTTCACCGAAATCGATCTGCAGCTTAATCGCCGGTTTGCGTGCTTCAGGAAAAGGCTCAGCGGACAGAATGGTTCCAATGCGTATATCCAGCTTCAAGAAATCTTCAATAGTAGCCATGTACTCGCCCCCTGTAATTGATAAGTTGCTTCTAACGGGAATAAACTTCTTGAGAAGTTATTCCATGCCCAGGGGCTATTTTAACCCTCAGAAATGATGTAACATTATCATAAAACATATACTCTGAAAAGGCTACGCCATGCCCCGGCCTGGCTGGCCCGCAAGAGAGGGGAAGATGTCCATGAAGGGAAAGACCGTGCTTGTCACCGGTGCGAATTCCGGCATGGGACTGGCTACGACAGTGGAAATGGCCCGCAGAGGAGCCCATGTAATCATGGCCTGCCGCAGCCGCAAACGCGGGGAGGAAGCTCTTGCGGAAGCAGTGCGCCAGAGCGGCTCTGATCAAATCCGGCTGATGCTGTGCGATCTGGGATCGTTCGCAAGCATTCGCGCTTTTGCAGAGGAATTCACGGCCGGCTATCCGGTGCTTGATGTTCTGATCAATAATGCTGGCGTAGTCGCCATCAGACGTGAGCTTACTTCAGACGGCTACGAGCAGGATTTGGGCGTGAATCATCTGGGTCATTTTCTGCTCACCATGTTGGTATTGGATAATCTGAAGCATGCTGAACAGGGCAGGATTGTGGTGGTGGCTTCAGGTGCTTACAAGATTGGCAAGCTGCATCTGGAGGATCATACGCTGTCACGCGGCTTCAACCCGGCTAAGGCTTACGCCCGTTCCAAACTGGCCAACATCCTGTTTACCCGCGAGCTGGCTGCACGCCTGAAGGGTACCAGGGTTACTGCGAACTGTGTGCATCCGGGAGCGGTGGGGACGAGCATCGGAGTGAACCGGGAGACAGGCTTTGGGCGCTCGCTGCTGAAGCTGCTGTCCTACTTCTTCCTGACGCCTGAGAAAGGTGCGGACACGGCCATTTATCTGGCGGCTGCGCCGGAGCTGAGCGAAGTTAGCGGGCAGTATTATTACCGCCGCGAGATCAAGGAATTATCGCCAAGGGCGAAGAATACAGAAGAAGCCGCACGGCTGTGGAAGTGGAGTCTGGAACAGACAGGGCTGAACTAGCCTAAGCTGCTTGAAAAAGCTGAAATCCTGCCTTTTGTACAACAACTTTGGATTTGAGCCGTAGGATGAGGGAAATGTTGTTCACATATCACATACAACTTTTAGGAGGAATAACAGATGGATTGGCAAGTGAACAGCATAGAGGATGCAGCAATTGAGGATTTGGGAGCGATTGTGGAGATTTATAACACGACGGTTGCCGGAAGAATGGTAACAGCGGATCTTACGCCGGTAGCCGTGGAGGATAGAGTGAAGTGGTTCCATGAGCATAACAGCCATCACCGTCCGCTCTGGGTTCTGCGGCTTGGCGGCGAAATTGCGGCTTGGTTCAGCTTCCAGTCATTCTACGGGCGTCCGGCCTATAATGGAACGGCAGAGATCAGCGTCTATGTAAGTGAAAAATTCCGCGGCAGCGGCGCCGGAAGTATCCTGCTGACCAAGGCGCTTGAGGAATGTCCGCGTCTTGGTCTGCAGAACCTGGTCGGCTTTGTGTTTGGCCATAATGAGCCAAGTCTTGCGCTGCTGCGGAAGTTTGGTTTCGGACAATGGGGCCTGCTGCCGGGTGTCGCCGTGCTGGACGGCATTCCGCGTGACCTTGTTATCGTAGGCCGCAAGCTGTAAATTTATATAAGGCTTTCGCAGAAACAGTGTGTGAAACTTATTGCGGAGGAGCAGCTGAAGCAGACCGGCATTCCTCTTCCGTAATCCAGTCTTCCGACCATACCTGCAAATCACGGATGACGGATTCCAGGGCCCGGCCCTTGTCAGTTAACGAATACTGGATTCTTACAGGTGTTTCGGGAAAAACCTCGCGCAGGACGATACCCTCCTGCTCCAGTTCCTTCAGCCGCTCGGACAAAAGCCTGCCGCTGACCGGCAGCGAAGCTTCAATGGCGCCGAAGCGCTGGGGACCTTGCAGAAGCTGATAGATGATTAAGCCCGTCCAACGTCTGCCGATAATATCCATGCTTTTTTGTAACCTTGGACATAACTCTGTGGATTTCATTAGGCTCACCTCTTACTGTACATTATAAACGAAAAGACCTATAACTAAAACAAATTTGAACTATTTGCACTACTTGAAAGGATGATTCCCTTGGCTAAAAAGAAGAAGATAACTCCGGCTCCGCGCCCTGCTGCGGCCGATGCTCCGGCAACACTCAAAGACCTGCTCAGCCGCGAGGTGCTGGACAAGCTGAAGGCGCAGTCCGATGCGCTCAAAGCCGAAGAGCAAGGCAAGAAAGACGCCGCCCTCAAGGATGCGGAGGACAAACGCAAGGCAGAGCAGAAACGTCTGGAGAATGATTTCGGCCACCTGCTGGAGAACAGCAATCAGGACTGGTCGAAATTCAAATAAAACAAACTTTACCAGATTCAGGGTTGACAATCTGCAGCAGCGCCATATATTATTGGGTTTATCATTTAGAGAAGGGAGGCCGATGGGCCATGATTGGAACAAATGGTTTGAGAACGCCGCACAGTCACATTACAACCGCATATGAACAATCTGATCTCATCGCCTTCGTCCGGAAGACATAATACGCAGCGTGCTTATTATGTCACAACTGCATACGGGTGTCCCGGCTTGAATTCGAAGCTGCACCCAGCGCTCCGGGAGCCGCATGATCAGAACTGATCTGCGGCTCTTTTTGCGTACCACAAAACTGGAAATTATCTTACCAACCTGAGAGGAAATGAAAACATTTATGAATAGCATGAAGCAGCAAGCGGGGGAGATATCCCGCTACAAACATGAGGTAGCCCTTCCGGGCGGCGACCTCAAAGTATATGCAAGTGAGCAATTGTTTGGCTCACTTGATTATAAGGTCCTGGAAATGGCTAACAACAATCTGCAGATTCCAAATATTGAATATATGAGCTACACTCCTGATGTACATGTAGGCGTCGGAACGTGTATCGGGACTACCGCGGTCTGGGATGCCGCGTCAGGTTATGTATCGCCGTCCATTGTAGGCAGCGATATCGGCTGCGGCATGCGTGTACATCTGACCAATCTGCATATGGATGATCTGCGTGAAGTGAAGCTGCGCCGGAAGCTGGTCCGTGCAATTGAGAAGTATCTGCCCATGGAGGCTCAGCAGCGCGGCCATTACAGCGATATCCGGCTGGAGAATATCGTGCGCAAGGGACTGCACGGCCTGCCCAGCAAATATGTTCCGGACAGCTACACTCCGAAGAAATCAAGCGCACTGTCCCATGTGGAGATCAGCAAGCTTGCCTTCGATGACGAGATTCTGAACGAGCTGCCGGATATGGCCTGGCACCGGGGTCACCGCCAGCTCGGCACCCTTGGCGGCGGCAACCATTTCGTTGAGATCCAGGCGATTGAAATCGCCGAGGAGCAGCGGGAGGTGGCTGAAGCGTGGGGCCTGAGAGACGGGCAGATTGCCGTGATGATCCACTCCGGCTCCCGGGCCTGGGGAGGCATGGTCAATCAGTTCTGTACCCCGGCCTTCGCCAAGGTCATGGGCCAGCTTGGACTGGGCAGCGCTGACCCGCGCCTGATCTATGCGCCCCTGTCACATCCGCAGGCTCAGCGCTATGTTAATCTGATGTACTCGGCGCTGAACTATGCGGTGGTGAACCGCCATCTGATCGCTTATGGTGTACGTGAGGGCTTCCGTGACGTCTTCGGCACGAAATGCGAGCTGCGCACCCTCTACGATCTGATGCACAATTATGCGTGGGAAGAGGAGACCTCCTCAGGCACCAAGTTTGTTCACCGCAAAGGGGCGACACGCGCCCTGCCTGCAGACCATGCGGATAATCCGCGGGCTTACGCGGCGACGGGGCATCCGGCGCTGATCCCCGGCTCGATGGGCACCGCTTCCTACATCATGGTCGGCCAGCCCGGAGGAGAAGAGAATTATTATTCGATCTGCCATGGTGCCGGACGCATCCGCTCGCGCTCGGCAACGAAGCGTCTGGTGTCTGTCCATGAATTCTCCCGGTCGATGAAGGTGGGGACGGCAGACGAGATTGTAGTGAATCAGCATTCCCTGGAATCTATCATTGACGAATCTCCCCAGGCCTATAAGAATGTAGATGAGATTATAGAAAGCGTTACGGGCGCCGGCCTGGCTGCTGTTGTAGCCAAATGCAAGCCGCTCGCAGCGATAAAGGGGACGAAATAGGATGGAGCAGGAGATTAAGAAACCTACTGTGATCTACGAATACGATGAAGACAGAGCCGGAATCATCAAAGGTTATGATGTGTACGCACGCCTGGTTGACGGTATACTTGAAGCGCTCTACAGCCGCTACGGCGTACGTTATGAGCTGTATGCGAGCGATGATCCCAACAGTGAATACTGGAAGCTGCTGGAGAACGATGTGCAGAGCGGGAATGCCGGGGTGGAGCATGTGGCGCGGATTTTTGACCGCCTGGAGGACCGGACGTTTGTGTATGACGATGATAAAGAGCAGCCGGAGTACAATATCCATCTCTCGATCCGCAATAATGTGCTGGCGTATCCTGCCATGGGCATTGCTCTGGCGCGGGTGCCTGTGTTCCAGGAGAACGGCATCAACTTCCAGGACTATGTGTTCGCGGCATCTGACGCGCAGCTGCAATTCTTCCTGGCCAATGTGCGTACCCGGCAGCGGGAGCAGAACATCAATAAGGTGACGGTGTTCACTGACCGGCGTAACGGAATCTTCCGTGAGGATGAACCCATCACCCGCTCTGTCGGGCGTGAGGAGGTCGTGCTGGACGCGGGGATCAAGAAAGAAATCTACCGTTCGCTCGACCAGTTTTTTGATTCGGACCGCAGCTTCTACGTCACTTACGATATCCCGTACAAGCGGGGCATTCTGCTCTACGGGCATCCGGGCAACGGCAAGACTACGCTCGTCAAATCGATCGCCGGAAGTGTACCGGGACCTGTGATCTACTGGCAGATTACCGAATATACGAGCAGCGAGTCAGTGAATGAGGTGTTCGAGGCTGCGGCCCGGCTGGCGCCGATGGTACTGGTGATTGAGGACATCGATTCCATGCCGCAGGAGGTCCGGTCCTTTTTCCTGAACACGCTGGACGGGGCTACTTCGAAGGAAGGCATCTTCCTGATCGGCACCACCAATTATCCGGAGAAAATCGACCCGGGCCTCATGAACCGCGCCGGACGCTTCGACCGGGCTTATGAGATCAAGATGCCAAATGAGGCGCTGCGCCTCGAATATCTGCAGCTGCGCGGGTTCTCCGCCTTCGCAGGTGAAGAGGGTACGGCCACCGCTGCGCGCCTGACAGGAGATTTCTCCCTGACCCAGCTTGGCGAGCTGTATGTCAGTGCGGCACTGGAATGGCATGAGAATGGCACGGCTGATGTCGAGTCGCTGGTGCGCGGCATGCGCGGCGAACTGGACAAAGGTCGCAAGCGTGAATGGATGAAGGATGCTTCGTCCAGTATCGGATTTTATTAAGTAAGAGAGAAGCGACTGTAAAGGGAAGATTTGGGGAGCCGTGAGGCTCCCTTTTTGCGTGGGGATGCAGATAAATCTGCTATAGTAAGATGGATGATTCCTGAAATTTCTGGCTGGAAGCTGTAACTTTTGGCATTCTCATACGTGGATGGATTAAGGGGGGAGGAGATGGAGCCGAATACGCTGGATGATCTATATGAGAATTATGTGGCGGACATCTACCGCTATCTGCGCTCCCTCTGCCATGACCACCATGCGGCCGAAGATTTGATGCAGGAGACCTTTTACCGGGCGTATCTGTATCTGGAGGATTGCCGGGAAGAGCGGATTAAGCCGTGGCTGTTCCGCGTGGCTTACAATGCCTTCGTGGATTACAAGCGCAAGGAAAAGCGGAGTGTGTCCAAGGATGACGGGTTTTTCAGCGGGCTGCCCCATCCCGAGACCACGGAGGGGACTTTGCTGCGTCAGGAACGCTGGGAAGAGACAGCACTGGCACTCAGCCGTCTGCCGGAGGGGCAGCGCCATGCGCTGCTGCTGCATGATTATCATGGGCTGACCTACAAGGAAGCTGCTGGCATCATGAACGTAGGTTTGTCCCAATACAAGATATTGGTATTCCGCGCCAGGCAGAAGCTGCGTCAAGCGGACCGGAGGAGGAATGAGCATGAGTGAGGAGTTCAAAGAACAGCTGAGGAAATATAGTGAGGGAACACTTCCGGAGGAAGAGCGGGAGGCGCTGGAGAGTGAACTTGCGAAGCTGGAGGCTTATCAGCTGTATCTGGAGGAGCAAATGGAGCGGGAAGAGCAGACCAGCGGACAGTGGACCAAGGCGGACCCGGAAGGAGGGGCAGCTACAGGGCTCAAGAAGGCGAAGAGGAAGGCGAAGCGAAGAGAGAAGTCCATTATCCGCCGCGGCAAATGGAAGGCGCGGCTCGTGAACACCCTTACTGTATTTGCGGCCTTCATTGTCTTCATGATCATCAGTAATATTATTACTATAGTATTCTACAGCACCGGGAACCGTGGTGAGACCTATAGTGATGTTGTATCCTCGGCGATTGCCGTGACCCGGCCCAACACAACCACATATCTTTCCAGCAATGCGAAATCGGTCTTCCGGATGAATCTGACCGGTAAACTGCTGAAGCAGGTAGGCGGGGAGAAGGTTCAGATGGGTAATTACAACCAGACCTTTCTCCTGGGGCTATCCTATCCCGGAGTGTTCAACTGGATGGATGACCGGAATGCGAGTAATTACATTTTCTACTATCCGTCAGCAGATGGTTCCGTCAGCAGCGGGGATAACAGCGATGAGTGGAACAAGCTGGATAAGCTTCCCGAGGGTACGGTTGCCGAAGCTTATCTGTCGTTCGACCACTTATACACCACGGAGGAGCTGCTCAAGGAGTTTGAGCCGCTGAATATCCTGCCTGTGTGGTTCGGAGCAGATACGGGTCCGTCTACCCACGATGAGGTGGTTACTTCTCCGCTGGGATTTCCCTATGATCCGATCTGGCATGACGATGATATGTTGAAATCAGAGGTCACCACCCAAAAAACAGGCTGGTTCAGCTCGGTCTCCTCCTACAGCAGCGTATCGCCTTCTGTTGAACCCTATGGGGATGGGGCACTGCGTGATGCCAACTTCATCAAAACGCTTAAGCTGCTGCAAAAGCATCGGTCACTGGCCAGGAAGGCAGCGCCGTTTATTGAACTGGATACTTCGCTCTCCTATCTTCAGGAGCACGGAGTTCAGATCTATGGAGCCGTTGCTACAGGGCCGGTCAAGGAACTGCTGAAGCTGCGCGAGGCTTCCTGGGTCAGCTATATACGGGTGGGTGAAGTCCGGCTCTGGAATTGGCGGGAATGATTTGATGAATACACCTGCTGCCAAAGTGGAGCTAACGACTACGAGAATAGGAGATTTCCCATGGAAAAGAAATTGCGTTCTTATCTGGTCCAAGAGAGTAAACTTCCGGTTAACTGGAATGAGATTGGCCCCCTAGGAGTAGATTATTATCTGTGGCTTCACAATGGATACCAGCCGAAGGTCGAGGTCAAGCTTTGTTTCACAGATGAGCGATTGCATATAAGATTTCAAGTCTATGAGGAGAACCCGCTCATTCGCTGCAATAGTCCCGGCGATCCCGTATATAAGGACAGCTGCGTCGAATTTTTTATCCAGCCGCTTCCCGATTCGGATGCCCGCTACCTGAATTTTGAACTGAATGCGGCAGGCGTCCTTCTGTTGCAGCTGGGTGAGGGAAGAGAGCAGCGGATTCCGCTTGCACAGGATTCAACTGAACTTTTTCAGATCAAGGGGGACCTCCATGTGAATGCTGGGCAAACAACCGGGGAGAACACCTGCTGGACACTGGAATTTTCGATTCCCTTTGCCTGGCTGCAGAGCCTGTTTCCTGACTTCACGGTAGCATCCGGGCAGATTCTGCGCGGTAACTTCTATAAATGCGGGGATGAGACGGATATGCCCCATTACGGATGCTGGAACCGGGTAGATTCAGCTTCGCCGAACTTTCATTTGAGCTCCTGCTTCGGTGAATTGAAGTTTCAATAGTAAAGCTTAATCGCAGCCGCTTGGCTATACCCTCATCTGATTACAGATGGGGGTTGTTTTTTTGTGGATTTATTGCAGAATGAGTCGAAAAAAGCGGGATTATGCAATTAATCTCTTGATCGGCTAAATATCCATGATCAGGGTTTTAGTATAATTATCTTTAAGAAGCTAATGTTTGCGCTGTAATGTGTTCATTCATCAATGACTCGTTTCCTGTCGTTTTTTCTTGAAGTCTGGGGTCATATGAAAGATACTTAAGTTTATTTACTGTAGTTTATGAGGCATGGCGGGCGAACTTTTTCGGCCTTACAGGGGGAGGTTGCGGGTATGGGAATCACCAGGTGGACCCTGCGTTCCAAATTCATTGTGATGTTGCTGCTCTTCGGTGTGCTTCCCATGCTTGTTATCGGTTGGGCCGGTTATGATGCCTCCAAGCGTTCGATTATTCATCAGGCTGTGGAGATCCAGTCCCGCTTACTGGAGCAGACGGTTGCCTCCGTGGACAGTGAGCTGTCCATGTACCAAATGCTTGCCGGATCGTTCGTGCAGGAGGACAATGTGCACCAAATGCTTGATCCGGAATCGTCGCCGGATGATCTGAAGCGGTATGTCAAGGAATGGGATATGTTCAACCAGTTGCTGAGCAAGCTGGTCTTCTCCAAATTTGAAGAGACGCCATCGATTGTGATTTACGGTTATAACCGTAAAGTGTTCACGAGCTGGGGGGGCGACGGCACCAGGCTGGCCGATTATCTGGACAGCAATGCGGAATTCAGGAAAGTGCTGAAGGCCGGCAGCGCCGGGCGGTTTGTATGGGCCGCTCCGCATTCCGTATTCGATTTGTCAAGTGCGGCCGAGCCGATGTTCTCCTATGTGGCCGGATATACGGATGCAGATAACGGTACAGAGTGGGGCAAAATATTAATCTCGGGTTCCTTAACCGCCCTGGTAGAGGATCTGGCTTCCAATAACCGGTTTATCATCGCGAAGCCGGAGGGTTCACTGGTGTACTCAGCTCCGGGCACCGCCGTGCCTGAAGCCATTCTTGGGGAAGCGGCTGCAACCTCTTACAGCAAGGGCGCTGCTGTGCTGAACCGGGGAGAGAGCATGAACAAGTCACTTTATATATCCGCGAAGCTGCTGAACGATTGGGTTGTCGTCAAGGAGATTCCCTACCGCAGTCTACTGTCAGAGCTTGGGGAGGTCCGCAATATCATGCTGCTGGTCATCGGACTCTGTGTACTACTGTCTATTCTGCTTGGGCATTTGTTCACCGGCCGGATGCTGCGGCCGATTAAGCAGATGGTCCGGGTCATGAGAAGGATTGGGTCAGGGGAGTGGGCGCACCTTCCGCTGATCCGCACTGATCCGGAGCTTGACCTGCTTCAGCGTTCATTTCTGAGCATGACCTCCGATTTGAAGGAGCTGCAGGAACGCATGGAGGTGGAGCAGCAGCAGAAGCTGGAGCTGGAGTTGGAATCGCTGCTGGCGCAAATTCAGCCGCATATGATCAAGAATACGCTGGCAGTGGTCAGCGGGCTGGCACTGCGCGCCCAGACGGAGCAGATCCGCGAGGTCGTCCATGCGCTGGGGTATTTTCTATCCTCCAAGATCTACCCGGAGAATCCGCTTGTCACCATTGAAGAAGATCTGGATGCGCTGCAGCACTACCTGACCATTATGCGGATTCGCTACCCGGACCGGATTCATGTCCTGATTGATGTGCCGGATGCGCTGCTTGGACAGCATATTCCCCGTTTTACTTTGCAGCCTCTGGTGGAGAATAGTATCTATCACGGAATGAAGAACGATGAAGCCATTCATATCTGGATTCAGGCTTATGATATATCCGCCACCTTCACCATTTCCGTAGCCGACAACGGGGCAGGCACAGCCAAGCAGCCGTTTGAAGCTGGCGCAGAAGGGGAGGATACGCAGCGGGTGACCGCATACTCCGGCATTGGGTTATCCAATATCCGGCAACGTATTGCCCTGTATTTCGGCGGAGCCGGGACCCTGCGTTTCGAGAGCCGCCCGGGAGCCGGGGCACAGGTGGAGATCACACTGCCCAAGCGGCAATAAGCAGAAGAACTCTACATAAGGAGGGGCAACATGACCATTCGAACGATGCTGGTGGAGGATGAGTGGCTGATCCGGGAGGCACTGCTGAAGACCATCCCCTGGGAGCGGTACGGCTTTGAAATTGCAGGTGAGGCGGGCAATGGAAGTGAAGCGCTCGACATGTTTATCCGGCTGCAGCCGGATGTGGTGATTACAGATATTCGCATGCCGGGCATGGACGGGCTGGAGCTGATTGCCTGTATCCGCGAGATATCGCCGACGGTGCAGATTTGTATCTTAAGCAGTCATACTGACTTTCAGCTCGCCCGGCAGGGCATCCGATACGGCGTATTCGAATATTTGGACAAGCTGAATCTGTCATCCGGCGAGATCGAACACTGTCTGGAAAGGTTGTATATGACCTTTCAGGGGCAACCCCGCGAGCGTGGCGTTTCCACGCTTCCGGGAGAGCCGCAGCTGGAAGTGCGGAGTCTTGAGCTGCAATCTCCCTCTGCCTGGCTGAAGCAGTTCAGGATACATGTGCGGGAGTGTGCAGGCTGGAGATGGGTCATTATGCTGATCAACCGGGAGATGTGGGAGCAGACGGATATTCATGCCTGGCTGGAGGAATTCCCGTATCCGGAGGTCATTAAGGAGCGGCGATTGTTCGTGGATGCGGAGCAGCGGCTGCATCTTATTATGGAGGACGAGATCGAAGTGCCGCGCCTGCTGCTGGAACGTTATGAAGATACCGGCATCCTGATCAGCTCCAGGGTGGCTGGACCGGAGGAGTGGGAGAAGGCTTACCGTGAAGCTGAAGAATTGCAGGCAGATTTGTTCTATACGGGCTGGAACCATGCGGTGGAGTATGAACACAAGCGTATCTATCAAGTCTCTGGTCCGGCGCTGACGGGCGATCAGGAGGATAAGCTGATAGCTTTGCTTGCGGTCGGCAATGCCAATGCGATCCTGGAGTGCCTGGATGAGCTGCTGCTGGATGCGCAGCGGCGCAGCGTTCATCCGAAGCGGTTGATCCAGGCGCTTACGATGCTGTTGACGCGGAATATCCCCGGTAAATATCTTCAGCGCGAGCATACCGCCGTGTGGGGGGAAGCCATCGGCCGCATTCATTCCTGTACAACCGCCGGTGAATTCATGGAGCGTATGTCATCTGCTCTGAGGACGGTGATGCAGGACAAGGACCGTCCGGTAACCATGGATGTGGAAGCTGCACTCCGCTATGCGCAGGAGCATTATGCAGAGAAGCTGACGCTTGGCCGCCTGGCCGGTGCGGCGCACCTGAATCCGAATTATTTCGCCACGTTATTCAAGGAGCAGACAGGCGAGACGCCAATGGCCTTCGTGGCCCGTCTGCGTGTAGAGAAGGCCAAGGAGCTGCTCAAGCGCCGCGAGGGGAGTGTCCAGGAGATTGCGGAGCAGGTAGGTCTGCATAATCTAAGCCACTTCTCGCGGGTATTCAAAAAAATGACCGGACAGACTCCCTCCGAATATCGCGGATAATCTGTATTATAGAATACAAAACTGAATATCGGACTAGTCAAGGGATAACATCCCTTTTTTTGTGCGATCATGTCACATCAATGTTATGAAAACGTACATGAAAGTTACTGAAAGCGCAAACACAACTTTATTATTATGAAGGAATCAACAATTGTACTGAGTTGTGTGCAAAGACAACCGCCTTAAACTGCTTTATATTTACATCAAGTGAGGAACACTTACACAATCGACCTTGGAGGGGAATACATGAAAAATTGGATGAAGCCTTTGATTGGAATTTCGGCAAGTGCGGTACTTCTGGCAGGCTGCGGCCCGGACACAACAGATCAGGCAGCGAAGGGGACCCCGGCTTCGGAGCAAGAGGTGGCCATTAAGTTCATGCTGTGGAATGATAGCGCCTCAGAGCGGATGTATGATGAACTGGCCCAGGCGTTCGAAGCGAAGAACCCGGGTCTCACCGTTGATTTCACCAAAAGCGATGCCAATACCTACAGTGAACGGTTGACGGTAACATTGACAGGCGGCGGAGAAGTTGACGCTTTTGCCTTTAAAAGTCTGGACGAGTACTACAAGCTGGCCTCGTCGGGACGCGCATTGGCGCTCGATGATTATGCGGCTGCCAACAGCGCCGGGCTGGCGGGCGTGGAGTCTTCCTTGGACAACCTCAAGATTAACGATAAGCTGTATGGCTTGCCTTTCCGCTCAGACGGCTGGGCGCTCTACTATAATAAGAATCTTTTTGATCAGGCAGGGGTTGCCTATCCGGGTGATGATCTGACCTGGGAACAATATTTAGAACTGGCTAAGCAGATGACCAGCGGAAGCGGACAGGACAAGATTTACGGCTCCTTCATGCCAGATTGGGCGCAGACTTGGTATTCATACGGACAGCAGCTTGGCGCCTCGCTCTACAGTGAGGATCTAACGCCTTATATTGAAGGGCTCAAGCTGCGTAAAGAACTATCGGACAGCGGCGCACAGCCTTCCATAGCCGAGAACAAGGCCACCAATGCGCATTACAGAACGGCCTTCCTGACCGGTAAATATGCAATGGTTGTGACGGGAACCTGGTTCCCGGGGATGCTGGAGCAGGATAAGAAGGACAGCAAGCTGAACTTCGATTGGGGAATGACCTATGTCCCGCATCCGCCGGGAGTACAGAAGGGCACCACAATGACCGCGGTGGTTGTCCATGCCGTTAGCTCGGATTCCAAACATCCGGAGGAGGCCAAGAAGTGGATCGGCTTCATCTCCAGTGAAGAGGGACAGCAGATTGTGGCTAAATACCAGACGCCGGCTTCCGCAGCCGACAGTGTCAAGGACCAGTACAAAGCAGCCTTTACCAATGATGCGGTGAATCTGGATGCCATCTTCAATATTACGTCTGTTCCAGAACGGGAATTGCGCAAAGGGATTACCCAAATGAATACGATTGTTACAGAAGAAGGGGAATTGGCGCTCCTGGGCGAGTCCACACCAGAGAAGGCGATTGAGAACATTAAGAAGAGAAGAGACCAGGAGATTCAATAGATCAAGAACGGGGAAGTGATGACATGTCTTCTTTGAATAAAAGCGTACCGGCTGCGCAAGAAGCCGGCCTGGCAAAAGGCAGGGAACCGTCCTTGTGGCAGCGGATGATGCATCCGCAAGCGAGAACAGCCTATCTTTTCCTCCTGCCTAATCTGCTGGGTTTCCTGTTGTTCATTGCCGTTCCGAGCGTGATGGCGCTCGGGCTCGGCTTCACGGAATGGGACGGCTATAATCCGGTGAAATGGACCGGACTGAGCAATTATGTCCGGCTGGTGCAGGACGAGAACTTCCGGATTGCTCTCCAGAATACCCTGCTCTACACCTTCGGCTCTTGTCTGCTCGTTATCATTGCCTCCCTGTCCCTGGCCTTGCTTGTTAACCAGAAAATGAAAGGGATGTCGCTCTACAGAGCAGCCTTCTTCTTTCCTCATATCGCATCATTTATCGCGGTGGCAGTGGTCTGGCAGGCCATCTTCAATCCGACGCTCGGGCCGCTGAATATGTTCCTTGGCAAGTTCATGGATCATCCGCCCGGGTGGCTGATCAGCTCAGACTGGGCTCTGTTCAGCATCATCCTTGTCTCCGCCTGGAAGATGGCCGGCTACTATATGCTGCTGTTCCTGGCCGGCTTGCAGGGAATTTCCAAAGAGTTATACGAAGCTGCCAACATCGACGGAGCCAATATACTGCAGCGCTTCCGCAACATCACGCTGCCGATGCTGTCTCCGGTCACTTTCTTTGTCATCATCACCTGCATTATTAATCTGTTCAAGTCCTTTGATCTGGTATATGTCATGACCGGCGGCGGGCCGGGCCGTTCCACGAAGCTGCTCGTCTATGACATCTTCGTCCAGTCGTTCCGCAATTCCGCATTTGGTTACGCTTCGGCCGAAGCCATCGTGCTGTTCCTGATCGTTCTGGCGATTACTTACGTTCAATTCAAGGGGGAGAAACGATGGGTCAACTACTAGGCCGTGCCGTGCCAAAATCACTGTCGCATCTGTTCATGATCCTGATCTCGCTGATCATGATCGTGCCCTTCTTGTGGATGCTCTCCACCTCCTTCAAGCTGCAGGAGGAAGTATTCCAGTATCCGATCCAGTGGATTCCGCAGGTATTTCACTTCGAGAATTATACCGAGGTCTGGACCAGTATTCCCTTTCCGCTATACTATTTCAACTCACTGAAGGTTTCTGTTCTGGTTACTTTGGGCCAGCTTATTACTTGCTCTCTGGCTGGATATGCCTTCGCCAGACTGGACTTCCCCGGGAAAAACCGGCTGTTTATCATGTATTTCGCGGCCTTCATGATCCCTTATCAGGTCATTATGATCCCGCAGTATTTTGTGATCAAGAAGCTGGGCCTGGTGGACAGCCACTGGGCATTGATTCTGCTGGAAATCTTCAGCCCCTACGGCGTGTTCCTGATACGGCAGTTCCTCTCCGGCATCTCGAAGGAGCTTTCGGAAGCGGCCCGGATCGACGGCTGCAACGAATTCGGCATCTTCGCCCGGATTATCCTGCCGCTGGCCAAGCCGGCGCTGGCGACACTTGGCATCTTCGCCTTCTCCTGGGTGTGGAATGACTTTCAGGCTCCGCTTATTTATCTTACCAGCGACAGCCTCAAGACCTTGCCGCTTGGCCTCGCAAGTCTGAACGGGGAGTTCACCTCGCAGACCCAGCTGGTTATGGCAGGCACCGTATTGTCGCTTATTCCGGTAGTCACCGTCTTTTTGTTCTTCCAGCGGTACTTTATCTCGGGCATTACAGCCGGTTCTGTGAAAGGATGATACCTGTGAAGGAAATAATTGCACCGGGCGTGAAGTGGCGAGAGGCCATCGACTTCGCCGTGCTCAAAACAAAACGCAATCTGACCCGCCATAACCTGCAATTCCCGCATATCTCCAATGACAAGCGTTATGAATGGGGAGAGAACGACGACTGGATCGAAGGCTTCTGGACCGGGATGGTCTGGTTATGCTACGAGTACAGCGGGGACGAATATCTGCGCTTGCAGGCCGAAGCCCAGATGAACAGCTTTGACCGCAGGCTTCAGGCCAAGCACGCTCTGGAACACCATGACATCGGTTTTCTGTATGGCTTGTCTGCAATGGCGGGCTGGATTGTCCAAGAGGACGAGCGGCACAGGGCGCTGGCGCTGCGCGCCGCCGACCATCTGCTGGGCCGCTGGCGGGAGGCTGCCGGGCTCATCCAGGCCTGGGGACCGGAGGGTGATCCGGAGAATGGCGGGCGTATTATCATCGACTGTCTGATGAATCTTCCCTTGCTGTATTGGGCCTCCGGGACAACTGGCGATCCCCGCTATGCAGAGATTGCCGCCCGGCACGCGAAGCTGTCGCGGAAGTTCCTTGTGCGGGGAGACGACTCGTCCTATCACACCTTTTATTTTGACGGAAGTGGAAATTCGCTCAGAGGGGGGACGCATCAGGGCTACCGCGACGGCTCTACCTGGACACGCGGACAGGCGTGGGGGATCTATGGATTTGCTTTATCTTACCGCTATACGGGAGACATGGATTTCCTGGAGACATCGAAACGCCTTGCCGTCTATTTCATCGAGCGGATACCGGCGGATGGGATTGTCTATTGGGATTTCGATGTTCCTGTGAACAGCTCTACCAGCCGGGACAGCTCTGCTTCCGCCATTGCCGCTTGCGGCATGCTTGAACTGCTTGAGCATCTGGCGCCCGCCGATCCGCTCCGTCCGCGTCTGGAGGCTGCGGTCATGCTGACCATGACGGCCTTGGCGGAGTCCTCGCTGGGCATGGCTGAGGAAGACGAAGGCCTCATCGACCATGGCTCTTATCATGTCAGGGGCGACTATGGGCTGGATGGTTATATGATCTGGGGCGACTATTATTATCTGGAAGCCCTTCTGCGTCTGGAGAAGCAGATTCCCGGATATTGGTATGAGCGGGAACAGGCCTGAAAACTATGAATCATGGAGGGGTAGCCATGCAATTGTTCACTAGGCCATTCGTCAAGCCGTTTTTGGTCCGTCTGATCCTAATGGTAACTGTCCTGTCTCTCATCCTTCCCGCTGCGGCATTGCCGCCGGCGGAAGCGGCGGGTACCGTATATGTCAATGTGAACTATGATGAGAGCGGAAATACCAAGAATACGAAGCTCTATAACGGCTCTACCTACAGCGGCTCGGCCGGGGGAGGCTGGGGCATCTATAATTCTGCGCTGGAAACAGATTATGTGACTATAGCAAACTCTCCCCAGCGTGAGGATTACAGTCTCAAAATCGTCTCCAATACCAAAAATGTAAATACAGGCAGGAACAATCTGGGCGGAACGGCGACCGGCAATACCGGCATCGCCGGGAAGCTGGTGCTGGAAGCCTCGGTTTATATGAACAGCACAACCCACCGCCGGGAGATTCAGTTCAGAAGCTTGAATGCCCCTTCTCCCGCTACACTCACTACCAATATAGCCGCCCTTACCTTCAACGCCGCAGGAGAAGTCCGGGGTGCCGGCAATCAGCTCCTGGCCCGCTACGAGAAGAATTCATGGTACAAATTGAAAATGTTTGTGGACAGTACGGCCCGCACCGTCTCCTATTTCATGAATGACCAGTATTTAGGGGAAGCTTCGCTGCCTTCCGGCTGGCTGAATATCAGACATATCTACCTCAATCAGTACTTTCAGAGCGGCCAGCAGGGGGAATGGCTGGTCGACGATCTGAAGCTTGCGGATTACGTGCCGCTTACGGGAATCAGCACTTCAGTGGGAACACTTGAGCTGGCGGAGAGTACCAGCGCCAATATTGCGGTTGAGGTATTGCCGCAGAATGCTTCCGACCAGCGCTTGCTCTGGACCACGGCTGATCCTTCTGTAGCCACAGTTACTTATGGCACCGTCCACGCACTCAGCGAAGGCAGCACTACAGTGATGGTAAGTACTTATGAGGGCGATTATTCGCTCGCCGTCCCGTTAACGGTAACCAAGCCCGTGCTGCCGCAAGGCATCTCGCTTCCGAATGAAGTCAACTTGACGGTAACAGGCCAACAAACCTTGAAGCCGGGGTTCCAGCCCGCAAATACAACGAATCAGGCTGTGACCTGGAGCTCTGCCGATCCTGCCGTTGCAACTGTAGATGCCAGCGGAGAAATCACCGGCAGGTCGGTGGGGTCTGCGGAGATTACAGCAGTGTCACAAGCTGATCCGGCAGTCTCCGCAGCCGTCACCGTTGTTGTTACTCCATATATCCCTGTTACCGCCGTTACCATTACCTATTCGCCCCCGCAGCTCTCCAAATACGACAGCTTGCAGCTTATCGCGGATATAGAACCGGCGGATGCGACAGACTCACAGCTAACCTGGGTCTCCAATCGCCCGGATATCGTACGTGTGGCTGCGGATGGCACATTGCAGGGGATTTCCGTCGGTACGGCTACGGTGTCTGCAAGTGCAGTGAACGGAGTGGCGGACTCGGTTACCCTCGTGGTCGTAGCCGCCCAGCCGGATAATCCCCAGGAATACGACGAGATCAGGCTGCGCTGGAAGGAGACGCTGACCGGTAAAGATTCTTTGGATGTAAATGATCCGGCGGTCCAAGCCATTCTTCAGGCCAATGCAGCTGCTGCTCAGGGGTATTGGGAGAGCATGCAGCTCATACCCGGCGGAACAACACTCTGGACGGATCTGCCTGCTTCCACCAGCGACTCCGCTTTTGTAAACAGCCATTATACCCGTTTGAAGACAATGGCCTTAGCTTATCAGACCCAAGGCACCCCGCTTTACCATAATTCCGGTCTGAAGGATGATCTGCTGCAGGCCATGGACTGGATGCTGGATGAATTATATACAGATTCGGGCAGCGAATTCGGCAACTGGTGGAACTGGGATATCGGTGTTCCCAACCGGCTGGCTGATATTCTGATCCTGATGTATGACGAGCTGACGCCAGAGCAAATCCTGCGGAATACGGCAAGCATCGATCATTATATCGGAGATATCACCGCCCCTTCTTTTACACAGACAGGTGCCAACCGCTCCGACATTATGCTGATTCAGATCCGTATGGGACTTGTCGAACATAGCTATGACCGGCTGATTCAGGCCAGGGACGGGATGAGCGAGCTGTTTCAATACACGGCGGCAGGCGACGGGTTCTATGAGGACGGCTCGTATGTGCAACACAGCACGATAGCCTACACGGGAAGTTACGGGGAGGTTCTGATCCAGGGGATGGGGAACCTGCTGTTCCTGCTGAACGGTAGCACCTGGGAGCCTGTGGTTCCCGGGGTGAACAATGTCTACAGGTGGATCGGCGAAGGTTTTGCTCCTATCCTATACAAAGGCCAGGCTATTGATATGACGAGAGGCCGCGCGATTGTGAGACCGGCTGCAGATGCCTATTATTCCGGCAGAAACATTCTGGCCGGCATCGCCCGAGTAGCGCAGACCTCGCCCCCGGAGCTTTCGCTGAGATTAAAGGGCCTGGTTAAGTATCATATCGGGTATCAGCTGAGCCAGGGCGCATCCTACTATCAATTCCCGCTGGATCTGGCGGATACGATCCGGCAGTGGGTGGATGATCCTGCGGTTGTTCCTGCCGCCGATATTCAGGCGCACTACGAGTTGAACGGCATGGCCCGCAGTGTGCACCGGGGTGAGGACTTTCTGTTCGGAGTCAGCAAAAGCTCAAAGCGTATTGCGACCTATGAGCTGACGAACGGAGAAAATCCCAAGGGCTGGTACACCGGCGATGGAATGACCTATCTCTACAACCGCGATCTGTCCCAGTATACAGGCAGCTTCTGGGCCACGGTGAACTGGAACCGGCTGCCGGGCACAACGGTTGTCTCCCGTCCAAGGAATGCCGGCGATTATCAATACGGTGACGGCGAGACGGCGCCGCTTAACTCCTGGGCGGGCGGAACAACACTGGATACTTTTGGGGCAACCGGCATGAATCTGATTCAGAACGGCACGCAGATGCAGGCGCGGAAATCCTGGTTTGCTTTTGACAATGAGATTGTTGCGCTGGGTGCAGGGATTACAAGCACGGATAATCTTCCGGTAGAGACTGTCATTGAGCAGCGGAAGCTGAAGGAAGATAACTCCAATAGCTTCGTGCTGGATGGTGACACCTTGAATGGGAACATTCCGGGTCAGGAGATAGAGAACCCGTCATGGGCTTATCTCGAAGGGAATGCGGCAGATTCAAATATTGGTTATGTTTTTCCGGATAATTCATCGATCAAGCTCACCAGACAGGTTCAAGAGGGAAGATGGTCCGACATCAATCTCAGCAATCCGCCTTCCTCCACAACGCCAACCGGACTGCTGCAGAATTACTTTCTGACGATGTGGATGGATCATGGGAGTAATCCTGTTGACAGCCGGTATGAATATATGATTTTGCCGAATGCCAGCAGGCAGGCCACGGAAGCCTATGCCGATTCGCCGGATGTCACTATTCTCGCCAATTCACCAGCGGTCCAAGCTGTGCGGGAGAACACGCTTAACGTGACCGGGTATAATTTCTGGACGGATGCTCTGACTTCAGCAGGAGGTGTGACCTCGAACAAGCCAGCCTCTGTCCTGATCAGGAACAATGCCGACGCTGGCACCACTAAGCTTGCCGTGTCCGATCCTACACTGGAGAACCAGGGGGTTATTGAGCTGGAGCTGGAGGCGGAGGCAGCAGGCATACTCAGCAAAGATGACCGGATCGAGGTCACGCAACTGTCGCCGAAGGTGAAGCTGAAGATCCATACGGCAGGCACACTCGGGCGAACGATGCTGATAACGCTGCAAACAGCATCCGCGAATAAGTAAACTAGCAACTCGATCAGGAGGCGGGCCGGTGGCTCGTCTCTTTGCTGTGAGCGGGCCTGGGCATCTTGGATGCCTCACAGAATGCGCGAAAGCTTGCGGTAGGCACGTGGAGAAATCCCTTCATTGGCTGTGAATACCCTGCTGAAGTAGTGGATATCGGGATAGCCGACCCGCTCTCCCACAGCTTCAATCGACTCATCCGTCTCGCGGAGCAGCTTGCGTGCTTCCCGGTGGCGAATGGACCGGAGGAATTCGCCGGGAGGCATCCCGGCAATCTCCCGGAACAGCTTGGAGAAATGGTCCTCATGCATATTCATCGTTGCAGCCATAGACCTGTTAGTCCAGCGGCCTGCCGGCTGAAGCTCCATTCCGTCAATCAGCCCCCTGATCCGCTCCCCGTGAACGGAAGACTTAGCCAGCCGCCGTGAGCTTTGGGACCGCAGAAGTGAAGTCAGAATGCCCAGCATCAAGCCCCGGCAGACCCATTCATAACCGGCCTGCCGCATGGTGAACTCATGAACAAGCTGCTCCATCGCATGGACACATTCGGGAGAGGGCGTATACACAGGTTCTTCTGACAACGGTAAAAAAGGGGCGGTTACGGCCTCCAGAGCGAATTTATGGGGAAGCACCTCATCCTCGTTGACCAGCATGTCTTCTTCCCGCGTAATGACGGATTCGCCAAAAAAGTCGAAGTGGATGCCCAGCAGCTTGGTGTCGGAAGCCGAAACGATTATGTTCTGATGGTAAACACCAGGGGATAGAAAAATGAGTTGTCCAGAGCTGAGGAGGAATTCCTTGTTGTCCATTCGGGTCAACAAACTCCCTTGACGGATGTACAGCAGCTCGAAATCATACAGCCTTCTTCTTGGAAAAGTGCAGGGGGCAAGGGTCTGCAACTGTGCATAATGGATTCCAGGTGACCATTCGCGGGAGGGTACCTGTTTGCTCAAAGGATAGGATGTTTCTGTCTCGGACATGATCAATCCTCCTGACTAGAAATATGACCGGAATCATCCAAAAGTTATCTATATCCCCTAAATAAATAGAAGTGTAAAACCATTATAATTTAAATATATCAAGGAAAAAAGAACATTATCGCAGGATTCCTGAAAAACGGAAAATAACAAAAATGAGGATGGTAATGATGAAAAAAGGAATTAATATCTGGTCTTTTCCCGAAGGTATGAAGATCGCGGAATGTGTGCGCTTAGCTAAAACTGTAGGGTTCGACGGGCTTGAACTGGCTTTGAATGAAACGGGTGAACTCAGTCTTGAAACCGGTGAGAAGGAAGCATTGAAGCTCAAGGAATCCATTAACGAGACCGGCCTGGAAATTGCCGGACTGGCAACGGGACTGTACTGGTCTTACGCGATGACCAGCGAATCCGGGGCCAATCGGACCAAGGCAATCGACGTATGCAAAAAACAACTGGAGCTTGCTGCTGTGCTTGGCGTGGATACGATTCTTGTGATACCCGGTGCAGTCGGGGTGGATTTCATTCCCGGCAGTGAGGTAGTGGATTACGACAAAGCTTATGACAGGGCGTTAGAGGCGATTGGCGGTCTGGCGCTGGAGGCAGCGAAGACTGGGGTTTCCATAGGGATCGAGAATGTGTGGAATAAATTTCTGCTGTCCCCGCTTGAAATGCGTTCGTTCATTGATTCGGTCGGCTCCAGCTATGTAGGTTCTTATTTGGATGTGGGAAATATTGTACATTCCGGCTATCCGGAGCAGTGGATAAGAATTCTGGGCCACCGGATCAAGAAGGTTCACTTCAAGGATTACCGCCGGGAAGCGGGAGGACTGCACGGATTTGTTGATCTGCTTGCCGGGAATGTGAACTATCCGGCTGTGATGGATGCGCTCCGGGAGATTGGATACGACAACTATGTTACAGGTGAAATGATCCCGGCTTACACCCATCATCCGGAACAGATTATTTTCAATACTTCTGCGGCCATGGACGCCATTCTGGGACGTACCAGCCATAAGGCATAAGCGGGGTGAGAGAAATGCTCAGGGTGGGTCTGGTAGGGTTTGGATTCATGGGCCGGATGAACTTTGATCAATACGTCCGGCTTGGCGAAGACGGGTACGAGGTTACGTTGACTGCGATTTGCGACCCGCAGATTGAGAAGCTGAAGCTGGTGAAGTCCGGCGGGAATATGAACACAGACCAGGAGATATACGATTTATCCTCCTATAACCTGTATGAAGATTTGGAGGATATGCTGGCCAATGAGGAGCTAGATGCGGTCAGTCTCGCGGTCCCTACCTTTCTTCATGCTGAGATGGCCTGCTCTCTGTTGGAACGGGGCTACCATGTGTTCTGCGAGAAGCCAATGGCCAGGCATTCCCATGAAGCGTGGAAGATGGCGGAAACGGCGCGAAGCAGCGGCAAGAAGCTGATGATTGGTCATTGTCTGCGGTTCTGGCCGGCATATGAATATTTGAAAAGGCTTGTGGAGGACGGGGAATTCGGCCAGGTTACCGAAGGCTGCTTCTACCGGGGGTCCGGTGCACCGAAAGGCTGGCTGGTAAACGATGAATTGAGCGGCGGCTGCATGCTGGATATGCACATCCACGATACCGATATGATTCATTATTTGTTCGGGAAGCCGGACAAGGTCTCGGCGCTCGGAAGGAATGTCCTGCCGGGCAGCGGCTACGACATTGTGTCTTCCCATTATTATTACAAGGACGGCAAGGTAATCAATGCCCAGGCCGACTGGACGCTGGAAGGGGACTTCGGGTTCAGCATGGGCTTCCGGGTCAATTTTGAACAGGGGAATGCGGTGTTTGACGGCAATGTGCTTGCAGTCAATCCTGTCGGGCAACCGGGTTATACTGCCTCACTCTCCACGCATACCGGCTATTACAGAGAGCTGGTCTATTTCCTGGATGCCATACTGCAGGACAATCCGGTCACAGTATGTCTGCCCGGGAGCACTGCACAATCGCTTGAGATCATTGAGGCTGAGATGGAGTCCGCAGGGCGGCAGGGAGCCTGGGTATCCCTGCATGGAGCGGATATGAAGAAATATAATTCAGAATAATCGGAGGACATTCCTATGCTGAAAGTAGGCTTGATCGGATTCGGATTTATGGGCCGGATGCATTTTGACAATTATGTCCGGTTGACGGAGGAGGGCTATCCGGTTGAATTAAGTGCGATATGTGATCTGCGGATCGAGGAACTCAAGGGCGGCAAAGCAGACGGGAATATGAGCACGGCCCGTGAAGTCTATGATTTGTCTTCTTACAATCTTTATGATGACCTGGAAACAATGCTTGAACAGGAAGAACTGGATGTTATTGATATCTGCGTGCCCACTTATCTGCATGCCGGGATGGCTTGTTCGCTGCTGGAACGCGGATATCACGTTTTCTGCGAGAAACCGATGGGCAGAACTTCGGCGGAAGCACGGAAGATGGCGGAAACGGCAGACCGCAGCGGCAGGAAGCTTATGATTGGACAATGTCTCCGTTTCTGGCCGGGATATGAGTACTTGAAGGAGGCCGTGGAGTCAGGCCAATTCGGTGAGGTGACCGAGGGATATTTCTACCGCGGCTCCGGCGCCCCCAAGGATTGGTTCCTGGATGAGCAGCTCAGCGGCGGCAGTATTCTGGATATGCATATTCACGATACGGATATGATCAGCTACCTGTTCGGCAAGCCGGATAAAGTCTCTACTCTTGCCCGCAATGTCTTACCTGGCAGCGGTTATGATCTTTGCTCCACCCATTACTATTATAAGGACGGAAAAGTAGTCAATGCCCAGGTCGATTGGACGCTGGAAGGAGATTTCGGTTTCTATATGGGTTATCGGGTTAACTTTGAGAAGGGGAATCTTGTATTTGACGGGAATCAGCTTAAAGTGAACCCGAACGATGGACCGGGCTTTATTGCTGAGCTCTCACCGGATACCGGCTACTACCGGGAGCTGGTTTATTTTCTGGATGCGGTTATTCACGATAAGCCGATTGTGGTATGCACCCCGGAGAGTGCGGCAGAATCGCTTGAAATTGTTGAAGCGGAAGTACAATCGGCAGATACTCAAGGGGAATGGGTTGTGCTGGATTGATGCAAGGATGACCTGACGCATCCCCTGCCCGCTTGCTTCTCCCCCCTGCACATCGTACAATTATAGGACGTAAACTTGGGATCTGAACATGAAATGGCTGAGAGTCGCAGTTTACAGCGCTTCTCGGCCATTGTGTTTTTTGAAATGCCGGGTAGGATGACAATAGGAATGGGGAGTGGATGCAGATGAAGGTAGGCGTGGTATCGGATACACATCTCTCAAGCAGGGCCAAGGGGCTGCCCTCCGTGCTTATGGAAGAATTCAGCAAGGTGGATATGATTCTGCATCTGGGCGATTGGGTATCGCTGGAGATCTACGATCTGCTGGCCGGGCTTGCTCCGGTAGAGGGGATTGCCGGCAATAACGACGGATATGAGATTATTCAGCGCTTCGGAGAGAGCAAGATCGTTACGCTGGAGGGCATGCGTATCGGGATGATTCACGGACATGCGCCGTATTCCCGTAAGGGGACGGATGGAAATGCGCTGCTGGCCTTTGAAGGCCAGGAGGTGGACTGTATTCTCTTCGGCCATTCCCATCAGCCGCTGATGCGCCGGGAGAATGGTATTCTGCTGTTCAACCCCGGCTCTCCTACGGACAAACGCCGGGAGAAGCAGTATTCCTTCGGCCTGATGGACATTGAAGACGGGAAGATCACAGCCCGTCATGTCTTTTACGATTCGAGAGACTAAGGGAAAGCAGGGGAGCAGCTATGTTGAATTACCGTTTTGAACGGGCGGAGCTTGCAGATGTAGAGGAGCTTGCTCCACTCTTTGACGAATACCGCAGCTTTTATGGGCAGGCTCCGGACCCGGAGGCTGCCCGGGAGTTCCTGGCGGCGAGGCTGCAGAATGAGGAATCCGTTATTTTTATGGCCGTTGCCGGTGAGGGTGCAGAACGCCGCACGTATGGCCTGGCACAGCTGTACCCTTCCTTCTCCTCCATTACAGTTCAGCCCGTATGGATTCTGAACGATCTGTTTGTGACGGAGGAGCAGCGCGGGCATGGACTTGGCTCACTGCTGCTTGAAGGCGTGCGCGGATTTGCGCAGGGTACTGGTGCGAAGGGACTGACGCTTTCAACGCTGACGCATAATACCGGCGCACAGCGTTTGTATGAAGCCCAAGGCTACATCCGGGACGAGAGCTTTTTCACTTATCATTTATATTTCTAAAGATATAGTTAGGGGAGTTTACGTGGAGACAAGCAATAAGCTAGCCGTGTTTTTTGATCTGGATGATACGTTGTACGACCATTTGGTGCCTTTCCGGGAAGCGGTGCGCGAGGTGCTGGCGCCAGACGAAGACAAGCTGGATTATGCGGAGCTGTTCTACACCGTCAGGCATCACAGTGATTTACTATGGCCGAAATATCTGCGCGGGGAGCTTGAGCTGGAGGAGACCCGGGTGATGCGGCTGGAGCTGGCTTTTGCCGAATATGGCCTGCCCTTGAACCGGGAGCAGGCAACCAGAGTTCAGGCCTCCTATATTGCCCGCCAGTACACGATCGGGATGATCGAAGGCGTGGCGGAGCAGCTTCAGCGCTTTATTAGCCTGGGGCATCCGGTAGGCATTATCACCAACGGCCCGCTGGAGCACCAGATGGGCAAGCTGCGCGGGCTGGGTATAGATAAGCTCATTCCGCAGGAGATGATTTTCATCTCGGATGCTGTCGGTCTGGCTAAGCCCGACCCGGCCATCTTCGCCCATGTCAATAAGATGACGGGAACTGCACCTGAGAACAGCCTCTATGTAGGTGATACATGGGCTAATGATGTGGTCGGTGCGCTTGCGGCAGGCTGGAAGGTATGCTGGTACAACCCGCGCGGCCGGCAGCCGGGTGGAGATCACACGCCAAGCTATATTTTCACCAATTATAAGGAGTTCAGTGAGCTGCCGCTGGTATGACAAAAAAGGTGCCCTCCCCCAAAGGAAGGCACCTTTTCTGCTTGCATACGATGCTGCACATCCATCACTGCGCGGTATCAATCAGCGAAGCTGTACGTAGGATCGGTCAGATTCAGCCGTTCTCTCAGCGAAGAGGTGGCATAAATCTTGTTGTCGTCTGTGATGAAGAAGGCATCGACCTTCTCCGGGAGCGCTTCAAGATACTTCATGCCGTCTTCGAGACCCATCAGGAATACACCGGTTGACAGGGCATCCGCATCTGTTGCGTTCGGACTCATAATGGTAATGCTCTTCAGCCCGTTCTGGGACGGGAAGCCCGTCCGCGGGTCCAGAATATGATGGTAACGCACACCGTCCTGCATGAAGAAACGTTCGTATACCCCGGATGCATCAATAACCTCGTCAGAGATTTTGATTGTACCCAGCTGTGTACCGCGGCTCTGATCGGGGTCCTGCAGGCCGATATTCCACGGCGAGCCGTTCGGCTTGTTGCCAAGCGCAATAATACTGCTGCCGCCGAGATTGATCATCGCACTGTCCAGACCTTGCGCCTTGAGATAGTCGGCGATCCGGTCAGCGGCATACCCTTTGCCGATCCCGCCCATATCCAGCACCATGCCTTCTTTGGCCAGCTTCACCGTCTTCGCGGCATCATCCACAATAACATCCTTGTAATTGGTCAGGCTGCGGGCTTTATCAATCGCTGCCTGATCGGGAACATGCTCTCCGCCTTCACCGATTGCCCAGAGGTCAACGAGCGGTCCAACAGTCGGATCATATAGCCCGTCCATTTCTTCGGCATATTTGAGGGAAAGCTTCACGATATCTAGCGTTTCGTCGGATACGGCTACGGCTTCTTTACCGGCTGCCTGATTCACAGCGTATAATTCCCCGTTCTCCTTGGTGCGGCTGAACTCGATGTCCATCCGTTCCAGCATCGCCTGAATATCATCCATATTCTTCTGCTCTACAGTATCACCGAAGACCTTGATATTCACGACCGTATCATAAATATAAAACGTCTGTTCCAGGGACTTCGTATCGCCATCTTTTGTGACCGTTGCACCGCCGGGGGTTTCAGTAGTTGTGCTGTCTTTTCCATTGTTGCCCACCAAGAGCCAGATGCCCACAGCTGCGACGATAACAATGACGAGAGCGGCCAGAATAACGCCGGATTTCTTGTTCTTAAACATATTCCACCATCCATAAAGTTAGTTTCTTGATCACATCTTTATTATCATACCCCAGAAAGAATGGCAAGGGATACTAATTTCATGACATTTTGTGCAGAAGAGCAGCTTGCAGAACGGAAGCGGATTGAAACTTTTATCAAAAAGTTGTCTTCTTCCCGGGGACATGGTAAATTGATTTGTGACTTAGTGACCAAAAATTAAATTCAGTCAATTTATGGTCGTACAGAAAGAAAGGAGTTTTACTATGTCCATTGACCGCAAGGCTTTGATCCTCCAGGCAGCGACCCTGTCCTTTGTACAATTTGGCTATAAAGCTACGACTATGGATCAGGTATCCAGAATCGCCAATGTGGGCAAAGGCACGATCTATACTTTTTTCAAAACCAAAGAAGAGCTGTTTGAGGAAATTCTGGACAAGGCTTCGCAGGAATTAATGTCGGTGATGAACCGTGTAGCGGCGGAACAAACGACCTTTGTGCATAATTTGCTTAATCTGCTGGATTCCATTCTGGAATTCCGGTCTGATCATGAGCTATTTGTGAAGCTCGCCCAGGAGGTGCGGGACATCGGAACAGCCCAGGCGCTGGAAGGTGTTAAGCGGATGGAGGCATACGCGCTGGATTTCTTGAGACAGCAGATTGAGGAAGCCATCGGCAGCGGTGAAGTGAAGCCCTGTGATTCCAGTGTTGCGGCATTTATGATTCTGCGAATGTACCTGGCGCTCACCACGGAATGGAACAAATCCCATGAGCCGCTGGACAAAAACCGGATTAAAGAGCATATGATCCTATTCATTTCTACAGGGATTTTACTATAGTATGGTGGACAAACTAGAGAATTATTGTAATAACTTAACAAAGTCCGTCTTTCCCGGTTGAGCGTAGTCCGCCTCCCGTCTATAATGAGAGCGTCTTCATATATACCGGAAAGCGAGCTGATCCAAGTGAAGGGCAATAACATTGATTTTACCGGCGGCAGATTGGAAGGTCCGGCGGCCCCCAAAGATCCGGAGGAGAGAAGAAGCGGCTTCTTCGTCATGTTCGAAACAGCGATCGAGGCGACAGCCAGAGCGGAGGGCAGTCCATCCCAGGAAGTGTATCTGGAAGGCAATTATCTGACGGATAAGGCAAGATACATAGGCGGGATTACGGATGAGGGGATGCTGGCGCTTCTGACAACCTGGGCGGGGTTCCGTGAACTGGTGCATAGCATCGGGGTGTCCGTGAAGACCGGTACCGGCAGTGAAGGGGGAACGGTCTCCTTTCTTATGCAGAACTGGGGCAGAAGCAGCAAGTATGAGACAGGAACGCAGCTGCGTGTCCCCTGTCCGGGGGACGGGACGGAGGTATTGCTGAAGCTGGAGGAGGTCATGTGGTCCGGGGACGATGTAAGTCCCGGCAAATTCGCTTTTGAATTTGGCCGTGAAGGAGAGCTGGCAACGGCGAGTATTATTTTCTATTTGAATGATGGCTATACTGCGCCAGAAGCTACAATGGAAGCTCCGGTTGACTTCGGTTCACTGGAATACCGCGCAATGATTGCTAAGTCTCTGCTGCATTCGGGCAATAATTACCGGCTCAGAACAGCAATAGACAAGGCAATTAAGGGTGAGGATGTCACCATTGCTTATATTGGAGGATCCATCACCCAGGGTGCAGGGGCTAAGCCGACCCACACCGGATGTTATGCCTACCAGTCTTATTTGCAGTTCAAGGAGCTGTTCGGTAAGGACGGTGGAGAGAATATCCATTATGTGAAAGCCGGAGTAGGCGGGACGCCTTCTGAGCTTGGAGTAATCCGTTATGAAAGAGATATTCTGCGGGAGGGTGCGGTAACGCCGGATATCGTAGTGGTGGAATTTGCAGTGAATGACGAGGGTGATGAAACGAAGGGCAATTGCTTCGAGAGCCTTTGTCTAAAAATCCTGTCTGACCCGGCCCGGCCCGCCGTGATTCTGCTGTTCAGTGTGTTTGTGAATGACTGGAACCTTCAGGAACGGCTCGCTCCTGTGGGCAGGCACTATAACCTCCCGATGGTCAGCATCAAAGATGCGGTAACCGGACAATTCCGTCTGAGCAAGACTGAGGGGAACGTCATATCGAAACGGCAATTTTTCTACGATATTTATCATCCTGCTAATGACGGACACCGGGTAATGGCAGACTGTCTGGGTTATTTATTCTCCGAGACCTGCCGGTCGCTCCGGGACGAAGAGGATATTACAACCGCTAAACGGCCGGTTCTCGGAAATGATTACGCGAATATACGGCTGCTTGACCGCAAGAGCCTGACTGGTCTCACTGATATCGGAGTGGAAGCTGGCGGTTTCGGGGCGACCGACACGGATTTGCAGCGGGTAGAGCTGGATGCCGATCCCTTCGGCACCCCGGAATTTCCGCATAACTGGCTGCATACGGCAGCATCCGGTGAGGATAGCTTCAGGATGACCCTCACCAGCAGCATTCTGATCCTCGTATACAAGGATTCGGGCAGCCCTGAGTTTGGCAGAGCAGATATCTTCGTCGATGGCAGCCTTGTGCTGACTGCTGATCCGCATGTGAACAGCTGGACGCACTGCAATCCGGTCATTCTGTACCAGAATGAGCAGAGTCAGCAGCATGTCATTGAGATCCGCATGGCGAAGGAAGATAAGGACAAATGCTTTACGATACTGGGCTTCGGTTATACAGTGTGATGGTTTAAGAACTGGCACACAACAGGACTAAAGAAGTGAGTTCATTCAAACAATGCAGCAACTTATGTATTCAGTCCAAGTGGAAATTCAGTGATAGTTGTATTATGTACAATTAAAACCTGCGAAAAGGGTTGTTTCCGTCTTATAACTGCAGTCTGTACAACTAAATCCGCCCGAATCGGACAGAACCCTCTACAACCGGCATTTTAATTGCATGAAATACAACTAAACGGATAATGGGTTGGTAAACAGATGATTTAGTTGTACAAAGTACAATTAAGCATATCGGATACCGTAATCCGATCACTGTAATCCGGTCACCGCAAACCTTCAGTAGTGGCGGAGGAGAATTTTGGAACTGTAGGACGACAGCGTCCGCCTTTGTCTGCGGATTTCCACCGCGAACAGCGGGTTAAATTCAAGAAATCGGCAGACGGGCAGCGGCCGGAGGGTTAAACATTCTCTGGAGTCACGGCAATTCCATAATAGAAAAAATACAAGTTCAATCTATATAGGTTGAATCTGGCGCTGCTAGTCCAGCATAAATTCCCTGTATTTATCCTTGCGGGGGTTCAGTACGAAGAGAATTCCGCTGGCATAGCCCGAGACGGCATTGAAATTCCGCTTGAGGGTAGCCTTGCCGGTTAAATAGGTCAGTGTCCACAGCAATGCGGCATAATTCTTCACCGGTGCCTTGCGCAGATTAAGCAAATAATAATGATTCACTGCAGTAGCCCGGGCCACCCGGCCTGCCTTATCGCGGGAGCTGGGAGATTCATGATGCATAATCTTCATCTCCGGGTTGATGACAAGCTTGCCGTATCTGCTGGCCAGATGGCACATATAGATATCGTCAGCCACCGCGTAGCTGGTCATCCAGGGGTAAGGCTTCATATCCTGCAGCGCAGACGTCCGGAAGGACATATTGCAGCCATGGAAGAAATCCGTCTCGAAAATATTCTCGGTCTCCCCCCACAGCAGCAGGGAGCCTGCCAGTGTGCTTGCCGACAGCCTACCGGGTGAAGCCGACATCTGGCAGGTCAGCCTGCCGAGCAGTTTGCCGGACTTGCTGCTGGAGAGGCCCTTGGCGATGCCGCCAACTCCGGCAATGGACGGGTCCGAAGCGTAGGTGTCCAGCATCCGGCGGATGTAGAGCGGATCATCCAGCTCGGCATCGTCATCGAAGCTGAGCAGAATCTCACCGTCGATAAGCCCCAGGGCTTCATAGCGGGAGAGCCAGACGCCGGGTTTGGTTTTGCGGTAATAGCGCAGCTCGGCTTGAGGCATACGCCCCAGTACCTTGCGGAAATACTCCAGCACTTTCTCCTCAATCTCGCCGTCATCCACAATCAGCAATTCAATTGAAACATCCTCCAGCTCTGTCTGCCTGCCGATGGATTCAATGCACAGGGTCAGATCGCTGATCCGGTTGCGTGTAGGAATTACTATAGACAGATCATGCATACCGCTGACTCCTCCCGGGACGTCCTAGACTGTCCGCTTTAATTTTAGATTACAATGCACCGAAAGTACGTGTTGATCTAATTTTACTCCCCCTTTTGTAGGCCGTATATACCACTTTGGTTTACTTTTATTTAGTACAGTTGCGCTTATAATAGAATTAATTTCAGAATGTATATGCTTTCAAAACCTAAGCGGATGCTTCCGAAGCAGGTTTTGTACGAAGTATCATCTGAAGAAGCAAAGCTAACAAAACTTTTAGGAGGGGACGTTATGCATGTCGGGATCTTTATGCATACCAATTACTTTGAAGATTTCTTCGTAAAGGGTCTGGGTCTCAGTGAAGAGGAATATGTACATTCGTATCATAACGATTTTTCTTTCGACTATGCGCGTCTTCTGCAAACCAAGGGGATCCGCACGACCATCTACAATTTCACCAGGATTGGGAGTGAGGTCCGCACCTATCAGCACGGAATCGTGGATTGTACGATTAAGTTTATCCCGGTGGGCATGCTGTATAAATGGTATTCCGTCATTCCCTTGTCCCACCGGACACCGATCGGCAAATTCGTATCACAATATATATCCACGATTCAGAGAGACCTGTGTGATATTCTGCGGGGAGACGGAATCAGCCTGATTTATGCCCAGGAATATGCTTCCGGACGGTTTGAGCGGCTGGCTGCCGCTGCGAAGAAGCTGAGCATCCCGATCATTGCCGCTTACCACGGGGGCAGCATCCATAAGTGGATTCTGCCGATCAAGAAGCATACGCTTCATAAGGCAGCATTCATGACTACGCTTAACGAAGATGAGCAGAACAGCATGGTGCGCCACTTTCCGCATCTGGAGGGGCGGATCCGGCTGCTGCCGAATTTCGTGAATTCGGCGATCTTTTACCGGCGGGATAAGGATGAGGCGATAGCCGCATTGGGGCTGGACCCCCGCTGCAGATATATCATTACCGTTGGACGGCTGTTTGAACATCAAAAGGGCCATTCGCTGCTGGTGCAGGCCATGGAGCAGCTGAAGCAGCACCCTGACCTTAGAATATTGGTTGCCGGCGGCGGTCCGGATGAACAGAGTCTGAAGGATCTGATCCGGGCCAAGGGGCTGGAGGACCGCTTCATCATGCTCGGTACAATCCGCAACAAGGATATGTTGGCCAGCTATTACAGCGTCTCTGAGCTGTTTGTGCTGCCTTCGCGTTATGAAGGATTGCCGCTGGTTATCCTGGAAGCGGGAGCCTGCGGTCTTCCAACCGTTGCTTTTAATGTGATGGGGGTCAGAGGTCTGGTACGCCACGGGGAGAGCGGACTGCTTGCTGAAGGGCTTGACCCGGCTCAACTAGCTGCATCCCTGGATCAGCTGCTCGGCAATCCTGATATGTGCCGGGAGATGGGGGCAGCAGCGCTGCAGATCGTCCGTTCCGAATATTCGGAAGAGATTATCGGAGCCAGACTCTACAATCTGCTTCAGGAGAGCTTGGGGCTTGATCCGTCCGTACCGCTCTTCGGTGACGGGTATGCTCCGGAGTTAACGTCTCCCTTGTAGACCGCTGTCTTATTGTTGTGCCGTTGTGACTGAGGCCGCGGCTGCCGGAATACGGCGGATGGTCACTCCTCTAATTGGCGAACCCGTTGCAGATCCGATGCTCTGCGACTACATAGAAGCCTATAGCTGCTGTATACCTGGATAGAGGCCGATAGAGGCTATACAGGCATACAGCAGCTTGTTGCGGAACGGGGCGATTATTTTGGGATAGCTGCCGCATATATAAACAGACCCGCTATAAGCAAGCATCCAATCTGCGGATGATCACCCCGGAATCCTCTCTGAACAATGGAACGCCTCCCTAAATACATCTGCGGACTTGATATGGAATTCACCTGCCGTCTAATCACCAATTAGTCAATGTAATGATCCATAAGCACCGGTACAACGCCATCTGCATCCCGGCAGAAAGTTTGTTTGTAATTTTCGGTTTTTAACTATATAATAGTAAGTGACATGTAAGACTCGTCAATTGTAGGACAGCGTTGCATCCAATACATTTCAGGAGGAATTCCCATGAGAATAGATATATGGTCCGATTATGCCTGCCCGTTCTGCTATATCGGCAAAAGACGGCTGGAGCACGCCCTGAGCCAGTTCCCGGACCGTGACAAAGTGGAGGTCGTATTCCGCAGCTTCCAGCTGGATCCGAATGCGCGCACCGACGAAACGAGAGATATTCACGACATTTTGGCTGCCAAATACGGCATGACCCGTGACAAAGCTAAAGCTACCAACGCACAGCTCGCCGAACAAGCGCAGGGTGTGGGTCTTGAGTTCAACTTCGATACGGTCCAGTCGACCAATACGTTCGACGGTCACCGCTTAAGCCATTACGCGGCTACAAAGGGTAAAGCCCCGCAAATGACCGAACGGCTGCTGCGCGCGTATTTCACCGACTCGCTGAATCTCGGTGACCGCAAGGTACTGGCTGAGCTGGCCGCAGAGGTCGGACTCGATCAGGCTGAAACGGCTGCGGTGCTGGAGAGCGACGCTTATGCTGATCAGGTAAATGCAGATATTGATGCGGCCCGGCTGCTGAATATCACCGGCGTGCCGTTCTTCGTCTTCAACAACAAATACGCGGTGTCCGGCGCGCAGCCGGGTCCGGTATTCACCGAAGTCCTGGACACCGTATGGGCCGAAGAACAGAATGCTCCTGTGCTCCAGGTAGTCGGCAAGCCGCAGTCCAAGGCAGAAGATGCTGACGGCTGTGATGATGGCTCCTGCAGCATCTGATTCCGCTTAGGCAGACTGCACACAAATACCCCGCTGTATGGATTCTCTCCATGCAGCGGGGTATTTCGTTTGCCTATTCCGGGCCATATAACCGTACTATCTGAACGAAGTCACAAGGCTCGATAACAGCGTGCGCACATCATGCTGGTATTCCTTGATCGGCTCCACCGGACGGTTAATGCCGAACAGGGTGTAGACAGCGATTCGGGCTGCACGGACGGAATATTCTTCCGTGAAAACCACATCGTCCGGGATTTCGCAATATTGGCCGACAAAGGCCAAGTTGGTGGAGCCTTCAGGCACAACCTGCGGCCGGTCGCTGTTCAGTCTTGGCATGAACTGGGACGTAATGTACGGCATCATGCAAGGAATGCAATTGGCAGTAGCCATAATCTCTTCCTTATGCGCCTCGAAATGGAGATGGCCAATCAGCTCCTGCATGATCTCTTCGCCGGTACAGTCGCACATTTTCTTGTGAACATAATCGCCGACCTTGTCCGGATACAGTCCGTAACCCCAGAATACCTTGACATGCTCCGGCTGGTTGCGGAAATGCGGCTGGAAGGCCAATACAACGGACATCAGCCAGCTGGAATCCTTGAAGGTCACGAGTGCTCCGGTGCCGGCCCGGTTGCGCGTGAAGTCTTCCATCAGGTCGAAGAACTTCGAGTCCTGGAAGGTAACCGTGAAGGATTCCCACTTGGACTCGTCCACATGATCGTCGAAAGACGAAGGATTGCCGAGACCCGGCTTCTTGGCGGCGATATTCTCCCACAGCTTCCACGAGCTGCCTTTGCCGTTCAGGCGCGGCGCCGAGGTCATCGAGCCGAGGCTGGAGCCTTCGGTCATCGAACCGTTGGTGATAATCACACGGTCGCCTTCGTTAATCTCGATCACGTCTTCCACGCCTTGGCGGGAGACCTTCATTTTCGTAACGGTAATGCCGTCGCCTTCTTTGAATTCCAGATCAGTTACCGTACATTTTAACGTGAAATCTACGCCAAGCGGTTCCAGATACTGGTGCAGCGGCAGAATAATCGAATCATATTGATTGTAAGGGGTGCGGGTTACGCCTTCGAGCGTCTGAATTCTCGGGAATTCATGAATGAAGCGGATCATATAGCGTTTCAGTTCAACCGCACTATGCCAAGGCTGGAAGGCGAAGGTAGTCGCCCACATATACCAGAAGTTGGTGGTGAAGAAATGCGGGCCGAACCAGTCATTGATCCGTGCTTTACCCATTTTGGCCTCCGGAGTAATGATCAGCTTGCCGAGGGCCAGGCGGTCAGCCATATCGAAGCCCATCGAATTGACATCCTGAATCTCACCCTTGCTGTCGACCAGGCGCGCCTTGGAGCGGGTTGGATTGGCATCATCGAACTGGGTGATTTCTTCCCGCAGCGTCAGCCCCGGCTGGTCAATCGATGGAATCGTATTTAGAAGTTCCCATAGGTTCTCATAGGTTTCGTCGTTCAGCATCCGGCCGCCCCGGATCACATAGCCGTGCTCCTCATTGCCTGAGCCGTCATTGCTGCCGCCGAGGATCTTCATCTCTTCAATAATGTGAATGTTCTGTCCGGGAAAACCACAGTCTCTGACGAGGTATGCCGCACCCGCAAGTGATGCAATTCCGCCGCCGACAAAATACACCTGCTCGTTACCGTACTCTTTTTTCACTGATTGTCGCCTCCATAGGTTTGCTTGATTGCTGTACCTGAACCGAGTGTAATATAGCGCCGCTGTGGAAGGTATCATCAAAAGTCCGCGAGTGTATGAAATTTGGTCATATGGAGCAAAGTGTATAGTTTTTGGACAGGAAAATAACCCCAAAACATATTATTTCATTAAAAAAGCCGCAACCCGGAGGGTTACGGCATCGCCTGTTCATATTTATGCAGCGCCTTGAGGAAGTTCCCTTCGATCAGCACGCTGAGCTTCTCAATCATATGCTTCGGCTGATCCTTCATACCGTCGCGCATCCACTGAATCACAAGCCCGGTGAAGGCCAGCGTGTAGAAGTTAGCGATAAATTGCTTATCCTCCAGCCTGATATCCATCCCGGCGGCCAGCTCGTTAATGACTCCCATGATCAGATCATTAGTTACTTCATACAAGTAGGCATCGAGATGTGTCCGTCCCAGTGAGTCCAGCGTGTTGCAGCAGAAGGCTTTATTGCTCTCGATATAGCAGAAAATCCGGTGAAATCCGTCCGTCCACGTGCTGTAGCTGCGGTACTGGGCAATACTCTCGACCGCCTCGGTCTTGTAGATCCAGCCCAGGAGGTCAAAGATATCCTGAAAATGATAATAAAAGGTCTGCCGGTTCACTCCGCAGTCGTCCACCAGATGCCTGACGGAGATTTTGTTCAGCGGAATATGTGCCATCAGCTCTTTCAGGGAGCGGGCGAGCGCATTTTTGGTCAGCAAGGAATTGGACATCAGGGTCATCAGCTCCTCTTGTAATCCTGTATAAGGGTAGAGTCCGGCCAGCAGAAGGCATCAGCGTCTGCGCAAATATTGAACAAGCAGTCGGCTGCCTTCCACAAGCAAACCAAGGACGAAACCACCCGCCGTGAACAGGAGAAAAGACAGAAAGCCCGCAAGATCCTCCCAGCCTGACATATCGCGGGAAGTGTAAATGAACATCAGGCTGATCCCGAGCACAACGCCTGCGGTCGAGAATATCCACACCAGCCGGGCGCCATACCAGCCGAAGCTGTTAATAATACCGGAGAGCACGATAGAAAGAGCAGCCCAGCGAAGTAAGATCAGAAGATCGAAACTCTCGCCGAGCAGCACGAACCGGTGCAGAATCAGCAGCAGCCACACAATCAGCGCATAACTGACATACCACCAGAGCCAGCGGCCCGTCCTTGCAGGAGGCAGAAAATTCATATGCAGTTCACCCCGCCTTAAGAATTATACCTCCTCCAGTTCCCCGGCGCTTTGCAGCAGGAACTTCAGAAGGTTCGGAATATCTTCCATCTGTTCTTCAGTGATTTGTCGTTTGAACTGCAGTTCTATGCAGTTATTGTACGTATCGCCTTCCTGGCCGTAGCGGAAGCTGAGGGACTGGACAGGCTGGAAATCCGGCCCCCAGATCGTAGACAGAATCTTCTCCGCCGCTGGACACTGCACATTCACATCGTCAATCTCCATATAAAAGCGTAATAGAAGAGTGCAACCGGGATCACTCCCCGGTGTTTCCATAATTTCGTCGCTCAGATCCTTCACCGAAGATTGCAGCATAATTTCGGAGGTTACATTATTGCCTTCAGTCAATTTGAAAGAGAGACTGAACTCCCGTGACATCAGCGCGAGGTTCAGCAAATCCGACCGGTCCGTCACGACAAGGATTCCATCCAGATTATCATAGTCGTAGATCTGGTTCTCAAAAGCAATTTTAATATTGTCAAATACAGTAGGATGGAACAAGAGCGGCACCTTCTAACGTTTCTCTGTATTGTACCATGACGCGGAAAAGAGTGAAAATTAAGAAAACATAGTTGACAAGTAGGCATTATGTGAATAAGATGATTACCACAGTATGTGAGGTTTTTGTAAGAATTTTAAATAGTTTGGCAGAATTGTACATAGGGCAATCATCGTTGCTCACAAAAATCCAAAGGCGTCTTAAGCCGCCTATAAAGTGGGGTTTTCACATTTGAATAGTTAGTTTTAGCTGCATTCATGGGGGATTTTATTTACAGACAAAGGGTTGTGAATGGTTATGAATTTGGATTGGGAGTTTATCGCCGAGAGCCTGCCGCTGTATGGTGACGCAATGTGGCTGACCTTGAAGCTGGCCTTCTGGGCCATTCTGTTCTCGCTGGTGCTGGGACTGATATTCAGCGTTATCCTGTATTACAAAGTGAGGGGCATCAGCTTCATTATTCAAGCTTATATCGAGCTGTCGAGGAATACCCCGCTGCTGGTACAGCTGTTCTTCCTATACTATGGCTTGCCCAAGGTTGGCCTTCGGATGAGTGAGGTCACATGTGCCATTGTCGGGCTGACCTTCCTGGGAGGCAGTTATATGACCGAGGCCTTCCGCGGCGGAATGGAAGCTGTAAGCAGGACACAGGTGGAGTCGGGACTTAGTATCGGATTATCCCGGACCCAGCTCGCCAGATATGTTATTCTTCCGCAGGCTTTTGCCATCAGCATTCCTTCACTGGGAGCGAATGTGATTTTTCTGCTCAAGGAGACCTCCATTGTCGGAGCAATCGCCTTAATGGATCTGATGAATGTGGCGAAGGATCTGATCGGCATGCATTACAAAACAGCGGAATCCCTGCTGCTGCTGGTGGCCGCTTATCTCATTCTGGTGCTTCCTCTGTCGGTTGTGCTGAGCTGGCTGGAAAGGAAGGTAAGATATGCAGAATTCGGGGATTGAGGTACTGTTTGAAGGCTCGAACTTCGAGCGTCTGCTCGGCGGTCTGCTGGTCACCATTGAAATTTCGTTTGTTTCCATTGTGATCGGGACGGTGCTGGGCATAGTGATGGGGCTGCTCCGGACGCTGAACGTGAAGCCGCTGCAGGCATTGCTACGTTTGTATCTGGAGGCCTTCCGGATCATACCGATTCTGGTCTGGCTCTACGTTGTGCATTTCAGCTTCACACCTCTATTAAATATCGACATTAGCGGTGAGACGACTTCCATTCTGGTGTTCAGCCTGTGGGGAGCGGCCGAGATTGGCGACATTGTGCGGGGTGCGCTGCAGTCCATGCCGAAGCATCAGGAGGAATCGGGTGCAGCGCTGGGACTCAGCCGGGGGCAGCTGTACCGGTATGTTCTTATCCCTCAGGCTATCCGCAGAATGGTGCCTGGCGCAATTAACCTGGCGACACGGATGATCAAGACCACCTCGCTCGTTGTGCTGATTGGAGTGATAGAGGTCGTGAAGATCGGGCAGCAGATCATTGAGCTTGGGGTCATCAAAGCGCCAAACGCTTCGTTTTGGGTGTATGGCTTCATCTTTATCCTGTACTTTGCCGTATGTTTCCCGTTATCCCGTATTTCCCGGAGAGTGGAACGCAGATGGCAGAATTAGCCGTTAGGAAGGAACGATAATCATGATAAATACCGGCGAACTGTTGCTGGAGGTAGAAGGATTGCAGAAAAGCTTCGGAGAACGGCTGGTTCTAAGCGGCATTGATCTGCAGGTGGTTAAAGGGGAAGTAACAGTTATTCTCGGCCCGTCCGGCTGCGGAAAAAGCACGCTCCTGCGATGTCTTAACGGGCTGGAGCCCGTGCAGGGCGGAAGAATCAGCTACCATGGCCAGGATCTGGCCGGACCCCAGGTGAATTGGCGTGAAGTCAGGCAGCGCATCGGGATGGTGTTTCAGAATTATGAGCTGTTCCCGCATATGACGGTGCTGGACAACATTCTGCTCGGACCTCTCAAGGTGCAAAAGAGAGAACCGAAAGAAGCGCGGCAGCAGGCAGAGCAACTGCTGGACCGGGTCGGGCTGCTGGACCGCAAGGATGCTTATCCCCGGCAGCTGTCCGGAGGACAGAAGCAGCGGATTGCGATTGTACGGGCGTTATGTATGAACCCCGAGATTATGTTATTCGATGAAGTAACGGCTTCGCTTGATCCTGAAATGGTGCGCGAAGTGCTGGATGTTATTCTGGGACTTGCCGAACAGGGCATGACGATGATTATCGTGACCCATGAAATGGGCTTTGCCAAGTCTGTAGGTGACCGGATCGTATTTATGGATCAGGGCAGCATTTGTGAGATCGCGGAGCCGCAGCAATTTTTCACCAAACCAGCGACAGAGCGTGCACAGCACTTTCTGGATATATTTCAGTATTAAAAATCATAGAAAACAGGGGATGAAGAGGAATGAGAAAAGGATTGAAGTTGGCAGGATCACTTATAGCAGCGGGTTTATTGCTGGTGGGCTTAACCGCTTGCGGTAATTCGGATAACAAGGACAATAGTGCAGGGTCGGCATCATCCAAGTTTGCTTCTATTGAACAGCTGAAGAAGGACGGCAAGGTCCGGATTGGTGTTTTTGCGGATAAACCGCCATTTGGATATGTGGATGCTGACGGCAAGAATCAGGGCTTCGACGTCTATATCGCCAAAAGATTCGCCAAGGACCTGCTCGGGGATGAATCCAAGGCGGAATTCGTTCTGGTAGATGCGGCCAGCCGCGTCGCTTACCTGGAATCCAATAAAGTAGATATCATTATGGCTAACTTCACCGTAACGGATGAAAGAAAAGAAAAAGTGGATTTTGCCAATCCGTATATGAAGCTGTCCTTCGGGATCGTATCCCCTGACAGTGCACCGGTTACTTCGATTGACCAGCTGAAGGAGAAAGGCCAGAAGCTTATTGTTGCCAAAGGAACTACAGCAGAAACTTACTTCACCAAAGAGTACCCGGACATTGAGCTGCTGAAATTTGACCAGTACACAGAGATCTTTGCAGCACTCAAAGACGGACGCGGTGCAGCGATTGCCAACGATAACACCGAGCTGATCGCCTGGGCGAAGTCCAATCCCGGCTTCACGGTAAGCATCCCGGCGTTTGGGGGACAGGATACGATTGCCCCGGCAGTAGCCAAAGGCAACACGGAGCTGCTGAACTGGATCAATACAGAGCTTGAAACCATCGGCAAAGAGCAATTCATTCATCAGGCCTATAGCGATACATTGAATGAGGTCTATGGAGAAGGCTATACTGACGAGCTGGTAGTTGAAGGCGGTAAGGTAGAGTAATTTAGCCGCGCTATGGCGTCAGGTCTGAGGAACTGGTACGAGATCAGATAGTGAGCATGAAAAGGCACCCTTGCGGGTGTCTTTTTTAGGTGAAAGAGGATTTCACAGGATGGTAATAGAGTTAAGCAGACTAATCCTATATACTAAGTTTAAAATTGGATGATAGTGAATCGAAAGAGTGTGCAAGAAACACTGTAGACATAAATGTTGTACGTTTTGCAACTTTGATTGATGGATAGCCGGGTGATCGGGAGGATTGTTGTATGAAATACAAGAATAATTCTGCTGAGCCGTTTGAAAGAGATGAAATGCTGCAGTTTGTACAACAATTGTGGATTTGGGCCGGTATGAGGAGGGAAATGTTGTATTATGTGCAGGATTTCATAGAATGGTGCCGGATCTCTGCCTCAAAAAGCGGATGAATCGGGGAATTCCCGAAAGCGACAAATGAGAGGCATAAATGCCTCTCATTTTCCTTTAGTACGCCCAGCATGGGCGTCATCTTTAGGGTGAAAGTCCCGAACGGGGGCTGGCGAGCGCCTACCGTTAGCCAAGGGCAAGGGTGTCCACCGTGAGGTGGAATCTGAAGGAAGCCGGAGGCAAAAGCACGGGCCAAGGTACACGAACTGGATTTGAGGCTGTGTCAGTCGGATGAGTCACCTAAACATGACGAAATCCAAAGCCGCCAAGGGCTGGCGCGGTATACTCCAGTGGTCGCGGGCAGACAGATGACGTTCTTATCTGGGGAGACCTGTCAGATAAGCAAGAAAAAAAAACTTGTAACCGTAGCTGAGAGGCTGCGCTGAACTGGCAGGAGTCAGCAGAAGCCATAGTACGTAAGCTGTTGCAACAATTTACGGAAGGGCTGAACCGAAAGGAGAGAGGAAAGCGATGCGTTCGCATGAAGAGCAACGACAGCAGAATATCTCGCAAGGGAGCTTGCGGCAAAGAGAAGCGGTGAAGCCGTCAGGGTATGCCGGAGCGCCGAGTTCTTCGTCGGCACAAGTCGTCCCTTCCTCTCGCGAAGACCAGAACAACTTGCTGGAGCAAATGCTCAAAGGAGATAACCTTCGACTCGCTTACAAACGAGTGGTGCAAAATGGAGGAGCGCCCGGTGTGGACGGTGTAACGGTAGCGAATCTACAAGTTTACCTGAATACGCACTGGGCATCGGTGAAAACTGAACTTCTGACGGGAACTTACAGACCTGCGCCAGTCAAACGGGTGGAAATCCCCAAACCTGGAGGCGGTGTACGGCAGCTAGGCATCCCGACTGTGATGGACCGTTTCCTCCAGCAAGCACTTTTACAAGTCATGAACCCGATCTTTGACGCACAATTCTCGTGGTACAGCTACGGCTTTCGGCCGGGGAAGAGCGCGCATGACGCCGTTAAACAAGCCCAAAGATATATCCAAGGCGGCCTCAGATGGGTCGTGGATTTGGATCTGGAGAAATTCTTTGACAAGGTAAACCACGACATGCTAATGGCAAGAGTGGCGCGGAAAGTGGAGGACAAAAGAGTGCTGACGCTAATCCGTGCTTACTTAAACGCCGGAGTTATGGTGGATGGAAAATGGGAGCGTAGCCGGGAGGGAACGCCACAAGGCGGTCCGCTTAGTCCGCTTCTAGCAAACATTCTATTGGATGATCTGGACAAGGAACTGACCGGGCGAGGTTTGCGATTCGTACGCTACGCGGACGACTGTAATATCTTTGTGGCGAGTAAACGAGCAGGCGAGCGTGTCATGGAATCGGTAAGTCGGTTTGTAGAAGGAAAGCTAAAACTGAAAGTAAACGGGGAGAAAAGTGCGGTAGCGAGACCTTGGCACCGAAAGTTCTTAGGATTCAGTTTCCTGAGCCAGAAACAGGCAACGATTCGGATTGCTCCGAAGAGTCTCGCAGCTTTTAAAGGGAGAATTCGAGAGCTAACGAAACGTACCTGGTCCATTTCCATGGAAGAAAGGATTTACCGACTGAACCGCTATCTGATGGGTTGGCTCGGTTATTTCCGTCTAGCCTCGGCGAAGACACACTTCCAAACACTGGACCAGTGGATTCGGAGGAGACTTCGAATGTGTCTGTGGAAACAGTGGAAACGAGTACGTACACGAATCCGCGAGCTTCGAGCACTCGGGGTTCCAAAGTGGGCTTGTTTTAAGATGGCCAACTCGCGGCGAGGCGCGTGGGAAATGTCCCGGAACACGAATAACGCCCTTTCGACTTCCTATTGGGAAGCAAAAGGGCTGAAGAGTTTACTTTCACGCTATCTGGAACTTTGTTAACCTTTTGGAACCGCCGTATGCGGACCCGCATGTACGGTGGTGTGAGAGGACGGGGGCTTGCCGCCCCCTCCTACTCGATATTACGCAAATAAAAGTGTCTGGAGTGGAATCAAACTCTAGTAATTGACAAAGAAATTACCCAGCTTGTTTAGTTCGTCGGCGCAGGTGCGGTATACTTCAGGAATGTCTTTGGAATAGGACTCTCAAAGGTGAGGATTTCCCCGGTAGTCGGATGAACGAACGAAAGTACGCGGGCATGCAGTCCGAGACGGCCGACAGCTTTGGTCTCGGCGCCGTATTTCTTGTCGCCGGCAATTGGATGCCCGATGTCTGACATGTGGACACGGATCTGGTTCTTCCGTCCGGTCTCCAGGTGGACTTCCAGCAGGGAGAAATGCCGGTTGGCCTGGATCAGCTTATAACGGGTTACGGCATGCAGCCCGTCCCCTTCATGCGGACTGGAGTACATCTTCAGCGTAGACGTCTCCTTCAGCCAGGAGCTGATGGTGCCTTCGGATTTCTTGACTGCGCCTTCCACCAGCGCCACGTAGGAGCGTTCCTTGACGGTCTCTTTCCAGCTGTTCTGCAGGGACTGCTGAATCGCCTCGCTTTTGGCAAACATCATGACTCCTGAGGTATCACGGTCCAGGCGGTGTACCACAAAGACGCGGTTCTTAGGATTCGTCAGGCGCACATGCTCCATCAATTGGCGGTAAGCTGTCAGTTCATTGTCTTCTCCGGTAGCAATCGACAGCAGTCCGGCATCCTTCTGAATGACGATGATATCATCATCCTCATGGACAATGGTCAGCCCGAGCATTTCTTTGGCTTCTGCATGCTTCTCCTGATCAATAGTCACGGTCTGACCGGGATGGAGCTGATGGTTATGCTGGGTTACCGGCTTGCCGTTTACCGATATCTGTCCCCGGGACAGCATCGACTTGACCGCATTCCGTCCCTTATTCGTAATCGTCTTAAGCAGGTAAGGCAGCAGCTCTGCGGGCTCGGACACCGTATAGGATTTTATCTGTGCAGGTGTTTTGGTTGTTGTTGTGGCAGGTGCTCCCGGTCTTGCCCCCGGTTTATGGTTAGAGGTCTTGTTCCCCTGATTTCTGGTTCCTGATTTAGGCTGAGCCTTGGAGGCTGCTGCGGGCTTCACGCCCCGCTTGGAACCCTCTTTCGGATTTCTTCTTGTATTCATGCCTGCATTCTCCGTCCTGTAATATTGTACTCCTCAATATACCATGGGCCGTGAAGAAATACTACGGAGGGTGCCGGGACAGCTATACATAAATGATCAGCCCGATAAGGATAGCCAGGGAGATGACGCCGTAGGCCCATCCCAGAACCATAGCGTATTTTTTCTCCCGGAGCCAGCCTTTGCTGTTGTAAATCCGGGCATCTACCGCCAGCAGCATCAGTGTGGAGATTAACATTATGATAACCAGACTTCCGAACAGGCGGACCATGCGGATCGCTCCCTTTTAAATATAGATACATGAACTTAATTACTGGTTATTGGTCTTTCAGTCCCACTCTCCGGATATGAAGCTTCATTTGAATGTCTATCTCAATGCTGCCATACAGGCTTTCCCAGTCATCTTTGTCATGGATATGCTCTTTCCAGTAGGCAGGATGGTGACTCCGGATCATTTCGCCCATGCCAAAAATATCGGAGTGATCCTTCTGGGTCTGCTTAACCAGTCCGGTCAGTATGCTTCGGACCTGTTCCTCGAAATCCCGTTCAATTTCCTGCAGCTTGGCGGATGAGTCGACAGGGATATTGCTGCCATATTGCTCATCGAGATCGGCCTCCAGGAAGACCTGATACGACAGAACGGGTTTGCCGTCCTTGATGTAGCTCCGCGTCCGGGTGAAACGCTCATTGATTTTGGTCATGACGATACCCATCTTATTGGTATGAAAGAGGGTAGAATAACCTCCCGGGTCGATTCCCTGGAGTGCCATGAAGCCGCCGATTTCAATCGGAGCGGTCTTGTTGACCATTCTTCCGCCGCTGAAATAAGCCAATCCTTTGATCAGGATATTATCTCTATTGCGCAGTGCGACATAAGGCAAGTACGCGCTCTGGCCCCACTTGGTATCCGCCGACCAGAATGTGCCGATATAATCCCGGGGGAACTTCCCGGAGGACACCGACTTCTCCATCATGGACAAAATATAAAGTGTGGGCACACGCTGAAGCGGCGGATTCACATCCATGAAATCAGAAGCTTTGCCTTCGGATACCAGCAGCCAGGTCCTGCGCCGGATTTCCGGATTGCGCCGGAGATAGTCGTTGAGTTCTTCGAGATTGCCCCGGGCGATATCCTCGCTGATGATAATGATCCGCAGGTGAACCAGATAACGCGGGTCGGCAATCTGCTGCTGCAGATTATTCATGGCATCGTCGAGTGAAATGCCGCGCACGCTAACTACCCAGACCGGGCTGGTCTTGGCGTCACCCGGGTTGCCTCCTCCGCTTCCGGGACCCAGGGGAACTCTGCCGGGAACCGCAATCTGTGCGGTCACACTGATCATTTCTGCAGGCAGATTATCATGGTTAATATGGGTGACTTCGTCTCCTTTCTCTGCCTCTTCGGCCGAGATCTTATCGATGGACAACCCGAGTACAAGCGCCCGGTCTTCAATTTCTACCTGATCCCAGCAACCGCTTAGAACAGGGGCAGCCATAGCCAGCATTAGGATTAGGGCGAATGAGCGCGGAAGCCTTCTGATCATGAGGAGGCCTCCTTCCCGGCGCGCCGGATGAAGTAGGCCATCCATAGCAGCAGCGGATATCCAATCATCAGTACCATTCCCGCATTGCCCAGGTGAAGAATCCATTCATAGGCCTCGAAGACATTGGGGGGCAGCATCGCCAGAGCAAAGATCAGCGGCAGCAGTATACTTGCGGCCATACTCTGATCACGGAGAGCGAACAGGTTCTGCATCAGGTAAGCGGATATGTAATACGTAGTGTACACCGTTGTATAGACCGAAATGACCCAGATAATGATGAAGATGGCATCCAGCCGTTCAAGAAAACCCTCACCAAATGCTGCGGAACGCGCCATTTCCAGCGTGGGATAGATCAGCAGCTTGGTCTCCTCCGCACCAAACATTCCCACAGAGGCAATCACGATCAGTACATAGATGGCACCCGACATGATTATGGCCAGCGCGCCCGCGCGGAATGCGTGCTTCGGCTTTTCCATGAAAGGAATCAGCAGTGTAATCACGAAGGAGCTCTGGAACAGATAGCTTGCCTCCCGTGCACCATTCCAGAATTCGAGGGTAGGTGACATTAGAATGGGCTGCAGATTAAGGAGATCAACGCTTTTCAGGGAGATGAGGATCGTGAGTACGATGGAGCCGACAATCAGCGGCAGGTAGAAAAAATGGATATACGAGAACTTCACAACATTGCGTCTGGAGGAGAGCAGGCTAACGAGCAGCATCAGAAAAATGGTGGCTTCAATTGGTGTTTTTTTATACAGCACGGTTGTGGCGACATCTCCGAACTGGCGTGTAGTGATCCCTGTCAGCGTAATAAACAATATCAGAATTACGGCGGTGAAGACGGTGGCTAGCGGACGTCCGATCAGCCTTCGGCTGAACACAAAGAGGGACTCTTTGGGGAAACGCTGGCACAGGGAGGCGAGCAGCCAATAGCTGAGGAAAGACAGGACGACGCCGCTGAATGCGATGAAGGGCGCGCTGCTGTTCCCGGCTAAAGCCATGTAACGGGGGAAACTGAGAATCCCGACACCGATAATGGTGCTACTGATGACGGCGGCTGCGCGTAGCGTTGTGATCTGCCGGAGACTGTTCACTGGGTTCACCTTCCTGCCTGAGGATCTGATCTACATGTACTGCGGGAACATTGCGGGACAGCCTGTCATTATTCTGGGCATGCAGGAAGCTCGGACGGCGGCGCATCCACCACAGCGGCACACGTACCAGCGTATCCTTCAGGTCACGCCATTTGCCGGGAATGAAAGGGGACATATACGGGACGCCGAAGGATTCCAGGAACAGCAGATGGTTCAGAATGAGAATCGTACCGATCATCACACCGTAGAGACCGAACATTCCGGCCAGTATAATCAGCGGAAATCTTAGCATCCGCAAGGCAATAGCGGCATTATAGGCTGGAGTGGCAAAAGAACCGATGGTCGTCAGCGCCACAATCACCACGGTAATCGGACTGGCGAGTCCGGCACCTACTGCTGCCTGTCCAATCACGAGAACGCCCACGATGGATAAGGCGCCGCCGATCATCTGCGGCAGACGGATCGTAGCTTCACGCAGCACCTCCATGGAGACCTCCATGATCAGCACCTCCAGAACGGCAGGAAACGGCACACCTGCTCTTCCGCCCGAGATAGCCACAGCGAAATCCGTCGGCATTAATTCGGGATTAAACGAGATCACAGAAACATATAACGCAGGGAAAAAAAGTGAGAAAGACAGCGCGATGAGACGGATTATACGGATCAGGCTGCCCATAATGAAACGCTCTGTGTAATCATCTACCGTCTGAAAGAACTGGTTGAATAGAGCAGGGACGATTACAGCAAAGGGAGAACCGTCGACAAGCATGGCAACCCGCCCTTCCAACAGAGCGGCAACCGTCTTGTCGGGCCGCTCTGTGCATTGCACCTGCGGGAACGGGGACAGCGGCTGGTCTTCAATGAACTGCTCAATGTATCCGGCATCAAGAATTCCGTCGGTATCAATCATTGAGATTCTGCGCATCGCTTCAGCAACGAGCCCGCTGTCGGCAATGCTCTCGATATAGCATAAGGCCACTCTCGACTGGGTACGGGTTCCGATCGGGCTGATTTCAATCCGGAAATCTGTGCTCTGAAGCCGGTAGCGCAGCAGGGACAGGTTGTTCTCCAGCTTCTCTACGTACCCTTCACGGGGTCCGCGGATGACCTGCTCGGTCTGCGGCTGCTCCACGCCGCGCATATCAATCTGGCGCATATCGAGCACAAGGGCTTCGGGCACTCCCTCTATCAGCAGAATCAGCTCACCCTTCACGGCAGCGTCCGGCAGCACAGAAATGTCTGTAGTGGTTGTTCCCTGAGTTACCTGGACGGCTGTGCTCCAGATATAATGGATCATACCGGCCATATGCTCCGGAATTTCCTTATGCCCGGTGGGCCCGGCCATTAAAGGTTTAAGGACATGCTCGCGCACCTGCTCCGTATTAACCAGTGAAGAGAAGAAGAGCATTACGGCCTGGTGGGCTCCGAAGAGCTGGAAGTCGCGGACTACGAGGTCGCCGTTGTCACCAAGCCGTGCCTGCAGCGCTTGTAAATCGGCCTGCAGATTTCCTGTAAGCGGACTTTTGTCAGGCTCCGGAGGAGAAGCTTGCTGCTGCTTATGCACATAAGCGGTATATTTATCTTTCCAGGCTTGCAAATGGCGGCCTCCTCAGCAGTACAATTCGAATGTATTTCTATAAAGTGTTGCTTGATCGCGTGATTTTTATGTAAATTTTATGTAACAGGCCCAAAAGGAGTGCGAGGATATCTGCTTCAAGCGGTTGCCTAAGTACCCTGTTGCCCGGTAAACTAAAGGTAGAAAGTCTTAAGGAGTCAGAAGAGATATGAAGATGCAAGGATCACTAATGGAGCAAGCGCAGGCTGAACTGCAAAAATATTACGGGTATCCCGATTTCCGGGAAGGCCAGAAGAAAATTGTGAACAATCTGCTCGAAGGCCGCGATACGCTGGGCATCCTGCCTACCGGAGGCGGTAAATCGATCTGCTATCAGGTTCCGGCACTGCTGCTGCCGGGACTTACACTTGTTGTATCCCCGCTGATCTCGCTGATGAAGGATCAGGTGGACGCCCTTACTACTGCCGGGATTCCGGCTGCCTATATCAACAGCACCTTAAGCGGCAAGGAAGTGAATGACCGGATCCGCGCCGCCCGCCGGGGCGAGCTGAAGCTGCTCTATGTGGCGCCGGAACGTCTGGAGCTGGACTGGTTCCGCCTGGAGATGGCAGGGCTGTCGATCTCCTGCGTGGCTGTCGATGAAGCGCACTGCGTATCGCAGTGGGGCCATGATTTCCGTACCAGCTATCTGGCGGTGTCGCCGTTTGTAGAGGAGCTGCCGCAGCGGCCGATTCTGGCTGCTTTTACCGCTACCGCTACACCTGAGGTTATGGAGGATATGGTCCGGCTGCTGCGTCTGCGCGATCCGGGCGTCTTCATGACAGGACTTGGCCGTGATAATCTGGCCATGCAAGTGCTGCGCGGAGAGAATAAGCGTGAATTCGTACTGGACTACACGGCGCAGCATTCGCATCAGCCGGGTATCGTCTATGCCGCCACCCGCAAAGAGGTGGATGATCTCTATCAGCGGCTGCAGGCGACGGGAGTCGCCGCCGGCCGCTACCATGCCGGGATGAGCGACCAGGAACGGGCCGAGAGCCAGGAAGGGTTCCTGTATGACGATATCCGCGTCATGGTTGCCACGAATGCTTTTGGGATGGGGATCGACAAATCTAACGTTCGTTATGTCATTCACTACAATATGCCGAAGAATATGGAGGCTTATGTCCAGGAGGCCGGACGTGCCGGCCGCGACGGGGAGCCGAGTGACTGTATTCTGCTCTTCAGTGCGCAGGATATTATGACGCAGAAGTTCCTGATTGAGCAGAATCCGCAGGACACAGAGCGCAAAGCCAACGAATACCGCAAGCTGCAGCAGATGATTGATTACTGCTACACCACCCGTTGCCTGCGCAGTGCACAGCTGGATTATTTCGGCGAGAATCATGACGATGATCCGTGCGGCATCTGCAGCTCCTGCACCGATGAACGGCAGCTGGTAGACATGACGGTGGATGCGCAGAAGATCTTCTCCTGCATCCACCGCATGCGTGAACGCTACGGGGTGGCGCTGGTATCCTCAGTGCTGAAGGGCTCACGCAATCAGAAGGTGCTGCAGTACGGCTTCGAGAAGCTGCCGACCCACGGGGCGATGTCCGGCCGCAGCGAGAAGGAAATTACCGAGAGCATCAATGTGCTGATCTCGGAGGGTTATCTGGCCTTGTCCGAAGGCCAGTATCCGGTCGTGCGGCTGCAGCCGCTGGCAGCCGAGGTGCTGCGCGGCCAGCGTGAGGTCCACCAGCGCGTGGCCCGCACGCTTGTCACCTCCGGCACGCGGGACCGCAGCCGTACGCGCGACCATTCGCCGTCGGCCGTCAACGAGACGGTCTTCGAGCAGCTGCGCCTGATCCGCCGCGAGCTGGCGGGGCGCGAGCATGTGCCGTCCTACATCATTTTCAATGATGCGACGCTGCGCGAGATGAGCGTGGTTTGCCCGCAGACGGAAGCGGAGATGCTGAGGGTGAAGGGTGTCGGCGAAGTGAAGTACCGTAAATACGGCAAGGCATTCCTGGAGTTTTTTCAAAATGAAATGTAAAGAAGGTTATAAGGCATGAGAATCATCCTGGCCACATTAAATGCCAAATATATTCATACGTCGCTGGCGATCCGGCTTCTGAAGGCGTACAGCGAGCATGAATTCGAAGATATCCTTTTGGCGGAATACACCATCAAAGATCCCTTGATGAATATCGTGTCGGACCTTTTCCAGAAGCAGCCGGATGTGATCGGCTTCTCCTGTTATATCTGGAACATCGAAGAAACGGTCAAGCTGGTCGCGATCCTCAAGCAGGTGATGCCGGAGGTGAAGATCGTACTTGGCGGGCCGGAGGTGTCTTATGAGCCGCTGTACTGGATGAAACGGGAAGCCGGAATCGACTTCGTAGTCAACGGGGACGGGGAGGAGACCTTCCATCATCTGCTGCAGGAGATCCGGGATGAGCACAAGTATCATTTCGTATACGGCGCTGCCTACCGCAAGGGGGAGGAACTGATTGTCAACCCGCCGCGTCCCAAAAGCGACCTTAATACCCTGCCGACGCCCCACCGTTTCGCGGAGGATCTGCCGGAGCTCAGCAAGCGGATTGTGTATTTTGAGACAAGCCGGGGTTGTCCCTTCAATTGCCAGTTCTGCCTGTCCAGCATCGAGGTAGGCGTGCGTTATTACGATATTGAACGGGTGAAATCCGATCTGCTCTATCTGATTGAAGGCGGGGCCAAGGTGATCAAATTCCTCGACCGCACCTTCAATATCAACCGCAATTATGCGATGGAGATGTTCCAGTTCCTGATCGACAATCATCAGGGCTGTGTGTTCCAATTCGAGATTACAGCGGATATTATGCGTCCGGAGGTGCTGGATTTCCTGGCGCAGAATGCGCCGCCCGGAGTTTTCCGCTTCGAGATCGGTGTGCAGTCGACCAATGATGAGACCAACGAACTGGTCAAACGCCGCCAGAACTTCACGAAGCTGTCCCGCACGGTAATGAAGATCAAGGCCAGCGGCAATATCGACCAGCATCTCGATTTGATTGCCGGACTGCCGATGGAGGATTACTCGACCTTCCGCAAGACCTTCAATGATGTATTCGCCATGGAGCCGGAGGAGCTGCAGCTGGGTTTCCTCAAAATGCTCCGCGGCACCGGGCTGCGCTCCCAGGCAGCCAAATACGACTATACGTACATGGAGCATGCGCCGTACGAAATTCTCAGCAGCCATGTCATGCCGTTCTCTGACATTATCCGGCTGAAGCGGCTGGAGGACGTGCTGGAGAAGTACTGGAACAGCCAGCGCCTGGCTCATTCGGTCAAATATCTGATCCGCCATGTCTTCCCGTCACCATTCGATTTCTTCCAGGAATTCGGCGACTACTGGGAAGCGAGGGGCTGGCAGAAGATCGGGCATCAGCTCGAGGATCTGTTCACCCGGCTGCATAATTTCCTCACGGACCGGGGGACGGCGTCCATGGACATCATCACCGGACTGATGAAGCTGGATTATTTCCTCGGCCACAAGTACAAGCCGCGCAAAATCTGGTGGGATGAGGTGATGGGCAAGTCAGAGTGGGCCAAATACCTGAAACAGATTGCCGGGCAGCCGGAGCTGATATCGGCCAAGCTGGCCGAGGCGGGCTTAAGTGAGCGTGAGCTGCAGAAGTACATCGTACTGGATGTCCTGCCGTTCCGGCTGGAGCCGGTGCTGGATTCGATCAGCGGGCTGCGATTTGACGGCTTGGCTGGTGCTGAAGGCGAAAACGCTGGCACGCTTGAGAGTTCAGCGGACAGCGCGGATAGCAAGCCGGGAGCGGGAGCTGCAACAGAAACAGCAGGTGGCCTCGCGGATAAACGGGCGGGAGCTGCAACGGACATAGCAGGCAGCCATGCGGATAAAGGGGCGGGCAGTACGGCCGTAGCAGAAGCGGCAGAGAATGCGGCGGTAGCTGTGGCCGGGGACATAGTGCCGGCTGTGACGAATGCGCATCCCGGTTCCAGTGGCGGCAATACGCTGCTGATCGTGCTCTATCAGCAGGACGAGAGCCAGCGGGCGCAGTATTACACGCTGCCTATATAGCGGGAAGCCAGATGCTGAATCAGCATAAACTTGCGGCTATATAACCCGCACTGGGGACTACAACCCAATCAAACAAGTAACTGATCAATCGCTTCGGCTATGGGACAAGCCGGAATTGCCCGACTCCTCATACTGATTCCCGGATTCGTTGCTGGCAGAATTAAACTTTTTAAGTTCGCGCTTGTATCGGCATAAATGTTGTACGTTTTGCAACTCGGATTCCTAAATACCAGGGTGTTCAGGCGGATTGTTGTATGAAATACAAGAATTTTCCCCGTAAGTGCTCTGGAAGAGGAGAAATGCTGCATTCTATACAACAATTCTGGATTGAGGCCAGTATTATCAGGGAAATGTTGTATTTTGGGCAGCATTTCAAGAAAAGTAATAGTAAACAGCTTAAGTTTGGCTCATGGGAAAGATGCTGTTTGGGGGAGGGATGTAAGGATGAGGCTGGATCAGCGCATTACATTGTTCAGGTATGAAGAGAAGCATGAGGAGACATTCAAGGACCAGTTGCTGAGCTTTCAGCTTCCTCCGGAGCAGGCGGAATTTACCGGACTGCCGGAGCAGACGCTGCAGGATGCCTGCACGGATGCCGGCAAAATGGGAGTCGTCATTGCCCAGGGAGACCGGGCGGTAGGCTTCTTCGTTCTTCATACAGGCGAAGGTATCGCAGACTTCTTCCAAGACTACTCCGGCGCAGTGCTTCTGCGCGCCTTTCTGATGGATTTTGCCTGCCAGGGACAGGGCTTCGCCAAAGCAGCGATGGCCCTGCTGCCTGATTTCGTCCGCCGCCATTACCCGGAAGCACAGCAGATTGTGCTGGCCGTTAATGAGCGCAACATCCCTGCCGGACAGCTATACGCCCGGGCAGGGTTTCAGGATTACGGGCTGCGGCGCAGCGGGAGCAAAGGGCCGCAGCTGATTTTACAATATGAGCTGGCTACTGAGCCCGTGGCTCCGGCTGCCCATGGATGAGGGGGAGATCCTTCACAATCGTCTGACGGAGCTGTTCTCCCGCAGTGCGCTGCTGATGGATATTTTCAAGCGTGCGCAAGGGCTGGCACCTTTTCCTTATTATATTGGAGCAGGGTGTCTGGTTCAGTCGGTGTGGAACGAGCTTACCGGGCGGGATCCGGATTACGGAATTGGTGATATTGATATAATCTACTACGATGGGCATGATTTGAGCTATGCTGCGGAGGACCGGATGATCGCCAACGGACGTGAGCTGTTTGCAGGTATTTCTATTCCGGTGGATCTCAAGAACCAGGCCCGGGTTCATCTGTGGTACCGTGATAAGTTCGGTGTAGAGCTGGTACCCTACGCTTCCCTGGAAGATGCAATTAACAGCTGGCCGACAACGGTCACATCGCTGGGGGCGAGACTCAGCAGCGAGGGGGAGTGGCAGGTATACGCACCGTTCGGTCTGGAAGATCTGTTTCAATTAGTCCTGAGGCCGAACAAGGCGCTGATCAGCGAGGATGTCTACTTGAATAAGACGCGGAAATGGAAGTCGAAATGGCCGGAGCTTACGGTTGTCCCATGGGGGCAGTGAAGCTTCGGCTTTTTGCTGTGTTCATGACGATCTACTACTTCAGCAGATGCGATATGAAGAGCGTGGCAGGCTTCCATTAAGAAATTCGACCGGGTAGGATTGTGTAGTAGGAGGAGCGAATAGATTTAGTACCAAAAAGAGGCAGGGGGATTTCAATGACACAGTTTTATCTCATTCGCCATGGGGAACCCGAGTGGAACATCAATGAGCAGTACAAATTAAAGGGCCATGGCCGGGATCTGGTACCTCTTACGGAAGCAGGAGTGAACCAGGTATATTGGACAGCAAAGGATGAGCGTTTAAAAGAAGCAGAAGTGATTGTCTCTTCTCCCTACACGAGAGCCCTTCAAACGGCCGCTATTTTATCCAAGGAACTCGGTTTAGACATAAAGGTTGAATTGGATTTAAGGGAATGGCAGCCTGACTTAACCTTCGAATATGATTCCCTGGAGCGGCTTGCAGAGCTGGGGAACGATTATGATACTAATCATGGAGTGTATCCTCCTGGGGGAACCAAGCTTTGGGAGTCCAAAGAACTGCTGAAGAACCGCATTGAGAAGGTAATTGACAGATATCTCGGATATAAAAAAGTGATCATTACCGGACACGGCATGGCTTTTCGTACCCTAGTAGGAGAGGTGGAAGAAATTCCGCATGCTTCGATTACCGGATATAATAAAACGCAGGCTGTAATAGAAACAACGCAATTGTAATTGGTGGTATCCGGTGTTAATATCAGGAATGAGATGCCTATAAAGGAGCATAAACCGTATCATGTGGATAACTCTGTAAAGATTAACAAGTCTAAAGAATGCCTGTAATAGTGAACGCACTATTGTATTAGGCATGTCTTTTTTTAATCTTACAGGGTATGCAGGATAAGGTGTGTCATAAAGCCACTTCTGCGGATACCTTTGGGTATCCGCTTTATTTTTACGGGAATAACGCATCTCCCTTGATTCTTACCTGCCTATCCTCCTAAAAATGAATGGAGGAACTACTATATGCAAACTAAATTGATCTTAATCGAGGGCTTACCAGGCTCCGGGAAATCAACCGCGGCTCAGCTGGTACATGAAATTCTTACAGAGAGAAATCTTAAGGCCAGGCTATTCCTTGAAGGAAATTTGGATCATCCTGCTGATTATGATGGAGTCGCTTGTCTAGATGAAGTTGAATACGATGATCTATTGAGCGCCTATGAGGAGTTTAGGGATTTATTAAGCCCATATACATGGAATCAAGGGAATAGTTATTTCGTGGAATACCGGAAACTAATCAATGCACACGGTTCAAGTATTCCAAATGAAATGCTGGATACTTTGGTGAAGCACGATGTGTATGAATTGCCGCTACCCCGAAATAGGGAACTGATTACGGCAAAATGGAAGCAGTTTGCGGAGAGTGCCTTAAATGGCGCTGACCTTTATATTTTTGATTGTTGCTTCATACAGAATCCTGTAACCATGGGAATGATCAAACATGATGCCGCCAAGGAAGACGTCACAAGTTATGTTATTGAACTGGCAGCCATTGTAGAAACGCTGAATCCGCTTCTGATATACGTTGACCAGAACGATCTTGATTACTCCTTCGGCAAGGCTGTTGAAGAAAGACCCCGGGAATGGTCAGAAGGGTTTATTGACTATTACACCAAACAAGGGTTTGGCAAAAAACAGGGTTACACCGGTTTGGAAGGAACTCTGAAGGTGCTTAAGGCAAGAAGGGGACTGGAAGAAAGGATCTTTAACGGCGTAAATATAGCTAAGACAAAAGTGAACAATTCTTCATATGATTTAGATGTGTACAGAGAGGTTTTAGTGAAGATATTATCAGAACATTTTGGCCTGGAAAAAGAATCTGTTTAGTACGGCTTAACTTAAGAGCCATCAGACTCGTGAATCTATTGCAGAAAGTCCAATCAGGGATGACCGATACCGTTCTCAAGCAGAGAGCCTAGCAAATAATTGTATTTCGTGCAGTTAAAATACGGCGAAAAGCCGGATGAGCAGGGATAACTGTATTCTGTACAATTAAATTAGAGAATAATGCGCTTTTATGGCATAGGAGCATTTTATAAGTGTATAGAGTGCAATTAAAACTCCTTCTGCGCAGAAAAAGATCGTTTTAGTTGTACATTTTACAGTTAAAGCTTGAGGGGGAGTCTCATACCGGGATGCGCAATTCCGCGGGGATCCTGCAGAAAATACAGCAATAGTTGCTGCTGCAATGTCAATCAGGTGGAGACACCCTGGGTAGCAGCAGAACTTTGGCAGCATAACCGAAAACGAGGCACTCCGTCAGGTACGGGGTGCCTCGTTTTATTTTGGATACATTCGATTTAAGCTACTGACATTTCTCAGCATTTCCCCCTGCAGATTACACGAATGGTCAGCCCGGGCGCCAGAGTCAAAGCGCCATTGAAGCTAATTCGCCGTAGGCTGAAGCCGCATGGAGCCGGCAGGGAGGTGGCGGGCAAGCCAGTCCAGCACATCGGCGGTGACCTCATCCCGGTTGACCTCGTTCAGCATCTCATGCCTGCCTTCAGGGTACAGCTTGCACTCTACGTCCTGTATTCCCTGCCTGCGGTACAGTTCGGCCAGACGCTTCACCCCTTGACCGTTCATCCCCACGGGGTCTTTCTCCCCGGCGAACAGATAGACAGGTTTATCTCTGCACAAGGTTCGCAGGGTGGGCCTGGTATGAAGCTCCCGCAGCATATGGAAGAAATCCCGGAAGAAGCGGGTAGTGCAGATCGCCCCGCAGAACGGGTCGGAGATGAAGTGGTCCACCTCCACCGGGTCTCTGCTAAGCCAGTCAAAGGCGGTCCTGACAGGAGAGAAGGCACGGTTATAAGCGCCAAAGACAATGCCGTTCAACAATACGCTGCGATGGTGGTCTCCCTGCAGCCTTAGCTGCATTGCCGACAGCGATTCTGCCAGCCGCAGCATGCTCCGCGGACCGTTGGTACCGCTGAGAATGAAGCCGCTGTAAATTTCATTACCTTCTTCGCACATCAGCTTCTGGGCCAGGAAGGAGCCCATGCTATGGGCGAACAGGTAAATCGGCACATGCTGATGCCGGGAGCAGGCGATTCCCGCAAGCTGCAGCAGATTGCGGCGCATCCAGTAGAAACCGTTCTCCCCGGTATCGCCTAGCAGATTGACTTGGCCGGCGGTGAGGCCATGGCCCCGGTGGTCATTGGCATACACCGCATAACCGGCTGCGGTGAGCGCGGACGCAAAACGGGCATAACGCGCAGCCGTTTCACACATGCCGTGAGAGATCTGCACGATCCCTCTGACGTCAGCTCCAGCTTCCGGCAACCATTCATAGACATGGATTTTGACACCTAGTGGATCGGTCATCGTAAAAGTGTTCTCTGTCATCGCCGTCCTCCTGAAAGTTAAATTCAGCAATCCTAGCGTAAGAGTACTTCGTTAAACTAAATCTGCCCGGTATACCAGTTATGGTTGCTTACGGCAGATAAGAGCGGAGAACCGTGGACATGCCTTCGATGCTGTAGGCGCCGAGGCTGGACGGGAGCAGGTAGCATTCGCCTGCTGCATAAGGCTGGGAGCCGCCTTCCCAGATCAGGTGGCCGCTGCCTTCACAGATCACCAGAATAGTGAAGCTGTCGTCCGTGGTGGCAAGCTGCCATTCACCGGCGACCACACCTTTTTCAACGATGAAATAAGGGGAGGAGGCGATTTGAAGCCATTCACCGGCCACTGCACCGTCTGTCTTCATCGAGGTCGCGCCTGCACCTTCATAGGCAGTAACATTCAGGGAATCCTCAATATGCAGCTCGCGCGGTTTGCCGTCCAGGCCGGGACGGTCGTAATCGTAAATCCGGTATGTAGTGTCGGAGTTCTGCTGGATTTCGGCTACAACGACACCTGCACACAAGGCGTGAACGGTGCCTGCGGGAATATAGAAAGAATCTCCTGCCGCTACAGTCACTTCCTGCAGGCTGTCCATAACGGTCCCGTTCTCAAGTGCATCCTGCAGAACTTCGCGGGTTACGCCTTCTTTCAGACCGTAGATGATTTTGGCGCCCGGCTTGGCATCCAGCACGTACCACATTTCTGTTTTGCCCAGTTCGCCCTTGGGTAATCCGGCATAATCATCAGTAGGGTGTACCTGTACGGAAAGATTGTCATTGCAATCGAGCAGCTTGATCAGCAGCGGGAATCTTCCGCCGTCTTCCGTAATGCCCTTGCTGCCGAACCATTCATGTCCGAACTGCTCGCGGATGGCATCCAGACCTAGTCCGGCGAGCTCGCCGTTCACAACAGAAGAGGTTCCGTTCGGGTGGTCAGCGATCATCCAGCCTTCGCCGATATGGCCTTCCGGCAGCTCCAGGCCGAATTTCTCCAGCGCACGGCCTCCCCAGACACGTTCTTTGAACTCCGGCTGAAATTTCAGAGGATATGGTTTTGTCATTACAACATCTTCCTTCCTGATTATAGAATGTTTAAGACTTCATATTTAAACGGTACATCGGACTATAACCCAATAAGTAACCGGTCAAACGCTGGTCAGACCCTGGTCAACCAAGCCGGATCATATGTGACACGCTTAAGCTCACACATTATTGGCAGCATCATGGTTATGTTGTACTTATTACAACATTGATTGAGCGATACCAGGGTGATTGGCAGCATTGTTGTACAAAATACAAGAATTTTCCCGCTAAAATACTTGCAGGAGGAGAAATGCTGCCTTTTGTACAACAATTTGGATGGGAATCGCTATTTATGAAGAAAATGTTGTATTTCGTGCAGGATTTGTAGGACTATGCGCCGGTTGGAAGAACTCAAGCTTCTCACTGTCCGGTCCCTCGAAGAAGAAATAGCGGCTGCCGTTCGCGAGCTCTGAAATACCGGTCAGTGCCGGGATGCCGAGTCCGGCAAGTCTTCTGTGCTCTTCCTCAATGTCATCGACTGTGAAGGCGGTATGGCTTACCCGTCCTTCCTGCGGCAGACCCTCGAATGCCCGTTCAATCAGTTCAATCTCAACACTGGCCTGTCCGGGGAAGCTGAGAAAGGCGAGACGCACTTCATCTCCAGGCTGGCCCAGAATACCCTGAAGCGTCAAGCCGATGACCTCCTGGTAAAATTGCAGTGATCGCTCAAGAATGTCCACTTTAATGCCGACATGCTCCATTTTGGTTACTGCCATTTAATGATCAGCTCCTTTTTTCTTCTCTACAGCTACAACATACGGGGCGGAATCGCGCTGCAGCTGGCGGTACACGATGGATTGCGCGTCCGGCTGGGCCAGTCCGGCGGCCCAGGCTTCCACGGCGGCAGCTTCAAGGCCGCCGCCTTCGTGGCCGGGATACAGCACGGCCGTGATGATCCCGCCCGGGCGCAGCAGCAGCAGCGCGGCCTCCAGCGCGGCCAGCGTGCTCTCCGGCTCGGTGATGATGGTCTTATCGGCATCGCCTGCAGGCAGATAGCCGAGGTTGAACATCACCGCCGAGACCGTTCCGCGCCAATCGGGCGGAACGGCTTCAGCCATTGCTGCATGGCTCCGCTGCAGCAGCGTTACGGGAGACAGCGCAGCAGGCGCTTCCTCCCGGGCCAGCCGCAGGCGCTCTCCGGCAAGAGCCAGCGCCGCGTGCTGGATGTCGAAGCCGTAGACCCCGCCGCGCGGCCCCGCCGCCTTGGCGAGGAACAGGGTGTCGCTACCTGCGCCCACGGTGGCGTCAATGGCCCGTCCGCCGGGGGCGAGCCGCTCGGCGGTTAATTTATGAGCAAAGCTAAGGACGGACATGAAGCCCATTAGCCCTTCCTCCAGTACTTACCCTGCCAGGTATCACGGGCAATCAGCTCGTGGTCAATGGCATTCAGAACTTCCCACTTCTTCAGGCTCCACATCGGGCCAACCAGGGAATCACGCGGAGCATCGCCGGTCAGGCGGTGGACAATCATGTCCGGCGGCAGAATCTCCAGCGAGTCGGCAATCAGCTTCACATACTCATCCTGCTCCAGGAATCGCAGCAGGCCGGCTTCGTACTGCTTCACCATCGGCGTTTTGCGCATGAGGTGAAGCAGGTGGATTTTGATCCCCTGCACGCCCATGTTGGCAACAGCAGATACAGTCTCCAGCATCATCTCATGCGTTTCCTGCGGAAGCCCGTGAATGATATGGGTGCAGACCCGGATACCGTGACGGCGGAGCTTCGCAACGGCTTCGGTATAACAGGCTGTATCATGCGCCCGGTTAATCAGATCGGAGGTGGACTGGTGGATGGTCTGAAGACCCATCTCCACCCACAGATAGGTGCGCTTGTTCAGATCGGCAAGGTATTCGACCACATCATCGGGCAGGCAGTCCGGCCGGGTAGCAATGGCGAGACCGACCACACCCGGCTGCTGCAGGATAACCTCATAATATTCCCTTAGCTCCTCAACGGGAGCGTACGTATTAGTGTAGGCCTGGAAATAGCCGATATATTTGGCGTTTGGCCATTTCAAGTGCTGGCGGTCACGTACATTGTTGAACTGGGTAACCAGATCATCGCGGCGGCTTCCGGCGAAATCACCAGACCCTCTGGCGCTGCAGAAAGTGCAGCCTCCTTTGGCGATGGAACCGTCACGGTTTGGACAGGTGAAGCCGGCATCCAGCATGACCTTGAACACCTTGGTATCCATCTGATCACGCATTTCATAGTTCCAGGTATGGAACCGTTTATCCCCCCACAGAAGCGGAGAGGAGGTCTGTAGAAGATTAGACATGTGCAGCTCCTTTCATTAACCTTCCCATTGTATCAAAAATCAAAGAAGAGCGTAACAATTACTCCCGGAAATCCGGCGGAAAAGAGCTAGAAATAGGCAGGAAACAGCCGGGATTTCGCTTGTAAATGCTTACACAATATGTTATATTTAAAGTGTAAAAAAGCCGCTGCAGCAACCACAATCACATTTTTGAATTCATAATTTCGTGTCGTCCGGTCCATAATAAACCATAGAGGTGATAACGATGAATTCTCCAACGGTGTTTCCCGATAATAAAGGTTCGATTGATGTGCAGCTGACTCCCGATGAGGCCCTTGCCCTGACAGGCGTGGAATTTAACGGCAACCACAAGATTAAGACCGAAGCGCAGCGCAAGATCCGCAGTGCCTTCGAGAAGACATTTGATTTTAACGCTCCGGCAAGGTAGACTATGTACTGTTGAAAAGTGGACCCCAATTCCAAATACAACAAAAAGGGATTTTCCAACCGGCCTTTTTAAGGCTGGACGGGGAATCCTTTTTTTTGAATTTTTGCAGGGATATTTTCAGCTTCCTGCTTAAATCCCTTTACTTTTGACGGCAAGTTCGGCACAATATTGCAAGTGGCAGTTATCCTAGAGACTGCGACGAAATAAAGTACCGCTAATTTGTTGACAAAACTCCCAAAACCGTGGAGATTTTGTCAACAAAAGCGGGTACTAATTTCCTCGCAGCTCCCTATTCACAGATAATGCAATAAGAGATAAGCGGAGGAATACCTAATGCGTTTACGCGGAAGAAAAGGAATACGTGAAAGCCTTGAGGAGCAGACTGACCTGGTCATCCTTGATCCACGCAGCCTGAAGGGCCGTTGGTCGGAGCTTTTCGGCAATGATCATCCGATTCATGTGGAGTTCGGAATGGGCAAGGGGCAGTTCATCAGCCAGATGAGCTTCAAATATCCCGGTATCAATTTTATCGGCGTTGATATGTACGATGAACTGGTCCGGCGTGCAGCCGAGAAGGCCAGAAATGTGTGGGAGCCGGCAGGGGAAGAGACGCCGCCGAACGTCAGAGTGGCACTGGCCAATATCGATTATGCGGAGGAAGTATTTGCTCCGGGTGAACTGGAGCGGATCTACCTGAATTTCAGCGATCCGTGGCCGAAGAGTAAGCATGCCCGCCGGCGTCTGACGCATCCGCGTTTTCTCGACAAATACCGCGGGCTGCTTAGTCCGCTTGGCGAAATCCACCTGAAGACGGATTCCCGCAGCCTGTTTGAATTCTCCCTGAATGCTTTTGCCGACTATGGTCTGCAGATGAAGAACATTTCCCTTGATCTGCATGAAGGCGGCGTGATCAATGAAGAGCATGTCATGACGGAATATGAAACCAAATTTTACGGACGCGGTGTGAACATTCAGCGCTGCGAGGCCATTGTCGGGGAAGAGGCGCTGAAGCAGTATCAGGCCTCCCGGCTGGACAAATACCGCCTGTAGTCCTTTCGACATTATTAGCTGTATAGTGCAAATGGCAGTCCGGGGAATTCTCCCAGGCTGCCATTTGCCGTTTATCATCCAATATAAGGAGGTGTATGCCTTAGGTCCCATTGTTCTATAAGAATGCGGGGGCTATTCCAGCATGTCAATGATGCTCTGGGCGCTTTGCAGCGGGTTGAACCGGGAAATCTCCTCCAGATGGGCTTGGCGTTTGGCCCGCACATCCCCGTAGTCGCCCAGCAGCCGTTCCATCCAACGGTCGACCACATCGAGGGAGCTTATCGGTTCCCCGAAGCCGGCGGCCGTGAAATAACGGCAGTTTTCTTCTTCCTGCCCCGGCAGCGGTGAATGGAAGAGCATAGGGATGCCCTTGGCCAATCCTTCGCTGCAGGTCATTCCGCCGGGCTTGGTGACCAGCAGGTCCGAGACCTCCATGAGCTTATCGACTTCACGGGTGAAGCCCAGCAGCTTGATGTTGGGGTGGCTGTAGCGCGGGTCTTCCTGCATTCCGCGCAGCAGCTTGTCATTCTGTCCGAGGCAGAACACAAGCTGCACCTTCTCCCGCCAGCCGGCGAGGGCTTCGTTCACCACCTCATCGTTCATCATGCCCCAGCCGCCGCCCATGACCATGACCGTAGGCATGTTCCGGAGGCTGAACTGCTTCTGGATCTCTTCCCGGCCGGGATGTTCCCAGAAATCGGGATGTACCGGCATACCGGTTACCCGGATTTTGGCGGCAGCAACACTGCGGCGGCGGAGCTTGGCCTTGACCTCCGGTGTAGAGACCAGATAACGGTATACTTCAGGACTGATCCAGCTGGCATGGGCGTCGTAATCCGTGATGACTGTGATCAGCGGCGCTTTCAGCGACGGGTCCAGCCGTTTCAGCCGGGAAACCACAGCGCCGGGAATGAAATGAGTGCAGACGATGATGTCCGGCTTCAGCTGCTTCACAATATTTTGCGTATGCGTATAAAATATGCGGTGCAGGGCAAGTGTGGTAAGACGATTGAATGATTTCTGGTGCCGGTAGACATAGCCCATCAGCCGGGGCTGGGAGATCACCGTTTTGCGGTAGGCAGAGACAATGATCGGCGCCATCTTGGGATTGAGGAAGCTTCCGAGCTCCAGCACCTTCGTCTGCACATCAGGCGACAATTTGCGCAGGCTGCTCGACAGCGCGTATGCTGCCTGGGTATGCCCTGCGCCGAAACCTTCCGACAGCAATAATACTCTTTTTTTGCGCAATGTATAGTTCACCTGTTCTTTAGTGGTATTCAGGGGTCCGCAGCCGGGAGGGCGTCAGACCCATAGCGCAAGCGTGCCTGCGGCAACGCCGGAGCCGATTACCGCACCAGCGATGACATCGGACGGATAATGCAGCCCGAGATAGATCCGGGAGAAGCCGACCGTGCAGGCGAGCGGAAGCAAGATATAGGTCAGGGCAGGGTAGGCCATCATATAAGGAACCGTAGAGGCGAAGATAGCTGTAGTATGGCCTGAAGGAAAAGAATGATCCTTAAGCGGATTATGAAACGTATTGGTGCCCGGCAGCGCCAGATAAGGCCGCATGCGCGGATAGAGCTTTTTGGCAACGGCAACGGGCAGATGGCTTACAGCCAGTGCTGTCAGTGCCTGCAGTCCTGTAGTTCTCCATGGCTGTGGACACAGTGCCCAGATCAGAATATTGATACCGATGGAGCTCGTAGCTCCTCCGAGATGAGTGAGGTACCAGAGCCAGAAGTTCAGAAAACGGTTGTGCAGCCGTCCGTTAATCCATTGAAAGAGAAGCCGCTCCAAGAGATGCAGTTTCTTGAAAAAAGGTCTCATATCTTGTCCCTCCGTTAGTCCGGCTAAAGATATTTGGCGCAGCTTAAGCAGCAGGTTCCAAGACCTGAAGCTGTCTTTATCATACTTTTTTAAGGCAGTCCATTTCAAGAAAAAGCTCGGAATCACTCGAAAAATGCCAGTTTTGACTTGTGTACCCCAATGCGTCTACAATGATTCAAGCAGGAAGATCCCGTTTATAAGGTAACAGAGAAATAAGGATTCGGCCATGATCCGGATACCATGTTCATATCTTAGGAACGGGGCTATATACAATTCGGAAGCCTGCCCGAGAAAAAGGGATAATTCTTGTCTGCTGTAAGGGATGCAACAAAAGGGTCAGAAAGAACGTTAACAAGCCTGAGAGAGAAAGAGAACATCTAGACTTGGAAAAGGGGGCATCAAAAGATCATGACAGACGCATTGTTTGTTACGCTCCAAGTGATCTTGGCGGCAATTGCAGTTTATCAGTTTGCATTCTCACTGTTTGGGCTGCACAAGAAAAAGAACAAGGTTAAGTATGCGCCGCAAAAGTCATTTGCCGTACTGGTTGCCGCGCACAACGAGGAAGAAGTAGTCGGCGCGTTAATGGAAAATCTGAAGCAGCTTAATTATCCCCAGGAACTGTACGATGTATTTGTCATCTGCGATAACTGTACGGATAATACAGCAGCCATCGTACGGGAGCACGGCATGAATGCCTGTGTACGTACCAACACGAATCTTCGCGGAAAAGGTTATGCTATCGAGTGGATGCTCAAGGAGCTGTGGGCGCTGCCCCGCCAGTATGATGCTGTCGTGATGTTTGATGCCGACAACCTCGCGCATACCGAATTCCTGACCGAAATGAATAATGATCTATGCTCAGGCGGCCGTGTAATTCAAGGTTATATCGATACCAAGAATCCGGAGGATTCATGGATTACCGCTGCTTACGGCGTATCCTACTGGTACATCAACCGGCTCTGGCAGCTGTCGCGCCATAATCTGAATATGGCCAACTTCCTCGGCGGAACAGGCATGTGCTTCGAGACGAACCTGCTCAAAGAGATGGGCTGGGGGGCCACAAGTCTGGTGGAGGATTTGGAATTCACCATGCGCAGCGCTTCTAAGGGTGTGTATCCAAGATTCAACTATGATGCCAAAGTCTTCGATGAGAAGCCGCTTACGTTCAAGGCTTCCTCCAGACAGCGTCTGCGGTGGATGCAGGGGCATTTCACAGTCGCCCGCCGTTATTTCTTCCCTTTGCTGTGGCAGAGCATCAAAGAACGCAGCCTGACGAAGTTTGACTTGGCGCTCTATGGAGCGAACGTCTACATTGTGCTGCTGACGTTCCTGATGACGGCGGTAATGTGGATCGACAACTCCATGTTCGATGGTCCGCACATTGCTAATATTTACGGTCATTTGCCGCTCTGGCTGAGCTACTTTGCCATTGGCGCCAATATTCTGACCTTCCTGCTGGCCATGGCGCTGGAGAAGGTGAAGTTCAAGAAGGTATATCTGTACCTCCTGGCCTTCCCGGTTTATCTGCTCTCGTGGTACCCCATTACGTTCTACGCGTTCTTCACGCAGAACAACAAGCAATGGAGCCATACCAAGCACACGCGTGTGGTGCGGCTTGAGGAAGTGCAGAGCAAGCAAGTGTAGTATAATGCCTGATTGTTATCTAAGTATTTTTTGGGGAAGATATTGACACCGTTCGCTCAGTGTTGTATAGTATTCAAGTATGCAAAACATAGGGATTGCAAGCAGAAGCACCGGCTTCTCACCTGAACGGCTAAATTGCCGACTGGTTTTGATCTCAATGCTTTATGAATGGTTATAATTCATGAACGTTGATCAAACGGGGTGTCGGGGAGTTACCGGCATCCCTTTTTTATGGAGAACCGCATTACAAGAAGATCCGGAGGTGGAGTATTATCAGTAAGGAACATATGATCAATGATGAAATTCGGGCCAAAGAGGTCCGGCTGGTTGGAGCAGAAGGTGAACAAATCGGGATCAAACCGATCCGCGAGGCGTTGCAGATGGCGATCGATCTTAATCTTGATTTAGTCAATGTAGCACCGCAGGCGAAACCGCCGGTATGCCGCATCATGGATTACGGCAAGTTCCGTTATGAAACGCAGAAGAAAGAGAAGGAAGCGCGCAAGAACCAGAAGATCGTGGATATCAAGGAAGTCTGGTTCCGTGCTAACATTGAAGAACATGATTATCAGACCAAGTTCCGCAATGTTATCAAGTTCCTGGGCGAAGGCGATAAAGTGAAGTGCTCCGTTCGTTTCCGCGGACGTGAGATTACCCATGCGAGTATCGGCCAGAAGATCCTGGAGCGTGTGAAGAACGAAGTGGAAGATATTTCTGTTGTTGAGCGCCAGCCTAAGCTGGAAGGCCGCAGCATGATTATGATTTTGGCTCCTAAAGCCCAATAATCCTGGAGTCACTTGCACAGCAATTTGGCGCCGCATAATATTCAAGGAGGAAACACCATGCCTAAAATGAAAACACATAGCAGCCTGAAAGGCCGCTTTAAGATCACTGGAACTGGTAAAGTATTGCGTTACAAAGCTCACAAGAACCACTTGCTGTCCCACAAATCGAAACGCGCAAAACGCGTATTGAACGGCAATCCAGTAATGGCCCCTGGGGATGTAAGACGTTTGAAACAAGGACTTGCTAACTTGAAATAGTTAATTACACATTTTTGGGAGGTTTATTAATATGGCAAGAGTTAAAGGCGGATTTGTAGTTCGTCGTAGACATAAAAAAGTATTGAAACTGGCAAAAGGTTACTTCGGTTCCAAGCACCGCATTTTCAAAACAGCTAAAGAGCAAGTAATGAAATCGATGGTTTATGCTTACCGTGACCGTCGTCAGACTAAACGTAACTTCCGCAGACTGTGGATCGTTCGTATCAACGCTGCAGCGCGTTTGAACGGTCTTTCCTATAGCAAGCTTGTATACGGCCTGAAATTGGCTGGCGTAGAAGTGAACCGTAAGATGCTGGCTGATCTGGCAGTGAATGATCTGAACGCATTCAACTCCCTGGCTGTAGTTGCCAAAGAGAAGATCAACGCGTAAGAATGATATAAACCGAAAAGCACCGCCTGCGGGATGTCCCGTGTGACGGTGCTTTTTTGTGCCGTAAGGCTGAGCTGCTGCTCCCTGCTATATTGAAGGAACAGAATTCCGGAGAGTGCTATTCCCAGTACTTTGTTGTGCTAAGCTGTGAAGCCAGCTTCTTGCTGCTGGCGCGTCTGATCTTGCGCAGCTCCGAACGCTCGTTGGCCGATTGGCAGATCAGCTTCTCTTCCTCAGTCTCGGCAATGATGGCCGGAACAGGGGATGGAGTGCCATCTTCATGGACTGCAACGAAGGTAAGGAACGATGTAGCTGCAACAGCACGTTCACCTGTATAGAGGTTCTCCGAGATGATTTTGACGAATACCTCGATGCTGGTGCGTCCCGTCCAGGAGACGAAGGATTCGAAGCAGACAGAATCAGTTGGCCTGATCGGCAGAAGGAAGTCTACAGAATCAGCGGAGGCGGTTACCACATTCGTACGGCAGTGGCGCATGGCCGAGATAGAGGCAACTTCATCAATTGTGCTCATCAGTTTGCCGCCGAACAATGTTTTGTGGTTGTTAACATCATTCGGGAAGACACGGCCGGTTTTGAATACGCGGGATTCGTGGCAGTATTTAGAGGCCGGTACAACTTGAGGTTTGTTTTCTTGATCCATTTCAGTAACTCCCTTTGCGAACAATATGTAAACATTCATGATAATAGAAAAGCCATCACTGTGCAATAATAACGTTAATGCGCGGGTATCACAAGATGAATTTCGAGGTTTCCTGACACCTACCATACATAGCGGTTACATGCCATGTCATGGTAAGCGGTTTCTTGTTGAAAAATGCAAATTATTATTGACCTGAGGTCATTAATAGACTGGATTTTAGCTTTTTTTGCAGGTATAATTTGTTCTAATGGTATGTCCAAGCAGAACACAGAAGACATCCAATTTTCTAAGGGGGATCACATTCGATGAAGAAGTTTTACCAACTATCTTTAGTTATGGTTATGGCATTCACTGTTATTTTGGCAGGATGCGGAAACAATAACAACGCAAACACCAATGCTGGAGCAGCAACTACTGCACCAACGACAGATGCAGCAGCAACAGAAGCACCAGCAGCAACTGAGGCTCCTAAGGCTGTCAAACTCGGTCTCGTAACTGACGTGGGCGGCGTTAATGACAAATCCTTTAACCAATCCGCTTGGGAAGCCCTGCAGGCTCTGGAAACAGAATCTGGCGCTGAAATCAAATACCTGCAAAGTAAATCCAATGCAGACTATGAGCCAAACCTTAACCAATTCGTTAAAGGCGGCTATGATCTGACTTGGGGTATCGGTTTTGACCTTGGCGATGCAGTGTTGAAGGTTGCTAATGAGAACCCGACTGCTAACCTGGCAATCATTGACAGCGTAGTGGAAGCTCCTAACGTTGAATCTGTTACGTTTGCTGAGAACGAAGGATCCTTCCTGGTAGGTGTTGTTGCAGGTCTGACAACCAAAACTAACAAAGTAGGCTTCATCGGCGGTATGGAAAGCCCGGTTATCAAGCGTTTCGAAGTTGGCTTCAAAGCCGGCGTAGAAGCTGTAAACCCTAAGGCAGAAGTGAAGATTACTTATGCAGGTGCTTATGACAAGCCTGATACTGGTAAATCCCTGGCTGCAACCCTGTATGATGCAGGCAATGACATCATCTTCCCGGCTGCCGGCGCTACAGGTAACGGCGTATTCAATGAAGCTAAATCCCGCAACAAAGCTGGCGGTACTAAAGTATGGGTTATCGGCGTAGACAAAGACCAATCCCTGGAATTTGGCGACGACGTAACTTTGACTTCCATGATCAAACGTGTTGATGAAGCGGTTAAGAAGGTTTCCCAACAAGTGGTTGACGGAACATTCAAAGGCGGCACTACAACTGTTCTTAGTCTGAAAGACAACGGCGTAGGCCTTCCTGAAACATCCAAGGCTAACGTTTCTGCAGAAATCCTGGCTAAAGTTGACGAGTACAGCAAACAAATCATCGATGGAACAATCACTGTTCCTTCCGAGTAATTCTTTGCATCACCTTTACTGGATTTAACCATATCAAGAAACAAGGCCGGTTACTTGAGCTGGCCTTGTTCTCTGTTACAACATTTGTTATAGGTATACACAGCGGTACCGTCCTGCATAGGGCGGTACAGCCGTGTCTATAAGGCAGTATTATATATTCTGTGATGAGGGTGATACCATGAGTGCTGCGGCTCCTGTCGTAGAGTTGAAGCAAATCACAAAACGCTTTCCCGGTATTGTCGCGAATGACTCTATCAGTCTGACGCTGGAAAAAGGCGAGATACATGCACTGCTTGGTGAGAATGGGGCAGGCAAATCAACCTTGATGAATATCGTATTCGGACTGTACCAGCCCGATGAAGGCAGCATCGAAATCGACGGGAAACCGGTTATTATCGATAACCCCAATAAGGCTATTGAGCTTGGCATTGGTATGGTTCACCAACATTTCAAGCTAGTAGAGCCTTTTACGGTAACCGAGAACATTGTTCTTGGCATGGAACCGAAAAAAGGTCTTAAAATCGACTATAAATCCGCTGCGGAGCAGGTTCGTAAGCTATCGGAGCAGTACGGTCTTCAAGTCAATCCAAATGCCAAAATTCATGACATTTCGGTAGGCATGCAGCAACGGGTAGAGATTATGAAAACCCTGTACCGCGGAGCGGATATACTTATATTCGACGAGCCTACCGCTGTACTTACGCCCCAGGAAATTACTGAACTGATGGCGATTATGAAGCGGCTCGTTGCCGAAGGCAAGTCCATTATACTTATTACCCATAAGCTGAAAGAAATTATGCAGATTTCCGACCGTGTAACCATTATCCGGCGGGGCAAGGTAATTGATACCGTTAAGACCTCCGGCACGAATCCGAACGAGCTGGCCGAAAAAATGGTCGGACGCGGTGTTACCTTCAAAGTAGACAAGCAGCCGGCACATATTGGTGAAGGCATCCTGAAGCTGTCTGATGTCAGAAGTAAAAGCAAGGATGGGGTCCCTGTGCTGAATGGCCTCAGCTTTGAAGTGAAAGCGGGCGAGATTCTGGGGATTGCAGGCGTCGACGGCAACGGACAAAGTGAGCTTATTCAGGCGATTACCGGTTTGCGCAAGATCGATTCCGGTTCAATTACAGTTTCGGGCAAGGAAATTACCAACCTCTCTCCGCGTAAGGTGTCTGAAATGAATGTCTCCCATATCCCGGAAGACCGGCACAAGCATGGACTGGTACTTGATTTCACCGTGAGTGAGAATATGGTGCTGGAAACGTATTATAAGAGCCCGTACAATCAGAACGGATTCTTGAATAAGGATGTTATCAACAAGCATGCAGAAGATCTGGTGAAGCAATTCGATGTGCGTACGCCTTCAATTGAGAACAAGGCCCGGTCATTATCCGGCGGTAATCAACAGAAAGCGATTATTGCGCGGGAAATAGACAAAAATCCGACGCTCCTGATTGCAGCACAGCCTACACGCGGCCTTGATGTCGGAGCCATTGAATTTGTTCAGAAGCAGCTGATTGCCCAGCGTGACCAGGGCAAAGCCGTATTGCTGATCTCTTTTGAACTGGACGAAATTATGAATGTATCCGACAGAATTGCCGTTATTTATGAAGGGCAGATTGTCGGAGAAGTATTCCCGCAGGATACGAATGACCAGGAACTGGGTCTGATGATGGCGGGAAGCTTGAAGCGGGGAGGCCACGCGGATGTCTAGAATCAAAAAAATATTCGCTACAGACACCTACATTATTCCGCTTATTGCGATTCTGTTGGGTTTCCTGGTCGGCGCTATCGTTATGCTGATTGGCGGATACGATCCGGTTGCAGCCTACTCAGCGTTATTCAAACGCGTATTCGGCAGTCCATACGATTTCGGTGAAGCTGTGCGCGAGATGACTCCGCTAATGTTCACAGGTCTCGCGGTAGCCTTTGCTTTCCGTTCTGGGATGTTTAACATTGGCGCGGATGGTCAGGTAATGATTGGTATGACGGCTGCTTCAGTAGTCGGCATCAAGCTTGGCGGCGTATTGCCTGCATTCCTGCTTGTACCTCTTGCGGTGATTGCAGCGGGTGTGTGCGGCGGACTTTGGGCAGGGATTGCCGGTTATCTGAAGGCCAAACGCGGAATCAACGAAGTTATTACTACGATCATGTTGAACTGGATTGCGCTCTTCCTGTCGAACTATATTGTCCGGACCTTCCTGCTCTTACAGGGACAGAACCGTTCGGAAGATAACCCGGCATCGCTGTCGATGACCTTCCTGTTCTCCACATTCGACAATGCCCGTCTGCACTGGGGAACGGTTATTGCCCTTGCAGCAGCTACATTCTTCTACGTCTATTTGTGGAAAACCAAGCAAGGTTACGAAATGCGTGCGGTAGGTTTAAACCCGCATGCTGCAGAATATGCAGGTATGAATGTAGGACGCAATGTGATCAAAGCGATGTTCATCAGTGGTGTGTTCGCCGGATTGGCGGGAGCTGGTGAGGTACTGGGTGTGTTCCATTATCAATCGGTATTCGCGGCATCACCTGGTTATGGATTCGATGGTATCGCTGTGGCTCTGCTCGGGCTGACTCATCCGCTCGGCGTCATTCTCGCTGCTATTCTATACGGTACGCTTACGTATGGTTCTGCAGGGATGAGCTTTGGTGCTGATGTACCTCCGGAGCTGATCCGTATTGTCATCGGTTCAATTATTTTCTTCATTGCTGCGCAAGGCATTGTACGCTGGGTGCTCAAACCGTTTTACTTCAAGCGCAAGAAAGAGAAGGTGTTATAGATGGAAGTCTTAGGCCAACTGCTCAATACAACGCTTGTTTTTTCCACGGCGCTTATATTTGCCGCCCTTGGCGGCATCTTCTCTGAACGATCCGGTGTCGTCAACATCGGACTTGAAGGCTTGATGATGTTTGGTGCATTTGCTGCAGCAGTAGGCGGGTACTATGCTCAGGAAGCAGGAATGGGTGAATGGGCGCCATGGGTTGGTGTGCTTAGTGCCATGGCTGTGGGTGTGATTGGTTCACTGATTCATGCGGTGGCTTCGATAACCTTCAAGGCCGATCAGACGATAAGTGGTACGGTCATCAACTTCCTTGCCGCAGGCAGTACACTGTACATGGTTAAGCTAATCTTCGACGGATCCGGTGAAACTCCGCTGATCGACGGTTTTAGCAAAGTAGCCATTCCCGGGCTTTCCAAGATACCAGTGATCGGAGAAGGGATTTTTAATTCCTATCCAACGACCTACTTAGCGATTATATTGGTAGTTGTTATTTATTTCGTCCTGTTCAAAACTCCGTTTGGACTCCGTCTGCGTGCAGTCGGTGAACATCCGAGTGCAGCAGATACACTTGGTGTAAATGTAAACAAGATGAGATATATTGGTGTAATGCTTAGCGGCCTGCTGGCTGGTATCGGCGGAGCTACGATTACTTTGACAACTACCGGTACATTTGCACACAATACCATCTCCGGACAAGGCTTCATTGCCATTGCGGCGATGATCTTCGGTAAATGGAATCCGCTCGGTGCTTTCGGAGCAGCCGTATTCTTCGGTCTGTCCCAGGCCATCCGTAACTATGTGCAATTGTTTGAATGGTCCAAGAGTATCCCGCAGGAATTCATTTTCATGATTCCTTATGTACTAACCATCATCGTCCTGGTCAGTGCAGTCGGACGTTCTTCGGCACCTAAGGCTTTGGGGGAACCATACGATCCGGGCAAACGCTAGGGTCGGTATCTCCTGTTTAATTCTTTTTCGTTGCAGAGCGCATTTCCGGTTATCCGGAAATGCGTTTTTTTGTTAGCGGTGATGCTGCTCCTTCATGATTCGGGCAGGACAGATGTACAGGCAAATACCGGCCGAGGCGAATAGACTGCTTAAGAAACTCATTAGGAGGGATATTATGGCACAGCCGGTTACGAAAAAACAAGTCATGAAGCTGGTGGGTAAAAATATCGTTGCAGTAAAAAAAGACGGCTCCAAGGTGATGGGCAAGTTACTCCGTGTTTCGGGCAACCGTCTTGTTCTACAGCGTATCAGTGGTAAAAAAGTACAAACCAAAGCATTGATTCCGCTTGTATTGTTTGATTTGCTGGCTATAGGTACGGCTCCATATGGCTATGGCGGTGGAGGCTATGGCTATGGCGGTGCCCCATATGGAGGCGGTTATGGCTATGGCCCAGGGCCTGTTCCCGGTCCTTACGGCGGTTATGGTCCAGGTTCCGGTTATGGTGTCCCACCTATTGGATTCTTTTAAGCTGTAGAACAGCCTGAGTTCATCAGATGAACTGTTTTTCAAGCTCATAACAGTAGTTTTGCGGTTGATAACGGGCTACGCTGTAGCCCAGTTTTTCATAAAAGGCAAGACCGGCTGTATTCCCGGTATCCACAGAAACCTTTGCCCGCCGGCATGCACGTGATAGTGCAAACCGCTCCGCTCTGTCCATCAGCATATTCCCGTAACGCCTACGCCTTGCATTAGGCGCAATGGCGAGCATATCGATATATAACAAATCTCCATGCAGCATAAAGTGTACGAACCCCAGCGGATCACTCTCATAGTCAGGACAAGCCACGAGAGTAACGCCTTGCCCCAGACGGCGGGGCAGATCTTTTCTGACCTGATTGATAATCGTCTGTGGAAGATGGGATAGCGGGACAAGCTGCTTTTCAATCAAGTCAAAAATGACGGTGTCATCCTGCTTGGGTCTGCGGTAACGAATCATAAAATGCCCCCTTTCCACGCATTGTCGTACATCATATGCCCTGCCTGGTGTGGGCGTTCCGGTAAGGGTAGAACAACATTTTGTGAAGAATTTAATATATATCCGCAAGATGGGTATTGACTTACCGTGTGAGGAAATCATATAATGTGTCTAAACATTTTAACGAACATACATGTATCGGCGATGAAGAGGACGAAGTTTTAAGGGCTCTTTTGTTCAGAGAGTGAGAGGAACTGCTGCAACCTCCACCAAAATCCCTTATATACGAGCTCACCTCGGAGCTGTTTCCCTGAAAGGTCCATCAGCAAGAGCGGTGGAATTATTAGGGGGAATCGTTTGGTCCGCGTTAGGGACTTCAGGTTACAGAGATTTGGGCCCTGCCTACATCGATGGATTTTTGTATCCTGATAAGGCATTTCATCGTGAGATGTAATGCAAACATGGGTGGTACCACGGAAGCTAAACCTTTCGTCCCTCACGCGCTTATTCTGCGCGTGGGAGGCGAGAGGTTTTTTTGTTGAATAGGGAGGATTTACAGCCTGTTCGTCAATATTAAATGTTGTATAAAAGACGTCCTGTCATTTGAATAATGAATGTGAACAATCGAAGGGAGGAATACTGATGAGCGCGCAATTACCGGAAGAAGTGCGGTCTATAGAGCAGTTACGTGAGAAATGGAAAAATCCTGAGGTGATTACAGGTTCCGAAGTCCTGCTGCGCAGTCTAGTACTGGAAGGTGTGGATACTGTATTCGGATATCCGGGCGGGGCTGTACTCTATATCTATGATGCTCTTTATGGATTCGATGATTTCAAACATATTCTGACACGCCATGAGCAGGGAGCGATTCATGCAGCTGACGGATATGCCAGAGCGAGCGGAAAAGCAGGCGTATGTATCGCTACTTCAGGCCCGGGGGCAACTAATCTGGTAACAGGAATTGCTACTGCATTCATGGACTCTGTTCCGCTGGTGGTAATCACCGGGAACGTATTCTCCAGCCTGATCGGCACAGATGCTTTTCAGGAAGCGGATATTACCGGTATAACGATGCCGATTACGAAGCACAGCTATCTGGTACGGGATGTTGAAGACCTGCCGCGAATTATTCATGAGGCCTTCCATATCGCGAATACGGGACGCAAGGGTCCGGTACTGATTGATATTCCGAAGGATGTATCTGCTGCTAAGACATTGTTCACGCCGGTTCAGCAGCAAGGCGTTAACCTTCGCGGCTACAACCCGCGCACTGTGCCTAACAAGCTTCAGCTTGATAAGCTGGTGAAGGCCATTGCTGCTGCAGAGCGTCCGATCATTATTGCAGGCGGCGGGGTCATTTACTCCGGAGCGCATGAAGCGATGTATAAATTCGTGAAGCGTACAGAAATTCCTATTACTACAACACTGCTGGGTCTGGGCTGTTATCCGAGTGCGGAGGATCTGTGGATGGGAATGCCGGGCATGCACGGTACCTATACAGCGAACAATGCGATTCAACAATGCGATCTGCTAATTAATATTGGTGCCCGGTTTGATGACCGTGTAACCGGTAAGCTGGATGGTTTCGCTCCCAAAGCCAAGATTGTTCATATCGACATCGATCCGGCGGAGATCGGCAAGAATGTATCGCCTGATATTCCAATCGTTGGCGATGTCAAAACCGTGCTGGAAATGCTGATTCCTGATGTTAAGCGGGCCGCGAATGCGGATGCCTGGAGAACGCAAATCGCCCAGTGGAAGCTGGATCAGCCGCTGCGTTATAAAGATTCAGAGTCAGAGCTGAAACCGCAATGGGTAATTCAAATGATTAATGACACCACTAAAGGCGAGGCAATTGTTACTACTGACGTAGGACAGCACCAGATGTGGGCTGCACAATATTACAAATTCAATCACCCGCGCGCATGGATTACTTCAGGTGGTCTTGGTACAATGGGCTTCGGCTTCCCTGCGGCAATCGGAGCGCAAATGGCACATCCGGAGCGGCTGGTAGTCTCCATTAATGGTGACGGCGGCATGCAGATGTGTTCACAGGAACTTGCGATTTGTGCGATTAATAAGATTCCGGTCAAAATCGTTGTAATCAACAATCAGGTACTGGGAATGGTCCGGCAATGGCAGAATCTCATCTATGAGAAGCGTTACAGCTATACCGATCTTGCCGGCAGTCCGGATTTTGTGAAATTGGCTGAAGCTTACGGAGTTAAGGGTCTGCGGGCTACGAATAAAGAGGAAGCCGGAGCTGCGTGGAAAGAAGCCCTGGAAACACCTGGACCCGTCCTGGTAGAATTCGTTGTCCCTAAAGACGAGAATGTCTACCCGATGGTAACCCAAGGGTCAACCATTGATCAAATGCTGATGGGGGATGAATAGCGGTGATGAGACATACGATTTCCGTGCTTGTAAATGACCAGCCAGGTGTGCTGCAGCGGGTATCCGGACTGTTCGGCCGCCGGGGGTTCAATATTGAGAGTATAACTGTAGGCCAGTCTGAAGAGATTGGGCTGTCCCGGATGGTTATCGTTACTCTTGGAGACCAGCATACGCTTGAGCAGATTGAGAAGCAGCTCTACAAGCTGATCGATGTCATCAAGGTTATTGATCTTGGCTCCAAGCCCATGGTTGCCCGTGAGCTGGCGTTGATTAAGGTCAAGGCTGATCCGGCTGAACGGCCTGAGATTATGGGTGTTGTCGAAACCTTCCGGGCCTCGGTAGTGGATATCGGAACAACAAGCTTACTAGTACAGGTGGTTGGAGAGACCCAGAAAATTGATGCTATGATTGAGCTGCTGAAGCCTTATGGCATTAAGGAACTGTCACGAACAGGTGTAACGGCGATGATCCGCGGTAATGCGTGATCGTCACAATTTACAGCTTTAACGGATTACTGCTTGCTTGCATTAATTTATTAAGATATGGTTAGGCTTTCCCGCGAAAGAGCGGGGGCTTGAGGAGCACGGCAATGCATAGGTAAGGAAACACCGCGCTCTTGAAGCACCCGCTCTTTACGATGGGTCCAAATTAAAGGAGGATATTGACAATGGCAGTTACAACGTACTATGAACAGGATGCAGAGCTTAGCGTATTAAAAGGAAAGACAATTGCAGTAATCGGGTACGGAAGCCAAGGGCATGCTCAGGCACAAAACTTGCGTGACAGTGGACTTCAGGTTGTCATCGGCCTGCGTGAAGGCAAATCTTTTGAAACTGCCAAGAATGACGGTTTTGAAGTATTGTCTGTAGCAGAAGCAGTATCCCGTGCAGATGTAGTGCAGATTCTCATGCCGGACGAAACACAGGCATCCGTATATAAGAATGAAATTGAACCGAACCTGAAGAACGGCGCGGCTCTGATGTTCTCCCATGGCTTTAACGTACATTTTGGTCAAATCGTTGCTCCTAAGGATGCAGACGTGCTGCTGGTAGCACCTAAGTCCCCGGGTCACATGGTTCGCCGTACTTATGTTGAAGGCTTCGGAGTTCCCGGCCTGATCGCCATTGAACAGGACGCAACCGGTAATGCCAAGGCGATCGGACTAGCATATGCCAAAGGTATCGGCTGTACCCGTGCAGGAGTTATCGAAACTTCCTTCCGCGAAGAAACAGAAACAGATTTGTTCGGTGAACAAGCTGTCCTCTGCGGCGGTGTATCTGCACTGATCAAAGCCGGATTCGAAACACTGACAGAAGCCGGTTATGCTCCTGAGATGGCTTACTTCGAGTGTCTGCATGAAATGAAATTGATCGTGGACCTGGTGTATGAAGGCGGACTTGCCACTATGCGCGATTCCATCAGTAACACAGCTGAATACGGTGATTATGTAACCGGACCACGCATCATCACGGATGAAACCAAAAAAGCAATGAAAGAAGTGCTGTCCGATATTCAACAAGGTAAATTCGCCCGCGACTTTATCCTTGAGAACCAATCCGGCCGTGCCTTCCTGACAGCTACCCGCCGCAACGAAGCCGCTCATCCGGTAGAAGTGGTAGGAAGCCAGCTGCGTGAAATGATGCACTGGATTAAGAAATAGGACATATACTTAAGACTACATGAACCATAGGTGATTCTCAGATGCGGCCGTAATTTTGCGAGCCGCATTTGGGGATTTATGGACAATTTGCAGGAGGTGCTCAGCATGCGGAAAATATATGTGTTCGACACGACGCTGCGTGACGGAGAGCAGTCACCGGGTGTGAACCTCAACACGCGCGAGAAGGTGGAAATCGCCTATCAGCTGGAGAAGCTGGGAATTGACCGGATGGAAGCCGGATTCCCTGCGGCATCGCCCGGAGATCTGGCTGCGGTTAACGCAGTGGCCAGAGCCGTAAAGAACGTCACTTTGATTGGCCTCTCCCGTTCCAGAGAGAGTGATATCGATGCGGTTAAGGAAGCGCTGCAGGGAGCACAGGATCCTTGTATTCATATTTTCCTTGCTACATCACCGATTCACCGCCAGCACAAGCTCCGTATGGATAAAGCACAGGTACTGGAAACTGCGCAGTCGGCTATCCGTTATGCCAAGAAATATTTCCCCAAGCTGGAGTTCTCTTTGGAGGATGCCGGCCGGACAGAACGTGATTTCATGGCTGAAATGGTGTCGATGGCGATCCGTGAAGGAGCCAATGTGGTGAACATCCCTGATACTGTGGGCTATCTGAATCCTTCGGAATACGGAGCGATTTTCAAATTCCTGAAGGATACGGTGCCGGATATCGAACGGGTACAGCTCAGTGCACATTGTCATAATGATCTGGGGATGGCTACCGCCAATACGCTTGCTGCCATTCAGAATGGCGCGGATCAGATCGAAGGGACCATTAACGGCATTGGTGAGCGGGCAGGAAATACGGCTATTGAAGAGGTAGCGCTGGCGCTGGAGACCCGCAGCGAATTTTTTGACGCCAAAACTTCACTGGTCCTGTCGGAAATATCCCGTACCAGCCGCTTGGTCAGCAAGCTGACCGGGATGGTAGTGCCCGGGAATAAGGCCATCGTCGGGGCCAACGCCTTCGCGCATGAATCTGGTATTCATCAGGATGGCATGCTGAAGGAGAAGACCACCTACGAGATCATGACACCTGAAACGATCGGCCTCAAAGAAAGTAAGCTGGTGCTGGGCAAGCACTCCGGACGCCATGCCTTCCGCGACAAGCTCAGTGATCTGGGCTATGACGTCCCGGAGGAAGAGCTGAATGCCGCTTTTGCCAAGTTCAAGGATCTGGCGGACAAGAAGAAGGAAGTCTCGGATGAGGATATTCTGGCTCTTCTGGAAGAGAAGCTGATCGATACACCGGAGACCTTCAGCCTGCAGACAATATATGTGACTTATGGTAATGAAGCTACGCCAACGGCCAAAGTTATTATTAACGGGCAGGAGCCGCAGCCGATTGTGGCAGTTGCCGAGGGTAATGGTTCCGTAGACGCGATCTATAACGCCATTGATCAGGCTACTGGTGAGGAAGTCACCTTGGGCGACTATTCGATTAAGGCAGTCAGCAGAGGTAAAGACGCACAGGGTGAGGTTCATGTTGTGCTGTCCCAAGGCGAGATCGCAGCGCAGGGCCGCGGACTCAGTACCGATATCCTGGAAGCGAGTGCCAGAGCCTATCTGGATGCACTTAACAAGCTGATTGAGAAGCGTAAGACGCTGCTCCCGGCCGACCAAGCCAGCCTTTAAAACGGTATATATAGAAGCTTTCCACTAAAGTAAAACCTGAGTTTAAGCCATTGGGCCAGCAGAACATTCTGCTGGCCCAATGGCTTTTTTGTTTTTCTTAGGGGGATTTATGAGTTTATCAGCCGTTTGTCAGTGATTTATCAGTGACTTTAGTTACAATTTATCTTGTCATAATCACACCTTTTGGCACTTTCTTTGTCAATACTAAGCGGTTTATAGGAAATTGGAGTGAGAAATGGAGAAATTACTTAGCTGTTCAGAAATTGTTCATGTCACTGCTCTAATGTCTTATCTGATCATTCCACGACTGATGTAAGAACAAATTATACATATGAAAGAGGGAGAGGTCTTGAGATTAATGAAAAAGAAAAAATGGGCACTGGGGCTTGGAATAATACTGTTTATAACATCATTCGCTAATGCAATGGGTTTCTTCACCAATGTCAATGCGGATGCAATGAACACAGAAATTACCGAAGATATTGTTAAAACTGTAACACTCTCGGTATACGAAAATGGGACGCAGGTTACGGATAGTGTGTACAAGCTGGATTCTATGGTTAAGCTGAATTTGACTTATGAGCTTCCGGATGCAAAGTATGACGAAGGCGCTACGTACACGTACACCCTTCCTTCCCAATTAAAAATTAATCAAACGTACTCCGGTACGCTGGTTAATAGTGAATTCGCTAATGGAATTGGTACTTATACTGTAGGTGCAGATAATAAAGTCGTATTTGTTTTTAATGAAAATATTGAAGGGCTATTGGATATAAAAGGAACTTTTTGGGTTGAATCCACCCTAAGCTCAACTACAGTTACCGGCAGCACAACGCAGGTGCTCCATTTTCCGATAGCGGGAAATGCCAATAACTCAATTACACTCCAGGTTCAACCCAGTAACGGCAAAGCTATCACCAAAACCGGAACACCCATGCCGCAAAAATATAATGCCAGCAGTATTGACTGGACGGTTGATGTAAATACGCTTTTGAACAAACTTGATAATGCTGTAATTACGGACCCCATGCAGACAGGCTTGGAGCTGGACCCGGCTTCTATTGCTGTATATGCCTTGACGGTGGATGTTAAAGGAAACTTAACCCTTGGCGGGCAGGTCAGTTCTGCACTCTATGACACGACCGCAAGCGATCTGACCAAATTGGATCTGAGATTCAATAATTCAATAAATGAAGCCTACCGGATAAAGTTTACTACCAAGAACATAAGTACTACAGAGCAAACAAAGTTTAATAATACAGCTACACTGACTGCTAATGGCTCACCTCAAACTGCCTCTGCAGAGGTTAATATTAACTTGGGCAAAACGCTGGAAAAATCATCTTTGGGTTATAATTCAACTTCAGAGGAAATTACTTGGCAAATCAAATATAACTATAATGAAAAGGTAATAACAGCGGATAAAGCTGTTCTAACCGATACTTTCGACATCACTCAGGATTATGTTGCCGGATCAATGGAAATTTATAAAGTAAAGCTGGATCAAAACGGAAACGGTACGGATGATGGCGCAAAGTTGATATTAGGTACGGACTATACCGTAACCCAACTGGCTGACACTACTTCCAAAGCTGGGTTTGAGCTTAAATTCATTAACGACATACAGTCTGCCTACCGGATTGTATACAAAACAAAGGTAGCAGACCGCGTCTATACTACCGGGAATGTTACGAATACAGTCACCTATAACGGGGTGCCCGTAACAGCTACGACTTCGCTTACCCAACGTGTTTTAACTAAACAATCACCGTCAAACATAGATTATTGGAACAAAACCGTTAAATGGACGATTAAAATTAATGAAGACAAAAAAACAATGACCAATCTGGTATTGACTGATAAATTCGGAAATGCCGGATTGCAGCTGATCGGGAAGCCGGTTATTTCTCCTGCGCTGGTTGAGGGTACCGATTATGAGATTACCAATCTGGGAAATAGTGACTTCAAAACAAATGATGGTTTCGAAATTAAATTTTTAAAACCCATCACTCAGGCGTATACGATCACTTACAGTACCAATTTCGATTATTACAAGCTGAAAACTAACGCAACTACTTTCACTAACACTGCCTCGGTTGTATGGCAAGAGAAGGCTGTTGGCACACCAGCACAGACGTCCTCAGCTACTTTTGATCCGAACGTTAAAGTCAAGAATAATGGATTCAAGGAAGGCTCGTACGATACAGCCAGCAAGAGAACCACCTGGAAAGTTGGAGCCAATTATAACAAAAGAGAACTGGCTGCAGGTGCAGAACTAGTTGACACGTTTCCGGCAAGCCAACAGATGGCTGGAGGAGATACTGGGACTGTAGAGGTATATGAGTTAAATTACAATGCAAGTGGAAATCCTGAACAGGGAGATCCTGTGAGTCCTGCTGATTATGATGCAAGTGTAACTGCCGATGGACTTCAGCTGAAGGTTAAATTTAAGAAAGCTATTAATTATGCCTTTTATGTAGTTTTCAAAACAGAATTTATAGCAGGAGATGTTAGCGAGGGGACTCTCACCAATAAAGCCACCTTGTATAATGCGCAGGGCACGGCAGTCTCGGGAGTGCTCCAGAATTCCCCCCTCACTATACCGAATGGTGGACAATATGTAACTAAAACAGGTGTGGTTGATAGTTCAGATCAAACGTTAATAAATTGGACGATGACCATTAACGCTAACCAATCCGCAGTGAGCAATGCAGAGATTGTAGATACTCCGAGTACCAATCAGGTGTTATTGCCTGCAAGTTTTCAGGTCTTTAATACTACAGTTAACGCGGCTGGAACAGTTGCTGAGACTGGCACGAAATTAGTTCAGGGTACAGATTATACGCTCCAATTCACCACAAACCCAAGCGGGGTAGACATCTTTAAGCTGGCGTTTACGAACCCCATTACCAAACCCTATATTCTCAAGTATCAGTCTGTTATTACAGCAGTAGGAACTGTAGCTGTAACCAATAATGTTGCATTTAGCGGAATGGGTGCCAAGCAGGTAAGTAAACCTTTTCCATTCACCCAAAGCTTCACCATTGTTGATACCGGAGGTACGGGCAGCGGTGTGAAAGGCTCGCTTAAGGTGCTGAAAACAAATGCAGACCAAACTAAAAATCTTCAGGGTGCTGAGTTCTCCCTGGGTCGTATTGTAGGTACAGAACTGAAGGATACAGTGAAAGCAACCAGTGATTCAGCTGGCAATCTGGAGTTCACTAATTTGCGGGCCGGTAAATATGTTCTAAAGGAAACAAAGGCACCCACCGGATATGCACTGGATACTACAGCGCGGACAGTAACCATTAATTCTTCTACACCTGTTCTGCTGACCGTTACGAATGATTATAACGGCTCGCTCAAGCTGACTAAGGTTGCCCAGGATGATTCGTCCAAAAAACTTGCAGGTGCAGAGTTTGAACTGTATGATGCAGCAAATAAATTGGTAGGAACGGGAACTACCGATGCAAACGGCGTAGTGATTTTTACGAAATTAATGGGAGGAAGCTACACATACAAAGAAACTAAAGCACCGGCTGGATATAAGCTTAATGGTAATAGTGTTCCCGTAACTATTGATCCGGCTCAACAAAATGCTGTGACGGTTACTAATGAAGCACTTCAAGGTTCGCTTAAACTAATAAAGGTAGATAAAGATGATGCAACGAAGAAGCTTGCAGGAGCAAAGTTTGAGTTATACAATTCCAGCAATACTCTAGTGGCAACATCTACTACCAATGCCAGCGGGGAAATTGTATTCAGTAATTTGAAGTTCGGAACCTACTCCTATCAGGAAACTGCTGCTCCGGCCGGATATGAACTGGATTCAACAAAGCAGAGCGTTACGATCGACTCGGATGTGCAGAAGGTTCTGGAACCGATCAAGAACACAGCAACTCTGGGCTCGCTCAAGCTGGTTAAGGTAGATGCAGCTGACAGTACGAAGAAGCTTGCCGGAGCGAAGTTCGAGCTATACAATTCCAGCAATGCAATGGTGGCAGCGGCAACTACTAACGCCAGTGGTGAAATTATATTCGATAATCTGAAGGTTGGAGCATATACACTGGAGGAAACCAAGGCTCCGGCCGGATATGATTTGGATTCCACGGTGCGCAACATCACAATTAGTTCGAAAGTACAACAGGTGCTGGCTCCAATTACGAATAAAGAAACCTTGGGTTCGCTCAAGCTTGTTAAGGTAGATGCGGCGGACGGAACGAAGAAGCTGGCCGGAGCGAAGTTCGAGCTTTACAATTCCAGCGATGCTATGGTGGCAACTGCGACTACCAATGCCAATGGTGAAATAGTATTCAATGATTTGAAGCTCGGAGACTATACACTGAAGGAGACCGGAGCTCCAACCGGGTATGAATTGGATGAAACGGTGCGTAATGTCAAGATTGATTCGAAAGTACAGCAGATTCTGCCGTCAATCCCCAATAAAGCAACCACAGGCTCACTTAAGCTTATAAAGGTGGATGCAGCGGACGGAACGAAGAAGCTCTCAGGAGCAAAGTTCGAATTATACAATTCCAGCAATGCTGTGGTTGCGGCAGGGACTACCAATGCCAATGGTGAAATTGTATTCGATGATTTGAAGCTTGGAACGTACACACTGGAGGAAGTCAAGGCTCCGGCCGGATATGATCTGGATGGAGCGGTGCGTACTATCAAGATTGATTCAAAGGATCAGCTGGTGCTGGACCCAATCAAGAACACCAAAACCTTGGGCTCACTCAAGATAAGTAAGGTAGATTATAATAATGTGAATAAGAGGCTTGCCGGAGCAGAGTTCAGACTCACGAGTACCAGCACAAATGTGGCGGTAACGCGTGTTACGAATAACGATGGTGAAATTGAATTCACAGATCTGAATCTTGGGGACTATACCCTGGTGGAAACCAAGGCCCCCTACGGATATGATTTGGATGCAAGGGTACGCAATGTCAAAATTACTTCGAAGGATCAGCTTGTTCTGACCCCGATTACGAATATAGAAACCATCGGCTCGATTAAGTTTGTTAAGGTCGATGCAACTGACGCGACGAAAAAGCTTGCCGGAGCAGAGTTCAAGCTCACGAATTCCAGCAAGATTGTTGTAGCAACGAAAACTACCAATGCGAACGGTGAAATTGTGTTCGATGATTTGAAGCTGGGCACGTACACGCTGGAAGAAACAAAGGCTCCGGCCGGGTATGAATTGGATTCAACGCCGAAGGACGTCACAATCACTGTGAAGGCCCAGCAGGTGCTGGCACCGATTAAGAACGTGGAAACCCTGGGTTCACTTAAGCTCATCAAGGTAGACGCTGCTGACGCGACGAAAAAGCTTGCCGGAGCAGAGTTCAAGCTCACAAATTCCAGCAAGATTGTTGTAGCAACGAAAACTACCAATGCGAATGGTGAAATTGTGTTCGATGATTTGAAGCTGGGTACGTACACACTGGAGGAAACCAAAGCTCCGGCCGGATATGATCTTGATGGGACAGTGCATAACATCACAATCAGCGGGAAGGCCCAGCAGGTGCTGGCTCCTATTAAGAACGTGGAAACCCTGGGTTCACTTAAGCTCATCAAGGTAGACGCTGCTGACGCGACGAAAAAGCTTGCCGGAGCAGAGTTCAAGCTCACGAATTCCAGCAAGATTGTTGTAGCAACGAAAACTACCAATGCGAACGGTGAAATTGTATTCGATGATTTGAAGCTGGGTACGTACACGCTGGAGGAAACAAAGGCTCCAGCGGGATATGATCTAGATCCAACGGAGCGCACTATTACGATTAATTCAAAGGTACAGCAGGTGCTGGCACCAATCACAAACCAAGAGACCTTGGGTTCAATCAAGCTCGTTAAGATCGCCGAAGGTAACGCAGCGAGAAAGCTCGCCGGGGCTGAGTTTAAGCTTTATGATTCCAGCAAGAGCGTAGTGGCAACTGGGATTACCAACGTGAATGGTGAGATTGAATTTAAGGATTTGAAGCTTGGAGTATACACATTGCAGGAAACCGTGGCTCCAACCGGCTATTATTTGGATTCAACGGAGCGCAGCATCATCATTGATTCGAAGGTACAAAAGGTGCTGGCCCCAATTACGAATAAAGACATACCGGCACCGACAGGAGCACCCGGAACGAACCCGGTGGTTACTCCAACACCTACTCCGGTTAGTACGGTAACGCCAGGTGTAACTAGTACACCAGGTCCTTCCGCAACAGGAGTACCTGGCGTGACGTTTACACCGGGACCTACACCAATAGCGACCTTAAGTCCTACTGCACCTGCAGTAAGCAGCGCACCGACGCCACAGGCTACGTCAGCAACGACTGTTGAGGATATTCCAATCGATGGGGAGATTCCGCTGGGCGGCATTCCAAGCATTAGTGTGGAACCGTCACATGGTACAGTAGTCATTACACCAGACGGCAAATGGACTTATACTCCTGATCCGGGATATACCGGAAAGGATAAGTTCACCATTACTGTAACGGATGAAGACGGCAATGATCAGGATATCATTATTGAGGTGGGTGTTGACGAGGTGCCGACAGGTACGGTAACTGATACAACCTCCGGTGAAGATGGCCTGCCTGGAGATCTCCCTAAGACAGGGGAAGAAAGCCCGCTCCCATTGTATCTGATGGGTGGGGGACTGATCGTTCTGGGGATTATCCTGGCACGCAGATTCAAGACACGCAATAAACCGGAGTAATCAGAGATAGCATAAATAAGGTTATACTGGTATACAGACAACCCGCCCGAAGCAAATGCTACGGGCGGGTTGTCTTGTTCTTATATTCAGCAGAAGAATAAGATTAATTCACAGACTTCTGAAATTATGCTGCTTCCATTCCTCGTACCAGCGGGTTATATTTGCCGGCAGGCCAATCCCCAGTTCCCCGTTCCAAAGAGCTGTCATCGTGTTATATTGCTCCTCGACCCCTGAGCGTTCACCGATGATATCATACGTTTTCATAAGCCCGAAATATCCCTGTTCGAAGTAAGGCTGAAGACGGACAATACGCTGATATATCGTAACAGCCTCCGGGAGTTTGCTGGTCTCTATATAGAACGCTGCCAGACTCAGCGCATGATGCAGCCAGATCGTCCGGAGCCGCTGACGTTCACTCTCAGCCCACAAATAATCGTAGTCGGCCAAATAATCACCAGTGTAGAAATCCAGCAGACGCTGATGCTCTTGAATATTGCCTGCGCTGACCGGCTCCAGAGTAAGAAGGCCTTTCTCCCATTCGTAGCTGTCAATTAAAGCGCCCCCGGTCTCCAGGGTATAGCCTTCTCCGCCGCTGACATTATTGATGGGGAGATCGATTTCTCCCTGCTTCAAGCACTGCCTTACCTGATAAATGGTAGTGTACAGGTGGGTTGAGGCTTTTTTGAGATTGAAATCAGGCCACAGGAGATCGATCAGGCTGTCCTTGCTGACAAACCGGTTACGGTTATGAAAAAGATAAGCAAACAGCTCCTGGGCTTTCGAGGTACGCCAGCGAATATTGCTTAGCGGCTGTCCGCCGCGCTCGAAACGCAGGGACTGGAGGCTGCGGATCATGATTTGATGATCTGTAATTTTATTGTCGGGCTCCAGCTCGATCCGTTCCTCCAGACGCTGAATAGTCTTCACCAGCCTGCTTCTGCTTACCGGCTTCAATACATAATCAAGTGCGTTTAGCTCAAAAGCATCTACAGCGTAGTTATTGTATGCAGTCACAAATATGATTTTGGCACGGGGGCAAAGATTCTGCAGGATTTCACCAGCTTGAACTCCATTCATCTCGGGCATATCAATATCCAGGAAAATAACTTCAGGGTCCAGCTCCGGTGCTGCTTTTACCGCTTCATAAGGGTCTGTAAAGGCGGCAAGGATCTGTACTGACGTTAATTCTTCAAGCATGAGCTGAAGTTTTATAAGTGCAAGACGTTCATCATCCACTAGCATAGCTCGAATCATTTCTGTCCACCGCTTTCCTTATCTTTATCACTGAAACGCATACCATCCTCTTAAGGAGGAGCAGCCGTTTCTATTTGTATGCTGCCTAGCCATGATGATAAATGAATTCGACAAGAAAAAGGAATTCCCTTTCTGTAGAGGATAAGCCCCATGTAGGATATAGTAAAGTAAAATAGACTGCAAAAATTATTTTTTAAAAATTTCGCATGTCCTGCAGGGGGATCAGCCTGCCCGGCGTCTAACGTTATGTAACTGAAGGAGGGAAGAATTACTTGGAAGAGACGGAGTGGATTACTGCTGTGCTCAGCGGAGAGCATCAGGCCTTCGGGCACCTGGTGACACGCTATCAGGGCATGGTATACAGTGTATGCATCAAAATCACAGGAGAAGCCGAGTCGGCCAAGGATATGGCCCAGGAAGTCTTCATCAAGGCCTATAAGGCTCTTCCCTCCTTCAGAGGACAGTCTTCATTCTCCACATGGCTGTACCGGATTGCTTACCGGACCTGTCTGGACTGGAAACGGGCCAATGACCGGGAATGGCGGCACCGGAGCACTGCGGACTACACGGAGAATGATTGGGTGACTTCGCAAACGCCTGAGCAGGCGGCGCTCCGCAAGGAAGCCTCCCAGGAGCTCGATGAGAATTTGAACAGTCTGACAGAGCCGTACCGGTCGGTTGTGCAGCTGTACTATTTTCAGCGACACTCGTATCAGGAGATTGCCGATCAGAAAGGGATTTCGGTCAAAACGGTTGAATCGCAGCTGTATCGGGCCAGACAGATGATGCGCAAAAGCGGGGAGGAATGGCGATGAATTGTGCAACAGTAAAAGAATGGATGCCGCATTATATCGATGGCCAGCTGCCGCCTGAGGCGCAGCAGACAATCCGCCTGCATGCCGAGTCCTGTCCCGACTGCGCGCAATGGCTGGAAGAGGCACGCGGTCTCGCGGCGCTGTGGAATGAGATGGAAGCCGGGCTGGACGGCCTTGGCCAGGAAGCAATGCAGCCTATGGACTTCCCTGATCTTACAGCGGATGTGATGGCTAAGATTGACCGTATGGAGAATGGCCGCAGGGAACGGGTGATTAAAGCAACGATGTCCAGACGGCGTACCGCCCCGGGAACCTCCTGGATGCATTATGGCGTTGCCGTGGGGCTGACTTTTCTCCTGCTGCAGTTCGGTGTGTTCGAACACCTTGCCTACGGCATTACCGAAATTAATGGGCAAATGTCCACTTCAGTCAGCGCCTGGTTCGGCCCTCAAGGCAAATAATCCAACAATCCGCAGGGGCTATTCCGGCTAATTCATACTAATTAAAACCTGCGTACGATAGAAGCAGCTTTGCTGCAAAGAAGATTTCGAAGAAGCGGATGTTCCGCAAAACTCAGCAGATGCTTTCGAAGCAGTTTTGCTGTAAAGAGAGTTCGAAGAAGCGGATGTTCCGCAAAACTTTTAGGAGGGTATTATATGATTAAGAAAAGACGCTGGCTCACTTTTCTCCTGGCGATGGTTCCGGGACTGGGCCATATGTATTTAGGCTTTAAAAAACTGGGTCTTGAGTATATGCTTGGAGCATCGCTGTGTATTATGTTCATTCCGTCGATGCCCACCGTATTTCCGTTCGCGCTGGCAGCACTCTGGTTCTATCAACTATTCGATGCGCTGCAAAAAGCGGCCTGGATGAAGCTCTCTGCGGCTGAGCATGAGCGGATGATGTTCCATCCGGACAGCTTCGGGGCACCTTGGACTATGGGAATGCCGGCACCTCCGGTGTATCCGCATGATGATGTTAATCCGGTATGGGTAGGCATAGGCTGTGTCATAGCGGGTATTATGCTAATGCTCATTACGGTATTTCCAACCCTCTGGAGAATACTCAATGACATGAACATCGGGGCGATCGTGCTGTCTCTTGCCTTGATCGGATATGGACTGAGAATGCTGAAGAACAATTCTAAAGTATAGTGAAATGGGGAAATGAATTATGGGGAGATGGAAAATCGGCAGCTTTACCGCCGCAATAGGCTGCATTGTGATTGGGGTCATTGTAGTACTTGCCCAGTACGATGTAATCACTTACGAGGCGCTGGGCTATATCTGGCCGGCACTGCTTATTCTGTTCGGGCTGGAGATGCTGCTTAGGCTCTTCATTAAATCGGATGTCAAGAGCCGTGTGAGCGGCTGGGCGATTGTGCTGATTATCGTGCTTGTCGCGGCAAGCGGGGCACAGACGGTGCTGGCTGGCGGCTCGCTGAGCAGTATCTTGGGCAATACAACGCTTGTCCCGGTAAGCGGGACGGTAGAAGTGAATCAGGAAATTAAGAATGTACGGATTGAATTGCCTGACGGCAAGGTTAAGATTGAAGGCGTACAAGGAAACACCCTGGAATATGAAGGAAAGCTGGAGCTGCCGGGCAATACGGACAGTGAAGCAGCAAGCGCACTAGAGCGTAAATGGAAAGTGACGACCGAAGGCGACACGCTTGTCATGGAGCTGGAAGGAGATTCCGGCTGGCTCGCGAACATCCAGTTCGGAATTAATGTCAAAGCTCCTTACCTGAATGTTAGCATCCCGCGGAATTTAGCCGCCCAGGTAGAGACCAGCGACGGATCCATCGAAGCTGCCGGTCTGACAGCAGGCATGGATGTGGACACCAGCAACGGGACAATGGATATCCATGATATTACCGGAGGCGTGGAGGCTCACACCAGCAATGGTACAGTAACCGTGCAGAATATACAGGGTAAAGTGGAGCTGGTCAGCTCGAACGGGGCGATTACACTGGGCAATATCGACGGTTCCTTATCTGCCAAGAGCAGCAACGGCAAGATTACGGTCAATTCTGCGGTGACAGGCGACTGGGAGCTGAAATCCAGCAATGGCAAGATTGTAGTGGGCCTGCCGGCTGTTACGGATGCGACAATCCATGCGGATACGAGCAATGGTTCGCTTAAAGGGAATGTTACCTGGGACGGCGATGATGACAATGGAACAGCCGTGCTTGGCAGCGGAACCCATGAAGTTACATTGTCCACCAGCAATGGTTCTGTGACGGTGGACACCGCACAATAAATTGCACAAAGAGCTGTTTACCGGATAATTGCCGGTGAACAGCTCTTTCTATGACCTGGTATAGAACAGAATACGAATCAGATATGGCTTCTTAAACTCTGCTTACCAAGCATAAGCCTTCGGAGCAGCACCGCCGGGTCCCGGGAAAATCTCATCCAGACGTTTCAGCACGGACTCGTCCAGGACGATCTCCAGGCTGCGCAGCGCGCTTTCGAATTGCTCCAGCGTACGCGGTCCTATAATCGGAGCCGTCACCGCAGGATTGGCCAGCAGCCAGGCCAGTGCGATATTATCCTGCGGTTCGCCCAGCTCCAGACTCAGCTCCGCAAAGGCTTCCAGCTGGCTCTTATGCTGCTCTACACGTTCTGAATTGCCCCCGCTCCGGCTGCCTTCGATCTTCTTCAAGGCATTGCGGCCGAGGAGTCCCCCGTCAAGCGGGCTCCACGGGATAATTCCAAGACCGAGATGCTGGGCAGCAGGCAGAACCTCCAGCTCCGGCAGACGGCAGGTGAGGCTGTATTTATGCTGCTCCGATACCAGACCCAGGAACCCGCGGGCCTTCGCTTCCTGCTGGGCTACGGCAATATCCCAGCCGGCAAAGTTACTGGAGCCGACATAACCGATCTTGCCCTGGCTGACAGCAAGCTCAAAGGCACCCCACAGCTCGTCCCACGACACGTTGCGGTCGATATGGTGCATCTGGTAGAGTTCAACATGATCGGTCTGCAGACGCTGCAGAGAGGCTTCCAGGTGCCTGCGGATAATATAGGAAGAGAGGCCGGCCTCATCGTTTGGACCATCCAGCTTGTCACTCATTGCGCCATAGACCTTAGTGGCGAGCACAACCTTTTCACGGCGTCCGCCGCCCTGCTTGAACCAACGCCCGATAATGGTCTCGGTCAGGCCGGAATTCTCACCCCAACCATACACGTTAGCAGTATCAAAAAAGTTGACTCCGGCGTCCAGCGCAGCATCCATGATGCGGAAGGCTTCCTTCTCGTCGGTAATCGGCCCGAAATTCATCGTTCCCAGACAGAGGCGGCTAACCTTCATACCGGACTTGCCAAGCTTAGTATATTGCACCTTAGTATCACTCCCTCATTAAGATGGACTAACGGTTATATACAACAATTGCATACTAATTGTAAACAACTTAAGAATTAAGAGCAAACTGCGGTGCAGTTTTTATCAGTGCAAGATACGGTAACCGTACTCCTATAGGCTTCGCCTATCAGTTCAATAGAATCTATATCTTTGTCCTTTGTCTGTTGTTATGATACAACAATATACAGAAGAACTATGTCTGCGAGCAGCAGGACTACCTAAGGAGTGACAGGAATGAGCGAGGTTAAGAAAATCGCCGTAATTGCCGGGGACGGTATCGGACCTGAAGTTGTGGCAGAAGCGGAAAAAGTATTGAAAAGAACGGAAGAAGTGTTCGGCTTTGCTTTTGAAACGGAGCATGCCCTCTTCGGCGGGATTGCCATTGACGAGCGGGGAACACCGCTGCCGGAGGATACGCTGGAAATCTGCCGCAGTGCAGATGCCGTACTCCTGGGAGCCGTTGGCGGACCGAAGTGGGACAACAATCCGAAGGAGCTGCGTCCGGAAACGGGCCTGCTGGGCATCCGCAAAGCACTGGGTCTGTTCTCCAATCTGCGTCCTGCAGTTGTCTTCGACTGCCTGAAGGATGCTTCAACGCTGAAACCGGAAGTACTGGAAGGCACGGACCTGATGGTGGTGCGTGAGCTGACAGGCGGTATTTATTTCGGTGAGAAGCTGCGCCGTCAGGGTGAACACGGGGAAGAAGCTGTGGATACCTGCGTATACAACGTAACAGAAGTAGAGCGCATTGTACGCCAGGCGTTCGAGATTGCCGGCAAACGCCGCAATAAGCTGGCCAGTGTCGATAAAGCCAATGTCCTGGAGACCTCGCGCCTCTGGCGTGAGGTAGTGAACAGACTGGCGCCGGAATATCCGCAGGTAGAGCTGGAGCATGTACTGGTGGATAACTGTGCAATGCAGCTGCTGCGCCGTCCTTCAAGCTTCGATGTCATCGTTACTGAGAATATGTTCGGAGATATCCTGAGTGATGAAGCAGCGATGCTGACCGGTTCCATCGGTATGCTGGCTTCGGCTTCACTGGGAGAAGGCAGCTACGGCCTCTACGAGCCGGTACACGGCTCTGCGCCTGATATTGCCGGCCAGGGGCTCGCGAATCCGATCGCGACGATTCTGTCGCTTGCGCTGATGTTCCGCATGACCTTCGGCTACGAAGAGGCAGCGGCTGCCATAGAAGCAGCTGTCGCTGAGGTGCTCGATGCCGGCCACCGGACCAGCGATATCGCTGTAGACAAGAGCAAGGCAATCAGTACTACAGAGATGGGCGATCTGATTGTTGCCGCTATCCGCAAAGCCTAGTTCTACCACATATGCCCTCCTTTGACGCAGAAAGAAGAAAAACTTCACAAAATGTTGCTTATTTATAATAATTATAAAAAAGTAATCAATGTAATATTGACTTTGATTTTGTACGATGATAACATTTGTTCTGTAGCAGCAACAATGTAACCATCCCATCAAAATCAAGAAAAGCATATTGCACCGGCTAACGGCACCGTAGTTGTTTTTCTTACATAATCAAAGGAGGATTTAAGCAATGGCAGAACGTTTGGTAGGTAAACCAGCCCCTGATTTCTTCATGGAGACAGTAACGGGCGACGGTAAGGATTTCGGTAAGGTTAGCTTGTCCGACTATCGCGGCAAATGGCTTGTATTCTTCTTTTATCCGCTTGATTTCACATTTGTATGTCCGACCGAAATTACAGCACTGAGTGATGCTGCGGCTGATTTCGCAGAACTCGATACAGAAATTCTTGGTGTGAGCATCGACTCCATCCACAGCCACAAAGCCTGGTTGACAACCCCTAAGGATATGAATGGCCTTGGTCCGGTTAACTTCCCGCTGGCGTCTGATATCACGAAGAAGGTTGCCAGCGATTACGGCGTCCTGATCGAAGAAGAAGGTATCGCACTCCGCGGATTGTTCATTATCGATCCTGACGGCGAACTGAAATATCAAGTGGTTAACCACAATGATGTAGGCCGCAGTGTGGAAGAAACTCTGCGTGTACTGCAGGCCCTGCAATCCGGCGGGCTGTGCGCTATGAACTGGAAACCGGGCGACAAGAATCTGTAAGCTGCCGGTCCTCATCAGCTGCGATCTTTGATATACGAAGAGAACCTCCTTGCGGGAGTATTTCCCGGCAAGGGGGTTTTTTGCACCAAAACGGCCCATCCTTAGCGGACAAGCCGTTTGAAAATGGGCGTAAAGGTTAATATATAGCTTCAAGGAGAGGAATCTCTCCTGCCATTGTGTAATATAATAATAGGAATTCAACGGAAAAAATCAAGGAGGGTGAACAAAAATGAGCTTTTGCTGTGGAGCGAGTATGGTTGGAACTAAGGGGACCCTAAAGCATTATCGCACGCAAGTCCATAATGTTCCCCTGCTTTTTTGTCCGGTATGCCACCGGGTAGAGGTACATTATAAAGTCGAAAATGAATATGAAATCCTGGCAGAATATGCCCATGGCGACGGAGTTACGGATGTTGATTTCCAGGATTATGTAATGGAAGATGAGGAAGCAATCTTCGAGAATGTGATAAATATGGAGAGCGAGGATCCGCTCGCTATTGTGCGCAGCCAAATCGACATGTCGCTTGACCTGCTGGCCGTAGCCAAACAAATTGGCGATACCAAATGGGAACGTGAACTGAAGAAGCGTCTGGCGGTTATGAGTCAGCGGCGCCACCGGCTGCAGCAGAAAGCCTGAATACCGAGCTTAATGCTTCCACGCAATGTCATAAAAGAGGAGAGTCTTCGCGAAATGCGGAGGCTCTTTTCATTGTATTTGCAGGAAACGAAACATTCTAACGATATTTAATGTGTCTTAAGAATCATTTTAAGAATATTTTTATCATTCGACAGTTTCTCCGATTGCGTTGTCTTCTTCTCTTGGATATGATTGGAATATAGTTGAAACGGTTGGATAATATAATACGATTTCCGAATGTTCTGGCGGCTTCGTCATATACTCATATACATAGTAATTTGATGTCGCTTAAGCGTCTTCGTCAATTGCAGTAAAAGGGGGAACTTCGTATCGTGATAAGCCAATATCAGGAAAGCTTGCTTTTACCGGCAAGAACGTTTCAATCCGGACCGATGGATACTACATATGAGGATGTACTGGAGCATATCGACAGCGGGATTCTGCTTTTTGATGAAGAGGGAGTTCTGACGTTTGTAAACAAGCAGATGTACGGCATATTGGAGCTGGGCCGTCATTCTCTGCTTGGCTGCACCCTGACTCATTTGATAAGCCATATTCAACTAAGCCGTTTTAAGAAGAAGCTCGTTTTGCGGAGCTACCGTGAAATGGTGGTCAAAGGTAAGCCAAGCTATGAATTTGTAGATGAATATGGCCGTTACTGGCGCGCCTCTCTCTGCAGCGGTGAGCAGATGAAGGGCTGCTACCTGTTCACGCTCAAAGAGATCTCAGACTTCAAGCTGATTGAACAGACAGCATACCAGAACGACAGTCTGGCGATGCTCGGCAGATTATCGGCTTCAATTGCTCATGAGATCCGCAACCCGCTGACTGCGATCCGGGGTTTTATTCAATTGCTGCATCCCCATCTTCACCTGCTCGGCAAGGAGGAGTATGCGAAGATTATATTGGCTGAGATTGATCGTGCCAATGACATTATTCATGAATTTCTGACTTCCTCCAAGCCTTCGGTGCCACAGGTCAGTATGATTCCTGTCTCGGCGCTCCTTAAGGAAGTCGTTCTGCTTACGGAGAGTGAAGCTCTGATGAAGGGCTGCCAGATTAATCTGCAGGTGCTTCAGGAAGATCTGTTCATCTCCGGAGACACGAAACAAATGAAGCAGGTCGTCTTAAACATGATTCGGAATGCTATGGAAGCGATCTCGGAGAGAGCGGATGATTCCATGGGCAGAATAGAGGTCGGAGCGCGCAAAGAAGGAACAGAGGTGCGGATTTTTATCTCTGACAATGGCAAGGGCATGGATATCTGCACACTGGATAGGCTGTTCAATCCTTTCTTTACCACGAAGGAGAATGGTACGGGATTAGGACTCTCGGTCAGTGACCGTATCATCAAGAATCATGGAGGCTGCATCTCTGTCAGCAGCCGGCTGAATGAGGGAACCCGGTTCGTGATTTCGCTTCCGCTCATTCATTAATCTAACAATAGACTCGGTATTTCCAGGCTTCCGGGTTATAATCAATATATTAAGGGCTGATTCCTGCAGTGCACGGTCATGTGCGGGAGATCAGCCCTGTCTGCGTTATTTGGAATAATACAGTGAGTCAGTGGAGGGATGCAGCATGAATATTGAATGGAGCAGCGGTTCAGAGGCAGCTTCGCTGCAAGGCGATGCCTTATGTTTCATAGTCTCGGAGGCACAGGCGCAGGGAGAAGGACTTTCGGCCGAATGGGCGGAGAGGATCATCCTGTTGTCCAGGGCAGGGTTGTTTAGCGGCAAGCTGGGGCAAATTCACCTGCTGCCGGTGACTGGCCGTCCGGAGCTGCCGGTTGTGATTCTGGCCGGAAGCGGCAATGGCAGCGCATCAGCCCATGACTTGCGGCTGATGATGGCACAGGCCGCCAGGGCGGCTCACAGACTGAAGGCTGCTACCCTGATCGTGCAGATCCCCGATCAGCTGAACCAGCTGCCTGAGGCCCTGAAGGCAGAGACAGCAGGCCAGGTCCTTGTAGAAGGCCTGGTCCTTGGGGCCTACCGCCGTAGACAATACAAGCTGGAGCAGCCGGGCTACGCCGGCTTAAGCGCCGTAAGGCTGCATATGGAGCGTCAGACCGAAGAGTCAGAGGATGAGCGCTGGAAATCAGGCGTGTTGCGGGGGCAGGCTTTTGGGGAAGCGACGAATCTGGCCAGGGACTTAACCAATCTCCCGGGTAATCTGCTGACCCCTTCAGAGCTTGCGGCAGCAGCCATAGAAGTAGCCGAACGCCACGGCCTTCCTGCTGAGGTGCTGGATGAACGTGAGATTGAGCTTAAGGGAATGGGCGGATTACAGGCCGTAGGCAAAGGCAGTGTGAATCCGCCGCGTATGATAGCCATTCGCTATCAGGGAACCAATCAGTGGGAGAATGTGGTGGGGATTGTCGGCAAGGGCATCACCTTCGACACTGGAGGTATTTCGCTCAAAAGAGCTCCTGGGATGGAGGATATGATCAGTGACATGGGCGGTGCAGCCGCAGTACTCGGAGTCATGGAGGCCTTGGGGCGTTTGCGCCCCCGGATCAACGTGGTCATGCTTATTCCGTCGGCGGAGAATATGCCGGCAGGCAATTCTTTTAAACCTGGTGATATTATAACCTCCCTCAGCGGAAGAACGATTGAAGTGCTGAATACCGATGCGGAAGGCAGAGTGGTTCTGGGAGATGCAATCACGTACGCGCGGGAGTGGGGGGCGGAACGGATTATTGATGTCGCCACGCTAACCGGGGCCGTCTTGTCCATTCTGGGCGATGTGGCTACGGGCGCTGTAACGAATGATGAAGAGTTCCTGGCGGAGCTTCTGGAGGCCTCCAGGCTGTCAGGCGAGCAGATATGGGCCCTGCCCGTCTATCCGGAATTCCGCGAGATGCTAAAAAGCGAGGTCGCCGATATCCGCAATGCTGCCGGAAGATACGGCGGAGCTACTACAGCCGGATTATTCATCGGCGAATTTGCCGAAGGTCTGCCATGGATTCATCTGGACATTGCCGGAACGGCATTTTTGTCGAAAGAGCGGGGAGTGAACCCCAAGGGGGCAACGGGTGTGATGGTGCGTACGCTGCTGGAATATCTGCTCCGCTTAGCTCCTGGCTCTGGATTCGAGGCAGATACTGCACAGTTCTCTTCATAAACTTGTTATGACCCGTATGTAGCTAAACAGCCGCAGTCTCCGGATTCCCGGGACTGCGGCTGTTTAAGCTTGGACTATTATTGAAAGAAGCGAGTTTAGTTTGAGTTACATCCTATTTTCTGGCTTTCATCTGTGCAGTAAAGGACTGGACCCCATTCATGATCTTGTCCCGCGTATTCTTATTCTTCAGCAAGTAGGCTGCTCCCAATGCTACCGTAGTAAACAATGTCTTTTTGGTGTTCATGGTAATTCCTCCTTGGTATGGTCTGGCTGTAATTGCTTATAACTAACATACCCGCATGCCAAGGATTCTAAACGAATTGTATTCTTTTCTCTAGAGACGCAGACGGATCTAGTGTTTGGGATCGGCTGTAGTTCCGCAGCAGGACAAAGGTGAATCCAGCGATGCGGCCGAACAGGTTTTGCTTTTGTCACAGCCGGCACAGGCGCCTTCTTTGCCCTTTTGAACATGACGGTACAGCATCCAGCCGGAGTACCCGAAGATAAGCGCTACAATCAGAATATTGACTATCATTGCTGCTCTCGCTTCCTCTCAGTAAATCTTGGACTTGCTGCCTCTACGACCATCCCAACAGCCGGCCGCCCTGGAAAATAACCAGTGACACGGCATACGCCAGTACCAGTGAATATCCCATGGAGAAGAAGGTCCATTTCCAGGATGCCGTCTCTTTCCTGATTACTCCGACCGTGGCCAGGCAAGGAATATAGAGCAGGATGAAGGCCATGAAGCTGATCGAACTAAGCGGTGTGAAGACTGAAGCAATTTGTCCTTCCAGCCCTGCGCTATCCGGCGCATGGTAGATGATATTCATGGTGGAGACCACAACCTCTTTGGCGAGGAAGCCGGGAACCAGTGTGGAACCGGCCTGCCAGGTGCCGAAGCCGAGCGGCTGCAGCAGCGGTGCGATCAGCCCGCCGAATTTGGCCAGGAACGAGTGGTCCATCTCTACATTGAATCCGGCAGGACCCGCGTAGGACATCAGCCAGATAATGACCGAACCGGCAAGAATGATGGTTCCTGCTTTACGCAGGAAGCCTTTGCCCTTCTCCCAGGTGCTGCGGCCTAGTGTCTTGAACTGCGGCATCCGGTAAGGCGGCAGCTCGATGATGAAGATGGAGGATTCATTCTTGAACAGATGTTTGGAGAATAATTTACACAGAATCAGGGCGAAGACTACTCCCATCACATACATCGCCAGCACCGCAGTTGCTTGCCGGGCCGGGAAGAAGACCGCTGCAAACAGCAGGTACACCGGCAGCCGGGCTGAACAGGACATCAGCGGCATAAGCAGTGTTGTCAGCATCCGGTCTTTGGGCTGTTCGATACTGCGCGCAGCCATAATCGCCGGCACGTTACAGCCGAAGCCGATAATGAAAGGGATAAAGGCTTTGCCGTTCAGGCCCATCCGTTCCATCGTGCTGTCCATCAGCAGGCAGACGCGTGCCATGTAACCGGAATCCTCCAGGAAGGAGATCATCAGGAACAGAATGAAAATCTGGGGAACGAAGACAAGCACGCCGCCGACACCGCCGATAATACCATCGACAATCAAAGCATGAGTAAAGCCTGATGCACCGATCGCCTGCAGCAATGAGTTGGCTCCGTCACTGAGAGGGCCCCCAATAAAGCCGTCCAGAAGATCCGATAAAGGTCCGCCTGCCCAGTCAAAGGTCGTTTTGAACATAGCATACATAAAGACGATAAACAGAGGCAATCCCAGAAAACGGTGAGTCAGGATGGAATCCAGCCGCTCCGTCAGATTATGCGGCTTCTGCTTCGTCGCATCGATGGCCGCCGCGCATACACTGCGGATGTAGTCCATGCGGATGGAGCGGATCCATTGCGGGAGGGTAAGCGCCAGCTTCTGCTTTTGCAGCTGGGTCTGGCAGGCATCGCAGAGGAGCATCAGCTCAGAAGTATCCATACGTTTCTTGAGCAGCTCCAGTACTACCGGATTCTGCTCCATCAGCTGCAGGGAAACCCAGCGCAGGTTAGGCAGCCCGGAGATCTGCTGCAGTTGATTTGAAATAGAAGCTATCGTCGCTTCAACGAGTTCACCATAATTCAGATGGAAGCTCACAGGCGGAATATTAGCCGGCTTCTCCAGAACGCTGAGCACCTGGCTGCTGCCTTTGCCTGTTCTGGCAATCAGCGGTAACACGGTTATCCCAAGCTGTGCCTGCAGTACTTCAGGGTTGACCTGAATTCCGCGGGCATTGGCAACATCGATCATGTTCAATCCGAGTACAATCGGCTTGCCGTATTCGAGCAGCTGCAGGGTAAGCAGCAGATTTCGTTCCAATTGTGATGCATCGACAATATTGATGAGTGCTTCGGGTGATTCTTCGATCAGATATTGGGCGGCTACGCCCTCATCGCGGGAGAGCGGATGAAGTGAATAGATTCCGGGTAAGTCGATCAGCTTGCCGGCTCCGTTCTTCAGGCTGCCGACCTTCTTCTCAACAGTAACGCCTGCCCAGTTCCCGACATATTCATACGAAGATGTGAGTGTATTGAAAAGCGAGGTCTTTCCGGTGTTTGGATTCCCTACAAGGGCGATGGAGCTCATGAAACTTTCACCTCAATCATCGAAGCTTCCTTCCGGCGGATAGCGAATAATTGACCGTTGCATTCCAGCGTAATGGGGCCCATAAAAGGACCTTTACCCTTCAGGCGGATCATTACACCTTCGGATACTCCCAGATCGGCAAGGCGGCGGCGCAAGATGGGGTTCATGCCTTCGATTCTATAAATAGAGCCGGTAGTGCCCGGTTGTAAACGCAGCAAGGAGCAGGATGCAGAAGCCATTGTAATCCCTCCGAGAGAGATTGATAATCAATCTCAATTATTTCTTGTACTGTAGCATTTTGTTAGGAACTTTACTGTGACTAATATCATTGTATTGGTCTCCTGAAATCTATATGGAAATTACTGAAATTTTCTTTACAATTTATTCTTCATTAAAGTATGATTGAACGATAATGTAAGCATAGTAAGTTTGTGGCCTTGTTTATTATGAGGATATAATATGAAGCTAAGCCCGAAGGGAGAACAGATTGTGAAGACTAATCATAGCAAAATTGTCGATTGTACCATCCGTGACGGGGGATTGGTGAATAACTGGGATTTCAGTATTGAATTTGTTCAGAAATTATACGCTGGTTTGAATGAAGCCGGTGTTGATTATATGGAAATCGGATATAAAAACTCACCGAAGCTGCTGAAAGGATCGGAGGGTGCCGGTCCGTGGCGTTTTCTGAATGATGATTTCCTGCGCAAGGTTATTCCGCAAAAAGGCCACACCAAGCTGTCGGCACTGGTCGATATCGGCCGTGTAGACGTGAATGATATCCTGCCCCGCAGTGAGAGTATGCTGGATCTGATTCGTGTAGCCTGCTACAGCAAAGATGTGGACAAGGCGCTTGAGCTGGTGCAGACCTTCCACGATCTGGGGTATGAGACTACGATTAATATTATGGCTCTATCCAATGTCATGGAGAATGAACTGCTGGAAGCGTTCGAACAAATCCGCGAAAGCGTTGTTGATGTTGTATATATCGTAGATTCCTACGGCAGTCTGGATCACAATGACATCCATTACCTGGTAGAGAAGTTCAGAACACATTTGCCGGATAAGCGCCTGGGTGTACATACGCATAACAATTTGCAGCTGGCCTTCTCCAACACACTGATTGCAGCGGAAAAAGGTGTCGAACTGCTGGACGCTTCCTGCTACGGCATGGGCCGTGCTGCCGGCAATTGTCCTACAGAGCTGCTGGTTACCCATTTGAAGAACACCAGATACACCCTCCGTCCCGTTCTGGATATCGTTGAGAACCTGATGATTCCGTTGCGCGAGAAGGAAGAGTGGGGATATATCATCCCATACATGATTACGGGAACACTGGACGAGCATCCGCGCTCGGCGATGGCGCTGCGTTCTTCAGCCGATAAAGACAAGGCGGTTGACTTCTATGACAAGCTGACTACACCTGAGGTTAATTTCGGGGATAAATAAACGTCCGGAAGAAGAAAGCACTGACCTCTATTTAGAGGAAGGTGCTTTTTTTCTGCCAGAGATGGCTTCTTTATAATATTGTAGGATGAACGATGTAACTTTACGGGGGTATTCAACCGATATTTATACATAGGACATAATACACATCGACTAGTTATTATAGATATCATTTTTAGACGCGAGGGACTTATGAGACAAGAAGAGAGAAAGACCATTCATGCGGCGGTTATAGGGGCTGCGCTGTTCCTTCTGATCCAGATTTTTCGTACACCGCTGGGCCATATAGAGGATAAAGATTTACTGCTGGCATTCTATCTTATTTCGGGCTGCTGCACTGTGGCTTTCGGCTTTGCGATTTTTGCCCAGGGCAGGTTGTTATTCTCCAATAAATTATCCAAAGCAAGACTTTATACATCCGCGCTGTTTTTGGGTGTAAGCATCTTTGATTTCCTGCATGTTCTCAGTTTTGTAGGCATTCCCGGAGTTGCCTCTTATATTAGTCCCGGACAGTCCCTATGGCTGCTGACCTTCTCGCGGCTTGCCAGTGCGCTGGGGATCGTACTTATCTTCTGCAGGGCAGATCAGCCGGTGTCGGTTGACAGCAAGCACAAGGTATTCCGGAATTCATTTATGTTAATTCTGCTATCTGCGGCAGCGTTTGGCGCCGGCAACCTGATTATCCCTGGACTGGCGGGTTATCCGTGGGTGGAGACAGTAAGAGATCTGGTGAATATGGCCGTGCTTTTCGTTTATCTGCTTGGAGTGGGAATTATTGTATATCCGGGCAAAATTGAGAAGTCGGCTTCGTTGCTGATTATTATCCGCTCCCTTGTATTCTTTGCACTAGGCCAGGTCTTCTTCATGAATCTGTTCAGTGTCGGAGATATGGATTATCTGTTCGGGATGCTCAGCAGCGGAGTGGCTTATTATCTTCTGCTCACAGGTGTCTACAGGTTGACGATAGAGGAGCCCTTTGAGGAGAACCAGCAGGCAGAGGCCCGGATTAATTATCTGGCCTTCCACGATGATCTTACAGGTCTTCCGAACAGACGCCGCCTGATGCAGCGTATGGAAGAGATCGTGATCCAGAGTGAGAAGGACAAAAGCCGCGGATTCTCGGGCCTGGTCATCATGAACATCAATCATTTCAAGAATATTAATGACTCCCTCGGACATTATGCAGGAGATTTGCTGTTGCAGCTGGTCGCCCAGCGGATCGGGAATCAGGTTAGAGTGAATGAAGAGCTCTATAGTATGGGAGCGGATGAGTTTGCTTTTCTGATGACAGAACGGACCGGTCTTGAGAACTGTCTGGTCCGGGCGAATGAGCTGCTGCGGCTGTTCGAGACACCCGTAAGCCTCGAGTCCGGAGAATATCACATTTCGCTTAGTCTGGGGATGAGCATCTTCCCCGGAGACGGTGATACGGCAGAGCAGCTAATTCAGAACGCGGATACTGCTGTGCACAATGCCAAGGAGCAAGGGGTGGATATCCGCCGCTATATTCCGGCTATGCAGATGAAGGCGAAGGAACGCCTCAAGCTGGAGAATGATCTGCGCAGAGCCCTGGAGCGTAACGAATTCTATCTCGTCTATCAGCCTCAAGTACTGCTCGAGACTGAAGAGATTGTCGGCATGGAGGCGCTGCTGCGCTGGAATCATCCCAAACGCGGACTCGTCTCTCCCGTTGATTTCATTCCAATCGCAGAAGAGAGCGGGCTGATTGTTCCAATCGGGGAATGGGTGCTCAGAACGGCCTGCCAGCAGAATAAAACATGGCAAAATGCCGGTTATCGGCCCATTTGTGTCTCTATTAATCTATCGATGCGTCAGTTCCTGCAGCCGAATCTGGCTGGTAAGATTGGGGCAATTCTGCAGGAGATCGGTCTCGATCCCAGCTATGTTGATCTGGAGATTACAGAGAGCATGACACTGGATAAGGAGACTGCCTTTGACCAGTTGAACCGCCTGAAGAGACTTGGCGTATGTATCAGTATTGATGATTTCGGTACAGGCTACAGCTCATTGCATTATCTCAAGAACATGCCGATTGACCGGCTCAAGATTGACCGCTCCTTTGTCTCGGAAGTGATGGAGGACAGCAACAATGCGGCGATTGTCTCCACGATAACGTCCATGGCTCACCACCTGAAGCTTAAGGTAACTGCGGAAGGCGTTGAGAATAAGGAACAGCTGCAATTCCTGCGCCAGCAGCATTGCCATGAAGCCCAGGGGTTTCTGTTCAGCAAGCCGGTCAAGGCAGAGGAGTTCGAACTGTCTTTTCTGAAGCCGCTGCTGGAAATGCCATCGTAATGTGATCTTGGAGATCCTGCTAGGGTTGCAATTTATTCGTAGTAATGCTACAATGTTTCTTGTACTCAATTTGAGTTGCGGGTGTAGTTCAATGGTAGAACTTCAGCCTTCCAAGCTGATAGCGTGGGTTCGATTCCCATCACCCGCTCCATATTTATATTGCAAATCCTTGTCCGCAAGGGTTTTTTTGTTGTTTGTTTTCGTTATACAACAGGCGAGAATAGGATTATAGGGCAGTCATACGTATCACGTATTATGATCCTCAAAAAGCCAGGGTCCCGATTCTCCGGGAGCCTGGCTTTGCTGTTGCAGCTATTGTGGATCAGCTTGGAAATTGCTGTGCCGGATTATACGGTCTTCAGGAACTCCACAATCGTCAGCAGGCCTTTATCGAAATTCTCCAGATTGAAATGCTCATCCGGAGCATGCAGGTTCTCGTCGTCGAGGCCAAAGCCCATCAGAACCACTGGAGCCTTAAGGATGCGGGAGAAGCTCTCCATGATCGGGATCGAGCCGCCGTCTTTGGTGAAGAGGGCGCGGGTGCCGTACACTTTGCCGTAAGCATCTGCAGCAGTCTGCAGAATTGGATGAGAAGGATCGATGTTGAAGGCGCGGGCTTTCTCCATCTGCTTCACATGCACTTTCGCGCCGCTCTGGATATTAGCCTGCAGATGCGCTTCTACAGCATCCAGGATATGCTGCGGATCCTGGTCGCCGACAAGACGGCAGGTAATTTTGGCATGGGCTTCCTTCGGAATAACGGTCTTGCTGCCTTCGCCCTGGAAGCCGCCGTACACGCCGTTCAATTCAAGCGTCGGACGTGCGCCAACCCGTTCTACGAAGCTGTAGCCTTCCTCGCCGTATAATTGCTCCAGGCCAAGGCCTGCTCTGATTTTGTCTTCATCTACGCCCTGCTTGGCGAATTCCTCACGCAGCAGCGGGGAGAGCGTAGGCACGCCTTCATAGAAGCCTTCAACGGACACACGGCCCTTGTCATCATGAAGCGAGCTGAGCAGCGACACCAGGGCATGCAGCGCATTGGGAACGCCGCCGCCGTAAGAGCCGGAGTGAAGATCTGTCAGTGCGGTATTCACAGTGACTTCAAGTGAGCACAGTCCGCGCAGTCCGGTGCAGATTGCAGGGCGTCCGCGTTCCAGCAGGGAGGTATCCGAGACAAGTACGGCATCTGCCGCAAGTTTGTCCTGGTTGGCTTCCAGGAATGGAGGCAGGTTCACGCTGCCTATCTCTTCCTCGCCTTCGATGCACAGCTTGATGTTGACCGGAAGTGTGCCTTCCTGCTTGAGAATGGCTTCGATGGCTTTGATGTGCATAAACACCTGGCCTTTGTCATCAGTGGCTCCGCGCGCGTACAGCTTGCCGTCACGGATCTCCGGTTCAAACGGAGGGGTAGTCCACAGATTCAGCGGATCAACCGGCTGTACATCGTAATGTCCGTACACCAGAATCGTCGGCTTGCCCGGGGCATGAAGATAGTCTGCATATATAACAGGATGGCCTGCAGTGGGATGCAGCTCAATATTGTCCAGTCCGGCACGCTTCAGGGTCTCTACCAGCCAGCCTGCGGCGGCGTTCACATCTTCCTTGTGGGTAGAGATAGCCGAGATGCTGGGAATTGCCAGCCATTGCTTGAGTTCGGTTAGCTGAGCCTCGCGCTCAGTCTGAAAATAAGTTTCGTAAGACATAGTAATTATGTACCTCCTTGGAATCGCTGCATAATGCCGCCAAGACCCGTATCATGCCAGGGCAAGATAACAGGTCCGGACGGCTTAGGTTCGGCAGTGTAATGCATCCATTATACTGGAGATATCATTAGGGATCAAAAAGGATTGTTCAAGCCCCTTACCAGAGGATGGTGGCCGGTGTAACACCTTGGGGGAATGTACCTTCGGCCTCGGTTCCGGCAGCGTACAGATTGTACCATGCATCGGCAATCAGATCCGGATCGGCCGCAGTTCCCGGCCTGATAAATGCGCCGATAGCCAGATGGGCTACATAAATGCCCTGCGGGGCCAGATCCGAGTGCAAATTCATCGCGTAGTTGCGCAGCCCGCTGAGTGCGATTCCCATATTGCCCATCATAGGGATCGGGTACAGGGAAGACAGGCCGGTTGTGAATAAAAGAGCGCCGGTTTTCTTCTCCAGCATCTCCGGCAGTACCTGCTCCACACTGCGGATCGCGCCGATGACTTGTGACTGGAACGCGTCAAGGGCAATTTGTTCCGTAACCTGCGTTGCCGGAGTCGGCGGATAGCTGCCGCTGGTTGGACTGAACTCCAGGACATCAATGAAGCCGTAGTTGTCTTTGATGTCCTGGAAGGCAGCGGTCAGCTGCTCTTTATTGTAGATGTCCGCCGGAAAGGCAGCAGCTTCAATGCCCAGTGCTGCGAGTTTCTCTACTAAATTATTTAATTTGTCCGCGTTGCGGGCGATCAAAGCGGCACGGAAGCCGTGTGCGCCAAACTTCTTGGCAATGGATAACCCCAGACCCGGTCCTGCGCCTACGATAGCGATTGTTTTCATGGTTCACCAGTTCCTTTCAGGTTGTTGATTACTAACAGTAACCATGATAGACTTAGTTAGCTTAAGCGGCAAGAAGGCACTATTAGCTGCTTAGGTTACATGGAGGTAACTACCTTGAACAATCAATCGAATGATGGATTACAAGCAGTCTCTCAACTGACTATGCTGGAGGATTGCGCGGTTACCCGGCAGATCCTAGACCGTGTTGGCGATAAATGGAGTATGCTGATTATTGTGAACCTTGGTGTGCAGTCTTTGCGTTTCAAGGAACTGCAGCGCCGTTCGAGCGGTATCTCTCAGCGTATGCTGACCCAGACGCTCCGCCATCTGGAACGTGATGGGCTGGTCTGGCGCAAGGCCACCCCCACAGTCCCTTTAACTGTAGAGTACGGTCTTACAGCGCTAGGTGAATCTCTTCTTGGCCCGCTGACTTTACTGGTAGAATGGGTGAATGGAAACCGTGGCGAAATCGCCAAGGCAAGGATCAACTATGATAGCGGGCATGAGGATGTTGAACCGGCCGATAGCCCGGAAAAGTTGAGTATAGAATCAGAAACAGAAGCGCCGCCAGCGGCGGAAGCGATAGGAGCGGAATAACAGTGTCAGCGAATGTACCAGCAAGTCTTGAATATGAAGCACAAATGCCCCAGTCCGGAAACAGGTCTTATATCTATACGTACGCCCATTCTGAGGATGAGACATCCCTATGCGGTATGGAGCTGCGCTGCCTGTTTGGACGGGAGATCCCGCCGGCTATATTCTCAAGCGGGACCCGGGTGGACGTCAGCCGCAGCCCTTTTATCAAAGAGCGGATTGATGTGATGTATGAAGGGGACACGCTCCCGGAAATCTACCGGCAGACGGAGCAGGTGGAGCTGGAGGGGAAGACCTTTAAGGTTATTTTTGTGAAGACGAATGATCTGGCACCTGAGCATAAAATTGAATACGATGAGCGCAGAGTGATTGAACGGGAAATCGGCCTGCGGATTGAAGGCGAGGCGGATGTGAATCATCCGGAGCTGGTGTATGGAATTGTAACGCTGGGCGGACGCTGGTACTTCGGCGCTTATCATAAGAATAAGGCAACCTGGTTCCGGCAGATGAAAAAGCCGCGCAGCTACTCCATAGCACTCAGCACGCGGGTGGCACGGGCGGCGGTCAATATGGCGGTTCCCCGCATAGCCGGAGTGAAGATGATAGATCCCTGCTGCGGGATTGGTACAGTAATGGTTGAGGCACTGTCTATGGGGATTGATATTGTAGGACGTGATATTAACCCGCTTATTGCTGCCGGAGCGCGGACGAATATCGCCCATTTCGGCTTCGAGAGTGAAGTCACGCTCGGGGATATTGCCGACATTACGGAGCATTACGATGTTGCTATTGTGGATATGCCTTATAATCTGTATTCGCGGATTACCCCTGAGGAGCAGTTTGCCATTCTCACCCATACCCGCCGGATTGCTGACCGGGTTGTGATTGTGGCGATTGAAGCGATGGATGAAATGATTCACTCCGCCGGCTTCACGATCATCGACCGTTGTATTGCGAAGAAGGGCGCGTTCTCCCGTCATCTGATGCTGTGTGAGTAGCTCTAATATTAATATAATGAATGGAGCTGCTGGAGTTCTGTAAAAGTATGTTCTATCCCATATCTGATTAAAGGCGGTGTACTTATGGAACAGAAATGGTTAACCTGGGCCAAAGAAATACAGGGGATTGCCCAGACCGGTCTGACCTATGCCAAGGATGTATATGATATCGAACGTTACCAGGCGCTGCGGGAGCTGAGCGTAGATATTCTGGCTAACTATACGTATGAGAGCAAGGAACGTATCCGGCTCTCCTTCGCGGGAGAGGGCGGATACAGCACACCGAAAGTGGATATCCGCGGAGTGATTTTTCAGGATAACCGGATTCTGCTGGTACACGAGAAGCTGGACGGGAAATGGGCATTGCCCGGGGGCTGGGCGGACATCGGCTTGTCTCCAAGCGAGGTAGTTGTTAAAGAGATTGCCGAGGAATCCGGCTATCAGGCAGAGGCCGTGCGTCTGCTCGCTGTGCTGGACAAGAAGTTTCACCAGCATCCCCCGGAGCCTTATCATGTCTACAAAATGTTCATCCTGTGCCGGATTACCGGCGGGGCAGCGGAAGCGGGTGTGGAGACAAGCGGGGTAGGCTTTTTTGCCGAGGATGCCTTGCCTGAACTGTCTGAGGAGCGCAATACGGCGGAGCAGCTGCACACACTGTTCCAATATTTACATAATCCTGAAAAGGCAGTAATATTGGACTAAAGTACTGCATATAATAGATGACCAGGAGTATATAAGTTTTAAAGTAGACAAAAATTGGTTAATATTATTTATGTAAGCCTTTGCATTAATCAACCGCTGAGCCTTTATATCTAAAAATTTATCAGAAACACAACTTTTTGGGCCAGGCGGTCTACATTTTTTCCTCTGCTGTGTCGATAACAATTTTAGGAGGGGATCGCATGGAACAAGAAGAGTTAAGACTTCCGCTGACGCAGGAAGGTGTAACACGTCCTGCAGAAGGTAATATTGCCACCGGCCTGGTATGGGGCGTCCTAATCAGTATTCCATTATGGATCTCGGTTATCGGCTGGATTACGGGCATCTGGAAATTTTAAGATTCATCGCTGAAGCTCTAACCTTATACTAACTTGCAACTATACAATGAAGGCTGCCTCTTCGGTTACGAAGAAGCAGCCTTTTTAAGTGCTAGGATTTACAGTTCTTTATTGATATGCACCAGCTTAAAGGTCTCGCAGATGACCCGCATACCCGGGTCGAATGGCTTACCTTCACCCTCAAGTTCTCTGGTGAAAAACACTTCATGGTTGTAGCGCCACGATTCGAGGCTGCGGTCATCCTCCCCTTCAGAATACGCGAACTCAGCCGTTACATCCGCAAACGGAACAATCTCAACCTTCGTAGTCTCGATGATTCCGCGCGGCAGCCCCGTACTGTCCAGCAGCACGGATAGCCCGCCCACAAAGGGCAGAGGCGTACCGTGTGCTTCATTCAATTCATAATTTTGTGCCGTTCCGGTCTTGATCCCAGCCAGGACCAGCTCCAGCAGTTCATCGGCCAGCCGGGGGTTGTCGCCAAAAGCCCAGGCGCTGTCGAAATTCTCCGCTGCCTTAGGATGGTCTTGCAGATAAGACTCCCAGTATTGTGCTATCGCCGGGGTTAATGTCACCTTGCTCACCTCTGTTATGGGATTAGAAATCAGTCTAAAGAATAAATGCAAAAGAATTAACATAAACGAATTAAGAGTTATCCGCTTCGCTTAACCAGCTGCTGTACAAGTCATCCAGCTTCTGCTGCGCGGCATCCCGTGCCGTCATAAGCTCAGCCAGCTTCCCGGAATCGCTGGCAAACTGCGGGTTCAGCATCTCGCCGTCGATAACACTGAGCTGAGCCTCTGCAGCAGCAATGTCCTGTTCCCAGGAGATGGCTGGACGGGGCTTGCGGGAAGGAGCGGCGGATGCGGCACCACCGGATGGGCGGGGCTTAATGACGGCAGCAGCCATACTACCTGCTGCAGCTGCAGCCTGCCGTTCGGCAGCCGCGGCTTTCTCAGCCTGCTTCTCCTTGTAATATTCATAATTCCCGGAGAAGGATGAGAATTGTCCGCCATCAATATTCCATAGCTTTCCGAAGCAGCGGTTAATGAAATAACGGTCATGCGATACAGCCAGCACGGTCCCGGGGAACTCCTCCAGCGCCTCTTCCAGCGCTTCGCGGGAATCGATATCGAGATGGTTGGTCGGCTCATCCAGAATGAGCAGATTCGGACGGCGGTGCATCAGCACCGCGAAGCGCAGCCGTGTCCATTCTCCGCCGGAGAGATTGGTGATGTTCTTGAATACATCACTGCCGTAGAAGAGAAACCGGGCCAGCTGCCCGCGGGCCTCGCCTTCTTCAAGTCCTGCTTCCTCGCGGAAATAACGGAGCACGGATTGGCCGTTCTCCTCCGGTACAGCTTCCTGGGCCAGGTAGCCGACAACGGCTCTGGAAGCCAGCGTACAGCTGCCGCTGTCCGGGGCTTCCTGCCCGAGAATAATCCGCAGCAGCGTGCTTTTGCCTGCGCCGTTGCCGCCGATCAGTGCCGTAGTCTCTCCATATCTGAGAATGTCACTGGCTGCCGAGAAGAGCTTGCGCTCTCCGAAGGCTTTGCTAATCTGGTCAAGGATTACGACCTGATTGCCGGTCCGGTCATCCTGCTCCAGCTGCAGATCCATGGACTTGCGCTCCAGAACCGGACGTTTGACTCTGACCATCCGGTCCAGCGCCTTCTGCATGGAGGCTGCGCGGCGGGGGAACGAAACGTTCTGCGGATTCAGCTTTCCCCATTCAATCAGCCGCTTGATGCTCTCCTGCATCTGCTTAATCTTCTTCTGCTGCTCCTGATAGTCAGCGAACTGCTGCAGGAGTCTGGCCTCCTTCTCGACCTGATAGCCGCTGTAATTCGTATGGAAGGTGAAGGCTTCCCCGTCTTCGATCTCAATGACCTTCTTAACGACGGCATCAAGGAAATAACGGTCATGGGAAATGGCCAGCACAGTGCCGTCATAGCTCTGCAGGAACTGCTCCAGCCATTCGATAGCATCCATATCGAGGTGGTTGGTCGGCTCATCGAGCAGCAGAATATCTGGACGGCGCAGCAGCAGCTCGGCGAGGCCAACCTTGGTTTTCTCCCCGCCGGAGAGGGAAGAGAACCGGCGGTCATACTGGCCGCTTCCAATGCCAAGGCCGGTGGCAATACGGCTGATGGAGGATTCAATTTCATATCCGCCAGCGGCTTCGAATTTCTCCTGCAGGTTGCCGTATTCCTTAAGCAGCCGGTTCCAGGCCTGTTCATCGTCACTTGCACCGGAAGCGGACATTGTCTGCTCCAGCTCCCGCAGGCGGCGCTGCCACTGCAAGGGCTCCGCGAAGCTGCGCTGCAGAACCGCATATACGGTTTCATCGTCACTCGCCTCCTGGATCTGCGCGAGCAGTCCGATGACGCTGTTCCGGCGGATGGAGATCTGTCCCTGATCGGGACGTTCTTCCCCGCTCAGCAGATGGAAAAGGGTGGTCTTACCGCAGCCGTTGCGGCCGATCAGGCCGATTTTTTCGCCTTGGCGGATATCGAAGGTGATGTTCTCCAGAACAAGCTGGGCACCGTGGTATTTTTGGACATTTTGGCATGAGATGATCATAGATATTCTCCTTTTATAGGAACGCCCTGACTACTACAAAACAACATAAAAAGGCCGCAGGGAAATTTCCCCGCGGCCTGAGTATTCTCCGGTTTATGAGATCCGTTGAAGTGTAGGCGAGAAAGGCATTTCACAATGTTGTAGTGTTATTAAGTTCGTGTAAATGGACAGAGTTCTCCCGTTGTGGGCATTTACATGAACGATGCCAGCCATAATATTAATCAGCCGGCTGCTAACACTATTGGTCCGATTGTGATCCATTCTCCTACACCTCCTTTTCTAAATTTAAAGTCATTTTAACCAATAAGCCGGGAATAAGCAAGGGGGAAATCCCCTTACTCTGGTATAAATCCATAAATCCGCAAGTAGTATGGACTATGGCGGAGGAGGAATTGCTGCCAATCTATTATAGGAAAAGGGGATTATGATGGCGATTTTTAACGGATTGCTGGGCAATGCTTCCCAGGTCCCGCTGGAAGATGTGAAGCGGGAATATGCGCAGATTCTGGCCCCGCAGGAAACGATCGAACGCGCCTACAAGCTGATCCGGGATATGTTCATTTTTACGGACAAACGCCTGATCCTCGTAGATAAGCAGGGGGTGACCGGCAAGAAAACGGAATATCATTCGATTCCCTACAAAAGCATCACCCATTACTCGGTGGAAACGGCCGGACATTTCGACCTCGATGCGGAGCTGTGCCTCTATGTGTCCGGTGCGGCGGTCCCGCTGAAGAAAACCTTCAACAAGTCCGTCAATATCTATGAGGTGCAGGCGGTGCTGTCGCAATATATTCTGAAGTGAGCGTCGGCTGCGGAGAAGGTTGTCAGCCAGGGGGAACGTGAGAGTCAGCTAGACCGTGTACTGCAGCACCAGCCCGCCATAGGCAAAAGCAGCGAGAATAACCAGCGCGGGGTGGAGCTTTAAGTGCTTCAGCGCCCAGAAGGCTATTGCGGCAATGATCAGGGTCTGCCAGATGCCGATGGAATCTGCCGGGCCTTTGGCCATTTTGAAGGTAAGCACAACCATCATAATGGCGATAACCGGCTGGACAAGCAGCGTCATGCCTTTGACGACAGGCGACTGCTTGTATTTCTGCATCACGTTCAGCAGGATGATCAGCGCAGCAGCGGAAGGGACAATCGTCGCCAGCAGTGCAGCGGCCAGTCCGGGCCAGCCATAGACATCGTAGCCTACATAAGCAGCGATTTTGGTGGCAATCGGCCCAGGCAGCGCATTGCCGAGCGCCAGCATATTGGAGAATTCTTCATCGGTCAGCCAGCCGTAATGCGGCACAATCTCTTCGTACATTAGCGGAATGGAGGAGGGGCCGCCGCCGTAGCCGAGCAGGTTGGCCATGAAAAAACCGTAGATCAGCTTGAGCCATTCCATTAGGCGGTCCCCCCTTTGTTCTGTTTCGCGAGTATCCGGTAATGGACCGTTCCATAACCGAGGTATAGCACGATGACTATGGCTGGATGCAGATGCAGCACTTCAAGCAGCACCAGGGCAAGCAGCAGGAAGCCAGCCCCGATCATTACACCAAGGCCCTTAAAAGCCTTACGGGCAAACTCATAAGCCATCATTCCCAGCATAACCGCAATCACAGGGGAAACCGCAGCAATCATTCCGGCTACAACCTTGGAACCGCTTAAGTAATTTACGGCAGATAACAACGCGATCATCGCAATTCCGCTGGGAAAGATATGTGCCAGCACGGAGAGGATGGCTCCCCGGACGCCTTTTAGCTTATAGCCGAGGTAAGCGGCCATTTTGGTAGCGATCGGACCCGGCAGCGCATTGGCAATGGCAAGCGTCTCGCCGAACTCCTCATCGCTCAGCCAGCCATAGCGGGTTACGGCATCATGCCGGATCAGCGGGATGACGGACGGTCCGCCGCCATAGCCGAGGATGCCTGTTCTGGACATAGCCATAGCAATCTGGATGTATTCGTTACCGGTAGTTTTCATTAGAGGATAGGCCCCATTTCGTAAGTGGATTCCGCAGCGCGGAATGGTGCTTGGCCGCTTGATCAGCTTATTCTATACAATTCATATGCCCGGTTCTATATTACAGGCTCTTATAGACGTAAATTTTGTGCATGGCTCACAAAAATAACAGCGTGAATTTACGGTTTCCCGGAACCGATTGACAAAGGTTTCGAGCGTACTGTTAAATGACACTAACTTGAACGACATCGGAATGGGAGATGGTCAGCTTGACGACAGGACCTGTAATCGGCACGAAAACGATGGTGGTCAGTCCCCATTATCTGGCATCCGCCGCCGGAGCACGGATGCTGGAAAAAGGCGGCAACGCCTATGATGCGGCGGTTGCAGTCAGCGCCGCGCTGGCTGTAGTCTATCCACATATGACCGGGCTCGGCGGCGACGCCTTCTGGCTGGGCTACAGCGCCGGTGAAGGGCGCGTCCGGGCCTACAACGGCAGCGGACGATCCGGCTACGCCGTCCGCAGGGACTGTTACGCGGGGGAGATGGCCATCCCGCGGCGGGGTGTACGCAGCGCCATTACGGTACCCGGAATGGCGGACAGCTGGGAGGCCGTCCAGCGTGAGTATGGACGGCTGACCCTGGCTGAGGTGCTGGAGCCGGCAATCGGCTACTGCGCCGATGGATTTCCGCTGTCACCGGACCAGCACGGTGGCAGCGTTCTGGCCGGAGCCGCGCTGTCTCCTGAGGCAGCGGCGATCTATCTTCCCGGCGGCCGGATTCCGGCGGCGGGCGGGAGGTTTGTGCAGCGGCAGCTGGCCGGGACGCTGCGGGCCTTGGCCGCCGGAGGCCGGGATGCTTTTTATAAGGGAAAGATCGCGGAAGAGATAAGTGAGTATATGCAGGCGTCGGGCGGATATCTCACCCGGGATGATTTCGCCGATCACCGGGGGAACTGGGAAGAGCCGCTGTCTACGGACTACCACGGGCACAAGGTCTATCAGGTTCCGCCCAACTCGCAGGGCTTCACAGCACTTATGGCACTCAATATACTGGAGCGTTATAACTTTGCCGACATCGGGCACGGCTCGTATGAGTATTATCATCTGCTGGCGGAGGCGCTGAAGCTGAGCTTCCGTGACCGGGACCGGGTGCTGACCGATCCGGCCTTCAGCAGGATTCCGCTGGATCAGCTGCTGGATAAGGGGTATGCAGCACAGCTGGCGGCATCCATCTCCCCGCAGCAGGCGCTGGCTATCGGCAGTGAGCCGGTCGGCCGGGATACGGCCTACGCAGCAGTCGTGGACGGGGAAGGCAACGCGGTTTCGTTCATCCAGAGCCTGTACTTCGAATTCGGCTCCGGGGTTGTGGCCGGAGATACGGGGATTCTGCTGCAGAACAGAGGCTCTTTCTTCTCGCTTGATCCCGGTCATATTAATACGCTGGAGCCGCATAAGCGCACGTTCCATACACTGATGCCGGCGATGGCCTGCCGGGACGGCAAGCCTGCCTATCTCTATGGCACGCAGGGCGGCGAGGGTCAGCCACAGACCCAGACGCTGCTGCTGACCCGGATGCTTCATTACGGTATGGACCCGCAGACGGCAGTGAATGAACCCCGCTTCGTCTGGGGCAGAACCTGGGGAGAGCCCACCCAGGAGCTGAAGATAGAGAGCCGGGTGGCAGCAGGCGTGCAGGCCGAATTGGCAGAAGCGGGGCATCTGGTCCGTGCGGTCGGAAGCTATGATGGTGTTATGGGCCATGCCCACGCCATCTCGATTGACGGCAACGGCTACCGCAGCGGCGGTACGGACCCGCGTTGTGACGGTTCAGCCATCGGCTGGTAGCGGATTAACGGTAGCTGTAAGGAAACAGAGGCACCCGGTCCGTCCGGGAAGAAAGGTGGGAACAGCATGGCTCTACATAATCATCACGGTGCGTTCAGAGTTCCGGAGCTTGCGGTTCCCGGCAGCGGACACGGAACTCTGTATGGCTTAAGCTTCACCGTTAAAGATGTATTCGCGGTAGCCGGACACCGTTCATCCGCCGGCAACCCGGACTGGCTGCGCACCCATGAACCGGCGGCTGCCCATGCTCCGGCTGTGAGCAGGCTGCTGCAAGCCGGAGCTGCGCTGCGCGGGGCGGCCCATACGGATGAGCTGATGTACAGCTTGGGCGGGGAGAATTATCACTACGGCACCCCGGTGAATCCGCACGGGGAGGGCCGGATACCCGGCGGCTCGTCTAGCGGTTCAGCGGTGGCGGTGGCCTCCGGCAGTGTGGATTTTGCTTTAGGCACAGATACCGGAGGCTCTGTCCGTGTCCCTTCTGCCTATTGCGGTGTATACGGCTTTCGGCCAACGCATGGAGCGGTTGATATAGAGGGTGTAATCCCGCTGGCCCCGGGGTTTGATACGGTAGGCTGGATTGCAGGCAGCGCGGAGTTGCTGCTGAAGGCTGGTGAGGTGCTCTTGGGACAGCCCGTGAGCGTGGAGGATCAGCCTGGTGAGATCCAAATGGGCAAGCAGACGGATGCTCAAACCGGTGAGCCAGCCGATATGAGGAACGGTATGAGGAACGATATGAGGAACGGTAGGCAAGCCGAGCCGCACAACATTAAGCCAAGCGGTACGCAAACCGGCAAGCAAACCGGCAAGCAAACCGACAAGCAAACCAATACGCACAGGCTGTCCCGGATGTTCATCCCGCCGGAATGCTGGTCATTAGCCGGTCAGGAGTGCGGCGGCTATCTGAAGCTGGGACTGAATAGGCTTCAGACAGGTTCCGCATTGCAGACTGCCGTGATGGAGATTGCCCCGGAAGGCTTGAAGACATGGATGGATGTCTTCCGTGAACTTCAGGGCGCCGAGATATGGGCAACGCATGGCGCGTGGATTGAGCGGGAGCGGCCGGTCTTCGGACCGGATATTGCCGCCCGGTTCACTTGGGCGGCGGGGCTGGCCGGAGCGGACCACAGCGGGGCCCGCTCCTTGCGCAGGGAGTTCACGGAGCGGCTGCGGGGGCTGCTCGGGAATGACGGCTGCATCGTCATCCCGACCGTGCCCGGCCCGGCGCCGCTGCGCGGCGGAGATCCCGCGCAGCTGGAGCTGAACCGCAGCGGCGCCATGATGCTCAGCTGCATTGCCGGACTGGCCGGGCTGCCGCAGGTTACACTGCCGGTGGCGGGACCCGGCGGCCTGCCGCTTGGACTGTCCATTATCGGCGGGTATGGGCAGGATCTCGAACTCCTGTCATGGGTGCAGGAGGAATGGGAGCGGTGATACTCTGAGTACTGGGAGAGTAAGAGAGTAATAGAGGAATAAGAAGAATGTGCTGACCATGTGGACGATACTTAAGCAAACGGGCAGCCGCAGAGTGAACCGGACTCAGAAGACCCTATTTTTCCCAAAAACCTGTTATTCTGCCGGTTGCGGACTCAGGAGCCCTTATACTCTGATTTGGAGCTCAAAATGAGGAGAAAGTGGTTACTTAAGGGCATCTGTGTCCGCATAACCTGTGAAATGCTGTAATCCGTCCCGATAAAGGCTCTCCAGTCCGTAACGCTTCACGGCTATCGGTTTCAGACCTTTAGCTAATTGGCCAAACCGGTGTTATTGCCGCCGGATCATCCTGGAGGCAGCGCCAGCGGCTGCGTACAGCCCAAACATAAGCCATATTAATATGGCACTACACATAGAGCAAGCTCTAGTTCTCCCTGACGGAGAATCAGGGCTTTTTTCATATTGAACATCCTATCAAAATCTTTACTGAGGCCTTACAGATGGCCATTCACCGATAATTTGGTTTTTTACCAGCAACCCAATCGTTAAAATTCTGTGACTTACGTGATATTACCTAACATTCATGGTTTATATTTTCACTTTCCTCTTTCCATGAAGGGTCATTTTATCTATAATGTTACATAAAGTAACATAAAGAAGAATTGAAGAAGATGAACCTATAGAAGGAGGGATGGCATGCATCTTACGGTTGAAGAAGCGTTGTCCATTTATCCTTTATCTGAAGCGAAACTCATTGCAGGCTCCAAAGGGAAACACAGGATTGTCAAATCCATCAACGTGATGGATGCCCCGGATATCTCGGATTGGATCAAAGAAGGGGAAATGCTGCTGACTACCGCCTATCTGATCAAAGACAGTCTCGAGGATGCCTCGGCACTGCTGCAGACGCTGAACCGCCGCGGATCGGCGGGTCTTGGCATCAAGCTGGGCCGTTTCTGGGATGCGGTGCCGGAGAAGCTGATTGCCGAAGCGGAAACGCTGAATTTCCCGCTGATTGAGCTGCCGTTCCAGTTCACCTTCTCCGATCAGATGAACGGCTTGTTCCGCGCCGAACTCTCGCGCAGCACAAGTGTGCTGCAGGCCATTATGGAGAAGCAGCGCAAGCTCATGCGCTTCGCCCTGCGTTCCGGGCGCAGCCGTCCGCTGCTCGAATCGGTCTCTGAGGTTATCGGCTATCCGCTGGCGGTGATCAGCGTCCGGGGCGCTACGGTCTTCAATAACTCCGGTTATTCCGACAGCCAGCTGCTGGAGGGCTGGCCCTGGCAGAACCGGAATCAGCGCTTCCGCATGGGTGAGTGCTCGGGATACCGGATTCCTCTGATGCAAGGCGAGAAATGCTCGGGTTATCTTCTGTACTGCAGGATTGATCCATTGCTGCTGCCGGTCGAGGAAAGCCTGTTCATCCAGGGTGCTGAACTTATTTCATATCATATCCATGCCGGGTTTGAGGATTATTTCGAGCATGCCGAGCACCGGGAATTCAGCGGGCTGCTGCGGCGTTGTCTGAACGGCGGGCTGTCGTGTGCGGAGCTGTCCCAGGCGGCGCTTAAGCTGGATGTGCAGCTGCTGCAAGCCCCGTTCCAGCTTCTGCTGACCGACGTAGCCGCTGCTGGGGAAGCAAGGCAGGCTGAGCTGCTGCGGCTGAAAGAGGAATATCTGGAGCATCCGGTGCTGCATGGGCTGCAGGCGGTTCATTTGATAATGGAAGAGGGATTGCTCTCCCTCTATCCGGCAGGCCCGCTAGCCCCGGAGCAGTTCCGGGAGCTGATTAATGAATGTTTTCACAATCTGAAGTTTGATAAAGGCTATTATCCGCGGGCTGCCGTCAGCGGGGTGAAGGTGAAGCCGGAAGGGCTGAAGGAAGCTTTTGCCGAGATTAAGGAATGTATGGGGGTGGTCCAGCAGTGGGGGGCACACGGAAATGTGGTGCATTACCGGCAGCTTGAGCTCCATCTGTTGCTGAACCAGATCCCGGCGGAGACGATGGAGAGATACTGCAGCGGCAGTCTGCGCGGTCTGCTCAGCCGTGAACCGGAATACGTCAAGGAAATGCTCCATACGCTGGAGGTCTATCTGGATAATGACGGCCATGTGAATGAAACTGCGAAGAAGCTGTTTATCCACCGCAATACCGCCACTTACCGGATTGAGAAGCTTAGTGAGCTGCTGGATGTCGATTTCAAAAAAATCAATGATCTCATGAGGCTGAAGCTGGTATTCCTGTTCCGCAGAATGCTGGAACGTGAATAGCTGTAGTATGCCTACAAATTAACGGAAGGAGTGGAGTGCACTTGAAAGTAGCCGGAATCTATCTGGCGGCAAGCCGGAGCAAGGAAGCAGTTGCCGGGAGTGGTTCTCTGAAGCAGCCGGGTGGAATAACGCTTGGAGCAGCCACGCTAAGTGAGCTGGAGCGGTGCGGTCTTGATCCGCTGATTGTGGTGGTCCGGGCAGATGATCCTCTGAAATGGATGCCTCCCGCCAGTTCCCGGAGCAGCAGACGTACGGAGACCTGCCTGACGGCTCATTTAGGGCTGTCCTTCTCTCTCCGTTGCGGCCTGAATGCCATTTCATCGCTGCAGCCTGATGCCGTTGTCATCGCTCACGCGGATCAGCCGTTTATTCCTGCGGCGCTGGTGAACCGGCTGACGGATGCCTTTGAGCAGAATCCCGGACTCGACTATGTGGCAAGCATAAATGAAGGTGTGGTGAATCCCCCTGTGCTGTTCGCACAATCTGTGTTTCCGGAGCTTCAGGCACTGGACGGCGATAGGGGGTTATCGGCTATTTTTCATTCTCCCGGCTACAAGGGAATGATGCTGCAGAGTGATTCCGAACGGGATTTCACGGATGCGGAGCTGCCGGTCAGCTTTGGGGAGATTCGCAGAGAATGGAGTGTGCCAAGGGACAACTGACAGCAAAATCGCCATTTTCCAAAATTATGTTAGGGAATATCACATATTTTAAGCATAATTCAAGGTATCCTAGTGCACAAAACACAAAAACGACAGCGATTCTTATAAAATGACACAAAGCTATGTTATATAAATTTACGTAACTGCTGTGTCTCAGTATAGTAGAGATACATTAATGGCTGGAGCCATTAGGAGAGATATCCTGGAGGAGGAGAATTATGAAAAGAAGGGGTCAGGGATTTAAATTCAGCCTGGTAACCATGTTCCTGTTAGCGGTGGTTCTGACGGGGTGCGGCAACAACAATACGGCGCCCGACACGAATGGGGCGGCTACTGAGGCGCCTGCGGCAACGAATGCGGCAGCAGCCACAGAGGCAGCGGCAACAACAGAGCCGGCAGCAGAGAAGCCGACGGTTGCTTTTGTATACATCGGGCCTCCGGGTGACGGCGGGTATACGTATCAGCATGATCAAGGCCGCCTATACATGGAGAAGGAATTGGGCATTAAAGCGGATTTCGTGGAAAATGTACCGGAAAGCGCCGATGCGGAACGCATCATCACTGAACTCGCCCAGAATCATGACATTGTCTTCACCACAAGCTTCGGATATATGGATTTCACCTTGAACGTAGCCGGTAAATTCCCTAACGTGAAGTTCCTTCATGCCTCCGGTTACAAAACAGCCGATAACATGGGTACTTACTTCGGCAAAAACTATCAGGCAAGTTATCTGTCCGGTATCGCGGCAGGCAAAATGACGACAAAAAATCATCTTGGTTATGTTGGAGCCTTCCCGATCAGCGAAGTTATTTATAACCTAAATGCTTTTACCCTGGGAGCACAAAGTGTAAACCCTGATGTCAAAGTGGATGTAGTATGGACCAACACCTGGTATGACCCTGCTACTGAACGTCAGGCGGCAATCAGCCTGCTGGATAAAGGCGCAGATGTTCTGCTGGCTTACCAGGATTCACCGGCTACGCTGCAGGCTGCTGCAGAACGCGGAGCTTTTGCCGGAGGAAATGACTCTGACATGAGCAAATATGCACCGGACAACTATTTGACCAACCCTGTATGGAACTGGGGCCCTTATTACGTAAAAGCCGTTCAATCCGTTATGGATGGAACCTGGAAGAGCGAGCAGTACTCCGGTGATATGGCCGATGGTATGGTTGAGCTTGCGCCGTTCGGCAGCAAGGTTCCGGATGATGTGAAGCAACTGGTGGAAGATGCCAAAGCCAAAATCATCAGCGGAGAGCTGGATGTATTCACCGGCCCGATCTCGGACAACAAAGGAAATGTAGTGGTTCAAGACGGCCAAAAGCTGACGCTTGAAGAAGTGCTTTCCATGAACTGGCTGGTTAAGGGTGTAGAAGGTACCATCCCGCAATAACAGCAGCTTTGAATTGAATACAGCACGGCCTTATGGGTGGGGCGGGTTCCGTATGTCGGAATCTTCCCCACCCGTACTACAACTATAAAGGAAAGGAGCTTCCCACAATGCAGGACCATTCGGTTGAAATGCGCGGGATAGTGAAGAAGTTCGGTTCTGTAACGGCCAGCGATCAAGTCGATTTTTCGGCAAATGCGGGTGAGATTCACGCGCTGCTTGGTGAGAACGGAGCAGGAAAAAGCACAGTCATGAGTATGCTGTCAGGTGTGTACAGGGCGGATGCGGGGGAGATCCTCATTCACGGCAAACCAGCCAAAATCCGTTCTCCGAAAGATGCGGCACTCCTCGGGGTAGGCATGGTATTTCAGAACTTCAGACTGGTGCAAAGTCTCACGGCAGCGGAGAACATCGTGCTTGGCGAAAAGTCGTCTTTCTGGCGTGGCAGCAAGTGGATCAAGCATAAACATGAAGAGATTGAGGCGCTTGGAGAACGGTTTGGCCTCAAATTTCCGGTTGACCGGCCGATCTGGCAGTTGTCTGTCGGTGAACAGCAGCGTGTTGAAATCGTCAAAACCCTGTACCGGGGTGCAGATATTATTATTCTTGATGAGCCGACCTCGGTGCTGACACCGGGAGAGGCGGAGCAGCTGTTTGAAACCCTCAAGGTGATGAAGCAGACGGGGAAGACGGTAATCATGACGACCCATAAAATGAAGGAGGTCATGGCTTCCTCCGACCGGATCTCGGTGATGCGCAAAGGGAAAATGATTGCTACTCTGGAGACGGCCAAGACGGATGAGCTGGAGCTGGCCCGGCTGATGGTGGGCAGAGAAGTCACGATCAGCCGTCAGGAGCGCGAGGCTACAGCAGGGGAACCGTTGCTGGTTGTTAAGGACCTGGATGTTGCTGCCGATCACGGGCGCAAAGCGCTGGATGCTCTGTCGCTCACCGTACGTGAAGGCGAGATCGTAGGGGTGGCCGGTGTCGCCGGCAACGGTCAGAAGGAGCTGGCCGAGGTACTGACCGGGCTTAGAACGTGGAAGACGGGCGAGATTATTTTTGACGGCAGTCCTGTAAAAACAGCCTCGGTAAGAGGCGCCATCGATTCGGGAATCTCGCATGTGCCGGAGAACCGGATGAAGAGCGGTCTGGCCGGACGCCTGGGCTCCGTCGATAATCTGCTGTTCAAGTCCTACCGCAGTAATGAGCATTCGAAATTCGGCTTCCTGAAGGCTGCGAAGAACCGTTCCTGGTCACAGGAGCTGGTCCGCCGCTTCAATGTGAAGACACCGGAGCTGGATACCCCGGTGCAGCAGATGTCGGGCGGAAACCAGCAGAAGCTGCTGTTCGCCCGCGAGGTCAGCCACCAGCCGAAGCTGATGGTTGCCGTTCATCCGACCCAGGGGCTGGATGTCGGCGCTACAGCCGGTGTCCACGAGCTGCTGATGGAGCTGCGGAGCTCCGGCAGCGGCGTGCTGCTGATCTCTGAGGATCTCGATGAGCTGCTGCAATTGTCTGACCGCATTCTGGTCATATACAACGGTTCAATTATAGGTGAAAGCGATCATGAGCATGCGGACCGGGAACAAATCGGACTGATGATGGCCGGAATCCGGAACATGGAGGGGAGCGCCGTATGAGTCCGGATACTGGAAGCAATACTGCAGTGCTGGAGCCCTCACCGGGGAAAAGCGGGAAATGGTACTCCCTCAGGCTGGAATACGATTCAAGCCGTACCCGTTCACCGTGGTGGACGCCTGTTCTGTCAGTTATTCTGGCGCTGCTGCTCTGTGCGGTGTTCATTGCCGCCAATGGCATGAGCCCGCTTGTGGTATACGAAAAAATGTTCCGCGGAGCCTTCGGAACCTCCTACGGCTTCACAGAAACCATGGTAAAAGCTATTCCGCTATTGCTATGCGGACTTGGTATCGCGGTGGCCTACCGGATTTCCGTCTGGAATATCGGGGCGGAAGGCCAGCTGACTGTAGGTGCTATGGCGGCTACAGCGGTAACGATTTATTTCCCTGATCTGTCTTCGTTCTGGTCAATCACACTAATGCTGGTCTTCGGTACGGCGGCCGGGGCATTGTGGGGTCTGATGACCGCCGTTCCGCGGACGCATTTCGGTGTCAACGAGCTGATTACGTCGCTGATGCTGAACTATGTGGCTCTGCTGGCTCTGGACTATGTGGTCTTCGGACCGTGGAAGGACCCGAAGGGCTTCAACTTCCCGGGTTCACCTATGTTCACCGCTGCACAGTCGCTGCCGGTTCTGGGAAGCACGCGGCTGCATATCGGGCTGATCTTCGGGCTGGTGGCCGTCCTTATCTATTATCTGATGATCAAATTCACCCGCTGGGGTTATGAGCTGCGCCTGATCGGTGCCAACCCAACAGCTGCCCGCTACGCGGGGATTCATATCAAGAAGCATATCATTATCGTCATGCTGATCAGCGGCGGCCTGGCCGGTATTGCCGGCATGGCTGAGGTCTCGGGGGTTACACATAAGCTGATGCAGGGGATATCACCCGGTTATGGCTATACGGCAATCATCGTGGCTTGGCTTGCCAAGCTGAACCCGCTGGGTCTGATTGTCACCTCCGTTCTGTTCGGCGGCCTGATCGTCGGCGGGTATAGTGTACAGACCATCGGACTGCCTTCGTCCATATCGGAAATGCTGCAGGGTGCGATCCTGTTCTTCCTGATTGCCGGCGACATGATTCACCGTTTCCGCATCCGCCGGAGCGCATAACAGCATTCGCTTAGAGAAGGGAGTTTACCCATGGATTTCACTACACAGTTATTAATAGCCGCCATATCCGCCGGAACACCGCTGCTGCTGGCTACACTGGGAGGCATTCTGACCGAACGGGCCGGAATCATTCAGCTCGGTGCGGAAGGGCTGATGCTGATGGGGGCGGTGACGACCTGTATCGTCTACATACGCAGCGGGAATCTGATCCTTGCCCTGCTCGCAGCTGTGGCCATTACTGCGCTTCTGGGTATGGTACATTCCTTCCTTACAGTTACCCTCCGGGCGAACCAGACAATGTCAGGTCTTGCCATGACGCTGTTCGGCAGCGGACTCAGCGCCTATCTCGGCAAGTCTATCAGCGGTATTCCGCTTCCGGGCACTTCACCCAAGCTGGATCTGGGGGCGTTGAAGTCGGTTCCGGTGATCGGGGATATTTTCGGCCGGATGGATTATCTGACCTGGTTCAGCCTGCTGCTTGTGCTGGTGCTGCATCTGCTGATCCACCATACCTCATGGGGGCTGCATCTGCGGGCAGTCGGAGACAATCCGGCTACAGCGGATGTCATGGGCATCCGTGTACAGCTGATCCGCTATGGCTACGTTACAGCCGGAGCTGCACTGATTGGTCTTGCCGGGGCAGACATGGTGCTGGCCTATGCACCGACCTGGAATGAAGGCCTTACGGCCGGCCGGGGCTGGATCGCCGTCGGGCTGGTGATTTTTGCCAGATGGAATCCGCTGCGTGCGCTCTTCTGCGCATATTTCTTCGGGGCACTCGATTCCCTGGGCTTCCGGATACAGCTGCTGGGCAGTGTGGTGCCGTCTTATTTCCTCAAAATGATTCCTTATGTCGTTACGATTCTGGTTCTGATGTATCTGGGATACCGCAACCGCAACAAGCCTTCCGGCACGCCGGAATCGCTGGGAACACCTTATGTCCGTGAACAGCGGTTCTGAGTTGCTGAATGCTGCATAGAAGGTACAATATAAGATAGTAAGTTTACGCGAGCAGGAAGTACTATAACTATCACGCGGATTTATGGAGTAACACAGGTATGGTCCATTTCATGCAGTTCGAACATCTTAAATCACTGAGAGATCGGTACTTCAGGTGCTGATGGCAAAGTAGATGGCTTGAATGCGGAAATGGGCTTTTTTTACCCTAAAGAATGTTTGAATTTAAACTATGCAAATTAGATGGATGGAGGATGAGCCATTGAATACACCTGCGGATATTGTGACACTGGAACAGATCAACAGCATGGGACAACCGGAATTTGTAGAGAGCCTTGGAGGTATATTCGAACATTCGCCCTGGGTTGCGGAAGGCGCCTATAGTGAGCGTCCGTTTGAATCCGTGCAGCAGCTGCATGACACTATGGTTGAAACGGTGCGTAAGGCGGATCGTAGCCAGGTACTTGCGCTGCTTAGAGCCCACCCTGATCTGGCAACAAGGCTGCAGGTCACTCCGCTATCGGCGGCAGAGCAGCAGGGGGCCGGTCTGGACCGGCTGACACCGGAGGAATTCAAGCAGCTTACGGAGCTGAATGCCGCCTATACCGAGAAATTCCAGTTCCCGTTCATTCTGGCTGTGCGCGGCAAAAATAAAGATGACATCATTAACGCCATCCGTGATCGGGTGGACCGCAGCCTGCAGGAAGAATGGGATCAGGCGCTGCAGGAGATCGGCAAGATTACCCGTTTCCGGCTGGAGGATCTGCTGGCGGAGGCATAGGACATAGTGCAAGAGGCCTCATATCCGATCCGCACTCTACAGCATACTTGCTTCTAACAAATCAGCAGGAGGTGTCGTTCATGACCGGAACCAGCGGCTTAATCCTTAGTATGGAGAGAAGAATGAACAAAAAAATAAGCAAAAGGCACAGCAGTCAGTATGCGGGAAAAAACGCAGAAATGCTTCTGCCGGAATCGGAAATCCGCTGCTTCAATAGATGCAGGCTTGGAGGATACCTGTCATGAGCGGGCGGTTAACGACTCATGTGCTGGACCTGTCGCTAGGGAAGCCTGCAGCGGGCATGTCGCTTCAGCTATGGAGATTCGGTGAGGTAATGCCCGCGCTGATATGTGAGGCTGTCACGAACAGTGACGGCAGATTGGACGCTCCCCTGCTGGCAGGGGAAGAGCTGCTGGCCGGAAGCTACGAGCTGGTCTTCATGGCCGGCGACTACTTCAGGAGTGCTCAGGCGGGTGCTGGCGGTGAACCGGTAGGGAGTGGCAGCATGTTCCTTGAGCATATCCCGATCCGCTTCAACATTCCGGACCCGGCAGAGCATTATCATGTGCCGCTGCTGGTTGCACCGGGAGGATACAGCACATACCGCGGCAGTTAAATGTAACGATACAAATACGAATACCATTACGAATACCACTAGACTGGAGGTGGCCGTTTCATGGAGGAATCCTATGAGCTTATTATCAGGAATGGGGATGTTGTACTCCCCGGAGAAGTCCGTAAGCTGGATATCGGTGTGAAGGACGGCAGAATCGCTGCCCTGGGCGAAGCGCTGCACGGCTCACCTGCCACTACAATTATTGATGCAGCAGGACAATATGTGCTCCCCGGCATGATTGATATGCACGTTCATTTCAATGAGCCGGCGTTCGGCCATTGGGAAGGCTTCCGCAGCGGATCGGCTTCCCTTGCCGCTGGAGGCTGTACCTGTTATGCGGATATGCCGCTGAATGGTAATCCGCCGACTGTAAATATAGAAGCACTCCGCTTGAAGACAGAAGCTGCAGCCGGGAATTCGGCGGTGGATTATGTGCTGTGGGGCGGACTCGTGCCCGGCAATCTGGAGGACCTGGAGGAGCTGGCGGCGGCAGGTGTTACCGGCTTCAAGGCGTTTATCTCGAATCCCGGCGGTGAAGGCGAAGGCCGGTTCCGCGAGGTGGATGACAATACCCTGTATCAGGGAATGGTCCGCATCGCCGCAATCGGCGGCATTCTCGCCCTGCATGCGGAGAGTGAAGAGATGACCTCGGCGCTCGGAGCAGCTGCACTCCGCGAGGGGCGGAGCACTGCGCGTGATTTCGCCGCCTCCCGCCCGCCCGAAGCGGAGCTTGAGGCTGTTGCCCGGGCACTCCTATATAGTGAACGGACCGGCTGCCGGCTGCATTTCGTGCACATTAGCACCTCCGCAGCCTTGGAGCTGATTCACGAGGCCAAGCAGCGGGGGCTGGATGTGACAGCGGAGACCTGCCCTCATTATCTGATTCTGAACGAGGACAGCATGGAGGAGCTGGGGCCGCTGGCGAAATGTGCTCCGCCGCTGCGCAGCAGCGGGGAGCGGGAACGGCTGTGGCATGCGGTGGCTGCGGGCCTGGTGGATCTGATTGCTTCGGATCATTCCCCTTGTCCGGCGGAATTGAAGCTGGCGCCCGGCTTGTCTTTTTTTGAAGCCTGGGGAGGGATATCGGGGGCGCAGAGCAGTCTGGAGCTGATGTTCCACGAGGGTGTCCAGGTGCGCGGCCTGCCGGTCACACAGATCTCTGCGCTATTGTCGGAGCTGCCTGCCCGGCGTTTCGGGCTGGAGCAGTGCAAAGGCTCCATCGCTCCGGGGCTGGATGCCGATCTGGTGCTGCTTGACCCGAATGCGAATTATACCCTGCAGGCGGAAGATTTATATTACCGCCACAAGCATAGTCCTTATGCCGGTATGACCTTATCCTGCAAGGTAACGGCAACCCTCTCCCGCGGCAATGTGGTTTATACCGCCGGAGAAGGCCTTGTTGCAGCGGATGGCGGTGAATGGCTGCGGATCTCCAGCCGCCAGCCGGCCCGGTGAAGCTGCCGGTCCGGCATGTCCCGGCCGGAGAGATGCTGAAGCTGCTGGATGAACTCGCAGCCTTCAGTGCTCCCGGCCCGGGGGTTACCCGGCTGCTGTACACGCCGGAGTGGTACCGGGTCCAGCATTTTTTGCAGGAGAGAATGTCTGGATTCGGACTTGAGGTCAGAACGGATGAGGTCGGAAATGTATACGGCAAGCTGGCCGGATCAGTGGTAACGGATAAAGTAATTCTAACCGGCTCACATATCGATACGGTGGTGAACGGCGGACGTTATGACGGTGCTTACGGAGTAGCTGCTGCTGTAACTGCACTGCATTATCTGCAGATGACCTTTGGCCAGCCGCTGCGGACGCTGGAGGTGGTGTCCTTTTGCGAGGAGGAGGGCAGCCGCTTTCCGCTGACGTTCTGGGGTTCCGGCAATGTTACAGGGCTCTACGACGGGAGTGAGCGCGAGAATTGTGCAGACGGCGAAGGGGTAACGCTCGGAGCGGCGATGGCTGCCTGCGGTCTGGGCGGCAGCATTGAAGCCTCCGGAGCTAGCCATTATAATACTTCAGAGAGTGGCGGCACTGCCTTCGGACACAGTCCGGTCCGCAGTGATATTGCCGCCTACGTTGAACTGCATATTGAACAGGGGATTATTCTGGAACGGTCGTTCCAGGAGATCGGGGTGGTGCAGGCGATCGCCGGTCAGCGGAGATACAAGGTCAAGGTGTGCGGCACAGCCAATCATGCCGGAACAACGCCGATGGGATTGAGGCAGGATGCACTGGCAGGCAGCGCAGAAATGCTGCTGGCACTGGAGCGTTCCGCTGTGGCAGAAGGGGACCCGCTGGTGGCAACAACGGGCAGGCTGGAAGTCTATCCGGGGACGCCGAATGTCATTCCGGGCGAAGTGCAGTTCACGCTGGATATCCGGCATAGCGAAGCCGTGACACTGGAGCGCTTTTGCTTAGGGATGCTTGATAAGTTCACAGCGATTGCCGGCAGGCGCGGTCTGATTCTGGAGGTGCTGCCTCTGCTGGCTACAACTCCTGCACCTATGGATACGGAGCTATGCCTGTCGCTGGAACAAATCTGTGTGGAGCAGGGGCGGTCGTACCGGAGCATGGTCAGCGGGGCGGGGCATGATGCCCAGCTGTTCGCACCGCGCTGCCCGTCGGCAATGATATTCGTGCCCAGCCGGGGAGGGGTCAGCCATTCTCCTGATGAATATACGTCACCGGAAGAGCTGGCTGCGGGACTCGAAGTACTGACGGCAATCTTATATAAAATGGCTTATACAGAGAACTGAAGCTCAGGGGGTTCATAAGAGGGTGGAATTCCGGAGATTCAGGAGATTCAGGAGATTCAGAGAGACGAGAGGGGGAGAGAGTGATGAAGCGCTACGAAGATTTGTCGCCGTCCTTGCGGTGTATTATGACTCCGGGACCGGTAGAGGTTGATCCGCGTGTGCTGCGGGCCATGTCTTATCCGGTACTGGGTCAATTCGATCCCGAGTTTACAGATATTATGAACGAGACGATGGAGATGCTCCGGGAGCTGTTTGCCACAGGCAATAAGTGGGCCTATCCGGTGGACGGTACATCACGCTCCGGGATTGAAGCGGTAATGGTCAGTCTGATTGCTCCGGGAGACCGGGTGCTGATTCCGGTCTTCGGACGGTTTGGACATCTGCTGCATGAGATTGCCGAGCGCTGCGGTGCTGAGGTGTTCACTATAGAGCAGACCTGGGGCAGCGTGTTTCCGCCGGAGGATGTGATCGCGGCGATCCGCAGCTTCAAGCCGGATGTGGTGGCGATTGTCCACGGGGAGACCTCTACGGGACGTGTGCAGCCGCTGGCCGAGATCGGGCGGGCGTGCCGTGAGCAGGATGCCCTGCTGATTGTGGACGCGGTGGCGACCATTGGCGGGGTGCCTGTGGAGACGGATGCCTGGATGCTTGATGCCGTGGTCGGTGGAACGCAGAAATGTCTGTCTGTCCCTTCGGGCATGTCCCCGGTCACCTATAACGAGCGTGCCGAAGCAAAGCTGCTGAAGCGCAAACAGGTGGAGCGGGGGCTTAGAACCGGCGGCGATGAGGCAAGCGAGCTGCCGGTTGTCCGCAGCAACTACTTTGACCTCGGCATGCTGCAGGACTACTGGAGTCCCCAGCGGTTGAATCACCACACGGAGATGACCTCCATGCTGTACGCATTGCGTGAGGGGCTGCGGCTGGTGCTGGAAGAAGGGCTGGAGGCCCGTCATGCCCGTCATAAGCATCATGAGCGAGCCCTTGTAGCTGGCCTGACCGCAATGGGTCTGGAGCTGTACGGTGATCCGGAGAGCAAGCTGACGGTAGTCACCTGTGTGCTGATTCCGGAGGGAGTGGACGGGGAAGCGGTGCGTTTCATGCTGCTGAACCATTTCGGGATAGAGATTGCCAGCTCGTTCGGTCCGTTAAAAGGCCAGATCTGGCGCATCGGCACGATGGGCTTCAGCTGCCGGGAGAATAATGTGCTGCGTCTGCTTGGAGCACTGGAGGCGGCGCTTGTACGCCACGGATTCTCCGTTCCGGCCGGCCAGGGCGTTCAGGCGGCACTTGACGTATACGAGTCAAAAGTAAGATAATCATAAAAATGCGCTAAGTGGTGAAAGGTAAGCAGCACAAGTTGCGATCCGGAGCAGCCGGACGGCTTGTATTTTAGCTAAGTACCTCTGTATAAGCATCGTTAAGCTCCGCTTAGATTAGCAGTCAGGTCTATCCTCCTGGCGGTAGTTCAAACAACGGCTTGCGACCCGTGAGGGGCGTCAGGGCCGTTTTTGCTAAATAGAATATAAATATAGGAAATCATTAACCGGAAGGGAGTGTGTATTATGACTTATACAAGAAAACCACTCGCGGACTGCGTGCCCGGGCTTGTGGCTACAGCCCGCGGCGACCAGCTGGCGACACTGGTGATTACTGGCGGCAAACTGGTCAATGTATGCTCCGGAGAGATTCTGGAGGGTATGTCTGTAGCAGTACAGGGTGGACGCATTGCCTACGTTGGCAAGGATGTCTCGCATACGATCGGTGAGGGGACACAGATCATTGATGCGGCGGGCAAATACATTGCCCCGGGTCTGCTTGACGGGCACTGTCACATCGAGAGTACACAGTTGACGGCGACTGAGTTTGCCCGTGCAGTGCTGCCTATGGGCACGACCGGCGGATTCTTTGATGCCCATGAGATCGCCAATGTATTCGGGCTGAAGGGCATTAAGCTGATGCTGGATGAGATGCGTGAAACTCCGCTGGCGGCTTATATGCAGGTTGCCTCCTGCGTACCTTCAGCAGGAGCGGATTTCGAAACGACCGGCGCATCGATCGGACCGGAGGAAGTAGCCGAGGCTTTTACCTGGGGCGAGGATGTCATTGCGCTGGGCGAAGTGATGAATTTCCCAGGCGTGGTGTACGGCGATGAGAAAATGCTCGGGGAAATTCAGGCGACCCTGCGTGCGGGGCGCTATGTGGACGGTCATTTCACCTGGCCGGCGGATGACTGGAGACTCCCGGTCTATGCCGCCGCAGGAGTAACCGGCGATCATGAGTGTGTGACGGCGGAGGATGTAATCGAACGCGTCCGTCTTGGGATGTATGCCAAAATGCGCCGCGGCTCCGCCTGGCATGATGTGGCGAAGACCATCACCGCGCACACCGAGCATGGGCTCGACCCGCGCCGGATGATGCTGGTGACCGACGACCGCAGCTCAGAATCGCTGCGGGATGAAGGTCATATGGATTTTGTGGTGCGGCACGCCATCTCCCAGGGCCTTAAGCCGGTCACGGCTTTTCAAATGGCAACGATCAATACCGCCGAACGGTTCGGGGTAGCCCGTGATATCGGCTCAATTACTCCGGGCTCCTGTGCAGATATCATTCTGCTGGACGGAAATCTGGCTGATGTTCATGTTGTCATGACGATTGCGGCCGGAGTGGTCGTAGCGGAGAACGGGATCATGACCGCTGAGCTGAGTCCGTACACCTACCCGGAGGAAGTGCTGGCTTCCGTGCATCTGCTGCAGCCTCCGGCTCCGGAGGACTTCGTGATCCATGCGCCAATTGCTGAAGGTACTCTGGCCACACGGGTCATCAAAGTGATCGAGAATCATGTGGAGACCGGGGAATTGATCATTAATCTGCCGGTGGCTGAGTCCAGGCTGCTGGTTCAGGAGGGCTTGTGCAAAATCGCCGTCCTGGAGCGGCATAAGGGAACCGGCAACAAATCGGTTGGTGTGGTTGAGGGGATCGGCTTCCATGAGCCTGCTGCGATTGCCATGACTGTAGCCCATGACAGCCATAATGTGCTGGTCATCGGCAATGATGATAACCTCATGGCTAAAGCTGCGGGTGCAGTAGCTGAAGCTCAGGGCGGTGTTGCGGTTATTACCGCTTCCGGAACAACTCTGTTCCCGCTGGCAATTGCCGGACTGATGTCGGCAGAGCCGTTCGAGATTGCGGCAGCCCAGTCTGCGGCCATCAGCAAAGCGCTGTATGATGCAGGCTGCACATTGAATTATGCTTTTATGACCTTGTCGCTGCTTGCACTGGCTGTCATTCCGACGTTGCGGATCTCGGATAAAGGGCTGGTGCGGATTTCGCCGGAAGAGGGGATTCAGCTGGTTCCATTGTTTGTGAGCTAAATCCCCGATCAGAAGCCGGCAAAAGTCTTGCCGGATCATACAGACATCACCGAAAAGGGATGCTGCCCGCTCATTACAGAGCCTGGGCAGCATCCTTTTTTGCATGTGATTTCTCCTGTCAGAATAGTCTTTACTGCTAAAATAATGACATTAATCCGGTGCGGGGCATATAATTAACCATTTCATCACAATTAGAAACATATTTTTTTAAAATTTTAATGAAAAACATTAACAAATTGTGAGAAATAGTCGATAATACTTTTAAATTAGTTAAAATTATTGTCGAATCGTGTATTTGCGGAAAAATACTGAAAGTCCAAATATAAGGAACGGGGTGTATGAGATGATGAGATTAGAAACACAGGACATCGTGAATATCACCAAGAAGCAAATTACCGGTATTTTTAAAATGGAGCCGGTGGAACTGAGATTTGTCAACGACTTTCAGGGTGAGCAGTATCTCTTGACCAATGATAAGCTGCATCTCAGCAACCAGCATTATTGGGCCAAAGTAATGGATTGTGTCTTCGACAGTCATGTCAGACCTGTATTGATGTGCGAGGTGCTCTACTTCCTGCGGAATGAGTTTCTGGAGAGTGATATCAAGCTGAAGTTTTCATATGACTTTGCGGATGGGGCAGATGGGTCAGCGGTTGCTACTGCTGAAATCAGCTTCAATGATTCGCCGGAGCTGCAGCCGGGAGAGATTGCCGAATTGATTGATTTTGCGTTGACATTGCAGGATAAACAGTGGTTCGAGGAACTGACTGCCAAATATAAACAGCTGACCGCTTAAATATTATGCGGAAGGATAAGCTGCCTGAATACAATTCATATGATGAAGCCGTCCGGGCCGCAGGGGAAGTCAGCCTGCGGACCAGGCGGCTTTTCTGTTGTATAGGAAATGATGATATTCGTCTGTTGGGGGGACTTAAAGGGATAAATCCCTCTGATTCCGCCGAAAGTGGGCGGTTGGGTGAAATTAAAGGGATAAATCCCTCTGATTCCACCGAAAGTAGGCGGTTGGGGGAAATTAAAGGGATAAATCCCTCTGATTCCACCGGATGCTGCCCAAAGGAAGAAATGAGGAGCAAAAGTGCCCCTGACTCCGCCGGATGCTGCCCAAAGGAGGAAATGAGGAGCATAAGTGCCTCTGAATCCGCCGGATGCTGTCCAAGAGGTAGTCTGAATGGAGTAATGCGAAGCGGCGCTTAATCTGCATAAGCTGCTCTAGCCGTATAAACTTGCACAGGCCGCATAAGCTCCGGCTTGATTCACCCGTTAGGGTGGTTTTTTCTTTAAATATAGAAGGAAGTATGTTTACGCCATACTTTATCCTTATATTTCCCGCTGGAACGGAAGCCTTCCCTCAAAGGACGGCATAGCCGCTTCCTCTTAGGTAATGAACGTCTCCGGAGTGGATGATTCCGCAGCTTCTGCAGCTGGGAACCAGCCTAACGCTGTGCGGTTCACCATCCGGGCGAGGAAGTCTATCCATTCCGGGTGGTCATTCAAGCAGGGGGCGACAGTTAAATTCTCAGCTGTTCCACCGCCTGAAGCGAAGAGTTCCCGGCCTTCTACAGCCAGCTCATGCAGCGTTTCCAGGCAGTCGGTTACAAGCCCCGGGGAGAAAATCATAGGCCTCCGGATTCCGCGTCCGCTGAGCTCTTTGAGCGTATCAGCAGTAGAAGGGCCGACCCATTTCTCGGGTCCGAAGCGGGATTGGAAGGAAATCTGCCAGCGTTCCGGTGCCCAATTCATAGCCTCTGCAAGCAGGCGGCCGGTCTCATGGCATTGCTGCGGATACGGATCCCCAGTCTCGGCATAACGGCGGGGAATTCCATGGAAGGACAGAATATAGTAATCCGGTTCTTCGTCCAGCTCGCCAAGCTTCCGGAGCAGCAGCGACTTCATCGCCGAGATATAGTCCGGCGCATCATGATAGGCTTCTATGAAGCGCAGAGCCGGCACGAAACGTTTGGAGACCTGCCCTGAGCGGCTATGCCGCCCCAGTGCGGCATAGCTTGCAGCTTCATAGACCGACGCAGTTGTGGTCGAGGAATACTGCGGGAACAGCGGCAGTACAATGATCCGTGTAATACCTGCAGCCTCCAGCTTGCGGAAGGCTTGCTGCATGCTTGGCTCACTATAGGCAAGACCTAATTCCACTTGGTAGCGGCTGCCAAGCAGTGACTGCAGCGCAGTCTGCTGAGCCCTGGAGTGGACGAGCAGCGGGGAACCTTCCTTCATCCAGATCTCCTGATACAGCTTCGCAGACCGGCGCGGCCGGGTGCGAAGGATGATGCCGCGCAGCAGAGGCTGCCAGAGCAGCGGATGATAATCAATGATTCTGCGGTCAGACAAAAAGCGCTTAAGATATGGACGAACCGCCTTGGCGCTTGGCGCGTCAGGTGTTCCGATCTGAGCAAGAATAACTCCTACGGGAGGCTGATTCATGAGCAGCAGCGGCTCCTTTCCATGAACATGACATCGTTTAAAAATATCACATATAGAGGCAGAGTTACTATGTGTTGTATCACATTATTATCATATGACGGTGTAAATGGGAGAATTTGAGAGTTAGAAGAATTGTAGTTTTGAAGTTAATTGCGAAATAGTGATGTTTCTTATAGGGTGTGTGATTTTATATACAGAGAAAAGTGTTTCAATTTTGATACCATCAAGCCAGAAATTACCGATAGCAGCCTGAAATCATCTTATGTGAATTTATTCACCTTTTTATGTGAATTGTTTCACCTTTTAAAAGATTGTATAAATGGATGCATCTTTTTTGCACACGGGATGGGTCGCGCAGGAACGGGAAAGGGGGGATGACCTCTTATGAAGAGTCAGGGTACTCTTTGTAAGAAGGAATGGAATGAACGGGAAAAACGGTTTACAAGAGCTACATACTACTGGGGATATAATAAAGGAGAATACGCATTTGAAAAAACTAATTGCTTTGACTGTAAGCGCAGCCTTGCTGCTCGCGCCAATCGCCTACACGATTAACGCACCGGCCTTGAACCTGAAGGTGGATGCGGTTTCAGCAGCTTCGGAAGAAGCTCCGGCAGCTACTGCTAAACCAGCTCCTAAACCGACTGCCAAACCAGCTCCTAAACCGACTGCAAAGCCTGCAGCAACACCTAAAGCTACTGCTAAACCGGCAGCAACACCTAAAGCAACCGCAAAGCCTGCAGCAACACCTAAAGCAACCGCAAAGCCTGCAGCAACACCTAAAGCAACTGCTAAACCGGCAGCAACCGCTGCACCTGCAGCATCCGCCAAAGCATCTGCTAAACCAGCAGCAACAGTTAAGCCAGCTGCTACAGCTAAGCCTGTTGCAACAGCAGCACCGGTTACTGTTAAAGAAGCCGTGTATCAAGACGGAGTCTATGTAGCCTATGGCGATGCTTACTCCAAAGGTACTGAAGGCGCTAAAGTTACAATCAAAGACGGCAAAATTGCCGACATCGAGCTGCTGAGAACCAGCCCGAAAATTATCGACCGCAACGCCCGTGATAATTACAGCGGCGTATGGGTGGCATACGGTCTGATGAAAGACAGACTGATCGGCAAAACAAGAGACGGCGCAGCAGCTGTTGATGCTGTATCTGGAGCAACCCGCTCCAGCAACGGCTGGAAATTGTCGGTTGACAGAGCGTTCGAAAGATCGCTGCAGGATAAACCGGCTGATGCTACTTATTTCGCCGGCGACCACATGGGTGTAGACCCTGAAGCCAAATACGCTGTATTCGCAAGCTATGATGCGAACAAGCTGACTGCAGTTAAGCTGTATCCGCTGACTGCAACTGGAGATTTCGCAGATGAGAAGACTTATACTGCTGAACAAACTGCAGCGATTGCAGCAATTACACCAGTGCTGTTGGCCAATGGTTCTGCGGCTAAGCCTGTAGCCGGCTTCGAAGCTGAATCCAAAGCTGCCATCAACGCATTCTGGGATGCTGAACAAAATGCCAGCATCAACAACACTTCCGCTTATGTGGACGGATTCTACTCTTCCTACGGTACAGCAAGAAGCGTAGGCGTTGAGAGAGCTGATGTTGTAATCCGTAACGGCAAGCTGGTTGATGTGAAATTGTTCAGACTTGGCACTAACCTGATTGACAGAGGCGCAACTGCTTATGCTGAAGTAGTGAAAGCTAATGCTCCTATGACTGCTAAATTGCTTGCTAACGGTTCTTATATCGCTAATTATGATGAGAAGGTAGACGGAATTTCCGGCGCTACTGAGAGCAGCCACGGCTGGAACCAGGCAGTAGAAAGAGCTTTCGAGAAGGCTCTGAAGGTTTCGCCAGAAGGTAAATACTTCGACGGAAAATTTGCCGGAGTGGATAACCAGTCTAAAGTTCTTCTGCTGGTAGATGTTGCTGACGATCAAGTAACTGCTATCAAACTGAGCATGTTCGGTACAGACGGCAAGATTATTGCTGACGATAAGCGTACGGATGCACAGAAATCCCTTGTGGATCAACTGACAGCCGGATTGCTTGCAAACGGCGTGGACACTGCTGATATCGCTGGCCAGGAAGCTGTATCTGCTGCAGCAAAGGCAGCCCTGACTGATGCCCTGACCAATGCTTCCAAAGTACAAGGCACTTATAAAGACGGCACGTTCACCGCTTACGGTGACGCTTATGACAAGGGTACAAACAAAGCTGACGTTACCCTGCGTAACGGCAAGATCGTAAATGTTGCTCTTTCCCGTGTAGGAATGAACATGGTAGACCTGGGTAAAGCCGCTTACGCTGAAGTTCAAAAAGCAATTCCGGTGCTGACAGCTAACTTCCTGGCTGCAGGCACAAGAGAAGGTGTAGCACAAGTAGATGCTGTATCCGGCGCTACCAGCAGCAGCAATGCACTTAAAGCTGCCGTTGACAGAGCTTACGGTAAAGCTGAAGTTGTTGAAACCGAAAAGGCCGCATATTTCGACGGGATCTTCATCGGTGCCAGTGCTGACAAATCCGTAAATGTAATGGTTACTACTAAGTTCAATGTTCCAGTAACTATGGTTGTTTACTACCTTGATGATAAAGGTAAAGTAAGATACAACCTGACGGAAGACGAATTGCTCGTGAAATACGAAATCGAGAATACTTCTAACGGCAAAGGACTGCACAAGTACGGATACCGTGCTGCAGCATTCGGAACGAATGATACTCAGAAAGCAATCTCTGCCAAAGCTATTGAAGCTATCAAAGCAGCACTTGAAGCAGCTGGCAAATAATTGAATCTAACCACAAAGGGGCGTCCTCGACCATGCAAATGGTTGGGGGCATCCCTTTTTTATTTTTGCACGAACGGGCTGCAAGGGGGGATGGACATAATTAAGAATGGATATCGTATAGTAATTTAAAGGGATTTCGGATGTGAATGTCTAAACTTTAATATACACCGCAGGTTCAAAGCCTGTAAGTAATAGGAGGCTCTTCATGACATTAATTAAACAGCTATCCCCACAGGATGAATTCACCGGCTTCTATCTGCTTAGGGAACTGGTGCTCAAACAGACAAACGGTACTCCTCCAAAGGATTATTTTGATATTGTACTTGGTGATTCCAGCGGCCAGCTGTCGGCTAAATATTGGGATGTAAGTGTAACGGATAAAGAAACTTTTTTCCCGATGGCCCTGGTGAAGGTCCGCGGGATTGCCCATACTTACCGGGAGAAGCTGCAGGTCAAAATAACCAAAATCAGACTGGCGGATGAGTCCGATGGCGTGTCGCTTACCGAGTTCATCCGTTCAGCCCCTGTGCGTCCTGTGGATCTGATCCACACGATTAAGAATGCAATGGCCAGTATAACCGACCAGGAGGTCGCATCGATCGTATCCTTCTGTGTAGGCAAGGTTGAAGAGAAGCTGATGCACTATCCTGCGGCCAAAACGCATCATCATGCTTATTTCGCCGGACTGGCTTATCATATGGTGCGGATGCTGGAGATCGGGGATTTCCTGTGCAAGCAGCGCCCGTTCCTGAATCCTGATCTTATGAGAGCGGGAATTATCCTCCACGATATTGCCAAACCGGAGGAAATGATCTCACAATTCGGCATAGTGTCGGATTATAGTGTGCAGGGCAAGCTGATCGGGCATATATCGATGGCGTCAAGCTGGATTACAGAGGCAGCAATCCGCACCGGCATTGATCTGGAGTCGGAGAAGGTATTGGCCCTGCAGCATCTGGTCCTATCACATCATAATCTGGGTGAATGGGGAAGTCCGGTGCAGCCGCAGACCGCAGAAGCAGTCGCTTTGCATCATATAGATGCCATGGACGCCAAGCTACAGATGGTGGAGGATGCTCTTGATACCACTCCGGAAACTGAGGAATGGACACCGTTCATCCGCGGGCTGGAGAATAAGGCAGTATACCGGATGAAAATTTGAGGCTGTGCTGTAACGCATAAGAGAATAACAAACACCCCCAAGCCACCATTGCGGCTTGGGGGTGTTTGTTCATGCCATAAGGGGCATGAATTCTATGATTTGCGGGCAGACGGAGGAATGCTGCCGGCTGTTCGTACTATTTCTGCTGTTTCTATTGTTGCGGCTGATTCAGCAGCAGACTCAGCCGCAGCTTCAGGAGGTTCCACCTCAAGACCATAATGATTACACAGGGCACGGAGTCCGCCCGGGAATCCCTCTCCAATGGCAACAAATCTCCATTTGTCCTTGTGCCTGTAGAACTCGCCTATGACTACTGCCGTCTCAAGGTTTAAGCCCAGGCCAAAGGGAAAAGAGGCCAGCCTGGTTCCCGTCTGGGAATCAATTAGTGAAGCGGAGGCGTTATTGATCTGGCCCGGGTTCTGGCCGGAAGCCTCCCCATAGAGTGTGAAGGTCAAAGCGATCCGCGTAATGGACGCAGGCAGCTTCGCCAGTTGAAGATGCAGATGTCCCGCGTTTGGAGCAGGCTTCGAGTAGAATACAGAACCGCTGGGGTCTTCCATGTTTCCATAGAAGACAAAATCCTGATCCTGTCCGCAGCGTCCTGTCTCTCGAAGCAGGAAAGCAGAGGTGTCCGGCTCCATGGCGGAAAGCGTTGAATCCCACTCCACAGACATGAGAATTCTCGAAGCACTGAGCTTACCGCCGATATCCACCCGCTGGCCTCTCACCAGCACGGGTACAGCTTGAACTTCAGGGGCAGACGGTGTTGCAGCCGGGAGACTTGCAGAAGAAGTCAGACGCTGAGTGGGTACGAGGGGAGCTCCGCGATCCGGTACAGCCGCGCTTACGGGAATTTCCGTCTTTGCTGCAGCAGTCTTCGGGGCCGCCGGTTTCTTGGCGGCTTTCTTGGGGGATGCCTTGAAGGCAGTATAACCGCCCGCATACATCGTGCCTGCCTGGTAGCCCTGGCTGCCGGCTAAGAGGAGGGGATCGAACTGCTGCCATTGCTCCATCAATTTCAATAGAATGAGTGCCGAAGCTCTGGCATCATCCAGCGCATCATGGTGCTTCAGCCTAATGCCGAAATGCTCGGAGACTACATTCAGTTTATGGGAGGGCAGCTCCTGAAGCATTTTTTTGCCCAGCAGGTAGGTACACATATATTTGAAATCCGGATAGCTGAATAACGAATCATCCAGGCAATAACGCAGAACACTCATATCGAAGGAAGCATTATGCGCAATCACAATCTCGCCTTGCAGCAGCGGTTCAATCGTGGGCCACAGCTCTGCGAAGGTAGGTTTGCCTTTAACCATTGAGGGCGTAATTCCGTGTATCGCGATATTCATTCCGTCGAACCTCTGCCGCGGGTCAATCAACCAGTCATATTCTGCGGTGACCACACCATTTCTAACCTGAACAAGCCCCAATGCGCAAGCGCTGGAGCGGCTGGAATTGGCTGTTTCAAAGTCTATTGCTGTAAAATCCATAGGTAAAGCCCCTTATCTATCATGTATAAGGTTCATATTAAAGGAGCGCAGAGAGAATTACAATCCAGCAGAATGTACAAAACGCAGCGGATATGGTATGCCTTATCTATGAACTGCTGGAATATGCTGCTATAACGGGGAGATGAGAGACTTGCAGCTGTTAAAAGGCCAAAAAGTAGATATCACCAAGGGAAAGGGCGTCCGTGATCTAACTATCCGGTTGCGCTGGAATACGGAGCATGCCGGAATCAGTGTGGATGCAGCAGCCTTTTTGTTGTCGGGGCAGAACCGGTGTGAACGGGACGAGGATTTTATATTTTACGGTAATCCGGTATCAAGGGATGGAACGGTAAGTCATACGGCAGAGGGGGAGAACGAGGAGAGCCTCTTGATTTCATTATCCGGAATTCCGGAGCAATATGCCCGGATTGCGGTGACGTTGACGATCTACGAGGGGGAGCAGCAGAATCTGCGGATGAAGGAGCTGTCCGGACTGCAGCTGTCACTGATGGACCACAAGAACGGTGAGGAATTATACCGGTTCGATTATGGAACGGATCTGTCCGACGAGACAGCAGTGGTGGCCGGGGAGCTGTACCGTCATCAGGGAGAGTGGAAATTCAGCGCGGTCGGCAGCGGTTTTAACGGAGGATTAGCTGCGCTCTGCAAGAGCTATGGGCTTGAGGTTGAACCGGAGGCAGGTAACGAAGCAGCAGCTACAGCCGAACTGGTGGAGAAGACGGAGACGATCGAGAAGGTATTGGAGAAGGCGGAGGGGGAGGTAGATGAAGTAGAGAAGGCGGAGAAAGTAGAGAAAGTAGAGAATGTAGAAAAGTCGGAGACCATCCTTCCGCAGACTGCACCGGCCGCCGATGTCAACGTCCTGTCATCCATAGATTTGCGCAAGAAAATTGTCGGGTTCACCCTGGTCAAAAAACAGCTGACCGATGTAAAAGCCAGAGTGGGAATTGTGCTGGACATCACCGGCTCCATGAGAAACCTCTATTCCAGCGGTATCGTGCAGGAAGTAGTGGAACGTATTCTGGCCGTAGCCTGTCAATTGGATGACAACGGTTCGCTGGATGTGTGGGTGTATGATACGGAATTCAGCAGGCTGCCGCCGGTAACGGAACGGGATCTCGGGAGCTATGTCTTCACTCATATTATGAACAACGATTCAATCCATAAGTTCGGACGCAACAATGAGCCGCCGGTGATGGAGGATGTGATTCGGAAATACACCCGCGAGGAGAAGGATACAACCCCGGTTTTCATTATCTTTATTAATGACGGGGGCGTAGTGAAGCCAACCAAAAAAGTAATTATGGCGTCTTCCTCGCTGCCGATCTTCTGGCAGTTTGTGGGGATCGGTGATTCTGATTTCGAGGTACTGAAGCAGCTCGACACGATGGGCGGAAGGCTGGTGGATAACGCAAACTTCATCCATCTGGACCGCATAGAAGAAGTGAACGACGAGCAGCTCTATGATCAGCTGTTGAATGAATTCCCGCAGTGGCTGAAGGCGGCGAAGGCGAAGCGGATTCTCTAGCAGCGAACACCAGTATGGCGTACGCCTGTATGGTGTTTACGCAGTATAGTGTTTATCTATAGCCGTCCTCACCTGTATGGAGCTCACACTGGATAGCGTTTATTCATAGCTATTTACCCGTATGGCGCTCACGCTGGATAGCGTTCATTCATAGCTATTCACCCGTATGGCGCTTACGCTGGATAGCGTTTATTTTAGCCGTATTTACCACTATAGCGCTCACCAATATTCTACCTTCACACTGTATAGGCATTATTGTTGTACTTTTTACAACTTTGACTCGGAGATAGGTGGGCGTTCGGGAAGATTGTTGTATGAAATACAACAATCTTCCCGCTAAGCGGCTTAGAGGAGGAGGAATGCTGTATTTTATACAACAATTTTGGATTAGGGCCGAGATTATGAGGATAATGTTGTATTTTGTGCAGGATTTTTTAAATATCCCGGATTTCCATCATAATTAGCGGATTTGCATCATAATTTGATCCCCACCATAATCACTGGACTCCACTACTATCAGCGATTACATATCTGCGGCTAAAATAAACTAAACCTCCCCGCCTGGGCGGAGCTATAGGCTCCTGCCCAAAATAAAAGTCTGCCTGTCAGCGCTACGACCTATCAGCGCCGCGCCTGTCAGCGCCGCCGCCTGTCAGCTAGGCCGCCCATCAGCGCTGCGGCCAATCAGCGCCGCTGCCTATCAGCGCTGCCGCAATCAGCCCCGTCGCCTATCAGCCCCGTCGGCTGTCAGCGCCGCTGTCTATCAACTCGGCCGCCTATCAGCCCCGCCGCCTATCAGCCCCGCCGCCAATCAGCCTCGCCGCCAATCAGCGCAGCTAAGTACTCCTGCTCGGGTTTTATCTTGCAGGCGGGTTTCTTTCAGCACAATCCCCGCATACTTTATCCTTATATTCCCGCTGGAACGGTTACCGTCCCCTAAAGGACGGCGGGACGTTTCTGCTCAGGCTGTGGAGGTGGAGGTTTGTTGCGTCTGCAGGCCGGCGGAGACGGGAAGCTCCAGGCGGTATCCTTTGACCAGCGTGTCCCCGTTCTTAATATCCGTTTCATAGGCCCGCCGGAAGCCGAGCTTCTCGTACAGCCTGATTGCGGATGCCATCATGTCCGAAGTGTGGAGATTCAGGCTGGCTGCTCCAAGCAGCACCGATTGTCTGGCGGCCTCGCTGATCAGCAGCCTGGCAACCCCGCGTCCACGGACAGCCGGAGAAACAGCGAGCAGACGGATGATCGGCGTGTGGATACCGAGCTCCGGTCTGCCGTAAGCGGCCTCTGAAGAGGTGAACAGCAGCACACTGCCTATGATCTGCCCATCCAGCTCCGCTACAATCCGCGAGACCGGAGCCTTGCCATGGACGGAATCAAGAATGGAGTCGCGGTACTCCACCCAAAAAGGTTCGGGCAGCACGGCTGAATATTCGCTGTAAGCCTCAAGCAGAACTCCTGCGATAGCCTCGCGGTCAGCCTCTGCGGCTTCACGGATTACAATTTGTGCTGAATGATTCATCGGGTACCTCCTGTTCAGAAATGGGATGTGACGCTTATTATAATCCATAATTCCGATGAATATAAGAGGAATTTAACAAAACCGATTAACAGATAGAAAAGTTCTATCTGTTTTTGTGATCTATGTAATGGTTTTTGCTGTATATTACACGATAAGTCAGTTGACAAAAAAAGGGCCGGTGACTAAGATATAAACAAAATCTATACACCCGTACGGCATTAATTCCTTGTTAATCAATTGGAATAGTTAATTTAAATAGAGTTGTGGAGGAGGACTACGCTTGAACATCGAGAATATTGAAGCCTTTGTCTACATCAACCACTACGGAAGCTTCAACAAAGCGGCAGATGTACTCTACATCTCCCAGCCGACCGTGACGGCCCGCATCCAGTCGCTTGAACGGGAGCTGGACTGCAGAGTGTTCGACCGGCTGGGCAAGCAGATTAACCTTACGGATAAAGGCCGCCAGTTCCTTCCTTACGCGCAGCAGATTCTGCAGGTCTACCAGAACGGCAAACATCAGATCCAGTCGAAGGGCCAGATCCCGGATGAATTAAGAATCGGCAGTACGGTATCGGTCTCTAATTATCTGATGCCGCAGCTCCTGCAGCACCTGAAGCGGAAATATCCGCATATCCGCTTTAAACTGACGACCTCATCCACCGATTCATTAATTGAGAAGCTGAAGGCGAAGGAGATTGATCTCGCTTTTATCCGCAAAGTGGTCAATCCGGCCATTCAGTCGTTCCCCTTCTGTGAGGATCCAATCTCGCTGTATGTATATGCCGGTCATCCGCTGGCCCGCCAGGGCCGTGCCTCTATCCAGGAGATCCGGGAGGAGACTCTTGTATTCTTCGAGTGCGGCTCGCTGGACTGGATGCGCCTGCACCGGGTATTCGAGAGCATGGAGCAGCCGCCGGACATTGTGTATCAGGTGGATAATCTGGAGACAGCCAAGAAGCTCGTGCTGAGGCAAGCGGGGATTTGCTTCCTTCCGGCCCTCAGTGTACAGGAGGAAGTGGAGGCGGGAACGCTGATCAGGGTGGATATCGCTGAGACGGAAGGGATTTCCCTGCGGACCAGCCTGATCTCGCTGAACGGGGAGAATGCGGAATTCATTGAGTCGCTGCTAGAACTGGCGGTGGGCCGCAGTAAGCCGGATCGACTTCTTGTATAACAGTATTAAAAAACTCTATTAGCGCATGGCTACATGCAGTGATAAAGTTAATTGCATATAATCACAACTAAACAGATAGGGATTATCTAAATTGAGAAACGGGGGCATGAAATGAGCGAGGTATACCGGCAGGCCGTAGAGAAGGACGCCCAACAGCTGCTGGATGTGACCTATCGTGCCTATCAGCTGATCCGCGAGCTTGGACTGCACTGGCCGGCGGCAAACGCCGATTTGGCTCTAATTCAGGATAACATCGCCACCAATGAGTGTTATGTGCTGGAGATCGACGGCAACGTGGAGGCGACGATCACCCTCTCGAAGAGCGGAGAGGTCAAGGCGGTAACTGATCTGCCTTTTGTGAAATGGTTCGCAGTGAATCCCGAGCGCAGCGGCAAAGGTTACGGCGGCAAGCTGCTCGACTGGGTGGAGGAGCATATTATTCACGGCAAGCTGGGTGCTCCCGCTGTAACCCTGGCTACGGCACAGAAGCATCCCTGGCTGGTTCCCATGTATGAACGCCGGGGGTATGAACGGATTCTGGAGCTGGATGCGCAGAATGGCGACGGCATTATGTATTTGATGAGAAAGACACTTACCGCTCAACCATACTACAACCTAAAGGGGATAGAGAGATGAAGAAGACCATTTCGCTCACAACTGCATTGGCATTGACGCTGGTGATCGCCGGCTGCGGCAACAATAACGCTGCAAACAGCAGTAGCAGCGGGAATGTGGCGGAAGCAGCACCGCAGACCAGTGCGGAGGCAACGACTGCAGCCGCAGAACCGGCAGAGGTGACCAAGATCGTGGTGGGCACAGGCACCGCTTTTCCGAATGTCTGCTTCATTGACGAGAACGGCAAACTGACCGGGTTTGATGTAGAGCTATTGAAGGAAATTGACAGCCGTCTGCCGGAGTATGAGTTCGAATTCCAGACGATGGACTTCAGCAATCTGCTGCTGAGCCTGGAGACCAAGAAGATTGATCTGGTAGCCCATGTTATGGAGAAGAACCCGGAGCGGGAGCAGAAGTATTCTTTTAACAAAGAAGCTTATGCCCACTGGAGAAACCGCATTATTGTAGCCAAAGGCAATGATTCGATCCAGACGCTGGACGATCTGCAAGGTAAAAAGGTGCTGACAGGCGCAACCAGCGCACAAGCGCAAATTCTCGAGAATTACAACAAGGAGCACGGCGCGGATTCGATCAAAATTGTCTATCAGAACGGTGCAGCCAACGATACGGTGAGCCAGATTGACTCGGGCCGTGTGGATGCCACGCTCGCTGCGGATTTCGTACTGCCGATTATTGATCCGCAGAGCAAGCTGCAGGCGGTAGGTGCTGAGCTGTCCTCCGCTGACATTCTGTATGTGTTCCGCAAGGATGATGCCCCGTCGCAGAAGCTGTCGGATGCCATCGACGGAGTGGTCGCAGAGCTGAAGACAGACGGCACGCTGGGCAAAATAAGTACGCAGTGGCTGGGGGCTGACGTCACCACATCCGCGGTTCAATGATGAGGCTGCCGTTATAGCGGAGAAGGAGGGGCAGGATGGGTGCACCGTTTGATCTTAGTTTTGTATTCTCTTTTCTGCCTAAGCTGCTGACTACGCTGAGCACAACACTGCTGATCGTAGCCTGTTCGCTGCTGGCAGGTGTGATTGTCGGATTTATCATTGCCCTTCCCCGCCTGTACAAGGTGCCGGTCCTGAAGACCTTAGCCGAGGTGTACATCTCATTCTTCCGGGGAACGCCGATTCTGATCCAATTGTTCCTGTTCTATTACGGTCTGCCCGAGGTGCTGAAGCTGGTCAATCTCGATATGACGCGGACGCCGGTGCTGGTATTCGTAATTCTGACCTACGGGCTGCATACGGGGGCTTTCATGTCGGAGATGATCCGCGCCTCGGTAACGGCTGTCGATAAAGGCCAGGTGGAAGCGGCTTATGCTACGGGAATGACCTCTTATCAGGCTTTTACCCGGATCGTATTGCCCCAGGCGCTGGGGATTGCCATTCCGGTGTTCTCGAACCTGGTCATTGCGCTGCTGAAGGATACTTCGCTTGCGTTCACGCTGGGCGTGATGGAGATGACGGGTAAGGCGCAGACTTTGGGCAGCGTGACCCAGCATTTTATTGAAACTTATATTGCACTTGCACTCATCTATCTCGTGATCAGCTTTACGATCGAGAAGCTGCTGCTGGTGGCGGAACGCCGGTTACTCCGGCATGAAGACCAGGGCAGTCCGGTGAAGCGGAAATTCAGCCTGCAGAAAAAAGCGTCCTACCGCCATATCATTGCGGACATGGGACCGGGTAAAGGAGGCGGCGCGTAATGAAGCTGGACCCATCGTTTATCTGGACGGCGTTCCTGCAGATTCTGGGAGCCATTCCTACAACGCTGTATATCACGGTGGTCTCGGTACTGGCCGGTTTCGCGATTGGAATTGTGGTGGCACTGGTCCGGATTTATAAAGTACCTGTCCTGTATCCGCTGGCGGTGGGGTATGTCACCTTCATCCGCGGTACCCCGATGCTGACGCATCTGCTGCTGATCTATTTCGGGCTGCCGATGATTATCGACGGGCTTGGCGCATATTTCGGCTGGAGCTTCCGCTCGGTGTCGATTCCGATGATCGGCTTCGCCTACATTTCTTTCTCCATTACAGCAGGAGCCTATATGTCCGAGGTCGTCCGTTCCGGCCTGCTGGCGGTGGACCGCGGTCAGATCGAAGCCGCCCATTCCATAGGGATGAGCACTCCCCAGGCGCTCCGGCGGATCGTATTCCCCCAGGCGCTGGCGGCGAGCCTGCCCAATCTGTCGAATTCCGTGATCGGAATGCTGCACGGGTCTACGCTTGCTTTTACCGTATCGGTCGTGGATATCAATGCCCAGGCGCAAATCGTAGCTTCGACAAACTGGAAATTCTTCGAGGCTTATCTGGCGGCGGCGCTGATCTTCTGGGGGCTGACCTTCCTCATTGAGCGGGCCACCGCCTTGATCGAAAAACGGATAAATCTGTATAACCGGGGTGGAGTCGCATGATTAAGCTGGAACGTATATCGAAGTCTTTCGGGCGCCATCAGGTGCTGAACAATATTGATCTGAAGGTGTCCAAAGGGGAAGTTGTCGTCATTCTCGGCCCCAGCGGCTCCGGCAAAACAACCCTGCTGCGCTGTGTGAATTATCTGGAGAAGCCAAGCGGCGGCGAAATCTCGATCGGTGAGTTCAAGCTGGACTGCCGGCATGCCCGCAAAAAGGATATTCACCAGCTGCGGCAAAAAACGGCCATGGTCTTCCAGCAGTACAATCTGTTCCGCCACAAAACGGCGCTGGAGAATGTGATGGAAGGGCTGCTGATCGTCAAGAAGCTTCCGAAGGAGGAAGCACGGAAGAGAAGCATCGCACTGCTGGAAAAGGTCGGCTTAGGAAGCAAGCTGGATGCCTATCCAAGCCAGCTGTCCGGCGGGCAGCAGCAGCGGGTCGGCATAGCCCGGGCACTGGCGCTGGAGCCGGAAGTGATTCTGTTCGACGAGCCGACCTCTGCACTCGACCCGGAGCTGGTAGGCGAAGTGCTTGCGGTGATCCGCAAGATTGCCAAGGAAGGGATAACGATGATTGTGGTGACGCATGAGATGGGTTTTGCCCGCGATGTGGCGAACCATGTGGTGTTCATGGACGGCGGCGTGATTGTCGAAGAAGGCACACCCACCGAGGTGTTCAACCATCCGCGTGAAGAAAGAACCAAGCAGTTCCTGAAGCGGATTACGCCGGAGCTGAACTATTCCATCTAGGAGGCATAACTATGGCGATTACAATCAGCGTTTTGGATCAAAGCCCGATTTATCCGGGAGAGACGCCGGAGGAGGCCTTCCAGCATACAGTCCAGCTGGCGCAGCTGTCGGAGCGTCTCGGCTTCCGCCGGTTCTGGGTATCCGAGCATCATGATTCCGAGCAGGTGGCCGGATCTTCACCGGAGGTGCTGATCTCGCATCTGCTGGCCAAGACGGAGAGCATCCGCATAGGCTCCGGAGGGATTATGTTGCAACATTATAGCCCGTACAAGGTGGCGGAGAACTTCAACGTGCTGGCTGCGCTGGCCCCGGGCCGTGTAGACCTGGGCGTCGGGCGCGCTCCCGGCGGGCTGCCGCGCAGTACGCAGGCGCTGCAGCAGGGGGGCGGCGAGGCTCCTTCATTGACCGATAAAATCATAGAGCTGGAGAAATATGTACATAACCGGCTGGAGGAGGATCATCCGCTCACCGGGCTGAAGGCTGGCCCGCTGCCGGGAACTCCGCCGCAGCTGTATGTACTGGGTGCAAGTGTCGCCAGCGCCGAAATCGCTGCGGAATTGGGGCTGCCGTATGTATTCTCTTTGTTCATCGGCGGCGATCAGGCCGTTGCCCTGGAAGCGGTGCGTGCTTACCGCAGCGGCTTCAATATCAGCAGCGGGAAGGAGCCGCAAGTGATCATCGCGCTGGCTGTAATCGTGGCCGATACGGAAGAGGAGGCCAAAGAGCTGGGCGGAGCGCATAAGCTGATCCGCATTCACCTCGCCAGCGGGAAGAAGCTGACGGTGGCTACCCGCGAGCAGGCGGAGGAGTTCACCCGCCAGAGCACGGAGCCCTACACCCTGGAAGAGCGGGAGCCTGAGGTTACCAAAGGAACGAAGGAATCGGTCCGCGGACAGCTGCAGGCGTTGGCTGAGGCGTCCGGGGTAGAGGAGTTCATTGTAACGACCAACGTGCAGCCCTTCGATAAGCGGCTGCGTTCTTTCGAACTGCTGGCTGAAGCGCTCGCCGGGGTTCCGGCGGAGGCCTCATCATGACAAGCACAGCTGCAGAATCCGCTGCACAGGCAATAAATACATTACCGTTCAATGAGCGGCTGGCCCAGATCCGCCGTCATCTGCACCGGCATCCTGAACTCTCTAATGAAGAATATGAAACTACGAAATATATCACCTCCCTGCTCAAGCAGGCAGGAGTGAGAATAGTGGATTACGGGCTGAAGACCGGAGTGATTGCCGAGATCGGTGGCTTGCAGGGCGGTCCGGTGATTGCCCTGCGGGCCGACATTGATGCATTGCCGATTCAGGAAGAAACCGGGCTGCCTTATGCCTCACAGGTTCCGGGCAAAATGCATGCCTGCGGGCATGACTTTCATACGGCTGCGCTGCTGGGGGCGGTATATCAGTTGAAGGCGCAGGAAGACAGCCTCAAGGGAACGGTCCGCTTCTTGTTCCAGCCTGCCGAGGAGAAAGCCAAAGGCGCGCAGCAGATTATCGCTGCCGGAGCGCTGGATAATGTCCGCGCGGTCATCGGGATGCATAATAAGCCGGATCTGCCGGTAGGGACCATCGGTATTAAGGAAGGTCCGCTGATGGCAGCCGCTGACGGTTTCATCGCGGAGGTCCGCGGGTTCGGAACCCATGCGGCAGTGCCGGAGGCCGGTATAGATCCCATCGTGGCGGCCTCGCATATCGTAACGGCGCTGCAATCCATCGTCAGCCGGAATGTGAGCAGCCTGAACAGTGCTGTCATCAGCGTTACGCAGATTCACAGCGGGAACTCGTGGAATATCATCCCGGAGACGGCGGTGCTGGAAGGGACGATCCGTTCTTTCGATGAAGCGGTGCGCAGCAGAGTGCTGAAACGGTTCGAAGAGGTGGTGGCAGGTGTTGCGGCCGCACTGGGGGCGGAAGCCAGCGTGCGCTGGATCGGCGGGCCGCCGCCGGTTATCAATGATGCGCTGCTGGCCCTGCTGGGAGAAGAAACGGCTGCGAACCTGGGCTACACCTCCGTGAAGCCGGTGCCCTCACCGGCCGGGGAGGATTTCGCCTTCTACCAGCAGGCGGTTCCCGGTTTATTTGTCTTCACCGGCACGGCCGGAAGCCGGGAATGGCATCACCCGGCGTTCGATCTGGACGAAGCGGCTCTGCCTGTAGGTGCCGGATTCTTCAGCAGCCTGGCGGTACGGGTGCTGGAGCATTTCGCGGCTGAAGGGGGTGCGGATCATAGCTGACCATCCCGTATATGATGTGATTATAGTCGGTTCAGGCTCGATGGGCATGAGCGCGGGTTATCATCTGGCCCGGCGCGGCGTGAGGACGCTGCTGATCGATGCCTTTGATCCGCCGCATACCGAAGGCAGCCATCACGGGGAGACCCGGCTGATCCGGCATGCCTATAGCGGAGATCCGGCCTATATTGACCTGGCACTCCGTGCCCAGGTGCTATGGGAAGAAGCCGAAGCGGAGAGCGGGACGGAGCTGCTTGTCCCTTCAGGCGTGCTCAATCTGGCTGACAGAGGCGTGTATTCCTTCGCCGGCCGCCTGGAGGAAGCGCATAAGCGTAAGGTGCGGGCCGAGCAGCTGGATGCGGACGAAATCCGCCGCCGCTGGCCGGCGCTGAACGTTCCAGAATCCTTCGAGGCGATGTATGAGCCGGATGCGGGTTACCTCTATAGCGAGCGGTGCATAACAGCTTACCGGCAGCTGGCGCTGGCTCACGGTGCGGAGCTGTTGACGAATACAAACGTGCTGAATGTGACCGCCCGCGAAGGGAGTGTCACGGTTCATACGAAGAACGGTGATTACCATGGAGCGGCTGCTGTTCTCAGCGCCGGTGCCTGGTTTAAGTCATTATCACCCTTTGTCAGCCTGCCGATTAAGGCCATCCGCAAGGTAGTGGGCTGGTTTGGGAGTACGCCGGACTTCGAGGCCGGGAGGTTCCCCGGCTTCACGCTGGGTGCTGAGGAAGGCGGGTTCTACGGCTTCCCCGGCATCGGCGGGGCGGGACTGAAGATCGGCCGCCATGATACAGGCGAGGAATGGAGGCCTGGCGAACCGCTGGCACCGTTCGGCAGTCTGGAGAGCGATGAAGGCGACCTCCGCCGCGTGCTGGAGGCTTATATGCCTGGCGCAGCAGGGAAGCTGCTTAAAGGCTCCGTCTGTAAATATGAGCATACACCGGATGAGGATTTCATTATTGACCGCCACCCGGAATACAGCAATGTACTGCTGGCTGGAGGCTTCTCGGGACATGGCTTCAAATTCTCCAGCGTAGTCGGAGAGATCCTCGCAGATTTGGCTGTGCAGGGAAATACGAGGCAGAATATTGCGCCTTTTGCGCTGTCACGCTTCAATACCGGGCCTGACCAGCCGCCATCGAAACTTACATTGGAGGGAATCTAAATGAGCAGTGTGGAGCTAACAGAGTACTTGAATACGCACGGGCAATTGGTGCAGGCACTGGAAGGCTTATCTGATGAGCAGCTGAAGTGGAAGGCAGAACCGGCCAACTGGAGCGTAACCGAGGTACTGGCACATCTGGCTGATCACAGCATCGTGGTCTCCTTCCGCATTCGTGATATTCTGGCGGATACGAAGGTGCAGCTTCCGGCGTTCAATCAGGATGCCTGGGTCAACGGACAGCACAGCAATCAGGGGAAGGCGACAGACAGCCTGGAGCTGTTCCGCAGCCTGCTGCATTACAATAGTCTCCTGCTCGGAAGACTGAGTGCCGCAGAATGGGAGAAAAGCGGAATTAATGTCAAGGGAGACACTGTCCGGATTGCCGATATCGTCCGCAGCTTCACCGCCCATGTGCAGACCCATCTGGCCCAGATCGAGCGGATCAAGCAGGGAGCGGAAGCCGGTCTCTCTGCACAGCAAGCCACTTTGTAATGAATACACAACCTTGAGGAGGAATGAACATGACTACACCGAGACAATTGAAGCTGGGGGCACTGCTGCACGGGGTTGGAGGAAGCACCTCCATGTGGCGTCATCCCGATGCGAAGCCCGATGCCAGTGTGAACTTTGAGTTATACAAGGAATGGGTGCGCAAAGCAGAGGAAGGCAAGCTGGATCTGATCTTCATTGCAGATGGTCTGTTCATCAATGAGAAGTCTATCCCTCATTTCCTCAACCGTTTCGAGCCGCTGACAATTCTTAGTGCGCTGGCAGCGGTCAGCAGCCGCATTGGTCTAGTGGGTACCTTGTCCACCTCCTACAGCGAACCGTTTACTGTAGCCCGGCAATTTGGCTCGCTGGATGTCATCAGCGGCGGACGGGCCGGCTGGAATGTGGTAACCTCACCGCTTGAAGGCTCTGCCCTTAACTACAGCAAGAAGGAGCATCCCGATCATGGCAAGCGGTACCGCATTGCCGCCGAATATCTGGAGGTGGCGCGCGGGCTGTGGGATTCCTGGGAGGATGATGCGTTTGTCCGCAATAAGGAGACGGGCGTCTTCTTCGATCCGGAGAAAGTGCATACGCTGGATCACCAGGGTGAATTCTTCTCTGTGAAGGGGCCGCTGAATATCGCCCGCTCGAAGCAGGGGCAGCCGGTTATTTTCCAGGCAGGGTCCTCAGAGGTCGGCAAGGATTATGCCTCGGGCGTAGCGGATGCCGTCTTCACGGGTCATGACACGCTGGAGTCTGCCCAGGAATTCTATAAGGATGTGAAAACCCGCGTAGCTTCGTTTGGGCGCAATCCCGAAGAAGTGCTGATCTTCCCTGGAATAGCACCGATTCTGGGAGCTACCCCTGAGGAGGCGGAACGCAAATACCAGGAGGTTGCCGGTCTGGTGACGATCGAGAATGCGCTGAACTATCTGGGCAGATTCTTCGAGCATCATGATTTCTCGCAGTATCCGCTGGATGAGCCCTTCCCGGATGTCGGTGATCTGGGCCGGAACAGCTTCCAGAGCGGCACGGACAAAATCAAAAAGGATGCTAAAGAACAGGGCTTAACTCTGCGGCAGGTAGCCTTGCAGTCTGCTACGCCTCGCAGCAGCTTCATCGGCACGCCGGAGCAGGTGGCTGATCAGATTCAGACCTGGTTCGAGGCCGGAGCAGCCGACGGCTTCATGCTGGCAGCTGCCGTACCGAACGGTCTGGAGGAATTTGTGGATCTGGTCGTTCCGATTCTGCAGGAACGCGGACTGTTCCGCACCGAATACGAAAGCGATACGCTGCGGGGTAATCTCGGACTGCCAGTGCCGGAGAACCGTTACTCTAAGGCTTCTGAACCGGCAGGGCAGGTGTGACGCAAATGCAGTCCGGTGCAGACCGTCTGAAACCGGATCTTGAAGCCATGATGAAGTATGCCGGCGGGCTGGAGGCGGAGCTGATCGCGATCCGCCGTGATCTGCACAGCCATCCGGAGCTGCTCTACGATGTGGCCCGCACTTCCGGCAAGGTTGCCGAACTCCTCGAATCATGGGGCATTGAGGTGCGGCGGAATGTGGGCCGGCATTTCGGGATGGGAGTCACCGGGACGCTGCGGGGAACGGCAGGGAGCGGACCGGTAATTCTGCTGCGGGCGGATATGGACGCGCTGCCGGTTGCTGAGCTGAATGAGGTGGACTATAAGTCCAGGAATCCTGGTGTTATGCATGCCTGCGGGCATGACGCCCATACGGCGATGCTGCTCGGGGCCGCGCAGACCCTGGCGGCATTCCGCCATCAGCTGAGCGGCACGGTGGTCTTTGTCTTTCAGCCGGCGGAGGAAGGCGCAAGCCGCAGTTCGCTGGACGGGCGCCTGCTCTCCGGCGGCAGGGATATGATCGAAGACGGCATTCTGGAAGGTGTGGACCAGTGTTATGCGCTGCATGTGATGCCGGAGCTTGCCGTTGGTACGCTGGGCATTCATCCCCGGTATGCCATGGCGGCCTCCAGCCATTTCACCGTGAAATTCCGGGGCACCGCCGGACATCACAGTGCGCCGCATGAAGCGGTAGATGCTATACAGATGGCGGCACGGTTTGTTACCGAGGTGAACGGGCTGATGGCGAGTGGGATCAATCCGTCGGAAGCGGCGGTGCTGGCCTTCGGCACACTGCGTGCTGGAACAGCAATCAATGTCATTGCTGAGCACAGTGAGCTGACCGGCACCTTCAGAGCCTTCACGAAATCAACCGTCAGCCGGATTACGGAAGGACTGAAGCGCCACGCTGCAGCGATAGCCTCGGCTTATGGCGGCAGCAGCAGCCTGGAGCTGCGCGAAGGCATTGCCGTGGTGAACGACGGCTTGGCCGTTCAGCAGATGCTCGGCGCAGCGCGCAAGGTGCTGGGAGATGAGCAGGCGTATCTGCTGGAGCAGCCGAGCCTGGCCGGGGAAGATTTCGGCTGGTATCTCGATCAGGTGCCCGGGGCGTTTGCCTTTATCGGCTGCGGCAATGCGGAACGGGGGATAACCCATGCGCTACACCAGCCCCGGTTCAACATTGATGAGGCTGTGCTGGTACAGGGCGCCAGAGTATTGGTGAGGCTTGCTGTCGAGAGAGATTAAATCAGGTATATACAGGAAAAAGGCTGCTCCTTTCGCCAATACGGCGTTAGGGGCAGCCTTTTTATTTTTCCGAAAGAACGGGTTACATGTCCTTGGTCAGGTAATTGCCCGAACGGATTGCCTTTCCACAATGGAGTGGGTACAGATTTGACTCTTCGCAGGCTCCCCTGTTTCAATCATGCCGATCAGCTTCTCGGAAGCGATCATTCCAATGTCATATAGCGGCTGGCGCACGGTAGTCAATGGCGGATTGACCATCCGGGCTAACCGGAGATCGTCGTATCCCATGATGGAGATATCTTCAGGCACATTCATTCCATGCTTCGTAACGGTGGAAAGGGCACCAATCGCCATTTCGTCACTGGCCGCGAAGACAGCAGTAACCTCCGGTGTTCTCCGTAATATGGCTTCCATGGCTCTACAGCCGCTTTCGTATGAAAAGTCTCCATATACGAGGTAACGGCTATCAAAGGCGATACCTTGTGCTTCCAGCGCTTTGCGGTATCCTTCGACCCGTGGAGTTCCGGCGATGGGATCGCCCTTGGTTCCGCTGATCATGCCGATTCTGCGGTGGCCTTTGGTGATCAGATAATGGACAGCGTCATAGGCCGCCTGATAATCATCGACCTTCACATAAGGTACGTTGGCAAAATCCGTTTGGGAAGAGACCAGCACCACTGGAACTTTCATGCTCTCCAGCATGTCATAATACTCTTTCTTGAGCACTTCACTGGAAAAAATAATCCCGTCAACCTGCTTCTCGCGCAGCAGCTGCAAATACTTCAGCGTACGTTTGCCGTCCTGATCGGTGTTACAGACCATCACACTGTAATTGCGGTCATGGACGAATTCGTCGATTCCGTGGAGCAGATCGGAGGAGAAGGCGCTCGACACATCAGGAAATAACACGCCGATGGTTTGGGTACGCTTGTTAATCAGTCCGCGGGCGATAGCGTTCGGCTGATATTTAAGCTCTTTGATGGTCTGATCTACCTTTTGCTTCGTTTTATCTGAATATCCGCCTAAGTTATGCAGAACCCTTGAGACGGTGGCAATGGATACGTTCGCCTTTTGGGCAACATCTTTAATTGTGGGATTCATAGACTCTCCTACCTGTCGTTTAGCAGTAAACGCTTACTGAAAATATAAGTTCTTGCCTTTTCTTTGTCAACCGGAATTAAACATTATATAAAATAAGCATTGACAAGGAAAAATAAACGAGATAACTTTTATAGTAAGCGTTTACGTAATGGGAATTTAAGATTGTAGGTACAAAAATACATAACTTACATTCAAGTGAACGTATAAATTCACACCATAGATTTTTTTGGAGGAGGTGGGGAAGATCTTATAAAGGTATGTTTTTTGCATATTTGAGTAAACGTTTACGTTAAAAGAAAAACAATTCTTGTGAAAAAAATTCATAGGATAAGGGTCACTGAGGTGACTCTTTCTTATGTTAGTACGCCCAGCATGGGCGTCATCTTTAGGGTGAAAGTCCCGAACGGGGGCTGGCGAGCGCCTACCGTTAGCCAAGGGCAAGGGTGTCCACCGTGAGGTGGAATCTGAAGGAAGCCGGAGGCAAAAGCACGGGCCAAGGTACACGAACTGGATTTGAGGCTGTGTCAGTCGGATGAGTCACCTAAACATGACGAAATCCAAAGCCGCCAAGGGCTGGCGCGGTATACTCCAGTGGTCGCGGGCAGACAGATGACGTTCTTATCTGGGGAGACCTGTCAGATAAGCAAGAAAAAAAACTTGTAACCGTAGCTGAGAGGCTGCGCTGAACTGGCAGGAGTCAGCAGAAGCCATAGTACGTAAGCTGTTGCAACAATTTACGGAAGGGCTGAACCGAAAGGAGAGAGGAAAGCGATGCGTTCGCATGAAGAGCAACGACAGCAGAATATCTCGCAAGGGAGCTTGCGGCAAAGAGAAGCGGTGAAGCCGTCAGGGTATGCCGGAGCGCCGAGTTCTTCGTCGGCACAAGTCGTCCCTTCCTCTCGCGAAGACCAGAACAACTTGCTGGAGCAAATGCTCAAAGGAGATAACCTTCGACTCGCTTACAAACGAGTGGTGCAAAATGGAGGAGCGCCCGGTGTGGACGGTGTAACGGTAGCGAATCTACAAGTTTACCTGAATACGCACTGGGCATCGGTGAAAACTGAACTTCTGACGGGAACTTACAGACCTGCGCCAGTCAAACGGGTGGAAATCCCCAAACCTGGAGGCGGTGTACGGCAGCTAGGCATCCCGACTGTGATGGACCGTTTCCTCCAGCAAGCACTTTTACAAGTCATGAACCCGATCTTTGACGCACAATTCTCGTGGTACAGCTACGGCTTTCGGCCGGGGAAGAGCGCGCATGACGCCGTTAAACAAGCCCAAAGATATATCCAAGGCGGCCTCAGATGGGTCGTGGATTTGGATCTGGAGAAATTCTTTGACAAGGTAAACCACGACATGCTAATGGCAAGAGTGGCGCGGAAAGTGGAGGACAAAAGAGTGCTGACGCTAATCCGTGCTTACTTAAACGCCGGAGTTATGGTGGATGGAAAATGGGAGCGTAGCCGGGAGGGAACGCCACAAGGCGGTCCGCTTAGTCCGCTTCTAGCAAACATTCTATTGGATGATCTGGACAAGGAACTGACCGGGCGAGGTTTGCGATTCGTACGCTACGCGGACGACTGTAATATCTTTGTGGCGAGTAAACGAGCAGGCGAGCGTGTCATGGAATCGGTAAGTCGGTTTGTAGAAGGAAAGCTAAAACTGAAAGTAAACGGGGAGAAAAGTGCGGTAGCGAGACCTTGGCACCGAAAGTTCTTAGGATTCAGTTTCCTGAGCCAGAAACAGGCAACGATTCGGATTGCTCCGAAGAGTCTCGCAGCTTTTAAAGGGAGAATTCGAGAGCTAACGAAACGTACCTGGTCCATTTCCATGGAAGAAAGGATTTACCGACTGAACCGCTATCTGATGGGTTGGCTCGGTTATTTCCGTCTAGCCTCGGCGAAGACACACTTCCAAACACTGGACCAGTGGATTCGGAGGAGACTTCGAATGTGTCTGTGGAAACAGTGGAAACGAGTACGTACACGAATCCGCGAGCTTCGAGCACTCGGGGTTCCAAAGTGGGCTTGTTTTAAGATGGCCAACTCGCGGCGAGGCGCGTGGGAAATGTCCCGGAACACGAATAACGCCCTTTCGACTTCCTATTGGGAAGCAAAAAGGGCTGAAGAGTTTACTTTCACGCTATCTGGAACTTTGTTAACCTTTTGGAACCGCCGTATGCGGACCCGCATGTACGGTGGTGTGAGAGGACGGGGGCTTGCCGCCCCCTCCTACTCGATAGTTATAGAAAGGAGCATTATGAAAAACAGGAAAAACTCACTGGGTGTAAAACTGATTCAGCTGTCTGCTGCAATAACGATTCCGCTCCTCGCCGTTCTTTTTGCCGGGGGATATTATGCCAAGGGAATTGTGCTCGACCAGGTATCCAGATCCTATCAGAATCTGGTCAACTCCAATCTTGAGATGATGGAGAGCAGTCTGGAGGACATAACAATTAATCTGGTCGATATTGTTGATCATGATGTGAATTTTCTTCAATTGAACCAGCCGGGGCTGACAGAATCCGAATATTATTTTGCCCGTATGGGGATTATGCAGAGAAATCAGGCCTACCAGGCCTATTACCATAGTGTGGACATGTTTTATCTGTACTCCGGCGTTAATGATACCTTGACACTATCCAATGTATTAGGAACGACAGAGGATGATATGGACCGGATAAGAGATTGGATTACGAGAAACGTTCAAAATGAAGATCATCTGGAGCCGCTTCAGTACAAATGGACGATCGTTAAAATTGCCGGAGATTACTATTTAAACCGGACCGTCAGCAATAATCTGGGCAATACCGCCTGCATTGGCGCTCTGATCCGAATCGACTCTATGCGTTCACCGCTGGGCAATCTGAACCTGCAATCGGGCGGTGATGTGCTTATTGTGGATAATGCAGGGAATATCTTAACCCGTCCTTCGGCATCCATGGGCTACGACTTCAAGCTGCCGGGTGAGAAGATGAATCTGAATTCTTCCTTTTCTTTTACACATGATGGCCTGAAGTGGTTTGTGGTGTCCAGCCAGTCATCCGCCCTGGGAATCAATCTGTCTGTGGTCATCCCCGCTTCCGAGCTGCTCCAGGGACTCAATACCTTCCAGACGATTATTAATGTACTGCCCTTTATTATTTTGCTCATTTTACTGGTTTACTTATATTATTTCCGCCGTATGGTCATCCGCCCGATTCTGGATCTGCTGAGCGGCATCCACCGGATTCGCAACGGCGCCATGGAAACCAAGCTTCCCGATTCTAACCTGGTGGAGTTCCAGGCGCTGAATCAGGCCTTTAATAATATGGTTGTAGAAATTCAAGATCTGAGAATTGATATCTATGAGGAACGGATCAATGCGCAAAAAGCTGAAATGAAGCATTTGCAAATGCAAATTAATCCGCACTTCTTCTTGAACACGCTCAATATTATTTTTCAGCTTGCCGATCTGAAACGTTTCGAATTGGTCAAAAAGACAGTACGGCATCTGGTGCAGTATTTCCGCTTTATGCTTCAGGTCAAGGATAACCGTATTACTTTGGGACAAGAGCTTGAACATCTCCGCAATTACCTGGAAATTCAAAAGTTGCGCTACCAGCAGTCGTTTGAGTTTCAGATCACCATAGCCGAAGAGCTTAGCCGTGCCTCCATACCCTCCTTGATGGTACAGCCCTTTGTAGAAAATGCCATGCTTCACGGCATAAGCCTGAAAGCCGGGATCTTTCATCTGGAGATTTCGGCTGGTCTCTCAGAAGAAGCAGCCGGTACCATGATCATTGAAATCGCGGATAACGGAAAAGGCAGCAGTGCAGAGAAGCTGCGGGAGCTGAATTCAAAGGATTACAACCCGGCTACAGATGAAGGGCATATCGGGATCTGGAATGTGAAACAAAGGCTGGCGATGATCTATCAGGGAAGAGCTGAAATTCACTTCAGCGACAATGAGCCATCCGGATTTCGTGTGCGGCTTAGCCTGCCTATTGAATATACAGAAGGAGAACGATGAGCAATGCGATTATTGATTGTAGATGATGAACAATTCGCTGTGGAGGGGCTGCTCTACTGCTGCGACTGGAAGGCGTATGGGATTGAAGAGGTCTTGACGGCGAACAGGGCCGACAAGGCAAGGGAGCTGCTGAATAATCACAGAATAGAATTGCTGGTTTGCGATATTGAAATGCCGGATGAAGACGGCCTTTCCCTGGTTGGCTGGGTGAGGGAGCACTCTCCCTGGACGGAATCGATTTTTCTGACCTGCCATTCCGAATTCTCCTATGCCAAGAAAGCTGTTAACCTCGGGAGCTTTGATTACTTGCTGAAGCCTGTTGACACGGATGAGCTGTTGTCTGCCGTATCGGGAATGATGGCTGCTATCCGCGAGAAGGAAGAGTATGAGTCCTATAACCAAATGTATCATAAGTATCTGAATCTGTGGCAACAAGAAAAGCCGAAGCGTGTGGAACGTTTCTGGCAGGATTTGTTGTCCCGCAGCATCCTGTCGTTCGGGGATTTCTTTGATAGGGAGCTGGCGGGTGCGGGGGTAGGGTTAAATCCTGAGGATCAGGTGCTCCCGATTCTGATCAGTATTGAGGAGTGGTCCAAACCGCTCAGTCCGCGTGATCAGGAAATTATGGAATATGCTGTGAAGAAAGCAGCGGAGGAATGTTTTACCGAAGAGCATCCGGGAGAGGCCGTTACGGATAAAAGCGGAGTTTTGTTCATTCTGCTGTATGCCAAAGGTGCGGAGGGAGAAAGGGAGACTAGGAAGCTTAGCATGCAGAAGCTCACGGCCATAGGTAAACGTTTTATCAAAGCTTGCCAGGAGTTGTTCTACAGCATCGTAACCTGCTATGTCGGCTCGTTCAAACCCCTGCAGGAGCTGCCGGGAATGTGCGAAAGTCTAAAGATCATGGAGCGTGACAATATCTCCCGGACCCAATCCGTACTCTTATACTTACCGCAGGACCAGATGCTATCAACTAATTCTAATTCGGAGGATATCCTGCTGGGTGACTTGATCTCTTATATGCTGAACGGCAAACGTGAGTCCGCTGTGCAGTTCATTCATAATCTGACAGCGAAGCTGGAAGCCAATCCTTGCTTTCAGGGAAGACATCTGGACGCCTTGCATCAGGATACCCTGCAGATTATATACCACTTCCTGCAGGTAAGAGGAATCAATGCGGGAAGCATAGTTCTGTTTACAGACTGGACAACCGCTAGGATACGGGGACTGCTTCAATACAGGCATTGGGCGGAAGGGATCGTATCGGCGGTCATGGAAGCGGAATTCGAGCGGCAGGAAAAGGGGAGTCTGATTGAGCGGTCCATCCGCTACATCCAGCAGCATGTGGAGGAAGAGATCTCCAGGGCCAGTGTCGCTGATTATGTGGGCTTGAACCCGGCTTACCTCTCCAGGCTGTTCAAGAAAGAGACCGGCCAGATTCTTATCGATTTCCTGATTTCAGTGAAGCTGGACCGCACCCGCGAGCTTTTGGACACCACGGATATGCCGGTCAGCGCGATCGCGCAGCAGGTGGGCTACAGCAATTTCTCTCATTTTACCAAAATGTTCCGCAAGCAGTTCAGCGTCAATCCCCAGGAATACCGGAAGGTCACAAAACGAATAGACTAAGGTTATAAAAACGGCAGAGCAGCTGCAGGCAACTCCTTATAATGAAGCCATAACCCAATAAGAAGGTGTGGAACTATGGCTTCGGAAAGCAACTCAAAATGGAAAAGCATATGGAAGTACAGGGCCTTGGTCGTGCTGGCTCTGCCTGGTGTGCTGCTGATGCTGATCAATAACTACCTGCCCATGTTCGGTATTTTCCTGGCCTTCAAGGACCTGAATTATACGGCAGGAATATGGGGCAGCAAATGGATCGGACTGGACAACTTTAAGTTTCTGTTTGCTTCGAACGACGCTTGGCTGATCATCAGGAATACCTTGCTGTACAACCTTAGCTTCCTGATCATCAATACGATACTTGCGGTGATGCTGGCACTTCTCCTTAACGAGGTCAAAAATAAGTTCGCCTCCAAGTTCTTTCAGAGCACAGTGATCCTGCCTAATTTCATTTCCATGGTCATTGTCGGCTATATCGTCTATGGATTTCTGAATCCGGAGCTGGGATTCATTAATAAATTCATTCTGGAGCCCTTCGGGATAGATCCTAGAAACTGGTATGCGGAAGCAGAGCATTGGCCTTATATCCTGACCCTTGTTAACACCTGGAAGGGTGTGGGTTACTCGGCCGTCGTCTATCTGGCAGCCATTGTCGGGATAGACTCTGAATATTATGAAGCGGCCGTCATTGATGGGGCAAGCCGCTGGAAGCAAATGACGAAAATTACAATTCCGCTGATTGCTCCGATCATTATCATCATGACACTGCTGGCGATCGGCCGGATTTTCAACGCTGACTTCGGTCTGTTCTATCAGGCAACCATGGCCTCCGGCATGATCAAAGAGACAACGGATGTTATCGATACCTATGTATACAGGGCGTTAATGGTTACCGGTGATACGGGACTCGCCTCCTCGGCAGGGCTGCTGCAATCGGTGGTTGGCTTTACACTTGTCATTACTGTCAACCTGGCCGTCCGTAAATTCAGCAAAGAAAATGCTTTGTTCTAGAAGGAGGACACCATGGAGAAAAAACGAACTAATCCCTTTATCCTTATCGTCCTGTCATTGTTCAGTCTTGCCTGCCTGATCCCGTTCTGGCTTGTATTTATGATCTCGGTTGCTGATGAAGACTGGGTGACTGCGAATGGATACAGCTTCTGGCCCGGCAAATTCAGTCTTGTCGCTTATCAGTATTTGTTTGAAGATGCCGGGAAAATATTGCGGGCTTACGGTGTGTCTGCCTCGGTAACGCTCATTGGAGTTGTCATCAGTCTGTTTGTGACTTCGGCCATGGCTTATGCATTGTCGCGGAAAGAGTTCCCGCTTAGAGGTGCCCTGAGCTTCTACATCCTGATCACGATGCTGTTCTCGGGCGGCTTGCTGCCCTGGTATCTTGTCTACACCCGGTTCCTGCATGTTCAGGATACGCTGATGGCGCTTATCATTCCGGGTCTGATCGGCGGCTTCAATGTAATCATCATGCGGACCTTCTTCACGAACAGCATCCCGCCTTCCCTGATTGATTCCTCTCAGATCGACGGGGCAGGTGAATTCCGGACATACTTCAGCATTATTCTGCCGCTGTCCTTGCCTGTAATGGCTACAATCGGGTTATTCACCACCGTATCCTACTGGAATGACTGGTTTACAAGCCTGGTCTTCATCCAGAATGAGAAGCTGTTCTCGCTGCAATATCTTTTGACCAAAACCTTAATGAACGCTTCGTTCCTGCAGACGATTGCCAATAAGGCTTACAGCTCAACCGCACAGGTCACAACGCCGCTTGAATCCATCCGGATGGCGATGGCGATGATTGCAATCGGACCGCTGGTGCTGGTATTCCCTTTCCTGCAAAAGTATTTCGTCAAAGGACTTACCGTAGGCGCTGTGAAAGGCTGATCCCGGTATATGACCGGATTAGTATAAGCAAGTTCAGAATGATGAGGCAGAATACAGAAGGATTCCAGGGAGGTCTACTATTTATGAAGTGGTTGAAAAAGAGTTCTGTTGTATTGACATCGCTTGTGCTGACTTCAGTTGTAGTAACCGGCTGCGGCGGGAATAATGGTGCGAATTCACCGGCGGGCACAGTCCAGCCGGGAAGCGAGGCCAGCTCCGGATTGAAGCCTTACGAAGTTGTAATGGTATTCCCCGATGCGCCGCAAAATGATAATCAGCGGGTACAGGATGCGATGAATGATTATCTGAAGAAGACTTATCCGGAAATGAACATGAAGGTCAAGCTGAATCCTATCGACTGGGGTGCCTGGAGTGATAAAACGAACCTGATGATGGCCTCCGGCGACAAAATGGACCTGCTGTTTACGGCGGATTGGCTCGGGTTCCAGCAACAGGTGACCAAGGGAGGCTTGCTGCCGCTGGATGAGCTGCTCGCTAAATACGGCCCGGACATCGAAGCTGTAGAGAAGGACTATCACGGGCCGGCTAAACGCGGCGGCAAGCTATACGGTATTCATACCCACCAGGAGCTGGGCGGTGCACAAGGGGTCTACTTGAACAAAGAGCTTGTGGACAAATATAACTTTGATCTGACTGCACTGAAGTCTGGTAAAGTCGAGGATCTGGAGCCCATGCTTCAAACCATCAAGGAGAACGAACCGGGGATTACGCCTTTAGTGGCACCGAGCTTTCCTCTCGAAGCTTACTATTCATCCACGAATTTGGATTCTATAGTGAGTATTGCAGCGATTAACACCGTGGGAACAGTGGCAGATGATTATACAGTTATCAATTCCTACACGACTCCGCGGTATCTGGAGCTTGCCAAGCTTACCAACAAATGGTACAAGGCAGGATACATTAACAAGGATGCACTGACACCTGGTCTGGATGCCTGGAAGAAGATTCAAGCGGGTAAAGGCTTCGCCTTTGTCTCTGATATGGATATTATCGCGGATATGGAGATCGGCAAAGCAGCCGTATCACCGAATGGTTCGATTAAAGCGGGCCGTGAGATGCTGCAAATTCCGCTCAATATTGACCGTTTGCAGACAGGGAAAATGACAGCAACCATGTATTCGATTGCAAAAAGCTCTGAAGATCCGGAACGTGCCATGATGCTGCTTAACCTTTTCTATAAGGACAAGGAATTGCTGACCCTCTTCAACTTCGGGATTGAGGGAACCCATTATGTGCTCAAAGACGGACAAATTGCGCTGCCGGAAGGCAAAACTACAGATAATGTCGGCTACTATCACGATATTATGTGGCAGCTCGGCAATCAAATGCTCAACTATACCCGTGTAGGCGAGGATCCGAATAAATACCAGAACTACGAGAAGTTCAACGAACAGGTTTCTTCTAATCCTTCACGGATATTTGGATTTGTCTTCGATCCGGAGCCGGTAAAAAATGAATTGATCTCGATCGACAACGCCAACAAAACCTTTGTTGACGGTCTGAAGTCCGGTCAGCTCGATCCGGAAGAGTCTCTTCCTAAAATGCTGGAAAAACAAAAAGCGGCGGGAGCAGACAAAGTACTCGCGGAAGTGCAAAAGCAGCTGGATGCCTGGCTGGCTGAAAACGGCAAGAAATAAGCGGAATGGCTAAGCTCAATCTACATGGAATGGAGTATTCATATGGACAATGGCGTATTGACGCATATAGATATATATCCCGATCAGGCCCAGTACAAAACCGGTCAATCCGGCAGCATTATCATTGAAGTGGAGACCCGGGAGAAGGCGACTCTGCAGCTGGTTGTCGGCTTCTACAAGCTGGAGCAGCAGGTTGCTGAAGAAAGACTTAGCATCCTTACGGAACCAGGCTTGAGACAAAAAGTGCCTGTTCCCTTGTTCACTGAAGCTACAGAGTGGGCGGGTTATGGGGTCAAGGCTGCAGTTCTCTGCAATGAAGCTGTAGTCTCAACCGCCTATACCTCATACGATATTGCCGATCATTGGGGCCGGGCGCCGCGGTATGGATTTCTGAGCGATTTCCGGAGTGAAGAATCCGGAGACACCCGTGACGTCGACAGCATGAACAAATTCCACTTGAATGTCATACAGTTCTATGACTGGATGTACCGGCATGATGATCTGGTTCCAAAAGAGGATGAATTTATTGATCCGATGGGCCGGACGATGTCCTATAAGGTGGTCCGTGAAAAGGTCACAGCCGTACACGATAAAGGGATGGCGGCCCTGGCCTATGGAGCGGTATATGCAAGTCTTAAGGACTTCTTGCAGGCGCGTCCGGAATGGGGACTGTATAACCGCCAGGGAGAACCGTTTCAATTAATAGATCTGTTCTATATTATGGATATTACACCGGATTCGCCTTGGACCGATCATATTGTTGAACAGTTCCGTCAGGCCGTACAGGCCGGATTCGACGGAATTCATATGGATCAATACGGTTTTCCGAAGAAAGCTGTGCGCCGGATCGGGGGGAAAGAAGAACAGGTCGATTTGGCGGAATGTTATCCGGCACTGATCAACCGGACCCATGCGGCCGTAAAGGAAATCAAGGCAGAGGCCGGGGTTATTTTCAATAATGTGGGCAATTACCCTATCAACAAGACGGCTTCGGCGGATCAGGAGGCGCTTTATATTGAAGTATGGCCGCCTGTAGTCCGGTTGCGTGAGCTCAAAGGACTGATAGATAATGCGCGCTCACTGGACCCGCACAAGCCGGTGATCCTCTCCGCCTATCTGCCCTCCTTCTACCCGGAAGCCGGACATGACAAGGAATGGGCTGAGAACGGAGCGCTGCTGACGATGGCCTCCATATTCGCCAGCGGGGGATATCACCTCTTGCTGGGTGAGGATCATGGAATGCTGACCATGCCCTACTATCCCGATTATGCAGTGATGCGGCCTGAATTTGCCATTGAGGTCAGACGTTACTATGATTTCATCGTGCGTTTTGGAGTGCTGATACATGATGCGCAATTGGAAGATGTGTCTTATACCTATACCGCCGGGGTTAACACCGAGATTACCTTCGAAGGCAATGTGCCTTTTGCACCGAACGGAGATATTGATTCTGTCTGGACGATCATTAAGCGCAAGCCGGGTTATCAGATCCTGCAGCTGATTAATCTTGCCGGGCTTGAAGATGATTATTGGGAGCATGGCAAGAAACAGCGGCCTGAAGCTCAAAATGGTGTAGTGTGCACACTATTAATCGAACAGCCGATTGAATGCATTTACACGGCCAGCCCGGATGATCAGGCCCAGGAAGTGATTGTCCTGGATTACGAGGTGGTTCCGCACGGGCAAGGACTTGCGGCCAGATTCACTTTGCCGTCCCTGCGCATCTGGTCCATGGTTGTAGTTAAATTTAGCATACAGGAGTGAATGGGTTGAACAATACGAAATGGTGGCAGACCGCTGTAATTTATCAGATATATCCCCGAAGCTTTCAAGACAGCGACGGGGATGGAATCGGCGATCTCCGGGGGATTATTAGCAGGCTGGACTATCTGGAGCAGCTTGGCATTACCGCAATCTGGCTTAGTCCCGTATACAAATCACCCAATGACGATAACGGCTATGATATCAGCGATTACCAGAATATTATGACCGAATTCGGAACCATGGATGACATGGATGAATTAATCGAGAAGGCCAGGCAGCGCAATATCCGGATTATTATGGATCTGGTCGTCAACCATACCTCGGATGAGCACCCATGGTTCATTGAGGCCCGTAAAGGAAGGGATAACCCGTACCGTGACTATTATATCTGGCGTGACCCGGTCAACGGCGGCGTTCCCAACGCCCTGCGTTCAACCTTCAGCGGATCGGCTTGGGAGCTCGACGAAGTCAGCGGCCAGTACTTTCTGCACTTATTCAGCCGCAGGCAGCCGGATCTGAACTGGGAGAACAGCAAGGTCCGTCAAGAGGTATGGGACATGATGAATTTCTGGCTGGATAGGGGCGTCGGCGGATTCCGCATGGACGTGATTGATCTGGTCGGCAAAATTCCCGATCAGGAGATCACAGGAAATGGTCCTAAGCTTCATGAATATCTGCAGGCGATGAACCGGGAGACCTTCGGAGCGCATGATGTTCTGACGGTGGGAGAGACCTGGGGGGCGACTCCGGAAGTAGCCAAGCTCTATTCCAATCCGGACCGCAAGGAGCTGTCGATGGTGTTCCAGTTCGAGCACATCGGTCTGGATCAGCAGGACGGGGGAGAGAAGTGGGATCTGAAGCCCCTGGATGTAAGCGAATTGAAGCAGGTGCTGGCGAAATGGCAGACCGAGCTGGGGAACGAGGGCTGGAACAGTCTATTCTGGAACAATCATGATTTGCCGAGAATTGTATCGCGCTGGGGCAATGATAAACAGTACCGTGTGCAGAGCGCCAAAATGTTCGCCATTCTTCTGCATTTGATGAAGGGCACGCCTTACATTTATCAGGGCGAGGAGCTCGGAATGACTAATTATCCGATTCAGGATATCAGCGAAGCGCAGGATATTGAGGCGATCAATATGTATCATGAACGGATCGGGCAAGGCTATGCCAAGGAAGCTATCATTCATTCCATTAATGCCAAGGGAAGAGATAACGCCCGGACTCCGATGCAATGGGATGCCACCCGTAACGCAGGATTTACAACCGGAGAGCCATGGCTGCCTGTCCATCCGAATTATAAGGAAATTAATATGGAGGCAAATCTGAAGGACCCGGATTCTGTGTTCCATTGCTACCGTAAGCTGATTGAACTGCGGAAGAACAACCCGATTGTGGTATGGGGTGATTTCGAACTGGTGACCGGCGTGCCGGATCAAGTGTTCATGTACTTCCGCCGCTATGAAGGACAGACCTGGCTGGTGACGGCCAACTTCAGAGGGGAGCCAATCACGCTGGAATTGCCGGAGCTGGGTCAGGCCGGGTTCATCATCGGCAACTATCCCAGAGATGATGTGGACTTTAAGCAATTGCAATTACAGCCTTACGAAGCCTTTGCTGTCATACTCGCATAGACACCAAACAAGGATGCCTCCCTTAAGAAAGGGAGGCATCCTTGTTGTCTTTGTTGTCTTTGTTGTCTTTGTTGTCTTTGTTGTCTTTGTTGTCTTTGTTGTCTTTGTTGTCTTTGTTGTCTTTGCGTCTTTGTTGTCTTTGTTGTCTTTGTTGTCTTTGTTGTCTTTGTTGTCTTTGTTGTCTTTGTTGTCTTTGTTGTCTTTGTTGTCTTTGTTGTCTTGCTGACGTCACACCGTCAGCTTATTTGCGGTTACGCAGGCGCTCAAGCTCAGCCTCAACCGCGCTATTCAGCGGAGATTCAGGAGCGGCAGCAGCTGCTGCGGCCAGTCCGGATTGCTCAGCAAGGGCTTCCTGCATGGCAATCTTGTCCTCCATCCGTTCGAAGCCGCGGGATGCGCTGCCGGCGTTCAAGACCTGGCCGCGGCATCCGGCCGGGGAACCAGAGGCGCTTGCTTGAGCCGCCTGCTTAATCTCTGCCGCTTTGCGGGCACGTTCCGCCAGCTCTGCTCTTTTGGCCTTGAGGCGTTTATGTTCTTCCTTCACATTCGCCAGTTGAACCTCAAGCGAGGCGAGTGTGGCCTGAGTCTCCTGCAGTCCGGCTGTGCATTCCTGTCCGCTCTCCGTATAGCGCAGTTTAGCCATTACTGCAGCGCGGGCTGCCGGCTCATTGCCTTCGCTCATGGCTTGAACGGCTTCCGCTTCGCTGCGCTCCGCAAGCACCTGATATTCATAGATGCGGCGCTCCAGCACACTGGCAGCGGCTTTGAATTCACGCTGTTTGCTCTCGGCATCGGTGATTTTATCCTCCAGATCCCGCAGATATTGTCCGGTAAGCAGCATCGGATCTTCCAGTTTGTTCAGTCCCTCGTGGATAGCTGCTTTGGTTAACGTTGTGATTCTTTGGAATATACTCATGGTTATAATCTCCTTTTTAGTTAGGGTTGGGTATTCTGGAACGAGTGATTAGTAGTCGAAACCGTCAGTGAAGCCGCCGTAGGATTCCTGAGGGATAATGAGACTGCCGATGATATAGAGAAAAATAACAGTACCGAAGCTGAAAAACGTAGCGGCAACAACAAGCAATCTTACAAGGGTCGTATCAACGTTGAAATAGCGTGCCAGTCCTCCGCATAAACCTGTGAGCTTCTTGTCTGTTACGGAGCGGGTTAATTTTTTTGTCATAGTGATATCTTCCTCTCTTCTATGGTGAGCGCCGGTTCGCGGCGTGTTCACTGCGTTGTCTATGTATGTATTGTACGAATTTATCCTGCGCAGCAAAACAGCCTGCAGACTGTTCTTTGTTCCCGACCTTAGTCGGGGATGCTGACCGCAATAGGACGGGGAGAGGCCGGGAAAACACGGATTAATCCAGGAAAAACACGGACTCTTTACACAAAGAGGTCTTGTTGTTCATTCGGGGTTAACACTGGAGGATTAAACTGTACTCTAGCGTAGCCTATCATAAACATACGGGAGGACTGGCCTCATGGGAATTCACAAGTATTTTCGCTCACTGAATGAACTGGAACGCATTATCCGCTGTCCGGGCAAATTCAAATTCGAGGAGCACAGCGTAGCGGCCCATTCCTGGAAGGTCGTACAATACGCCAAAACACTGGCAGATATTGAAGAGAAACACGGTGCGGTCATCGACTGGAAGAAGCTGTACGAGATTACGAGCAGCCATGATTACGGAGAGATTTTTATCGGGGACATCAAAACTCCGGTGAAGCACTCCTCACTCCAGCTAAGGTCGCTGATTCAGCAGGTCGAGGAGGGCATGATCGACAACTTCATCAAGGAGCATATCCCGGATGAGTTCAAAAGCATCTTCTACCATCAGCTGCGCGAGGGCAAGGACGAGTCGATTGAAGGCTTGATTCTGGAGGTTGCCGACAAGATGGATCAGGTATATGAAGCTTTTGCCGAGCTGCAAAGAGGGAACACGGAGAAGGAATTTGTGGTGATGTACCGCAATGCCCTGATCAAGATCAAGAATATTGAGCTGAGATGTGTGGATTACTTCCTGGCAGAAATCCTGCCGGATATGGTGAATGAAGAAACACTGTCCTCCATTGATATTAAAAGAATTACGGAAGAGGCGCTGGCTCTGTAGATGAGCTGTGGCTCTTTTTTTCTTATACATAAATGAATATGTGCCAGGCTGGATGCTGCTTTATATTTGGGTCATGGTATTGTAAGATAAAAGGGTATTATTTAAAATTTAAACTATACAGCTTGATGGACGGAGAAGGAGGTTCAACTTTGATTCAGAGCAGCTCTTCAAAAATTAACGAATCCCTATTAAATGTACTCAATGTAAGGCACAGAGCGATAGCCGAGAATATAGCCAATGCAGACACCCCCAACTACAAGAAGAAAACCGTTGAGTTCCAGGAGGAACTCAGGCGTGCTATCCAGAATGACACTCAGGATGAGCTGGAAATAAAGCAGACCCATCACAAACATCTGCAGATCAAGGATGCTGATGCACCCTTAATCCCTTACCGCATGATTACGAACAGCCATACTGCGATGAATAATAACGGCAATAATGTGGACATGGATATGGAGATGGCGAAGCTTGCGGAAAATCAGCTAATGTACAATTACTTGGCCGATCGGGTAAGCGGTCATTATTCCAAGATAAGAACGCTCATGCAGGATCTTAAATAAATGTTAATTCAAAAAAAGAGTCAGCTGCGCGAGATGCGGTTGTACTCTTTTTTTGCATTTTGTATGAAAAAGACAGCAATAACGCAATAACGCATGATTCCAGCAACAGCATAAATGGTTACCCTCCGGTAGTAGTGAAAGTGTGTTCAGAACAATAATGAAGGAGACGAATGTTACGGCAGGGAGAACGGCCGGAATGCTATGGTTAAGGAAAAATAAGGATGGTGTTTCGTTCTTGCAGTATTTCAATCTGATACCATTTTCAATTACACTAACCTGGTTTAGCTTGCTGCTCCTGATCGTGTGGACGGTAGACTTCCTGCAGGGCGGCTCCCCGGTTCAGCTTCCGGCGGGCAGCCTCAGAGAGCGTACCAAATCCATACTGGCGGATATTCTTATCTTTGCCGGAATTAACGGCTTGCTTCTGTACGTTCTTCATCTGCTGAGGAATCCTCTGCTTATTTCACTGGCTGCCGCAGGACTGCTCGTTACGTATTGTCTGACATCCGGTATGCGCAAGCAGAGTTCGCCTTACCGGCCTTGGATTCTGCTGATACATGTGCTGCTTGGCATAAGCTTCTATCTGCTGTTCGGCATGCTGCTGATGGGTAAGCTCATTGTTACCTATAACCTGAATATGACGGATCAGTTCGATATCCTCTATTTCGTCTATGGACAGGACCAGGCAGTGGTCTACTCGCTGCTGCTGATCATGGTTACACTCTATTTCGTGATCGGCAAACTGCTGATGCGGCCGCTGTACAGCTGGTATGCCGCGAATTATTACCAGGCCTCCAGAATGAACATTAAGCTGACCGGGGGAGAGGTTCTAACCGGAGTGTATATGCTGCGGGATACGGATAGAAGGTTCGTGGCAGCGAGTGACAGCCTGAATCCGGGCCCGGACGATAAGCTCTACAGAATCAGCCGGGAGAAAATAGAGTACATGGAGAGAGACGGCAGTGAACGTTGACTCAATCTACTAACATAAAGTGGCCCCTGGACCGTAATGACGGCCGGGGGCCGCTTTGCTGTGGTCCTATCTGCTCATAAGCGAGTGCTGGATTACAATGGAATTACAGAGCATGGAGAAAAAAAGGGAGAAAATAATTATTGTTTTTATAACATTATATGGTAAAAAGACTTGACAGGCATATGCTACAATTTATTTATAGGTGATTATTATCAAATGGCCTGGGAGCCGCAGATGAACTGAAATGGCCGGGTTTCCGGTCAATACTGGAGGACTACTATTGCATCAATATATAACGGTAAGCGGAGCAAGAGAAAATAACCTGCAGAATATCAGCCTTAACATTCCGCGTAATCAGTTAGTAGTGTTCACCGGAGTGAGCGGCTCGGGTAAATCAAGCCTGGCTTTTGATACGCTCTACGCCGAAGGACAGATGCGTTATGTGGAATCTTTATCATCCTACGCCCGGCAATTCCTGGGACTGATGGGCAAGCCGGATGTGGATGCCATTGACGGGCTGTCACCTGCCATCGCCATTGAACAGAAAACTACCTCGAGCAATCCGCGTTCCACCGTAGGAACGGTAACTGAGATTTATGACTATTTGCGGTTGTTATGGTCTAAGATCGGAACCCCGCATTGTCCGTCCTGCGGGCGGATCATACAGCGGCAATCCGTGGACCAGATTGTAGAACAGATTGCGGGGCTGCCGGAAGGAACCAAATATGAGGTGCTGGCGCCCATGGTCCGGAACAAAAAAGGTGCGCATCAGCATATATTCGAGCAGGCTAAGCTGGGCGGATATGTCCGTGTCCGGGTGAACGGCGTGGTCCATCATGTAACAGACCCCATTTCCCTGGACAAGAATAAAAAGCACTCCATCGAAATTGTTATCGACCGGCTGATCGTGAAAGACATGGATGTTCAGCGGCTGGCCGATTCTCTGGAGCATGCGTTTGCCCTGTCCGGGGATTTGGTGATCATTCACCAGAGTGCCAGCGGTGAAGAGGTAACGTATTCGCAGAGCTACGCCTGCCCGCATTGTGAAGTGTCTTTGCCGGAGCTATCCCCCCGCATGTTCTCTTTCAATAACCATGAAGGGGCTTGCCCGGCCTGTACAGGTCTGGGTTCACATCTGAAGGTTGATCCGGATAAAATCATGCCGGACACCAGCCGCTCCATCCAATCCGGCGGGATTATCGCGAACGGCTGGAGTAATGTGAAGACCAACTCTTTTTGCAAAATGTACTATGAGGCCTTGGGTGAAAAGTACGGCTTCGACTTCAGCACACCACTGCAGGAGCTATCATCAGAGGCCATGAACGTGCTGCTGTACGGGACTAACGGCGAGAAGCTTGAAGTGCACCATCCCGGTGATGCCCTCCGGAACTATGTCAAAGAAGCCTTCGAAGGAATCGTCAATAATCTGGAGCGGCGTTACCGGGAAACTCCATCCGAAGCGATGAAGAAGGAACTGGAGGAATACATGTCCGTTCTGCCTTGCCCCCATTGTCACGGTGACCGTCTGTCGCCTGTTGTGCTTGGTGTGAAGGTCGGCGGTAAAAGCATTGCAGAGTTCTGCCATTTACCGGTGGAGGCTGCAGTAGACTTTATTGCCGGGCTTAGCCTGACTGCTGCGAATGCGGAGATTGCCGGTACCATCCTGCAGGAGATTGATGCCCGGTTCCGGTTCCTGAATAATGTCGGACTAAATTATCTGACGCTCTCGAGAGCTGCCGGAACGTTATCAGGCGGTGAAAGCCAGCGCATTCGTCTGGCCACACAGCTGGGTTCCGGTCTTATGGGCGTCCTCTATATTCTTGACGAGCCGTCGATCGGCCTGCATCAACGGGATAATGACCGACTGCTGCTGGCTCTGAAGAAGATGCGCGACCTCGGCAATACGTTAATTGTAGTGGAGCATGATGAAGATACGATCCGCCAGGCGGACTGGATTGTCGATATAGGTCCAAATGCCGGAATACACGGCGGAGAGGTTGTGGCGCAGGGTACCCTTGAAGATATACTGGCCGAATCCCGCTCGATCACCGGCCAGTACCTGTCCCGGAGCAGACAAATATCCGTCCCGGAAGAGCGGCGGAGCGGGAACGGCAAACAGCTGACGATTACCGGAGCTGCCGCCAACAATCTGAAGGGGATTACGGTATCTATTCCGTTAGGCACGTTAACCTGTGTGACCGGGGTTTCCGGCTCAGGCAAATCCAGTCTGGTCAACGAAATCCTGTACAAGAAGCTGGCTTCTACACTTAATCGGGCTCATACGATTCCCGGGGAACATCAGAGCATCGACGGGATAGAGCATCTCGACAAAGTTATTAATATCGATCAGAAGCCGATCGGGCGTACTCCGCGTTCTAATCCTGCCACCTATACCGGGGTATTCGATAATATCCGCACCTTGTTCTCGCTGACGAATGAGGCCAAGGTTCGTGCCTACGGCCCGGGGCGGTTCTCCTTCAATATCAAGGGCGGCCGGTGTGAAGCCTGTGCGGGAGACGGACTGATCAAGGTGGAGATGCATTTTCTGCCGGACGTGTATGTGCAGTGCAGCATTTGCAAAGGACGGAGATACAGCCGGGAGACGCTTGAGGTGCATTATAAAGGTAAAAGCATCGCGGATGTGCTGGACTTGACCGCTCAGGAAGCCGTCCAATTCTTTGGCAATATTCCGAAAATCCGTAAAAAGCTTGAGGCTCTTTGCATCGTTGGCCTCGGTTATATCAAGCTGGGCCAATCCTCCACGACCTTGTCAGGCGGCGAGGCGCAGCGGGTGAAGCTGGCGGCAGAGCTGCTTAAGCCCGCTACCGGTTCCACGCTATATGTGATGGATGAGCCAACGACCGGACTGCATTTTGCCGATGTGCACCAGTTAATTGATGTCCTGCATTCCCTGACCGATGCCGGCAACACCGTAGTGGTCATTGAACATAATCTGGAGCTGATCAAGAATGCTGATTACATTATTGATCTCGGCCCGGAGGGCGGCGCGGACGGGGGAGAGATCGTCTGTACAGGAACTCCTGAAGAGGTTGCGGTGCATGAGACGAGCTATACGGGCAAATATCTGAACCAAGAGATGGGGAGAAGATGAACTTAATCCAGATGCAGGTTGAGCATAGCAAATATGGAGCGGGAACTGTCGTAGGTCAAGTGGAAGAGCGGATTATCATTGATTTCTCCGGAGATACGGGCGAGAAAAGCTTCTTGTACCCGGAGGCTTTTGAGCAGCATCTGCGCCTTCTTGATCCGGTGCTGCAGGCTCAGATCGGCAAGGAAGTGCAGCTAAAAGCTGCGCAGCGGGCAGCAGATCAGCTCGTGAGGGAACAGCAGCGGGAGGCAGAGCATGCAAGACTTGCTGAAGAGAAGCTCCGAATAAAGAATGATAAGAGCAAATCGCGGCGGAAGGCTAAAAGCGTTCTATAATAGAGACGGAACATAATTTTAATAAGTGTCGGCGGTCTTTTCCGGGGAGTTCTCTGGTGAGGGCCGCCAAGTTTTTTGTACACAATAAATACTATATACCGGAGGGTTAACCCATGTATCAATATAAAGACCGCGAATTTACCCGTGTCCATTTTGACGGGCAGGATTTGCGTTATGGTGAGCTGATCAGCTGCACTTTTGAGAAATGCACCTTCATGAACACTTCTATGGAGGAGATCGATACCAGCTACTGCCGGTTCATTGAATGCGACTTCAAGGGTGTCAGCCTGAACTCCTCGATTCATAACGAGTCTGCGTTTGAGAATTGCAAGTTTAACGGCGCGAATCTCTTTGTCTCCAAATTTATCGCCTGCAAAATGACCGGCTCGGACTTCTCCGGCGCCCAGGTGGACGGCATTACCATTGACGGTGGAGACTGGTCGTACACGAATCTGCGGCATGCCAATCTGAGCAAGCAGGACCTGCGCGGAGTGCGCTTCTTCGAGGCCGACTTCACCGATACCGACCTGACGAAGGCTGATCTCAGAGACTGCAATCTGGAGCGGGTATCGCTGGGCCGGGCCAAGCTTGCAGGGGCCGACCTGCGGGGAGCGAATCTACAGGGTGTTGACCTGAAGGCACTGGATGTGAAAGGCGCGCGGATGGATCTGGAGCAGGCTGCTCTGTTTATGCGTTCCTACGGGGCGAAGGTGGATTGAACCTCGGACAGCAATTTTGTGCTATTTGTGAATCAATTTTACGGTGGAAACAGACAGGAATAGCCGATACAATGATTCTGTATCCACAATAAAATACAATTCATTCACAAATGGAGGTCACATAACTTATGAATCATCGGGAATTCGCCCCTACACCGCCAATGGGCTGGAACAGCTGGGATTGCTATGGTGCTTCGGTGACGGAGGCAGAGGTACGGGGGAATGCTGAATACATGGCCCGCAACCTGAAGGAGCATGGCTGGGAATATATAGTGGTTGATATTCAGTGGTATGAGCCCGGGGCCGTGTCGGACCAGTATCGTCCTTTTGTCCGGCTGGAGACAGACGCATATTCCCGGCTGATTCCTGCGGTGAACCGTTTCCCTTCGGCAGAAGGCGGTCTTGGGTTTAAACCGCTTGCTGATTATGTACATAGTCTTGGCCTGAAGTTCGGAATTCATATTATGCGCGGTATTCCCCGTCAGGCGGTTCACGACAATACACCCATCATGGGAACGGCGGTGACTGCACGCGATATCGCACATACCTGTTCCTTCTGCGGCTGGAATACGGATATGTATGGTGTGGATGCTTCCAAGGAAGGTGCCCAGGAATATTACAATTCTTTGTTCGAGCTGTACGCGTCATGGGATGTCGATTACATCAAGGTGGATGATATCGCAGATTCCTGGTTGCATGGCGGCCCCCATCTGGCCGAGATCGAGCTGATCCGCAAAGCCATTGACCATACTGGCCGCAGCATTGTGCTGAGCCTGTCGCCGGGACCTGCACCTGTGAAGCATGCTGACTTCTTGGAGAACCATGCGAATGTATGGAGAATGACGGATGATTTCTGGGACCGCTGGCCGCTCCTCCTGGATATGTTCGACCGCTGTTCCACTTGGGAAGGCCGGCCTAAACCCGGCTGCTGGCCGGATTGCGATATGCTGCCGCTTGGGCGTATCGGAATACGCGGTGTGCAGCATGACCGCTGGACGAACTTCACGAAGGACGAGCAAGTAACGATGATGACCTTATGGACCCTCTTCCGTTCCCCGCTCATGTTCGGCGGTGAGATGCGTGATAACGATGAATGGACGCTGTCTCTTCTGACCAACCAGGATGTGCTGAACATGCACCGTCACAGTTATGGCGCCCGGCAGATCAGCCGTCGCGGCGATCAGATTGTGTGGTTAGCTGAAGGTCCTGAAGGCGAGCGCTTCGTAGCTTTGTTCAACACAGGCGAGCTACTGGCGGAAGTGTCTGTAGCTATTGCCGATCTGCGAATGGGCAGCGGGGTTAAGGCCAAGGAGCTGTGGACCGGGAAGCAAACCGGCCTGCTTGCAGATACACTGAGTGCAGCCATTCCACCCCATGGAGCAGCATTGTTCCGTGTTGCGGCAGAGTAAGCTAATATAGGAAAAGAGTTCACGTTACGAAGAGACGCAGCAGGGTGCTGGTCTCTTTTTTTGCGTGACCGGGTTAGATAGAGAAAGTGTATAATCATATAAACATAGAATCTGCTTGGAAGGGCGGGAAGGTCACGATGGAACAAGAGATATTTAAGTTCAGCTGGACGGGCAGTGACGAGATGCATCTCGACAATCCGGTAACAGTTACATATAAGAGTACGGTGATCGGCCGTTACGGCGGGAACACGGTAGCGGGCGCTGATAAGAATGAGGATGGTGCTTACGTATTAAATGAACCAGGCGGCGGCTGGGAATTTGTCATGCTCCTGGATGCCCATAACACTGCAGAAAGCGCGGAACTACTGATCCGCACAATCGACAGTGGAGCTGGTGAAATCATAAGGCTGCTCTCGCTGCCGGTTCTTCAGGCGTTTCATGCGCTGGAGGAATTTCTATTGTCTATTTTTAAGTCGGAGGATTTCATAAGGAAGTGCAGGCAGGTTACAGGGGAGACCGCGTGTCTGATTAGCGTGCGTATGGAGAATTACATCTGGTGGTTCTCTGTAGGAGATAACTCGCTGTATCTGCTTCATCCGGATCTGGCCGCCCGCGGGCAATATGCTTTGAACCAGCGCAATTACTATGAATGGATCGGATTCGTGAACACCTTCGACCAGCCGGTTGCCTGCTATTCTTCCGGAATCCGTGAGCTGCGGCAGGGGCATAACGTAATCGTGATGACTACGGACGGTCTGTTGGAGGTAGGAGCAAGAGTACTTGAGGACCCGCGCAGGCTTTATGCTGCTTTTGCAGGTGAAGAGGAGCTGGAGAAGTGTGTACAAGATGTATTGACAGATGTGCATCAGCAGTTAGGCCGGGACAGCGCCACAGTTGTTGCCTGGAGTTATGATAATGGCAGAAATGGTGCGATGCCTAGTGATTAGCTATATATTATGAAGGTGAATTTTATATTGAGAAGGTGATTATTATGAAGATTACTATGAGAGCCATTAGAGACTTCTGCGGGACTGACTTTTATAACCGGGGGAAGTCTTATTATGAACAGGGGTGTGTCCGCAGCCTTACCTTTTACCCGGGCGATAGCAGCTATGAAGCACAGGTGAAGGGAAGGAAAGTATATGAGGTGAATATTGATATTTATGACCGTACGGATACCTTCAAAGCAGACTGTTCTTGTCCTGCCTATGAGAACTATAGCTGCTGTAAACATGTAGCGGCAACACTTATTGCTATACACATGCAGCAGATTAAGGAGCCTGCCGATGCACAAGCTGCTCCATCCAGACGCGTAAACAAGTCCAAATACAACCAGACGGAGCACCTTATTTCTTCTTTTCAGAAATCGGTTTTTAACCGTGAGAGTGAGCCTGTACTATTTGGTCTTGCAGAGCCGCTGCAGTTTGAGTTCACGCTTAACGTTAATGGTTACAGCAGCAGTCCGCGATTCTCCGTTGAAATGCGTGTGGGAATCAAACGCCTGTATGTAGTGTCCAAAATAAACGAGTTTCTAGAGCATTTCGAGCAGCGTAAGCCGTTATACTTCAAGAGTATATTTACCTTTGATGCTGAAAACCAGCACATTAATCCTGCGGATATGAAATTCCTTGAACTGCTGATTCTAATGAAAAACACTGAAAAAATTTATAGAAATGATCTCCCCAGCTATTATAATAACTCCTTAAAGGACGGGAAAACAATTGTCGTTACCCCGCTGGCCTGGGACAAGCTTAAACTGCTTTTTCCGGAGGTGAATGTCATTATGGGGGGACCGGGGAACCCGGGAATTCGGGCTGAGCTTGCAGAAGAGGCGCCTCCGCTTGAATTTACGATTGGACCAGGGAAGAGACAGGACTATGTTCTGTCAGCTTCAGCACTGGATCATCTGATGCTGTTTCCGGACTACTCCACTGTAATCATGAATGGGAAGATATATTCAATGAACAGTGATGTTATAAGCATGCTTTCACTATTAAAACAGCAATTTGCGGCATCGCAGAATATTGAGATCGCTCCCGGACAAATCGAATCGGTCGTTCAGCAGGTACTGCCAGCCTTAAGAAAGCTAGGGAAAGTAAGGGTGGAGCAGGCAGTAAGCGAGCGGATTGTGGAACCGGACATGCAGGCAAAGCTGTATCTGGATTATGCGGACGGCACATTGACGTTTCGGCTGGAATTTCATTATGACGAGATTATTATCAACCCGCTGGAAGAGAAACCTGATGACGCAGTCCGCGAGCAGAAGATCCTGATCAGGAATGTTCAGCAGGAAAATAAGATCATCGCGGTTCTGGATAATTCTCCACTCAGGCGGGAGCGGGAGCACTGGGCTTCAGTAAATGAACCGGTTCTTTATGAGGCGCTATATGAGGTTATTCCAGTGCTGGAAGACTATGCAGAACTATTGGTTACCCCGGCTGTTCAGGGACTTGTGCTGGCGCGTAAATCTTATCCCAAAGTCAAAGCGAATTTAAATGAGGGCCTGGACTGGCTGGATATCTCGTTTGAGCTGGAGGGATTGGATGAACAGGAGACGGTTCGCGTCATGCAGGCTATCGTGGAGAAAAAGAAATATGTCCGGCTTAGCAGCGGGGCCTTTCTGTCCCTTGCAGATGAAAGCTTCAGCGAATTCGGTAATGTGGCCGAGCGGCTGAATCTAAAGCGGAAAGAGCTGAAGCAATCCGTGATACGCTTGCCTTCCGTTCAGGCGCTGCAGCTTCCGGAGCGGGGGCAGGGGTTCAAGCATACGAAGTGGGGCAAGTCTCTCCGGGTATTCCTGGAGCAGCTGCGGGAACCGGACAGTCTGGAGTTCGAGCTGCCGGCTGAGCTTAAGCCTGTGCTCCGTGACTATCAGGTCAGAGGCTTCCAGTGGATGAAGACGTTGTCGAAGTTCAGATTCGGCGGAATTCTGGCGGATGATATGGGACTGGGTAAAACCATTCAGAGTATCGCTTATATCTGCTCCGAACTGGCTGAGCCGGAGACTGAGGTGCAGGTGAAAGCTCCGGTGCTGATTCTCTGTCCGGCCTCCTTGACCTATAACTGGGGGAATGAATTTGCCAAGTTTGCTCCAGAGGTTAAAGTGCTGGTAGCGGCAGGGCAGAAGGAGGAGCGCAGCGGACTGCTGGAGAGTAAAGCCATGGAGGAAGCGGATGTAATTATTACTTCGTACCCGCTGCTCCGGAGAGATATTGACCTGTATTCCGGCACCAACTTTCATGCGCTAATTCTGGATGAAGCCCAAGCGATCAAGAATTCAGCTTCCCAAACGGCCCAGGCCGTTAAATCTATTATGGCTGGCCGGAAATTCGCCCTGACTGGAACACCGATTGAGAATTCGGTGGATGAGCTGGAAGCTATCTTCAGTACAGTATTCCCGTCGCTGTTTGCCGGACGCTCGACCTTTAAGGAGCTGCCTGCCGGACGCATCGCCAGTATCGTATCTCCCTTTATTTTGCGGCGGCTCAAAAAAGATGTGCTGGAGGAGCTGCCGGACCGCATCGATACCGTGCAGCGCACAGAACTGCTGGATGAGCAGAAGCAAGTGTATCTCGCATACTTATCCAGGCTCCGTGACGATACCGAACAGGATTTGCTAACTGAAGGCTACCAAAAGAGCCGGATGAAGATTCTGGCGGGAATCACCCGTCTGCGGCAGATCTGCTGCCACCCGTCATTGTTCATCGAGAATTATACGGGCGGCTCAGGCAAGCTTGCGCAATTGCTGGAAACCGTGCAGGAATGCCGCGATTCGGGCAAAAGAATGCTGGTGTTCTCGCAGTTCTCCAGCATGCTGGAGCTGATCCGGCAGAGCCTGGTGGATGCGGGTGTGGAGCCCTTTTATCTCGACGGCTCCACTCCGGCCAGGGAACGGGTAGAGCTGTGCAGGCGTTTCAATGAAGGCGAAGGCGAAGTATTCCTAATCTCGCTCAAAGCTGGCGGAACGGGCCTTAATTTGACCGGCGCGGACACCGTTATTTTATATGACCTGTGGTGGAATCCGGCAGTAGAAGAGCAGGCCATCGGAAGAGCGCACCGGATGGGGCAACGGAATGTGGTGCAGGTGATCAGGCTTATCACAGAAGGCTCCATCGAGGAGAAGATTCTAGAGCTGCAGCAGCGCAAAAAGGATCTCATCGAAGAAGTCATCGAAGCTGGAGAGAACAAGACCACCCGGCTGTCGGAAGAGGATATCCGTGAACTGCTTAGGATGTAAGGAAGCCCGTACCTATTTTACCCGTACATGCACTTCTAGGCATCTACCCACATACAATAAAAGGACCATGAACCCGTAGTTCTCGCTTGCAGATCGGTTTCATTGTACATGTGCGGGAGGTGTCGCCAAGTTGCCTGGAATCATAAGCACGATTGCGCTGCTGATCAAAGAACTGACGCTGCTGGTATCTTACGTAAGGAACAATGCTTTTCCCCAGCCTCTATCGGAGCAGGATGAGAGCAAATACTTAGGGATGATGGCCGAGGGGGACGCCAAAGCACGAAATTTGCTAATTGAGCATAATCTGCGGCTCGTTGCCCATATAGTCAAAAAATTCGACAACACCGGCGAAGACATGGAGGACCTCATCTCCATCGGCACCATCGGGCTGATCAAGGCTATTGAGAGCTATCGCCCGAATAAGGGCACGAAGCTAGCGACTTTTGCGGCCCGTTGTATAGAGAATGAAATCCTGATGCATCTCCGTTCGCTGAAAAAGACCCGCAAAGATGTGTCCCTGCACGATCCGATTGGGACTGATAAAGAGGGCAATGAGATTACGCTGATCGACATCCTTGGCTCAGAGGCAGATGATGTCATTAAAGAGGTGGATCTTAAGATCGAGAAGAGCAAGATATATCGGAACTTGGATATATTGGATGAACGGGAGAAGGAAGTCGTGGTGGGGCGGTTTGGGCTAGACACCGGCGGAGAAGAGCGGACGCAGCGGGAGATTGCGAAGGATCTGGGGATCTCGCGGAGTTATGTGTCGCGGATTGAGAAGAGGGCGCTGATGAAGCTGTATCATGAGTTTTATAAGGCGAAGCGGTAAACTCTAATCACAAGGTAATATCCGTTAACAATAGAGCATTTATAAAGCAACTTGTCTGCGGATGAGTTGCTTTTTGTTTTTCAAACTTAATTTTGAACAGGTTTTGTTTTACGGATATATCGTCCTGGAGATACCCCTTCTGACTTCGTAAATTGTTTGGTGAATGAATATATATCCCCGTAACCAAGACTAACGGCTACGTGTTTGATGGGAAGTCCGGATAGCAGCATCATTTTGGCCTGTCTCATTAAATGTTCAGTGTGATAACGCTTAGGGGAAATCCCCGTAGTCTCTTTGAAAAATTTCCGGAAGTTCTCGTAGCCCATATTCACGGCAGATGCCACTTCCTGAATATCAAAGTGAATATCATTGGAGACACTAATCAGCTCGCAGGCTTTTGTTATTTTACTATCATTTTCATTGCTATGAGCATTATGAATGCTACTGTGTAATCTGATAATCAAATCCTGAGACTTCATTAGCAGGGAGGGAAGACTTTCATCTGTTGCACTTTTCAAGGCTTTCAGCAAGGAAACAAAATCAAAGAAAAAATCATTCGTATACAGTGTCGATTGGACTTCCTTATCGGAATTAATAATTCCAAGTGTCTTTAAGTATGAATAGACAGGATACCCGACACTGATATAAAACTCGATCCAATTCCCATCTGGTTCAATTACAGTAGAGTGCAAACGTTCAGGTAAACGTTGAACAAGATCACCTGCTTGCATAGGAGTAACGGTACCGTCCATCGAAATAAACGTTCCGCTGCCTTGCAAGACTACAAAACAGCTGTAATAGCCTATCTTAAAATCATATTGAGAACGCTCTGCTGATCTTTTCCGCATAAAGCCGCAAGATACAATACCCTGATTAAAATCTTTGCCGATACAGCGGTAGATTACATCATTTTCATTAATGTCTTCAAAATTCATGTATTCACACTCCTACCAAAATGGATAAATGAAATACCATAATCAACATTTAATATAAGGGATTTTCCTTATATTATAGGGGTGTCTACATTGAAAGATCAACCAATTAGAACAATGGACGGGAGTGTTATTTAAGCCGATGAAGCTAAGCAGAGATTGGGAAAATCAATATGTTACTCAAAAAAACCGTTATCCCATGCATGAGCCCTACGGAGTATACGAAACCGTTGAACAGGCTTTAAGCGGAGACCGGAGAAAGTCTAAATACGTAAAAAGCCTGAATGGAATGTGGAAGTTTAAATTGTTCGGATCTCCCGATGAAGTAACGGATGAATTCTATAGTCCTGAACATGATGTTTCCCATTGGGATAATATTCCGGTTCCTTCCAATTGGGAGCTTTCGGGGTATGGAAAACCTGTATACACCAATATGTTGTATCCCTTTGTTCAAAAAGGGGAGGGTTCAAGTCACGAAATTCAACTCAGGAATAATGAATACATTTTGAATCCGCCTCATGTGCCAGAGAGTAACCTTACCGGTTGTTACGTCCTTACGTTTGAAGTTGACGAACAGTTTAACGAAAGGGATATATTTATCGATTTTGGAGGTGTAGAATCGTGTTTTTATCTTTGGTTAAACGGCAGAATGGTTGGTTATTCTCAGGACAGTAAGCTTAACGCTTCTTTTGATATCACGGATTACATTCAAAAGGGACAAAACCGTATTGCGGTTCAGGTGATGCGGTTTGGAGCCGGTACTTATCTGGAGGATCAGGATTACTGGCATCTCTCGGGGATCTACCGAGATGTTCTCATTTATGCAAAACCACGTATGCGCATTCATGATTATAAGATCGAAACCCTCTTTTCAGGGAATTACAACAATGCCGAATTAAAAGTGACGGTTGCACCTAATAATCAAGTGAATGGTTATGGTGATGCCCATGTGCGGTTGTCCCTGTATGATAGCGAACAGAAATTGGTTACTGAGTTTGAAACGCCAAAGTTTGCGGATTGTGATTTCTACCTGCGAGAAAAATATGTAGCAAAGGTTACGAAAACCATTTCAAATCCTCAATTGTGGAGCGACGAGAGCCCTTATCTCTATAAATTAGTATTAGAAATGATTGATTTGTCTGGAAATGTAGTTGATATTGAGAGTGCGAATGTCGGCTTCCGTGAAGTGAAGATCGATCGAAAAGGGGTTCTGAGAATTAACGGGAAGCGTCTCATTATACGGGGAACCAATCTTCACGCCTTTTGTCCTGAATCAGGACGAGTCGTAACAACAGAATATATGCGCGAGCAAATCAAGGTCATGAAATCGCTGAATATCAATGCGGTAAGAACAAGTCACTATCCGCACGCAATCGAATGGTATGACCTGTGTGATGAACTGGGCATTTACCTGGTGGATGAAGCCAATATTGAAACACACGGTCTTGGCGGCCAGTTAAGCGCATCCCCCGAATGGACACATGCGTATATGGAACGGGCTACACGGATGGTTCTGAGAGATAAGAATCATCCATCCATTATTCTCTGGTCTCTGGGTAATGAATCCGGTTATGGAGCGAATCATGCTGCGATGTACGGCTGGATTAAGGAGTATGACAAAACAAGGTACGTTCAGTATGAGTCTCTGAATCCTCCGGCAAACATCTCCGATATTATGGCGCCTATGTATCCTCAGAAAGATTGGATCCTGGATGTCATGGCGGAAAGCGAAGATTTGCGTCCTTTTATTATGTGTGAATATGCGTACGCGAAAAGTAACAGTAACGGAAACTTTAAGGAATTTTGGGATCTCATTCATAAATTCCCGCGGTTTCAAGGAGGATTCATTTGGGATTTTCAGGATAAAGCGCTGGTTAAGCATGATAAAGACGGAAATAAAAAGTATGTCTATGGCGGGGCATTCCAGGAAGAAGTCACTGATCCTGCTCCTGATATGTGCCTGAATGGTATTGTTTTCCCTGATCTCACTCTCAAGCCGGCTGCGAATGAAATAAAAAATGTACAATCACCTATCCAAATGGATTACATGCCTGGGAATGATGGCTATCGAATTTATAATCATTACACGCATCGGGATTTAAGCCATTTGAATATGACTTGGGAGCTGGTTTGCGATGGCAATGTGATGGAAAGCGGTAGTTTGCCTAGATATCACACAGCACCCGGATCCGTTGATAAGCTTCAAGCGCCATACGATTCGTCTAAAGTCTCCGGGGAAGCTTTTCTTAATTTCTATGCTTATTTGGACGAGGACACCTTTTATTCTAAGAAGGGAACCTGTATTTATGCCTGCCAGATAGAGATTAAAGATTCTGTTAATAAAGTGCATACCGGAGATATTGAAAAGGATAGCTTGAAGTATGATGAAACAACAAATGAAATTCGTATATATAATGAAAATACAACGGTTCTTTTCTCGAAAGAAACGGCAGAGTTCATTTCTGTAAAATACAATCACAAGAATTATTTCACGGGAGGAACCAATAACTTCTATCGCCCTCCAACAGGAATTGATGGAGGTATTCATCTTGAATCGTCCAATTATGCAGATGAATGGAAAGCTCTCGGGCTCCATTCCAATGAGAAAGAAATCAAAAAGATTCGGGTATTTGCAGCACCGGCTGCTGTTATCATTCAAGTTCATGGTGTATATCATGGATGCATTGAAACCAAAACCAATTATACCGTCGGCGGCAAAGGTATAGAAATCACAAATACCGTTGTGAACAATGCCAAGGTCGACACCCTCCCGAGAATTGGGCTTAGCTTTAAGTTCTCTGATGCTTGGAAGAATATGAAATGGTACGGCCGCGGGCCATGGGAAAACTACGCGGATCGTAAATCTGCCGCATTCGTTGGAGTATATGAAAGCACTGTAGAACAGCAGCACGTACCCTATATCTTACCGGTAGAATGCGGTGGTAAGGAGGATGTCCGGTATTTATATTTGTCATCCCAAGAACAAGCAGTAAAAGTATCGGCAGCGGGACATTTCCATTTTGATATTCATGGGCACAGTATTGAGCAATATGACAACGCCGCCTATGAAGACGAGCTGGGAAATTCAGATTCTGTTTATCTTAATATTGATTACAAACATGCAGGTCTTGGCGGAGATACCGGCTGGACCAAAAATATTCACGATCCATATAAAATTAAGAAAGGTATCTATGTTTATACGGTAACTATAGAAATCATTTCTTAAAAATCGAAATAGAAGCATCCGCTGAAACCATTGTATAAACCAGACTAGAATGAAAGATCCACAGGCTTATCTCAAATAACCGGTATTCTAACTATGTAGGCAAAAAAAGCGCAGAAGCCGAATTCCGGTTTCTGTGCTTTTACTTAAGCTTAAGGGAGCAACGTGGAATTTCTCAAAACGAAATAGCTTAGAGGAAAATGAGATAAATATAAGGACTTATAAGATAGAGGTAATATTTATGCCCTTTGATACTCATTCATTAAATTGTCGATAATCTGCTGTACGGACAAAATCTCTTTAATCTCATGAACTCTGGACCCGGCAAAAACCAATCCGTTCTTAACATCTCCTCTAAGGGAAGTAAGCAGGGATTCCATTGTACAGAAGCGATGTGAACAAACCTTTAGACAATCATAGCATTTGGCTATCTTTAATTTGGCATCATTACTGATCCGGTCTGTAAATTCATTTCGAATCGCTCTTCCTTCCAGACCCACAGTAGACTTGATTAGGACAGTATCTCCTTGCTGAGCATCTACATACCTTTGCTTGAAGGCTAAGGGAGCATCACACTCGTGGCTTGCCACAAAACGGGTACCCATTTGAACACCGGAAGCGCCCATCCGAAGGGCTTTTGCGATATCATCCCCTGTCAGAATTCCACCCGCAGCAATAACCGGAATCGAAACGGCCTCTAAGACTTCAGGAAGGATATCAAACATGGGTCTGTCTGTACCTAAATGTCCCCCGGCCTCGAACCCTTCCACAACGACTGCGGAGGCACCAAGTCTTTCGGAAATTCGGGCTAATTTGGCGGATGAAACAATAGTTACGACAGGAGTACCATATTCTCTACCCCAAGCATATATATCTCTAGAAATTCCGGCTCCGGAAATAATAAAGTCAACCTTTTCCTCCAAAGCAACCTTCATTTTCTCGGCAAAGTCCTTCACTGCGAATAGTACATTCACACCGATATAGCCAATTCCTTTAGAGAGTTCTCTTGTTTTGCGAATATGCATTCTCAGCTCTTCAGCAGTGATCCCTGTACCAGAGATGGTGCCGATCCCGCCTGCATTGGCTACAGCAGCGGCTAGTCCACTTAAGGATATGCCTACACCCATTCCACCTTGAATAACAGGAACTCTCGATTTAATATGTCCGAATTGGATTGTTGGAAGTTTCAATTACACACCTCTTTCGCAAGTTGAAGGAATACGATATATCGTAACACAGTTAAGTCTTTCCTGGATGTGACTGTAAACATGCTCAAACTATGTTAAATATCATGTCTTTCCACTTGTGATACAATATTTTAAATTGAAGTATTGCTTGTTAATGATGATATTCAAAGGAGATTTAGAATGAAACGCTTTCGCTGGAGCATTGCAGTTTATTTCGGCTGCTCGCAGAAATTGAACTCCAAGCAGGTAATAGCGAAACTGCTATCACTCATGCCAGGGAAGCAGTAAGCGCTTCGAGAGGCGTCCAGCGTTATGTGTTACATAAGGAATACGAAAGAACGTTACCGCAAGCTGTTGAAGCATAGTTTGAAAAAACGGGTATCATCCTCATTCAAGGATGATACCCGCTTCTGTTAGTTAGGATGCCAGTCTCACTGTCCCAAACAAAGCCGGATCAGATCATCGACATGGGCGGTAGCCAGACATTCTACGGTGTCGGCGGCGCCGTAATAGATTTTGACTTCGCCATCGTCCTCCAGGATCATGCCGCCGGGGAAGATGACATTATTGCGGAAGCCTCCGTCTATTTCGTAGGGGGCTTCAGGTGCAAGCAGCGGCGAGGCACTCATCCCGAGAATCTTCTTCGGATTGTCCAGGTCAAGCAGCATAATACCTGCGGTATACTGCTTCTTCCAGGACGGCTCCCAGCCGTGCTTCCCTCTGGCGGGATCGATATCCACCGCATGGAAGGTGGTGAGCCAGCCTCGATCCGTCTTCACTGGCGGCGCTGCCGGACCGATCTTGTCATTGGCGAACGGTACCTGCTCTACCGCCAGCAGCAGATCAGAACGTCCCCAATAGATCAGATCCGGCGACTCCGAGATCCAGGTATCGAACCGGTCCTTGCCTCCGCGGCTGTATACGGTGAACGGCCGTTCCAGCCGCACATAGTTGCCGTTGATCTTCTCCGGGAACAGTACCATATTCCGCAGGTCCGGCGTAGACAAGCTCAATATTTCAAAGGATTCGAAGTCATCCGTGACTGCGACCCCTCCCCGGATACCATGACGTGTATCTACAGCGAAGCACATGTAGCAACGGCCGTCGATTACCGTCAGACGCGGATCGTAAGCGCGCACAACCTCTTCGTCATGCAGCTTGAATACCGGCTTGGGCCCTGCCGTCCAGTGAATGCCGTCTTCACTGAAGGCGATACCCAGATCCGTTGTATTAGTCGGTTCAAGGGTCTGCTTGTCGAGTGAGCCATAGTCATTACGGAATACCATCACATACCGGCCGCCGAACTTAACCACTCCTGCATTGAACACAAGTGCGGTGGGATAAGGGACCCGGGCCGCATCCAGCACAGGGTTGGCCGGATGACGGTGAATGAGCGGACTGGATGCCAAAGCTCCTATGATGGATGTATTTGTATTAGTCATCGTAGAATATCCTCCTTGGATTATGAACTGCGTGCTAGACAATGCTTCCATAGGGTGCGAACGGATAGTCGATCGTAATACGTCCGGCCTGGCAATCACCAACGCCGCTGTACAGATCAGCCTTGCCGTCCCCCCGCATCACGATCCCCGAAGAAAAGACGCAGTCCGTCAGATACGGTGTCTTGGCGGGTCCCGGCGGGTAGCAGGAACGGCTGCCAATCAGATGCAGGTCATGGGATTCCCGGGTGATGGGATCGAAGATAAAGGCCATATTCAAATATACCTTGATTTCCTGTCCGTTCTCATCCTTATGCTGATAACAAATATGGCCGATAATCCCGATCTTGCCGCTGTCCAGCAGATAAGCCTGATTGACGCCTCCCCATTCGCCTGCACCAAAAATACCATGAATGTAAGGTGCATTCTCAATGACGTCTGCAGTCAACTCTTCCAGCTTGTCAATAACGGTGAAGCCTATCATGGATTCGCTGCCGTATTGGCCTCTCATCTCGCTGCCCCGCGGGCGCGAGAAGACACCAATCCTGCCGTCCGCCAGAGCAACAAGGCGAATATCTTTCATTTTGTTAGGACCGGTAGTGAAGTAGTACAAATCGTGGAGGTCAGTCCCCCGGTAAAAATACCCGAAAAACGTGCTGTATTTTCCGCTTTGATACTGCACATGCGTTCCGCCCAGGACAAGCTCATCACCGATTTCACTGATAAACGGGTCCTCCAGCGTATAAATCATGCTATTATCTACCACGGTCCACTCATCGTGACCGGTCTCCTCGAAGAGGCGGACCCAGGAGCGGGCCCATTCTTCGCGGCGTTCTACCCGGCCGAACAAGTAACGTTTGCCATCCCGTTCAAAAGGAATCGAAATATTATAGACATCAAACCCTTCCACGTTTTTAAATGATAAGGTTGCGCTTTCATAAATGGTTTTTGACGCTTCAAATTCTATTTTTTGCTGATGCAGGCTCAACATTTCCCACTCCTTTATTGTATCAGCTCTTTTTATTGAAGAGAAGATTGATACTCCTGAAACTGTTTTTGGTATTCCGCAACTACCTTGTCCAGACCCGCTTTCTTCATTTTGTCCAGTGCTTCGGTGAAGGCTGTGTCGTAGTCCAGAACCCCCATATAGATCGGAGTAATGCTGGCTGAAGCCTCCGAGAGAATATTAGTATATTCGGTTCTCACATTCGTTGGATCAAAAATAAAGTTGGCCGCAATACTATTGACCGCTTTGGGATTTGGCTCAAATAAGACTTTGTTATTGTCAGGAATACTATTCTCCAGGTCAAAGCGCATAAAGTTCACATTCCCGTTCTGCGAATCGGAGCCCCTGTACCTTGGATTGTTATTGTTATTCGGATCTTTGATCGGCTTGAGGCCCTTTTCGCCATCTTTGGTGTAGTGCTCACCCTCTATGCCATATTGAACCAGATCATAATTGTCCTGACTGGCCAGCATCCAATCCATGAATTTCACGGCTGCCTCCGGATGTTTGCTGTTCGCCGGTACGGCATTTCCGTTCTTGAAGGAGAGGGGACGCAGATATTCTTTCTCCGGGTTAAACCATACCACTCCGATATCGTCTACTGTAGCTTTGGGATTGTATTTCTGGAGCCCGTTCAAGCTTCCGCCGGTTCCCAGGCGTACGAACCACTCCCCGCTGTCGAGCTGAGCATCTACCTGCTCCTGCTTCATAACTAAGATATCAGGATTCGTAATTTCCTTGGTGTACAGCTCGCGCATGAAGGCGGCATCCTTCTTGAATTCTTCCGTCTCAATCCAGGATTTGACCTCACCGTTCTGATTGACATAAAAGAACTTATCCTTAACGGTGAACGGGAAGCTGTCATAACTCCGGTGTAAGATAGAGGTATGCAGGGATATCGGGTCAAAATCGGCCCGGGTGCCGAGATAAGGCTTGTTTTTGCCCTTCCAGTTCTTCATCACAATCTCCCAGGTGCTAATCAATTCAGCCGGAGTTGTCGGCTCTTTCAGATTGTTCTCGCGGAGAATGTCGCGGCGGATATTGAATTGCCCCTCGCTAGCCATTTCAACCCAGTAGGAGGGGACGATATAATATTTTCCGCCGATGGTTGCCCCGTTGAATATATCCTCCGGGATATGCTTTTTCAGGTTTGCTCCATATTTTTCAATTTCCTCTGAGATATCTGCCAGCGCCCCCCGGGTATAGTAGTTGGAGAACGGAGTGCGGTCCTGCATGACATGGAACAGATCGAACTCTTCACCGGTGGACAGCATCAGGTTCAGCTTCTGGTTCCACGCATCCCAGGGGATGAAGATTTTCTCCACTTCAACGCCGACACCATCTGCAGCCAGCTTCTCATTGACTTTTTCGAACACCTTTTGGTAATCTTTGGGCTCGGTGCCGGGAACCACGTATTTGATCCGGACGACCTCAGAAGTATTATTATTGTCCGACTTCGGGGATGAAGCATTATTCTCCCCGTTTGCAGCCGGGCTGTCGGACGCCTTGCCGCACCCGATCAGTGTAGAAAGGGCAAGCACCACAGCACATAGAATGGCGTAATGTTTTTTCATGAATAATATAGACCTCCTCTTTTTATGCCTTATTTATGTTAACCCCTAAGGGATGACATCAGCCTTTAACTGAACCTATAACCAGACCTTTCACGAAGTACTTTTGCAGATACGGGTAGAGGAAGATGATCGGTCCGATCGTCACGATGGCTGTCGCCATCTTGACCGACTCCGAAGGAAGCGTAACGTCGCTTGTTCCGGCCAGCATGGCCATCTCGTTCAGCATACTGATCTCCGATTGCATCTGCAGAAGCATAAATTGCAGCGGATACAAATCTTTGGTGTCAATCAGCATGATCGCATTCCACCAGTTGTTCCAATAATCCAGTCCATAGAAGAGGGCAATCGTCGCGAGTACCGGCTTACATAACGGAAGGTAAATCCTAAAAGCAATCACAATATCACTCGCTCCGTCTATGGTGGCTGATTCCCGCAGCGAGTCGGGAATTCCGTTCATGAAGTTACGTACAAGGAAGAGGTTGAACGGGCTGAACAGGAGCGATGGAATAATCAGGGCCAAGATATTATTGGTTAATCCGAGCGACCGGTTCATCAGATACCAGGGCACAATCCCGGCTGTGAAAATCATGGTGATAAAGAAGTAAAGGGCCAGCAGATTGCGGTTTTTCACATTTTTGTTCGCTAGTGTATAGCCTGCCATAGAAGTAATCAGAATAGCCAGCGTGGTACCGACGACCGTGACAAAGATAGAAATTCCGTAGCTCTGAATGACTTGGGAGCCGCCCGTGAAGATCAGCTTATAGGCATATAGAGAGAATTTCTCCGGAAAGAGGCTGTAGCCGTTCTTAAGAATAGCATCCTCATCCGTGATAGAGATCATCAGCACGAGCAGCATCGGAAGCAGGCAAAGCGCCGAATACACCGCAGTCAGCGTGTACATGACCGTCTTGCTGATTGACAATTTTTTCATAGTTACTCCTCCGGATTTAGTATAATGCGCCATCTTTGAAGAACCTGCGGGTAATGGCATTTGTCCCAAAGACAAGGATGAATCCGATGACCGACTGGAAAAGTCCAACAGCCATGGCTTCGGAGGGGTCGCCAATCTGCCGCAGGGACCGGAATACATACGTATCAATGATATCCGTGGTCGAATATAGGGTGCCGTTGTCACCAATGAGCGCATAGATCATCCCGAAATCGCCGTACATAATTTTGCCGACAGAGAGCATCGTCAGGATAATAACCGTGGGCATCATCAGCGGAAGCGTAATCCGAAAACACATCTGCAGGCGGTTAGCCCCGTCAATCTCGGCTGCTTCATACAACGTCTCGTCGATACCGGTAATGGTCGCCAAGTAGATAATGGCACTCATTCCGGCCCCCTTCCACACATGCATGACGGTAAGAATCGCCGGCCAGGACTGTGCCTCGGTATACCAGTTCACTGAGGACATGCCGAGCTGGTTCAGCGTTTTGTTCACAATTCCCATATCCATTGAGAAGAGCGCATACAGCACATAGCTAATGACGATCCATGAGATGAAATTCGGGAATAACATCAGGGATTGACTGATCTTCACAAACAGCTTCTTGCGCAGTTCGTTTAGAACCAGTGAAATGGCCAGTGCCATCAGCGTACCAAAAATAATAAAGAGTAAATTGAGGTAAATGGTGTTAAAGGTGACCGTAAGCGCTTTGTTGGACCGGAAGAAAAACTCAAAGTTTTTGAATCCCACCCATTCGCTATGAAATATTCCCTTGGTATAATTAAAACGCTGGAAAGCAATGACCATATAAGGATACGTCATATAGCCGAAAATAAACGTGTAGGCCATTGCCGGCAAAACCAACAAATAGGATGTACCATTCCTGCGGATGTCAGAAAAAATGCCTAATCCCGGACGCCGTTTTTTTCTCAATTCCTGTTCCCCCCATTTGTTATAAATGACGATTGCCTTGATTCCAGATTAGCCATCGCATCACAAAGTGTCTATTTCAAAACCAGGATAACGCTTTCAAATTCAAATTCAAGGCTTTCAAAAAAACGGAATGGCTTTCATTTTGGCCTGATTCAGTACCTTTTCGGCCCAAAATGTACTATAGTTTAGAAATGATAACGAGCAGTGTTGGGAGGAATTCAGCATGCGGACAACCATCAACCGGCTTGTTCGATACAAGGCATTTCAAAAGCTCACCATCTCATATTTCCTTCTCGTTCTTCTGACCGTAAGCCTGCTATCCGGTGTACTTTTCTCCCTGTTCTCCAGAAGTGCCATAAAGGAGATAGAACGTAATTCCCGGGCGATGTTATCCCAGGTTACCTACGCCTCCGATGTAGTCTATAATCAGGTCATCACTATAGGAAATACACTGCTTATTCAACCGGAAATCCTGTCATTTCTGAATGAGACGGTGGAGGACAAGGTAAGCAATTATCATATTTTTCAGCAGATCGAACAAATTACAAATGTGAACCCATATATACACAGTATCGGAATACATCGGCCTTCTACAGGAACTACCATTGATACAGCCGGGCTTCCGTTTGATTCTTCTCTTACCACCCTTAGCGCGAAGCAGTATATGGAGTTCAATCCGCGCAGTCTGAAAGCCCCGGGCCGCAACAACGGGAAGTCATTACAGTTCCTGACCTTCTTGCTGTACCCGAATTTCTCACCCCGGACCACAGGCAATCCGCTGATCTATATCAATGTGGAGGAGCAGTCGATTTTGACGACCATCCGCAAGATTAGCAACGCGGACGCCGCTAATAATGTTTTTGTAATCAATAATGAAGGTAAGGTGCTGTCTCATACCGATTCCAACCTGTTTCTGGAGGATTTATCCGAAGAGGAGTATGTGCGGAAGATATTAATCGAGAACCATAAGGAGAGCAGCTTCACCACAACGATTTCAGACCAAAGGAATCTGGTCACTTATGTGAAGTCAGAGGAACTGGACTGGTATTTTGTAAGCGTTTCACCGTATTCCGAGCTCATCTCTAACATTGACCAGCTCCGGGGGATTACGCTGCTGGTTACAGCCGGAATTGTACTCGCAGGTCTATTGCTCTCTGTCCTTTTGACCTCCAACATGAATAGACCCTTATCGGCACTGCTCGAAAAAGTCATGCCTAACCCGGCCAATCCGGCATCCGGTTTGGCGCCTATTGATGAATACAAGCTGATGACCGAGGTGTTCCAGTCCTATCATGAACGTGAGAAGTCGATGCAGTTTGTAATTACCCACTCGTCCCGGACCGTCCGGGAGCATTACCTGCATGCCTTGCTGCGGGGTCATTCACTGGAGTACTCGGTTTCGAACGAAATTATTAAGGATATCGGCGAGGAGGTAGCAGGGCCTTATTTTGGCGTTCTGGTATTCAAAATCAATGAGCTTGAACCACTAGGGGAGGGGATAGAGGGGAAACAGCAGTCCTTGCTGCGGTTCGCACTTGGGAATATCGCAAAAGAGATGCTGGAGCATATCGGCCCATGTGATGTTCTCATTATGGGAGGAAGTGAAGCTGTTGCCATCCTTCAATACACGGACAATCAGCTCCCGGAAGAACTGGGGCCTGCCTTGCGCAATATTCAAAGCTTCCTGAATCGCTACTTCAAGGTGACGGTATCTATAGGGATAGGAGATATATCCTGTGGAAAGGGGAATATTCCGTCCTCGTACACTTCTGCACAGCAGTATGTGAAATACCGGCTCATCTATGGGAAGGAAGCGATTCTGGATGCTATAGCGACACGCCGCCATGTGTTGACAGCCTTGAGTTACCCCAGCGCCTACGAGAAGAAGCTGATTGATGCTGTACAGGACGGCAAGCCGGAACCAATGGTTAGCGCAATCGAAGAATTTATAGATAAAATATCCAGCGGTTCCGTTCATCAGGTTATCACCTTTAGCACTCAACTCATGTTGTCTTTGCTTAAACATTTTGACTATTTACAGCATGTGCCGGAATCTAATTTCAATGATTACCTGCAAGCAATAACCGATATTGAACGGGCTGAAGATCTGACGGAGATCCGTAACCTATTCAACCGCTATTGCAGCACCATCTGCACATTAATTGAAGACAAGAATCACTGGCTGAACGCTCAAAAGCATAATATCCTCATCGAAAAAGCACAGAATTACATTCATGAACATTATGCCGAGCCTAACATCTCCCTCGATCTGGTGTCGAGCATCGCCGGACTGTCGCCCAGCTATCTGGGGAAACTGTTCAAAGGAGCGACCCGGCAATCCTTCAGTGAATACTTGAACAACACCCGGCTGGAAAAGGCAAAGGATCTGCTTGCTTCTACCTCTGAGACTGCGGCCAGGATCAGTGAAGCGGTAGGGATATACAACATCACTTACTTCTCCACCTTGTTCAAGAAAAAGTACGGGCTGACACCTTCGGCGTTCCGGGAACAGGAGGCGATGAAGAGCACTATGAGTGATGAGGAGTGATATAAAAAACATCTGCTCTTCAGCAGATGTATCTTCACTTGTTTACGGCTGCTCCGCATATCTCCACCAGGCAAAGGTTCCGGCTATTCCGATGATCCCTGTATACGCAAGTATCAATATACTGCTGAGCTGTAAGGAACCGGTGCTTTGAAATACCGACGGGATGGTCCAAGGGAAATAGGGTATAATCGCCAAACCTTTTGTGCACTCCGTCAATTAGTTCCCTTAGCGGTCAAAATCCGGAGACCAAGGCGACCGCTGCCGCTTTTCCGCGGGTCGTTCCGTCCTCTCCGCTGTTTAAGCGGGAAAAGGTTCTTCAAATCTTTCTAAAATCACAAAAAGAAACTGTCCTTTGGTAAAATGGAGGTACCACCCAATCACTTCAAAAGGAGCGTTTTCTTTGAGCAATGGGACCAAAAACAGAAAGCAGCGATTCTCCAATAACGGGAGAATCGCTGCTTTTTTAACGTTTGAAGCTTTTGAGAAATTTGAGAATCTGACTTGTCAGTAGAATATCTGCTTTTGGGACAGCCTCTTGTCTTTTATTCCTTGAGCTTCTTAATTCGCAGTCTCCAGTAATCTGGAGACCATTGTTGCAAACTCTGCTCTGGTAATATCTTTTCCAGGCTTAAAGGTACTATCCTCGTAGCCAGTAATAATATTATTGGATGCGAGTGCATCAATGGAATCATAATACCATGCATTTCTATTAACATCTTTGAAGGATGTGTTTCCAGTACCTGTAAGCTTAAAGGCTCTAGTGATCAGTGCCGCTAATTCACTGCGGCTTATCTTGCCGTTCGGACGGAAGGTTCCATCGCTATATCCGTTCATCAGGCCTGCTCCGGCTGCTGCGCCGATATACGTATTAGCCCAATGTGTTGGAGATACATCTGTAAAGCTGCTAGCCTGTCCTTCCAGCCCCATGTACGTTGCAATGACCTTGATGGATTCGGCACGGGTCAACCCTGAATCCGGACGGAAGGTTCCATCAGAATAACCCGTAAGTAATCCCTTGGCTATAAGCACATCAATGCTTGCTTTTGCCCAGTGATTAATGGTATCTGCGAAACTGACAACTTCCGGCGTAGGTGTTGGTGCTGCTGGTTCTGCAGGTGCTGGTGTTGCTGTAGGAGCCGGTGTTGGTGTGGGCGTTGCTGTTACCGGGGGAGTTACGGTACCTCCTCCAGGACTTGGATTGCTTGGTTCATTATCTACTGGATCAGGATTAGTAGGGTTAGAGACGTATTGAAGTGCTGGAGCATAGGCTGTAAGCAGTCTGGCTTGACTTTGTTGCTCAAGAGCATAGCCCATACCTAGAACTTTGGCATCGTCCCATGCTCTGCCAACAAGCTGCATGGAGATAGAATATCCGCTGTCGTTCGTACCTACAGGAACAACTACCGTAGGGAGGCCGACATTAGACGTTAATACGCCCGTGTTGCGGTCAGAGCTTAATTGAGAGGCTGCTGCGTCATTGTTATATACGTCACTGATAAAACCTGCATAAACCACAGCATCCACGCCATTCTCGTCCATCCAGCCTTTAATAACTTCCTTATAGTCCGTTCTATATTTGATGTAATCTTGTACAGCTTGTTCAGTCATGCGGGTAGGCTCTGTATATCCTCTTTGATTATAGATAAGCACCTTGTCTGAAGCCAGTACACTTGCTCCATCAATGTAAGGGAAGTTCTTATGAAGCTCAATATAGCGCGCCCAACCTTCAGTAGATCCATTAATGCCTGAAGGACGGCTAGGCGCTGACGGTATTTTTGACATTTCAACCATTGTCGCACCCGCTGCCTGAAGCTCGGAGAACTTATTCATTACGGCTTGTCCGGTATCATCATCGGCATAACTAGAGACAAAGGAAGCAGGGATATATCCGATTTTCTTTCCTTTCAATGCATTAGTATCCAGAGATTCCTTCCAGTCAGCCGGACGCTTATGGTCTGCATCGGCAGTCACTGTGAAGATATCCTGTGGATCTGTACCCGTTGTAGCATTCAACATGATGGCCAGGTCAGTTACTGTCTTAGCAATGGGACCTGCATAATCCTGTCCCCAAGTGAGCGGCAATACACCTGTAGTACTTGCCATGCCGTCTGTACCACGGAAGCTTTTTAAGCTGGCGCCTGTAGTTGGTGCATAGAGAGATACCCCTGTCTGTGATCCCATGGCTGCTGCTGCAAAATCAGCTGCAACAGATACTGCCGAGCCGCCGCTTGAGCCAAAGGAGGTTTTCGATGGATACAGGGCATTCCATGTCTGCTGCCAGCCGCTCTCGCTAAAGCTTCCGCTGTTGGCGAACTCGGAAGTATTTACTTTACCAATAATGACAGCTCCAGCTTCCCGCAGCTTATTGACCTGGAATGCATCTGAATCAGGCCGCCAGCCTTCAAGCGCTTTGCTGCCGCCGGTAGTAGGCATATCCTTGGTATCATAGATATCTTTTATCGCAATGGGAATACCGAGCAAATCCCCCTTTGCACCTTGTGCGCGGGCGTTGTCAGCAGCTTGTGCCTGGGTAAGCGCAGTTTCAGAGACATGCAGGAAGGCATGGAAGCCAAGCTGGCCTTCATCGTATACCTTGATTCTATCCAAATAAGCCTGAGTAATTTGCACGGAAGTAGTTTTACCGCTAATCATATCCTGCTGCATTTGTGCAATGGATTTATTCGTAACATCATAGGGGGAAGAAGTGATGAATGCTTTAGCAGCAGGAGCCTCAGGAATCACCAGGGGATCTCCAGTATCCAGTCCCTCTATAGCAGAGATATCCCAGTTACTGATTGAACGGATTTGTGCGTTGGTTAATCCGGATATATCCAGCTGGCTATTAAGCCCGTTTAGCATCGTCACCAGATTCTTCAGGCCTTCTTCACCGGCTTCGCCCACTTGTACATAATGCACCAGGGATTTCGACTGACCCGGCTCAATATTTAATGTATTAATGAACCCGTAGAAATTCGCATCATTTCCGGACTTAGCTAATGGTGTTGTGAATGGATTCTGCTGCTGATTGCCTAGGCTAGTTAATCCATTCTCAAATGGATGTGGAGACCCGACTGCAACGCCCAGCGGCTTATTGTCTTTGGCACTGCTGTCTACAACAATCCATGAATCATCCGTAGTCACCTCCAGATCATTGGAGTAGGTTGCCTTGACTACTGAAGCATTTGCTGCTGTACCATACCCCAGAGAGCCGCCGAAAGAGACATCAACCTTTACGTTCATATCATTTTTATTAGTAAAAGTATCAAAGAATCTCGTACGATTATTTATAGTATCGACATACACATCACGAGTAACCGTTACATTTCCCAGATTTACAGACTGAGTCGAAGTGAATCTATTCACACCATCGTATTTCAAGTCAAACCCGCGCATCATTTGACCATTCATCAGTGAAGCTGTAGGCGACGACACTTTAACGAAGATATTACCAAAGCCTTGTACTTGTGTAGTACCGACGGTACGTAAACTTCCTGTGTCTAAGCTAGGCGCAAAGACATCATGAATCTCCCATACTGTGCCGCTTGCTGAAGTAACCCGAGTTAAAGCATCAGCGGTCTGAAACGGAATGACACTCGAAGCGATAACAGATAACGCAATGGACGTAGCTATAAATTGCTTTTTACTCCAATTATTTTTTGCTGGTGAATATTCGGAGCGGGGGGAACCAGAATGATTTCTTTTAGTTTTACTTAGACGTTTCAGCTTATTCATTTCAGTAATCTCCTCTTCCTGTATGTATATTTATTAATTAATGTTAGGAAATATAACATCATTATTTCTATCAGTCAATAACTATTAAAAATTTAATATATTTTTAGAGTTCTGATATAGATTAAATACTATATTTATTAAAATCTATAATATATATGGTAACTATCAGATATATTAACTAACATAATATGATACGTATGGTTCTGAATACCGATGTACCTCCGTTCGCTGAAAGAGACCCGAAAGGACGTGTCACTGCACGATTCGATTGGGACCGATAAAGAGGGCAACGAGATTACGCTGATTGATACTCTCGGCTCAGAGGCAGACGATGTGATAAAGGAAGGGGATCTGAAGATTGAGAATAGCAAGATATATCGTAATCTCGATATTCTCGATGAACGGGAGAAGGAGGTTGTGGCCGGGCGGATTGGTTTGGATACCGGAGGGGGAGAGCGGACGCAGCGGGAGATTACAGCCTGAAAGCGATTTGTCTGCAGAAGGTTTTTTAGGTGAACCAGATGAAAGCGGATTTGTAGTTATTATAGCTGTGAAAAATTAAAGCCAGGGATTCACGGTGAAAAGGGTCTTTGAATCCAACTAGAGGATTCAAAGACCCTTTTTGATTAAATTCCAAATGCGTTCGAACCTGTCTTGGTAGTCTGGAAGATTCCAGGATTCTTTGAAGGACGGGAGGCTAAACACCGCAAATGCGGAGAGAATTGCCTCTGCCCGTTCGAAGCGGGGATCGTGATAGTCCATGAAGCCGTCAATAATTTGATAGGAATCCCATAGAACATCGCGTAACACCAGGGGATTGCTATCCACATATTGTGTATTCAAGGCGAACATTTTGGGATTTTCGTTATAGGCGCGTTTTTTGGCGTTAGCAAATGCCCAGAGCCAATCATGGAGCAGGTCCTGTGCATTCATCAAATTTGTATTATCTAGTTTTATTTGTTCTGAAATCATCCGGTTGAACCAGTTTTTAGACACGGCTGCCCAGAGCTCTTGCTTATTCTTAAAGTGTTTATAAAGCGCGGCATGGGTGATACTTAATTCATCCGCAATTTGTGAAAGGGTCACTTCGGATTTTTCCGTGCGTTCAATTAATGCCTCCGCTGTTTCAATAATGAGCTCTTGTGTGATTTTAGCCACCGCGCTTCCAACCCTTCTTTCTTCGATAAATTCCTTATCAATCGTTTATACACCTGTCTCTATTTTATCATATAAAATGTTAGGTAACAATTGTTGACTTTTGTAACCTTTGATATTATGCTTGATGCATAAGTTACAAAAACAATAAAATGTTACTTATTACTCAGCGCATAGGAGGCTATTAATTATGAAAGCGGCGCAGATTACCAAGTATTCAAAAAAGTTCACGGTAGAAGTCAATGATATTCCAGTCCCGGAAATAAGTGAAAACGAGGTTTTGGTCAAGGTGAAAGCAGCGGCGGTTAATCATTTGGAATTGCTCATCGGGACCGGAAGCGTCAAGCTGATTCAGGATTATGAGTTTCCATTAGTACTCGGTAATGAGCTGACGGGTGTTATTGAAAAGGTCGGTAAAAACGTCCGGGGATTTGAAGTTGGTGAGGCCATTTATTCACGCCTGCCACTACAAAAAATCGGTGCCTTTGCAGAATACGCGGCGATTCATGCGGATGCCATCGGGCACTTGCCCGCTAATCTGGATTTTGTGACCGGTGCTGCTGCTCCATTAACAGGATTGACTGCTTATCAAGGTTTGCATGAAGAATTGGCTGCCAAAGCTGGAGAAAGCGTGTTTATTCCCGGGGGTTCTGGTTCATTTGGCCAAATGGCCATTCCTATCGCCAAAAGCATGGGGCTGAAGGTCATCGTTAGTGGAAATCCGCAAGCACGTGAACGGACAATGGCGGCTGGAGCAGACCAATATATGGATTACACGATGGAGAACTATTGGGAACAACTTCGTGATGTTGATTATGTGATGGATACCTTGGGACCAAGCGAATTTGATCATGAACTTTCGATTATAAAAGCAGGCGGTCGCCTTCTTTCCCTGCGGACCGGCCCTAACAAACGTTTCGCCGAGCATATGGGCTTGCCAGGCTGGAAACAAAAGCTCTTCACCATTGCCGGGGCCAAGTATGATCACAAAGCGAAGAAAAAGAAGATTCAATATCATTTCATTTTTGTTCGCAGCGATGGCGATCAATTAAAGAAAATTACGAAGATTATTGAAGATAACGGGATTGTTCCAGCGGTGGACCCCACAGAATTCCACATTGATGATATCAATGAAGCACTAAAGCTTGTTGCTACAGGTCATCCTAAAGGAAAAGTCATTATCCGATTTTAAGGGGTGTTACCTTATGAAGGCTGCACAAATTTCGCGGTATTCCAAGATACTGGAAGCACAAATTAACACAGTCGCTGTTCCATCCATCACACCAACACAGGTTTTAATCAAGACTAAGGCAGCAGGTGTTGATCCACACCTTGTCTTGGCGATTACAGGCAAAGTTAAGTTGTTTGATCATTACGACTTTCCATTGACTCTGGGCAACGAGCTAGCCGGAGTAGTGATCGAAGTCGGAGCCGGTGTCATGGATTTTAAGGTAGGGGATCATGTGTACACCATGCCATCGTTAGATAAGATGGGGGCGTTTGCCGAATATGTCGCAGTAGATGCGGCGATTGTGGCTAAGATGCCAGCTAATCTTTCTTTTAAAGAAGCAGCGGCCGTGCCATTGTCTGCTTTGACGATCGTTCAGGCGCTAGCTATTTTAGATACTCGTCAAGGCGGCAAATTATTTATCCCCGGCGGTACGGGAGGCTTTGGTCAGATGGCCGTTCCTTACGCGAAGTCACAAGGGCTGTTTGTGACCGTTAGTGGTAGTGGATCAGCACGTGCCTTGGCGGAGCGACTCGGGGCAGATGAGTTTATCGACTATGCAACGCAGGACTATACTGACATACTGACAGGCTATGATTATGTTATTGATACGCGGGGCGCCGGCGAATTTAGTAAACAAATTAAGATACTGAAGCCTGGCGGCAAATTACTGTCGTTAAATGCTGGTCCCAATGCCCGATTCGCGAATCAAAGCACAGACTTGGCAACGGCGAAGAAGATTCTCTTCAGTTTACTGGGAGCACCTTTTGATGGAATTGCCAAATGGCAAAAGAAAAGGTATGACTTCTTATACGTGCAGTCGAATGGTCAGCAATTAGCAGCTTTCACACAGTATCTTGAAAAAACAAACATTAAGCCGGTGATTGATTCCGAGTACCCCTTTGAACAAGTGAATGCCGCGATTGCTAAGATTGCGACAGGGCATAGCCAAGGGAAAGTCATATTGAAAGTAGATGATGCAGAATGAAATTAAAAAATAGAACGATATTGGTGACAGGTGGGACCTCCGGGATTGGTTTTGCTTTTGCTAAAAGTTTTCTCGGCATGGGAAATACTGTGATTATCACGGGGCGTTCACAACAACGCATCGACCAGATAGTAAAGAACAATCCCGGACTTATCGGGATGACGGCAGATGTTAGTAATCCCAAAAGCGTTGAGCAGCTTGCTAAAGACCTGACGATTCACTATCCGAAACTGGATATTATTTTCAATAACGCTGGTATTATACACGAATTTGACTTGTTTGATGAAACTATTACCTACGAGCACATAACCGCAGAAATCGCCACAAACTTGAATGGGACAATCTATATCACCAAGGCTCTGTTGCCACTGTTAGCCAAACAACAGGAGGCAATGGTTGTTAACGTTAGTTCACTACTTGCTAATATTACAGTTGCCAACGCACCGACTTATTCTGCAACGAAGGCTGGCATCCACATGTTCAGTGATGCATTACGTGAGCAAATCCGGGCCAAAGGAAAAAACATTCATGTGATGGAACTTTGTCCACCTGTTATTTCTGAAACTAATCTCACGGACACTTTTGACGAAGGTTTCATGAATAAGGTGATCTCTTTGCCATTAGCGAAGCTTGTTAAAGTCGGTATTAAAGGGATGGAAAAAAACAAAATACGCGTAAATGCAGGTTTTACTAAGGTTATGCGCTTTTCCATGAAGTTCGCTCCGGATTTCATTACGCATACTTGGGGTCAAATGCTTCTTAAATCAAATTAAACGAGAATAGTGTGAATTTAGTAGGGATTCTTAATGGTTTTTACCATTCATAAAATTCTTTACCGATCGTTCTCAATATGTTATATTGATTAACAGGGAGGGAATAGAATGGCAAGAAGCAAAGAATTCGAAGAGAACGTGGTATTAGAAAAGGCGATGAAGCTTTTTTGGGAACAGGGTTACGAGAAGACATCTATGACGGATCTGGTCAAGCAGATGGGAATCCATCGGAGAAGTTTATATGACACTTTTGGCGACAAGCATACGCTGTTTCTAAAAGCAATGGACCGATTTCGCGATAAAGTAAGTGCTGAGCTTGTAGGAGAAGTTAAACGCTCTAAGACTGCAACTGAGGCACTTCAGCTTATTTTTAGTTTCGTGATATGTGGTGAAGAAGATTCACCTTCAGGTTGTTTGATGGTGAATTCAGCGGTGGAATTGGCAATGCGTGATGCTGAGGTGGATGTAAAGACCACAGAATTGTTTACATTATCAGAACAGCTGTTCAAAGATATTATTCTGTGGGGACAGCAGGATGGAGAGTTTCGCTCAGATTATAATGCCAACGATCTAGCGGAACATCTGCATGCAGTTTATGTAGGGTTAAGGGTAATGACAAGGACCTCCATACGTAAAGAAAAATTACACCGTCTAGCCAATTTATCGATTAAACTTTTATCTAAGTAATTATTTATACTTAAGCTAATTTGAAGATTCAGCCTAGAAAGATATTAGTATAATTGCCTGTGTTTATTCTAGTATGATCGTTCTAGAATGAGAACGCCGTTCTATCCCTTGAATGAAGAATTGTAATCAAAACAAAAAGGAGCTAATACAATGAACATTTCTGAACAAGTAGCATTTGTCACTGGAGCAAACCGGGGTCTGGGCCGTCAGCTTACTCTTGAACTTCTATCCAGAGGGGCTAAAGTATACGCTGGTGCAAGAAATCCGGAGACCATTGATATTCCTGGAGTTACACCTGTAAAGCTTGATGTTACAAAACCGGATGAGGTTGCAGCAGCAGCAATCCTTGCTAAAGATGTTACGCTTTTAATCAACAATGCAGGATCATCTACAGGCGCTTCTTTGCTGGAAGGAGATGTGGGGAAAATACAATTGGAATTTGATACGCATTTCTTCGGTACGCTGTCCATGGTTCGTGCTTTTGCACCAATCATTGAAAAAAACGGGGGAGGATCGATTTTGAATATTCTGTCCGTACTATCTTGGTTTAGTATGGGAGCTTCCGGTGCGTATACAGCTGCGAAGGCTGCAGCCTGGGCATTGACGAACGATTTACGTTTAAACTTGTATCCTCGTAATATTAGAGTAGCTGGATTACATGTAGGCTTTATGGAGACAGATATGACAACCGGTATAGATGCTCCCAAATCCAACCCTTCAGATATCGCAAAAATAGCTATTGATGGCATCGAATCTGGCAGCTTTGAAATTCTTGCTGATGATAACAGCCGAATGATACAAGGTGGACTTGCAGGTGGTGTTGCTGCAATATACCCACATCTTACTTAATCATAATTTCTTGTTAAACAAATTTAAAGAGGAGTGTTAATAATGGAAAAACTGTGGACTAAAACAAAAGTTGGCAATCTGGAATTACCGCATCGCTTGGCGATGGCACCAATGACACGCAGCAGAGCAGAGGAAGATGGTACACCGGGAGAATTAAACTCCCTGTATTATGCTCAAAGAGCATCGATGGGACTTCTTATTACAGAAGGTGCACAACCATCCGATGATGGTCAAGGTTACTTAAGAACACCTGGGATCTATACGGAGAAGCATATTGAAGGGTGGAAGAAAGTTACGGATGCAGTGCATGAAGCAGGCGGGTATATTTATATTCAATTAATGCATGTCGGTCGTGTGTCGCACCCTGACAATACGCCTCATCACCGGCAGCCCGTTGCACCCTCTGCAATTGCACCAGGAGTAGAAACGTTTACGGCTACAGGCATGCAGGATATCCCCGTACCACGTGAGTTAAGTAAAGAAGAGATTCAAATAACCATTGCAGATTATCGTAAAGCTGCGGCCGCTGCTATTGAAGCAGGCGCTGACGGCGTTGAAATTCATGGAGCAAATGGTTATCTAATCAACCAATTTATCGGTGAAAATTCCAATAAACGTACGGATGAATATGGTGGATCAATAGAAAATCGAGCTCGCTTCGCGATAGAAGTAGCAAAAGCCATCGTTGACGAGATCGGGGCAGAGAGAACCGGCTTCCGCATTTCGCCAGGGACCCCTCTTGGCGGGATTCAAGATGGCGAACAAGGTCCTGATCTTTACCGTTACTTAACGCAAGAATTAGCGAAACTGAATTTAGCGTATCTTCATGTGATGCACCTCGGCAATGAAGAATTGCTTCAGGATATACGTTCCTTGTGGAAGAATCCGTTGTTAGTCAATCGGGCTGGACGGGGACTGGAGAATATTGGTGTTGATATCGAGAGTGGTCTTGCTGATCTGGCACCTATTGGGGTATGGTCATTGGCTAATCCGGATTTTGTGGAACGACTTAAAGCAGGCGCTCCATTAAATGAAGCAGATCCTGCAACATTTTATGGTAGTGGAAGCAAGGGGTATACGGACTATCCTACGTTGAAAGAATTGGAATTGCAGAAGGGCTAAGGATATATTGTAGAAGTATCTATGATACTTTTGGTTATTTGAAAAGCAAGAGCCTGTAAAGGAATTAATCCGCCGGTTTCTGGAGTCCTTGATAGGAATTTGAATTATGATTCGAAATATTATCCGTTATTAATCAAGATTAAGTAAGCAACTTATCCGCGGATAAGTTGCTTTTTGTTAGTAAATTCGGATTACTATTGAGGTTCTGAATTCTTCTGATTGGGCTTGAGAAGTAGACTGAGCAATGCTCCGGCAAGAGCAATACAAGCAGCTAACATGAATGTGTCGGAATATGCACCCAGTCCGGCTGATGCACTGCTCACAGTTTCAGTTTCGCGCATCGTGGTACGCATTAAAAGGAAATTATTAAGACCTGCGATAGCGAGGGGAATCACTAGATCAGCACTGGCTGAGGTCATCGGCGTAACTCGGCTGATGGATTCAGGAGGTGCTGATTGCAGAATGTAAGTGTTAAGTGACATCATACATAATCCCATGCCAATACCCATCAATCCTACTATTCCGCCAATCATCATACCGCTTGTATCCTTATTCATTTGAGATAACAGTAACAAGGCTAAACCGATTACACTGAGCCCTGATCCAGCAAGCGGACGAATTCCAATGCGATCAAACAACCTGCCGCCAACCGGCATTAGAAGTCCTGAGGTTACCGCTAACATACTCATGACTAACCCAGCCTCGAACGGGCTATAGGCTCTGAAGTTCTGCAAGTATTGAGGGATGAATACGAGCGAGCCGTTGAGCGCTATATACTGTATCCAGCTGATCAGCATCCCTCTTCTAAATCGTACTTCACGAAAAGCACGCACTTCGAGAATGGGATGGGGATGTCTCAGTTCATGAAACCATAACCAAACCAGTAGCAGGAAACCAGCTCCTCCCATCAGCCATCCTGCCCAAAGGCTGGATTTAAGATTAATGCTTAGTGCAAGCAGAACAAATGCAGAAGGAGCCAAGAAGAGGCCGAGCGCATCCAAGGATTTCTTTTCTTTGGAGATAACAGATATTCGGGGCGGATTTTTTTTCAATAAGTGACGGCTTGCTAAAGCTAATGTAATCATTCCGATCGGGACATTAATCCAGAAGATCCAATGCCAGCTTATGAACTCCAACAGCCAGCCGGATAAGACGGGGCCGGAAGCGGGAGCGAGCAGCATCGGAATGCCAAGCATCCCCATGATCTGTCCCTTTTTATTGTCAGGAGCAAGACGGAAGATCATAGCCATGCCAATGGGCTGGATCATCCCCCCACCCAAGCCCTGTATGATCCGAAAGACAATTAACTGATGTACATCCTGGGCCATTGCACACAGCACTGAGCCGATAACGAAAAAAGTGACTGTAACCATAAATGCTCTTGCTGCACCGATTTTGTCTGAAAACCAGCCCGAAAGCGGAATCGTAACCGACATAGCCAGCATATAACCTGTAATCACCCACTGCAAAGTGTCAAAAGAGACATTGAAATTATGGCTTAGATTGGTAATTGCCACATTCATTGCGGTACTGTCAATCATCACCATCATCATGCCGGGTATAATTGCCATTAGCATAAAAATAAATGTTTTTCTGGGTAAAGCGGTATTCTCTCTCGTAGTAGGTTCGTTAAGATAAATAGGTTGTTCTGCCATCTCTTTTTCTCCTTTTAGTGAACGTCGTGTTGATTAAATCTTTGTAGATGATTATAATCAAAACGTATAAAAATTCGATGAACATTTCCCGGATCTGTGTTTATTAATCAACAGCCGGAATTGAAATGATCAGTAAATCCTGTTTTTTTTAGGAGGAGAGGCAGTGCAAGAGAAAACAGACCGTCGTATTTTGCGAACCCGGCATCAATTGCGGGATGTGTTGCTTGATTTGGCTATGCAGATGCCTCTGGAGAGCATTACTGTAAAAATACTAACAGAACATGCCGGATTAAATAGAGGTACTTTTTATCTACACTATCAGGACATCCATGATTTTCATGAACAACTAAAGAATGATATCTTAGAAGAATTTCAGGCAATTATAAAAAAAATTAGTCATCCTATTGGAAGTACTCAGCCTCTTATGGAGCCTCCTTCCGGTTATGTACGGCCATTCGAGTATGTCATAGAACAAAAAAGGTTTTTCCAAGTTTTTATGGGGTCAACAGGAGATAATGTGTTTTCGTTACAACTGACAGAATTATTAAAAAAACAATTTCTCCATGCTTATCTGTTGCAGCATAAGCAGATTAAGCCGAGCGATGTTCCCGATAAACAGTATTATTTGTTTGCCTACCTGGCTTCAGCTTATGTGGGGACCATGCAATTTTGGATTCAACAGGATTTTCAATTATTGCCTACTGAGATGGCTATTTTATTTTCACAAATCTCGAGACTTGGTTCTGCTCATGTTCGTTTTTAATCTGTTGATCTTAGGCGATAAGGGAACTAGCTGGAGAATTAAAGATAACCAGCAGGAATGAGAGATTGAAGTCTCAATCCTGCTGGTTTTTTGTGTGATCATTAATATTGGGCTTTATTTCAATTAATTAATCTACATAATCTTCACAATTTCTACGAATTGTTCCTATGGAGAATCGTAATAGAGCATGCACAAGAAAAGGACATGCCGCTAAATGGTACAGATGATATGATGGAACTAAAGCTGTATTGAAATGAATAAAGATAAGGCTGAGAAACGGAGTAGATCCTCAAGATGAGAAAAATGCTGATGGGCCTGATTATAGTGGGCCTCGGATGTTTTGCTATATTATTCGGCCTAGTGAAAGCCTCTGATCATAAAGCCCAGAACCCCGCTCCCGCCCGGCATGGTGTACTGGATTTGAGCGCATGGAATTTTCAGGGAGAACAGGTCGTTTCGCTGGATGGACAATGGGAATTTTATTGGGATCAGCTGCTCAGGCCGGGGGGAGCACCTTCTGTTTCTCCTGGATATATGCAGGTACCCGGTTTTTGGAAGCATGCGAATGAAGACGGGGGTCTAAATAGCCAAGGAGCCGTTACCTACCGTCTGAAGGTTAAGCTTGAGCCTTCGGCAACGATGTATGGGCTTAGAATATCCAACATCCGCATGGCCAGCGAGATCTACGTGAACGGGGACAGGGTTGCCGGCAGCGGTAAGCCCGCGGAATCCGAAAGCCTGTATAGGTATGAGAATAAACCGTACAATGCCTTTTTTACGGTACAGGGAGATACGGCGGAGATCATTATCCATGCAGCGAATTATGAGAATTCGCAGGGCGGGATTCCTTATAGCCTTTATTTCGGGAGCGCCGGGGGAATTCTTAAGCTGAATACCCATACAACCATTCTCAATTTAATTCTGATTGTATCTCTCCTTATGCTCGGGTGTTATCAGCTTAGTGTGTTTATTATACGGAGAGAGGAAAGAGGACTTCTTTATTTCGGACTCAGCTGCATTATTATCGCCTGGTCTTTTGCCAGCAACGGTGACCGGATTCTGGTTGAGTATGTGAATCTGCCGCATGAGATTTATTATAAGATTCAAGCCGTATCGCTGTATCTCTCCCTGATCACGATGGTCATGTTTATTAAGACTATGTGTAAAAGCATGATTCCTGAGTGGTTAATTAATAGTGTTGTCGGTGTGACGGCATTGTACATCGGCTTTGTGCTGCTCACGCCGTTTCAATGGTATTCGCGTTTCAATGCGGTATTCAGCTATCTGCAGCTATTCATCTATGTCATCATTCTGGGATTGATGCTTCATTCATACCTGAAGGGCAGGTATGGAGAATTCAGCAAACGGACACTGCTCCTCTTTATATTGGCCTTAGGCGGATATGTAATAGGGCTGTTTGATTACGGGTTGTATCTGAGCAGCCTGACACCCACTTACACCATAGGATACTGCTCCATATTGATTTTTTGTTTTCTGGCCTCCTTCCTCCTGTCTTACCGGTATTCGGAAGCGTATAAGACGATAGAAGGAATGGCTGTAATGCTACAGCAGGCGGATAAGCAGAAAGACGAGTTCCTGCTGCATACCTCTCACGAATTCCAGACTCCGCTTCACGGAATCATTAATTTATCCCAATCCATGCTGGAGACAGGAGCCGGAGCAGAAGCAGAAGCCGGAGAACTCAGCGCAAGCCATATCCAGAATCTGTCCCTGATCAGAGATACCTCCAGAAGGCTCTCGGGACTGGTTCATGACATTCTGGATATGGAGAAAATCAAACGTAACGAGCTAAAGGTTCAACTAACCGGTGTGGATGTCCGTGTGTCTGTCTCCCTCGTATTCGATTTATTCCAGGGTTTGATTACTGGTAAAAAAATCAGATTTGTCAATGCCGTACCGGAGCATCTGCCCCTCGTCTATGCGGATGAGAACCGGCTCAGGCAAATCCTCCACAATCTGGTCGGCAATGCGGTGAAATTTACTCATGAGGGTATGATTACGATTCATGCTCAGGTGATAGAGGGTCAGGTCAAAGTTGTGGTGGAGGATACCGGAGTGGGGATGAGCTTATCTGACTGGGAGGCTATATTCCAGCCCTTTGAGCAAGCACACTCTCCAGAGGAGTACGGGGGAACAGGACTGGGGTTGTTTATCTGCAGGAAGCTGCTGCATTTGATGGACGGTACCATCAAGGTAGAATGGTCAGAGCCGGAGCAGGGGACGGGCATCGCTTTTACACTTCCGGTTGCCGAAGCAGCCCGGAATTCACTCCCGGATTACGAAGCAGCCAAGGAATCTGCCTCCATAAGCGAAGAATGGGGCATGGCGGAATTACCAGGCCGGAGCAAGAGCACCTTCACGCTGCTGGCCGTTGACGATGAACCATCCAATCTCCAGGTCCTGTCCCGGGTTTTTGCCAATGAGCCTTATCAGGTTATCTGGGCGACCAACGGGCTGGAGGCCTTGGAAATGTTGAAGAAACGCTCTGATATCGACCTGGTTCTGCTCGATGTAATGATGCCCAAAATGTCGGGGGTTGAAGTCTGCAGAGAGATCCGCGAGCAATATTCCCTATTTGAGCTGCCTGTTGTATTGCTGACGGCGCGTTACGGCAATAGCGATATTGCTGCCGGCTTCAAGGCAGGGGCGAATGATTATATCATCAAGCCGTTTGATGCTGCAGAGGTCAGGGCCAGAACGGAAACGCTCCTGAAGCTTAAGAAGTCAGTGGAAGAAGCTCTGAAGGCAGAGGTGGATTTTCTCCAGTCGCAGATTAAACCGCATTTCTTGTTCAATTCCTTGAACTCGATTATTGCCTTATGCCGGACAGACGGCGCGCGTGCAGAGAAGCTGATTATGCATTTAAGCTATTACTTAAGAAGAAGCTTTGACCCGAAGCCTGACAGCTTTGTCCGGATTGAGGACGAATTACAGCTGGTTGATGCTTACGTGCAAATTGAGGAAGCCCGGTTTGAGGAGAGGCTTACGGTTGTATATGATGTGGACCCGCAGGTACTGAAGCGAAAGATTTTGCCGCTGACGATACAGCCTTTGGTAGAGAACGCTATCCGGCATGGGGTAACGAAGAAAATGGAGGGAGGAACGGTCAGAATCTCCATCTCCCTGGACAAGGATACGGTTTATGTGGAGGTGTGGGATAACGGGGGCGGTATCAGTGAGACGGGAATCCAAGCCTTATGGACAAGCGAAAGGGCTTCTTCCGAAAGAAGGGGAGTTGGACTCGTAAATATTCAGCGGAGACTGAAGCATTTCTATGGAGAAGCATTACAGGTATCCAGTGAAGAAGGGGAATGGACAAGCGTGCGGTTTCAGTTCAAAATTCAGCATTACGCGTAAGCCTTAGAAGAGGGAAGGGTCATTCATGAGAGTTGCAATTGTTGACGATGAACGGCTGGCGGTCCAGCGGCTTGTACAAATCCTGGAGTGCCGTGACGATGTCGAAGTGGTTGGGGCATATACCAAATATACAGATCTGCTGCATGAATTCACCCGGCTAAGACCTGATGCGGTCTTTCTGGATATTGATATGCCGGGAATGAACGGTCTCGAATTGGCCGCTTCCTTAATTGAGCTAGACGAGCACCTGGAAATTGTATTTATTACGGCTTATGACCAATATGCACTGGAGGCCTTCCGCGTAAATGCTGTCGATTACCTGCCTAAGCCGGTTGACGAGGATGCTTTGGCACGTACCCTTCAACGGCTCAACAATTATATTACAAAAGATTTTCCATCGGTCGCAGCAGGAAAATCAATTGACTTGGACTCAGGTTTATAAATTATGAAACTGCAGATCAAACAGCAAAAAGATATAATAAGAGAAAACTGCCAGGATGATCCGGTTCGGATGGTTCCTAATCCATTGGAGGCTATTATGTTTCAAGTAACGGAAGCAACAGGGTGTCCTTTTGACAAAGGCTATTTAATGAAGGAAACGCATACATTTGATATCCGCAATTATGGGGCGGGTCCGGAGAATGCGCCTGTGGAGAATACCAAGGCGATTAACCGCGCTATTCAGGCAGCATCTGCAGAAGGCGGCACTGTGATAATTCCTGAAGGCAGCTTCAGGGTATACACGATTCGTCTCTTAAGCGGCGTCAATCTGTACTTGTCGGCAGGCAGCGTACTTTCTGCAGCAAGAACGGATATCCGTCATTCCTATGAGCAGCAGAACGGGGAAGGCGGCAATTATGAAGAGCCTGAGGTTAATTTATATGCTGGTCTGCAGGATCACGGTCATACGTACTTTGCCAACAGCCTGATTTATGGCGCGGATATCCAGAATGTGATGATTTATGGGCCCGGGCTGCTGGATGGAAGTTCTTTGAATGATGAGGGAGAACTGGAGCAGGTTCTGATGGGCGGGGACCCGCATGAGCCATTGCGCCGGGACGAGCCCGGTCACCGCGGTGAATGGTTCGGCAATAAGGCGATTGCGATGGTGCGGTGCGAGAATGTCGCATTCTGCGACTTTTCTATCCTGGCCGGCGGCCATTTTGCCATTATAGCAACCTGTGTGAAGAATCTGCATGTCGGGCATATTCTTGTGGATACGAACCGGGATGCGTTAGATGTGGACTGCTGCGAGAATGTGACCATTGTTCATTCCACCTTCAATTCATTAACCGACGATGCTATTGTGCTGAAGGCCTCCTATGGCGGCGGAATCTTTATGCCGCTCCGCAATGTATTGATTGAAGACTGTGTGGTTAGCGGCTACGACACAGGCTCCGTATATGCGGGAACGTATACACAGGACAAGCTGATTGCAACAGACCGCTGCGGTCCTACCGCCCGCGTCAAGCTGGGTACGGAATCTACCTGTGGTTATGATTGTGTCACGGTCCGCCGCGTAGCGTTTAAACGGTCGAGAGGTTTTGCCCTTGAGGCCGTCGACGGGGCGGACTTAAGCCATATTATTTTTGAGGATTCCACGATGGAGGATATCAGCAGCTCGCCTATTTTCATCAAAATAGGAGACCGGGGACGTTTCCCGGTCACGGGGAATAGCACCGGGGAAGAGTTGATAGCGGCACGGGATGCAGCACCAAATGTAAGATTGGACCAGCCTAACTGGGTGCTGCCGGCCAAGGAATCGTATCAGGTGTATCCGGCGAGGCGCTATCTGCCAGCCTTTAACAGGGCGCGCAAGGTTTCTGCGGACGGTGTGTCTGCTTTTAATGTTGTAGACCCTGAGCAGCCTTGCCGGTTGAACCCTGCTAACTATCATGAAGAGGGCGGCAAATGGTTTGCTGTCCGCTACGATGAGCACTCGAAGAAGTATGTGCCTGACTACACTAAGGAATTACAGGAAAGCGAGCTGCAGCTGTATGGCAATGCCAATGGTAGCGGCCGTATAGCCAATGTTCACGATATTATCATCCGCAATATTACCGCTAAGAATGTCGACCCCCGCTATCCCATTGAACTGATGGGGCTGGTAGGCAACCGGATTAAGAATGTCTCGATCTCCAATATTCAAGTGGAGTACCGCGGTGGTCTAAGTCTGGAGCATGCGGTGGAACAGCGCCAGCTGAATACGAACTGGGAATATACCCAGTACGGCAGTCCGAAGCGCAGCATTCAGTTGCTGCCGTGGCTGGTGAACACCTTTTTCCTGAAAAATGAAGGGTTATTGCCCCGGGTGGAATGGAATCCAGGAGCAGGAACGTGGAAGGATGCGCCGTTCAACGTACCAGAGCTGCCGGAGGTATATCCTGAGCCCAGCAACTGGGGGATCCTGCCGGCTTACGGTCTGTATGCCAGACATGTGGACAATCTGTATCTGAAGGAGATTCAGCTGCGCTATATGACGGAAGATACCCGGTATCCCATTGTGCTCGATGATGTTGTAAGTGGCACTCTTGAACATATTCATGCCAGCCATGCGCAGGGGGTAGAAGAAGTCGTACTGGTAAGCAGCAGCTTCAAACGGCCCGCAGGCCTGGAATATGTGCCGGATTATCCGTATCAGCAGACTGCAGTTGAGAATGTGACAATGGACAGCAATCTGTCCGTCAAAAGGATAGAAGTGGAGGCGCCTGCTCCAGGCACGCCGAAGGACAGCTTGTATCCGTATGAAACTGTTGCAATTCCCGGAAACGGCTATACATATCCGTCTGCAACCGAAGATTATCCTTTGCCTCAAACGGTATTCCGGCCCTTCTTCACAGTTGTTCCGGCACAGAGCGTAAAGGTAGGTGAGACGCTATCCTTTGCTGTTGTAGCCAGACAGCCTGCATTCGAGACTTCGTCCCGGGAGACGGATGGCAGGATTTATAATGAAACCAGCCCGGATAAGGACCCGGCAGTAAAGGGGATTGCTGAGCCGATGACTGTAACAACGGGCAATCTGCCTGAGGGGACAACTTTTGACACTGCCTCTTTTATACCAGGCCTGGCTTGTATGTTTAGCTGGACTCCTGCTGCTGCTGCGGTTCGTGATGAACCTTACACTGCCACTTTTATTGCTGATGACGGGATAATCCCAGTCAAGATGAATGTCAGCATTAAGGTTGTAGGATGAACTATATGAAAAGATATATGAATTCAGTAGACCCCAAACGATTGATCATTATGCTTATCGGGAATGTTTTCTTAGGGATGGGCATCAGCATTTTTAAGCTGTCCGGAATGGGGAATGATCCCTTCAGCGGAATGGTGATGGCACTTGCAGACTCCAGCGGGCTCGCCTATGCGAATTTTCTAATCTTACTGAACCTGGTGTTGTTTGTAATCGAATTTATTACCGGACGGAAGTATATTGGAGCCGGAACTTTCGTAAACGCCATTTTGCTGGGTTACATCGCTACCTTCTTTCATAGTACCTGGCTGGAGCTGCTCGGCGAACCTCAGCTATTGTGGCAGCGGGTGGTTACAGTGGCGATTGGTGTGGTGATCTGCAGCTTCGGGGTATCCATGTATCAGACGTCGGATGTGGGAATCGCTCCCTATGACAGCCTGTCCCTGATTATGAGAAATAAGTTTCCGGCAATCTCTTATTTCTGGCACCGGATGTTTACAGACGCTTTTTGTGCTTTGATCTGCTTCCTGTTCGGAGGCATCATCGGTTTGGGGACGCTGGTGTCCGCACTGGGCCTTGGCCCGATCATTCATTTCTTTAATGTGAGTTTTACGAACAAGCTTCTGGCAAAAAAAGGTCCGCCAGCAAATGAAGATTCTATTTCGCTGAGTTAACATTAAACAAGGGTAGCCCGGACTCTGCAAAATATTGCAAGCCCGGCTACCCTTTTGTCGTATACTCAGTCCTTGGGTTCCCGTTTATCCTTGTGATCCGGTGCAATACCGGGAGCCGACACCTCCGGATCATTACCCATCAGAGCACCCACAATTTCGTCCAGCTTGCCAGAGGCCCCTTTTTCATCGTTCAGGCTTGAATCGGCTTCAGGTATAGGGTGAACGCCCGGCCGGGTGAACCACCAAATTCTGCTTTTCCCGATTCACATCCTCCCGTTAAAAGCTGGTCACCTTTTTGGTTTTATGAATATCTTCCGTACCGCTGTCTAAGGCAGTCTTATAATAAGAGCATTTATGTTCGATGACTTCCATCGTTTTCTTCAGCTCCTCCATCTGTGCTTCAACTGAGGCTTTCCGCTCCAGGAACATGTCATATCTCTGCTGCAATGTGGAATCTCCCTCAGAGCACCACTCAATGAAATGTTTGATTTCCTTAATCGGCATCCCGGATGATTTCAGACATTCAATTATTTTTAGAGCTTCCATATCCGCTTCCTTGAACACGCGTCTTCCGCTGGAGGTCCTTTCGATAAAGGGCATCAGACCTTCCTTGTCATAGTAACGCAGAGTATGCGGTGTCATATTGAAATGTTCTGCAGCCTCAGTTATAGAGTATGTCTTCATCACGAATCTCCAGTCTCAATTGTATTTTGTGCTTGACTTAGAGTTAACTTTAAGTAATATCATATGGTTTGTAAAGTCGTCCTTACGGATTCTACTATGAACAAGAAGAGAGGTTACACCATGATACAAGTTAATGCACGCGCTACATTCAGCCAGGAAGGCCCGTTCAAGCTAACGACCATTGAGCGCCGGGAGCTTCAGCCGCAGGATGTTCTGATTGAGATTAAATTCGCCGGGATCTGCCACTCGGACATTCATACCGCCCGCGGGGAGTGGGGGCCAGTCAAGTATCCGCTCGTTCCAGGCCATGAGATTGCCGGGATTGTCAGCCAGGTCGGTTCCGGAGTTACAAAGTATTCCGTTGGTGACAGGGTAGGGGTGGGCTGTATGGTCGACTCCTGTGGAGAGTGCAGTAATTGCCATAAAGGCGAGGAGCAGTATTGCCTGCATGGAAATACGGGTACCTATGGAGCTACCGACCGGTACGGTCACTATACACAGGGCGGGTATTCCACCCATATTGTGGTGACAGAGGACTTCGTGGTCCGGATTCCAGACGCTATTCCGCTAGACGCTGCTGCCCCGCTGTTATGTGCCGGAATCACAACCTATTCACCGCTTCGCCATTGGGGAGCCGCTCCAGGCAAAAATGTAGCTGTAGTAGGTCTTGGCGGACTTGGACACATGGCTGTGAAGATCGCTCATGCTATGGGGGCTGAGGTTACGGTTCTGTCACAGTCATTGAAGAAGAAGGAAGACGGTTTGCAACTAGGTGCGGATCATTATTATGCGACTAGCGATGCGGAGACATTCAAGCAGCTTGCCGGTTCGTTCGACCTGATCATAAATACGGTAAGCGCGCAGATTAATATCGATGCTTATCTATCGCTCCTGGCGCTGGATGGTACCTTGGTCAATGTCGGTGCGCCTGCTGACCCGCTGGCCGTTAACGTATTCTCGCTGATCGGCCACCGCCGTTCATTTGCCGGATCGATGATTGGCGGAATCCGTGAGACGCAGGAGATGCTTGATTTCTGCGCCGAACATAACATTGCCTCTGAGATCGAGGTTATCTCTGCCGACCAGATTGATGAAGCGTGGGAACGTGTACTCGCTTCCGATGTCCGTTACCGGTTTGTCATTGATATCAGCACGATGGGTAAGGAATAAGGGGCGTATTGTTTAATAATATGTATCTTTTCTGCTTCAGTTAATATAGCGGCTGCATCCTTGCTTAGCAAGGGGGCGGCCGCTTTTTTTGTACGTTTAAGCAGCCGTATTCGTTCATGCTAACTGTCATAATATTTACCTAGAGTTATGGGTTTATTGTATAGACTTGGATATTTGTTTATTATATGATTCTATTGGATCGATGGACCTAATTTAAGATTATCTAGTCTGTCGGAATCACAGGGGGGAATTATGAGCAAAAGAATTTTGAGTGTTGTGTTAGGGATGATCGTTCTAGTGAATTTAGTTTTTGGAAGTCAAGGAATTGCACTTGCTGCTGCACCACAGTCAACTGACAACATGACTGATATTCATGGCAGTTGGGCAAGCAGCCAAATTTCTAGATGGTTGGATAAGGGTTTGATTTCGGGATACGTAGATCATACGTTCAAACCGAATGCAAGCATTTCAAGGGCTGAGTTTGCTTCGGTTGTCAATAAAGCGTTTGGTTTTAAGAACGAGTCGCAGGAAGCTTTTAAAGATGTAAGTTCAGATAAATGGTATTATTCCGAAATTGGAAAAGCGAAGTCAGCCGGGTATATTTCCGGATTTGAAGACAATACATTCCGGCCTGAGGCAGCAATTAGCAGGCAGGAAGCCGCAAAAATGCTGTACATGCTGCTGCAGCTTAAGGGTTCTAATGATGATTCAGCAATAAAGGCGTTTAATGATTACGGCGTAGTACCGGCATGGAGCAAAACCTATTTGAATGAAATTGTGAGTAAAGGATACATAAATGGTTACCCGGATGGCACATTAAGACCTATCCAGACGATTACGAGGGCAGAGGCTGTTGCCATACTGGATAAAGTAATGGGTACTCTTGTTATGGACAAAGGGACCGTTGGCGGAACAGAATTAACAACAATATCGGGAAATTTAACTATTAACACGCCAGGGGTTACCTTGAAGAATACCAAAATTGAAGGGGATTTACTGTTAACAGCGGGTATTGGTGCTGGTGAAGTGAACCTCGATCAGGTGACTGTATCGGGAAGAACAGTTGTAGCAGGCGGCGGGGAGGATAGTATTCATCTGCTGGACTCCCAACTAAACCAAATGCTTGTGAATAGGCAGCCGGGGAGAGTCCGCATAGTAGCTCAAGGCAATACCCGGATTGGTACAACAATTGTAAAAACAGGAGCCAAGCTGGAGGGGACCAATAAAGAATCCGGCTTTGAATCCATTGAACTAGATCTTTCAAAGGCAGATGAATTTGTTGATTTAAGCGGCAGCTTCAAAACTATAGCAATAAAGAAACCTTCAATAGTTAATGTTCTTGAGAAGTCTGAGATTGGTGCGCTCGAGGTAGCCAAAGAGGCGGCGGCGAGTACGTTGAATTTAGCTGAAAGCAGTGTGCTGAAACAATTAACCTTGAATGCTTCTGCCCTAGTAAAGGGAAAAGGCACGATTGCAAAGACATTCATTAATGCCAGTGGTTCTAAATTCGAACAGGAAATTAAGGATTATGTTGTGGCCAAAGGCTTTTCGGTTGTTATTAACGGCAAAGAAGTAGGCGCGGAGCAAGCTGCCGCACAGCAGCTTGCCTCAAGCGTACAACTGCCAGCTGCCCCAGCAGTAGGCGGTGGCGGTGGAGGCGGTGGCGGTGGAGGCGGTGGCGGTGGCGGTGGCGGAACAAGCCCGAGCCCTACTCCTCAGCCGCAGCCCGTTGAACTTCCAGAAGTGCTGGGAGTGTTCTTGGTTGAAGATCAATTGTATGCCAGGTTTGAGGAAACTGGTAACTATAGTAAACTGCAATGGGAGTTGTTTGATGATACTGCTGAAACAGGTTATGAGACAACCTACAAGAATACGGCAGAACAAGTTGGGGTCTATACGGTAAAGGGAGGTACTCTCCCTCCGGCTGAATATATTGCTGCCATTTCCAATGATGAATACGTTGACTTTTTACCTACTCTATTGATTAGCAAATCACTTATGAATGGGTCCTATTATCCTGCTGTTTATTACACAGGGGTGCTCGATGTCCACTTCCAAGTAAATCAGAATGGTATTGTCCTGCATTCAGCTCAGGCTTCTGCGGACAACACTCCTTTGGTGGATGGTGATGTAATTAAAGTATTCTACGGGGATTATCTGGTTATAAAAGCAAAATGGGATGGTTTGGGCAAAAAATGGGTTTATCAGGGGATTGTGAATAGTTTACCGGCCCCGGCGCTTGTTTCCGCAACTGCTTCCTCCAAAACAGATATCAAAATTAAGTGGGATGCAGTGTCTGGAGCTGAGTACTACCATATTTTCACAAGCAGTTCAGTAGATGGAACTTATAGTCCTATTAGGGATAATTCAGGAGCCAATGTTCAGGTAACCGGAACCTCTTATACAGATAGCGGGTATGCACCGAACACAACGGTTTACTATAAAGTAATGGCAATGGCAAATGATACTGCATCGGCACTCAGCAGTTCCGTTTCAGCTACAACGTTTATGAATGAGCATATGCAATTAGATTTCAATGTTACTGATAGCGTTCAAGACCCGAGCAAACCAATTATATATGCAACAGACAAACAAAATAAGAAACTAGTTGCCATTAACTATGAGACCCGGGAGACAACTGTTATTCCGTTTGAATTGCCTCCCGAAAGTATAGCGTATGCGAATGGCAAATTGTATGTGGGTCTGTTGAAAGCGGAGCATTCTCCGTACATTTTTGATGAACAGCAAAAAGGTGCTGTCGCTGTTGTGGATACGGCAACTCTCAGCTTAAGCCATATCTACGATATCAATTTGGACCCTTATAGCATTGCAGTGGACCGTGAAGGCTACGTGTATATTTCATCCGGCTCAGGCCAGTGGACGAAAATCCGGTCTTATTCTGGAGATTCTTTTACACCCATCGGATCTTCTACCATTAGTCATGCAACTCACATTCTTATGCACCCGACAATGAATAAGCTGTACACCGTTAATACAAATTCGTTTCCAAGAGATATTGGAACATTTACTGCCAAATATGGCGAATTCATAGGCAGTTATGATTCTCCTTATCACGGAGATTACCCGCTGACGACGAAGATTCATTTATCGCCGGACGGAAAGTATCTTTTCAATGGTGCAGGAACCATATTCTCAACCACGTATGACAGATTTGGTGATATGAACTTTGTGTATAAACTGGATGGGAATTATGAGGATATGGTGTTCGATTTGAAGCATGACAGGTTCTATACTGTTCAAGATCATCTAATCAACTCTTATGACTACAGTAATTTCAGCAAAGTTGAGACTATTCCAGTAGATGGAGCCGGCCAGCGGATTTTTGACGGAAACAATCAATTGCTCGCATTGACTACCTTAGAAGGTAAGACGATTCTTGAATTTGCTGATAAACCAACTACGGAGGAAGTACCGCCGGTGGGTACACCGGGGATTTATTTGGGCGGTACGGTTGTAGACGCTGTATACGACTCTGCTGACGCTAAGGTTTATGCTATTGATCAAGCGTTCAGAAAATTAATTGTAGTAGATACTGCAAGCCAAACCGTTATTGAAAAAGTATCTCTACCTTATAAGCCGGCAGGGCTGACTGTATCAGAAGATGGAACAAAATTGTATATCGTGAATAAGGACGCTGATAATCTGGTTACTGAGGTGAGCTTAAGTGATTATTCAGTCACCCGGACTTTGGTGTATCCGAATCCTCCGGATTCCCGGGACTTCTCAGATCGCCATATTTATAACAAGTCAGGCCATCTGTATATCGTATTAGGTGACTGGTCTCCAACGCTGTTGGTTTTTGATGAAGCGACTTTCCAGCTAAGCAGAGATAATATAATAACTGATGATGGTATCGGAGATATGGTATTCACCAGTGATAACAGCAAATTCTATTATTGGAGTCAGTATGGATGGGATGCCGGATATGCCGGTTCAGATGTGTACGCCTACTCCATTAATGAAGATGGCAGTATCATCAAGGTTGATGAGTCCATTCTGGAATATCCGGGCCTAACCAGAGAACCGATGGATGCGCCGGCCTTATTAGTGGAAAGTCTGGGAATGATCATTGTGAAGAACAAGGCTTTTAATAAGGATAACTTGCAGGAAATTAAGGGGACATTCCCGGAACCAATTTATGCAGTGGATGAAGCGAGTAATACGGCACTGGGGAGAAACGGAATCTATGACCTTACAACCTTCCAAAAGGTCAAATCCATTAATTTAGCTGGTGCGACCAACATCTTCTATGATGATAAGGGAAACCTTTATTATTTATTTGATAACACTTTATTTATCAACTGAATCCAAATAACGGAATGATGAACCAACTGCAGTATTAAAAGCCCCTCTTATAGTGATATTGGATAACTCTTTGAGTTATCTGATGGAACTTTAAGGGGCTTTTTTTGTATGCACAGCAAATGCCATTGACAAACCGGCCATGAAGTCATATATTCAATATATCGAAACGATATATATCAATATATTATATATAAATCCGCTATATGTCGTGCTGAGGAAGGAGGGAATGAATGCTTATATATGTAATACTCGGGTTTCTGTGTGAAAAGGATATGACAGGCTATGAAATCAAGCAGAAGATGATACGCAGCACCTCCAACTTTATTGATGCCAGCTTCGGCAGCATCTATCCTATGCTCAAGAAAATGGAGAAGGGGGAACTGGTCAAGGCTGAAGAAGGGGTAGAGGAGGGCAGATTCAAGAAAGCCTATGGGATCACGGAAAAGGGGAAGGGTGAGTTTATGGAATGGCTACAGACACCCTGTACATTTTCCCCGTTCAATTATGAGTATTTAAATAAGCTGTTCTTCTATAAATATCTTGACGAGCATGAGGTTGCCCGGCTGATTGCCAGCTTCCGCACCACTGTCGCCAGTGAATACAACAAGCTTACTTTAATAGAAGAGAAGCACATTCAAGAGATGGGTGTATACGAACACGCGACGTTGAGGTTTGGCAAAGAATATTATCAGATGATTATGAATTGGCACGAGGAACTCATTAGCGAAATTACAGGAAAGAAGGAAGATAACAATGAGAATGACGAAGAAATTTAAATTGCAGATTGCAGCGGACAAGGTGGATTTGTACAAATGGGTGACGGAGATGACTCCAGGTGAATATGAATCATTCTCTAAGGGCCACAAGGCAATGGGCAGTTATTTTGAAGAAGGTGAGTTCTATATGGTTAATGTGGAGAATATGGGGAATGAGATGATTGTTCAGCACTATCAGTTAAAAGAGCATGCAGAGGATCATTTGCGGTTCTACTCTGACCGGACAGAAGCCTATATCATGCGGTGGATACCCGCCATTGTCGGAGTGCCATGGGAAATGAAGATTACGCCTATTGACCGTAACTCTTGTGAATTCAGCTGTACGATTGGTGCAGACTTCCCCTCACGGTTGCTGGCTATGGCAGCTTGGATAAACGGCCTTGGGGGGTTCTTTATGAGACAACATTTGGCCGGTGAGGGCGTGAAATTTGCTGAAAATATTGAAAAGAAGTTTAACAAAGCCAGTACACGCTGAGCTTGGGAGATAGTACATGTGTACACATACAATGTTCGACAATCTATGAGCAAATGACCAGACCGAGAACCCTATTTTATGGTATTATCATAGAACAGTATTTACGCAGGTAAGCTACTCTTCATCAATCTAAAGGTATAAGCAGAGAAGCCCAGTGTATGCTGGGCTTCTTTATTTTAGATAAATTTACCGTAGGAACAGGGGGCACACCATGAAAAAAACACCGATGATGCTACAGCTGGCATTGATTCTATTCTGTATCATGGCCATTCCGGCAGCGATCTTGACGTGGTATAGCGGGGCACAGATCATAGAAAACTCAGAGACAGCCATCGGTGAATCTGCACTTGCCGGTCTCAATGCCAACCGCAAGTTAAATGAGAATGCACTGGCCAATCTCGCCCAGGATACGGCGCGTCTGGCTGCAACCAATGTATTTGAACGCATCCGCAGCTTCGAGACGTATGACGAGGTGAACGCAAGCTACACTAACGTGACCAAGGCCTTGTCTGTGATGAATGAACTGCTGAACCTGAACCGCCGTGTAGACGGTGTTTATTCCTCATACTTTTATCTGAATAACTCCGATTATGTTATTTCTACAGACAATGCGGTTACGAAGCTGGAGCGGTATGAGCAGGTAGGCTGGACATCCGAAGCTCTGGCAGGCCAGAGAGGAATCAGCGGTGTGTGGGTACCCCGCGTGCTGGGCACGGGCGATCATGTGGTGTCCTATGTGTACCCTCTCAATCGTCTCTCCTCCACGACGGACGGATTGATTGTCGTCAATATGCGGGAGAGTCAGATCGGCAAATATCTGAATACGGCAGAGGCCGGGGACGGCCATTCCCTGCTCCTTGGATCTGACGGAAAAGTAATATCACACAGTGACAAGTCGCTGCTGCTCACCGACGGCTTTGAGCAGCCCTTCCTACAGGAAATCCTGGATGAGGGTTCAAGCGAGGGCTATACATTCCGCGAGCTGGACGGCAACCGGATGGTTTACGCATGGAGCCGCTCGGCATTGTCCGGATGGTGGAATGTAAGCTGGAGCTCGATGGATAAGCTGATGACCAAATCACGGGATATGCAGGGGAATATTATTTTGCTTACCGGAGCTATTATTGTGCTGGGAACGGTACTGGCGGTCTTTCTCGCTACCTGGATGTCCAGACCACTCCGGCAATTAGTCCGGATGATACGCTCGAAAAGTAATCTGGAGGTAGTCAATAAGAATGAGCTTGCCTTTCTGAATGTGGCGTTTAAGCGGATGCAGGAGGAGGAGGAAGGCCTGTTCCAGCTGCTGCAGGAGCGCGAACAGGACACCCGCAGCTTCGCCGTTCACCGCCTGTTGCGCGGAGAGATTCCGCCCCGGATTACGGAGATCTTCCCTGAGCTGTATTACAGAATAGCTGTGGTCTCCATCGACCAGTATAGAGTGTACGTTGGCAATACGAATCTCGAGACACGCAGCTACCACGGATACCTGCTGAACGCGAAGTACGAGAGCCTGTTCCCGGAGGGGGTTCTGGCCCGTTCTGTCTATCATAGTGACGGATGTATTGTGATTGTAATCAACTTTGCTCCGGGCGGGGATGAGCAGAGTTGTGACCGCATCCATCAGGCGCTGGACAGAATCCGGGAGGAGTCGCTAGAGCTGTTGGGGCATTCTGTCACCATAGGGGTAAGCGGCTTGGCAGATGCACCCGAAAGGGTAGCCCAGCGGTTGTTCGAGGCGATGGAATTGATTAAGCAGCGGATGATTAAGGGAGCCGGAAGCGTGATGTACTGGCAGGACGAAGAGGAGAACAGCCGTAAATATATGGATTCCGAGAGCAGTGAGCGGCGGATTCTCAACTTCCTGGATGCCGGCGATCTGAACGGGATACTTAAGGAGCTCCAGGTCATCCGCTGCCAGATCGGTTCAGCAGAGAATATTTCCTACGATAACATTATGTTCATTTATCACCAGCTGCTGGGTGCGACGATCAAGCATCTCCGTGAGAATCATATCAGTACCGGAAGAATGATTATGGGGAAAGGCAACATCTACACTCTTCTGGCATCGATGGATACGCTGGATGAGCTTGAGGAATATTTGCACGGGTTCTTCCAAGAAATCGTGCAGGACCTGGACCGGGGTACCCGTGAAGCCAATCATGGGGAACGGATCATTCAATATTTGCAGGATCATTACCGTGAAGAAATTGTATTGAAGGATATGAGCCATGATTTTGGCATCAGCTATTCCTATATGCGCAAGATTGTGTATGACTTAACCGGCAAGAGTATGATTGATTATCTGAACCAGCTGCGTATCGAGAAGGCCAAGGAATTGCTGCTGGATACCGACCTGACGATCAAACAGATTGCGGCAGAGGTGGGCTACTTTAATGTACAGAGCTTCAACCGGTTTTTCCGCAAATACGAGGGCATGCCGCCGAGCAGCTACAAAACAGCCAAGACCAAAAGCTCTTAAAGGCCTGCTTCTGGCCGTAATTATTCCATTCATGACTCTTAATGAAAACGTTTTAGCCTATCATATTTGATCATATTGCTGCTGCGGAGGCCTTATAAACCGCGTGGTTGTCAGTTTTAATGGCCAGCAGCATTACTCATCGTATTCAAAACCGGCTAATGGAGATAGCATAGAGCTCAGGCCGGTGGATGCAACTGGCACAGAGATAAAATGATGTAGGAGGTGAGACTTTGAAAGTTGCAAACGCTTCAAAGACAAATCAAAATGCTCTATTAAGAAAGAAACAGGGGCCCGGGTATTTTTTAAAGCGTGACTGGCAGCTCTATTTCCTGGTATTGATTCCACTGTCTTTTGTAATCGTATTCAAGTATCTGCCGATGACCGGACTTGTAATCGCTTTTAAAGACTACAAAATTGCAAAAGGCTTCTGGGGCAGTGAATGGGTGGGCCTCCAAATCTTCCAGGATATTTTCGCCAAGCCTGACTTTGCTCCTGCTGTCCGCAATACGCTGCTGCTGAATATTCTGGATCTGTGTTTCAGCTTCACGATGCCGATTCTGCTGGCGCTGCTGCTGAATGAGGTCAAAAGTATCCGGTTCAAACGCATCAATCAGACGCTGCTGTACCTGCCGCATTTCCTGTCCTGGGTCATTATCGGGGCCATCGCATATCAGCTTCTTAGTGAAGGCGGCGGTGTGATTAACAATCTGATTGAACTGATGGGCGGTACCCGCGTTCCGTTCCTGCAGGAAGACACGAACTGGCTGATCAGCTATCTGGCTATCGGTGTGTGGCAGAGCATGGGCTGGGGCACGATTATCTATCTGGCGGCGATGAGCGGGATCAACCCGGAGATGTATGAAGCGGCTACGGTCGATGGAGCAGGACGCTGGAGAAAGGTATGGAATATTACGGTACCTTCTATCCGTGCAACCATCGTAACCCTGCTGATCATGAATCTGGGGAAAGTAATGGAGGGCTCGTTCGAGCGCATCTTCGCTCTGCAGAACAAGGCTACCACAGAGTACACAACAACCATACCGGTTCTGGTATACCGCTGGGGGATTGAATCCGGTAATTTCAGCCGGGCGACCGCGCTTGGATTATTCCAATCTGTTATCGGAATTATTCTTGTAATAACGGCAGATCGCGTCGCTAAAAAGCTCGGTGAAGATGGAATATTATAGAAGGGAGGGAAACCATGAGAGCATCAACAGTCCGTTCGGCCTCACTAAGTAAAGGACGTTTGGACATCTGGGATGTGCTGATCCGCATCGTCTTAATTGTTGTTTCACTAATTTGTTTGCTGCCGTTCCTGCATGTCGTGTCGAAATCCCTGAGCTCTGACTCCTTCGTCATTGCCAATAAGGTCTTCTTGTGGCCGCAGGGCTTCACCATCGAAGCGTATAAGAAAATCTTCGCGGATGCCAGCATCCTCCGTTCCCTGTACATCTCGGTAATTGTAACCGTACTGTTCACGATTCTGGGAATGATTCTGACGATATGCGCTGCGTATCCGTTGTCGAGAGCCCAGTTCAAGGGCCGCCGGGTTATCACCTTCATTTTCCTGTTCACGATGTACTTTAGCGGGGGGATCATCCCGGATTACATGAACATTAATAATCTGGGACTGATGGATACGATCTGGTCACTGATTCTGCCCTTGTCATTCAGTGCCTTCAATTTGCTGATTATGAAGACATCGCTAACGCACGGGATTCCGGTGAGTCTGGAAGAATCGGCGCGCATCGACGGTGCCGGTCATTTCCGGATTCTGTTCAGCATCGTCCTGCCGTTGTCCAAGCCGATTATGGCGACACTTGCCCTCTTCTACGCAGTTGGGCGCTGGAATGCTTACCAGGATGCACTGTTCTACATCAAGCATGAGACTTCGCTCCGGCCGCTACAGCTGAAGCTGTATTATCTGGTCATTCAGGCGAGTGAAAGCTTCCAGCTGGAAGCCACCACAGTATCACTCAGCAACCCGGAAGTGCTTAAAGCATCCGTCGTGGTGTTTGCTACCCTGCCGATTCTCTGCGTGTATCCTTTCGTTCAGAAATACTTCGTGCAAGGAGTTATGCTAGGAGCCGTTAAGGAGTAGCCGTATGTTCCGCAAGCAGCAGTAAATAGCACCCGAAAATTAAAAATGGGGGAATTACGATGAACAAAAAAGGTTTTGCTTCATTAATGATGGCATCTGTCATGACAGCCGGCATGCTTGCCGGATGCTCCGGCGGAAATAATAAACAGAGTGCCGGAACGGACACGCCTGCAGCTTCCAGCAACCAGAGTGAGGGCTTTGCAGATTATTCACAAGGCTTTAAAGAGAAGGTTGCGATTGATATTCCGGTCTATGAACGCGCTTTCGAGGGCTGGAATGTAAGTGATAACTATTACACCCGCTGGGTTCAGGCGGAGTTCGGTGACAAATACAATATCGATGTTAACTTTGTACCTATCTCCCGCAGCAGTGAAGTAACTGATTACGAGCAGCTGCTCGCATCGCATAAGGCGCCGGATATTATTTTCCACTACGATATGCCTCAAGCGCTTACTTATTACGGCGAAGATGTGATGCAGGAGCTTGACTATTCAGAAATAGAAAATTATGCTCCAACTTACTGGGCAAATCTGGGTGAAACGATCCAGCAGTACGGCAAAGTGGACGATAAGAATACCTTCTTCTTCGCTGCACGTCCTGAAGCCGATAACTTCGTCAGTATCATCCGTAAAGACTGGGTGGAGCAGGTTGGCATGAAGGTGGAGGATTTGACCTCCCTGGAGAAGTATAATGAGATGCTGGCGAAATGGAAAGAAGCCGGACTTGGTGTGACTGCGGGGAATCTGATTAAGGACTTCTACAGCTATAACTATGCTTTTCGTGAATGGCCGGTGGATCAGGCATATCGTGCCCTGTATTCGGATGTAAGTGTTGCTGACTTCACCAGCGCTGATACCGAACGTTTCCTGCGCAATCTGAACTATCAGTACAATAACGGTCTCGTGGATAAAGAGTTCTATCTGCGCAGTGATGATAACAAGATCAAATCTGAATTCGTTGCCGGCAAAACGGGTAACTACGCATTCTATCTGACCAACAATGCCGATGTCTTCGCAGCTACGCTGGCCAACAACCCGGATGCCGAATTTGCGGTAATTCCTCCGAATGCAATGGTGCCGGAAGGTTACAAGCCTCAAGGACGCGCTTACTGGCCGTTCGGCTTCATCATGGGCATCAACTATGAGACTACGGATGAAGAGCGTGCTGCCGTCTGGATGTACCTCGAGTGGCTGAGCCAGCCGGAGAACCTGTTCAAATTCCAGAACGGTATTGAAGGCGAGAACTATACACTTGATGCTGAAGGCATTGCTGTGAAGAACCCGGATTACAAAGGCGAATCTGTCCTCTCCACGAACAACAATAAAGACTACTGGGGACTAGTGACTGAAATTGCACAATATCCGGATGCAGAGAAGACCCTCCAGTCGAATCTGCGTAACTGGTCACCGGCCGGCTATGAATATCTCGCCGAGGATATGGTGAAATACTACAACGAGGTTGCGGAATTCCGTACACCTGATGCCATGTTCAGTGTAGTGCTCGAAAAGGTTAATGAATACAAAGCGGATCTGAACTCGCTGTTCCAGGATCTGTATGTGAAGACCGTTCTGGCTCCGGAAGCTGAATTCGATGCAGCCTATGCAGATGCCAAGAAGAGCTTCCTTGATGCTGGATATCAGGAAATCCTTGATGAGAAGCAGGCAGCTATCGATGCGGGCCAGTTCCGTTAATTTGAAGTTATAACGACAAAAAGCAGCGATTCTCTTGTTATTGGAGGATCGCTGCTCTGCATTTTTGGTCATTTTGTAGCTTGCATTTTTTATGTTATGAAGACCGGAATTCGCATTCCGCTTAAACAGCGGAGAGGACGGAACGACCCGCGGAAAAGCGGCAGCGGTCGCCTTTGTGTCCGGATTTTAACCGCTAAGGAAAATTAAAAAAATCTGGACACAACAGCGATTGGAACAACGATCCGTTCGCGCAGCGTTCTCACGAGCTCAATCGTCTATCTGACTCCAATTTGTTGTCTCACAATGCCTTCGTCATAAACACACTGTAAGGGTCCTCAATGTAATCCGCAAACGGGCTGCAGGCCTCAAACCCGAATCGTTCGTATAATTTCCGGGCCGCCTCGAAGCCTTCCGTTGATCCGGTTTCCAGACTCAGCCGCACATAGCCTTGCTGCACAGCTTCCTTAAGGATGTGGGCAAGCATTGCAGAGGCGACGCCTTTTCTGAGGTGCCTGCCAGATGTCCGCATGGATTTGATTTCACCATGATGGTCCCCAAGGTCTTTAAGCGCCCCGCAACCTAACAATTCGCCGTGTTCCCAGGCACTCCAGAAGGTGATTTCCGGTGACCGTAATTTGTCCAAATCCAGTGCATGTACACTCTCCGGCGGGGATTGCTCAAACATGCTCTGTAAATGCTCGCTGATCAATGCTATGATTTCAGTTCCAGTCAAATTATCGATTCTAATCTCCATGTTATTCACTCCTGAGTGTAAGATGACGATCCAGGGCCATTCTACATTTGTTTTTTGTGCCAGAAACGCCATAATGAAATAACGATATTCATTAGTATATATAGATTTATTATTGTTGTAAATACAACATTATTGGACGGGCAGGTGATCAAGTGAAAGAGATACTGCGTGAGGTTGGAATGATTGCGAGGGCACTGGATTCTATAAGTAATATAGAGTTCAAGGAATTAGATCTGACTAAGGGGCAATATTTATATCTCGTCCGCATCTATGAGAATCCGGGAATTATTCAGGAGAAGCTGTCCGAAATGATCAAGGTAGACCGGACAACCGCCGCACGTGCAGTGCAGAAGCTTGAAGTCCAAGGCTTCATTGAGAAGAAGGATGATGAAACAAACAAAAAAATCAACAGGCTGTTTACAACTGAAAAGGGTGATCAGGCTTATTCTTTTCTGAAAAGAGAAGGGGATCATACGGACAGGGTTGCCTTAGCAGGGTTCTCCGGACAAGAATCAGAACTATTATTTCAGCTTCTGCAGAGAGTCCGGAAAAATATTGAGGTTGAATGGGAGTATGTGAAGAAGGGGAATAAAAGAGAGTACTAATTTGTCCGCCCGAGGGGAATTGTAGAGATGAGAACTCTCAAATTCGAATCAGGATGAGGACGGAATTCATGAAGCAAACCTCCAGTAAAACCGAAGAGGACAAGAAGCTTAAATGGTGGCAGCTCAGTTTATTGGGCATAGCAGGGACTATAGGAACCGGATACTTTTTGGGCTCGGGACTGGCCATCTCCATGGGCGGTCCTGCTGTGCTGCTGGCCTACATTTTGGCGGCTGGCGGAACCTATGTTGTATTTGATGCGCTGGCAAGGATGACGGCAGAACATCCGGAGCAGGGCTCCTTCCGGTCCTATGCCAAGAAAGCGTTCGGCAGCTGGGCAGGGTTCGGAAGCGGCTGGGTATATTGGTTCTCGGAGCTGCTGATTATGGGAAGCCAACTTACAGCGTTATCCATCTTCTCGCGTTTTTGGTTTCCGGCCGTACCGATGTGGGTTTTTGCTGCCGGGTTTGCCGCAGTGAGCCTGTTGATTGTGTTTTTCGGGAATAAGGGATTTGACCGGGTTGAAAATATACTGGCTGTCATCAAAGTGGCGGCGATCCTGATGTTTCTTGTGATTGCTGCTGCGCTTCTGGCTGGCTGGATCGGTGGGGGGAAGTTCACACCGAAGGTACCCCTTGGGTATAAGGCGTTGTTTCCGTCAGGGGGCATCGGACTTTGGTCGGCCTTTATTTTTGCTTTTTATGCTTACGGCGGCATTGAGGTGCTGGGGATTATGTCCTACAGGCTCAAGAAACCTGAGGAGGCTCCAAAAGCGGGGAAGGTGATGCTGCTCGGACTGGCTGGGGTGTATGTCCTGTCGATCGGACTTGCGGTGATTATGGTGCCGTTAAGCGCCTTCAACCCGAAGGAAAGTCCTTTTGTTCTTGCACTCCGCAGCGATCATCTGGCCTTCGTGCCGCATTTGTTTAACGGGGTGCTGATTATTGCCGGATTCTCCACGATGACAGCCTCGCTGTATGCCATTACCTCAATGATGATCACTCTTGCGCAGGAAGGCGATGCGCCCAAGTTATTCTCGAAGAAATGGAAGGATAAATATCCGTTCTACGCACTATGTCTGATTGCTGCCGGTCTAATAGGTGCTATCATGATGTCCTTGTGGCTGCCGGGAAAAGTATATGAATACATTACCACGGCTGCGGGCCTCATGATCCTGTATAACTGGTCCTTTATCTTACTCTCAGCCGGCCGGCTGCTTAAGCCCAGTCTTCTCAGCGGAGTGAAACGCTGGACGGGCCTGGTGCTGATTGCGGCTGCTGTAGCAGGGACACTGTTTCATGCGCTCAGCCGTCCGGGCTTCTACATCAGTCTGCTGATTGTTTCACTGATTGCGCTGAGTGACTGGATTGTTCAACACTATCGCGGCAAAAAAGGCGGTACCCATGAATCCCATTCCCTGCAGGGCGGTCCTGAGTTCCGGATCACAGGGATCAGGCTGCGCAAAAACAAGGTTTAATGAAAAAAGAGCAGCCGTGCAGCCTGTACACCAAAATAAAAACCAAAGCCAATCAGCGACAGGCCGGACAGTACGGAGATCACCTGTAATACCCTGACCGTCAGAAACTTACGGAAGAGACTGGAGGCGGCCGCCATGGTTACGTCCCAGAGCAGAATCCCGAGGACGATTGCCCCGCTGTAGATCAGCAGCTGCTGCATCGGATAATTACTGGCAGCCTCAGCCAATATCGAGCCGTATATCCCCAGCCAGAACAGGATGGACAGGGGATTGAATAAGGACATCAGAAATCCCGACACATAAGACCTGGACAGTGAGGCATCGCTTCCCCTTAGGCCGGCCACTGAAATGTCTCCTGTATTCTTGATGCTGTCCACCCCTGTATAGACGAGGACAAAGAACCCGAACAGCCACAAGAATACTTTCACAAACGGATCGTCCAGCAGGTGAATTAGGCCGAAATAGACAAGCAGCATATAGATAATATCTGCGCTGACCGCCCCCAGGCCAACAGCCCAGGCAGGCATGAATCCTCCGCGGAGTCCCTTGTCCAGCTGTGCAGCATTAATGGGCCCCAAGGGTGCGGAAAGAGATAATCCCAGAAAGATATAACCTATAAATACGTTAATGTTGTCCTCCCCCTTTATACAGATAGCATATTCTGGTAAAGGCGGATATAGGACAACCAAAAGAAGGCCCGCGAAAGATCGCGGGCCCTCTTTATGGGATGTTGAGTGTAAACAGTTTACACTCTAACGGTTTCAGGTCTTTTAGTTAGAAGAGGCGGTGGAATCAGCCAGCCCTTCTTCTTATTCAAATGCAGAATTTTAACGCCTATGGCTGCTTTGGTAAGGTGGTATTTGGCAAATAAGGCCCCGATATCTTCGCGGATGGATTGCCCCATAGCCTGACTGCATGCTACCAGTCCTGTAGCGGTATCAGCAGCAAGTTTGGCAGCTATTTCAGGATCTGTGAACCGTGCCCCAACAGGGATATCCTCAAGCTTGGCATCCGGCCGGTCTGGCATTACCGGTGCAGAGGCAAGACCCTGCTCGGTGAGCAGAGTGTCGCACTCACTGATTTCCAGCTCTGCCTGATCAATTAATGTTCCTAATATTTTTTTGAGATCGTTATCGCCAGCGTGATACATATAAGCTCTGTAACACGACAATGCTCCCTTGGCTACCATCGAGGCTTGCCAGACCGTGAAGATTTCTCCATAGTGCATCGGTTCTTCTTTGGGGTTACCGCCTAAAATTCCTGTCATAAATAAACTCCTTTATTGTTGGATTTGAACAAGAACTAGCATGCCCGCAAAGAACATGGATGTTGCAGCATTTTCACCGATACAATCTAAATTCATAATATTGCTACATAATCTCAGCCGGACCTCCCTTTTTTGTTCAATGAACAGCATCAATATCTCCCTGCAGGGTGTATAAATAATGCTGTATGAACCACAATAAGCAGGATGTGATTACAAAGAAGGTGGTTCGCCATGAAAGGTTCAAAAGGAGCATTAATTGCACTTGCTTCCATCCCGTTAATCATGACACTTGGCAATTCCATGCTGTTGCCTATTCTGCCGCAGATCTCCAAAAAGCTTGGTATCAATGCTTTTCAGGTCAGTATGATCATCACGGTGTATGGCCTGATCGCCATCTTGATGATTCCGGTTGCCGGTTATCTGTCAGACCGCTTTGGACGTAAAATCGTTATCCTGCCCAGTCTCATCCTTGCGGCCATAGGCGGAGCTATTTGTGTTGCCGCTGCCTGGTTCTTAACCGGAGTAACTGCCTACTGGGTCATCCTCGGAGGGCGTCTAGTCCAGGGGATTGGAGCCGCAGGAGCCTTTCCGATCGTCCTTCCCTTCGTAGGCGATCTGTTCAAGGATGAGAAAGAGGTTAGTAAAGGATTGGGAATCATTGAAACCTCCAACACCTTCGGCAAAGTATTAAGTCCGATCCTTGGCGCGTATCTCGGTACATTGCTATGGTATGCACCCTTCATCGCGATTCCGGCCTTGTGTCTGATTTCCTTTGTGCTTGTTGTGTTTCTCGTCAAGAAACCAAAGTCAGAGGAGAAGGCCGAAAAGAAAAGCATCGGGCAATTCTTAACCGGCATTAAAGAAATCCTGCATGAAAGGGGCCGCTGGCTGTATGCCATATTTGCGATAGGCGGAATCTGTATGTTCGCAACCTTCGGCGTGCTGTTCTATTTATCGGAGACGCTGGAGGCGGAGTATAACCTGCATGGGGCCTCCAAGGGATTTGTACTGGCCATTCCCCTTGCACTTCTGTGTCTGGCCTCTTACGGAAGCGGCAAAATCATCGGCAAAAACAAGCTGTTAATGAAATGGCTCGGTTTCGGAGGTATGGCGGTGCTTACAGCAGCTATGCTGATAACAGGCTTTAGCCAGAATATATACTTCATGGTAGGCTTCTTAAGTTTAAGCGGTGTCGGGATTGGTGTGGTTCTGCCCTGCATGGATGCGCTGATCACGGAGGGGATTGAAAAAGAGAACCGTGGTACAATCACCTCCTTATACAGCAGCATGAGATTTATCGGGGTTGCACTGGGCCCGCCGGTCGTGTCACTTCTAATGAACCGGGGACATTGGGTTTTATTCGGTACTATGGCAGCCGTAGGGGCGGCTGGCGGGCTTCTGTCCTTTTTCGCCGTTACTCCAAGCAAAGGAGAGGCTGGAGGCGAGAACAATCTGAAGCAAACCAGCATGAAGCATAAAAAAGCAAATCCGATGCGCCAGCGTGTCCGTTAGAGCGGTTGATATCAAATCTTATCAAATTTCTCCTGTACAAACTTCTCCAGCACCCTGAAATCCTCGGTAACCCGCTTGAAGGGCAAAGCTCCCAGCACCTTATCCCGGTAGTCCTTACGGGCTCCGGCGGACAGGCGGGAATCGAGGATACTGAGCACACCCAGGTCCGTTTCACTGCGGATCAGACGTCCCGTGCCCTGCCTCAACCGGAGTAGCATGTCCGGGACGAATACGTCTTTCAAGGGGTTCTCAGCCAAAGAGGCCTTATATTCATAGACCGGATCGGCAGGGACCGGGAAAGGGAGCCGGACCACAATTAACTGCGATAAATCGGAGCCTGCGATATTTACGCCCTCCCAGAATACCCCCGTACTCAGCAGAACGCCTTTACTGGCCCGGAATTCAGCGATTACCCCATCCTGGGACGAGCCTTCCCTCTGCACATGCAGCGCCCAGTTAAGCTTCTCGGCGCTTAGCTTCTGATGAATGTACTTCATATCCTCTTTGGCCGAGAAAAGCACCAGTGTCCGCCCGTCCGTCAAATTGCAGAGTCTCAGCATCTCCTTGTACGCTGCTTCCAGATAAGCTTCCCGGTTGTTATGGTTATAGTAGGGAACGTTCCTGGCAATGTACATCAGGGTGTGGTTATCGTAATCAAACGGTGAAGCCTGGCGCTCCATATAATCTCCCCGGTATCCGAGCGACTCTGTCAGATAAGCATATTGTTCCTCCAGCGTATCTCCGGTCTGGCACAGGGTTGCTGACGTTAAGATGACAGAGGTCTTTCCGTTAAACAAGCTGTGTTTCAGGAACTGGCTTTATGCCTTTGGGACAGATGCTGACCGTGCTCTCCCCCCGCGTATGGCTTGCCCAGATCAGATAGTTGTCCTCCGCTCCGGCGAGTACAGCAAAGAGGCCGATAAGTCCGTTCATGGCTTCAAAAGCATTGTCAATCTCCCGCTCACGCCGGGAAGTGAGGACGGACAGGCTGAGACTGAACTCTCTCAATACCTGAATTCCCCGCTGCAGCGGGACTCCTGTAATCTCCGATACTTTGATCCGGTCATTGTCCTGCTTGGCTGTGTGCAGCAGATCCGCCTCTACCTGTCTGAAAATATCCCCGGCGCATCTTTTTATAAATTTATATTGTGCCATTAGCTCCTTATCTGCGGATTGCCTGAAAAGAATCTGTAAGGCGTCCTCCAGTATGCGGCAGGTTCCCCGGAAGGTGAATTCGAGCGTTCTTGCATCTCTGACCTTTGCTTCGAGATTATGTGCTTCATCTATTACGATCAGCGCCGGCCGTTCCGCAATTAAGCCCTTGGTTCCTTCCTTCTTCTTAATCAGGTCACGGATAAGCAGGTCCTGATTAACGATGATGAAATCCATGTCGCCGGGGGCGGCATTAATTTTGGCCCTCATCTCGTAGAACGAGCAGGTGCTCCGGTAATGGCATTGCTCAAATTTGCAATCATTCACACAAACGCCGGACCATACCGCGTCACTAACACCGCCCTCAATATCTGCCCGCTCATCAATCCCGTAATTCACAATACGTTCGGCAAGCGCAGACAGGGGGGAAGCAGCAGCATCCGGCTTGATTAGTTCAGCTGCCCTGTACCGGCAGGCATATTGCCCCATACCTTTCCCGACTACGGAGCGGACTGAAGTGAACCCGAGCCGGCTGCCGATGAACCGCAGATCTTTATGGATCTGTTCGGAGAGCTGGATGGAGGAGGTGGCAATAATGACCGGCTGCCGGGAGATCTGGTTAATGAGCAGGCCGGGGATAAGGTAGGCAAAAGACTTGCCGATTCCGACTCCGGCTTCAATCATCGCATTGCGGCTATGTACATAAGCATCCGCGATATCCAGAGACATATCCTGCTGGCCGAGCCTCTCTGTGAGGCCGATCCTCGGAAACCGGTCATACATCCGGAAGATGGCATTGACCAGAGCGGGTTCGATGTCCTTTTTCAGCTCCCGCTTCTGTAATTTATAGAGATCATTTAACCAGCTGATAACGACCGCCCCTTTTCTATAATCAATGATGTGCCTGTCCCGAATCTATTTGGGTGAGGTTGTTATTATCATAGATGAAGCGCTAACAGTCAAGGGTTAGAATGTAACAGATTCGCGGAATGCTCCAGTCTCTTTGTCAGACAGTTCTTGAAAACAAAAGGCGCGCCTGCTACTGTTACTGTTATAGAGCGGGAAGGAAGGTTTAAAGATGACAGAACACGCGCAAGTATTCAAACCTGCGGAGACACATGTGAAATTGACCGGCCGGACGCATTACAGCAATGATGTGCTGTGGCTGGCACTCTCCGGCAGCGGTATCGAATTTTCATTCTATGGCACCAAAGCGGAGATTACATTGAAAGCTGATACTATTGCCTTAACCGGTAATAATCTGGCCAGGATTGGCATCTGTGTAAACGGAGTACGGGTCATTGACGACCAGCTGGACACGCTGCTTAGAACGTATACGATATTTGAGAGCGAGACGGAGCAGGAGGTCAGGGTAAAGGTCACCAAGCTGTCTGAGGCGGCAATGTCCACGGCAGGGATTCAGGAGATTGCTGTCCATGCAGCGGATGGAATCAAACCCGCTCCGGCAAAAGTACATAAGATCGAATTCATCGGCGATTCCATTACCTGCGGCTACGGCGTGGATGATGAGGACGGGCTGCATTCCTTCTCCACAGCTACAGAAGATGTCACCAAAAGCTATGCTTATCTGACGGCCCGCCATCTTGATGCGGACTATAGTATGGTTTCGTATAGCGGCTATGGCATTATTACAGGATACACGGAAACCGATCAACGGCTGCTGACACATCTTCTCCCGGATTATTATGAACGGGTAGGCAAGTCCGAGGGTAAATTTGACGGCGTTCTGCTGCCCCAGGATATTCGTTGGGATTTCAACAGGTTTGTGCCCGATCTGATTGTCATCAATCTCGGAACGAATGATGATTCCTACACCAGAGACGATACCGGCAAGCAGACGGAATATGCCAGGGAGTATGCTGAATTCCTCAAAATGGTCAGACGCAATAACCCCCGCACACCCATTCTGTGTACGCTGGGCATCATGGGAGACAGATTGTATCCTTATGTCGAACAGGCAGTGAAGGGATATATGCAAGAAACAGGAGACAGCAACATTTCTGCCATGAAATTTGACGTGCAGGAGGCAGTGGATGGATACGCCTCCGACTCCCACCCTTCCCAAGCTACGCACAGTAAAGCTGCCCGGAAGCTGACGGCTCATATCAAGGGGCTTATGGAGTGGTGATACAGGGAAGCTTGATTGGGCAGAATAATATCTGCTCTGAATATTGCCTAAAGGAAGAAAGCGGCCCGTCTCCGGACGATCGCTTTTTTGTTTTTCCTACACTGGTGAATACATAGAGAACAATGGGAAAGCTATAAGGGTAAAGGGAGTTTCGTTATTTGAAATTATGGGTATATAAGCTATATTTTCGAAATATAAACGTCAGCAAGCCACAAGTCGGAAAGTGAGGGTCCTCATGGATTTCCCAGTCAACATCCTTCTCGTAGACGATCACCCCGAAAACTTGCTTGCCATTGAGGCTATTCTAAGCGGAGAACCATATCATCTGTTTCGGGCATATTCCGGGGTAGAGGCTTTGCGCTGTTTATTGGAAGAAGAATTTGCCGTCATCGTCATGGATGTGCAAATGCCGGGAATGGACGGGCTGGAGACGGCACGCCTCATCCGGACCCGGGAGAAAAACAATTACGTGCCTATCATCTTTATGACAGCGACCAGTAATACAATGGAGGATATCTTCGCAGGCTATTCGGTCGGCGCTATGGATTATATGACGAAGCCCTTCGTCCCGCAGCTGTTCAAATCAAAAATCGAGGGCTATGTCAGTATGTATGAAGCTAACAAAACCCTGCAGATCCAAAGCGACATGCTCAAGCAACAAGCGAAGCAGATGGAGAAAACGAATCAGGAGCTCAGAGAGGCTAAGGAAGCGGCGGAAATCGCATCCCGTGTGAAATCGGAATTTCTGGCCATGATGAGCCATGAGATCCGTACTCCGCTGAATGGGATCATAGGCATGTCTGATCTGCTGCTCACCTCCGATTTGCCGGAAGAATACGCTGAGATGGCAGGAATTATCCACACGAGCAGCAATGCACTGCTTTCGGTCATCAATCCTATTCTCGATTATTCCAAAATTGAATCCGGAAAGATGGAAGTGGAAGAGGCGCCGTTCTCCCTTCAGGACTGCCTGGCTGAAACGATAGATTTGTTCACAGCCAAAACCAGGGAGCGGAAACTGGAGATGGCTGTGACCGTAGATCCTTCGGTTCCGCCTTATATAACGGGTGATATGACCCGCCTCCGTCAGGTATTGAATAATCTGGTGGGCAATGCAGTGAAATTCACCCATGAAGGCAGTATATACATAATGGTTAACAAGCTGTCCGAAGAGGCGAATACGCTTACGCTTGAATTTACAATTAAAGATACGGGCATCGGAATTCCCCCGGATAAGATAAACGAGCTGTTCCAGCCCTTCTCCCAGCTGGATGCCTCTACAACACGCAGGTTCGGAGGCACAGGGCTTGGATTATCGATCAGCAAATCTTTAGTTGAATTAATGGGCGGCAGCATCCGGGTAGAACCGTCGAATGAACCTGGCGCCACCTTTGTTTTTACAATTGCAGTCAAACAATTCCAAGTAAATAATGCATAAGGGGCAGGGTTGATACTATGAGCGATCAGAACCAAAGCAAAGAGATAAGCGGGGATCAGATTGATGCCGGCGAATTGCTCAACGCCTTAATGGCGATGAAGAAAGGAAACTTCTCCCACAGAATGCCCTATGACCGCACGGGAATAGCCGGTAAGGTAGCGGATACCTTCAACGAGATCATGGATATTCAGGAGAGTCTGGTGAATGAAGTCCAGACAGTAGCCAGGGTGGTCGGTAAAGAAGGTAATCTGTCGCGCAGATTCGTGCAGAAGAATCTGGGCGGCTCCTGGGAGACCATTACCGATTCGCTGAACGGGATGGTTATTGACTTAATTCAACCGACCAGCGAGATGGTCCGGGTGATTAACGCCGTAGCCAAAGGCGATCTGTCCCAGAAGGTGGAGCTGGAGATCGAAGGGCGGCCGCTCACTGGTGAATTCCAGCGGACGGCAAGCAATATTAACATGATGGTGAATCAGCTTAGTACATTTGCCTCCGAGGTTACCCGGGTAGCACGCGAGGTCGGCACGGAGGGCATTCTGGGCGGGCAGGCAGATGTCAAAGGGGTATCGGGAACCTGGAAAGACTTAACAGACAGCGTGAATTACATGGCGACTAACCTTACGGATCAGGTGCGTAATATTGCGGCGGTAACGACTGCTGTGGCGAACGGTGATCTGTCAAAGCAAATTACAGTAAATGCACGGGGAGAAATCCTTGAGCTCAAAAATACGATCAACACCATGGTGGATCAGCTCTCCATGTTCTCTTCCGAGGTTACTCGTGTAGCGCGAGAGGTTGGCACGGAGGGTAAGCTTGGCGGGCAGGCAGACGTGAAGGATGTATCGGGTACATGGCGCGATCTAACCGAAAGTGTAAACTACATGGCCTCCAACCTGACCAACCAGGTGCGTAACATCGCGGTTGTGACCACTGCGGTCGCAAACGGCGATCTGTCGAAGAAGATTACTGCCGATGTCCAGGGCGAAATCCTTGAGCTCAAGAACACCATCAACACGATGGTGGATCAGCTGTCGACCTTCGCTTCCGAGGTTACCCGGATGGCGCGTGAGGTCGGTACGGAAGGGATCCTTGGCGGACAGGCAGATGTCAAAGGCGTATCCGGCACCTGGCGGGATTTGACGGAAAGCGTAAATTACATGGCCTCGAACTTAACCAATCAGGTGCGTAACATTGCCGAAGTAACAACCGCTGTCGCTAAGGGCGACTTATCCAAGACGATAACTGTCGATGCGAAAGGCGAAATTCTCCAGTTGAAGAGCACCATCAATATTATGGTGGATCAGCTCAGCAACTTCGCCTCTGAGGTGACACGGGTGGCGCGGGAGGTCTCCACGGAAGGAATTCTCGGCGGTCAGGCGGATGTGAAGGGCGTATCCGGCACCTGGAAGGATTTAACGGACAGCGTTAACTTTATGGCGGGTACCCTGACCGATCAGGTGCGTAATATCGCTGAAGTGACGACGGCGGTGGCCAAGGGCGACCTGTCCAAGCAGATCACGGTAAATGCGACCGGAGAAATCCTTGAGCTCAAGAACACAATTAACACCATGGTGGAGCAGCTCTCTACCTTCGCTTCCGAGGTTACCCGTGTGGCGCGTGAGGTGGGTACCGAGGGCATGCTGGGCGGACAGGCCCAGGTTAAGGGCGTTGCCGGGACCTGGCGGGATTTGACCGAGAGTGTAAACTATATGGCCTCGAACCTGACCAATCAGGTGCGTAACATTGCTGTTGTAACGACGGCAGTAGCGAACGGAGATCTGTCCAAGAAAATCACTGCCGATGTCCAGGGCGAAATCCTGGAGCTCAAAAATACCATCAATACGATGGTGGACCAGCTCTCGATGTTCTCCTCCGAGGTGACGCGTGTGGCCCGCGAGGTAGGTACAGACGGCAAACTGGGCGGACAGGCGCAGGTGAAGGGCGTCGGCGGAACCTGGAAAGACTTGACCGAGGGCGTAAATAATATGGCCCGGAATCTGACGGACCAGGTGCGGAATATTGCGGACGTTACGACGGCGGTAGCCAAAGGGGATCTGTCCAAGAAGATTACCGTAGATGTCAAAGGTGAAATTCTGGAGCTGAAGAATACGATCAACACCATGGTGGACCAGCTCTCGATCTTCGCCTCCGAGGTTACGCGTGTGGCGCGCGAGGTCGGTACGGACGGCAAACTCGGGGCGCAGGCGGAAGTTAAGGATGTTTCCGGTACCTGGAAGGATCTGACCGATACGGTCAACTACATGGCCAGCAATCTGACCATTCAGATGCGCAACATTGCCGGTGTTACGACAGCGGTAGCGAACGGCGATCTGTCCAAGAAGATTACGGTAGACGTTAAAGGCGAACTGCTTGAGCTGAAGAACACGATTAATACGATGGTGGACCAGCTGAATTCGTTCGCTTCCGAGGTTACGCGTGTGGCGCGCGAGGTCGGTACAGACGGTAAGCTGGGCGGACAAGCCCAGGTGCGCGGCGTCGGGGGGATTTGGAAGGATCTGACCGACAACGTTAACATTATGGCGACCAATCTGACGGATCAGGTGCGCGGGATCGCCAAGGTTGTGACTGCCGTTGCGAACGGTAATCTGAAGCAGAAGCTGACCGTGGAAGCCAAAGGCGAAATCGCCGAGCTGACTGATACCATCAATAATATGATCGAGACACTGGCGACCTTCGCCGACCAGGTGACCACGGTGGCGCGGGAGGTAGGCGCCGAAGGGAAGCTGGGCGGACAAGCCAGTGTGCCTGGAGCAGCAGGAACGTGGCGTGACCTGACAGACAACGTTAACTACATGGCGAGTACGCTTACCACGCAGGTGCGGGCGATTACGAATGTTGCCACGGCGGTAACGAATGGCGATCTGTCACGGGCCATCGACGTATCCGCCTCCGGGGAAGTCGCGACACTCAAAGATAATATTAACGAAATGATCCGGAACCTGAAGGAGACGACCCGGATCAATACAGAGCAGGATTGGCTCAAAACCAACCTGGCCAAATTCTCACGGATGCTGCAAGGGCAAAGAGATTTGTATGCGGTGAGCCGTATGATCCTGTCCGAGCTGGCTCCGCTTGTATCTATGCAGCATGGGGTCTTCTACATCAATGAGCCTTCTAACGGTGAAGCGGTTCTGAAGCTGTTCGCCAGCTATGCTTACCAGAGCCGCAAGCATCTGGCCAATGAATTCCGGGCCGGGCAAGGGCTGGTCGGCCAGTGTCTGATTGAGAAGCAGCGGATCCTGCTTACCAATGTGCCGGGCGACTATGTTGTAATTTCGTCCGCATTGGGAGAAGCTACCCCGCTTAATATTATTTTGCTGCCGATTATTTTCGAAGATCAGGTGCTGGCGATACTGGAGCTGGCCACCTTCCGCCCTTATAGTGATATCGACATCGCCTTCCTGGATCAGCTTACAGAATCCATCGGCATTGTGATCAATACCATGCAGGCGAACCAGCGTACGGAGGAATTGCTGATCCAATCACAGTCGCTCACCGAGGAGCTCCAGAAGCAGCAGATGGAGCTGCGGAGTACGAATGACGAGCTTGAGGATAAAGCGAAGCTGCTGGTGCTGCAGAAGGCGGAAGTGGAGAGCAAGAATCATGAGGTAGAGGTAGCCAAGCGTTATCTGGAGGAGAAAGCGGAACAGCTTGCGCTCACGTCCAAGTACAAATCCGAGTTTCTGGCCAACATGTCGCATGAGCTGCGAACCCCGCTGAATTCCCTGCTACTCCTGGCAGAACAGCTGGCCGAGAACCCGGATGAGAATCTTCATGAGATTCAGGTGAAGTTCGCGAAGACCATTCAGGACTCCGGACTTGAATTGCTTAACCTTATCAACGATATTCTGGATCTGTCCAAAATCGAATCGGGCACGATTACGCCGGATTACAGCGAGGTTTCTCTGGCAGAGCTGACAGACGGGCTGGACCGTACCTTCCGCCATATGGTGGATGCCAAGAAGCTGGACTACCGGATCATCATTGATTCCGGCGTACCGGCCAGAATAGCAACGGATTTCAAGCGGCTGCAGCAAATTCTGAAGAACCTGCTGTCCAACGCCTTCAAGTTCACGGAGCAAGGGCAGATCATGCTGCAGATCCGCAAAGCAGGCGAGGGCTGGCATCCGGAGAATGAATCGCTGACGCGGGCCAAAACGGTGATCTGCTTCTCTGTAAGCGACACGGGAATCGGTATCCCGCCTGAAAAGCAGCAGATTATCTTCGAAGCCTTCCAGCAGGCGGATGGCAGCACGAACCGGGAATACGGCGGGACAGGCCTGGGTCTTGCCATATCCCGCGAGATTGCCGAGATGTTAGGCGGAGAAATCACCCTGTACAGTGAAGCGGGCAAAGGGAGCGTCTTTAATCTGTACCTGCCTACTGAAGCGGAATTCACCGAACCGGAGATCCCCAAGGCACATGTTCCGGAGGTGATCGATATCACCCCATCCAAACGCAGAAGTAATCTGGCTAAGCCGGCAGATGATACGTTCCTTGATGACCGGGATCAGATCGTGCCGGGAGACCGTGTCTTCCTGATTATTGAGGATGACCAGAAGTTCAATGAAATTATGCTGGATATGCTCCACAAAAAAGGTATCAAAGCCGTGATTACATCCAGCGGCTATGATGTGCTGGAGCTTGTTCATAAGTACCAGCCGATTGCTATAACACTCGATCTGCATCTTGGCGGAGACGCCGACGGCTGGCTGGTACTCGAGCAGCTGAAGAACGATATTGAGGTGCGGCATATTCCGGTCTGTGTGATGACGGTCGATGAGGATGAGGTACTGCTGTTACAGCGGGGCGCTCATGATTACTTCCGCAAACCGGTGACCAATGAAGAGTTGGAGAATGCGCTCGACCGTCTGAACCAGTTTGCGGATAAGAAGACCAGGAATCTGCTGGTGGCGGTCCAGAATGAGGAAGAGCGCAAGCAAATCATTGAGCTGTTAAGCAACCCTGATATCAGTCTTACGGCAGTGGACACGGCACGCAAAGCGTTGAACCAGATCAATACCAAAGAATTCGATTGTGTGGTACTGGACAGCAGCCTGCCGGAGATGAATCTCATCCGGTTTATCCGGGATATGTACAAGAACGCGAAGAACAAAAAGGTTCCCGTCCTGGTCCACATGAGCAGGAAGCTGACACCGGCGGAAGAAAGCGATTGGGATGAGCTGGTCAAAATGGCGGTGCTCAAAGAGGTGAAATCGAATCTCCAGCTGATCGATGAAACGACCCTCTTCCTGCACCGCAAGGCGGAGAACCTGCCGTCCGGTTCAAAGGATAAGCTGGTTAAGCTGCATCACTCGGATGAAATGATTGAGTCTAAGAAAGTGCTTGTAGTGGATGATGATATCCGGAACATCTTCGCACTCACTTCCATTCTGGAACGTCATCAGATGAAGGTCATCCCTGCGGAGAACGGCCAGGATGCCATCACTCTTCTGGAACAGACACCGGACATCGAAATTGTCCTGATGGATATCATGATGCCGGGGATGGACGGCTATGAAACGACCCGTGCCATCCGGCTCAAGCCGGAATTCAAGGACCTCCCCATTCTTGCGCTGACGGCGAAAGCGATGAAGGGAGACCGGGAGCTGTGCCTCGAAGCAGGCTGCTCGGATTACATTACCAAACCAGTCAACAGTGCACAGCTGTTATCTATGATGCGTACATGGCTGGATAACGGTAACTAAGACTTATAAAAACAGGAGCCGACCCCAAAGCCGTGAAAAGGCTGCTTGGGTCAGGCTCCTTTACCTGTTTCAAGGGGGAACATAGCGATAGTTGTATAATGTGCAATTAAAAACAGCGAAAGGGTATGCTTGCATCTTATAACTGTAATCTGTACAACTAAATCTGCCTGAACGGGTGAAACAATCTGCAAATGGAAATTTAATTGCACGAAATACAATTAAACAGATAATCGGTTGAAAATCAGACGATTTAGTTGTACAAAATACAACTAAATATACCGGAGGGATATACCTTTATCGGTTCATTGCAAGCCCTCAGCAAGTGATTTGTCAAAGTGGTTTTTATTGATTTAAATCTGACGTTATACCAGGTATAGCTTAGAATCTGCGGCAAGCTAACGGCACCTGTGCTGCCTAATCATCTGGAGCAGCTGATCATCGAGGGCGATAAGGCCACAGTGAAGCTATACAGCAGCGGCACCATCAGCGTGATTGATAACAAGGGTGTGGAGACTATAGTTTCGGAGAACAACGGCCTTGATTTCGAAGAGAGCCACTACCGCCTGCAGTCACATTTCATTCACTGCCTGAATACGGGCGGGGAATTCCAGACGAGCGGAGAAGACAATTTGAAGACGCTGGAGCTTGTATTCGAAACGTACAGAAGCGCTGAGGAACATAAGGTTATACATTTTTGAACAGCTTTAGCGCCTTGATGTGTTCATTATAAATGTAAAGAGGCCCGCAAATAGAGAAAATACAGACGCACTGATTCCAAAAAGTAATACTAGCCGTATAGAAGCCTGGACATTATTCGCAGAATTGATTATGAGGATGAATACACCCAGTATGGCTCCAATTATGAAATATAACAAAACATGTGTAATCATGTTGCGGTGTTTGATGGCTCTATCTATATACAATGAAGCAGGAGTTACAAGGATATGATCATTGTGAATACAATCGACAGAAGTAATGCAGAAAGTAAAGAAGCGAGGAGTCTGATCAAAGCAAGTAAATCCTCCTTTAACTGAAATTGGAAAAGTATAATTATGATCGTCTATTAAGATTTTAAAGTATCCAGAGGATGATTACCAACACCCCAAACTACTCCGCCTAAGCGGAAGGCTTGGGGTGTTCTATATTTATACAGATGTATATTTTAAAATTGAAATAAATATGGATTTGCTTTATTTTTAAGCAGGAAAATATAAACATATATTGAATACATCAAGCAAAGAGGGAGGATGGAAATGGGATACAGTGAAAATCAGTTGCGCTCGTCATTAACACCGGCAGTTTCAATGATTCTGAACACTCATTATCACTCTGTAATCATGAAAAACCCCCAATCCGCCTGGTTCATAGAGACGCATAAGGAATTGCTGGATGCAACCTTCACTATGACCTTAATGTCTATAATAGAAGCATTGTTCCTGGGGCCTTCTGATTATGAGCAGTACCTGCATACACAGGAGCAAGAGGGGTTTACGCAAGGGGCTTATACTGCAGAGATATTTGGCGACCATTTTGATATTCTGCTTGAAATGAGCAAAGATTTGAACTTAACCGCCCAGAATATGATGTTTCGGACCATTGAAGCGCTTGTGGATGATTCGGCGAACCGGCTGTTTTTCTATAATCGGCTGATGGAATCCAACTGGACCCGGTTTACCGGCTTCGCTCAAGGTTATTTGTCTAATAAAAACCAGCAGATCGACAATCTGCATGAACAAAAAATTGCGGTTATGGGACAGATGGCCGCAGGCATGGCACATGAAATCCGTAATCCGCTGGCTTCAATCAAGGGCTTCGCCCAGCTTGTGAATAATAGGCTTAATGAGCCTGAGATCAAAGCTAATGAACTGCGTGCCTACATGGATATTACAATTAAAGAGATCGATACGCTGAACGGCTTAGTTACGGACTTCCTGATGCTGTCGCGGAAAGGGGATCATGCGAAGAACAGCGGCGTAGTGTTTAATGTAATCGAGGTTATACATAGAGTGAACAACATTGTGAATCAGCTCATACTTAGCGGCGATATTATTCTGGCAGTGGATTATTCGGATGAGACTATTCTGACTTTCGGAAATGCCTCACAGCTGGAGCAGGTCTTCCTGAATATTCTGAAGAATAGCATTGATTCCTTCACCGCATGCCAAGGCAGGATAGATATTACAGTGACCACGGCGGATGAGACCCATGAAATCATGCTGATCTTCAAAGACAATGGCGAAGGGATACCGCCGGATAAATTAAAACGGATCTTCGATCCGTTCTATACCACCAAGCAAAAAGGGACAGGCATCGGCTTGTCCATCTGTAAACAATTAATTGAAATGTACGGCGGTCAGATTAGGGTAGATTCGGAACTTCAGGCGGGAACCAGCGTGAGGGTAACTTTGCCGTGGGTGTGCGAATCCAATGAGCGTGTGGAGGGTGGTCTGTTAAATGCCCATTAGGGAGCTTTGGTGTGTTGGCTGCTTTTTTAAAAATAACATAATTCGACAAATTCCTATGCATTCATGTGGTATTCTTTGTAAGGTGATTTGGCCGCTGATAAGATTACTAGTTTGAAAGGGGAATTTGATGAATAAAAAATTTATTATCTTTATACTGGCTTGTCTGCTGTTTATGGTTGCCCCGCAACAAAGTTCTGCTGCTGCAGAATATCCAGATGTCAACATCGCGGTTAATGGAGTTTCGCTTGCTGGTTCAGAGCCTTTGTATGTGGAGAAGGGGAACACGCTTGTGTACTACCGGTTTTTCTTTGAGTCACTGGGAATGACCGTGGATATGAATGTGGAATTAGGAAGAGTTTATGTTTTTGACAGTGGGGAGGAAGACGCCAAACCGCTGATTACCTTATGGCTGGGCAGCAAAAAAGTAATGTATAAGGATAAAGAGTTGACACTCCCGGCACCTGTGCGGCGAATCGGAAATCTTACATATATGCCTGTCCGTTCAATCAGTGAAATGTTAGGATATCAGGTAAAATTCAATGTGGACGAGCAGACTATTCTTCTAACGAAGACAATAACCGATGAAGGAGACAAGATCCGTCCTTTATTCGACAGCTTCTTTAAGGAGGGTCAGATCAATCCATCGCGTGAGATATTTACCGGTCAGGGATGGGATATTTATACCACTATTGATTCGGAGATGGGTGTAGATTTCAACTTCCTTCCTTTAAAGGACTCCACTGTCTCAGTAGATAAAATTGGATATCTCTCAGATAATAAAGCTGTCGTCAGAGTAGCGTATAAATCAGCATCCGCCGCATTTAAACGGGAGATTGACTTTATATTCACCGTCACCAAAGAAAAAGAGGATTGGAAGTTAGCCCGTTTATATTTGGAAGGCCCCAAATATGAGGTGGCCAAGGAGGCAACTGCAGGAGGTACAGTCAATGCCGGACAGGGCGGTGAGGCTGCAGCAGTTATGTCGGGTTTGGATGCATATAATCAGGCATGGGCAAATGGAGATGCAGCTGCAATCATTCAGTCAACATCACCGGCTTACATAAGCGAATTTGAAAGCGAGACTGGCCTGCAATTTGAGGATGAGATGGCCCAGCAAGCATACGGCTCTGAGAAACAGAAAGTGGCTGGAACCTATATTCCTTATCTAAGCGCTGATCATGCTGTCGTGTACGCAGCTGAACTGCATAAGGAATGGGATGATAACGATAATCTCGTGGAAGTACCGGTTGACGTAATGTTTCGTATGGATAAAACCGCAGACGGGCGCTGGACAGTACACAGCTTACTGGAACTGGTGGATAGTGAAATGACTATAACTTTACAGTAAATATTATTTATATTAGCGTAATGGATTTCTCCAGGTTGAAGGACCGGTTAGCTGCTGCTGACCGGTTTTTATGCTGCTCCCGGCATGGATTAGCTCAATAGTATGTTTTGGCGTACACTGGAAGGATAGAGCAATTATCGAACTGAGCTGCGGGGTGAGTGGAATGGAGAAGCTGATAGAACGGATCAAGGGTGAGTTATTGGCACAAGCAACGATAGAGAGTGTTGATCCACTGGAACCCGTGAAGGTCCGCAGCGTGCCGAAGCCCTGGAAGGTGCTGGGAACCGGGAATTACGCTGCCGTATTCTATCATCCGGAAGCTCCCGGTTATGCAGTGAAGGTGTACGCCCCGGGCAGGCCGGGCCTTACAGAAGAAGCAGAGGTGTACCGCCGCCTCGGCCGTCATCCGGCATTCTCCGAATGCTATTACAGCGGACCGGACTTTCTGATCCTGAAACGGCTGCAAGGAGTTACCTTCTATGACTCGATGAAACGGGGAATTCTCATCACCGCGCAGGCCATAGAAGATATTGACAGCGCGCTGGGTTATGCCCGGTCCCGCGGACTCCACCCGCATGATGTCCACGCCAAGAATGTGATGGTTCAGGACGGCCGCGGCCTGATCGTAGATATATCCGATTTCCTGAAGGATGAGGACTGCAGCATGTGGGAGGATTTCAAGAAGGCGTATTATCACCTGTACCGGCCTGTTGCCTCCCGCTGGATGTTTCCGGTTCCCCGGCCCATTCTGGAGATCGTCCGCAAGGGCTACCGGTTGTGGCGGCGGTTGAAGGAATAAGCTGGGCGGTCACTTATTTCTATTACCGGAGGATGGAGTAGTAGGCGACCGATTCGTCGATCAAGCGGGATAACGTCAACTCACGGAAGCGGCTGTTTACCGGGTATGGAGTAAAGGCGGCATGAGAGTTTACCTGATGCGCATGTCTTCCGTGCCCCGCGGTAACAGGAACCCTGGCCTGAAGAATGCCGGATAAGGCGGATTGCAGCAATCCAAGCTGACCTGTTGCCCACTCCTGCTCCTTGCGGCGCAAGGTTACCACTATCTCCTCCACTGTTGAATGGTGAATACATCTCAGAGGAGCCCCCCATTTCGTCAAATCAAAGGATTGTCCACTTCGTGTAATCTCGATCTCGCATGCCCCGTAATGAATTTGTTCTCCCCAGGTGAGCCGCAGCAGCAGATATAATGAACCGGCCCGGACCGGTCTGTCGGCGAACGAAGGAGTGGTATCAAATGCAAAGAGTTCAATCTGCGATAGCTTGTTACTATTCATGGATACTGCCCTCCTGAAGTTCCATAGGCACTATTGATGTTAAATGATGGGTTCGTTTCGCCCGGGCCAGATAACCGGTAAGCTGGGCTTCATTCTCGCAAACGGCCGCATGCTCCAGCCAGATACTATATTTAGTTTTACGGACAACAGACAGATGCAAGGGGAATTTGTCACGGGACCGGAGGACATACCAGCCATAAGGCATACTTTTCCAGGGTTCCTTGAAGGCTGTCCAAAAAGCCAGGCGCTTGCGCATCTGCCAGTCACGTTCCTGCTGCTTGTCTCTGATGCTAGTGTAAATATTGTACAGCACCTGTTCAATCGAACAGGACACAACATACCGTTACTTGCCCTCTTCGTACCACAGTACCCCAAAGCTCGTATACTCCAGACTTACCGGATCCAGCATATGCGGATGAATGCCCAAATAATAGGTTTTCGCTGTCTGTATCTCTGCCACTCTTCAAGACTCCCTCCAGTTGCTCACAGGAACTCAGCATAGGTGTTAATGGGAATCATACACGCAGTTCTATTCCATGTAAAAAGCGCAACCGGCCTTAAAGGTCAGCCATAGCACATATCCCGGCAGAAAGTGAGAATAATCCTGCTTATTCTTGGTGTCACCATGGTTTTTCTTCCGTATACGTTAGTTTTTTGCCTTCTTAACGGGATCTTAACTGATGGCAGAATAGTCTTATAAGTTCTTAATCCCGGGGCGGGAGGCCGGAGATCATCTTGAACACCTTGCCGAAATGGGTGAGGCTCTCGAAGCGGGCAATGTCTATATTCTCCTAATCGGGTGACTTGAAAATTAAGGTTTGATATAGCCGGCTCCATTTACAATGGTAGGGATAGTTACAGCTAATTGAAAATGGACAGGAGCGCGGCCAATGCAATATACCAACCCCGTAATCCCAGGATTTCATCCCGATCCCAGCATCTGCCGGGCAGGTGACGATTATTATCTGGTGACCAGCACATTTGAATATTATCCGGGAGTACCCATTTTTCACAGCAGGGATCTTGTTCATTGGCGTCAGATTGGACACTGCCTTACAACGGCCGGACAGCTGCCTCTGGAGAATGCAGGGAGCTCCGGCGGAATATACGCCCCGACGCTCCGCTATCATAACGGCTGGTTCTATATGGTGACCACCAACGTTAGCGGAATGGGCAATTTCTTCGTCAAGACACAGAACCCGGAAGGTCCCTGGTCACAGCCGTACCCGGTTGCGCAGAGCGGCATCGATCCTTCCCTGTTATTCGATGAGGACGGACGCGTCTACTTTCAGTCCGCCCGGGACGGTGAGCAGGGGAACGGGATCTACCAGTGTGAGATTGATATCGAAACCGGGTGTATGCTGACAGAGAGTATGCTGATCTGGAAGGGAACCGGCGGCGCTCATCCCGAGGCTCCGCATGTCTACCGGAATAACGGCTGGTACTATTTGATGATCGCCGAGGGCGGAACGGAATACGGGCATATGGAGACTATCGCAAGAAGCCGCCAGCCTTACGGGCCTTATGAAGCTTGTCCGCATAACCCGATTCTGTCCAACCGCAGTATGCACAGCAGCATACACGCTACGGGTCATGCGGACCTGATTGAAGCGCAGGACGGCAGCTGGTGGGCGGTTTGCCTGGGGATCAGACCGGTCTCTTATCCGATGGGGCATCATTTGGGCAGGGAAACTTTTCTGGCTCCGGTGACCTGGACGGCTGAAGGCTGGCCGGTGATTGGGAACGGCGGCCACATCGAGCCGGTTATGGACTCGCCGCTGCTGCCGGAAGTTCGCTGGCCGGAGAAGCCTGTGCGGGACCACTTTGACGGCACCGGGCTTGGCCTGGACTGGACTTTTCTGCGCAATCCCGCAGAGGGAAGCTGGTCGCTGGAGGAACGGCCGGGCCATCTGGTGCTGCATGGCCACGAGGCCACGCTGAATGAAGCGGCTGCGCCTGCTTTTGTTGGCCGCCGGCTTAGTCACTTCACGGCCAATATAGCAGCAGCGCTGGATTATGAGCCGCAGCATGAAGGAGAAGAAGCCGGGCTTACGGTGTATAAGAATGAGAGGCATCATTATGAGCTGGTCCTCCGCACTGCGAACGGCCGGAGAGTCGCCGTGTTCCGGCGGACGGTCGGTTCGCTTCGGGTGGAGCATGTAGAAGAATGTCCGGCCGGACCGGTTATTCTGAGGATTAAGGCGCTGCCCGGCAGCATAGAAGCCTCGGTTCAAAGCCCGGAGTCCGGGGTGACGGAACTTGGCAGCGGAGAGACACATCATCTCAGCACAGAAATCTCCGGAGGATTCACAGGCGTATTCGTTGCGATGTATGCAACGTCAGGGTCTGGGCTGGCTACTCCGGCGGCGTATGACTGGTTCGATTATGAGCCGCTGGATCAGCCCGCGGTATAGAGTATGGAGCAGCGGTTCATGCATATCTGCTGTATGGACCGCTTCAACTGCTGCCCTGGCGGCGGGGTCACCCGTCCCCGCTGGAGTTTAAACTATAACTGATTGAGCTTGCTTTCAGGCTCTTCATCATTTCCTACACGTTTTATATTATTTATGAAGAAATCATATCTTTTTTTATGGAATTTTCGGCCATCAGGCATTCCTGCTGTATGAGGAGTAAGGATCACATTACCCAGATTCCGGAGCTCACTGTCAATGGGAAGCGGTTCCGATTCAAACACATCCAGGCATGCGCCTGAAATATCCCCGTTTTTTAAGGCATCTATCAAATCTCTTTGGTTGACAATCCCGCCCCGGGCTGTATTGATGAAAAGACTGGTATTCTTCATTTTGCTCAATGCCGCTTTGTTGATCAGCTGTTTGGTTTGCGGAGTCAAGGGTACATGTACACTGACTATGTCCGATGTGCTTAGAAGAGTATCGAAATCTGTCATTTTCACCAAACCGTCAGATTGAGGAGCAGCATGTCTCGCATAAGCCAGCACATTCATATCAAAAGCCCCGCAAAACGCAGCTACTTTTTGTCCGATAGCGCCCAAACCGATAATCCCAATCGTTTTACCGATTAATTCACTCCCTGTATAGTCCAATTGATGTTCATCCAGCTTGTTTTTCATGAAATGATCAAGAAACGGTATGTTTTTATAATAAGACAATATCAGTGCCATTACGTGCTCGGCCACTGCCTGTGCATTCACTCCTGCAGCATTGGCCACCCAAATACCAAGCTGTGTACAGGCAGGGATATCTACATTATCAAATCCTGCACCCGTCTGTACCAATTTTAGTTTTTTGGCGTTAGCAAGCAGGCTGTGATCCACTTTAATATGTTCAGGGATGAGTACCTGGCAGTCTTCAATATGATGCAGCATTTCTTCTCCGGGCGGTACAATAACCACGTTCCAGTCTTGCGGAAAATACCTTACAATATTTGATTTTGCGGTCTCGTTAAAATAGCCAACGATGAGAATCTTCATTACTTAACCACCTTTCATATTTTTAAACATACTGAATAATTTTGTAAAACACAAATACTACTGCTGATTGCGGTAAGCCTTCGGGGACCTGCCGTACGTTTTTTTGAAGAGTCGGGTGAAGTAGTTGCTGTCATTAAATCCGCACCTATAGGAGATTTCGGTAATGGGGTGTCTGGTTTGCCTGAGCAGAGAGCAGGCCTGTTCCAGCCGGAGGCGCTGAATATAAGCAATCGGTGTAGTCTGATAATACGCCTGGAAGATCCGGTTCAAATGCCGGACAGAGATATCGGATTTGGCGGCAATGGAATCAAGGGTAACCGGTTCATGATAGTGATCCTCGATATAGGAGATCGCACTGGCGAGGTGCATCAGGCTGTTGTCCACGCCCTTCTCCTGAGTGTCATAATGTCTGGACAGATAAACGACAAGCTCCATGAATCTGGAGGCGAGCATGGTCTGATAGCCGTGGTGCTTCTGCTCATATTCGGTAATCATGCCGGCCACAAGCGATGACACATATTCCAGGCTGACGATGGGGAGGTTCATTTTGCTTTTATAGGTGTTAATGCTGCGGTAAAAGGGTTCTAATACAAACAGCGCCTGATAGCCGTTCAGCGTTCTTAAGTCCGGTCCGGCCAGCTTGAGCATATCGGCTTTGTACATAATGTTGCAGATCTTGAAATCATACGGGTCCTTATACGCATGCGGAGTACCGCCGTTAATGACGAATACATTGCCTTTCTTGATAAAGGCTTCCTCATCATTGACGATATGCGAAGCATGCCCCTTCAGCACAATCACAAGCTCCGAGAAATCCGCATGCATATGCAGATCCATATCTTCCTCATGGCCGCCGTATTGAATAAAGAACGGGAAATGCTCATCGGTCGTGAACCAGTTCAAATATACATTGCTCATAAAGCTCCCACCTCTGAAATACGTGTTTGTCTATATAATGCTAGTCTGCGACTCGAAAATCAAGGTTATCCGCCAACATCGGCGCTAAAATGAGACTGTAAACGCATTCAGCAAAAGGGGATGAGAGAGATGAAGGCAACACTTTCAAGAAAACTAGGCACGGCGCTTCTGGCAGGCACGCTGCTCATTTCGGCAGGCTGCAGCAGCAATGCGGGCAATAACGCCGGGGATGCTGCGAACGGGAATACCAGCGGAAATGATACAGCTCCGGTCACCTTTACCTTCTTTGGTGCAGATGCCAGTCCGAACTGGAACAAGATGCAGGATGATATCGGCAAAGAGATTACTGCCAAGACAGGGGTTACCCTGAATGCGGAATTCGATGTCGGCAGCGGCGGCGGTCAGGACAAAATCTCCATGATGGCAGCCAGCGGGGATTATCCCGAACTCATCTATGCCAAAGGCGAGCTGGGCAAGCTGGTGGATGCGGAAGCCGTCCTTGATCTGACCGATCTGATCGACAAATACGCGCCTAATATCAAAAAAGTAATGGGCGATAACATGAACCGGATGAAATACAGTAACGACAACCAGGCCATTTACTCGATCCCGACCAATGTCGGTGTGGATAACCAGAATTTTGATGCAACCAACGGCTTTCAGATTCAGCACCGCGTATTGAAGGAGCTTGGCTATCCGGAGGTCAGAACGTTGCAGGATTATGAGAATGTGCTTAAGGAATATGCGGCCAAGCATCCGACCACGGACGGGCAGCCGACCATCCCGATGACGGTGAACGCGGACGGCTGGAAGGTTATGATAACCGTCACCAATCAGGGGGATGTCACTACAGGCGGAACCAATGACGGCGAATATTATGTGAATCCGGAAACGTACGAGACGATGCTGCATTATAAGAAACCGGAGGAGAAGGAGTACTTCCGCTGGCTGAACCATATGTATAATGAAGGGCTGCTCGATAAGGACTCTTTTGTCCAAAAGGATGATCAATACAAAGCCAAAATCGCCAGCGGCCGGGTACTGGGTCTCACTTCTGTAGAATGGGAATATCAGGATGCGGAAAATGCCCTCAAAGCGGCTGGCAAAGATGAGTATACGTATGCGCACTTCCCGGTGACACTGAGTGAGAAGTATAAGGATCATGCGATGCAGTCAGTAGGAGTGGACGGCTATGGCATCAGCATCACCACTGCCTGCAAGGATCCGGTCCGCGCAATTAAATTCCTGGACTGGCTGTCCTCGGAAGAAGGCCAGGTGCTGAGAAACTGGGGCATCGAAGGCAAACAATACAATGTGGACAATGGACAACGTGTCATTCCTGCTGACATTCTCGACCAGAAGGTTAACGATGCCGCAAATTTCACCAAGAATACAGGGATTGGCTTATATTCCATCCTGGGTGTCCGCTACGGTGACGGGGTGAAGGATTCCACGGATAATTACTATACCACGAACTTCCCCGAACAGATCCTTGCCGAATATTCGGATGCAGAGAAGGAAAGCCTGGCCGCTTATAAAGCGACAACCTGGAAGGATCTCTTCCCTGCGGAGGATGAATTCCCGGTCAAAGAGTGGGGCGCGCTGTACAACATGCCGGTGCCAACCGATGGGGACTACCAGGTCATCTATCAAAAAACACAGGATATCGTCCACAAGCGCATACCGGAAGCCATCCTCGCCAGCACAGCCGAGTTCGATACAATCTACGATGATTTCATTGCAGAGCTGAACAAAGCCGGTGCTGAGAAGATGGAGAAGGAATATACGGAGCTGGTAAAAGCGAGAGTGGAGCTGTTTACCGGGAAGGATGTTGAGTAGGAGCATATGAAGAAACAGCGGCAATCCGGGACGGGGAAATAAGGTCCCGGATTGCCGCTGTTTGATTTAGCTGCCGCGCTCAATTTCTATGGCTGCGATTTATCGTTTAGAAATTTGACAACCTCTTCATAGGCGATTTGCGCAGGCTCCGTCTGTAGTTGGTAGATATAATCATGAGGCAATTTATTTCCGCTGCCTGTCCAATAAACACTTGTAACGTCAACACTCTTAGCTCTGAGAACGGCGTCCATTTCGTAGGTTTGAGGTTCCAGAGGATCAGCATCACCTGCGGTTATAAATGTTGCCGGATATTCGGAGGTGATATTTTTTACAGTTGAAAGCTCGTCTAATCTGGAGTAGTTTTCGTAATCTTTCTGTCCAGTGTAACTCCAGGCATATTTTCTAAACCCGGGGAAGTTATCCCGTGCTACAGTATCAAAGTCATATACACCATTCAATAACAGTAAGCCTTTCACGTTTGCAGCCGGTATATCCAAATTTACCCCGACTTGCTGTTCAAGAGTGGGATTAGTAATCATCGCTCCCAGCTGACTTGATATTTGCGCACCCGCTGAGTTACCGCCGATGAAGAGCTTTGCAGGATCTGCATTGTATTCCTCAGCATGAGTCTGCAGATAATGGATTGCTGCTGCGGCCTGCTGTATGGGAGCCGGATATCTGTACTCAGGAGCGAGCGAATAATCCAGGGAAGCCACAACATATCCTTCCGACGTTAAGAGTTTCGAGAAGGAACCCACTTGTTTCGCAGTACCTACGGTCCAGCCGCCGCCATGTATGAATAAAATCAGGGGCTTAGGCTTGTCTGATTCAACGCCAAAGGTATACATGGTTATCTGCGCATCGGGTAAACCCTCGACAGGAATACTGATTACGTCACTAACTTCAACATCTATGATTTGTTCAGCGTACGGACCCACATTTACAGCATTCTCCTGGGTACTAATTAATGCTCTAAAAATAGCCACAAAAGGACGCGGTGTTAGCTGGTTTACAACGACAATTGCGATGATCAGGATAGCTATAATACTTAATGTGATTCCGGTTTTCCTGCCGATCCTGAATTTTTGAACTGATATGTTCATGGTGCCCTCCTAATGAGATTTCTTTGGGTCGAACCGGAATTTAAAAGGTACATTAATCGTTGTGAAGGAATGTTAGCCCTTTGGTATTTTCCGGTAGCTTGAAGGAGAGAAGCCCGAAATCTTCTTAAAGAGCCGGGAGAAATAATAAGGATCATGAATACCCACGGCCGAGCTGACCTCTTTAATGCTCAGTTCAGTAAGATCCAGAAGATGACCTGCCCGCTGGATCTTGAGCCGCAGGAAATATTCAATCGGAGAGACTCCGGTTTCGGAATTAAACAAATAGATCAGATGCTGTTTCGATACTCCTACATGGTTAGCCAGCTCAATGAGTGAAATGGAGCCGCCCATGTGTCCATTCATGTATTGAACCGCCTGCTCCAGATAAGTTTCGCGTTTCTTCTCTTGTGCGGATTTCCCGGCGCTCAGGCCAATTCCGGAGAGCAGCTGCCTTACGGTCTGCGCAACATGTATATGTGTAGTCAGGGCATAAGTCCGTTCGGCCAGCATCTCAAAGGCAGGGACGAACCATTCAATTAAACGGGCTTTACCGCTTGGTGATAATGAGAGGGGAGCATTAGATAAACCGAACAGCTGCACCAGTCTATTCGCGTGGCTTCCTTTGAAATGAAACCAGTAGATACTCCAGGGGTTCTCCTGCATTGCCCCATACCTGTGTGCGGTTTCGGGAGGAATAATCATCATGTCTCCCTGCTGCAGGTGCATGCGTTCTCCATGATTCAGCTCGATCCAGCCCGCTCCGGCTTCGCAAAAGATAAAGATATGCGACGGGCTGCCTTCCAGGCGTTCCCTGAAATGATACTGGGCGTTAGGGAAATAACCGATGTCCGTAATAAATAAGGAAGCAGTCAGCTCCTCCTGCTCCAGCTCCTTCATCCAGTATTCCGGAAGCACATATAGCTTCTCCTCGACAAACCCTTCAGGCTTGCGAATATGGTCATGGTCATGATTCATTCCAGTCCCTCCTAAGTAAGGCTATATGTAAATTGCATTATAGACTACAACCCAACAAGTAACCCACTATTGACATAGAAATGTTGTACGTTGTGCAACTTGGATGCCTAGATACCGGGGGGTTAGGGAGAATTGTTGTACGAAATACAAGAATTTCCCCGTTAGGCTGCCCGAAAGAGGAGAATTGTTGCCTTTGATACAACAATTTCGGATTATGGCCGAGATCATGAGCGAAATGTTGTATTATGTGCAGGATTAAAGTAATCAGATCCCCCACTCTAACCCATCAAAGGGTTATTCGAATTAATTTGAATAAGAATATAATCCATCACTTCCCGCATTTCGTCAATTGGAACCTTCCCCGGCAGACGCTAAAGTATAACTATCAAGACTAGGGAGGCAGTTTAAGCATGAAGCAAGAAGCTGTAGAGCATACATTGGAGGCGTCTCCAGCCGGATCTGGCCAAATCCAAGTTCGGGTGTGGGAGACAAGTGTGTTGATTCCTACGTATGAGGCGGGAGAAGCTGACCCCAATCCTATGTTTCTGGAGAAAAGAGTCTATCAGGGAAGCTCAGGCCGCGTGTATCCTCACCCGGTAATCGAGTCCATCTCGGATGTGAAGGCCGATAAAAACTACAAGCTGGTGATCCTGGAGAATGAATACGTCCGGATTGAAATTATGCCGGAAATTGGCGGCAGAATCTACCGGGCTCTCGACAAGACCAATAATTACGACTTCGTCTACTATAACCGGGTCATCAAGCCGGCACTCGTTGGCCTGGCCGGGCCTTGGATTTCCGGGGGGATTGAATTCAACTGGCCGCAGCATCACCGCCCGAATACCTTCGGTCCGGTAGAATACCGGTATGAGCAAACCGAAGATGGAAGCGCTACAGTATGGGTCAGTGAAATTGACCGGATGTACGGCACCAAGGTTACCGCCGCCTTCAAGCTATATCCGGGCAAAGCTTACCTGGAGATTAATGCTCAAGTTTACAACCGGACACCTCAGCCGCAGACCTTCCTGTGGTGGGCGAATCCGGCTGTGGCGGTCAATAATCATACGCAATCGGTGTTTCCTCCGGATGTAACTGCCGTATTCGACCATGGCAAGCGCGATGTATCCCGGTTCCCGATCGCGACCGGCACCTATTACAAACAGGATTATTCGGAAGGTGTAGATATTTCCCGCTACAAGAATATCCCGGTCCCGACTTCTTATATGGCTTATAAATCCGATTATAATTTCGTCGGCGGCTATGATCACGGCGTAGAAGCTGGGCTGCTGCATGTGGCGAATCATCATGTTTCGCCCGGCAAGAAGCAATGGACCTGGGGCAATGGAGAGTTCGGCCAGGCGTGGGACCGTCAGTTGACCGATGAGGATGGCCCGTACATTGAGCTTATGACTGGCGTATACACGGACAACCAGCCTGACTTTACCTGGCTGCAGCCTTATGAGGAGAAGACCTTCAGGCAATATTTCATGCCTTACAAGCAAATTGGGGTCGTGAAAAATGCTTCAATTGACGCAGCTGTCAACTTGGAGATTGATGCTGAATCCGGTCAGGCATTGGTTAAGGTGTATGCGACCTCAAAGCTGAAGCAGGCAGTCGTAGAACTTAGCGGGGCAGCCAACTGCTACCTGCGTGAGACGGTGGATGTGTCCCCGGTGGATGTGTATCAGACAGTTATAACACTGGAGAACGGTGAGCAGGAGCATGACTTGAAGCTGTCCGTCCGGAATGCGGAAGGCCGACTGCTGATCTCCTATCAGCCGAAACGTCCGGATATTGAGCGTATTCCCGATGCTGCCAAGCCGCTCGCGGCGCCGGAAGAGCTGCGTTCAGCAGAGGAGCTGTATCTGGCAGGCCAGCATCTGGAGCAATACCGGCACGCTACGTTCGAGCCGGAAGCCTACTATCTGGAGGGCTTGAAGCGGGACAGCGGAGATATCCGGCTGAATGTGGCATATGGAATCCTGCTGCTGCGCCGCGGACTTTACAAGGACGGTGAGCAGCATTTCCGCAAAGCGATCGAGCGGTTGACCTGGCGGAACCCTAACCCTTATGACAGCGAGGCTTACTATCAGCTGGGTGCCGCACTTCGCGGCCAGAACCGTTTGGACGAGGCCTATACTGCTTTTCACAAATCAGTCTGGTCGGCAGCCTGGCAGGATGCAGGTTACTACTCTCTGGCGCAAATTTCAAGTCACAAGGGAGAGTATGCGGAAGCGCTTGACCAGGCGGAACGTTCGCTGATCCGCAATTCACGCAATTACAAAGCCCGTAATCTGAAGGCAGCTATGCTCCGCAAGCTTGGATTATTGGAGCAGGCCAAGGCATTCGCTATGGAAACTATGGGTCTGGATATCGCTGATTTCGGTGCCTATAACGAGCTGGCGCTGGCACTGCGTGCACTGGAAGACACTGCTGGTGCTGAAAAGGTTCTGTCCGAACTGCATCTGCTTATGCGCAGGGACGCACACAACTATCTTAATCTGATCTCAGACTATATGGACAGCGGCCTGCTGCCAGAAGCCATTGAGATTGGCGAAAGAGCTGTTCCTGCCGGAAGCTCCGTGTATCCGGTGCTGCATTACGTTCTTGGAGAGCTGTATGCACGTACGGGGCAGCTTCAGAAGGCAGAAGAGCAGCGCCGTGCCGGCCAGTCCGCAGATCCAGCCTATTGCTTCCCTAACACTTTGTTTGAGCTGGCACTGCTGGAGAGCACCGTTGAGGCCAGTCCGGAAGATGACAAGGCGCATTACTATCTGGGCAACTTCTTTTATGATAAAAAACGCCCGGAGGAGGCTATCGCAAGCTGGGAGCGTTCACGGGAGCTTCGGGGGGATTACGCTACTGTTCACCGTAACCTGGGACTCGCCTATTTCAACAAGCAGGACAACCCGCAGGCGGCCATGGCTTCGCTTGAGCAAGCGTACGCCTGCTCTCCGGAAGATGTGCGGATACTGTTTGAACTGGACCAGCTCCGCAAGAAGCTGGCCTGGACCTCAGCAGAGCGCCTCGCCATTCTTGAAACGAAGCGCGGCCAGGTGGAGCGGCGTGATGATCTTTTCGTCGAATATGTTACGCTGCTTAACAATCTTGAACGGTATGATGAAGCTCTCGTAGCCTTAAGCTCACGGAATTTCCACCCTTGGGAAGGCGGGGAAGGCAAAGTAACCGGACAATACAAGTTCGCCCATACGGAGCTTGGCAAACAGCATCTGCAGGCTGGACTTTACGGGGAAGCGGTTGCCCGCTTCAAGCAGGCTCTCGTCTATCCGCTGAATCTGGGTGAAGGCAAGCTGGAGGGTGCCCGGGAGAACAATATCTACTATTACCTCGGTATGGCCTACGAAGCTCTGCAGCAGAAACAAGAAGCCATCGCCAGTTATGCCATAGCTTCACAGGGACTGGATGAACCGGCAAGCGCGATGTTCTACAACGATCAGCCGCCGGAAATGATTTTCTACCAGGGGCTGGCGTGGCTGAAGCTGCATAATGAGAAGGAAGCCAAATGCCGCTTCAATAAACTGATTGATTATGCGGAGAAGCATATTTTTGATGAGATCAAAATGGACTACTTTGCGGTGTCGCTGCCGGACTTCCTGGTATTTGAGGATAACCTGGACCGCCGCAATGTGATTCACTGCCGGTATATGCGCGGACTGGGATTGCTTGGACTCGGACGTACCCTAGAAGCTGCTGAGGAGCTGGAAACGGCTCTATCCATGGAGCCTAATCATCAAGGTGCGATGATTCACCGCCGCTTATGTGTACAGAAGTGAAGGGTCAGATCGGGTTAGAATACACAGGTGAAAGGACGTGGGTATCCTGATTAATGAAGGGCGTTACACTGCAAGACTGGAAGAGGGCTGGAAGTTCCAGCCCGGTCCTGTAAACCGAGGCGAGCAGGAAGGATGGCAGGCTTCAGGCTTGCCGTCCCAGGTTACGGTCTCCGTTCCGCATACCTGGAATGTACAGGAGGGTCTGGAGGAATACCGCGGGGCAGGCTGGTATGAACAAATGTTAACAGTCCCTGACGAGTGGAAGGACTGCCGGATACGGCTTTCCTTTGAAGGGGCTTACCGCGATACGGATATCTGGGTTAATGGTGTAGAGGCAGGCAGCCACTACAATTCCGGCTATACCCCATTTGAAGCGGATCTGACTCCGTATATTCATGCGGGAGGCGGGAACCGGCTTGTGATTCGAGTGGACAACAGCAACAGTGACGTGGCGTTGCCCCAAGGCAACAGCTTTGACTGGGCCGATGACGGCGGGCTGATCCGGCCGGTAACGCTTGTCGTCACAGGATTGGCGTCCATTCAGCAGCTCAAGGTGGAACCGCTGGTCATCTTCGCTGACCAAGGCGGAAATACAGGCGGCAGACTATCCGCCGCTATTAAGCTTTGCGAACCATCCGCCGACGCGCTTAGTGCATACATTGCCGTCTACCGCAATGAAGTGCGGATTTGGCAGGGGACAGAAGAAATCACAGGCGGGGCCTTATCCTGGAGCTTCACAGACATCCTGCTGCCGGAGGTTGATTTGTGGCATTTTGACCATCCGGACTTGTATGAGCTTGAGATTGTACTACGCACTGGGGATCAGGTCCAGGACCGGGTAGTCCGCCCGTTTGGCTTCCGGGAGATAGTCGTGAAGGGACATGAGCTGTGGCTGAACCGCGAACCGGTCCGGCTGATGGGTGTGGAGTGGATGCCTGGTTCGAATCCGGCGACTGGAATGGCTGAGAAGCAGGCAGATCTGATTGCGATGCTTGAGCGGTTGAAGGAAGCGAATTGTGTCATTACACGATTCCACTGGCAGCAGGGAAATGATTTGCTGGACTGGTGTGACCGCAATGGCCTGCTGGTTCAGGAGGAAATTCCGCATTGGCAGCAGCCGGCAGAGCCGGGGAAGGAGACCTTCGCGCTTGCCCTGTCTCAAGCCAGGGAGATGATTGATAGTCATGCGCATCATCCCTGTATCTTTGCCTGGGGAATGGGAAATGAGCTGGATGGCCAGTCTGCCGTGACCCTGCATTATATGGAGCAGCTGAAGGCGGAACTTCTGCAGCTGGACCCGAGCCGGCTGATCAATTATGTAAGCAACAGTGTTCTTTATCAGCCTGACAGGGATGCCACTGGTGCGGGTGATCTGCTGATGTGGAACGAATATATCGGAACGTGGCATGGCGATTTGGATGAGCATAAGGTCATCCGGCAGATTATTGCCGATTATCCTGATAAGCCCATTGTTGTGGCTGAATATGGGCTTTGTGAACCGGTGTTTGAAGGCGGGGACGCCAGAAGAACCCGGCTGCTTATCGAAAAAACAGAAATCTACCGCCAGTATCCCCAGTTCGCGGCGTTAATCTTCTTCAGCCTAAATGATTACCGTACGCAAATGGGTGAAGAGGGTGAAGGGAAGCTGAAGCAGCGGATCCATGGTTCTGTAGACATTTATAACCGGGTGAAGCCGTCGTTTGCTGCCTTGCGTGAGATCTCTTCACCGCTCTTGCTGGCAGAAGCTCCTGTATGGCACGGAGATGAGCTTGAGGTAACCCTGACATGCCGGAAGGATATTCCCAGCTATGCCGTGCGGGATTATTATTTAACGGTGTCCTCAGCAGGCGAGGAAGGAACCAGATTAGTCATTCCAGATATGCAGCCGGGAGATCTCCTGACCTTGAACCTCCCTGTGCAACCAGCGCCCGGACAGCAGCAAGTGCTTACCGTGTATCGGCCGAACGGGTTTAGTGTAGTTGAACGGGAATTGAACTAAGGAGAGTCAGACCTTTATGAAGAACTACCCGATCAAAGTAAACGATGATAAAAAGAATATATTCTCAGGTCATATTAAGCTTGGCGGCGTGAACCCTTCGGGCGAACGGATCAGCTTTACGAACTATTATATGGAGAAGAACGGGGAGCCGTTTTTTGGTGTGTGCGGTGAATTCCATTTCTCCCGGTATGATGAAGCCTACTGGGAAGATGAGATTATTAAGATGAAGATGGGTGGCGTTAACATCGTCACGACTTATATTTTCTGGAATTTGCATGAAGAAATCGAAGGCATATATGAATGGGCGGGCAATAAAGACTTGCGCCGGTTCATTCAGCTGTGTGATCAGCATGGACTTTATGTCATGATCCGCATCGGCCCCTTCTGTCACGGGGAAATGAGAAGCGGCGGCATGCCGGATTGGCTGTTCGGACGCCCGTTTGAGGTCCGCTCCAATGATGAAGGGTATCTGGCCTATGTAAGGAGGCTGTATGCGGAAATCGGTTTGCAGGTGCAGGGCTTGTTGTACAAAGAGGGAGGGCCGATTATCGGCACACAGATCGAGAATGAGCATAACCACTCTTCGGCACAGTGGGGCCTCACGACCGGCATTAACAATATGTGGCTGAACGGCGGCAGCGGCGGGAATGAGCACATGCTGCTGCTAAGAGATCTGGCGATTGAGTCGGGAATCGATACGCCTATTTATACATGTACTGGCTGGGGCGGCGCTACGACAACAGTACCGGATATGCTGCCGCTATGGGGCGGTTACGCTTATTGGCCGTGGATTTACTATGAAACGGACCGCTTTGACGGGATTAAGGAGCATCCGGCAACGCCGGAGTATATTTTCCGCGACAAACATAATAACGAACTTCTAAAGAGCTATAATTTCGAGCCCTTCTACCAGCCGGAAGACTATCCGTATGCCTGTTGTGAGATGGGCGGCGGGATGGTTCAGTTCTATAAATACCGGTTCGAGTTTCCGTATAACAGCGTTCCGGCCATGTCTGTCATGAAGACGGCGGAGGGCTGCAATATGCTCGGATACTATATGTACCACGGGGGTAGCAATCCTAAGGGAAAGGTGAATCCGTTCACGAACGATCTGGCGACACCGAAGATTTCCTATGATTTCAATGCGATGATTGGTGAATTCGGACAAGTGCGCGAATCGTACAAGCGGACAAAGCTGCAGCATTATTTGTTCACTGAATTCCAGAATCAGTTCGCTTTGACCAAGACGATTCTGCCGGGGGACACCTCCGGGCAAGATCCGTACGATGTGAGTGAATTACGCTATGCCATCCGTTCACATGAAGGCTCCGGCTTCCTGTTCCTGAATAATTTCCAGGATCATGTGGAGAATCATGATCTGCAGGATATGAACGTCAGCATTGAGCTTCCCGGTGAGACGATAACGATTCCCGCTCAAGGTGAGCTGACGCTGGGCAGCGAGAGCTTTGCGATTCTGCCGTATAACTTCGATCTGGCCGGTATTACGCTGAAATATGCAACCGCGCAGCTGATTACGAAGCTGGATGTGGAAGAAGAAGTGTATTATTTCTTCTTTGTGCCGGAAGGAATGAAGGGCAGTTATGCGCTGCAATCGGACGATGTGGCGGGTATTGAGACCGAAGTCGGTCATACCAGGCAGCTTGATGATCTGACGATCATTGAAGTGGAAGAGCAGACTTCGGGCATCGTGCGTCTTGTGTCTGCTGCAGGCAAGAAAGTTGTCATCTACACTATGACGGATAAGCAGAGCCTCGGGTTCTGGAAAACCGAAGTCCGCGGCAAGCAGCGTGTCCTGTTCACGGACTCGAATCTGCTCGTATCGGGGGATGAGATTAAGCTGGAATCCACGGATCGGGAGGAAGTCACGCTAAGTGTGTTCCCTGATTTTGAAGCTGGTTTAGGTTCGGTATCGGGCGGAGAGCTGGTGGAAGCATCAAAGGACGGTTTATTCACAACCTACAAACTGCTCGCACCGAAGAAAGATATTGCTTTTACATGGACGAAGGTCAAGGAAGAACGGGCGGTTCTTGAATTCGCATCCGGCTCTCTGGACGGTGTCAAAGAAGCCTTGCTCCAAATAGATTATACCGGCGATATCGGCTATGCCTTCATTGACGGTGATCTCATTAATGATAACTTCTGCAACAACACGACTTGGGAAATCGGACTCAAGCGGTTTGAAGAGCGGCTGGTTGACAAGGGAATGTATCTCTATGTATCACCGATCCGCAAAGGTACTGTCGTGACTAGTAATACGACGATGGCAGGCTGGAATGAGACCGCTGCTGAGCTGATTGCCTATATTGCTTCCATTCGTGCAGTTCCTGTGTATGAGCTTGTGATTAGAACGGAATAAGACGCGAATCCCCAAATTAGGAGTGATAATAATGAATTCAGTCATTCAAAAGTTACCGCGCAAACTGACCATCACCATGTGGGATTTCTCCTGGTACACGATGACCCTGCCCGGCGAGCCTTATCACGATTTGGCCGCACGCTTCCAGGAAGCGGTGGATAGAGGCTACAATACGGTCCGGATCTGTGCGATGCCGTTCTTATTGTTCACGGCGGAAGGTAAACGGCCGGGACCGCTGCATTTCGGCAGCCTGGGAGAAGTAGGGCAGCGGACACGCTGGTATAATTGCCGGGGCGGTGCCGAGCTGGACGGGCATGCCCACCTGCTGGAGCTGTTCAGGCAGGCCAAGGCACATGGCGTCTACATCATGCTGTCTTCCTGGGAATATCAGCAGAGTCCGAGCTTCCTGGCGTATCCCGCGCTGCGCGACGAACTGGCCGCTATCGCTCCTAAGGAACGATTTATGGCAATCGCCAGCTCCATGGATCAGCTCATCCGGTTGGTTAAAGAAGAAGGCTTCGCCAGTCAGATCGTCTATGCCGAGCTGCATAACGAGGTGGAATTCGGACAGCTTACCGCTGTCGGCGTGGAGCAGGGAATCGGAGAGACGGATACGCCTAAGCTGGTAGAAGCGATGCAGCCTTACATAGAAGAAGCGGTGGATTATCTCCGGGCACAGCATCCCGACATCCTGATAACGGCCAGCTATACGCTGAATGAAGCCTATCCGAAGGCTTATGTGGCCCGCAATATGCAGGTCGCCCATTATCATCTCTATATTAAAGGCGTATTAAATGAACTCATGGATGCAGCCGGATTAAATGATGAACAAATGTCATTTCCGAACGCCTTTGTCCGGTCTTTATTAAGAGAGGATGCGCCTCCCTTTGAGAAGTGGACACTGCCGGCAGGGCAGGAATGGCGGATGGAGGGCAATCCGGTCGGGATGAAGCTCATCTACCTGCATGATTGGGCCGATCCGGACCGGTGGGACCTCTATTTATATGACCGTTACGGTGCCCATAAGCTGGCTATGCTGCAAAAGGCGGATATGCGCCTGGAAGAAGCCCATGAGTGGGCCTCGCATTCCGGCATACCGGTCGTTATAGGTGAAGGTTATGTCGGTTATACCCCGCTGCATGCAGGTTTCGAGGAAGGACCGGTCGGCAAATTCATTGCCGAGTATTCGCTGCGCAAAGGTATGGCGCTGGGCTTCTGGGGAATGACGTTATGCTCCAACTGTGCACCGCATCATCCATTCTGGAACGACATCGCCTGGCAGCAGAAGTGGAACCGTTTCATTCTTGAGGCGGAATAGCTGCTGCATATGGGCAGCCCTGCCTTGCTTGCTACGGTATTGCAATCTTATGGACAGCCTGTCACTGGCAGGGCAATTTGCTCCATGGTATATTGGGTGTACTAAACAACGGTCCGTTCCAGTATGGATAACAGGAGGGAGAATAGATGTTGGAGCATTCCTGCCGGAAGTCAGCTGACCTTCCTTACTCTATATATCTGAAGCGGATTTATGAGCCGGCGGCTCCGGAGGACGGGTACCGGATACTGGTGGACAGGCTATGGCCGCGGGGAATTACTAAGCAGCAGGCTGCCATAGACGAGTGGATGAAGGAGCTTGCTCCGAGCCCCGGGCTGCGTCAATGGTTCGGCCATATACCAGAGCGGTTTGCGGCATTCAGTGACAGCTATATCCGGGAGCTGGAGGAAGATCCGGCACGGGGAAGACTTGCTGCGAAGATCGCAGAATTGGCGCTGGCGCAGGACGTTACACTGATATATGCCGCGAAGGACCCTATACACAATCATGCGCAGGTACTATATAAATGGCTGCTTTCCCGTCAATAAGCACACGGACCGCCCCGAATCTTTAATGATTTGGAAGGCGGTCCGTGTCCTTTTTGGTATACCGGGTTCATGGGCTGCGTACTAGACCCGCAATCTATCTGCTGCTCAATTGAAGGGCCGGTCCGAAGAACTCGTAATGAATCTGCTCGTCCTTCATCCCGAGTGCCCGCAGCTCTCCGATCATCGCTTCCATGAAAGGAACAGGGCCGCATACGTAAGCATCTCCGGTAACATCTACATAGCTCTTGAGGATTTCGCCGGTGATGACGCCATCCGGGCCGCCGGAGTAGAAGAATCTGGTCTTGACGCTGCTCATGGCAGCCGCATGTCTGTCGATGTCCCGGCGGAAGGCGGCAAGCGCCTCGTTCCGCGCGGAATGGAGGAATACCGCCGGCCGGTCCGGTGTTACTGCGGCAACAGCCTCGAACATGCTCATCATGGGGGTAATACCCACGCCGCCGGAGATGAACGCTACAGGTGTGGTTTTGGTAACATCGAGCAGAAATTCGCCTGCCGGAGCGCTGACTTCAACAATGTCTCCTTCGTTCACCTGGTTATGAAGATAGACGGAAACCACACCATTCGGATCATTCGTCTCTTCACGTTTCACGGAAATACGGAATTCATCTGCCCGGGGAGCCTGCGACAGGCTGTATTGGCGGATCATGGTGTATTGCTCTCCAGGAATCAACACACGGATAGAGATGTACTGGCCCGGCTTGTAATCCGGTACGCCTAAGCCGTCCGCCGGCTTCAGATAGAACGATGTAATACTGCCGCTTTCCTGAACCTTACGCACAACGGTAAAAGGCTTGAAGAAGTTCCAGCCATTGTCCTGTTCGCGCGTTTCCTTGTACATGCTGTCTTCGACGCCGATAAAAGCGCCTGCAATAACTCCGTATGCTTCTTCCCAGGCTGTAAGAATCTCATCCGTAGCTGCCTCGCCCAGCACTTCCTTGATCGCCTTCAGCAGGAATTCCCCGACAATCGGATAATGCTCCGGCTTGATGCCGAGACTGACATGCTTGTGTGCAATCTGCACTACCGCCGGCAGAATATTCTCAAGATTATCTATGTGGACCGCCGCTGCGTAGACTGCATTGGCTAGTGCCGCCTGCTGGCGGCCTTGCGCCTGGTTGGCATGGTTAAATACATTCAGCAGTTCCGGGTGGGCTTCGAACAGATTCCGGTAAAACACCGTTGTAATAGTGGTGCCGTGTTCCGCCAGGACTGGCGCTGTGGATTTGACAATGTCACGGGTTTGTTGTGATAAAATAACGGTCATCCCCTCTCCATATAGTACAAAATTAATATATACGCTTTTTAAGATAAAAGATATATTTAAAATACCACTTTAACAAAATAGACAAAAAATATGATATCATCTGTAAATAATATCACTTACATAAGGCGGAATCCGCATTCTCTTTCTTCGCTTATGGATAAACAGCACTTAAATAATCACAATTCTTCCAAAGAGGCCAAACCGGCGTTATATAGATGCTGTTTTTCCACTTGCTTGTTTTGTTGCCGAGGGGACTTGCTAAACTTCCTTCTTGCTTGGACGTTGTATCTGTCCGTGTGACATCGAATTTCCTTGTAAAAGGCCGGCAAAGCCTGTTCTGCTTGATGGAAGCCGCTGTTCGCGGCAGCAATCCGTTGACTGCATTGCATTTGTAAACAGAATGGAGAGAAGAGATGAGGCTGACGTTATATACCGACTACTCCTTGCGAATCCTCATGTATCTCGGAGCGAAGCAGCGGGAAGAGCTGACAACTATACAGGATATCTCCGGCGCATATGGCATCTCCAAGAATCATCTGATGAAGGTCTCGCATGAACTCGGCAAGGCGGGCTATATTGAAACGGTCAGAGGACGCGGGGGAGGGATCAGGCTTGCGCTTGCGCCGGAGAAGATCAATATCGGGGAGGTCGTGCGCCGGATGGAGGATGATTTCTATCTAGTCGAATGCTTCCATCCTTCAGGCGGCAGTTGTCCGATCTCCCCGGTGTGCGGACTCAAAGGCGTGCTGGGCAGAGCCCTGCAAGCTTATCTGCAGGTACTGGGCGAGTATACGCTTGAGGACCTGTTGATGAATAGAGATGATCTGCGTGCCATTCTGCAGGAGAGCAGCAGCCGTGCTACTCCGCGAACAGAAGACGTTCCTCATCCCGGCTATGAACCGCGTTCACTACCAGCAGTGCGTGGAACTGGTGAACAACCTCAGGAGTGAGACCTTCTTCTGCCAGCATTACTTTGACATCCTGAACTATAATCCGCAGTAAATCATGATCACGTGCAAGCCGGAGAACTGCGTCTTGCAGGCCGGGATTCTTCCCGGCCATCTCCTGATAGAATCCGTCCTCCTCCGCATCGGCGTGGCTGATAATCCGCGTCTCCCAGTACTCGATTAAATGCTCGGCGGCCTGGTGCGCCACTTCGAATTCCTTCGCTTCCAGCAGTTCCTCCATTTCTTCCGTCTTGGCTATAGCGCCGGAGAGCCCGCCCTGATGAATGGCATGGTGAGCGTGCAATTGGCGCAGTGAGGGTCCTGGCATGTTGCTTCATCCTCCCGTTTTTTTGTCAGTATAGCATACAGATTTGTAGTGCAATTCCCGCTAAGGCATTCCCCGGACAAGAAAGAGGGAAGTCCCTAACAGGCCCCCTGCCGGGTACAATAAACGGCCAGAACCAAGCTTTTCTCCTCAGCGGGAAAGGCTTATTTGCATTGGATTCAGATCAAGGGAATTCCCGAGGTTCAATAGGTGTTTCCCTAATGGGAAGCCGGGCCGGGGAGATCCATAATGGACTTAACTGAATAGATTTTGAAGGGAGTGTTCCTGAGCGATGAAGAAGAAATTCGGCCTTAACTTTTTTAAACCGGTGGAGAGCTATTCCGGGAACTGGTCCATTCTTGAAGAGAAAAACAGAGATTGGGAGAATATGTACCGCCAGCGCTGGTCTCACGATAAAGTAGTGCGCACCACTCACGGTGTCAACTGTACAGGCTCCTGCAGCTGGAAGGTGTTCGTGAAGAACGGAATCATCACCTGGGAGAACCAGCAGATTGATTATCCTTCCTGCGGACCGGACATGCCGGAATTTGAGCCGCGCGGCTGTCCCCGCGGAGCTACCTTCTCCTGGTACGAATACAGCCCGCTGCGCGTGAAATACCCGTATATCAGAGGGAAGCTGTGGCGGCTGTGGCAGACGGCGCTCCAGGAGCATGACAATTATGTCGATGCCTGGGCCAGCATTGTTGAAGACCCTGAGAAGGCAAGCCAGTACAAGAAGGCGCGCGGGAAAGGCGGCCATATCCGTGTGGCCTGGGACGACGCGCTGCGGCTTATCTCCGCACAGCTGATCTATACAATCCGTAAATACGGCCCCGACCGGATCGCGGGCTTCACCCCGATTCCGGCTATGTCGATGGTCAGCTACGCCTCGGGGGCGCGGTTCATCTCCCTCCTCGGCGGTCAAATGCTGAGCTTCTATGACTGGTATGCCGATCTTCCTCCGGCTTCGCCGCAGATCTGGGGGGAGCAGACGGATGTGCCGGAATCTTCGGACTGGTACAACGCCGGTTACCTGATGATGTGGGGCTCTAATGTACCGCTAACCCGCACGCCGGATGCCCACTTTATGACGGAAGTACGCTATAAGGGAACCAAAGTCGTGTCGGTCGCGCCGGATCTCGCCGAGAACGTCAAATTCGCCGACAACTGGCTGGCTCCGAATCCAGGCTCGGACGCTGCGCTTGCCCAGGCCATGACGCATGTCATCCTGCAGGAGTTCTACCAGGAACGACAGGAGCCGATGTTCCTGAATTATGCGAAGCAATATACAGATATGCCGTTCCTGATTCTGCTTGACCCTCATGAGGATGCCCTGAAGGGCGGACGTTTCCTGCGGGCGAGTGATCTAGGAGATACCTCCCCGCACTCGGACTGGAAGCCGGTCATCTTCGACGAAGCAGCGGGTGAGATGATGGTTCCGAACGGTACGATGGGGCAGCGCTGGGAAGAGGGCAAGAAGTGGAACCTGATTCTCGAGCGGGAGGACGGCAGCAGGGTCGAGCCGGCCCTGACCATTGAGGGCCATGGGGAAGAGTGGACGGAAATCGTGTTCCCGTTCTTTGATAATGCGGGCAACGGCACGTTCAGACGGATGATTCCGGCCCGGACCATACGGCTCGCCGACGGCACAGAACGTTATGCCGCCACAGTCTATGATCTGATGATGAGCCAGTATGGCGTGGCGCGTACAGACAGCCCGCTTAATGCCAAGGGGTATGAGGATGAATCCTCTCCGTACACCCCGGCCTGGCAAGAGAAGATTACGACGGTGAAGGCGAGTGTCGTCGTGCAGATTGCCCGCGAATTCGCCCAGAATTCGCTGGATACGGGCGGGCGCTCCATGATCATCATGGGCGCAGGGATCAACCACTGGTTCAACAGTGATACCATCTACCGTTCCATTCTGAATCTGGTGGTGCTGACCGCTTCCCAGGGTGTTAACGGCGGCGGCTGGGCGCATTATGTCGGCCAGGAGAAATGCCGCCCGATTGAAGGCTGGTCAACGGTTGCCTTTGCCAAGGACTGGCAGGGTCCGGCACGCCAGCAGAACGCGACATCCTTCTTCTACTTTGCCACAGAGCAATGGCGTTATGAGGAGAGCGGCACTGATTCGCTGAAATCACCGACGGGCGGGGATGTAGCTTACCAGCATCCGGCGGACTATAACGTGCTGGCTGCACGTCTCGGCTGGCTGCCTTCCTTCCCGCAATTTAACAAGAACAGCCTGCTGTTCGCCGAGGAGGCTGCGCAGCAGGGCAAGAAGACGAATGCAGAGATTATCAGCCACACCGTGGAAGAGATCACCTCGCGGAAAACACGGTTTGCCGTGGAAGATCCCGGCGCACCGGAGAACTTCCCACGCTCCCTGTTCATCTGGCGCTCAAACCTGATCTCCAGCTCTGCCAAAGGGCAGGAATACTTCATGAAGCATCTGCTTGGAGCCTCCGATGGTCTCCTGGCCGAGCCGAATGAAGAGCAGAAGCCGGAGGAGATTGTCTGGCGCGGGGATGTGGAGGGCAAGCTCGACCTGATGGTTGCCCTGGATTTCCGGATGACCACCACACCGCTCTATGCGGATGTCGTGCTGCCGGCCGCAACGTGGTATGAGAAGACTGACCTGTCGTCCACCGACATGCATCCGTTTGTGCATCCGTTCAATCCGGCCGTGAATCCGCTATGGGAATCCCGTTCCGACTGGGATATCTACCGCCAATTGTCAGAGGTATTCTCCGAGATGGCGAAGTCGCAGCTGCCCGGCGTCTATAAGGATGTTGTGATGTCACCGTTGGGCCATGACTCCATCAGCGAAATTTCGCAGCCGATGGGTCTGGTCAAAGACTGGGCCAAGGGCGAAGTGCCGGCCATTCCGGGTAAAACTATGCCGAACTTCACCATTGTGGAGCGGGATTACACCCAGATTCATGACAAATACACTTCACTTGGACCGAATCTGGAAACCGGCAAGGCAGGCGCGCACGGCATCAGCTTCTCTGTCGCTGAAGAATATGAGGAACTCAAGAAGATCAGCGGCGTGCATTACGATGAATCGATTAAGAACGGACTGCCGAAGCTGCTAACCGCCCGTCAGGCCGCAGATACCATTCTTCATCTGTCTTCAGCCACCAACGGCCGCGTCTCCCAGAAGGCTTATGCTGCAGCGGAGAAGGATTCAGGTGTAGAGCTGAGGGATATCTCGGCAGACCGGGCGGCCGAGAAAATTACGTTCCAGAGCATTACCGCACAGCCGCGCGAAGTGATTCCGACCCCGGTATTCAGCGGCTCGAACAAGCAGGGACGGCGTTATTCCCCGTTCACCACGAATATTGAACGTCTCGTTCCGTTCCGGACCCTGACGGGAAGACAGCATTTCTACATTGACCATGAGATCTTCCAGCAGTTCGGCGAAGCGCTGCCGGTCTACAAGCCGACGCTGCCTCCGATGGTCTTCGGCCCGCGTGACAAGGCAGTGAAGGGCGGAACCGATGCCCTGGTTCTGAGATATCTGACACCGCACGGGAAATGGAACATCCATTCAACCTATCAGGATAACCAGCACATGCTGACATTGTTCCGGGGCGGTCCAACGGTGTGGATCAATAATGAGGATGCTGCGGCCCATCAGATTGCTGATAATGACTGGCTCGAGGTCTATAACCGCAACGGTGTCGTATCGGCACGCGCGGTAGTCAGCCACCGGATGCCGAGAGGTACCATGTTCATGTACCACGCCCAGGACAAGCACATTCAGGTGCCGGGTTCTGAAATTACGGATACACGCGGCGGAAGCCACAATGCGCCTACCCGGATTCATCTGAAGCCTACCCAGATGGTCGGCGGATATGCACAGCTCAGCTACGGCTTCAACTACTATGGTCCGATCGGCAACCAGCGTGATGTCTACGTAGCCGTCCGCAAAATGAAGGAGGTCAACTGGCTTGAAAATTAAAGCGCAAGTGGCAATGGTAATGAATCTGGATAAATGCATCGGCTGCCACACCTGCAGCGTGACCTGCAAGACGACCTGGACGAACCGCAAGGGTGCGGAATATATGTGGTTCAATAACGTGGAAACGAAGCCCGGTATCGGTTATCCGAAACGCTGGGAGGACCAGGAGCTCTACAAGGGCGGCTGGCAGCTGCGCAAAGGGAAGCTGGAGCTGAAATCCGGCAATAAGCTGTCCAAGATCGCACTCGGCAAAATCTTCTACAACCCCGACATGCCGGAGATGAAGGATTATTATGAGCCGTGGACGTACAACTACGAGCATCTGACGAATGCGGGGGAACAAAAGCATTCCCCGGTGGCGCGGGCCCATTCCGCTGTAACCGGTGAGAAGATGGATCTGGAATGGGGACCGAACTGGGAGGATGATCTGGCGGGAGCCCATGTAACCGGCCCGCTGGACCCGAATATCCAGAAGATCGAAGAAGAAATCAAATTCAACTTCGAGAAATCGTTCATGATCTATCTGCCGCGCCTCTGTGAGCACTGCCTGAATCCAAGCTGTGTCGCCTCCTGTCCTTCCGGTGCGATGTACAAGCGGGATGAGGACGGCATTGTCCTCGTGGATCAGGAAGCCTGCCGCGGCTGGAGATACTGCATGACCGGCTGTCCGTACAAAAAAGTATATTTCAACTGGCAGACGAACAAAGCAGAGAAGTGCACCTTCTGCTTCCCGCGCGTGGAAGCGGGGCTGCCTACAGTATGCTCTGAGACCTGTACCGGCCGGATCCGCTATCTCGGGGTACTGCTGTATGACGCCGACAAGGTTCTTGAGGCGGCATCCACGCCGGACGAGAAGGATTTATACAAGGCGCAATGTGATCTGTTCTTGAACCCGCATGATCCGGAGATTATGGCGCAGGCGAGAAAAGACGGCATCTCCGAGGATTGGCTGGAAGCCGCCCAGAACTCGCCGGTCTATAAGCTGGCGATTGAGCACAAGCTGGCCTTCCCGCTTCACCCGGAATACCGCACACTGCCTATGGTGTGGTATGTACCGCCGCTTAGCCCGATTATGAATTATTTCGAAGGCAAGGATTCGCTGAAGAATCCCGATATGATCTTCCCGGCCATCGAGGAGATGCGCACGCCGATCCAGTATCTGGCGAACATGCTGACGGCCGGCGACACGGAAACGGTCAAAGAAGCCCTGCAACGGATGGCGATGATGCGCTCCTATATGCGCGCCCAGTCCACCGGCCGGGAATTCGATCTTACCCGTCTGGATCGTGTTGGCATGACCGCACAGCAGACAGAGGAAATGTACCGGCTGCTTGCGATTGCCAAATATGAAGACCGTTTCGTCATCCCGACCTCCCACAAGGAGCAGCACATGAATCCTTACCGTGCCCAAGGCTCGGCAGGTTACGGCAGCGGGATGGGAGACATGGGCTCCGGCTCCGGCTGTGACGGGTGCGGACCGGCCAGCCCTTCCGGCGACACCATGAAGACCGGCAAGGAAATGTATGAAGAGAATTTCTACGGGGGGATTTGGCGTGATTGATCTGATCAAACTGCATGATTACAAGGAATCCTTCGGTTATTTCGCCCTGCAGCTGATGTATCCGGAGAAGCTGGACTTTCATCCGGCTTTTCTGGAAGAGGCGTTTGACAGCACTCATCCGGGTTATGCCCACGTGCATGCCTATTGGAAGCAAATGCAGAGCTTCAGCCTGGATGAGATTCAGGAGAGCTATGCGGCCACCTTTGATTTTCAGAAGGACTGCGCGCTGTATATGACCTATTTCAAATTCGAGGAGGCCAAGGAACGGGGGCAGATGCTCGCCAAGCTGAAGCTTCTGTACGAAATGTTCGGCCTTGCCATGCCGGAGGGGGAGCTGCCTGATTATTTACCGCTGATGTGTGAATTTATATATGCCGCGCAGTGGCTGGAGGTCCCGGGAGCGCCGGAGAATTTCAGGATGCTGATGGCGATTCTTGAGGACGGCACCTACCATCTGCTCAAGGCGCTGGAGCGGAATGAAAGTCCCTATTACCATCTGGTTAAGGGATTGCGCGAAACCTTCAAAGCTTGTGTTGAACAGGAGGCCCTGAGTCAATGAATATGTCAGGTCAGTTTTTATGGGTCATTTTCCCCTATATGTGTCTGGTGGTCTTTATCGGCGGCCATATCTTCCGTTACCGTAAGGATCAATTCAACTGGACAGCTAAATCAAGTGAATTTATTGAAAAGAAACAGCTGAAATTCGGCAGCATTCTGTTTCATCTCGGCATTATGCCGGTTATTTTGGGCCATATCGGCGGGCTCGCTGTCCCGAAAACTTGGCTGGAGGCCGTCGGTGTGAGTGATCATCTCTACCACATCGGCGCGGTATATATCGGGGGAATCTTCGGCGCAGCTACCCTGCTCGGGATGCTGATCCTGACCTCGCGGCGCTTTACGCTGAAGAACGTCCGCCGGCTCAGCAGCGCATCGGACCTGATCGTCAACTCCCTCCTCCTGTTCATCGTGTTTATGGGGATGTACTCCACGATTGTAACGAATGCCGTACAGCCTGAGTTTGATTACCGTGATACGATTTCTGTCTGGTTCCGCGGTTTATTCATGTTCCGGCCGGACCCGTCGCTGATGGGTGAGGTGCCGTTTTCCTTCAAGCTTCACATTCTGTCAGGGTTTGCGATCTTTGCCTTTTGGCCGTTCACCCGGCTCGTCCATGTATGGAGTGTTCCGTTGAATTATGTAGGCAGAAGTTATATCCTATACAGAAGAAATAAATCGAATTAACGGAAAGAGCCGGGTGAATTTCTTTCCCTGTTCAAATGAGGAGAGAAACGATGAACAATAAGGTGGATTACCAAATCGAGCTTGACCGGATGCGCATAGCTTTGGGATATGACTTCATGTCGCTGGCTTTTGCTGAACCGGCGGAATATGACTATGTCATCCGGTGGAAATACGCCTCAGGGAACACAACGGACCGTTACAAACGGATTGTCCTTCAATCCGGCAGAGGGATTGCCGGCATCGTGTTCAAGACCGGCAAGCCTTTCTTAATCCCGTCTGTGCAGACAGATGTGCAGCCGGACACCTTGTTTAACTATCCCATTACCAAGATGGAGAATCTGAGCAGCATAGGGGCTGTGCCGGTGTGGAATGATGCCCGTGTTGCAGGCGTGCTTCTTGGCGGTTTCAGGGGCGAACGGCAGGTAAGCCCTGACATGCTGGGGGACCTGGACAGGGCAGCGCGTAAGGGGATTGGAGACTTGAACGGAAAGGAATTGTTGCTCAGTTGATGACACCCGGAACGGATCTGCAGAGTCTGCTCATGACAAAGCTGTTTGAGAACAGCTCGGAGGCGATGTTCTTTTTTGACCGGCAAGGGAAAGCCCTGGCCATGAATCCGGCTGCCGAGAACATCGTGGACAAGGATATTCTGAAGCAGCTGTATCAGGGGAATCCTGAGGCGCTTTGCGGGACCTGCCGGGGATACACGAGTGAGACGGAGCTCCGTACCTGCCTCAATTGTTATTTTCATACACCGGACTCCGAGGAGTTCACCTCATACCAGGTATATCTGGAGACGAAGGATAAGGGGATTGTCCCTTATGCCGCCACCTTTCACACCATAGATGACGAGAAGGGTATCAGAGTATTTATGCTTAGGGATCTGACCAGACAGTTCAAGACGCAAGAGAAGTTCTACCAGAACAAAATGATGAAGCATATCATTGAGGCGCAGGAGAATGAACGCAAGCGGATCTCCCGGGAACTGCATGACAGCGTAGCCCAGGAGCTGATGAGTGCCGTGATTGATCTGCGTGTGCTGAAATATATGACAGCGGATGAGCAGCTGCTGAAGAAGATGAAGCAGACCGAGGTCTCCATGACCCGGCTTCTGAATGATATCCGCAACCTTTCGGTAGAGCTTAGGCCGGCGGCCCTGGATGATTTCGGTCTGGAGGCCGCATTCCGGTCACACTTCAAGCGGGTGGAGCAAACCTATGGCCTGGTGATTGATTATGAGTCCCGGCTCTCCGAGAAACGGTATGGGAGTGAGATCGAAACCGTCATGTACCGTGTGTGCCAGGAGGCGGTGCTGAACGCCCTGAAGTATGCGCAGGTTGACAGTGTTAAAGTTTCCCTTACCGAAAAGGACGGCGTACTGCTGCTTCGGGTAGAGGATAAGGGAACCGGCTTTAATCAGGGTGACGAGCCGGATGGAACCGGACTTGGCCTGTTTGGCATGCAGGAGCGGGCGGAGCTGGTGGGCGGCACCTTCAGCGTAGATTCAGAGATAGGCAGGGGTACGGTGATTATTTTACAGGTGCCTGTATGATTTGCGCGAGGAAAGGAATGAGCTTCTGATGAAGATCGTCATTGCAGACGACCATGCGATCGTACGCAGCGGATTCTCCATGATTCTCAATTTTCAGAATGACATTGAAGTGATCGGGGCGGCGGCAGACGGCAGGGAAGCTTACACTATGGTCGCCAAATTCCGGCCGGACATTCTGATTATGGATTTAAGCATGCCCCCGGGAGAGAGCGGGCTGACCGCTACCGGCAAGATTAAAGAGGATTACCCCGATACCAAAATCCTGATTCTGACGATGCATGATGATGATGAATACCTCTTCCATGTGCTGAAGAACGGGGCCTCCGGTTATGTGCTCAAGAGCGCGCCGGACGAGGAGCTGCTGCTGGCCATCCGGACCATTTATGAAGGCGGCACCTATATTCATCCCAAGATGGCAACCTCGCTGGTCCGTGAGTTCATCAAGCAGGATAAAACGGCAGGCACAGAGGATCTGTTCGAGCTGTTATCCAAGCGGGAGCTCGAGATCCTGCCGCTCATTGCCAAGGGATACGGGAACAAGGAAATCGCCGAGAAGCTGTTCATTTCAGTGAAAACAGTGGAGGCCCACAAGGCAAAAATTATGGAGAAATTAAACCTTAAGAGCCGGCCGGAGCTGGTCGAGTATGCTTTGAGGAAAAAAATGCTGGATTTCTGACCGGCGAATGGAGGTAAGCCTTGATGCCGGAACATGCAGGGCTCAAGTTTACGGTGCCCGCTATGCGCATTCTTGAGAATGAACACCGCTATTTATCCTTTTTGATGGAAGAATGGCATGAGATCGTACTTTGGTTTGAGAGGGAGCAGCCCGCTCCGGAAGAAGCCAGGGCTCAGCTTCATAAGCTGCGTAAGGCGGTTCTGGAGTTTACGGGCCCGCTGAAGAAGCATACCGTGAAGGAAGAAACGCATTTTTTTCCGCTGCTGGGCCGTTACATCGGTTATGAACAAGGGCCGCTGGCCGGCCTTCAGGATGAGCACCGCGAGATTGAAGGGTATATTGGACATTTCCTGCATCACACAGAGGGCAATGCCGAACTGATGACGCTTGAGGATATCCGTGCTGCGGTGAAGGATGCAGGGGAAGCCTTTGAGGTGCTGACGGTACACTTTGTCAAAGAAGAGGCGGTTATCTTTCCGATGGCCGAGCACCAGCTTAGCACGAAGGACAAAGAGCGGTTAAGCCAACAGCTGAATACGCTTATTACGTGAGAATGCATGAATAGGCTGCTCCTATGTGGGGCGGCCTTTTTTGTGCACAGGAAATTAGACAACAAGAAATGTGGATAAATCGGGGGAGGCAGATTAAGTCACTTGTAACAGCATGGGTTAGGTTTAAATGCAGCTTCTTCCGAAAATAATTGGATTTTCTCCACTTGTTAGTGAACAAAGCCTACCCTGTCAAACAGCAGTTGGAAAAACGGCACTTAATATGCTGCAAACAGTCAGATTAGAGGAAATAAATAAAATTAAGTGACGTTTATCCAACTAATTCCTTTACATGATCCGGAATAATAAAATTAAGATACGTTTTTCCAACTAATGTAACAGAGGCCGAAGCCCGAAGTAGGCGATAAGAGAAATTGTGAAATGTTTCGTTTGTGGCAGGAGTTGCAGGAGTGAATAAGGTCTGGAGCAATGCCCCGCTGTGGGGGGTTATTTTTTTTAGGGTTTCCCCTGTCAGGGAAAGGGGACTCCCCTATATCTGAGCCGGGGGACCGGCGGATACAATGAGTACAGGAAGTATTCATACGAATAATCAAGAGAATAAACGGCGAAAAGGTGAGTCGAATGATTAAAAAAGTGCAATTGCCGCTACAAACCTTAAACTTGATTACCGGATTCATGGTGTGGGTGATCATCTCTTCCCTGATGCCCTTTATTTCCGAGGACATCAGCATCCCTCCGGGAAGACTTGCGATGGTCACAGCGATTCCGGTGGTGCTTGGCTCGATTCTAAGAATTCCTTTGGGCTATTATGCGAACATTCTGGGAGCACGCATTATTTTTATGTCCAGCTTTATCCTGCTGTTGTTTCCGGTCTACTTCATCAGTGAAGCGTCCACGGTTACTCACTTGATTATCGGAGGCCTGTTCCTTGGAATCGGCGGGGCCGTATTCTCGGTGGGGGTGACCTCTCTGCCGAAATATTTCCCCAAAGATAAGCATGGTCTGATCAACGGAATCTACGGGATCGGGAATATCGGCACGGCGGTCACAACCTTCTCGGCTCCGATGGTGGCAGCACAGATAGGCTGGGCCCCTGCGGTGAAAATGTATCTGATTCTGCTGCTGGTGTTCATCGCCTTGAATTTCTTCTTCGGGGACCGTCATGAGCCTAAGCTCAAAACACCGATTATCGAGCAGATCAAAGGCGTATCCAAAAATGAGAAGCTCTGGCTGTTCTCCTTGTTCTATTTCATTACCTTTGGCTCCTTTGTGGCCTTCACGATTTATCTGCCTAACTTTCTGGTATCGAATTTCGGGCTGGACAAGGTAGATGCCGGGATGCGCACAGCCGGCTTCATTGCCGTTGCGACCTTCTTCCGTCCGGTAGGCGGCTGGCTTGCCGACAAGTTCCAGCCGTTGTTCCTGCTTACCGGCACATTCAGTATCTATACAATTGCAGCTATTATCCTGGCCTTTATGCCAGATATGGGATTATATACAGCCGGATGCCTTGCGATTGCGTTCAGTGCAGGAATCGGTAACGGAGTCATTTTCAAATTAGTTCCGCTGTACTTCAATAAGCAGGCGGGTGTCGCGAACGGAATTGTATCGATGATGGGCGGCCTGGGCGGCTTTTTCCCTCCGATCATGCTGTCGGTGATTTATTCGGCGACCGGGCAATATTCCATCGGGTTCATGCTGCTCTCCCAGGTGGCGCTGGCCAGTCTGGTGCTGGTCGTGTGGCTCTATTTCCAGGACCGGCTTGCGCTTACCTCTGAAGTGTTCAATTCTACCGGACAGGGGATTCTGGTTACCGATGTTTCCGGTTTGATTAAGACCGTCAATCCGGCCTTCACGAAGCTCACCGGCTATACGGAAGACGAGGTTCTCGGCAGACAGCCCAGCATTCTCAAGTCAGGCCGCCAATCCAAAGAATTTTACCGCGTTATGTGGGGGGAGGTCAGGGACAAGGGAATGTGGCAGGGGGAGATCTGGAACAGGCGCAAGAACGGGGAAGAGTATCTGCAGTGGCTGAACATCAGCGCTGTGAAGGATGACACCGGCGAGGATGTCCGGTATGTAGGCACATTCAGCGATATTACGCAGAAATAACCGGAGGAAGTGGCGTTGAACCGCTGAGCCAATCCCTTTCCATACAGGACGGCATAGCCGGTTCTACTGGGTCCGGCATCAAGTTAGGAGCAGATGAAGGTGGAAAAGACCAGAAATCCGGTTACCGTGGCGGAGGCTGTATTCCGGGTAACCGAAAGAGTGTGCTGCACAGGTACAGAAAGAGTGCCGCTTGCCGCAAGCTATGGACGCATCCTGGCGGAGCCGCTGACGGCAACCCATGATGTTCCGCATTTTACGCGGTCCCCCTATGACGGGTATGCAATTGCTTCGGCAGATTCAGTTGGTGCTTCCGGCAACAGCCGGATCAGCTTCACGGTTGTAGATCATATCGGCGCAGGGGAGATATCTCAGGTTACGCTTGGGGCATTCGAAGCCGTCCGTCTGATGACGGGAGCCGCGCTGCCGGCGGGTGCAGATGCGGTAGTCATGTTCGAACAGGCCTCGGAAGCGGGCCGGACGTTTACCATCCGCAAAGCCTTTGCCCCGCAGGAGAATCTGTCCCTGCAGGGTGAAGATATGCGGTCAGGAGAAAGGATCGTTCCGGCAGGCAGCTTCATTCATCCCGGAACTGTGGCGCTGCTGGCTACCTTCGGGTACGGGGAGGTGCGGGTCGGCAAGCGGCCGGTTGTAGGCATATTGTCAACGGGAACCGAGCTGCTGGAGGTGACGGCTCCGCTCGTACCCGGTAGAATCCGCAACAGCAACGGGCCGATGATCGCTGCCCAGCTCGCCCGGATGGGGATCCCTTACCGGATGTACGATACGGCAGCGGACCAGCTGGAAGAATGCCTGCTGACGGTCCGGCAGGCGATGACAGAAACAGACTGCCTGATCACCACAGGCGGCGTATCTGTCGGCGACTATGACTACTTGCCGGAAATATACAAGCGCCTCGGGGCCGATGTACTGTTCAACAAGGTGGCGATGCGTCCGGGCAGCGTGACTACAGTCGCAGTTGCCGGGGAGAAGTGCCTGTTCGGATTGTCCGGCAATCCGTCTGCGTGCTTCACAGGCTTCGAGCTGTTTGTCAGACCCGCCCTGCTAACGATGATGGGGGCAGATAAAGTCTATCTGCCGCGTACGACAGCAATACTGGCAGAGGATTTCCCGAAGGCCAATCCGTTCACCCGGTTTATCCGGGCTGTTCATGACCGGACCTCGGTGCGTCCCGCCGGCTTCAATAAATCAAATGCGGTATCCTCCATCGCACGCGGGAATTCGCTGATTGTGCTGCCGGGCGGAACAAGAGGTTATGTTGCAGGCGATCCTGTGGATGTACTGCTCCTCGGCGTTGAAGAAGGTACGGACGAATGGGTGCTGTAAGCTTACCGGAAGGGGGATAGACATATGACTGCTCATCCATTGCAGGACCAGCTGCGGCGGCCGATCCATGATTTGCGGATCTCGGTAACGGACCGGTGTAATTTCCGCTGTTCCTACTGCATGCCGAAGGAAGTGTTCGGAGAGGATTATGCCTTCCTCCCGGCAAGCGAGCTGCTTACCTTTGCTGAAATTCTCCGGCTGACGAAGCTCTTCGTCTCCCTTGGCGTAAGCAAAATCAGACTTACCGGAGGCGAGCCGCTCATGCGGCGGAGCCTGCCCGAGCTTGTTGCCGGAATCCGCGCTATAAGTGGTGTCGAAGATATGGGGCTGACGACGAACGGGGTACTGCTGGGAGGGCAGGCAATGCCGCTCTATGCTGCGGGACTCCGCAGGCTGAATGTCAGCCTGGATGCTCTGGAGCCTGAGCTGTTCGGCAGAATGAACGGGCGGGGTTACAAGCCTGGAGCGATTTTACGACATATTGATTATGCCATAGCAGCAGGTTTTGAGGTCAAAGTAAACATGGTGGTACAAAGAGGGGTGAACGAATCGGAGATTGTGCCGATGGCGGCCTACTTCAAGGATAGAAATATAACGCTGCGCTTCATCGAATTCATGGATGCCGGCAACGACAACGGCTGGAGCTATGAGAAGGTCGTTACCAAACAAGAAATTCTGGAGCGCCTCCAGGGTACATTTGTGCTGGAAGCCCTGGAGCACCATTATTTCGGCGAGGTTGCGCAGCGTTATGGCTACAAGGGCAGTCAGGCGCAGATCGGCTTTATCACTTCCGTATCCGAATCCTTCTGCTCCTCCTGCACGCGGGCCCGGCTGTCTTCCGACGGCAAGCTGTATACCTGCCTGTTCGCATCGGAGGGCTTTGATCTCAGGGCAATGCTCCGCAGCGGTGCGGATGATCAACATCTGCTGGCTGCCATTAGAGACGTCTGGGAGAAGCGCGCTGACCGCTATTCCGATGAGCGGACAGAACAGACCGCGGGGAACAGAACCAAGATCGGCATGTCCTATATTGGAGGTTAAGCACAGAACGCATTATTCAGCGGTTGAGCGGGCAGGAATGCAGCCTGTAACTACATTATATATGGCGGGAGACGAACTGAACTTATGAACGGAGCACAGCTGCTGATTGAGATGCTGATCGAGAAAAAGATTGAGACCCTGTTCGGCTACCCCGGCGGTGCCGTATTGCCTTTATACGACGCGCTGTATGATTGTGACCGGATTCAGCATGTGCTGGTCAGACATGAACAGGCTGCGGTCCATGCTGCGGACGGATACGCAAGAGCGACGGGACGCCCGGGGGTAGCCCTTGTTACCAGCGGTCCTGGAGCAACCAATGCCGTCACCGGAATTGCTACCGCCTTCATGGATTCGGTTCCGTTAATTGTCCTTACCGGCCAGGTATCCACCGAGCTTATTGGTCTGGACAGCTTTCAGGAAGTGGATATTTACGGAATGACGATGCCGGTTACGAAACACAATTATATCGTTAGGGAGATCAAGGAGCTTCCAAGAATTATACATGAGGCGTTCCATGTGGCGACAACAGGACGGCCCGGTCCGGTTCTGATCGATCTGCCGAAAAATGTCATGAATGCGGAATTCACTGCAGCAGGTGACTTCTCCGTTCAGTCCTCCCCGCCGGTTATCCGGGGGTACCAGACCGATTATTTCATAGATCCTGCGGATATTCAGCTGGCGGCAGAGCGGCTGAACCGTGCGCAGCGGCCGCTTGTGCTTATTGGCGGAGGCTGTATTCAAGGGGAGACCCCGGCACTCCTGAAGGAATTCGCCGAGCAGCTGGGACTTCCTGTAGCCAGCACGCTGATGGGCCTCGGAGCTTTCCCGTCCGGACACTCCCTGCATCTGGGCATGGTCGGGATGCATGGAACAGTGGCTGCCAACCGTGCACTCCAGGGTGCTGACGTTGTGCTGTGTCTCGGTGTGCGGTTCAGTGACCGGGTAACGGGCAACCGTAAGGCGTTCTCGCCGGGTTCCTATAAAATTCAAGTAGATCTGGATACCTCCGAGCTGAACAAGAACATTCCCATAGATCTTGCGGTCACCGGTTCTTGTGCAGATTTCCTTAGCGGATTACGGGGACAAGTACAGGCAGCGGAGCATTCCGCCTGGGATCAGCAGATCATGGCCTGGCTGAAGCGTCCGGTGAAATCAGGCAAGGGCCAGGATGCCAAGATGACTCCCCAGGAGGTTATCGGATGCATTCAAAAGGCTACAGCGGGCGATGCGATTATAGCCACAGATGTCGGCCAGCATCAGATATGGACGGCTACGCATTACGAGTTCTCGGAAGCACGGTCGTTCCTGACCTCCGGCGGACTGGGCACCATGGGGTACGGCTTGCCTGCTGCAATCGGCGCCGCTGTTGCTTTTCCTGACCGCCATGTGGTTTGTATTACAGGCGACGGAAGCTTTCAGATGAATATGCAGGAGATTATGACGGCTGTTGATCATGGGCTGAACGTCAAGGTTGCGATCTTTAAGAACGGGTATCTGGGGATGGTAAGACAGTGGCAGCAGCTGTTTCTGGGCCGGCGGTATTCCTCGGTGCGGATCAGCTCGCCGGATTTTGTCGCTTTGGCGGAGTCCTTCGGCGCCCACGGGTTCCGGGCACACACGCTTGCTGAAGCGGAGCAGATTATTGAACTTGCGCTGCATACGGAGGGGCTTGTTGTTATGGAGTTCGATATTACCGAGGAGAGCAATGTATACCCCATTGTGCCGCCGGGATCGAGCAATCAGGATATGATTGTGGAATAGCATTACGCAGCAAAAAGGAAGCTCCTCTACCGTGATTACCGGCAGAAGAGCTTCCTGATTTTATACGTTTGGGGTTATTTTATACGCTAGAAGTAGAGCACAAGCACAGACACATATAACATAACGGAGAAGCCGATCTCGATGATTCCGGTACGTTTGGCAGTGATGCCCGTCTTAGGCAGGATGGCCGCCCGCAGGAGCAGGATCAGCAGCGGAACCAGCAAAGACGGAAACAGGAAGAGTCCGGCTGCTGCAACCAGCAGATGATAGAGCACCGATCCGTAATAGAAGCGGTTATTGTTCCGTTCACGGATGACGGTTTTGACATATAATGCGGTTCCTGTGAAGTACAGCACGGCCAGCACGAACAGCTCGGTCGCAGTCTGCCAGCTCCCGCCCTGACCGACATAGAAGACCGGATAGATGATCAGGCAGAAGGCCACTATGGCCGAGATGTCATTGAGCAGGGCCCGTTCATTTTTGGTTCTGGCATAATAGAGATTCACAGCGAACAAAGGCACGAGCGGCAGAACAAACCATAACAGCACAGGTTCAGCTGCCACCAGATAGATGATCAAAGGGAGCAGCAGAATGCCATACAGCTTCAAGGGCTGGGCATAACGCTTGAATTTCCTTGTCTTCACCCCCTGCAGCAAAGGAAAGCTGAACAAATAGATCAGCAGCCAGCAGACAAACAGCGGAATATGTATAAGCTGCCCCCGGGATGCGGCTACCCCGAACAGAAAGGGCAGAACGAGCATCGCCCAGGCGCCGTGTTGGTTAGGGATATATTTCTTCATACTAAACATGACCTCCTACCCTGAACTATCACGGCATGTGAGGATGCCAGACTCCTTAACTATACTTTTTTTGATGGGGGACGCGGGTGATTTGAAGCACAAGATATGCGCTGCTCCCCAGGGTTATCACTGAACGTTATTATGACGAAGGAGAGGCTGCAACGTGACTATGGAATCTCATCATGCAGCAGTACGCGGACCGGTTCCTGTACTGCAAATTGTCGGTTATAAGAATAGCGGAAAAACAACCCTGGCCTGCCGTTTAATCCGCGCCTTATCCGCCCGTGGGCTGCGTGTCGGGTCGGCCAAACATGATGCCCACCACTTTGAATTGGATGATCCGGGCACAGACAGCAGCAAGCATCTGCTGCACGGTGCAGTTGAAGCTGTACTGACCTCGTCAGAAGCTACAAGAATCATGCGGAAATCCGAAACCTCATTGGAAGATATCGCAGCGTCTATGTACGGTAAGGTTGATCTGCTGGTTGCAGAAGGCTTCAAGTCTGCGGATTATCCCAAAATCGCATTGATCCGCAATGCAGACGAGATGAGCCTGCTGCGAAACCAGACTGCGAATATATGCCTATGGCTGAGCTGGGAGGAGAACGCGGTTGAGCATCGTGCAGCCTCTCCGGTCAGCCCGAATACTATCCCTGTACTGCCGCTGCAGGATCAAGTGCTTGTTGATGAAGAAGTTCTTTCTCTGGCTTATTCACTTCTCTAATCAAATGGAGCCGGAATACTTACGGGAGGTGCTTGATTTGCTGACTGGAATCATACTGGCAGGCGGACAGAATTCCCGGATGAAGGGCCGGAATAAAGCGCTCCTGACCTATCAAGGGGAGCGTTTCGTGGATAGACAGCTGAAGGAAATGCGAACCGTCTGCTCTAAAATAATTGTTGTTACGAACGATGCTTCTCCGTACATGGACTACCCTCCCCAAGGAGATATCCGGTATATTCCGGACATCTGTGCGGGGCTTGGACCGCTGAGCGGGTTTCATGCTGCTTTTGCCGGGGTGGAGACGGAATATGCCTGGGTTGTGGGCTGTGATCTCCCTAAGATTTCCGCTCCCGCCGCTTCGTGGATGCTTACCCGGCTCATGGAAGAGGACTATGAGGCTGTTCTTCCCCTGATGAATGGCAAACATCAGATGCTCCATGGAGTATACTGGCCGCACCGGATCCTGGCAGATATTATTGAAAGACTGGATACACGGCAGTACCGGCTATCCGGATTATTAGATTCGATGCACTGGTTAGGGGTAGACAAGGACGATCTTACTGGTGCGGGTATACATGAGGATTTCACTGCAGATATTGATACACCTGAGCAATATAAGGACTTGCTGCACGCAGATATGGAAAGGGAGTGATCACTTGGGCAGTGCATTATTCGAAATTACAGACAACCCGATTCAGCCGCAGGCGGTCTCTGATAAAGTTCTGCGGAGAGAAGCGGGAGCGGTCACTTTATTCATAGGTACGGTAAGGGAGCTCACGCAGGGTAAGCGGACATTATATCTTGAATATGAAGCGTATCCGCTTATGGCGCTCACGCAATTGGAACGCATCGGGCAGGAGGTCAGAGAACGCTGGCCGGATACCAGGGTTGCTGTGACACATCGGGTAGGAAAGCTTGAAATTATGGATATCGCTGTGGTGATCGCTGTATCTTCTCCGCACCGTAAGGCTGCTTACGAAGCGAATGAATATGTGATAGACCGGATTAAACAGATTGTACCGATCTGGAAAAAAGAAACGGGCGAAGACGGCAAAGCATGGATTGGCGACCAGCTGAATCAATGTGCTTATCCGGAAGGGCGGCCCCTCTTGCCGGATATTCCTGTGGAAGACAGGAAGTAAAGAAGCCGCAATTCACTATCTGATGAACTATCGGATCGCTGATCTGAATGCATTAAGGGAGCTCCCGTAACGGGGCTCCCTGTTTTTGGGTATTCCGGATATACACAAAGCGGTGCAGAGATAGAGCGCGGATACCCGCAGGCTCTGCTTCTGCTTGTTACACATACTCGCACTTAAACTCCGTGAACTCCGCCGATGAACCTTCCCCGCATGCATACAGTCCGATCAGGACACCCGTGAATCCTCCGGCAACCTCGGAAGAGAGGTATCTGGTCTGGGCCGACCCGAGGGGGATTTCCCCGTGTTCATTACTAATGAAGAAGCTGTAGCGCTCCTTACCGGATTTGATCAACAGCGTGGCCTGATTGCTACTGCCCAGAGCCACTTCATGCTGGATGGATTTTACATCTCCAATATTGAGGCGCTCGATCACCCGGTACTGCGCTTCGTCTTGGCGGATTGCCAGATCATAATGATGATTCTCGTCCATATAGAGCGTGATGCCGGCTTCTCCGCCTGTCAGCGTTATGTTGCAGGTAATCACCGCGTCGAAATCCCGTTGGCGGAGGCCTATAAAGGTCGGGGATGCCGGAACATCCAGCGTTACCTCTGTACCTCGTAACGTCAGCTTGTCTTGTCCCAGTAGATAATTCTCTGTGGCCGGATGGCGGAGATAAGCCCAGTCCAGATTCCAGCCGGTATTCTCAAAAGTATAGCTCTTCTTCTCCTGCTGAACCACCGTGTCCGGAATGCGGTCAGTCTCGAAGCTCAGAAGCACCGTTCCGTTATGCCCGGCTGTGAACCAGCCGTCTTCGCCGAAGGTCACCGGAGTCAGGAACACTTCGCGACCCAGATGGTGGTAAGTGAGCCAGCGTCCGGTTTGCCGGAATCCCAGATGCAAGAGCCACCAGTTCCCTGCGTCATCCTGGATCAGATCGCTGTGCCCGACACCCTGCAGCTCGTAACCGCCCAGATTGCGGTTGGTCAGGACAGGATTCTCCGCATAGGCCTCGAATGGGCCGGAAGGGGAAGTCCCCCGCGCATAAGTCGCCATATGTCCGTATTCGGTTCCGCCTTCGGCTGCGAGCAGGTAGTAGTACCCGTTGATTTTATAGAGATGAGGGCTTTCCAGATAACGTCCGCCCGTTCCCTGCCAGATAGACTGGCTCGGCGATAGCTTGCTGCCTGTCTCAATGTTAATTTCACACTGAATCACACCTGGAGTGCCGTTATCGTCCAACCCGTTGCTCATAAACAAAGTCTTGCCGTCTTCAAAATACAAATCCGGATCGATTCCGCCCTGATCGACATAGACCGGTTCCGACCATTCGCCGTAAATATCGTCCGTCCAGACATAGAAGTTCTGGCGGGTCGTGTCATTGGTAGTCACCATGTAGAAGCAGCCGTTATTGTGGCGGATGGTAGGGGCGAACACGCCGCCGGAGCTGCTCACCGTACCCAGCTGGATCTGGCTCTCGCGGGTCAGGCAATGGCCGATTTGCTTCCAGTTAAGCAGGTCTGTGCTCTCGAAGATAGGCACTCCAGGGAAATACTGAAAGGAGCTGCAGACCATATAATAGATGCCGTCTACTTTGCATACGCTGGGGTCAGGGTAGAAGCCTTTGATTACGGGATTGTTGTATTTCATACATACACCTCTTCTATAAATTCATATATATATAAATTCAATATGATCACTTCTAAGGAAATTAAACACCAACTTGAGATTCATAGCAATAGATTAAGCTTGTCTGCGGGATTTAAATCGGTTAAATTAATAGAAATATGAATTCAGTGATCAGGAGATAATCATGATGATAAAAGCGGACGGGAAACCGGAGTACATGCCTTTATACGAGGCGCTGGCCAGTGAAGTCAGGTGGAGAATTATGAGCCTTATTGCCGAGCGTGAAATGAATGTGAAGGATATCGCGGATAAGCTTGCGCTCAGCCCGTCCATCGTCACCCTGCACATCCGGAAGCTCGAAGCCGCCGGGCTGACGGGGAGCCGCAGGGTCCGGCTGAACGGGGGAACGCATAAGCTGTGCTTCCTCAAAGCAGCAAGCATTGATATCCAGCTGCCGTCTGCCCGCAAGGACGCGAAGATGCTCGAGCAGAGTATTTCTGTGGGTCATTATACGGCGTTTGAAGTTCATCCAACCTGCGGGCTGGGTACACATGAGATGGAGATCGGGGTGTGGGATGATCCGCGTTATTTTTTGGATCCCGAGCGGGTTAACGCCGCTATTCTATGGTTTGGCAGAGGATACGTGGAGTATAAAATGCCCAACTATCTGGCCGCCGGACAGACGGCGGACTTCCTTGAAATTTCCATGGAGCTGGCTTCGGAAGCGCCCGGCTTAAGGGACGAATGGCCGTCGGATATCGGCTTCACGTTTAACGGTGTGTTCCTTGGAGCCTGGACGAGTCCGGCGGATTTCGGCAGAGCGGCACGCGGCAGATACACGCCCGAATGGTGGCACCGGAATGTGAATCAGTACGGGCTGCTCAAGACGATCCGCATTGACGCTTCGGGTACTTTTATAGATGGAGTGCAGATGTCGGAGGTGACCATTCAGGAGGTGAAGCTGCAGGAGCCGTTCTGGACGCTTCGGTTCACTGTGGACGAGCAGGCAGAACATGTAGGCGGATTGACGCTGTATGGAGCGGGCTTCGGCAATCATGATCAGGATATTGTGGTTCGGGTGTATCTCCGGTAGGTTGCGGCTGCGCGAACCGTACAGTACAATTTCAGTAGCCGGTTATGCCGGTCAGGCTTAAGGGATTACTTTGAAGAGAATACTTCGGATAAAGGGAGTGTTATATAATGAATGCAGAAATGGTCATGCAGGAGCTGGAAGAGCTCGGCAAGGAACGAACCAAGAAAATATACAGCTCGAATGGCGCGCAGGAACCGCTTTTTGGTGTAGCTACCGGGGCGATGAAGCCGATTTTCAAAAAAACTAAAATTAATCAGCCGCTGGCTGAAAAGCTATATGCGACGGGGAATTATGACGCGATGTATTTTGCCGGAATCATTGCCGACCCTAACGGGATGACGGAAGCCGATTATGACCGGTGGATGGACGGGGCTTATTTCTATATGCTGTCTGATTTCGTGGTGGCCGTAACTCTGGCGGAGGCGGATATTGCCCAGCAGGTTGCCGATAAATGGATCGCGAGCGGGGAGGACCTGAGAATGTCGGCGGGCTGGAGCTGTTACTGCTGGCTGCTGGGAAGCCGCCCGGATAAGGAATTCTCTGAGAGCAAGCTGGCGGGTATGCTGGAGCTGGTGAGCAAGAGTATTCATGAGGCGCCGGAGCGCACCAAATATTCAATGAACAACTTCCTCTACACAGTAGCCGTATCCTATTCGCCGCTGCATGACTTGGCGAGTGAGACAGCGAAGAAAGTAGGTCCGGTAGAGGTGGGCAAGGACAAGCCTGCAGGCAAATCCATTAATGCCTACGACAATATTCAAAAGGCGGTCGAAAAAGGCCGCGTCGGATTTAAACGCAAGCATGTGCGCTGCTAGGCGGGTATCCGCTGAATCTGGTACTTTAATTAACATCTGCCTCTTAACGTGGGCAGGTGTTTTTTTTGTTGGCGCGAAGCTCACGATTGTATGCTGTCTGCAAAATACATTCCACTAATGTTTAACTAACGTTCCACCACGTCAACCCTTTTCCACCCACGTCAACCCTGTTCAGCACATGCTCAACCCACGTTTAACCTGTTTTTTGCGCAGCTGGAATCCGGTTGCCTTAATAATCTTGCACAGAATACAACATAATCCTCTTAATCCCGGACATAATCGCGAATTGTTGTATAGAATACAATAATGCTCCTCCTTCAAGCGGCTTTTCAGGAAAATTCTTGTATTTCGTACAACAATTCTCCCGAACTCCCCGGTTTTTGGGCGTCTGAGTTGTAGAACGTACAACATTTCCGTGCTAAGCTTCGGCGGCCGCAGCCATTGTCCGAAAGGATGGACGGATTATGCCTGCGGCTGCTCGCCCCGGGAACCGGGGAGCCGCCCGTGTAGTGCTATGGCTGGACCGCTAGTTGTAACGCATGGTTTTTACATAACGAGATCAACAGAGTCTTATCTGTTGGTCTCTTTTTTAACGCCTGAAACGGAAAAAAATGTCACGCAATCCCCTGCTCAAGTGTTATATCTATATTGATAGCAGAAAGGAGACAAACGTGGACTCTATAGAAGAGAAGATCAGGCGGATACAGGCTGGTGAAGCTTCCCTTTTTTCGGATATTATCAGGCTGTACCAGCAGCGCATTTACCTATACTGCTTCCGCTTGCTGAACAACAAGGAAGAGGCCGAGGATGCAGTGCAGGATGTCCTCATCAAGGCTTATCAGAACATCGGGCAGTTCAGGCCGCAGGCGGATTTCGTCTCATGGCTCTACAAGGTCGCTTATCATCATTGCTTAAACCAGCTGCGCCGGCAGAAATTTCAGCATCAGCTGCGGAAATTACTCAGGCAGGAGGTTACGGTGACAAGCGCCGAACAAACACTAGAGAACCGCCTGTTCAGTGAGCCGGTCTCAGCCGCTTTGGAGCAGCTTAATATGGAAGACCGGAATTTATTGATTCTGCGTATTTTTGAAGATAAATCCTTTGCGGAAATCGGAGAGATTCTGGGTGTCAGCACAGCTACGGTACGCAAAAGATATGAACGGACCAGAGGCAAGCTTAAAAAAGCTATCGAGCGGAGGGAGAAACAACTATGGGCAAGGGCGAATTGACCTCAGAAGAGCAATTTGTAAAAGATGGAGATCGTTCTGCTGAATTTCCGCCCGTTGATGTCCATGACCCTGTGATGGAAGCCATCGGGTTCGGTAAGGTACGCCTTACTGCCGATCTGCAGGCATCGCTGCATGATGGGGACGCTCCTGAGATTATGCAGAGGATAGAGACGGTAACCGGGATAAAGCGCAGCCGTAAACGGATATTAAGGATTCCGGTTAGAGGCTGGGCAGCAGCGCTAATCCTGATTGTCTTATTGGGAGGCGGCTATTCCCTGTATTCCTCCGTTCCCCGGCAGGCAGCCAAATTCCAATATGAAGTGCAGCCCTATGAGCCGCTTCAGGCGACGGAGGAAGGCGGAACGATAGAAATAATGAAAATGCCTTTAACCCCCGGGCCTGATCTTCCCCAGGCGGAGCCTAGTAAAGAAGATGAGCTGATGAGTGCCAAATATAAGGAAGGCTACGAGGCGATCGGGAAATTATTGCTTCCCGGAGAATACGCTACATTCGTATTAAGACATGAAGGCGGGGACGGACGTTCTCAGATTGGCATATTTAGCCCGCTGATGATATTTACTGACTATTCCAGTTATGTGACCAGTGCAGAGAAGCACACAGCTCCGATTTTGAAGCAGCCTGGATATATGGCGGACGGGTATACTTTTGACCAGGCCTATGTTTCCCCCTCGTTCAAACAGATGAATGAGGAAGAACTGCTTGCCCTGTCCGGCGGAATTGAGCTTGAAGGCGGCTTCCGGGTGACCTGGAGACGGGAGCCTGCGGATAACATTACTTTTGATTCCGCTGCATTGGAGTATAAGAATGGTGAAAGTAAGGTAAGAATTAGCGCCAAACGTATGAAGCAGAATACCGGACCTGTAGAAACTCTGATGTGGACCAAAACTACAAACGTAGAGACCATTCATGTCAACGGAAAGCAGCTGATTTATCTTGAACCCTCCAATAACGAAGATTTCAAAATAGGCTATAAGTATAGACTTATCTGGGCTGATCCGGAAACGCGGATGATCTATGATGTGACTGCCCCACCGGAGAATACCACATTAACCAAAGATGAAATTATCCATATTGCTGCCGGTATGATGAATTAAGTATTTGCAAATAGAGAAAGGTGGAATCTTAATGAATTACAGAAAAACAATCATGGCTATGACGAGTGCAGCGCTGTTGCTGGGTATAGGGTACGGGGCTTCCGGACAGGCATTTGCTGACCCTTCCAGGCTTCAATCTGCAGCAGCTTTGCCTGCCATCCAGGCGGACACTAAATATATGGCGCAAGTCAGTCAGGAGGAAGCCAAGGCGAAAGCGGAGCAGGAGCTGAAGAAATTCAAGAGTCTCCTGGACCAGCAGAAGAAAGCGTTAAGTGGTACTTATCAGCCTGGAGAGATCAGGTATGTGTACATTAATGACAAGGAATACCAAGCCAGTCCCAGCAGCTCGCCCTATGCGAGTAACTCTTATTCGCTTATATTCAGAAATTATGATGAATACACCAAGAAGAATGCAGCCGGCAAGACCGCAATGCCACTGGAGCTGAAAGAGCTCCCGCATGGCTACAACTTTACTCTGGCAAGAATTGCCCCCTATCAAACATCTTCCGAACAGAAGAAGATGTTCAACCAGGTGATTGCTGAAGGGAAGGCATCCGGCAAGAAAATATATGTTAAGAAGCTGCAGGAGAAGCGTATTTCCATAGAGCTAATCTATACGATGACCGCTCCGGTCAATGGAATAACAGGGGTCCTCGCTATCAGAGCCGAGCCCGCAGGGGCTGCAGGGAAGGCGGTTGAATCGGAGCCGGTACAGCCGCAGTCGGAGAAGCTGAAAGTCGATGGGCAAGAGGTGATATATACCGCTAACGATAAGCAGGAGCACAAGTCGGTGGTATGGATGAATGCAAAAACACATGTCAATTATATTCTCCGGGAAGACCGCGGGCATCTGAACAAGGAGGAACTGCTGGCTTTGGCGGGACAGGTTATGGAGGCATCGAAATAGCCGCAGGTTCTGCTTGCTTGACAATTACCCGGTCCGCTACGTGAAGACCTGCCGGATAGCACCTTCAAGATTGCCCCCTATCTCTAGGATGGGGGACAGCCTTGGAGGTTTTTTTGTGTGCACGCAGACTTCATTTCCGGGAGATTTTATAATAATTCGTGCATTGCTCTTATATGAACTTCAAATCCTAATTGTTACTATAACAATGTAGTAAGAGAATACAGATTTATACAGGAGGGTTAAAGATGTTGAAATGGAAGCGTTCTCTTTCGGTGTTGGCCATAACAGCTATATTGGGTACACTGGCTGCCTGCGGCGGCGGAGGGAATGGAGCAAACAATGCAGGAGCTTCTACTGCGGCACCTGCCAGTACTGATGCTGCGGCAACTACAGCTCCTAGCAGCGGTAGTGGTGAACCTGTCAAACTCCGGATTATGTGGTGGGGCTCCCAGCCGCGCCACGAGGCAACCTTGGCTGCGCTGGACTTGTACACGAAGAATAATCCGAATGTAACGTTTGAGCCGGAGTATTCCGGGATGGACGGATATCTGGACAAATTATCTACCCAGGCTGCGGCCAATAACGCTCCGGATATCGTGCAGCTCGATCCGGGCTGGATGCCGGACTGGATGGCCCGCAAGCAACTCACTGAATTGGCGCCAGAGGTGGATGTCAGCAAATTCGATGAGAAGCTGCTGGCCGGCGGCCAACTGGACGGCAAACAGTATGCCGTTCCGCTGGGCTCGGTAGCCTTCGGTATGGTTTATGATAAAGCCGCTATGGATAAGCTGGGGATTGCCAATCCGGCCAACGGCTGGACCTGGGATGATTTCTTTGCCTTAGCCAAGGAATCCCAAGCAAAGCTGCCGGACGGCCAGTATTTCACCCTGGACTATGCTGGGAACTACTTCATGTATTCGGCTTACCAATACGCCAGGGGGAAAGGGCAGGTTATCACGGATGAAGGTCATTTCAATGTGGATGAAGCCACGTACCTGGAATGGACCCGGAAATTTGAGGAGCTGCGTAAAGAAGGCCTGGTTCCTCCGGCGGATGTGAATGCATCCGATAAGGAGAATGATCCGCAAATGGACCTGCTGGCAGCAGGGAAAGTCCTGTTCCGGTACAGCTTCTCTAACAACCTGGGAACCTGGGACAGTATTAAACCGGGGGCTTACGCCCTTGTAACGATGCCGCGTGCCGAAGAAGCCGGAGGCTGGCTGAAGCCGTCCATGTTCCTGGCCGTTTCGAAGAATTCTAAGCATGCAGAAGAAGCCAAGAAATTTATCAACTGGTTCGTGAATGATCCGGAGGCAGCCCAAGTCACCCAAACCTTCCGCGGCCTGCCGGCCAATAAGGATAATGCCGCCCTTCTGGAAGCGAACATGAGTGAACTGGATAAAGTAGGGTTAGGACTCCTTCGTGCTACCGAGCCTGATGGCCAGACCTGGTCGGCCGGAGCCGGAGGCTGGACCAACTTCGTGGATAAAGACTGGGTGCTTGTCCGTGACCAGCTCAGCTTCGGGAAATCCACGCCGGAGGAAGCTTATAAGCAGCTTAAGGAAGCAGCGCAATCCTACGAGAAATAGAAGGATTATTGATAGCATAAGGCATATAAATTCTATAGTTGAACGAAAAGCCCGGGACAGCCCTGTCCCGGGCTTTATTCCGGACTATTTTGTTCCCTGGAATTACCGTTATATTTTGAAAGAATTCGAGCATTCCCCTCATTTAGCCGGGTGTGGGCCAATTATATACTTGAGTTATCCAAATTGACCACAAGAGGTGACCACAGATGAACCGTTCCACAACGACTTTAGCCGAAGCGGCTCCATTGCCGAAAAAAAGCTCCTACTTTCGCAGCAGATGGAACGCTCCGCTTGCGGGCTATTTGTTTATTGCGCCCTGGCTGATCGGGTTTCTGGCGCTGACGGCGTATCCGTTATTCTTATCGCTGTACTATTCGTTTACCGACTACACTTTGATGCAGCCGATGCAATGGATCGGGTCCCGCAATTATGAGCGGATATTTACAGCGGACCCGAAATTTATACAATCTGCCAAAGTAACCGTCATGTATGTGCTTGCATCTGTGCCCCTGAAGCTGGCAGCCGCTCTATTCGTTGCCATGATTCTCAGCAAAGCAGTGAGAGGAATTAGTGCTTACCGTACGGCTATCTATTTTCCGTCGCTTATCGGCGGCAGCATCGGAGTTTCCCTGCTCTGGCGTAACATTTTCGGGGTAGAAGGGATTTTTAACAAGCTGATTGCTGTGTTTGGAATAGAGGGTAAAAGCTGGATTACCAATCCCGACACAGCTCTTGGCACATTGATTCTACTGACCGTCTGGCAATTCGGCTCCACCATGGTAATCTTTCTGGCAGGACTGAAGCAGATCCCGAATGATCTTTACGAGGCGTCCTCGGTTGACGGGGCCGACAAGAGAACGCAATTCTTCAGAATCACCCTGCCGATGCTGTCACCGATCCTCTACTTCAATCTTATCATGGCTGTTATTGGCGCCTTCCAGATGTTCACTTCCGCTTTTGTGATTACGAACGGAGGGCCGATGAACTCCACCTATGTCTATGCAATGTATCTGTATGAGAGGGCCTTCAGCCGTTACGAGCTGGGTTACGCTTCCGCACTGGCCTGGATCATGCTGGTCGCCATCGTTGCTGCAACCGTCCTGATCTCCTACACCTCGAAGTATTGGGTATTCTATGAAACAGACACTGGAGGGAAACAACGTAAATGACAACATTGAAATGGAAGCCGGCAATCCGTCATCTGTTCATGATTCTCTTCAGCTTCGTCATGGTCTATCCGATTGTCTGGTGGATTGGAGCATCGCTGAAAGACAGCACCGAGCTTGGCTCACCGGGGATCTTCCCGGCGGTCCCGCATTGGGACAACTTCACCAAGGGCTGGAATTCGGTTCCCGGCCATACCTTTACGGACTTTTATCTCAACACCTTCGGGCTTGAAATTGCTGTGATTATCGCAACCCTGTTATCCTGCACGCTGGTTGCCTTCGGTTTCGCGAGACTGGATTTTCCGCTGAAGAATTTCTGGTTCTCCATTCTGATGCTGACCCTGATGATGCCCGGACAGGTGCTGATCATCCCGCAATATGCCTTGTTTTATCAGCTGGGCTGGGTCAATACGTATTTACCGTTTATCATTCCCCATCTGCTGGCGGGCGGGGCGGGCGGGAGCTTCTTCGTCTTCCTGCTGATCCAGTTCATCCGCGGGGTTCCAAGAGAGCTTGATGAATCTGCCAAAATCGACGGATGCTCCTGGTTCGGCATCTTCTGGAGAGTCGTTATGCCGCTGGCTTTCCCGGCGATTGTTACGGTGACCATCTTCTGCTTCCTGTGGAACTGGGATGATTTCCTGGGCCATCTCCTCTACATCAACACGGTGGATAAGTATACAGTAGGCCTTGCGCTGCGCATGATCAACGATTCCCAATCCGCGGCGGAGTGGGGCCAGCTGCTTGCTATGTCGCTTGTATCCATTCTTCCGGCTACTATTGTCTTCATGTTCCTGCAGAAGTATTTCGTAGACGGGATTGCTACAACAGGGATAAAGGGATAAGATGTAAAAAAACATCCGTCACATAACGGTAAAGCGCCCGAGCCTCATTCGCAGCTTTACCGTTTCTTTCGTGTGAACCGGAAGTGAAGGAAGGTAAGGACTTGACCAATCCTTTTAAAAAATTCAGGATCGACCGCCTGTTTTTCCACAGCTTTGCTATTGTGCTCATTCTAGTAATCGCAGTTACAGCATGGACAAGCTACAGCAATTCATCCAAAGCCCTCGTGCAGACGACCTCCCATTACCAGCAGCGGCTGCTGGACGAACTGAATAATGAAATCACAACGCGGCTGGATATGATTGAGCAGATTTCACTGTCCAGCTCACGGGACAACGAACTGACCACTTTTCTCCGGAACAGGCAGGATGATTTCGAGCGCTACCGCAGGCGTGTAGGCGTAGAAAGTGCGCTCGCCAATCTGACCTATGCCATTCCTTTAATTCAGGGAATTGATCTGTATATGGATGAACCTATGCCGAGTGAGAGCCAAAGCTACATCCAGTTCCGGAATATTATTGATCTGGATAAGCAGGAATGGTCCAAGCGTCTGGTGAAAAGCGATTTCGCCTGGTCCGGGGAATATACCATTCCCAGCTTTCAGGGGGACGTCCCGGTGCTTAGCTTCGCCCGGAAAATCATGTATGAGAATGACTATCTGGGCGTGCTGGTCGTCCATATTAAGGCCAAGGAAATCCGGCAGCTGCTGACCGGCAATTCCTCCGGGTCAAACCGCATCATGGCCGACAGCGAAGGGAAGCAGATTCTGAGGATCGGGGAGACGCTCGAACAGAACGAGTGGTCTAAGTGGATCGATCTCAAGAGTAAGAAGTCGGGCTATGTGCATATTCCGGGCAAAGCAGGTTCCGGCAACACTCTGCTGGTCTATTCCCGAATGGATAACTCCATCTGGACGCTGATCGAGTTCACGTCATGGAAGCAGATTACGGCAAGCAGTCTGAAGCTGGCGGAGTGGATTGGCCTGATTGGTATTGCTGCGATCCTGCTGGTGCTGCTGCTGACGCATTATCTGAGCAAGCAGTTTACCAAGCCGATCAAGCAGCTTGTAAGCGCTATGAAGATGTACTCTGTTGGAGGGCATAAGGAGGAGCTGCCCACAGATTATGAGAATGAATTCGGTTATTTATTCTCCGGCTACCGCAAGCAGAATGAGCGGATTGAGGAGCTGTATCTCTCGCTGGAACAGCGTTATGAGCAGCAGCGGAAAGCCGAGATTGAGGCGCTGCAGGCCAATATCAATCCCCATTTTCTCTATAATATGCTGGATCAGCTGAACTGGATGGCAATCGATGCCGGGCAGGAGGAGCTCAGCCGGATTCTGGAGCTGATGGGACAGATGTTCCGGATCGGCTTATCCAACGGGGCGAGCTTCATTAAGATTTCTGAAGAGCTGCTGCACATCCGGTGTTATCTCGAAATCCAGCAGCTCCGCTGGGGGGGAGGGCTGGAATACAAGATAGAGGCAGCCCCGGGGCTGCAGGATGTGTACATTCCGAAGCTTACCCTGCAGCCGTTCGTGGAGAATTCAATCGTACACGGCTTTAATAAGCAGAGCAGCGGTGTTGTATCTGTCTATATAGGCAGAGCAGAGGAGACGCTGCAGATTATTATTGATGATAACGGAGCAGGCTTGAAGCAGCCGGAAGAGCGGCCGCGTAACCGCCATACCGGCGGCTATGGCATTCGCAATGTGCGGGAGAGAATTGCCGGATATTTCGGCAATGACTATGGGGTTACATTGAAGGAACGTGAAGAAGGCGGAACCAGAGTAGAGGTGAGTCTGCCTCTGCTTACAGAGGCCCCGGGGCAGCGGCTAAGCGAGCATAGAAAGAGCTAAGTGGAAGCATATGTGGCAGCGCTTCCCTTGCTGTGCAGGGCAGATAACGTTGCAGCGGATAGTGATAGCAAGGAAACTTAAGGAGGCATAGACGATGTGGAAAATCGCCATTATTGATGATGAGCGCCAGGTCCTCCAGGGGATGAAGCGGGCGATCCCATGGGATGAGCTGGATGCAGAATGGGCCGGGGAAGCACTTAACGGGGAGGATGGCCTGGAGATGATCCGCGCAGCCTGTCCTGATATTGTGATCACCGATATCTATATGCCGGTGATGAGCGGCCTTACGATGATGGAGCATCTGAGGAAGGAAGGCTTCAAGGGCAAGATTATTATTTTGAGCGGATATTCAGACTTTGAGCATGCCAGGCAAGCACTCAGGCTTCAAGTAAGTGACTATGTCTCCAAGCCGATCAGTCTGCCGACGCTTAAGTCGATACTGGGCAAGATCATTGAGGAGCTGATCAAGGAGGAGGAGGAGCGGATCAGACAGGGGGAGCTTGAGCTGAAGATGCTGCTGTATGAGCCCTTTGTCGAGAAAGAATGGGTTCGTTCCGCAGCAGTCGGCACCTTGGACCCCTCTTACCGGAACAATACCCACCTGCCGCCTTCTTATCAGTATTGGCTGGAACGCAAGCATGCCACCATCGGTATTGAGCTGATCCGCGATGAGCGGGCCAGCTCCTTCTCTGTCTCCGACTGGAATCTGTTTCGCTTCGCCGTCAGCAATATTGCCTGTGAGGTTGCGCGCAGGTTTTTCACGGACATGGAATATACAGAGCTGAACAGCTATAGGGCATTATTAATTATTCATCCCGGGGAAGAATGTGCGGAGCAGCTGGAAGAGCTTGGAACCCGGCTGATCGACAGTATCAGCTCGTATCTGAGACTGGTAATACGTATCGGAATCGGAGGACTGAAGGAAACGTGGATGAAGATCCCCGAATCGACGGAAGAGGCCTTCCGTGCGATGGATCAGGGAGCCTTGCGGATGAATCCGGCTTATGAAGTGTATCAGTACCGGGAGAGCAGCAGCGGCGGGCAGGAGAGGGGGGCATTGTTTCCGGTCAAGTTCTCCTATAAGCTGGCTGCTGCGATGAAGGCTACACAGGAAGCCGAAGCGCAGCAGCTTGTAAGCGAATATGTCACCGAGCTGCAGAAACAGCAAGGGGTCTCAGCCGGCTACGTGCAGATGCTTGGCAGTGAACTGTGGGGGATCATAACCTACTCGCTGTATGAATCGGGACTGGTACTGGATGATCTGTTCACCAATGACCAGATTGCCAAAGAGATCGGCAATCTGGCAGTGCCCGACCAGCTGGCAGGCTGGTTGTCCGCCAAAATAACCGTGATCTGCGCCAGCCGGCAATGGAAAGGCAGCAGTAAACACAGGCAGGTTGTTGATTTCATGACCAGTTACATTCATGAGCACTATGCGGAAGAGCTTACGCTGGCCGATCTGTCAGACAAGGTATATATCTCGCGGAATCATCTGTCCATTATATTCAAGAATATTACCGGTGAAACCTTCAACAATTACCTGACCCGGGTGCGGATTGAGAAAGCAAGAGAGCTGTTAATGGAACGGAAGATGCTGGTCTACGAAGTGGCGGAAAGGGTGGGCTACAAAAACATTCCTTACTTCAGCACACTGTTCAAGAAAATTACCGGCATGAACCCTACAGAGCTGATCAACTAAGTAAAGAGTAAATGTAACATTTGGAAATTCGGGAGCGTGAGAGATTATGATTCGCATAGCTATAATCGGTACGGGTTCAATAGCGGCTGTTCATCTGCAGGCCTTCACCATGTTTGCAGACCGCTGCACAGTAGTTGCGCTGGCGGACAACAAGGAAGAGCGGGCTAATGTGCTCCGGGACCGATTCCGGCTGGAGAGCAGGTTTGTACAGGATTACCGCGAATTGCTTAACGATGAGGAAGTGGATATGGTGTCCATCTGCACACCCCCTCATTCCCATGCGCAGATTGCTGCCGACTTCCTGCGGGCTGGCAAGCATGTGCTGGTGGAGAAGCCTATGGCACTGTCGCTTGAAGAGTGCGACCGCATGCTGGCTGCTGCGGCTGAATCGGGCCGTATCCTGTCCGTCGTTGGACAGAACCGTTTCCTGGATTCCAACAGGAGATTGAAGGCTACACTGGACTCCGGAATATTGGGCAGGATTGTGCATGCCCAGGCGGATTCCTTCTGGTGGAGAGGGCAGAGCTACTATGATGTATGGTGGAGGGGAACCTGGGAGGCAGAAGGGGGAGGCTCTACGCTGGGCCATGGAGTACATCAAATGGATCTGCTGCTGTGGATGATCGGCATGCCGGAGACGATTCAGGCAGTCATCCGGAATACTTCGCATGACAAGTCGCAGCTGGAGGATCTGTCAATCGCCATTCTGTCTTATCCGGGAGGCGGCTTGGCCCAGGTTACCAGCTCCATCGTTCATCACGGAGAAGAACAGCAGCTGGTATTTCAGGGGGAGAAGGCGCGTATCTCAGCACCTTGGAAGGTTTATGCCTCTACTTCTCGTGAAGATGGATTCCCGGAACGGAATACCGGGCTGGAGGAAGAGATCGGGCGGTATTGCAGCAGCATAGCCCCCCTGCAATATACGGGACATGCCGGACAAATGGACGATATGCTGAAGGCGATCGGGGACCCGGCGCGGCGTGTTCTGATTGACGGGCATGAAGGAAGGAAGACGCTGGAGCTGGTCACCGCCATCTATGAAGCCTCGATAACCGGGCGGCCGGTAACTCTTCCAATAACTAAGGACAGTATGCTGTATACGAGGGACGGTATTCTCGCCAATGCCCCGCGGTTCCCTCTCGGCAGCTGATAAGGGAGGTAAGATTATGACAGTGAAATTCAGCATTATCGGCGGAGCGGGCTTCCGCGCACAATATTTCCTCAGAATCGCCCGTTCCTTGCCGGAACGCTTTCAGATTAGCGGGCTTGTGGTAAGGGATGCTGCCAAAGGCAGAGCCATGGAAGAAGTATGGGGGGTTCAGACTTACCGTTCTCTTGAAGAACTGCTTACGAGCGAAACCCCGGATTTCGTGCTTGTCTCAGTCAGCGGCCGGGCCTCTCTGGATTATTTGTACCGCCTGGCAGAGAGAGGCATCCCGGCGCTGACGGAGACGCCGCCTGCCGCAAGTCTGGAGGAGCTTGAGCAGCTGCACAAGGAATTGACTGCACACGGTGCACGGGTTCAAGTAGCCGAGCAGTATCCTTATCATCCGGTGCAAGAGGCGCGGCTGTCGCTGATCCGTTCGGGCAGACTCGGACGGATCACGGAAACGACGGTGTCTGTTTCGCATATGTATCATGGAGCAAGCCTGATCCGCAGGATGCTTGGGCTCGGTTTCGAGGAAGCTAACATTAGGGCCATGCGGTTCGGGTCCCGCTGGATTAACGGCCCTACCCGCAGCGGTCCTCCGGCTGAGGACAAGCTGATTCCTCTGCAAAGAGACCTTGCCTGGCTGGATTTCGGAGACCGGCTGGGGATTTACGACTTCACCAAGGATCAGCACCGCTCCTGGACGCGTTCGAATCACCTCTCCGTGCGCGGAGAACGGGGAGAAATCTTCGACAACCGTGTGCTGATCCAGCAGGATAACCTGGTTCCGCTTCAGCTGGAGCTGAAGCGCATTAACAAGGGGGAACAGGAGAATGCCGAAGGCTATTATCTTCAAGGGATAATCTGCGGGGAACAATGGCTCTACAACAATCCGTTCACCCCTGCAAGACTGTACGATGATGAGATCGCGATTGCGGCTTGCCTGGACAAGATGTCCGCCTATGCCACCGGAGGTTCCGGATTCTATGGACTGGACGAGGCTTCACAGGACGTGTACCTCGGGCTGATGATTGAGCAGGCAATACAGACCGGTGATACCGTGAGAACTGAGCGGCAGTGCTGGGCGGTTGAGAGATAACACGAGTTAACTTGATTCCACAAAGTCTGTATCAGCTAACCTATTCAATAAGAGATTTCCTTGCGCGGGTGTTGTAGCAATTTCCGCCCTGCGGGAATCTCTTCGTATTTTTAGGTCTGCCAGAGACTTCTGGTTGGCCTATTTTATTGTACTTTTGACACTGGTAAGATGCCTCTTTCTTAGCAAAGTGATTAAGACTAAAGAGTGAATCTGCGGTTAATCCAAAATTTTATATTAAATTTACAATTTTAAAGGAATAATTATCCAGAATAAGATATAATATGATCTGTGTTATATTTCTCATTTAATAAGATGTGGAGGTTGAAATGATGAGGAGAACTGTCGATAAATGCATCCGTCTCTCTTTAATCGGAATCCTTATTGCGGGTGCAGCCAGTCTGGGTGTAAGTACTACGAAGGCCTATGCAGCGGATTATGCAGTTGATAACTTCACCCTGGCAGCAGGGAATAGCTCTGCCTTGTCCGTGACTCTGTTCGCTCAGCCGCCATGGCCGCCCAATGTAACTGCGGATGATGTTGCGAACACCATTACAGGTGCGAACGAGAAGATGGAGTATTCCAGCGATGGGGGCTTGAATTGGACTGCCTATGATCCAGTCAACCCGCCGGTCTTCTACGGTGCGGTAACGGTGCTGGTGCGGATAGCGGGAGACAGCGTGAATTACATTCCGGCAGGGTTCATCACAACGCTGACCTTTACGCCGGATTAATATTAGCTCCCCATCTAGTTCAACGCGAGACCCTCAAGTTCGACGCTCATTGGAACAGATTTCTGCGATACCGGAGCAGCCATAAGGTGATAATGCTCTACCCAAAGAGATTGGCAGGCTTTATCTGCTGATCTCTTTTTTTGCGGAGTAAGCAAGGATTTAGCCTTAGAAATTACTGCCTCAAGCACCATATCCCTAATCCCCAGCGGTTGCTATAATGTGGAAGCAGAGGATAAATTAAAATATATTCACGAAAGGATAGATCAGATTGAGAACAATCAAACTGGTGGTTGCCGGACTGATTGCGGGTACGATTGCGGGTGCCGTCACACCGGATTATCCGGTTAGAGCGGATTCAGTGAGCTATGAGGAAACAGCGGATGACAATGACACGGGAGTCACCTCTCCTATTTTCCCGGATATTCAAGGTCATTGGTCGGAGCGGTGGGTACGCTGGGCGCTGGGGAATCAGTATATAACCGGTTATTCAGACCTGACTTTCCGGCCGGACCAGCCGATTACGGAAGCTGAATTTCTGAAGGTGTACTATCTCTCCTTCGGCTATCCGAAGGCAACGATCTTTGGGGAAGAGTGGACCGCTGGACCTTATCGAATGGCGAAAAATTGGAAGCATCCCATCCCGGGTCTTCAGGACCCCCAGGCACAAGCTGCGCCTATAACCAGACAGACAGCAGCGCAGTTTATAGCTTCTGCTCTGGGCAAAAACTATAGTGAAAGGGATTCCATTATTTTTCTGCTTGGAAATCAGCTGCTTCCGCTTCCGGAAGAGCCTACTGTGGAGGGATTCAAGGGGAACACAACGTTAACCCGGGCAGAGGCGTTGGAGTGGATCAGGATGTTGAAGCTGAAAGGAAATATATTGAAACCCCGGCCGCAGGAGCTGTCAGACCCAGAGTTGCTGCCCCCATTACCGGACAAGGGTACGGGATTAAAGGATTTCACAGCGGTACCTGTTACTGAGGCGGATTTCGGGATAGGTGATCCGGACGGGAAGCTCATTATGGAATGGAGCAGCCCGAGGTCTCTGGTTGAACAATATTTTGGAGCCTCCACCGGACAAGATGTGTTTAATAATGAGATGTATAAGGATGTATACGTCCATTATGATTCGTCAGGCAAGATGGATTCATGGTCGGTAAAAGCAGACGAAGACGCTGGGGGACCGGCTTTGACCGCTACCTTGCAGCATATCCGGCCCGGAGTAAGTACGCTGGAGGATGTGCTGAAGGCGTATGGTACATATGCCGAAGTAAGCAACACATATGGAGTTATTCTAAGCTACACATTTGAGAATATGGACGGGGTGTTGATCCCGCGCCTGCTTCCAGGCGATAAGGTCAATTCCGATAGAGGATATGTCATGGCGTTTAGCTTCGATGAGGAGACGTTAAAAGTAACACATATGAAATTATCTACGCTCCAGCGGGCCATATACCCTGACGATAACTGATCAGCGATTCCGGCTGTTACCGGAGGCCGACGAGTTCATTGACGCCGGGAAGCAGCAAGAACTATAATCTATAAAACGGATGAAGCACATCCCGTACCCATGGATTTTTGGGTGCGGGATTTTTTGTGTGCATTACTGCGCCAGAAACTATAGGTTCTGGAGTCTACGCCGAGCAACCGGGCAATCAAAGAAGACAAGGCTCCTCTTTGCGGGGGGCGGGGGATTTTGCAGAGGAGGAATAGAGGAATGGGGTTCGCTGAAGAGTATCACCAATGGCTGGAGTATCACAAGAAACGGAGAACCGGGGAACGTCTGGACCGGCTGGAACGGGGACACCGGCATGGTGAGCAAATGTTTGTGGAGCGGGTGTGGTGGCCGATTTTTGGTAATATGGACGATCTTCACCCGGAGTATGAGGTAGCGGATTGGCGGGGAAGACCTTATTTTGTTGACTATGTATGGAAGCCGGGTCAGGTTAAGGTAGCTATTGAGGTGAAAGGATACGGGCCGCATGTTCAGAACACAGACCGGACCAGATACCGCCAGGAACTTAATAGGGAAACATATCTGCAAATTGCCGGGTACCGTGTGGTCGCGATCCCTTATGATGATTTGGAATCATCGCCGGAGCTGACAATTTCTCTGCTGAAATCCTTACTTACTCCATGTTTGTTGAAAAATACGGATGAGGGAAGCCGACAATTTACGAGGATAGAGTTGGATATTCTGCGGATCGCCAGCCGTAAGAACGGGTTCCTCCGGCCAGTGGAGGTGGTGAACGAACTTGCGATTGATCAACGTACAGTAAAGAAATATATGAATTCTCTATGTGGAAAAGGTAAGTTTAAACCTGTGTTGGTGCAGGGGGGTAACAGAGTGTGCCGGTATGAGCTTATTCCATCTTTTATGGACCTAGAGTTATGGTAGAGTACTAACGCTAGAGGGATAAATCCCACTAATGCCGCTCCAAGTGGGCGAAATGCTGAAATTAGAGGGATAAATCCCGCTAATGCCGCTCCAAACGGGCGGAATGCTGAAATTAGAGGGATAATCCCACTAATGCCGCTCCAAACGGGCGGAATGCTGGAATTAGAGGGATAAATCCCACTAATGCTGCCCCAAACGGGCGGAATGCTGGAATTAGAGGGATAAATCCCACTAATGCCGCTCCAAACGGGCGGAATGCTGGAATTAGAGGGATAAATCCCACTAATGCCGCTCCAAGCGGGCGGAATGCTGGAATTAGAGGGATAAATCCCACTAATGCTGCCCCAAACGGGCGGAATGCTGGAATTAGAGGGATAAATCCCACTAATGCTGCTCCAAGCGGGCGGAATGCTGAAATTAGAGGGATAAATCCCACTAAATGCCGCTCCAAACGGGCGGAATGCTGGAATTAGAGGGATAAATCCCACTAATGCTGCCCCAAACGGGCGGAATGCTGGAATTAGAGGGATAAATCCCACTAATGCCGTCCCGACTGGGCGAAATGCTGGAATTAGAGGGATAAATCCCACTAATGTCGCTCCAAGTGGGCGGTATAGCGTAAAAGAGGGGCAGAAGTGCCCCAGATTCCGCCGAGAGCGGCGGTCAGGTGACACTGAGGAGCAACTGCTCCGCCGCTACCCTCCTCTTCCCCCGCTCTCCCCTCCTCTTCGTCTGCCGCTCCCGCTCACTCTCCCGCAACCGGCAGCTTGATCGTAAACGCCGAGCCTTGCCCCGGCTCGCTGCGCACCTCAATGGTTCCCTTGCTTAAGCTGATGATGCGCGCGGTCAGCGGCAGCCCGAGGCCGTTGCCTCCGGCCGCGCGGGCGGGGTCGCCCTGGTAGAATTTCTCGAAGATATGCTTACGCACCTTCGGAGTCATGCCGATCCCGGTGTCGGAGATCATTACGGAGATCCAGGAGCTGTCCGCTTGAATGGAGACCGAAATTTCACCGCCTTCCGGCGTGAATTTGATCGCATTGCCAAGCACATTGAGCCATACCTGCATCATCAGCTCTTCATTTCCATAATAGCGCTGCTCCTCCAGGTCGAGATTAAGATTAAGCTGCTTGGCAGACCAGAGGGACTCCAGCAGCAACAGCGCCTGGCGGAGCTGCTCATCCAGAGGGTATTCAGCCAGCTCGGTAAGCATTTCCTGGTTTTCGAGCTTGGATATTTTGAGGATATTGCCGGACAGATTGGACAGCTGACGTGAGCTCTCGATGATCATCCCGGTGTATTCGTCATGCTCCTCTTTGCTCAGGTTCTCTTCCTGCAGAAGCATGGCGTAGCCTTCGATAGCTGCAATAGGGGTCTTGAACTCATGAGACACATTGACAACGAAATCATTCCGCAGGGTCTCGATGCTGCGCAGCTCCTGGACCATGAGGTTAAAGTGATGTGCCACCTCACTGATCTCATTGACGCGGTGCGACTCATTCAAATAGATATCGAAGTTGCCGCCTGCGATCTCCTTGGCCGCTTTGCTGAAGTCCGTAATCGGGGACAATATTTTGCGGCCTACCATAATGCTGATGGTGGTCCCGATGACCAGACTGAATAACACCATAGTCAGAATAGGCGGAAAGGGGTTCCCGTGCTCCCAGGTGTTATTTTCTACCCGGAAATACAGGAAGGCCAGCACAGCCATAATGAAGACAAACGACAGAATGATGATAAATACCATGGATACAAAATACCACCACAGGCCGCTGTTTTTGCCGCTCCTCATCCCCGTTTCACCGCCTTATAGCCAAGCCCCCTGACGGTGACGATTTCAAAATCAGCGCTATCCCTGAATCGCTCACGCAGGCGGTTAATATGAACCACCACCGTATGCTCATCGGATTCGGAATCCATCCCCCATATTTCATCCATCAGCTGCTGCTTGGTGAAGATTTTATTGGGATAAGAGATCATTTTGTAGAGGAGATAGAATTCCTTCTGCGGAAGCAGGATACTCTCAGGCCCCTGAATTACAGTTAACGTATCATAATCCAGCACGGTTTCTCCCCATTCGATTTTGCGCTCGCTGATGATTTTGGCCCGGCGCAGCAGCGCCCCGACACGCAGGATCATCTCATTCACATTGATCGGCTTGACCATATAATCATCGATCCCGACGAGGAAGCCCTGCTGCTTATCGGCAAAATTCTCCCGTGCGGTCACCATAAGAATGGGAAGCTGCTGGTTGTTGTCCCTAAGCGTCCGCGTCAGCTCGAAGCCATCCATCCGGGGCATCATAATATCGCAGATAATCAGATCAATATATTCCTTATCCAGCACGTCCAGCGCATCCTCGCCATTCACGGCCGGCAAGGCCTGGTATCCATTTCTGGTGAGCACGGTACAGAAAAGCTGGCGTAACTTGGCATCATCCTCAACCACAAGAATATTAAACATAAGGTCTCCTCCTGGAACGGTTCCATGTTATTCAACGTATAGCTTGTTTATATGGTTATGGGTTCCCCGCAAAGTACCGGAGTAACCCTCGAAGCCAAAGTACTTGTTTTAGTATACCTCATCAAGATCAAGCCAGTCTCAACTGGGAGTTTAGGTTTAGTTTATATTGGGCGGCTATACTGGGGTACAGTAAGACTAGAAGATTTCAGAGAGACTAATGATTACAGGGATGGAAAGGGAGATCGGACAATGCTGCAATTAAAAAACATCACCAAGAGCTACAAGACCGGCGAATTTACACAGGTTGCACTGGATAAAGTGAATCTCAATTTCAGGGAAAGTGAATTCGTTGCGATTCTGGGCCAAAGCGGCTCGGGCAAGACCACGCTGCTGAATATCGTCGGCGGGCTGGATCAGTATGACAGCGGAGAGCTGATCATCAACGGCCAATCGACAGAGCGCTTCAAAGACAGCGAGTGGGATGCGTACCGTAATAATAGTGTCGGCTTTATTTTTCAAAGCTATAATCTGATCTCACATCTGAGCATTACAGACAACGTGGAGATGGGGATGACGCTCAGCGGGATAGCTTCAGCCGAGAAGCACCGCAAGGCGCTTGAAGTACTGGAGAAGGTTGGATTGAAGGATCATGTGCACAAAAAGCCGAATCAGCTGTCAGGCGGACAGATGCAGCGTGTAGCGATTGCCCGTGCGCTGGCGAACAATCCGGACATTATCCTGGCGGATGAGCCTACAGGCGCCTTGGATTCAGAGACCAGTGAGCAGATCATGGAGCTGATCAAGACCATTGCGGAGGATAAGCTGGTGATCATGGTTACCCATAATCCGGAGCTGGCAGAGAGCTATGCAGACCGCGTCATCCGCTTCTCGGACGGTCATGCGATCTCGGACAGCAATCCGCTGGCCACGCAGAAGACCTCAAGTGCTTATAAGCTGAAACAAACGAGCATGAGCTTTTTCACAGCACTGAAATTATCCGGTAAAAATATCGCCACCAAGAAATGGCGTACGGGGTTGACCGCTTTTGCCTCAAGTATCGGAATTATTGGCATCGCGCTGATCCTGTCCTTGTCCAACGGCTTCGATAAACAGATCAGCTCGTATGAAACCGGGGCCTTGTCCAACTTCCCGATCTCTATTAACCAGACGGCGATTAATTTGCAGAACGCAGGCCCTCCGGGTCAAGAGTCAACGGAACTTACCTCATATCCGGCAGATAAAAAGCTCTATCCGTATGACCCGACCGTAAACTCAGCCATGCATACGAATGTATTGACCAAGGAGTATATCGAGTATCTGGATGGAATCGATCCTAAGCTGATTGACGGCGTCTCTTATACCCGTACCGTGAATATGAACTGGCTGGTTATGGATGGGGACAAGGCAACCACGCTGGATAAAAGCAATATCACTGTAGCCCCATATCCAAGCAAACAGGGCAGTGCCTCGGGAAGCTATCTGGAGCAGTACTACGATCTGCTGGAAGGATCATTCCCTACAGAGAAGACCGATCTTGTGCTCATCGTGGATGAATACAACCGTCTGACCGATGCAGCAGTGGATGCTCTGGGTCTGGATTATAAAGCTAAGAGCATCAATCTGAGCGATCTTGTCGGAACTCAATTGAAGCTGGTAATGAACAATGATTATTATAAGAAAAATGGCGAGCAGTTTGTTGTCAATGGAACAGCTGCTGATCTGACCGCTCTCTACAACAGTCCAGATGCCGTGACGCTGAACATTGTTGGTGTTCTGCGCGGGCAGGAAGGTTCCAGCATTTCTACGCTGTCTCCCGGCATTGTCTATTCCGATGAGCTGGCCGCAACGTTCATTGCCGATGCACAGAAATCTGAGATTGTGCTTGCACAGGAAGCCGCAGATATCAATGTGTTGACAGGGCAGGCCTTGTCAGAAGGGGTAGCCGGCATGGGTTCGAGTGGCGCAATGGGCGGTTCCCCCCTCATGAACGCTGGTATGGCAGCAGCAGGCAGTATGGCTTCCTTGACTAAAGACGATGCACTTGCCGCTCTGGGGGCAACTGAAATTCCAAGCGCAGTCTCGCTGTACCCGATTGATTTCAGTGCCAAAGAATCCGTTACAGCCTATCTGGACAAATGGAATGAAGGGAAGGCAACGGAGGATCAGGTGCAGTATACCGATCTGGCGGCTATTGTCACCAACATTTCCGGCGGGATTATGGACGGAATCACGATGGTGCTGATTGCCTTTGCAGCGATTTCCCTCGTGGTCTCACTGATTATGATTGCGATTATCACTTACATTTCCGTTATGGAGCGGACGAAGGAGATCGGCGTACTGCGTGCGCTGGGTGCCCGCAAGAAGGACATTACACGGGTCTTCAATGCCGAGACCTTCATTATCGGGGCTTGCTCGGGGATTCTGGGGATCGGCATTACCTACCTGCTGACCATTCCGGTTAACGCGATTCTGTATAACCTGACCGAGCTGAAGAATGTGGCTCAGCTTAACCCGCTGCATGCGCTCATTCTAGGCGTGATCAGCGTCCTGCTGACCATGCTCGGCGGTGCGATTCCGGCCAAGATGGCAGCAAAGAAGGACCCGGTTGCTGCACTGCGCAGTGAATAACCAGCCTTAGTCCTGAGCCATCTGAATGAAATGATGAAGAACCAAGGGAATCCGTTCCTTTGGTTCTTTGTGCGTTAATTGCATTAATCACAGACAAGCAAGAATTGTATGGGATAAAATAACATAAATGAGAGTTATTCAAGTGCACAGGAGGGATCGAATGAAAACGAGAAATATCATCCAAATCATTGCGTGTTTTGTTGGACTGGCGGCTGTGATTACAATGCAGGATATGTTCAAGAATCAGAATCTGAGGATAGTGTTGTCTTTAGCCATCGCTGTTGCCGCTGCCTACCTCATTTCAAGAAGCGCCATTCCGAAGCAGGTATCCGCCAGAACCATGACCGTGGTATTAGCGTCATTTTTTGTATTTACTTGTCTGTATCATATCCTACTCTCCGCAGCATTAGGGCAGAGTATATTCGCTAATTACTTTTGGGGTTTCTTATGCGTGATCTATTTGCTAGCCTGGCTGCGTGTCCGGCAAGACCAGAAGGGGTAACTGCCGGGCTCTGGTTAAACCGATCAGCCAGGAAACGGGCTATTCCGCAGGCGGCAGCTGGGCGCGCGTGGACTTCTTTTTGTTAATCTCCTTGGACAGCTCTAAATGCTGCTGGGAGATTTTTTTGAGTTCTGCCTGTAATTTGGTGATCCGGCTCATTTTGCTGCTAAGTGCGCTGGGGGAAGTGCTTAATTTGCAGTCTTTTTCGATCTGGGTAATTTTGAGCCGGGTCTTGTGGGTCTTCTTCTGTAGCTCTGCTATACCCGATTCCATCTCTGTAATTTCCTGATTTAAGCGGTTAAGCATAGATTTCGTGAAGCTAATAGCCATCCGGGCACCTCTTACTCTTCTTCTATATTGTATAGCCAAGATATTATTGTACTACAAGCGTTTGGTTTATGCGAGGAGGCAGGCAGTACCTACTGTGACGTCAACAAAAAAGGGGCTATCCCAAGCAGCCATTTCATGGCTTTTGGGATAGCCCCTTTTGCATAACCTAGACTTCCTTGGCAACAACCGTCTTCAGCTTCATTTCGGGTTCTTTCTCCGAGGCCTGGCCTACCTTCTTGATGAAGAAGGAGAGCAGCAGGCCGATGATGCCGATACCCACGATGACCAGATACGCATCATTGATCCCCTGGATGGTAGCTGCTGTAATCATGTGTTCTTTGGTGTCTTGCACGCCACTGACCATCATATCCTTCATGTGGGTAGTGGTACGGCTGGTCATTACGGTAACCAGCAGGGAAGTACCCACAGCGCCAGCCACTTGTCTTACAGTATTCGAGATGGCTGTACCATGCGAATTAAGCTTGGATGGCAGCTGGTTCAGGCCCAGGGTCTGAATCGGCATGAGCAGCAGCGCCATTCCGATCCGGCGTCCGGTGGACATGAGCATCAGATAGGCATAGCTTGTCGAGTCTGTCAGATTCACGAAGCTCAGGGTAGCGAGGATCGTGATCAGCAGGCCGATAATGGCCAGCCACTTCGCTCCGAAGCGGTCAAACAGCTTGCCGGTAACCGGCATGAGCAAGCCCATGATGACTGCGCCGGGAAGCAGCAGCAGGCCGGATTCCATCGCCGTGAAGCCGCGTGCGTTCTGCAGGTAGAGCGGCAGCAGCATCATGTCTGCATACATCACTATCGTAACCATGACACTGATAACAGTGGTCAGGGAGAACATATTATATTTGAAGGCCCGCAGATCCAGCAGCGGGCTATCCGAAGCCAGCTGTCTCCATACGAACAAGCCGAGGGAAATCACACCTGCAGCAAGCGACAACAGCACCTCTGCGCTCGACCAGCCTGCGCTGGCCGCCCGGCTGAAGCCGTACAGCAAGGTTCCGAATCCGATGGTGGACAAGGCCACGCTGGTTAAGTCGACCTTTGGATAAGAACGCTCTGCTACATTTCTCAGATAAATAAATCCGCATACGATAACGATGACTGTGAGTGGAAGCATGCCGTAGAACATAGTCTCCCAAGAGTAGTGTTCCATAATATATCCGGCCAGAGTTGGGCCGATCGCCGGGGCGAAGATAATGGCGAGCCCGACCATACCCATGGCGGCGCCTCTTTTCTCACGCGGGAACAGGGTTAAGATGACATTGGTCAGCAGCGGCATAATAATACCGGCACCGGCTGCCTGAATCATACGTCCGGTAAGCAGAATCGGGAAGCTTGTCGCCATAGCGGAAACGACCGTTCCTGCGAAGAAGATAAACATAGATGCCTGGAACAGCTCACGTGTAGTGAAACGCTGCATCAGATAAGCTGTGATTGGAATCAGTACACCGTTAACCAGCATATACCCGGTGGTCAGCCACTGGGCCGTTGCAGCCGTGATGTTGAAGTCATGCATTAACTCCGGTGTGGCAACGCTCATTATCGTCTGATTCAGTGTGGCCAGAAAGGCACCGAGAATCATTACGAAAAGAATAGGTCCCTTTTTGATGGAACTGTCTTTAATGTCTGTCTTGTTACTCACTATTCTCCATCCTTTCAAATCGCCGAATCATGGACTAAATTTACAGTGTGTTGTATAGTTTACAATGTATAAAGTAGATTATAGATGAAATTTTCATGTAATCAAGCAACGATTTCTGAAAAACTGTATATTAGTTTACGATTATGACATTAACGTAGTTTATATAGGTGATAAACGACATTTTATTGAAAAGTGTAGTCTGCGATTTGAACGTTGAAGAATGGAGTGGTTAAAATGACGAAAGCTCCCCCGCACACGGACCCTCGTGTCCTGCGTACACGCCAATTGCTGAGAGATGCTGTAATTGATCTGATGGAAGAAATGAGCATTGAGAAAATTACGGTCAACCGTATCGCGGAACGGGCCAAAATTAACCGGGTGACCTTCTATCTGCATTACCGGGATATCCCCGATATGATGGAGAAGATGGCGGATGATATGGCCGAGGACGTGCTTCAAGTGGTAAGCGGTTATATGGAGAATCCGGAAGCGGCAGAAGGAGAACAATGGCCGATGCTGGAGCGCCTGCTGACGCATATTGCGGAAAACGCCAAATTCTATAAAATTGTGCTAACGTCGCGGAAGAGTACGATATTCACCGATCGTCTGTTCAGGCTGATGGCGGATATCATTTCCACCCGGGTGGAGAGAAGATTGGCTACCCGCAACGCTTCTGAAGTAACGGTTCAGAAGGACATTGCCGTATGGTACGGCTCTGCAGCCCTCATTGGTACGATTATCGCCTGGCTCCGGGAGGATATGCCCTATTCGCCGCAGTATCTGGCCAAACAGATCACTTCGCTGCGTTCGAGCTAAGGAAGGTCCATCGGTCCAAGAACCGCCAATTCATTCCGCATATATATAGTAGATATCACTGTGCATCGCGAATCTATTGATATGAGGTGGTTCCAAGTGAAGAGGCAGACAGGTCCAAAACGGAAAAGGGTGCTTCCTGCAAAGCGCCAGGCTGTGCCCGGAGTGAAACGCAGAATAAAGGCTCAGACCGTCGAATTTGCGGTGTTTGGCGACAGCCATGTAGGATACGGAAACAGCTTGAGTATTTTTAAAAGTCTTTTGCCCAAAGCAGTGAGTAGCGGCAATAAGCGCTTTTTCATCTTTGGCGGAGATAATGCACAGGCAGGAGCGGATCACGGGAACAATGCGAACGCGTATTACAAAGACTTCAAAGATTCAGTAACAAGCACACTTGGAAGCATCCCGTATAAGGCCTCTATAGGAAATTGGGAGGCAAGCACCCGGTCCCTATTTACGCAATACTTGGGGGCGGTTACCGGACAGATGAATTTCCCGGGCACACAGGGGAAGGTGAAATATGTATGGCTTGATTGTGCTCTGGGACAATTCACTCCGGCAAGTATCACTCTGCTGCGCAATCTGGATGACCGCTATTTCTATATTATTGATTTCCACTGGCCGCTAAGAGTGCAGGGAATTACGGTTGAATCCAGTCATGTGCTCAGCGCTGCGGAGACATCCAGGTTCTTCTCGGCGATTCCGGTAAAAGCCAGAGACAGGGTCCTGGCTATCTTCACACATCATGGACATAAATTCTACCGGAAGCTTAGCAATATTAATCCGGGATACCCACGGACGAAATTCTTCGTCTGCGGCTGCTCCGGGGATTATAAATGCAAGCCGGATGGAAACATGGGTTATTATAATGCCAAATTAACCAGCAGCGGCTCGGGATATAAAGTCGACGCTTATATTGCACACTGAGTCTGTTCCGGCTCCAGGTTATATTTAGAATCGAAGAGCTACCGGGCGATGATCAGCGAGATGAAGGTATGTGAAGGTATATGAAGGTATATATAGAAGAGAATTTCGATAATCCCGATCTTTCGCTTAAGCATCTAAGCGACCGGTTCCAGATCTCGGGCAAATATGCCAGCCATTTGTTCAAAGAGGAATTCGATATGAAATTCGTCGATTTCCTGACCCAGCTGCGGAACTACCGCAAGTACCGGATGAAGCCGGGAGCGGAAGATTAAGACAACAGAAGAGAGGCCCGGTGCATCGCATTTAAGGCTATAACCAGCCAGCCAAGTGCCAATCCATAGGTAATGGGAGAAGTCGTGTGCCTTATATAATTTGCTGATAATGAGGCCCTCTCAAGTTGACGACTGGAGAATTGTTGTATATTTTGCAACTCTAGTCCGCAGATGTCGGAGTATTTGAGCAGATTGTTGTACGAAATACAAGAATTGTTTCATTAATCAGCTTGGATAGCGAGAATTGCTGCATTTCGTACAACAATTCCCGCTTACGGCCGTATTGACGGGCAGAATGTTGTATTCTATGCAGGAATTCAGATTGGCTCATTACTTTTGTCGGCAGTCACGGGGTCTCCGGCACATCCGGAGGGTTAAGTCGGTGATTCTTGTCTGTAGTCATTTACCGTGAAACTTCTCTGTGCCAGGCTTGACAGCCCTTTCATGGTTTGGGTATGGTAGTCTGGTCAGAATAGAAGGAGGTATAGCCTGATGTCAGGATTGCTTGGGAATCACTTCATTACGCAGATTGGAATTCTGGTGAATGATATCGAGAAGGTAAGCGCGGCATATGCGGACTTCTTTGGTATCGAGAAACCGGAGATCGGCATTACAGATACGGCAGATATTGCTCAGACTAACTATAATGGCGGGGCGACGGAGGCTCGGGCGAAGCTCGCTTTTTTCGATATGGGCTCCCTGCAGCTGGAACTGATTGAACCGGATCATCAGCCGAGCACTTGGCGCGACTATCTGAATGAGCACGGGGAAGGGCTTCACCACATTGCTTTTGCAGTGGAGGGAATGAAGGAGAAGATTATGCTGCTCGAAGGCAAGGGCTTCCCGCTTCAACAGAAGGGGGAGTACACCGGAGGACGTTATGCTTATATGGATACGTTCAAAGAGTTGAAGGTGATCCTGGAGCTGCTGGAGAACGATAAATAAGTAAGAGTGTCATAGAGGAGGGATGATCTTATGAATATACTGATTACAGGAGCCGGACGCGGACTGGGGATTGATCTTGTTGCAATAGCGCTGGAACGCGGACATTCAGTCATTGCCGGTGTGCGTGATCTGAGCCGGGGACAAGAGGCATTGTCCGGGCTTGCCGCAGATTATGGAGACAAGCTGACGGTGGCTGCGCTCGATGTTACGGACGAAGAGGGGATCGCGGCGCTTGCTGCCAGCCTCAAGGAAGAGGGGCGGACGCTGGGCTCCATTGTTAATAATGCTGCCGTGCTGAATGCCTCGGATACTCCGCTTGAAGAGCTGGATATTGCCGAGATGCAGCTTGCGCTCGATATTAACCTGTATGGACCGATGCGGGTGGTCAAGCACTTCCTGCCGCTGCTTACAGAGCCGGATGCGTCGATCATCAACATCTCGTCCGAGGCGGGCAGCATTACGAATGCTTACCCGGGCAACTACCCGTACACCATCTCCAAGACAGCACTTAATATGTTCTCGCAGAAGCTGCATGTTACCCTGAAAGAGCGTGGTGTACATGTACTAAGCGTGCACCCCGGCTGGATGCCCACCGATATGGGCGGAGCGAAAGCGCCAACGAGCCCGCGTATCAGTGCCGAAGGCATTATCAGCCTGATTGAGCAGCGCACCGCGCCGGAGGGGCACTTCATGTTCGTGGATTACACGGGTAAGGATATGGAGATTTAGACTTATATATATATTGAAAAAGAGATCAGCGGATCGTTCACCGCCGGTCTCTTTTTGTGTCCTGCCGTAATTTTAGGTCATATCATCTGGTCTGAGCGCTGGAGCTCCGCTTGTTCGAGATAGGGATGATCATAACCGCCGCTCATGCCTGCTGATCCAAACAGTACTTCTTCCAGCGCACCAAGTTCAATAGGCTTCAGCAGAGAATCGATGCCCCCCTGGCAGAAGGCCTTCAGGACAAATTCATGGCTGCTGGTGACGATGATTCTGCCGTTTGTCTGCTGATCATACCACTGGTCGAGCGGCATATCTTCGCTAAGCAGCAGCAGCCTGGCATCTGTAATAATGAGTTCAGGCCTATGCTTCTGAATAAGCCGCAGGGCTGAAGGCTCGCAGCCGGATTCCAGAATATCCGCCGCTTCGGGGAAGAGCAGCTCCAGCATGTGCTTCAGGCGATCACGTACATGAGGGTTATCGTCAATGAGTAGTATTTGCATAGGAATTCCTCCTGTCAGGATGCCATCTGATGGGTAATCTTCTCTTCCGGGGAACGCTGCGGCCATAGCAGCAGTCCCAGTGAACATACAATAAGGATCAGGCACAGCCAGTAAGAATGCCGGTAGCCGACCCACTGTGCGGCTGCTCCGCCTGCCAGGCTTCCGGTCAGTCTGCCAATCGTTGTAGCATTGGTATACAGCGTTGATGCGTAGCCCGGGAGGTCCGGCAGCAGGTCCTGGATATAGCTGATTCCAATCGCTGAGATTACGGCTACGAAGAAAGCCAGCAGCACCTGTCCGGCAATGAGCTGCCACAGCTCTCCGGCTCCAAGCACCAGCAGGTAATAGACTGCACCGAGCGCGATTCCCCAGCCCATCAGCAGCTTGTTAGAATATTTGGCGGATAACAAGCCAAGCACGAACATGAACGGAATTTCCAGCAGTGCGCATATACTTGCAACCGAAGCCACATTCTGCGTATTGCCTCCAAGCGTATTGATGATGAAGAGTGAAATGTTCAGGTTGTTGGCCCAGTGTCCGGCATAGAGCAGGGTCAGGACGAGAAAAGGCACCAGCACCCGGGTATTCCGGTGCAGCCGTACCGGCTTATGTACACTTTTGCTGGCCTGTCTGACGGCTGCGGCTGCGGATAAACGTACGAAACTAAATACAAGCAGCGCATTGAGTAAGAAAATTATGGTGGTAGACAGAAACACACCCTGATAACCGAAATGGCCCAGCAGAACGGCTCCTGCCAGCGGACCGCTGATGAATCCGAGTGAGAACATAGAGCGTAAGGTAGAATTAGCAAAGGCATGGTCAGCGGACGCGCTGGCGTTCACAGCTTCCCTGCTACTAGCGAATAATTGCGGCATCGCCGGGGCACCGGCTGCGGTGAACACAGTCATATAGATCAGCAGCGGGTAGAAGTCATGAATAAATATATATCCGGCAAAAGCGATGGCATTAAACGTCATGCAGATGACCATAAGCTTGCGGCGGCTCAGGCCGGTATCCGAGCGTTTGGCAATTAACATACTTATAACGACACCGCTGATGAGCGTCACGGCAGTGAAGATTCCGAAGGTTCCGGCGGATACGCCAAGCTCTTCCGTGAAGTAGACAGCCAGGAATGGGGCACTGATTGAGATGGCCATTCCCTGAAGCAGCATGCAGAGCATGAATATCGGATAGGTTGGAATCAGAAGCAGAGCATAGGTTCTTTTCAACATGGAGGCAGTGGAGTTCCTTTCGGCATAAGCTTGCGGACTTATCTTTGATTTGGTTATAGTATAGTTAATTATTTGGGAATATTGAATGTTTTATCTGATCATAAAAATATACTATTTGGCTGGGATGGTGACGATTGTGGACGTGAGACTGCATGCCTGCGCGTATTCTTTTCATACGCTGCCCTTCAAAACCTCATTCACTCCCCCGCCGTTCTTCCTCTTCCGGCTGCAGGTGGTAGGCAGCTGCAAGGCGCTGGTCAACGGGAGAATGACAACCATTCAACCCGGCGATTTGCTCATCTATCAGCCCGGAGAGCCTTATCATCTGGTGGTGGAGGAAATGGACGGCAGGATTGAGAGCGGCGATTATTACCTGCTCTGTGAAGGCTCGTGGATTCAGCAGTGGTGGGAATCGCGGCCCCGTCTGCTGCATCAGCGGATCCATCTGGATGCCGGCATGCTGTCCCTGTGGCAGCAGCTCAGCATGGAGCAGCACCGGATCGTCCAGGACAGCCCCGAGCTGATCCGCCATCTGCTCTGCGCGCTCTGCCTGTCGCTTGACCGCTTGTCGGTGGAAGCCGCCAATGTTGAGGATGCGCCGAAGCGGTCCAATGAAATGGTGATGAGAATGCGCCGCTACATTAACGAGCATGCGCTCAGTCCGCTGCGGGTAGAGGATGTTGCGGATCATGCCGGGCTCAGCGTGTCGCGTGCGGTGCATCTTTTCAAAGAGCTGTCGGGGTATACCATCATTCAATACACGCAGGAAATCCGGCTGTCGAACGCCCTGGAGCGTATCCGTTATACCGACTTCAGTCTGGAGAATATTGCGAATGCCTGCGGCTTCGCGACCTATTCCTATTTCCACAAAGTATTCAAGGCCAGGTACGGCATCTCCCCCAAAGAGATCCGCAAGCGGCCGCTGGAGAACAAGCCGGAAGGGGATTATGTAATTACGAGCGGGGACCTTAAATTTACCGGATTGTCGGCCGATGCGCTGAAGTTTCATTATCCGCACGGAGATCCCCCGCAGCCCGGCAACTCCTGATTTCAGCTGGTGATTCTCTAATTATGAACTGATTTTTATGTCAATTGTTCAGGTGTTGCTGTAAGCGCTAATCTTTTATGATGGGGAAGGATAGAACAACCGGGCTGTGCGGAGGATTGTGAACGCCTGGCTTTGGATGAGATGAAACCGTTATCATAAAGATTGAAGGAGCGATTATTAATGGAAACAGCTACATATCCGTTTATACAAATTGAAGTACAGCTGAATGAACGTGTTCAGGATCTGCTCTCCCGGCTGACGCTGGAGGAGAAGGTAAGTCTGATGCCGCAATATCAGGCGGCGATTGACCGTCTTGGTGTAGGCGGTTACAAGCATGGTACGGAAGGGGCGCACGGGATTTCGTGGCTGGGCAAAGCAACCTCATTCCCGCAGCCAAGCGGACTGGCCTGTACCTGGAACCCGGAGCTGCTGCAGCGGATCGGTTCAGCGATCGGCGATGAGGCCCGGGCGTTCTACCGGAAGAATCCAACCGTTAACGGCCTGACCTTATGGGCACCAACCGTGGATATGGAGCGGGACCCGCGCTGGGGCAGAACAGAGGAAGCCTACGGGGAAGATCCTGAGCTGACGGGACAGCTGAGCACCGCGCTTGTCAAAGGCATCCAGGGCGATCATCCGGTGTATTTGAAAGCGGTAGCAACCCTTAAGCATTTCCTCGGCAACAACAATGAAATTGACCGCGGTGTGGCTTCATCCAGCATTGATCCGCGGAATATGCGTGAATATTATCTGGAAGCCTTCAAGCCGGCCTTCAAGGAAGGCGGAGCACAATCCATGATGACCGCCTACAACTCCGTGAATGGCGTGCCGGTTATCCTGCACCCGGCCGTGATGGAGATTGTGAAGGGTGAATGGGAAATGGACGGGTTCATTGTAAGCGATGCCGGGGACCTGTTCGGGATTGTGAAGGACCATAAGTATTACGATTCATTCGCCCAGTCGATGGCTGAGTCGATCAAGAACGGGATTGACAGTGTAACTGAAGAGACGGAGGAGACCATTAAAGTCATCCATGAGGCGCTCCATGAAGGCCTGCTGACCGAGGCAGATCTGGACCGTGCGCTGGCGAACACATTCCGCATCCGCTTCCGGCTGGGTGAGTTCGATCCGGAGGAAGGTAATCCTTATGCGGCAATTGATGATTCCGTCATTCTCAGTAAATCGCATAGCGACTTGTCTCTTGAAGCGGCCAAAGAATCCATTGTCCTGCTGAAGAATGACAACGCAGCCCTCCCGCTGAGTGCATCCGCGCTGTCCAAGGTAGCCGTAATCGGCCCGCTGGGGGACGAAGCCTTCAGAGACTGGTATTCCGGCACACTGCCGTATGCGGTGACACCTCTGCAGGGAGTGACCAAGAAGCTGGCAGGCAAGCAGGTCTCCTTCGAGAGCGGCAGTGACCGGATTCTCTTAACCTCAGCGGCCAGCGGCCGGACGGTGGGCATTACCGGCGAAGATGGACGATTGGCTGTGCTGCATGACAAGCCGGAGCGCGGAGAATTGTTCCGCCATACGGCTTGGGGCTGGACCGCTAATACCCTGGAGGCTACAAGCCGGGGGCAGTATGTCACCTTGACGGATGCCGGCACACTGACAGCTTCCGCTGATGAGATCTACGGCTGGTATGTGAAGGAGTCGCTGAATCTGGTGCCGGAAGCGGAAGGTACGGTATCGCTGCGGACCTGGAACAATAAGCCGCTATTTATTAGTGATGAGGACGGAACCATTCGCGCTGCTGAAGAAGAAACATCTGCCGCAGCTGAGCTATTCCATAAGAACGTTGTAGTGAACGGCGTAGAAGCTGCGGTAGAAGCGGCCAAAGCCGCCGAGGTTGCGGTCGTATTCGTCGGCAACCATCCGCTGCTGAACGGGAAGGAAGAGATTGACCGGCCGGATATCGTGTTGCCCGTAGAGCAGGAGAACCTGGTTAAAGCGGTCTATGCCGCCAATCCGAATACGGTGGTTGTCATTGTCGGCAGCTATCCGATCTCCTCCACCTGGATCGATGAGCATATTCCGGCGGTGCTGTACACCTCCCATAGCGGGCAAGAGCTCGGCAATGCGGTGGCAGATGTCCTGTTCGGCGATTACAGCCCATCCGGCAGACTGAATATGACCTGGTACCGCTCTGTGGATCAGCTTCCGGAATTCATGGACTACGACATCATCAAAGGCAAAAGAACCTACTTGTATTTCGACGGGGAGCCGCTGTATCCGTTCGGCCATGGTCTGGGCTATGCGCAGGTGGCTTACAACAAGCTGTCGCTGGAAGCAGAAGAAGTGCAGGAGGATGGCACGATCAGCTTGACGGTAGAGCTGGAGAACAGCGGCAGCGTAGACGGCGCTGAAGTGGTTCAGGTGTATGTGCAGTCCTTGTCGACCCGTATCAGACGCCCGCTCAAGCAGCTGAAGGGTTTTGACAAAATCTATCTGGCCGCAGGACAATCGCAGACCGTAGCCTTTACTCTGCCGGTGTCTGATCTCTCCTTCTGGGATGTAAGCCGTGAGCAATACTGTGTGGAAGATGGAGAATATAACATTCTCGTGGGCCGTTCCTCCGGCGATATCAAGCTGTCGGCCAAGATTAGAGTACACGGTGACACCGTACCGGCGCGTAACCTGTACACAGCCGTCAAAGCCGAGAACTACGATGACTATGAAGCGGTATTCCTGGATGAATGCAAGGCAGGCGGAGCTTCGGTACATCCGGTGAAGGATGGGGCCTGGATTGCCTTCAATAATGTACAGTTTGCCAAAGGCGCAGCTGGCGTCGAAGTGCTCGTATCTTCCGTGAAGGGCGGCAGCATTGAAGTCAGAACCGGCAGTCCGTCAGGCAAGCTGGCAGCAACGCTGGAGATCCCGGCAGGCGAAGCCCAGAAATGGCATAGCCAGTCCGCGATTGCGGGTGTAGATGCCGGAACCGACGATGTGTATCTGGTATTTACTGGTGAGGTATTGCTCAGCCGCTTTCAGTTTACTTTGTAAAAGATAGGGCGTAGCAGATTATTACAGCTTAAGCTAACTATTATATGTGATGTCCAAAAAGCTTCTGAATTGCCTTCGTGCAGTTCGGGGGCTTTTTAATTGGATTGGATAGTAATTCCTTCCTTAGCGTACCCCTGTTCATGGGATAACTGTAATTTGTACAAAAAGTAGGCTATTTTTGTGCAGGCGGAGGTTTAATTGCACTCTGTACACTTATTTAACTCTCCTATGCCATAAAAGGACACTTTTCCGTTTTTTAGCTGTACAGAATGCAGTTATTCCTGCTCATGCGGTTATTCGCCGGTTTTTAGCTGTACGAAATACAACTATCCGCTATGCACTCCGCAGTGCCAGCTCAAGTACACCTTGCTTCCCAGTGGCCTGTCACTCATGCCCGGTACATTTTTAAGTCCCCCCAATTTAGATACATATATTAGGAGATAAGTCACTGACTGTACAGAACGTATGTTCTATTATGGAGTGGTTGGATTAACTTTCCGGGAGGATGATAGTTATGATGGACAAGATCAAGTTTCTGATGGAGGCCAAGCAAGCAACCTATGCAGGTAAGGGTCCGGAGTTAACCCCGTCCCGTCCGGCGTCTCATGATCTGGAATTTGTGCGCGGGAACTTGAAATACATAGACACCTACCTCGGTTCGGAGAAGTTTGCCGGAGAGGAAGCCTTGTGGGAGGATGACCAGCCGCTGTGGGCGATGAATTACGCCGGGCGTGTGACCGCGGAAGGCTTCAGCGGAGACTTCCTGAAAGCCGCATTGTTCCTGGTGCCGGAGGATAAACCCTTCCGCGGTCCGGAGCATTATACGGATGGCCATCTCATCTATAAATGCTCAGTAGACGGGGACTTCTCCTGGTTCAACGGGTCAGAGGTGATTTGGGCCGGAGATATAATGGTCTATGAATGTATGTTTCATGGCGGTGTAATTAAGGAGTAGCACGCGGAACGTCCTTTCCTGCCAAACGCCCGCCCGAACCATCATGCTCATACACAAAAAGCCTCCCAAGCAGCCCATTCATGGCCTAGAGGAGACTCTATTGTTCAGTCAATCGCCGCCACCGCCGCCGCCGGAATCGCCACCACCGCCGGAATCGCCACCACCACCGCCGGAATCGCCACCACCACCACCGAAATCGCCGCCGCCATGTCCTCCATGACCGCCGCTGTCCCAGCCGCCGTGGCCGCCGTGATGGCTGCCGCTATCCCAGCTGCTGCCGCCATGGCTGTGGTTGTGATGCCCGTGGTGATGGCTGGCTCCGCTGTGCCCGTCATTGTGACGGTGATCATCGCTGCGGCTGTCCCCGGCAGAGTTGTTCAGATCTGGCCCCGGAAAGAAATAATTATCAGCGGAATTATTTCTGTTCCCGTAATGCCTGTTCTTGCGTTGAAGACGATTACTGTGATTAATCCCCAGCACAGCGACATATACAACTACTCCAACAAATACAATGCTACCGATCATGCTGAATCGCTCCTTTGTAAGAAAGTATAAAAGCGTCCTTAACCGGATCATACCATAATTTTGCAAATCTATGCTGTGATTGTACGGAAAGGCAGAGCGCAGGCGCGGAATAACTCGGAATAATCAGAAGCTTATTTCAGCTGTCTGCTTAGGTGAAGCGGGAGAACCGCTCTGAATCCTGCTTGTATTGTCCGGGAGTGAGGCCCGTGTATTTCTTGAACACTTTGGTGAAATAACTCTGGTCGTTGAAATGCAGACGGGAGGCGATGTCCGACAGCGTAATGCCGGGCAGCTCCATCAGCCGTTTGGCTTCTTCGATCCGCTCCTGCCGGATATAATCGCTGATGGCGGTTCCGGTCTCTTTTTTGAACAGCTGGGACAGATAACTGGCGTTCAGTCCGGTGAATTCGGCCAGCCTGCTGAGCGGAATCTCTTCATATAAATGATTGTATATATAATTCTGGCACAGCGCGGAGATGCGGGAGAGCTTCGAACTGCGGCTGCCCAGCACCTGGTCGGCGAAGTCACAGAGAGCGGCAAGCTGGGCGCGGTCCACGGCCGGAATATCGTGAAGCTCTTCAATATGCTGGATGTGAAAGTCGCTGAGGGTATAGGCAATCTCCCAGAACAGCCCGCCTTCGATCGCTGCGCGTGTCGCAAGTGTAATGGAGGAGACGGCCAGATTTTTTTTGCTGCGCAGCTGGCTTTTCTTCGACAACCGTCCGTAGCTCTCTTCCGAAAAAGAAGCCTGGGTCCGCAGCAGCCCTGCTTTGTCCCCGTTCCGGATATAGCGGAACATCTCCCGCTCCAGCATCGGATCATGGTGCAGCCAGGTGTTCTCGCGGCGGTAGGACAGGTCCAGATCCGGGCTGTCATCCGGCTGCGGGCCAGACTGATCCGCCTTGCCCGCAGCCAGCAGCAGCTCCGTAATGGACAATGCCTCACCGGTAGCGAGGGTGTAGAGCAGCAGCGCTGCGTGATACCAGCGCATCCGGCTGAGCACGGGCAAGCTGCGGTAATACTGCAGCCAGCCATCCTGCTGCCCCGGCGGAATGTTGTAATCGCGCATCAGACTGGCCGCGTTATCTCCGGTGACCGGTGCGCTTAGTACCGGACCGATGACGATGGCCCCACCGGTGCGATCTGCTTCAGGCAGCTGGAGAATGATGAAATTCTCCAGGAAGCCGGTGGTATGCAGATACGGCGGAGCAGTCATGCGGGCAGCCTTCCCGGCAGCCGTTGCCGCATGACTGCTCCTGCGTGCCATATCCATGACCTCGAGAAGCAGGCCGTGATCTCCCTGGACGGCCTGGCGGCATTCGAATGCTGGAGGCAGGGTCAGCTGGGGAGTGTCTGCGGCATCCAGCCACATGACCGGAACCCGGTAAGCCTCATATATCAGCTTGCAGATATATTCTATTCCTTCGCGTTCTTCCATGTCCTCGGGCATAACTAACACTTCCTTTTCTCATATAATCAAATTACCAAAAATCCAATTAAAATGCCATAAATTCCGGAACAAGTCGTTTAAAATAAAGAAAAGAAAACGCATTCTTAGGAGGGCTACATTATGGCAACGGCAACAGCGGCGGATATCCGGCAGCTTATTTCACAAATGACACTTGAAGAGAAAGCCGGACTTTGCTCCGGACATGATTTCTGGAATACCAAAGGCATTGAACGGCTGGGCATTCCTTCACTGATGGTAACGGACGGGCCTCATGGTCTCCGCAAGCAGCAGGGAAGTGCGGACCATCTGGGCCTGCATAACAGCGTACCGGCGACTTGTTTTCCGTCAGCAGCGGGTCTGGCTTCTTCCTGGGACCGTAAGCTGATTGCCCGGGTAGGCGAGGCATTGGGGGTTGAGTGTCAGGTCGAGAATGTCGCCGTTCTGCTCGGGCCGGGCAATAATATCAAACGTTCACCACTGAATGGCCGGAACTTTGAATATTTCTCGGAAGATCCTTATTTGGCTTCGGAGATGGCCGCGTATCATGTGAAGGGAGTGCAGAGCCAGGGTGTCGGCACTTCACTGAAGCATTTTGCCGCCAATAATCAGGAACACCGCCGGATGTCCGTGGATGCCGTTATTGATGAGCGGACCCTGCGCGAGATTTATCTGGCCAGCTTCGAAGGCACGGTGAAGCAGAGCCAGCCTTGGAGCGTTATGTGTTCCTATAACCAGGTGAACGGTGAGTATGCTTCAGAGAGCCACAAGCTGCTGACGCAAGTGCTTCGCGACGAGTGGGGCTTTGAAGGCTTTGTTGTGTCCGACTGGGGCGCGGTCAATGAGCGGGTGAAGGCGCTGCAGGCGGGTCTGGAGCTGGAAATGCCGTCAAGCGGAGGCATCGGCGACGCCAAGATCGTAGCTGCAGTGAACAACGGGGAGCTGTCCGTGGAGACTCTGGATCTTGCGGTAGAGCGGATGCTGGCCTTTATCTTCAAGAGTGCGGACAGCCGGGACGAAGAGGCAGTCTTCGATCAGGACAAACATCATGCGCTCGCACGTGAGGTGGCCCGGGAGAGCATGGTGCTGCTGAAGAATGAGGATGGCATTCTGCCCCTCGCGAAGAGCGGCACACTTGCAATCATCGGTGAATTCGCCAAGACACCGCGCTATCAGGGCGGCGGCAGCTCGCATGTGAATCCGACGAAGCTGGATGATGCTTTCATCGAGATGCAGGCGGTTGCTGGTGATGCGGCAAGCTTCCTCTACGCACAGGGGTATGAGCTGGCCAGCGATGAGGTTAATGAGGAGCTGCTGCAGGAAGCCCGGGATACAGCAAGGAAGACGGATGCTGCCGTGCTGTTCCTCGGATTGCCTGACCGCTATGAATCGGAAGGATATGACCGCAGCCATCTGTCGCTTCCGGCGAGCCATCTGGCGCTGATCCATGCTGTGGCTGAGGTTCAGAGTAACATTATCGTGGTGCTTAGCAACGGATCTCCTGTAGAAATGCCTTGGCTGCCGCAGACGAAGGCCGTGCTGGAAGGATATCTCGGGGGGCAGGCTTTTGGCGGCGCGGTGGCCGATCTGCTCTTTGGTGAAGTAAGCCCAAGCGGCAAGCTGGCGGAGACGTTCCCGCAGAAGCTGAGCGACAATCCTTCATTCCTGAACTTCCCCGGGGAAGGCGATACTGTGGAGTATAAGGAAGGTTTGTTTGTAGGCTACCGCTATTATGATAAAAAAGAAATTGAGCCGCTGTTCCCGTTCGGCTTCGGACTCAGCTATACAGAATTCGAGTACAGCAATTTGTCGCTGGATCAGACCAGCATCAGGGATACGGACACCGTACAGGTTTCGGTCACTGTTAAGAACACCGGCAGCAGAACAGGTAAAGAAACCGTGCAGCTCTATGTCAGCGATGTAGAGAGCAGCGTAATCCGTCCGCTGCAGGAGCTGAAGGGCTTCGACAAGATTGAACTGCAGCCGGGGGAAGAGCGCGAGGTAACCTTTACACTGGATAAGCGCTCCTTTGCCTATTACAATGTGAAGCTGGCCGACTGGCATGTGGAGAGCGGAGTGTTCACTATCGCCGTAGGCTCATCCTCACGGGATATCCGCCTCACCGCAGAGCTGGAGGTAGTATCGACGACGAAACTGGCCGTAAGGTTCCACCGTAACTCTACGGTTGGTGATCTGCTGGCGAATCCGCTCACTGAGGGCAAAGCCAAGAATTACGGCAGTATCTTCGGGATGGAAGAAGCGATGGGAGATAATCCCGAAATGTTCCTGGCCATGATGAAATACATGCCGCTGCGCGCGCTGATCGGCTTCGGCCAGGGAAAATATACCGAAGCCGATCTGGCTGAGGATTTGCGTGAATTGAACGTGTTGGCCGGACAGGAGTAAGACGCAGCAGCGGTGCCGGAAGAATATAGGGGTTGCTTTTCGCAGCGCAATTTGCTAACATACGATGTAACTTAATAATGCTTTATTTGTTCTCTAGGGTTCCGCAGCTGTTGTGCGATACTGGTCTGGTCCGAGGGAGAACGCACGGAGTGTACCATGGCCGTGTATACACGGAGGGATAAAAGCCCGGGAGGTATCGTCATACGACGATAACCTTCCGGGCTTATTTTATTTTCAGGAGGCAGAAGAGAAATGAGCAAAAATAACAACAGCAAGTCATGGGCAATGATTGCAGGTGCCGCCTGCTTTGAAGTGGTATGGGTAATCGGGCTGAAGCACGCTGTGGCCCCCTGGGAATGGGCGATAACGATAGTAGCAATATTGGTCAGCTTCTACGCCCTCATATGGGCCAGCGGCAGGCTGCCGGTCGGTACAGTCTACGCTGTATTTGTCGGGCTCGGGACTGCGGGAACCGTTCTGGCCGGAGGAATCCTGTTCGGTGAGCCGCTGCGTCCGCTGAAGCTGATATTGGTACTGGTGCTGCTGGCCGGAGTCGTCGGTCTGAAGCTGGCCACGCCTGCGGATGGGCCGGATAAGCAAGCAAAGGAGCTGAATTAATATGGCATGGGTAATGTTGATTGCTGCCGGGTTATGTGAAATGTTCGGGGTGGCCATGATTGGTAAGCTGCATAAGAACCGCAACTGGCAGTCTGCAGGCCTGCTTGTGCTCGGTTTTGGTGCAAGCTTCCTGCTGCTTTCACTGGCGATGGAGAGCCTGCCGATGGGGATAGCTTACGCAATCTGGACAGGGATTGGCGCGTCTGGAGCGGCGATTATGGGTATGGTGTTCTATGGTGAGGCCCGCGATCCGCGGCGCATTTTCTGCATTGTGCTGATTCTTGGAGCTGTAGCCGGGCTAAAGCTGATCGGCTGATTTCGCTGCCTCTGCTGAAAGTTTATGATTTGGACACTTGCCGGATGTTTCGGGAAGGTTAATATGGTAAGTATAGTAAGTAGCAAGCCACACCATTCATCCTATAAGGAGACTTCCATTATTATGAGCAAACCTGTATCTGATACTATCCTTATGCCGGACGGAGCTGTGCTGCCCAGACTGGGCCAGGGAACCTGGACCATGGGCGAGCATGCAGCAAACCGGGCTGAAGAAATTGCTGCATTGCGCCACGGTGTTGAGCTGGGAATGAATCTGATTGATACCGCTGAAATGTATGGAGACGGCCGTTCCGAGGAGCTTGTCGGTGAAGCGGTGCAGGGAATCCGTGACAAGGTGTTCCTGGTCTCCAAGGTCTATCCGCATAATGCTGCAGGAGCCGCACTAATCCGCAGCTGTGAAGCAAGCCTGAAGCGGCTGGGCACCGATCATCTGGATCTGTACCTGCTTCACTGGCGGGGGACTCTTCCGCTTGAGGAGACTGTAGAGGGAATGGAGGCTCTGGTCGCTTCCGGCAAAATCGCGCGCTGGGGCGTCTCCAATTTCGATACGCCCGACATGCAGGAGCTGCTGCGTATTCCCGGCGGCAATCACTGCGCAGTGAACCAGGTGCTCTACCATCTCGGCTCCAGAGGCATTGAGCATGAGCTGCTGCCATGGCTGAGCGGACACAAGATTCCGGTAATGGCGTATTCTCCGCTGGCCCAGGCGGGAACGCTGAGAAAAGGATTGACGGAGAATGAAACCGTGCAGAGGATTGCCCGGGACCATGAAGCGACTCCGCTGCAGATTCTGCTCGCCTGGAGCATCCGTGAAGCAGAGGTGATGGCGATTCCCAAGGCGGGCACCCGCCAGCATGTGGAAGAGAATGCAGCCGCCGGCAAGCTTGTGCTTACGTCGGATGAGCTTTGGCAGCTGGACGATGCTTTTCCGCAGCCGTCATGGAAGGTTCCGCTGGATATGATTTGAGAACGAGAACTAAGTATGATACGCATGACAAACATCACAAGACAAGGCTGTCCTCATAAAGGAGGCAGTTTTTTTGTTGTTTGGAAATCATGATATTCTGCGAGGGTAAACGGGCCGAATGTATGCGAAAAACCGAATACAATGCGCTACTGCAAGCGTAACCGGACCAAATGTATGTGAAAAACCGAACAAAATGAGCTACTGCGAGGGTAACCGGGCAAATGTATGCGAAAAACCGAATACAATGTGCTGCTGCGAGGGTAAACGGGCCAAATGTATGCAAAAAATCGAATACAATGAGCCGCTGCGAGGGTAACCGGGCAAATGTATGCGAAAAACCGAACACAATGAGCTACTGCGAGAATAACCGGGCCAAATGTATGCGAAAAACCGAATACAATTTGCATCCCTAGAAGAAATGAGGAGCATAAGTAGCAACTGGCAATCCAGCAACTTTGTGCGGTTATTTTGTGCGGCGAGGCTGGCGGATATGATAAATAACGGTATTCGGGTGCATCCTAAAAGGGGAATGCGGCGGACAGAAGGTTTTGTCAACAGAGCGGAGTATCCTTATTAACAGGCCAGCAATAGGTCATTCGGAGTAGTGAAAACACCATACTTAAGCCCCTTGGCAGGAACTCTTAAATGATGTCAACAACATTCATGACGAAACCGTGTTTTCAATTTGGTGACAAAGAAAGCGCTTTGATTTACGATGTGTTCATAGGAGATAACCTTTCACAAAGAAGTAAACGAAGGGGTCTCATTCAATTAATTAGGGGGGCATTTTAAATGGCCACAACGGCAACTCAGCAAACTTCATCCGGTGGTGCGCGGGTAAAAGTCCAGCAATTCGGACGCATGCTCAGCGGTATGGTTATGCCGAATATCGGCGCATTCATCGCATGGGGGTTAATTACAGCATTATTTATTCCAACCGGCTGGTATCCAAATGAAAGCCTAGCAGCTCTGGTTGATCCAATGATCAAATATTTGCTTCCGCTGCTGATCGGATATACCGGCGGTCAGATGGTTCACGGCAAACGCGGCGGTGTTATCGGGGCAGTAGTTACAATGGGGGTTATTGTCGGATCCTCTATTCCGATGTTCCTTGGAGCTATGCTGGTCGGTCCGCTGGCTGGCTGGGTATTGAAGCAATTTGACAAAGCGGTTGACGGCAAAATCAAAGCCGGCTTCGAAATGCTCGTTAATAACTTCTCACTTGGTATTATCGGTGGCCTACTATCCGTTGGAGCACTTAAAGGTATTGGACCTCTGGTTGAAGGCTTGACCAACATATTGTCCAATGGTGTTGAGTTCCTGGTAAATCATAATCTGCTGCCGCTCATCAATATTATCATTGAGCCAGCCAAAGTATTGTTCCTGAACAATGCGATCAACCATGGTGTACTTGGACCAATCGCGCTTGAACAATCACAACGGGTAGGTAAATCTATTCTATTCATGCTTGAATCGAACCCTGGTCCAGGTCTTGGTATCCTGCTTGCTTACTGGCTGGTTGGTAAAGGCTCTGCTAAATCTTCCGCACCGGGCGCAATCATCATTCACTTCCTGGGCGGTATTCATGAAATCTACTTCCCTTACATCCTGATGAACCCGCGTCTGATCCTTGCCGTTATCGGTGGCGGTGTATCCGGTACATTCACCTTCCAGATGCTGGGTGCAGGTCTTGTAGCTTCTCCTTCTCCAGGCAGTATCTTTGCATACTTCGCGATGACACCTAAGGGCGGATATCTTCCAATGCTGGCCGGGGTTATCGTTGCAACCGTCGTGTCCTTCGCTCTTGCAGCCCTGTTGTTGAAGACTGTTAAGAAGAACGACGAAGAAGAAATGGATATTGAGGAAGCAGCAGCCAAGGTGAAAGACATGAAATCTGCCGGAACTGCAGCTCAAACTGCGGCAACTGCAACTACTGTAGCTGCTAATGTACGCACTAAAGCCAATGTGAACAAAATCGTCTTCGCTTGTGACGCAGGGATGGGTTCCAGTGCGATGGGCGCTTCCGTCCTGCGCAAGAAACTGCAAAGCGCAGGGGTTAACATTACGGTTGTGAACTCTGCTGTCAGTGAAATTCCTGCGGATGCCGACATCGTAGTTACGCAGAAGACACTTACTGACCGTGCCATTGCCGTGAATCCAAACGCTGAGCACATCTCGATCGACAACTTCCTGAAGAGCCCGAAATATGATGAGCTCGTGGAACGTTTGAAGTAAGACGCAGAAGTGTAAGATAAATTAATAAGCATAATGTCAAATAAGGAGACGCTGGCCGCCAAAGCCAGCGTTTGTCCCCAAATATAAGAAAGTATATGTTCCACTATACTTTACCTTATATTTCTTGCTGAAACGGATGCCGTCCCTTAGAGGACGGCATAGCCGTTTCTACTTGGTGTAGGGCGGAGGGTGTTCGCGGAATATGAGGAAAATTACCGCCAGACAGCGCCAGATTATATGGCTTCTGCTCGGAGTCAGCGGAGAAATTACGGCTGCTGAAATCGCTGAGGCTACCGGTGTGAGTGTAAGAACCGTTCACCGGGAGATGGAGGACATAGAGTCTGCGCTGAAGAATTTTGGTGTGAATCTGATCAAAAAATCGGGAAAAGGCATACAATTGAACGGCCCGGAGGCCGGTCTTGCGGAGCTGCGCCTGTTTTTGCGGGAAGAGAAGCCGGCGGAATATTCTGGAGAAGACCGCAAGGTGTATGAGCTCTGCGCCCTGCTGGAGGCGGAAGAGCCGGTGAAGCTGTTCACGCTCGCGCATTCACTTAAGGTAACAGTCGCTTCTGTAAGTTACGATCTGGATGAACTGGAGCAATGGGTCCGTAAATTCGGCCTGGAGCTGGTCCGCAGAAGAGGCTACGGCGTTGAAATCACCGGCAGTGAGATCGATAAGCGCCGGGCGATTGGCCGGCTGGCCGCCGAGCATCTGGATCTGTCTGATCTGGTTGGCCATGGCTCCCAGACCGAGAGCAACCCGGTCTTCCGTGTTCTGTTGTCTACGGTAGGGAAATCCAATCTCATGGAGGTAGAGAATACCCTGTGGGATATGGAATGGAAATGGACCGCTGAGCTTCCGGAAATTGTCTACATGGAAATGCTGCTGGGTCTAGCCGTGACGACCAGGCGGATTGAAATTGGCCGGAGCATTGACAGCGGTGAAGAAGCGGGGTATTCCAGAATGTCTGATCACCGCAACATTGCCGGGTCCGAGAACTTTGTCCAGCAGCTCGGAGCGGCGCTTGGGATGGAAATTCCTCGGGCAGAGGTCTTGTATATCGCTGGATTATTCGACCGGGTGCAGGATTCATTCTCTTCTGCCGGCTTTGCCTACGGCGATATTGAGTTAATGGAGATCGTCTACAAGCTGACGGAGAGTGTGGTCAAACGGACAGGGCTTCCTTTCCAGAGTGACCGTTCCCTGCGCGAAGGATTGCTGGAGCATATCGATCCCGCCCTGAAGCGGATTCGGGAAGGCACACGCATCCGCAATCCGCTGCTTGGGCCGATCCGCCGGGATTATGAGTATCTGTTCAACATCGTCCGTGCCTCCGTAGAGGATATGCAGCTTGAGCTTGAAATTCCGGATGAAGAAATCGGATTTCTGGTGATGCATTTCGGGGCTTCCGTCGAGCGGCTTAATCAGCTAAGGCGTAATGTCAGAGCCATTCTGGTCTGTGCCAGCGGACTCAGCTCCTCCCGTCTGCTGGCTACCCGGCTGACCAAAGAAATGCCGCAGATTGAGATTCTCGGCAATATTTCCTGGTATGAAGCCGCACGGCTGCCGGATGTGGACTACGACCTGATTATATCTACCATTGATCTGCCGATTGATAAGGAACGTTATATCAAAATCAGCCCCCTGCTCACAGGGGAAGAGATAGAGAAACTGCTGAATTATATTCAGAATACAACGCTGCGTGAGCGGGAATCAGGCCCATTAGGTGAGCAGGACCGGACTATGCGGGATGAGGCTTCACTGGAGCGGCTGAAGAGCTACAAGGGGATTCTTGATGAAATGGTCAGCCTGCTGGAGCGGTTCCGGTTCCATCCCATTGACAACAAGGATATGGATTTGTCTGCAACACTGGTGGAAATGCTGGCACTGCTGAATGGAAGCGGCGTAATTGGGGATGCGGACATTGTGCTGGAGCGCCTGCTGGAGCGGGAGCGGATGACCAGTCAGGTAATACCGGACACGGGGCTGGCGCTTTTCCACACCCGGAGCAGCCATATTCATCTGTCATCGCTTACGTTGTACCGGCTGCGCCAGCCTGTGATTCTGGAGGGAGACACTGAGGTTAGAGTGATTCTGCTTATGCTGGCTCCGCGCAGACTGTCCAAGGAGAGTCTGGAGGTGCTCAGCGAGATCAGCGCTTTGCTGCTTAATTCCGAACTGGTACAGTTGCTGGAGGAGCGTACGGAGCCTGAGATCCGGGGATATTTGTCCTCGGAGCTGCTTCATTTTTTCCAAAATAAAATTTAATTTGAAAGTGAGAGAAACCATATGAGTATACTGTCAGAAAATAAAGTAATTATGCACGGTGCCGCTAAAGATAAATACGAAGCGATCACTATGGCGGGTAAGCTGCTTGTCGATGCAGGACACGTAACGGAAGAATATATTCCCAAGATGCTGGAGCGCGAGGAAGTGGTGTCCACCTACATGGGCGGAGGGCTGGCGATTCCCCACGGTACCAAGGAAGCACGGCCGTTCATCAAATCCACAGGACTGTCTGTAATCCGTTTTCCGGACGGTGTGGATTTCGGCGGGGATGAGCCGGCATTCATAGTGATCGGTATTGCTGCCGCAGGCGACGGGCATATGGAGGTCCTGACCAACGTGGCGATGATTTTCACAGAAGATGATGCCATTGAGCGCGTAATGAATGCTCCAACGGCTGCTGATGTGATCGCGATCTTCGAAGGAGGCATGGAATAATGAAGGCTGTCCATTTCGGAGCGGGCAATATCGGCAGAGGTTTCATCGGACTGCTGCTGTCGCAGGCAGGGTATGAAGTAACTTTCGTGGATGTAAATGAGGCGTTTGTATCCCAGCTTCAGGAGCGCGGCGAGTATCCGGTAACGCTGGCCAGCGATGGTCAGGAAACGGTAGTCGTCAAAAATGTAACTGCACTCAGCAGCGTAACTCACGGTGAAGAAGTTGCCGCAGCCATTGCTGAAGCCGATCTGGTTACCACAGCTGTCGGCGTGTCGATTCTGAAGCATATTGCGGGGGTTCTGGCTGATGGCATCAGCAGACGGGTAGCGGTCTCTTCCGCACCGCTGCATGTGATTGCCTGCGAGAACGCGATTGGCGGCAGTGCCCAGCTCAAAGAGCTGGTGTATGCCAAGCTTGATGAAGCAGCCCGCGCCAAAGCGGACGCTTCTGTTGCCTTCCCGAACGCAGCTGTGGACCGGATTGTTCCATTGCAGCAGCATGAGGATATTCTGAAGGTAGTCGTAGAGCCATTCTATGAGTGGGTCGTAGATTCCTCCCAGATGATTCCGGGCTATACACCGGTTGAAGGTGTGCATTACGTGGATAACCTGGAGCCTTATATCGAGCGTAAATTGTTCACCGTGAATACCGGACACTGCTCCGCAGCGTATCTTGGCTTCCTGCGCGGGTACGAAACCATCCAGCAGGCTATGGCAGATGAAGCTTTGACTGCACAGGTCCGTGAAGTGCTGGAAGAAACCGGCGCAGTGCTGATCCAGAAGCATGGCTTCGATCAGGCAGAACACAGCAAGTATATCGACAAAATCCTTGAGCGCTTCCGCAACCCGGCGCTGACCGATGAAGTGTCCCGTGTAGGCCGTTCGCCGCTGCGCAAGCTGTCGCCGAATGACCGTCTGGTGTCACCGGCTCTCCAGGCTTATGACAGAGGACTCAGTTATGCTGCCCTGACCCGCTCTATGGCCGGCGCATTGCTGTTCAATGTCAGCGATGACCCGGAAGCAGTGGAACTGCAGGCAGCGATTGCCGAGCTAGGCGCAGAAGCTGCTCTGGCGAAGTATACCGGCATTGCTGCTGACCATCCGGTTCATAAGTCCGCGATGGAGCAATATGCGAAGCTGAAATAAATCAATAGAAGTACAGCCGCAGGGGCAACCTATCCCTGCGGCTTTTTGCGCTTCCGGTGCGTATAATCACGGCATAACAAATACGGCGCCCCCTTTGTAAGAGAGGCACCGTAGTAAGTAAGGCTGGCATAACCATACCCGCCGAATTAAAGCACTGCTTAGCTGTTTTCAAGAATCGTCTGCAGTGTAGTGCGGTCCAGGCCTTCAACCAGCTTGACCAGCAGCTCCTTGGCTGCTGCATAATCATCGCTATGAATAATGGAAGTAGCCGTATGGATATAGCGTGAACAGATTCCTATAACCGCCGAAGGAATGCCGATCCCGCTGACATGCACCTGACCGGCGTCCGTTCCCCCCTGGGAGACGAAATACTGGTATTTAATCCGGTGAGTGTCCGCCGTATCCTGAACGTATTCAATCAGCCCGCGGTGGGTAATCATCGTAGGATCGAAGATGCGCAGCAGCGCGCCTTGTCCCAGGTGGCCGAAGGCCTGACGGTCGCCGGTCATATCGGCAGCAGCACTGGCATCCAGGCCGAAGAAAATATCCGGCTGAAGCAGATTGGCCGCGGTCCGCGCACCGCGCAGTCCGACTTCTTCCTGGACGGTGGCGCCGGAATAGACGGTATTCGGTAATTTTTTGCCATGTAATTCCTTCATTAATTCAATCGCCAGACCTACGCCATAGCGGTTGTCCCAGGCTTTGGCCATAATCTTCTTCGGATTGGCCAGCGGGGTGAACGGACAGACCGGCACAATCTGCTGCCCCGGGGCAACGCCGAAGCTCTGAGCTTCCTCGCGGCTGTCCGCTCCGATATCTATGTACATTTTGCCGATATCGCCGGTCTTGCCCCGCTCTTCGGCGCTCAGCAGGTGGATCGGTGTGCTGCCGACAACGCCATTCAATGTACCCTTTGGGGTAACAATCTGCAGCCGCTGCGAAGCCACAGCCGAAGCAAGCCATCCGCCCAGCGGCGTGAACCGGATCATTCCGTTGTCCGTGATGCCGGTAACCATGAATCCCACTTCATCCAAATGTCCGGCGACCATGATCTTGGGGCCGTTCGCCTCACCGCGCAGTACGCCGAACAGGCTGCCCAGGCGGTCCTGCACGAATTCATCGGTGTAAGGCATCATCGCCTCTTTGACGTAAGCGCGTAATTCACGCTCGAAGCCGGGGGCTGAAGGAAATTCAGTCAATGTTTTGAACAAGTCGAGTGTTTCTGGATTCATACACATATCGCTCCTTTTTACACTTATATAGGATGAACTTAAGTTATCGATAAAAGATAAAAATTTATATGCTCCGCGCATAAATTATCCTTATCTTTCTCGCTGAAACGGTACCTTCCTAAAAAGGACGGCAAGGCCGTTTCCACTTGTCAGGATCAGGTGTTATTGCAGTTCCTTCTCGCTTTTGGTTATTTTCTTTTGTTCATCTTACCCAGTATGAACATTGTTACGCCGATTGTCCATGGCAGGAGGGCATATGAACACAGTGACCCGGGAAGCGAATACTATGTTGTAAGGGCTCTGCAGGCAGGAGCCGGGAAAGGAAGCGAGGAGAATGTGGCTATCAGGAAGCGTAGCCGCAGCAGGCAATCGGGGAGTGCCCAGGAAGGTGCAGGCCCGCGGGCTGCACAAGCGGTACCCCCGCCGGTACCGGCGGGACAATGAAGCTGTGCTGATACTGGTGCTGTTTATGCTGCTGATTGTTGTGCTGCTTTATTTTTCCTGAGCTTAAGGGGACATAACGGGGCCGCCTATAGTGAACAATAAGGAAAAACATTGTATTGAAGCACAACCCGGAGGGACGGGAAATGCGTATCCCGCTGCCCGCTCCCTTTCGTATCCTACAGGAGGTGTCTAAATTGCCGGCGAAAACAAAGAAATCAGGCGTCAAGCTGCGGCTTGATACTTTGACCCCGCAGGATTATCAGGAATTGGCCAAGCCTTATGTGCCATCCCGTCCTGTATTCAAGAATTGTATGCGAGCCTTCCTATCCGGCGGCTTGATCTGTGTGCTTGGACAAGGCATCCAGGAAGCATTCATGGCAATATTCGATATGACTTCCCGCGAAGCAGCCAGTCCAACAGTTGCTATTCTGATTCTGCTCTCGGTCATTCTCACCAGCTTCGGTGTATATGACAAGCTTGCCCAGTGGTGCGGTGCGGGTTCAGCGGTGCCCGTCACAGGTTTCGCCAACAGTATGTGCTCCGCTGCTCTTGAACACCGGGCTGAAGGGCTCGTACTCGGCGTTGGCGGCAATATGTTCAAGCTGGCCGGATCAGTCATTGTGTTCGGTGTGGTTGCCGCATTTGTTGTAGGTGTAGTGTATGCCGTTATGGGCTGGGGAGGTGCACATTAAACGATGAAGCAGCTCGGCAGTCAGACCTGGGAATTTACCAACCGTCCGGTCATTCTAGGCTCTTCCGCAGTAGTAGGTCCGGAGGAGGGAGAGGGCCCGCTTGCTTCAAGCTTTGATTTTATCTACGACTCACTGGAAATGGGCGAGAAGACATGGGAGAAGGCAGAGCGCGCATTGTTCGAAAAAGCTTCCAAGCTCGCGCTCATGAACGCGAATCTGGAGCAGGAGAAGCTGGAGTTTTTTGTCGGCGGTGATCTAATGAACCAGATCATCAGCAGCTCCTTCGCCGCGCGGAAGCTTGGCGTGCCTTATCTTGGCGTCTTCGGCGCCTGCTCCACTTCCATGGAGAGTCTGGCTATCGCCTCCATGATTGTCGACTCCGGCGGCGGCAAGTACGCACTGGCAGGCACATCAAGCCATAACTGTACGGTGGAGAAACAATTCCGTTATCCTACAGAATACGGCTCCCAGAAGCCCCCAACCGCCCAATATACCGTTACAGGCTCAGGTTGTGCAGTAATTGGTGTTAATGATGGTACTGTAAAGGGCCCTCTTGTGGTATCAGCGACGCTTGGGCGTATTATGGACCTTGGCCTGAAGGACCCGTTCAATATGGGAACCGCCATGGCACCGGCTGCTGCTGATACCATTACAGCACATTTCAGGGATACGGGATTGTCGCCCGGCCATTACGATCTTATCGTGACGGGGGACCTTGCTTCCGTTGGTCTGCCGATTGCCAAAGATCTGCTGGCCAAAGAGGGCATTCCCATGGAGCAGACAGTCTTTAACGACTGTGGTCTTATGATCTATGACCTGGACAAGCAGAAATATGTCATTGCCGGAGGAAGCGGCTGCGGCTGTTCTGCGGTAGTGACCTACGGGCACATTCTGAGCCGGTTGAAAAAAGGTGAATTGAAACGGGTACTGATTGTGGCGACCGGAGCACTGCTATCACCTTTGTCTTATCAGCAAGGGGAGAGTATTCCGTGCGTAGCCCATGCGGTAGCCCTGGAGAGCGGAGGTGAAGGAGCATGATTTATTTGTGGGCTTTTCTGGTCGGGGGAGCCATTTGCGTTATCGGGCAGCTGATGTTCGATGTGCTCAAGCTGACGCCCGCCCATACCATGAGTACGCTGGTCGTACTCGGTGCGGTGGCCGATGCGTTCGGGATTTATGATCCGCTGGTGAAGTTCGCCGGTGCGGGGGCGAGCGTCCCCATTACCAGCTTCGGGAATTCCCTGGTCCATGGCGCGCTGACAGAGCTGGAGCGGGACGGATGGGTCGGGGTAGTCACCGGGATCTTCGACGTAACCAGTGCGGGGATATCCTCCGCGATTGTTTTCTCATTCCTGGCGGCGCTTGTTGTCCGGCCGAAGGGCTAGGGTGAACGGAAATGGTTTTGGGATGAGGATAAGTGAGAATAGGAAGGCCGCCTTTGGCGGTCTTTTTACTTTGGCATTAGCCTGTAAACCTGAACAAAGTCAACTGATTTTAAAGATAGTAACTATAAATTTGCGGTATGCGATTGCGGTGGAGAGTGGGTGGAATAAGGGAAGGGAGAGAGTCGCTTTGATATTCCGGGAAGTAGAGGTACCTTTGAGAGAAATTGAGATAGGCTAAGTGTTGGTATGTGAGGTGTAAGTACGTCTGACTGTGAGCTTGAGGTATAGGCTAGATGCTGGAATGTGAGGTAGAGGTAACTTTGAATTGGATTCAATAGGCTATTAGAGAAAATGAGGTGCCGCTGAAAGGGCTGGAAGTGGGCTGAGTGCGAGAATGAGAAGTGCTAATGAAAGGGCTGGAAGTTAGCTGAGTGCGAGAATGAGAAGTGCTAATGAAAGGGTATGAAGTGAGCTTAGCGTGCAAAAGTGGATATAGCAGTAACTCTGGACCGGCAGGTTAGCGGAGCGCTAAGAAGAACCGACAGAAATCTTTCACAAATTACAACAATTCAGAGATCAAATCTGCCGAAACGCAAAAATCTTGCAGGAAATACAACAATCCAGGGTTCTGAGCGGTCAAACCGACAGAAATCTTACAAAAAGTACAACAATACCCGATTTGACCCGCCCAGCCGCCGGAAATCCTGCAAAAAGTACAACAATTCCTGATCTGATACGCCCACCCCCAGCCCGGCCAAACACACCAGCCACAAGCTCGAATAAACACATCAGCTCACCAAACACACTAACCACAAGCTCGAATAAACACATCAGCTTACCCAATCACTAACCACAAGGTTCGAATAAACACATCAACTCACCGACGTACCCGCCCCTCAACGCCCCAGCTCCCCCCGCCAGTTATCTACATACTCCTGCCACTGGACGAAGTGTAGCTTCCTACGAATTGATCCATAACGGCGATAAAAGCAAATGAAAGCCACACAAGCAAATAAATGATACATAAATGATAGATTAGCGCTTAATCAGCAGTGATGGCTCCCCATAGCGCGATTTATTAGCGCCCGCCCCTGCTACTGGGAGTCTCAACAAGAAGACGCACCTAGGCATGGCGAAGTGGTGTTGCAGGCGGTGCATTATTTTGCTGCGCCCCATAAGTGTTTCTTTTTGACAAATCTCGTAAGCCGCTCTATAATTTCACGGCCCCTAACATGTACTTTCACTACTCGAATCATGTAAAATGTATATATTACTGCTTATTCTGACATAGGAGGTTTACCATATATGCCCGTACGTCAAGAATCTACGCAAATTATGAACGCTGTCCGTACTAATCTGGAATCCTGTATACTCGGTAAAAGCTTCGAAATCGAACTGCTGCTCACGGCACTCCTTGCCGGCGGACATGTCCTGATTGAGGATGTTCCGGGGACTGGCAAAACGCAGCTGATCCGGGCGCTATCCCGTTCCATGTCTGGTGAATACCGCCGGATTCAGTGCAATCCCGATATTCTTCCAAGTGATATTACCGGTGTATCTGTCTATCATCCGCGCGATGAAATGTTTCACTTCCGCCCGGGGCCGGTCATGACCAATATTCTGCTTGCCGATGAGATTAACCGGGCGACCACGAAGACCCAGTCCGCACTGCTTGAGGTCATGGAGGAGCGCAATGTGACGGTTGACGGGGAGACCTATCCTCTGCCGCATCCGTTCATGCTCTGCGCAACACAGAATCCTATAGACTTCGAAGGCACCTATACCCTTCCCGAGGCCCAGCTGGACCGCTTCATGCTGCGGATCAGCCTGGGTTATCCCGATGCCGAGACGGAGAAGAATCTGCTGATTACCCATCAGCAGGGCCAACCGGTGGACAAGCTGATTCCGGTCACCGGAATGGACACCATTGCCGCCATCCAGGAGGAGATCCGCGATATTTATATCAGCGATCCGGTCCTGAACTATCTGCTGGATGTAGTCCGGCAGACGCGGGAGCACCCGCTTGTACTCCTTGGCGCAAGCCCCCGGGCATCCTTGTCGTTCATGATGGCATGCAAGGCTTATGCTTTCCTGCAAGGCCGCGATTATGTTCTGCCTGACGATGTGAAGACCCTTACACCTTATGCGCTGGGACACCGCATTCTGCTGCGGCCGGAATCACGCCTTGATAATGTCAGCGTGGATTCCCTGCTGCAGAAGCTGCTGCAGAGCATTCATGTGCCTGTAACCATGAGGCAATAAGATGAGGAGCATCCTAGCGGGAGCGGCCGCTGTCATTCAGCCAAGGAAGTTCATGGGCGTGCTTGCGATCTGGGTCATCACACTGCTCTATGTGCTGTTTCAGGGCGGCAAAACCTCGTTCATGCTGTTCATTATGGTATCGGTTCTAATCCTGTATCTAATCATTGGGGGACTGGGCGGCGTCCGGCGGGCCAAAGGCACCCGCAGCCTCTACTCGGAGCAGGACAAGCCTGATCTGCTCTACGCAGGCGGTTATCTGCGGGTGAAGCTGAATGTTAACATTCCGGGTTTTCTGCCTTTGCCTTATGTGGTGGTGCGGGAAATTCTGAAGCGCCATAACGGGGAATCCTGGGTGTTCGAGGAGAGTCTGGTCCCCAGCCTGAGAGGGCGGGGAGAGCTGCTGTTCCAGACACCGGTGCTGGAGCGGGGCTGCTACACCTTCGAGAGCACGGATATCCTCAGTGAGGATATCTTCGGACTGATGGAGCACAAAGGCACATTCAAGGCCGAAGGACGGTTCCGCGTGCTGCCCCGGGCAGTCGTAGTGCCGCGCTGGCAGCTGTATGAGCGGAGAGCGCGCCTGTCCGGGCCTCAAGCCTCGCTGCTCCAGTCCCGGCGCGAGACCACGCAAATCAACGGTGTCCGTGATTATGTCTACGGAGACCGGCTGACACGGATACACTGGAATGCTACCGCGAAGACAGGGGCCTGGAAGTCGAAGGAATTCGAGCATGAATCGGTCCCCCGGACCATTCTGGTGCTCGATGGCAGTGCAGGTGCATATTACAGCTCAGGACAGTTCGAGCTGGCGGTTTCGATTGCGGCGTCACTGCTCGGGTTCGGCATACGCGAGCGAATCGGGATCGGCCTGTGCTGCCTGGATAAGGATACGAAGGTGTTCAGTCCGGCAGAAGGCAGTGCCGAGCGGCAGAAGATGATCCAGTATCTGATTGATATCAATGCGGAGGGCCGGGGGCCGCTGATTACAAGGCTGGACAAGGCTCAGCGGATGTTCCCCAAAGGCGCATACTTTGTGCTGATCAGCCCGCAGAGCGGCAAGCCGGTGCTGGATACCCTGCGCTGGGCAGACAGCCGGGGGCTGACCCCTTCGCATATTCATGTCCGCAATCCTGCCGCGAAGAACCGGGGGGAAGAATGGGCGGAGGTTCTCAAATCACGCGGGATCACCAGCTATAATGTCAGCTCGCTTCATGAGCTCCCTGCGGTACTTGGAGGTGATCCTATACGATGAAGCATTGGATGAACGGAGTCAAATCCTCATGGCATCACGCTTTGACACTGCTCTGGCTGATGATCATCGCCTTACAGTGGATTTCCTACACTGAGCCCTTCTGGCTGGAGGAGACCACAGCCGCTGTATTGCTGACTCTTGTTGCAGTAGCCTTAATTGAAATTATTATACCTGTTAAATGGATTTACCGCCTCATGCTTGAAGGTGCGGCGATAGTGTATCTCGTGTATCGTATTCTTCTGCATTACGGGGAATATGTTCCGAATCCCTGGCTGCCCACACTTCGTGAACGGCTGCCGGATATCATCACACATATGAATCCGTACATCTGGTTTGCGCTGGGTGCCTGGGCGCTGATGCTGCTCTCATCCTGGTGGGTGAATGGCAAGGCGCGGATTCTCATGTTCATCGGGATGAATATTACGGCGTTCGCCGCGCTGGACTCTTTTACAACATCTGTATTATGGCAGGAAGTAGCCTGGACCGTGTTTGCCGGAATGGGCTGGCTGGTCACCAGGCATTTAAGAAGCTTCCAACTGCATTATCCGCGGGGCTGGACCTATCTGCTCCAATATCCTTTCAAAGTAGCCCTTAATATAGCGATCATCTTCTCACTTGTCATTATTGCCGGAGTAAATATGCCGGATGTACGCCCTACACTGACTGACCCTTATACGGTCTGGCAGGAGTGGAGCGGAAATACACCTTCCTCCGGAACTTCCGCCGGCGGCAGCGGTGAAAGTTCAAGCGGTGAAGGAACGGGAGGAGCAACCACCTCCGGCTACAGTCTGAATGATGATAATCTTGGCGGCGGCTTTAACTTTGATTATTCGCCCGTAATGACTGTGACCTCCGATTTGCGCACCTATATGCGCGGAGAGATCCGGAGTACGTATTCCGGAAAAGGCTGGAGTGACGATGATACATTCAGCCGGGGAACCTTCAGGACAGTCCAGGTAGGAGAGCCGCTGGAGCCTGTTGCGGCCCCTAAGACAGAGACCCGGACACTGACGCAGACGGTTAAGCTGCTGGGCGGCAACAACTATCCTGTGCTCTTCGGCGGCTACTCGATTGTAAAAGTGAATTCTGTGGATGGAGTGGCGGAGAGCAACGGGCTGTCATGGCGGGGTGAAGACAGCGAGCTGCTGTGGAACGCGGCGGGCAGTGCACGCTCTTACCCGCAGACCTATGTGGTGACCTCGGAGGTGCCAGTGGTACCGTTTCAGGAGCTGAGCACACAGACTTATGAACAGCTGTACGGAGATCTTGTTCTTGACCCGTATCTCCAGCTGCCGGGTAACTTCCCGGAGCGGGTCCGTGCGCTCGCGGAGGAGATTACTGCCGGAGCACAGACGCCGTACGAGAAGGTCATGCTGCTGCAGCAATATCTGCAGCAAACCTTCCCGTACACGAATCAGCCGGATGTCTCACGCGCAAGAAGCAAGGATATGGTTGAGAGCTTCCTGTTTGAGATTATGGAAGGCTACTGCGATTATTATTCCACTGCACTCGTCACAATGGTGCGTTCCCTGGATATCCCGGCCCGCTGGGTCAAGGGCTATGCGCCCGGGGAACAGGCAGAAATCCCGGATAATCTGGCGCTTCAGCAAGGCGGTCTGGTGAATAATAACTATACGATCACGAACGCAGATGCCCACTCCTGGGCAGAGATTTATTTCGGTGACTATGGTTGGGTTCCGGTGGAAGCCACGCCCGGCTTCAATGTTCCGGTGCTGACCCAGACGGAGGAAGACAGCGTAGCAGAACCAGAAGTGCAGGAGGAAGAGCAAGCGGAGCCTGAACAGGAAGCGGCAAATACGGCCGCCGGAAGTGAAGGATTCCATCCTGGTGTTTGGGTAGTAACAGGAGCGGCGGTTGTTCTTCTGCTCTGGAGCGGCTTCCTGCTCTGGCAGCGGCGCATGAGTCTGCGGTTCCTGATCACGCGTCTGCGCATCGGCCATCAGCTGACTCCGGTACAAAAAGTTGTGGCAGAAACGCAGCGCTGGGTAAGGTATGTCCGAAGTAAGGGTATGCTGAAGAAAGAGCATGAAACTTTGCGCGAATCTGTGGAACGCTGGAGCCTTGAACGGCCTGCGGCGGCGGCAAATCTGTCCACACTCCTGGGCATGTTCGAGCGGGCGAATTACAGCCCTGAGGTTATTGAAGACAAAGACTGGCACAGCGTGTATACTGAAGCTTTGCGGCTGCGAAAAAGCATGAAATCCGGCAAGTAATGCTCCAGTATCATAAAGTACCGCTAACAGGTGGATTTTGACAGTTGGATATAGCGCTGGATACAAGTTTTCCGTATGAAAATGAGGTGAAAGTATTGTTTGAAAGGTTAGTTCCCAAACTCCGGGTAAATACGGTATTTGATATTGATCTGGAAGAGCTGTTCCGTCAAGGATACCGCGGGATTATTACGGATCTGGATAATACGCTGGTCGGCGCCAAGGCGCCTCTGGCTACGCCTGAGCTGCTGCTCTGGTTCACGAAGGTGAAGGAGCTTGGCTTCAAGCTGATCATTGTTTCAAATAACAATATGGACCGGGTGTCGCGCTTTGCAACGCCGCTAAATATTGAATTTGTACATCAGGCCCGTAAGCCGAGCAATGCCCCGTTTCTGAAGGCGATGAAGCTGATGGATCTGAAGCCGGAGCAGACGGTGGTGGTCGGCGACCAGATGCTTACAGATGTATACGGCGGCAACCGGCTCGGCCTGTATACGGTGCTCGTGCTGCCGATCTCCGTCAAAGATGAAGGCGTGGGCACAAGAATCAACCGCAGGGTGGAGCAGATTGCTCTGACACGTCTGCGCAAGCAAGGATTGTGGCAAGAGGAGGATAAATCTTAATGAATGTAGTGAACGACGACAAGAAACGGCCTGAGAAATGCAGCGGCTGCGGTATCAAGCTTCAGACTGTAAACAAGGAGCTTCCCGGGTATATTCCGGAGACTGCTTTTGAACGGGAACCCGTAATTTGCCAGCGCTGTTTCCGGATTAAGAATTACAACGAAGCTTCTTCCGTATCGGTGAACCAGGACGAATTCCTGAAGCTGCTCAGCGGAGTGGGCGAGAAGAACGCACTGGTAATCCACATTGTGGATATTTTTGATTTCGAAGGCAGTCTGATCTCCGGGCTGCAGCGGTTTGTCGGCAATAACCAGGTTATTCTGGCGGTCAACAAAAGCGACTTGCTCCCTAAGGTGACCAATTGGAACAGAATGCGCAACTGGATGCAGCAGCGCTGCAAGGAAGAGGGACTGCGCACGGCGGAGATTGTGCTTGTCAGCGCGAAGCGTAACCAGGGCTTCGACCGCCTGCTGGAGGCAGTAACCGAGCTGCGCGGACAGCGTGATGTCTATGTCGTCGGAGCGACCAATGTAGGCAAATCTACGCTGATCAACCGGCTGATCTCCGATTACAGCGACCTGGAAGAGGAGCTGACTACCTCTCGTTATCCGGGCACAACGCTGGATATGGTCAAGATTCCGCTGGATGACGGCCATTACATTATTGATACTCCGGGGATTGTCTATCCTTGGCGGTACAGTGAACTGGTTGAACGTAAGGATCTGGGCGCTGTAATGCCGGAGAATCCGCTCAAGCCTGCAGTGTATCAGCTGAATGAGGGCCAATCGCTGTTCTTCGGCGGACTGGGACGTTTCGACTTCGTTCAGGGCGAACGCCAATCCTTCACCTGCTATATCAGCAGTACGCTGAAGATTCACCGCACGAAGCTGGAGCGCGCCGATTCGCTGTATCAGGACCACCGCGGCGAGCTTTTGTCGCCTCCGGGAACGGCGGATATGGATAAGCTGCCGCAATGGCAGCGTCATGAATTCCGCATCGCCAGGAATAGTGAGACGGACCTGTTCATCTCCGGCCTGGGCTGGATCAAGGTGAACGGTACGGCAGGTGCGGTTGTGGCCATACATGTGCCGCGCGGCATTAAGGTGCTTACCCGTCCTTCGCTGATCTAACTTAAGCGGATGCTGACAGAACCTGCAGGAGGGCGATACTATGGCTGAGACAGGCCTGAATGGTAAGGATGGAAACCCGGAGCTTCTGCTGGGCGTAATGGGCGACCCGATTGCCCAGTCCAAATCTCCGCTGATGCACGGTGCGGCGCTGAAGGCGCTTGGACTCTCCGGCGCTTATGTGCCGCTGCATATCACTCCGGACAAGCTGGGGGATGCCGTGCAGGCGGTCAAGACCCTCGGCTTCCGCGGGGTGAATGTAACCATTCCGCACAAGGTTGCGGTGATGGACTATCTGGATAAGCTGGATGCCAGCGCGGTGGATATCGGTGCGGTCAACACGATTGTTAACGACAACGGTGTGCTGACCGGCTTCAATACGGATGGAATCGGATATGTCCGTTCGCTCAAGGCGGAGGCTGCACCCGAACTCGCAGGCACCCGTATTCTGGTGATTGGAGCCGGCGGGGCAGCCAGAGGCATTGTCTCGGCACTGCTGCAGGAGCGTCCGGCGTCTATCCTCATCGCCAACCGTAATGAGGAGCGGGCCCATCAGCTGGCAGATGGCTTCCGGAATAGAGGAAACGTAGCCGGAGCCGGCATGGAAGCCGTTCCTTCCGTCATTGGCAGCATGGATATTGTGATCAATACGACCTCAGTAGGCATGTACCCCCACATGGAGGGGATGCCGATAGATCCGGCTTGGCTTCATGAAGGAATGATCGTAAGCGATCTGATATACAATCCGCTGCATACCCGGCTGCTTACGGAGAGCCTGCAGCGGGGCTGCATCATTCACGGAGGGCTGGGAATGTTCGTCTACCAGGGTGCCTATGCGCTGGAGTACTGGACAGGACTCGCTGCACCCGTAGATATCATGCGGCAGACTATTGTGGATTGCCTCGGCGGGAGTGCCGGGGAAATGATTTCGGCGAGGTAAGGTAATAATATATGTTAATTAAGGAGTTTGTTCATTTATGTTAACTGGTAAACAAAAACGCTATCTCCGCTCTTTGGCCCATCATCTGGATGCTGTATTCCAGGTCGGCAAAGGCGGCGTCAATGATCATCTGATCCGTCACATTGAAGAAGCTATTGAGAAACGCGAGCTGATGAAGATCAGTGTGCTGAACAACAATGCCGATGATCCTAAGGAAATTGGTGCCGCGCTTGCCGAGCAGTCCGGTTCGGAGCTTGTTCAGGTAATCGGCAAGACGATCGTTCTGTACAAGGAATCACGTGATAACAAAACGATTGAGCTTCCCCGCTAAGGATTGATGCCGCAGCTCCCGCACCTGTGCGAGAGTTGCAGCCGGATGAAGTTCATCGGATAATAGGGGGAGGTAACCTCTTGAAAGTAGGAATAATGGGAGGAACCTTCGATCCTCTGCATATCGGCCATATGATGGCCGCGGAAACCGCGCGGGAGAGCTACGGTCTGCAGGAGGTCTGGTTTATGCCTTCGCATATTCCGCCTCATAAGCACGAGGCCGGAGCGAGCGGCGAGGACAGGCTGTCCATGGTGCAGGAAGCGGTTAAGGACCATCCTGCTTTTGGCATTCTCGACTGGGAAGTGGTCAGAGGCGGAGTGTCCTATACCCTGGAAACGGTGATCAGCCTGCAGGAGGAGTATCCGCAGCATGAGTTCTTTTTCATTGTCGGAGCGGATATGGTTCAGTATTTGCCCAAATGGCAGGGGATTGAGGAACTGGTGCAGAGGTTGACCTTCATCGGTGTCGGGCGTCCCGGGACTCCGCTTGATCTTGGGCTGCTGCCCGGTTTCATTGCGGAGCGGGTAGTGCTGGCGGATATGCCGCTGGTGGACCTCTCCTCCACAATGCTCAGAGCCCGGGCTGCCGAAGGGAAATCCATCCGCTATATGGTGCCGGACGCTGTGTTTGATTATGTTCAAAGGAGTGGATTATATGGGGTACAGCCGCGAAGCGCTGATTGAAGCGGTTTCTGACCAGATGCCGGACAAACGCTGGAAGCATACACTCGGCGTAATGGAATCCTCTGTGAAGCTGGCGCAGCGTTATGGTGCTGATCCCGAACGGGCCGAGACAGCGGCAATTCTGCATGATGTCGCCAAGTACTGGCCTGTAGAGCGGATGCGGGAGATCATTGAACAGAACGGGTTATCCACCGAGCTTTTGAAATACGACAAGCAGCTATGGCATGCTGAGGTGGGCGCTTTTGCCGCTGAGCATGATTATGGAATTACGGATACTGAGGTACTGGATGCCATCCGCTACCACACCTCGGGACGGGAGAACATGAGCCTGCTGGAAAAAATCGTCTGTCTGGCCGATTATATTGAGCCTGGACGGGATTTCCCCGGTGTGGATGAGATACGCAGGCTGGCTAAGGTCAGCCTGGAGGAAGGGCTGGTAGCGGGACTGGATTCTACCATCAGCCTGCTGCTGGAGAAGCGCCGGATCGTGTTCCCGCTTACGGTGCTGGCGCGCAACGATTTAGTAAGAATACTGGAGGATAAAATATGAGTGTACAATCAAACAAACTTCTGGAGCTGGCGCTAAACGCCGTTCAGGACAAAAAAGCAATGAACGTGGTGGCACTGGACCTGCGCAGCGTGTCACCGATCAGTGATTATTTCATTATCTGCCACGGTAATTCGGATACCCAGGTGCAAGCGATTGCTACTGAGGTTCGCAAGGTAGTTCATGAAGCCGGAGGAATGATCAAAGGCATCGAAGGTATGGACGCAGCCCGCTGGGTACTGATGGATCTTGGGGATGTTATCGTCCATGTCTTCCACCGCGATGAACGCGAATATTACAACATCGAGCGTCTGTGGTCTGATGCCAAGGTTGTGGAAACGGTATGAGTCTGATAGCTGGAACTACGGTTACGCTTGAAGTGATGCGGGAGGTATCCCCTTACGGGTACTTCCTGAGCGCCGGTGACCAGGATATCATGCTTCACTACACCGAGCTGGTCGGCAGCAAGCCGAAGATCGGTGACAAGGTTGAAGTGTTCATCTTCTTCGATACCGAGGACCGTCCTGCAGCTACAATGAAGAAGCCTTACCTGACGCTGGGTGAAATGGCGCTGCTTGAAGTGGCCGATATTCATCCGCGTCTGGGCTGCTTCCTGGAGATTGGGCTTGGACGCCAGCTGCTCCTGCCTATCGGCGAGCTTCCGGAGCTGGTGGAGCTGCGTCCGCAGATTGGTGACAAGGTATTCGCCATTATGGAGCATGACAAGCAGGGGCGTCTTCGGGCCAAGCTGGCCGGAGAGCAGGAGCTGGCGCCGCTGGCATTGCCTGCACCTGAATCATGGCAGGGCCAGACTGTAACTGCGCGGGTATACAAACCTCTGCAGATGGGGACCTTTGTGCTTGTAGATGCTGGTGTACTCGGCTTCGGCATCATTGGTATGGTTCATTCCTCTGAGCGCAGCCGGCTCTTGCGTCTGGGTGAAGTGATTGAAGCACGGGTAGCGCATATCCGTGAGGATGGCCGCGTCAACCTCAGCATGGGCCACCGCAAGGAAGTGGGCCGTGATGTGGATTCAGCGGCACTGCTGGATTTCCTGGCTACCCGTCCGGGCGGCGGCATGCCGTATTCGGATGCAACGCCTCCGGATATTATCAAGCAGCGCTTCGGCATCAGCAAGTCAGCCTTCAAGCGTGCGCTGGGCAAGCTGATGAAGGAAGGGCTGGTTACCCAGAAAGAGAACTGGACCTATCTGGCCGGCAAGGAAGAGGCCGATTCGGAGCCTGAATCTGACAACCAATAGTTTATAGAAAGCGGTGTACGCAGTGTCCTCCTATGGGAAATTTGCTTATGTATACGATGAGCTGATGGCGGATATGCCGTATCCGGATTGGCTGACCTTCGCAGAGACAGCATGGAGTAAATACGGCAAGCCGCGTACAGTAGCCGAACTCGGCTGCGGTACCGGCAGCCTGACCATTCCGCTGGCCGCGGCAGGTTATCATATGACGGGGATTGATCTCTCTTCGGATATGCTGGCTGTGGCTCAGCGCAAGCTGGAGCAGCAGCCGCAGGGACGGCGCTTTTTGCGGGAAGGCAGTGTACGCTGGGTTAGACAGAATATGAAGGAATGGGAGATGCCGGAGCCTGTGGATTCGGTTATTTCCTTCTGCGATTGCCTCAATTACGTACTGGAGGAACAGGATGTCAAGGATGTATTTGCCTGTACCTATGCCGGACTTAAGCCGGGCGGAACCTTCCTGTTCGATGTACATCATCCGAATACGCTGACGCGCTACGAGGAAGAACAGCCCTTCGTGCAGGATGAGCCGAACGTATCGTATATCTGGACCTGTGAGCTCGATGTGCCGCGCCGTGAGATTGAGCATCACCTGTCCATCTTCGCCCGTGAAGAGGGCCGCCAGGATGTGTACCGGCGTTTTGAAGAGACGCATACCCAGCGCGCCTATGATCCGGACTGGATGAAGCAGGAGCTGCTGAAGGCCGGATTCAAGGACGTTAAGATCTATGCGGACTTCGAGTGGATCGAAGCTGACGATTCCGCCCAGCGGCTGTTTTATGTAGCTGTGAAATAAACGTTATGTATACAGTGGTCCTTACCCGTAAGAGGGTGGGGGCCTTTTTGTTGTTTCCTTTATATTGTGATAAAAGGAACCGGCCCGCAGCATCGTGCGGGCCGGCATCTTCCAATGTGCTTACCTGTGTTCGAACAAATCGATGGTGCCGAGTACAATATGCGCCAGACCAAATCCAAGAATGCCTGTTGCAGCCATCTTATATCTGCTGCCTAGAAAAGCTGCGCTGGAAGCAGTTACTACGGTTCCAAGAACGGCGGGTATTAACCCTTCACGCATTCGAAACACTCCCTCACGGTAGTTTGAAAGACATTCGTTAGTGTGGGTTAAGGAGGGAACAATTATGCAGGGAGTTCTTTACCCGGCGGTCCGCATAAATAAAAGACCATCCTCCGCCTGGGAGGATGGTCTTGCTGATTGCAAAGCCGGTCAGTCTATGGCCCCCGCCGTTGTCACAGGGCGGGAGGGATCGTCCACCTCATGCACATTATAGAGCACTCGCGCCAGCAGATCCTGGCTGTAATTGCCGAAATGCTTGCCGTAAATGGTCAAGCCGCGTTTGTTGACCGGCTTGTCGGTGACGGCAATGCGGAAGGTCAGCTCGCTTTTGTAATCCAGCTTGATATCGTCAAGGGTGATGTCCGAGATGCGGCAGCCGTCAATGAAGCTTCCTTCATTGTTGATCCGGATCAGCTTCAGCATGCCGTACTGGTTAAGATGAGGCGGCCACCAGTCGGGATTGAAGGTACCGCGGGCATCTCCGAAGTCGCCGGGGCTGGTCCAGAAACCGATTTCGATTCCATTCACATAGAAGTACAGGTCTGAAGGATAGTTGTCGTTGAATCCGGGAGCCTCAGAGCCAATCTCCATGGAGAATTGAATCTCCCGGAAGGTCTGGTTGGCTTTGAGATAGTTCGGAATCCGGTATTCCAGGAACCCTTCGGCCATCCAGATAATCTCGGAATCAATCCGCTGGGGATCGGCGAAATAACGCGGCTCGTCGAAGTCACCGATAATGCTGTCTTTGGTAGCCAGTCCGCAGGTAGGGACCGCCTGATAATTGCTGTAATGCCCAACCTGGATTTCGACCTCGTATAGATTGTCGACATCCTTGCTGCGCAGATCCACCATCAGCTTATCTTTATTCAGATAGCAGACCTTCTGGATGCCATGCTTGCCTACCGAGGTGTTGATCTCGATCAGGCCGCTCTCCTCCAGCTTCTTGATATGCATCGTAATTGCACCATTGCTTAGTTTAAGCTTCTTGGCAATTTCATTCAGGTTCAGCGCCTGGTTGGTGGCCAGCAGCTCGAGAATCTGAATCCGGATCTCGGAGCTGAGCGCCTTGAAAATATCAATCCCGCTCATCAGATCTTTAATGTAAATCATATTTAGGATACCTTCTTCCAGTGAGGTCGTTTAGAACAAACTATTTTATAAAATTATAAACCATTTGAGTTAAAAAGGAAAGATTTCTTCCTTTATTTGTAGTTTATAATTAAAAACTCAGCTAAATACGATTTAAAGTATACGTTTACTTTATACTTATACAAATGAATTAAGCTGTTATATTGCGAAAAACGAGGTTGTATTTCAGAAAACAAGCCATTTATTGATTTTAGTTTGAATATGTATGAATAGATTTATATTTTTCTGTTTACAGAGACCTTTACATATGTTATTTTATACCTGTAAGCGAATACATTCAAATGTTTTCTAATTATTTCACTATTATATGAAACGGTTGGTGATGATATGACTTCTGGTGCATTAAAGGCAACGCTGATTGTAGATAAATCCTTTGTAATTGCTGAAGTGGATAAGCGGATCTACGGCTCATTCATAGAACATCTGGGGCGGGCGGTCTACGGCGGAATATACGAGCCCGGACATCCCACTTCAGGCGCTTCCGGCTTCAGAGCCGATGTGAAATCACTGGTGAAGGAACTGGATGTGCCAATTATCCGATATCCCGGAGGAAATTTTGTATCCGGTTACAATTGGGAGGATGGTGTAGGTCCGGTAGAACAGCGTCCCAGACGTCTTGAACTGGCCTGGAGGACGGTTGAGCCTAATGAGGTAGGTACCAATGAATTCATGAACTGGGCCAGAGAAGCGGGTTCAGAGGTCATGATGGCAGTCAATCTCGGAACACGCGGAGTAGATGCAGCACGTAACCTGCTGGAATATTGCAATCATCCCGGAGGAACGTACTGGAGTGATCTGCGGCGGAGTCACGGAGTAGAGCAGGCCCATAAGATCAAGACCTGGTGTCTGGGAAATGAAATGGATGGACCCTGGCAGATCGGTCAGAAGACGGCTGTGGAGTACGGACGTCTGGCTTACGAGACAGGTAAGGCGATGCGCCTGGTAGACCCGGACATTGAGCTTGTCTCCTGCGGAAGCTCAAGCTCGGCGATGCCGACCTTCCCTGAATGGGAAGCGGTTACTCTGGATCATACCTACGACGTAGCCGATTATGTTTCACTGCATCAATATTACGGAAACCGTGATAACGATTCGGCGAACTTCCTGGCACGCAGCATGGACCTGGAGCATTTCATCAAGACGGTCACAGCCACCTGTGACTATATCAAGGCGAAGAAACGCAGCAAGAAGACGATGTATCTCAGCTTCGATGAATGGAATGTATGGTACCACTCGAACGAATCGGATACGAAGATTGATCCATGGACCATCGGTCCGCCGCAGCTTGAGGATCATTACAACTTCGAGGATGCGCTGCTGGTCGGCAGCATGCTCATAACCTTCCTGAGACATGCGGACCGGGTGAAGATGGCTTGTCTGGCCCAGCTGGTCAACGTTATCGCACCGATCATGACAGAAGCAGGCGGTGCTGCCTGGAAGCAGACGATTTTCTATCCCTATCTGCATGCTTCCAAATACGGCCGCGGTGTTTCGCTTCAGCCGATTGTGAATTCACCGAAGTACGATGCACAGGATTACACTGATGTTCCTTACCTGGACAGCGCGATTGTACATAATGAGGAGCAGGGGGAGCTGACTATTTTTGCGGTGAACCGTCATTTGGAGGAAGGCCTGCACCTGAAGGCCGATATCCGGGGCTTCGAGGGGTATACCCTGCTTGAGCATATCGTTCTGAAGCATGATGACCTGAAAGCTGTGAATACGCCCGCAGAACAGAAGGTACAGCCGGTGCAGGCTGCCGGTACCGTATGCAAGGATGGTTACGTAGACACACTTCTCTCCAAAGCTTCGTGGAACGTAATCCGGCTGAAGAAAAGCGCAGGCTTGTGAGCCGGACTGTAAGAGCAGTTCTTATATAACTGATATTTTGTACACAAATAAGGGAGGTTTAAGGATGAAGAAGAAGGGGTTTCTCGCATTAATGGTAGTGGCTATGGTAGTATTCCTGGCGGGCTGTGGAGGGTCATCGAAGGAAGAGGGCGGAGAAAGTTCGGTACTTAATGCCGGTGCCGGCGAGAGTGCGACTGAACTCTCCTACTGGACATTCGTTGAATTACACGGCCAGCATTTTGAGAAAATGCTAGAGAAATGGAATGCGGCCAATCCTGATCGTCAGATCAAGCTGAATGTTACAGTAATGCCTTATGACGATATGCACAACAAGTTATCGATTGCCGTGCAGACGGGCGTAGGCGCACCGGATATTGCCGATATTGAATTGGGTAAATTTCCTGACTTCCTGGCCGGAACACCACAGCTGGAACCGCTTAATGATGTAGCTGAGCCTTTCAAGGGTACAGTTGTGCAATCCCAGCTGGATTTGTACAGCAAAGAAGGTAATATCTACGGCCTGTCTACTCACGTAGGGGCAACCGTTGCCTTTTATAACACAGAAATTCTCGAACAGGCAGGAGTCGATTACAAGACGATCGTAACCTGGGATGATTTCAAGAAAGCCGGCATGCAAGTGTACGAAAAAACCGGCAAATACATGGGTACCGCTGACACAAGCGCTATCTGGCAAGAGTCGCTCCTTCTGGCACAGCAAGGCTCTGACCTCACCGATGAAGCCGGCAATCCAAAGGTAAATTCACCGGAGCTGGTGAAAGCCCTTACTATGCTCAAGGATCTGCAGGACAACAATGTAATCTCCACCATCGCCGGAGGGCAGCCGGATACAGAAGAAGCTTATGGTGAATACAACTCCGGTAACTATGCAGCAGCCTTCATGCCGCTATGGCAAATGTCGAGATACACGAACTACATGGCGGACTTGCAGGGCAAGATTGCCATTGCTCCGCTTCCGGTGTTTGAGAAAGGAATGCCAAGATCGTATGGCGGCGGCGGAACCGGTACTGTCGTAACCAAAACAGCCAAAGATGTGCAGCTGGCTAAAGACTTCATTGCTTATGCGAAGCTTTCCCTGGATGCCAATATCGAAATCTGGAACACTCTCGGCTTTGACCCGATCAACATGAGCGTATGGGATATGAAAGACGTGACTCATAATCCTGAGAATCAGTTTGTGAAGTATTTTGTCAACAACCCGTTCGATGTATTAAATGAAATTAAAGACGAAATCCAGCTGATCAAATCCACATCGGCTTCACCGACCATCAATAATGTTCTTTGCACAGTTACCCTAAATGAAATCTTCGAGGACGGCAAGGATGTACAGAAGGCGCTCGATGATGCACAGGCACAAATTGAACAAGAGTTGAAATAACCGGATAGTTAAACTGGGAGAGCTACTCTGCGGGCAGAGTAGCTCTATTTAAAAATATAAGAATTTATATGTTTCACACCTTAATTTATCCTTCTATTTCTCGCTGAAACGATACCGTCCTTATGAGGACAGCAAAGCCGTTTCCACTTGAACTAAAGCACTATCCAAGTTCCACCATGAAAGGAGTAGAGCAATGTTTAAAAACTTTCTGTACTCGCAAAAGGTCGCTCCTTACGTGTTCGTGCTGCCCTTTGTGCTGGTGTTCCTCATTTTTTGGGTATATCCCCTGCTTAGCTCGTTCGGTATGAGTTTTCAAAAGGTAACACTAGGCCAGGAGGCGCAGTGGGTAGGAATCGATAATTATACTAAGCTGATGAGCGACACGATCTTCTTCAAGGCCGTCCGCAACAGCGGCGTATATATGATCCTGACCCTGCTTATTCTCATTCCTTTTCCAATGCTGTTCGCGGTCCTGATCAACAATAAATTTATGTGGGGACGGGAATTCTTCAAATCCTCCTTCTTCTTTCCGGCACTTACCTCAGTGGTTGTAGCCGGTACGATCTTCAGATTAATGTTCGGTGAAATGGAGGGCTCGCTGATCAACAGCCTTCTGGGCGTATTCGGTGTAGAGCCGGTTAAATTTCTGAAGGGGCAGGTCACGGGATTTATCGCCCTGGTCGCCTTGGCCAGCTGGAGATGGATGGGGGTCAATATGCTGTATTTTCTATCCGGCCTCAAGAATATTCCGGATGATTATTATGAAGCGGCATCGATTGACGGAGCGTCAGCTTTTCAGAAATTCACAAGAATCACCATGCCTTTGTTGAAGCCTACCACCATATATGTACTGACGATCAGTATTTACGCCGGTCTGGCTATGTTCATTGAGAGCATGATGTTATGGAACGGCAATAATTCCCCGAAGAATATAGGCCTTACCATTGTCGGGTATCTGTACCGCCAGGGAATTGAAAAGAACAATCTTGGATATGCGGCTGCGGTGGGTATTGTGCTGCTCTTGATTACTATGGTGATCAACCTGACACAACTGGCCTTTAGCGGCATGTTTAAGAAGGAGGATTAAGATGAAAAAAGAAACTGCAATCAAAATCGTCCTCTTTGCCTTCTTTACGGTGGTATGCATCCTGATCCTGATACCGTTCTATGCAGTAACGATTGCCTCCTTTAAGCCTGGTGAAGATTTGATCCGATATGGGCTGAATCTGAAGTTCGACCTTTCGGTAATGAATTTCGATAACTTCGTGTACCTGTTTACAGGCGATCATGCCTACTTTACATGGTTCTTTAATTCGGTGGTGCTTACGCTGGTGCAGGTAACGTTGACCTTGCTGGTAAGTGCCACAGTGGCTTATGGTTTCTCGGCATATGAATTCAGAGGGAAGAACTTCCTTTTTATATGTGTGCTTCTTATCATGATGGTTCCATTTGAGATTCTGCTGCTGCCTCTGTATACCTTGACCAATAATATGGGGCTGATGAACAGCTACTCTGCAATTATTCTGCCGGGGATAGCCGGTGCAGCGACGATCTTCTTCTTCAGACAATATTTAAGCGGAATTCCGAAGGAAATCATTGCTGCCGGCAGAGTGGACGGGGCCAGTGAATACGGGATTTATTTGCGCCTGATTCTGCCTATTATGAAGCCTTCATTCGCCGCAATGGCGATCCTGAACGGTATGAACAGCTGGAACAACTTCCTCTGGCCGTTCATGGTGCTTAGCAGTGAGCACAAATATACCCTGCCTATCGGACTCAAGACACTCCTGACTCCATATGGCAACAATTATGATTTACTTATTGTCGGCTCTTTTTTCTCCATTCTTCCCATTCTGGCCTTATTCCTGGCCTTCCAAAAGTATTTCATCGACGGGATGACCGCAGGAGCGGTGAAAGGGTAAGGCTTGCCTGTAATGTTCTTAGATGAATTCTTAGATAAAAAGATCAGATTAAAGGAGAAACCATGATGAGCACAAATAGAGAGTACAGTAATCCGCTTGTAGAGCAGAGGGCGGACCCTTGGGTGTACAAACATACAGACGGCTATTACTATTTCACGGCTTCCGTACCGGAGTATGACCGGATTGAAGTACGCAGAGCTGCAACAATTGAAGGGCTGAGAGAAGCGGTACCAGTCGTAGCCTGGCGCAAATATGAGAGTGGTCCGCTCAGTGCCAATATCTGGGCTCCCGAAATTCATTACATTGACGGCAAATGGTATATTTATTTCGCTGCCGCCCGGACCACCGAAACGAAGGAAGGGCTGTTCGACCACCGCATGTTCGTGCTGGAGAATGCTTCGGCGAACCCGCTGGAAGGGGAATGGGTAGAGAAAGGCCAGATGAAGACTGCCTGGGAATCCTTCGCCCTGGATGCCACTTCGTTCGAGCACAAGGGAGTGCGGTACTATGTATGGGCGCAAAAAGACCCCGATATCGAGGGGAATTCCAACCTGTATATCTCGGCCATGGCGAACGGCTGGACGTTAACAGGTCCGCAGACCATGATCGCCACGCCGGAGTATCCGTGGGAGATTATTGGCTTCCGGGTGAATGAAGGCGCAGCAGTGCTGAAGCGCAACGGCAAGATCTTCATGAGCTTCTCCGCGAGCGCCACTGACTACAATTACTGCATGGGCCTGCTCACGGCGGATGAGGACAGCGATCTGCTGGACGCGGCCTCCTGGACCAAACATCCTGAGCCGGTCTTCAAGACCAGTGAGGAGAATGGGCAATACGGCCCGGGGCATAACAGCTTCACAGTGGATGAGAACGGTGAGGATGTGCTGATCTACCATGCCCGCAACTATAAAGAGATTACCGGAGACCCGCTGTACGATCCGAACCGCCACACCCGGGCCCAGCGCCTGCATTGGAATGAAGACGGCACGCCGGATTTCGGCGTGCCTGTGAAGGACGGCGGGAAGTAACGGACCGGTTCCCGTCCCGGAGCCGCAATGGCAGATGACGGGCCTGCGGATGCAGAAAGTTTCTGCTATATAGAGTGAACTTAAGTTCAGCTTATGTAGACACAAAAATCCCGCAACCCTGATAGGGGAGCGGGATTTTTTGCGTCTTGCTTTTAGTTGATGGGTTATAACTGTATTTAGTACAACTAAAGTCACCAGTTATTGCGCGGTAAGTATTATAGTTGTATTCTCTGCAACTATATTGACCTTTGTGCCGCATAGGAGCACTTTTCTATACTTTTAGTTGTACAGAATACAATTAAGAGGCCGAATTTGCTTAGGGGCCGTCTTTTAAGTGTACGGAATACAACTATCGGTGAGAGTAGCTACTCTTAAGATATTCTTGATAACCTGACGTTTGTGTGAGTGCTCTGAGTGGTCTATTGAATTCATGCGAGATCATGCACAAAATACAACATTTCCTCAGGATATTGGCCCCTAATCCAAGAATGTTGTATGAAATACAACATTTCTTCTCCGCCAGACGGTTTAGCCGGATAATTCTTGTATTTCGTACAACATTCCTCCCAAACATCCGGATATACAGGGGGCCAAGTTGTAAAACGTACAACATTTATGCCTAGGTGAAGCTCTGTGCCGCGAATTGTGGATTGAACACCGAACACCGAACACCGAACATAGGAAGCTCACTCCACTCCTGCTGCCCGGCGCGGCACTTCGGAGACAATAGTGTATTTCTAATGTTTCTTGCCATCTATAGGAACTGTAATGGTCTTGTTATAAGTCTTAATGTAGTGGTATCCATCCAGCAGCAGGAACTGCGGCGCATCCTCCGTATTGAACGAATAGGTCCGTTCCCACAGGATGTTGCCGTTCTTCAAGTCCCACGGACGGGACTGGGATATAGAAGCAACGGGAACTGTGGTTCCTCCGGCTTGAACAGCTAAAGTCTCTGTGTCGAGGAAGGTGAACTGCTTCCCGGCGATCACGATATCATAGCCGGTACCGGTCCGGGTAACACTGCGGATCCAGAGCTTCTCCTCGCCAAGCAGAATGGAGCGGTCAGAGGGTGCGGCCAGGGAGACAGGCTGTTCTATTTGCTCATATCCGGTGAAATTATCGAGTACCAGTTCAACGCTTTGCAGCTTGTCTGTCGGGAGCACATCGTATTCGATTTCAAAATCCGTGAGTCCCGTTTTGCCGGAACGTGCCGAACGCATGGACCAGTAATTCACTTCAATCCCATTCACATAGAGCTTGGTTACAGCCGAGAATCTCGGAGTCTCCCCATCTTCCAGTTCATAATGCCCCTTCACAAGGGTTGAGGTCGGAGAAGCTGTAATAGAATCATAGTGGACAGTTCCCTGATCAACCGGAACAGCTTGGGATATATCCGCTGTGAGCAGGCTTTTCATGGCTTGGTTCGCTTCAAATTTGAAGGAGACAGGATAGTGTGCCACTGTTCCATTCTCCAGCCACTCGCTGAATGTAACGGTCAATGTTCTGGAGAAGGGGCTGGCCGGCTCAAATTTGTATACTCCCTCGAAACGGGTACCGTCTTTGCTGCTGCCGCCGCTCCCCCCCAGGGGATCTGAATCCGTCAGGAACCCTTCCAGTTTATCTACTCCGTAACGGAGAGAATAGTTGCCGGCAGGGAAGTCGCCAGTATATACACTGCCTGAAGCCGGATCAATGCTGTAATACATCGTCAGGGCGTTGTCGTCCGCAATTACCCCGTTAATGGTAATAACCGTTCCGTCATCTAACGTTTTGCTTTTATGGACGCTTTGACCGTATCCGTGATCCGCCAATTCAGTGAAGGCCATGGTATCCAGTTCGCTTTTACTAAACAGCTTCCCGCCGTAATAAGCAAATGCAGGATATTGATAGATGCCCACCGTCAGAATAAAGGCTGCAGCTGCTGAGGCAACCCAGGTTCTCACTCTACTCCGGGTTCTTGTCTTCACAGGAACACGCTCAAGCGCTGTTCGAAGTCTGCCCTCAAGTTCTGATGGGGTCATGGTCTGCTGATGCTCCGGTAATCTCTCCTCGATCGTTCTCATAACGGTCACCTCCGATCATGGCTTTTAGTTTCTGTATGCCCTGCGAGATTCTTGACTTGATTGTACCCACCGGTGAATCGGTCATCTCGGCAATTGTCTGATAGGGAAGATCATGAACATAGCGGAGTTCAATCGCTTCCCGCTGCCGCGGGTTCAGGTGAGCAAGCAGCGCCGACATGTCCAGCTCAGACTCCGTATAGCGGTAGGGGTTATCTGCAGTCCATGCGGCAAGTGAAGGCTCCAGGTCGTCTTCACCGTCCAGAGGAAGATAACGCTCCTGCTTGCGGAGGACGGTCTTGCAGCGGTTCACGAGTATCGTTTTGCTCCAGCTGTAGAAGGCCTCCCTTTTGTTCAACTGCTCCAGCTTCTCGTAAAGTGTAACAATCATATCTTCCATGACATCCATGGCATCGTGCTCATTGCCCATATAGCTGTAGGCAAGCCGGTAATAAGCGTCCTGTTCAGCTAAAATTAATTGTAATAAGGCTTCTTTGTTACCCCGCTGGGCTTGTCTCACAAGACGGCTTACATTCATGTTCTCACCTCTTTCATAGATAAGAGTCCGCAGAGGTTCTAAAAGTTCATCATGCACAAAAAAATCTCCACAGCCTGTTCTCGGGGGAATGAGTAGCCCCTGGGAAGCCGCGGAGGAATTGGTATGATGAGCTTTCTTAATTCATTCGTAGAACAGCAGACGTTTGGCATAAGCGTTGCGGAAGTCGGTGGGGGTGAGGCCAACGATCTTTTTGAACGATTTCATGAAATTATGGCAATCCTTATAGCCGAGCTGCAGCGAGACTTCACTGACATTCTGGTTGGTGTCGGCCAGCAGGAATTTCGCCAGCTCCATCTTCTGCTGCAGAATATATTGCTTCAGGGAGATCCCGGAGATCACGGTGAACAGATGGGAGAGATATTTCTCATTGTAGCCGAAGTAGGCGGCGATTTGCGATACCTTGATGTGTTCACTGCGGCTCCACTTGATGTAGTCCACAATATCGTTATAGAGCTGCTCCTGCTTCGTCTTTTTGAGCGGGTCAGCATCGGCATTGCAGGTCTGGTTGTACAGCTCGCATAGAATCACAGTAGCCATGTAGTTGTTGAGTGTAGTCTGATTGTAGCCCCGCACCGAATCCTGCAGCTGCTTCATCATTACGATGATTTTCTCCAGGCTCCGGAGGGTTCCGTACTGGGGCAATAGAATCCGGTTATCTTCCTTGTCATAGGTGCGCGGGGAGAGATCGGTAACCTGAATCCCGCTGGTGGAATGAAAGTGCAGCCAGTAGAAACTGCATTCAGAGGACTTGTACCCGTATTGCTTGGTGAGCGGGGGGAGGAGCAGATACTCTCCTTTGGAGACCACGAATTGCTGGTTGTCACCGGCCAGGTAGAGCACCCCTTCGGTCATAACGATAAGCTCATAATCCTGCAAAATCCTGCTCAGATGGACCCATTCTGCAGAGGGGGCGACAAACTTTCCGGTAATCTCCAGATTCACTGGCTTATCCACAATCAGCTCGAAGGCAGTCATTTGCATGTCCCCTTTTTTCTGACTTTAGTACACTTCTTCTAACCTTTATTATTCCTTAATCCCGGCATGAAGTAAAGCGCTTCCCAAATAAAAAGTTTAGGTAATGACTAACCTTTTTACACATATTCGAACATTAAACTATTTATCCGAATTTGAAATAAGGGTAAGCTGTAGATAAGACAAACAGACAAACTTAACCCATATTCAAACAAAGGAGATGAGGCAAAAAGCTTGTGAAATATGGCATTTGCGCTACAAATGGCGAGGGCATATTTTTTTAGAGTCTTATGTAAGCGTATACATTTTTTTGCGGGCAAAAAGCCGGAAACAAATTGGATCAGAAATGTGTGAGGAAAAATCCGGAAAAACAGAAGCGGTTTCGGTTAATTTTAACAAATGTTGAAATATATCTTGCTTGACCATAGAGGCGGACAGAAAAAGGGAGGATACAAAATGAAGAAGTTACTAACGGGTATGCTCGCGCTTATGCTCGGTGCGGCGGCGTTATCGGGATGCTCCGGCGGCAACAATACAAATACAAATACAAATACAGATGCTGCCGGTGGCGGAGATACGGGCAAGAAGGTGAAGCTTACAGCAATTATGACCAAACATCCGCTGACCCAGGAATTCTCCAAAATGCAATGGCTGCAGGAGGCCGAGGAACGCGCCGGCGTTGAAATTGAGTGGCAGGAGGTAACGGCGGACTGGGATCAGAAGAAGGGCACACTGCTTGCCAGCGGCGATATTCCTGACCTGATTGTAGGCGTGAATTCCATTACGGATGCCGACTTCTCGCAGTTCCCGGGCCTCTTCGAGGATATGACCGGACTGATCAAGGATTACGGCCCTAACGTGCAGGCGATGTTCGATGCCAAACCGGAGACCAAGGTGATTGCCACACAGCTGGACGGCAAAATCTACGGCCTGCCCAAATACCAGAGATTCTGGCCGGAAACCACAACACGCCAGTTCATTAACCAGAAGTGGCTCGACAATCTCGGCCTGCAGATGCCTACGAACTGGGATGAGCTGTTCGATGTGCTAAAAGCATTCAAGGATGAGGATGCCAACGGAAACGGCGATAAGAATGACGAAATTCCGATGGATTTTGCCCCTACAGGAACTGTGGCGTTCGGAGCCTTTATGCCGACCGTGCTGATGGGCAGCGAAGGGATCACGCTGACGGATAACAGCGGACTGGGTTATTTCGTCGAAGACGGCAAGGTGAAGAACTTCTTCACGGATGAGCGCTACAAAACACTGGTCGCGTTCCTGAACAAATGCTTCAGCGCCGGACTGATCAATCCTGAAGTGTTCACCCAGGACTATACCAAATACCAGTCCGTTGCCCGCGGCAACGGTGAGACAGCAGCCGTCGGCTTCACCTGGGGCTGGGAGGTCACGGACAGAGTCGGTAATACGCTGGCTCCGCAGTATGCCTCGATGTCCCCGCTCAAAGTATCGGCTGATTCAACCAGCAAGATTTCCTGGAGCTATGATTACAACTCCCTGAACTATGGGGTGAATGCAGTACAGATGTCCGCCCAATCCAAACACAAGGAAGCGGCCATGAAGTTCATCAATGAATTGTATGATCCTACTGTAAGTATGCAGGTGCTATTCGGCTCCCTCGGAACGAATATCGGTGACAACGGAGACGGCAGCTACAGTATTCTGCCTCCTGCGGATGCCGCGATGGACCCTGGTACCTGGAAATGGACCTCCTCCTGGGCGGATAACGGAGCTATGTATATTGCCGATTCCCTTAAGCTGACGCTGGGTACGGATATGCAGTCTGTCGGCAGCCAGACCGAGCCGCTCAAAGCAGCGCTGGACGGGATCAATAAGGATACGGATGTGCTGCCGAGCATGTTCATCAAGTACAGCGCGGCGGATAACAACACGATGAGCTTGAATAACACCGGTATGATGTCACTCGCCCTGTCGAAATGGTCGCAATGGATTACCAAGGGCGGCATTGATGCCGAGTGGGATGACTATGTGAAGAATATCGGGAAGACCGGTGTGGACAAGAATATTGAGATCATCCAGAAATATTATGACGATTACAAAAAGAATCAGTAAGCGCAGATAAGCACCGTAAGTGCTATAAGAGAATCCGGGACCGGAAGAAGCGTCAGCGGACAATCTGGCTGAGACTGCTTGTTCCGGCTCCTTGATGGAAGGGGTGGTTCTGATGATATCGAAGAATCTGTATGAGCATCCGGCTCAGCCAAGGGCGCATAAGAAGCCCACCGTACTGAATACCTTCAAGCGGGATCATCAGCTGTGGATTATGATTTTTCCGGCCATTGTCGTGATTTTTATCTTCAACTATATCCCGATGTACGGCATTCAGCTGGCGTTCCGCGATTATGATTTCAGCAAAGGGCTCACCGGGGGCGCGTGGAGAGGACTGTTCTATTTCCGGCAGTTTTTTGACAGCTATATGTTTGCCGATCTGATGAAAAACACGGTAGCGATCAGTCTCGCCACTGTAATTCTAAGCTTCCCCGCGCCCATCATTCTGGCGCTGCTGATCAACCAGGTGCGCTGGAAGCGCGCCAAAAAAACACTTCAGACGACCGTGTATCTGCCGCATTTTATCTCCATCGTCGTTATGGTGGGTCTGCTGAACGTACTGCTCTCCCCGAATTCGGGGGTAATCGGACATATCCTCAGCTCGGTCGGATTGGGTGATGTCAATCTGCTAGGCTCGACGGGGACGTTCGTTCCGGTCTATGTGCTCTCGGAGATCTGGCAGCATTGCGGGTGGAACAGCATCATCTATCTGGCCGCACTGTCTACTGTGGACCCGCAGCTCTATGACTCCTCCAAAATCGACGGGGCCAGCCGCTGGCAGACGATCAAGCATGTCGATATCCCGGCGCTGATTCCGACCATTATCATTCTGTTCGTGCTTAGTATGGGGAATGTGCTCAGTACAGGCTTCGAGAAGGTATTCCTGATGCAGAATGCCCTGAACCTTCCGGTGTCCGAGGTCATCGCAACCTATGTCTACAAAATCGGGATTATCAGCAACCAGTTCAGCTATTCCGCCGCCATCGGGTTGTTTAATACCGTGATCAACTTTGTGTTCCTGTACGCGATGAATATGATTGCCCGCAAGTCCTCGGATATCAGCCTGTGGTAGCAGAGCTTACGGAAGGAGTGGAGCAGCATGCAGCTAATCACTAACAGTAAAGGTAAAAATAAAACCGACATCCTCTTCGATGCTGTCGTATATCTGGTCTGCCTGCTCATCTTTTTGAGCATTGTGTACCCGCTGTATTTCGTCATTATCGCCTCTGTCAGTGACTCCACGCTGGTGTCGACAGGTCAGGTGACGATTTTCCCCAAGAATATAAGCTTCTTCGGCTATAGTGAAATCTTCAAGGATTCGCGGATCTGGACAGGGTATAGCAATACGCTGCTCTATACGGTGCTCGGGACGGCCGTGAACCTGCTATTCACCCTGCCTGCGGCGTATGTGCTGTCCAGACAGGAGTTCCGGGCCCGGCGGTTTCTGATGCTGACGTTCGTAATCACACTGTTCTTCAACGGCGGACTGATTCCAACCTACCTGCTGATGAAGGATATGCACATGACGAATACGATGTGGGTGTTCATTATCCCGTTCTGCGTGAATGTCTATAATCTGATTATTGCCCGCTCGTTCTTCGAGAATTCGATCCCGCGGGAGCTGTTTGAGGCGGCTTCGATGGACGGGTGTACGCATTTCAAATTCTTCCTGAAGGTCGCCCTGCCGCTCTCCAAAGCGGTGGTGTCCGTTATCGGACTGTATTATCTGGTCGCCCACTGGAATGACTTCTTCACCGGACTGATCTATATCCGCAGCAATAACCTGCAGCCGCTGCAGATAGTGCTGAGAGATATTCTGCTATCCAACCAGGTATTCTCGCAAGGGGCGGGAGCGGGCGGTTCTGCCGGAGGTTATGCCCAGCAGTATGCGGATCAGGTGAAGTATGGAGTCATCATCGTATCTACCCTGCCGATTCTGATTGTGTACCCGTTCATCCAGAAGTACTTCGATAAAGGGGTCATGATCGGCTCGGTCAAAGGTTAAAGAGGAGGATGAGTGATGAACACAGATACGAATAATAATGCGGCAGTAAACTCAGGCATGCTGTACCAGCCGGGTACGGTAAAAATAACCCCTGCCATGCAGGCCTTCGGCTACAGCCATGTCGCGCTTAAGCCCGGCCACTGGAAACAGCAGCAGGATGAGACCATCGAGATGTATCTGGGCATTCCGGATGAGGATCTGCTGCATATTTTCCGGGTCAAGGCGGGTGTGCCCTCGGAGGCTGACGGTTTAGCCGGCTGGTACGGGGCGGGGGCAAGCACCTTCGGCCAGAAGCTGGGGGCGTATGCGAAGCTGTACCGGGTGACCGGGGATTTCAGGCTGCAGGAAAAAGCAGAGCTGCTCGCAGATGAGTGGATCGCCTGCGCCGAGCAGTCCGCTGAATTATTCGACAATGATACTTATGTCTATGAGAAGCTGCTCGGCGGCTTCCTCGATCTGTATGAATATCTGGGCTATGAGCGGATTCTCCCTTATGTGCTGAAGCTGACGGAGGCGGCAATGGCCCGCTTCAAGCAGGATATTGCCAGGGACGGGCTGCAGGACCACGGGCTGTGGTCCAGTCATATGATCGAATGGTACACGCTGCCGGAGAATCTGTACCGTGCGTATCAGCTGACCGGAGAAGAGAAGTACAAGGACTTCGCCAAGGTATGGGACTACGATTATTTGTGGGATAAGCTGAACAACAGTGATTTCGCGATCGGCCCGCGTCATGCCTACAGCCAGGTGAATAGTCTATCCAGCGCGGCGCGCGCCTATGAAGTGACCGGGGATGAACGTTATCTGTCAGCGATGAAGGTTGCTTACGATGAGCTTACGGCCCATCATATCTTTGCCACCGGCGGCTATGGGCCTGCGGAATGCCTGTTCACGGAGAAGGAGGGCTACCTGGGGGATTCACTGAAATCCACCTGGGACTCTACGTTGTCGAGCCTGACCTATACCAATTTCGCCGGGACGGAAGTCACCCGCAATGACACCTGGGGCAGCTGCGAGGTCTCCTGCTGTGCCTGGGCGGTGTTCAAATTCAGCAGCTACCTGCTGCAGTATACCGGGGAAGCCAAGTACGGCGAATGGGTGGAGAAGCTGTTGTATAACGGAACGGGCGCGCAGCTCCCGGTGAAGCCGGACGGAAGAGTGATGTATTATGCCAACTACTTTCTGGATGGTGCAGTGAAGACGGTAGAGGACCGGAGACTGCAAGAGGGCGGGCATAATTTCGAGTGGCAGTGCTGCACTGGCACCTTCCCGCAGGATGTCGCGGAGTATAGCAATATGCTCTATTATCACAGCGAGGATAGCTTGTATGTAACGCAGTATCTGCCTTCCCGGGTGAAGTGGGCCAAAGACGGCATGGATATTACGGTGGAAAACTATTCGCAGTATCCGGAAGTAGAGGGTCCGGTCAAGCTGCGGATCAGTCTGGAGGGAAGTGCAGAGTTCGGGCTGAAGCTGCGCGTTCCGGCCTGGGCCACAGGACTGAACTGCTTGAAGATCAACGGGGAAGAGGTGGAGACGGCGGTTGTGCCCGGTGAGTGGGCTTCAGTCCACAGGGAATGGAGCGATGGTGACATCGTGGAGATCGATTTCCCGTTCCCGCTCTATTTCAGAGCCGTAGATGCTGCGAATCCCGGCATTGCCGCCTTGAGCTACGGCCCGCTGGTGCTGGTAGCCGATAAGATGACCCGGTTCATCGGCGACACCGCCGACCCGTCCGGCTGGATACACCCGGCTGAAGGGCAGCCGTATACCTTTGAGACGGACAAAGGCCATGTGGCAGGATACAGCCACCTGACCCGCAGCTTCCAGCCTTATTACAAGATCGGCGAAATGCAGTGGTATTATATGTATAACGAAATCCAGCCGCGTTAGCGGCTGGATTCTTTGTTGTGGTTATGAATCGTAATACGAGCGTTGCTAGATAAGCTGAACATAAAACTTTAACATGAAACCTGAAAAAACTTTAACATAAAACTTTAACATAAAACTTGAACATGAAATTTTAACATAAAACTAACCTTCACCTTGTGAATATTTGAACCTCCGGCGTAGCGTCAAGAAGTTTGTGTGAAAGAGTAGAAGTACCTCCCTGGGTATGGGTACGAGTATGGGTACGAGTATGGGTAGGAGTATGGGGATGGGTAGGGGTATGAGTACGAGTATGGGGATGGGTAGGGGTATGAGTATGAGTATGAGTATGAGTATGAGTATGAGTATGAGTATGAGTATGAGTATGAGTATGAGTATGAGTATGGGTATGAGTATGAGTATGGGTATGTGTATGGGTATGGGTATGAGTATGAGTATGAGTATGAGTATGAGTATGGGTATGTGTGAGGGTACGGGTTCGCCTGTTGTTGCAGGAAGCCCTTGATTCATCCGCTTTCTGTGGCAGAGATCAGCTGACTTGCACCGACTTTTATAAAATCCTGCACATAATACAACATTTCCCTCGTCTTATCGGCCGAAATCAAAAATTGTTGTATCAAATGCAGGATTTCAGCTTTTCCCGGTGGTTTAGGAGGATTATTGTTGTATTTCCTACAACAATCCTCCCGGATACCCGGCTATCCATCAATCCAAGTTGCACAACGTACAACATTTATGTCTACAGTCCCTCCGAAGAGGTCTCTATTCTTCTGCAGGTCACGAATTAAGTACAGGGCATTGACGTATTCCGCCAGCCTCGCTGTGACTGACCGGTAACCTGCAGGTGTGTTGTCTAAAGTGCAGCTTATATAGCGTACTTATTCTTTCACGATTGTAATCACATATTCCTGCTCCGTCGTATGATCCTCTGCCTTAACCGTGAGGTTCAGCGTCGTGCGTTCCTCAGTCAGCTTAACCTGGCGCGGGAGCGAGTCCTCGATCAGGATTCCGCCCGCATAGACCAGGGCATTCTTATGCTCTGGTGTGACATTCAGCTGTACACTGCCGGCCGCTTGCGGAACGGTTAGGGTATAAGCGGTTACGCCGCTGCTGAAGGGAGCCGAGAGCGTGCCTTCGCTAAAAGCAAGCTGGCGCAGCCCTGCGCTACGGCTGTAGCCGGTCATCATGCGCAGCAGATCGAATATACCATTTTCCTGCCCCGGAATGACGAATTTGACCTCCACTTCGGTCTTGCCGCTGATGACTTCAGCCGGGATAAGATAACTCCGGTTGTAGAAGCTGCGCGCCTGATCGGTGTGCAGAATTTCGCGGCTGATCAGTTCACCGTCCGCATAAATAGCGAGCTCCTTGCCGTTGCTGCCGGAGAAATAGGTAACCGAGAGGTAGTTGTCACTCTGTGGTGCCACCTTCAGCCTGTAGCTGAACCAGCCGGCATTCTCCGCCTTGCGGATATTGTATCCGTCCCATGTAGCCACAGAGGTATTCTCCCCTTGAATTCCGTGCTCCAGCTCGTATTGGTCATTGCCGACAGGCAGACTGTCAAGGGTGGCATCCTGCACACGCTGCAGGATTTTGCCCTGCAGAATATGCTGCTGCAGCTCCGCCGAATCGGCTTCCACCAGCCGCCAATAGATGCCGTAACGCTCATTATGCTGCTTATAATGGGGCGTAAATACCAGCCGGTTGTCTTCATCCGTTCCCTGAAGCGCAAACGCCAGTTCATTCTGCTCCAGGCGGACACAGCGGTCTGCCAACTTCTCCAGCCACATCTCCGGACTCTCGTTCACCGTGGTGATGAAATCCTTCACCAGCATATTGCGGGTCGGCACACTGACATCCACACCTGTGGCAGACACAGCCAGATCACTCCGGCCCAGTGCGGCGCTGAGCACTGCCGGCCCGTATTTGAAGGCTGCAACATGCCGGGCATCCGGGAGATTGAAGTAAGCAAGCTTCATCGGCAGCCGGAGCTGCAGAGTATCGCCGTCTTCCCATACTCTGCCCACTACAGCATATGTTCCGCTCTCATTGAATACAACATTGACCGGTTCCCCGTTCAATAGGAGCTCCGCTTCCCCGGCCAGCCAGTACGGCAGGCGCAGCTTGAGCGCAAGGGGGCTGGCCTGAGGCTGCAGGGTATTTATTGTGAATTGTACAGCATCGCTATAAGGCAAATTGGCCGATTGTGTCAGCTTCAGCCCGTGTTCACTGGAGTGGAGGGTGGAGCTTAGGTACTGATTGACCACAATGCTTGCGGCATCATAGAAATACAGGCTGTCATTCAGCTTGGTGAAGCTCTCCATGCCGGTTCCGGTGCAGCACCAGAAATGCTCAAACGGTGAGCAGTATACTTTGAAGTAACCCGTTGCCATAGGCTGAAAATACATCGTCATCCCGGTATGCGGATGCTGTGAGGACACGATCGCATTCAGGTAGGTATTCTCGTAAAACTCAGCGTATTTGGAGTCTCCGGTGATTTTGAACAGCTCTCGTGTCAGCTTCAGCATATTATAGGTGTTGCAGGTCTCCGCTGTGAAATTGGAGCGTTCCCGGTCCAGCATATCCGGATCGCCGAAATGCTCCCACTCGCTGTTGCCGCCGGTAATGTAGCTGTGATGATGCACAACCATATCCCAGAACTGCCCGGTGGCCTCCAGATAAAAGACCTCACTCTCCCCAAGGGTCCGGTAACGGTTCAGCGCCCCGAGGAACTTCGGAATGGTTGTATTGGCATGTTTGCCTTTGAGGATATCTTTGCCTTCATGGACCGGAGTGAACAAAGTCAGCTCATCAAAGCTATGAGCGGCGCTTAAGTGGTTAAAGTTGCCGCTGACTTTGTACAGCTCATAAAGGCAGTCGTTCATCCCGCCATATTCGACGGATAATACGCGCTGCTGTATTTCGTCAGACCAGGAAGCCGTACGGTTGTACACCCAATCCCCCAGCTTGTTCACTACGCTATACGCTGTTGCGCTGCCGGTGGCAGAGTAGGCGGCGGTGAGTCCGGCGATAATCTTGTGCATTGTGTACCAAGGCACCCAGGCAGGCTGTTTATTCTCGATATTATCGAACAACTGCTCATCGAACGCTGACAGGTAACCGCTCTCATGCTGGCACAACGCAAGCTCACTGAGCAAGTATTCCAGTCTGAGCGCAAGCGCATCATCCTGGGAGGTGGCATAAGCCTGGGACAAGGCAGAGAGATAATGGCCCAGCGTATGCCCGCGGATTTCGGTATTCTCCCAGCCCGGATACTTCTCGCTCTTCTTCGGGAGTCCCCGGTTCTCACGGAAGCCGGCCAGCAGACGGTCAGGTTCCAAGCTGGTGAGGTACGCTACTTCTTTGGCAAAGGCGTTGACGATATACGGATCGGCGATGGAAACCTGATGCATGCGGTACTCCTGATACATGGGTTTGCCCTGAGTCTGGGCCGCAGACTGCGTTTGGGGTGTAATTGTCACTTTTTATCACCATTCCTATGGATTCTATAATGTTAAAGCAAGGCTGGTATCCTATGAATAAGCTTATATTTAAAGGACTTGTCGGTAAATAGTGATAGGTTCGAATATGTGTGAAAAGGTTAGATTTTCAAGGGGGAGTGGGACAAGAGAAAAGTACCCCCGAATCCCCAACCCCTGATGTTTGCTACTGCGTTGTCATCAATCATTGGAATATGGGCATCCAAAACCCTATGCGGACTCCAGAGCCGTTATTTTCTTGAAACTAGCTATTTTCAGCCTGAAGCGGACTCCAGTTCCGTTATGCTCTAAATCATCGTCCAAATCTCTGTTTCCAGAGAAAATAAGCGATCTCCAGTCCGCGTGGAGGTGAAAACAGCGAAAATCAGCTGAATAAGGGATCTCAGTCCGCTTCCCTGCCGATTCAACTCTTCGGAGCCGATTCGTGAATCCGTGGGGCGGAAGCTTTTTGGAGGTCAGGCTTTCTGTTCAGCCCTTCCGCAGAATCGTTAGGGCCGCTGATTGATCTAGCCGGCTAAAAAGCACACAAAAAAACCGCAGCTGCTGCTTAGGGCAACAGACTGCGGCTTGCGTGTGATAGACAATAAAGCTTATTGAACCCATATGTCTTACTTAAGGTGTGTACTGCTGCACGATGGAGACGATCTGTCCGTTCTGGATGGTGATGTGGTAAGGAGATTGGCTTAGATCGAAAACATCAGTTTTGGCAAATTCCTGAGTGAACTGCTGCAGGCTGAGCGCCTCGTTCCAGTTAATGTCCAGTTCCTCAATATTACCAGTGTGGTCGTAGATCTGCATAGTTACTTTAGCATTAGGGGCTACCGGGTAGGAAGTCAGCGAATCGCTGTCATTCACGATATAGTAACCGTCGGGTACACCGCCGATTTCGGCTGCGGCTTCAGGCTCACGTTCAGCGAAGATAGCATCGGCCGCTGCGCCTTCGTACCATGTGATTTCGTCTCCGGTAAGGGTGGTTTGACCCTTATTGGTGTCGAGTGCGTGTATGTAAACCGTCAAGTGCTGGATATGATTGCTACTCTGGGCTTCTGCGGTCTTCATGGTCGTGCTGGCCGTAGTCACGAGGGAGAGGAACAACAGGACCAATACAGGAAACAGATAGACATTTTTGTTTTTTAACATTGTGGAATTTCCCCCTTGGCATAATATGACACGGTGTAAGTCTATATACCTAATTACCCTTCGGTATAGTTCTCAAACGTGTTCATACCCTAATAACGTTGATTTTCAAAAAATGTTGCAAATATATTTTCAGATCTCCCTGCAGGAGCCGATCCAATTATTGGGTTGCTTACCTCCAGCATCATCGCGTTGCCAGTTATCGTCGTATAAAGCCTTAATCCGGGGCATATTAAGTTATCCAACTATCGGCTGAGAGGTGACTGGGATTGAAGGAGATCTGGCAAATATACAAGAGGGATTGGCTGAGGCTGTTCAGGATACCTGTGGCCATGCTGCTGATTGCAGCGCTTGTTGTGCTGCCCTCAGTCTATGACTGGGTGAATGTGGCGGCCGTATGGGACCCGTACAGCAACACCTCCGGGATCAAAATCGCCGTAGCCAGTCTGGATGAAGGTGCGGCCGTGCAGGGTACAAGCTTCAATATCGGTGCGGAGGTACTGGAAAGCCTGCGGAGCAATAAGTCACTCGGCTGGAGGTTTACAGATGCGGAGGCTGCGGTGGACGGGGTGCGGCGGGGGGATTACTATGCGAGCATTGTGATTCCGGCGGACTTCTCTGAGCGGATGACCGGAATTCTTGAAGGTAAGCTGGAGAAGCCGGAGATTGAATATACCGTTAATGAAAAAATTAATGCGATTGCTCCAAAAATTACAGCCAAGGGTGCTTCCACGATCACCACGCAGATCACCGAGCACTTCACGGAAACGATCAGCAGTACGGTTCTGACCGCCCTGCGCGGGGTAGATGAGGAATTCCAGTCCGAGCTGCCCGCTATCCGCAGAGTGGAGGCCGGGCTGTTCAAGCTGGAGGCGGAGCTGCCGGAGATTGAGCAAGCCGGCAGGCTGGTACTGAAGTTGCAGCAGGATTGGCCGGAGATCTCCTCTTCTGCGGAGCGGATTGCCGGACTGGCCTCCAGGCTCCCCGAGGTAGAGCAAGCGGGAAAAGCCGTGGAGCAGATCGACGAATATTGGCCGGAGATTACGGCTGCCGCAGGACATCTGGAGGAGCTGCAGGAGAAGCTGCCCCGGATTGAGCGTGCTACCCTGCTGGTATCCGAGCTGGATTCGAACTTCAGCAAGGTGGATGGTGTGCTGGACCGGGCAGAGGCCCGGTTGGAAGAGGCCGCAGCCGCAGTGGACACTGCGGCCAAGGTTCTGCCGCAGGCTGACCGGATCAACGCTGCCGGCAGCAGCTTCGGGCTTGCGCTGCAGCAGTTCCTGGCCGGGAACGGCACAGCCTTTGCGGCTGTCCCCGGGGCCCTGCAGCAGAACTTGTATCTGCTGCAGCAGGCCGGGGAAGCGGCCGTGCAGTTGACCGCGCAGCTGCGGCAAGATGCCGCGCAGCCAAATGAAGCGCTGCGGCAAGATGCTGCGCAGCCAAGCGAGGCGCTGCACCAGAGTGCGGTGCAGCAGGAGCCCGCGCAGCGCTCTGCTGCGCGGCAGCTGCAGCTTGCCTCGGCCCGGCTGGCCGCGGCAAGCGAAGGGCTCGCCCACACAGCGCAGCTGCTGGGCGCCCTGAACACACTTGCGCCCGGGACCGCGGGCGCAAGTGATCTCCGCGCCGTCGAAGCGGCGCGGAAGCCCTATGCCGCCGCAGCTGCGCAGGCGGCGGCACTGGCACAGGCTGCGCAGGCAGGCGCGCAGCCCACGGAGGCTGAGCTGGACCAGCTCAGCCTAGCGGCAGGGCAGGCGGGAGCTGCCCTGGAGGGGGTCATCCCGCGGTACAACGCGGGAATTCTGCCCGCAGCGGAGCAGGTGCTGCAGCAGCTGACTGCGGATGCGGGGAATGCTGCGGCAGCGCTGCAGCATATTCCGCAGCGGCTGGCCGCGCTGGACACCATACTGGAGGAGGCGGGGACCGCCATCCAGTATGGACAATCCGGCCTGGCAGCCCTGCGGCAGGATTTGCCGGCCATCCGCGAAGAGGTGCATAACGCAGCGGGGGGCATGACAGAAAAGATGGCGGCATTCAGCAATCTGGTCACTAACGTACTTCCGCGTATTAAGGAAGGACTGCCGGGGGCCGGGGCGCAGATTCACGAAGCGGCCGAATTTGCCAGAACCGGACTGCCTGCGGCGGAGGTGAGGTTCCGCAAGGCAGCGGATTTCATTACTGCCGGATTGCCGCGGGCAGACCAGGGAGTGGAACGTGCGGCGGAGCTGGTGCGCAGCGACTTGCCTGCGCTGATGGCATCGGTCCGCAAAGCGGCAGCAACACTCCGCGATATCAAGGAGGAGGTTGATCTGGAGGAGATTGCCCAGCTGCTGGGCGGCGATATCCAGAGCCAGAGTGATTTCCTGGCGAATCCGGTTGTACTGAAGCAGCAGACGTTATATCCGATTCCCAACTATGGATCGGCGATGACGCCTTTTTATGTCGTGCTGTCCCTATGGGTAGGCGGTACCCTGCTGATCTCGCTGCTGCGCACGGCAGTGGATACCGGCGGAATCCGCTACCTTGGGTATCAGCTCTATTCCGGACGCCTGCTGACCTTTCTTACAGTCGGTATTCTTCAGGCGCTGGTGGCAGTGCTGGGCAATATCTTCCTGCTAGGCTGTTATGTTGCTGATCCGGTATGGTTTGTCCTGTTTGCCGTACTGATCAGCGTGGTATTCGTGACGATTGTCTTCACGCTGGTCTCGGTGTTCGGCAGTATCGGCAAAGGGATTGCCATCGTATTTATGGTGCTGCAGTTCTCCAGCTCCGGCGGCACCTTTCCTATTAGTACCACCGGACACTTCTTTCAGGTACTGAATCCGTTTATGCCCTTTACCTATGCGATCAGCCTGCTGCGTGAAGCTGTAGGCGGTCTGCTGCCGGAGGTAGCGATCCGTGATGCGCTGCTGCTGGTCTTGTTCGGCGTGCTTGCGCTGCTGCTGGGTCTTACGCTGCAAAAGCCGCTGCAGGGCTTCATCCGCAAAGCGGCCGCGCAGGCAGAAGAGTCGAAGCTGATTTCGTAGATAAAATGGGGATATATAACATTTATTCCGTCTTTGTCAACCTATTTTGAACCGTTCAAACCGGATTGACCTGTATAATTGGGGGACTTATTATATAGGAATATCTGGATTAATATTCGAATATATGGTTTTTTGAGGGGCGGTATTGGTTTGCACCATAAGACTACAATTCAAGCGGAACTGGCCGCTTTCCTAAGAAATGAAGGAATGACGATTAATCAATTCGCAGGGGTATCCGGCGTTAACTCCGGAACACTGAGCAGTATTATTAACGGCAACCGTCCCATTGCCATGCAGCAGCTGGACCGGATTACCTCCGGGATGGGGCTGGCTGAAGGGGCGTTTTACGAACTCTATATAGATGAATGTGTCATTCATTCCACTCCCGACTGGCGGCGTCTGGGCCCATTCCTCCACCGCTGCGCGGAGCTGAACAAACTGGAGTGTATCCGGCAGGTCGTCCTTATTATAATGGACAATATTACATATGCCCCTGTGCTGTTTGATACAGCGGAGCAATTCTACGGGCAAGGCAACTATCAGGCGGCGGCTCTGCTCTATGAGGGCGTTGCCGATAGTGAGAAATACCAGCATTCGGAGCGTCTGGCCTTATGCCAGTACCGGCTGTTCACCATTAGGGTCGGCCAGGACCGGGAGGCGGATTTCCGTGCAGCCACGCGGTTCGAATATTTCGTGGAGCGGCTGGATGAGAGCGATCAATTAGGCGCTTTGCAGCAGCTGGCCGATGTCTATCTGTCATTGCAGTACTGGGATAAGGTATGGCTGCTGGCCGAAGAGCTGTACCGTAAGACAGCGATTCAATATGAGATTAAGCATCACAAAGTCAGAAAGCAGAAAGAGCTGAAGGAACCTCCGAAGCCGTTATGCTTCTATATTTTATACGCCTACTGGTTGCAGTCCGTGGTATGTGACGGGCGGGGCGAATATGAGCGTGCTTTGCATTATGTAACTTTATATTCAGAAATGGACTGGATTGTGGAAGATTCAGAGGAAGTCCGGCAAATTAAAGAGTATTTCAGCAGTCAGGCAATAGTTAATACTTATCTGTTCCGTTTAATGTGCGGAGATTTGGAAGTGCTTCATAACTATGTGGAGTATATCGGCACGGGCGGCACCGGCCTGCTCCCCGGAATGCTGAAGGCCGTTCAGGCAGCCAACCGGTTTCACTGGAATGTGGATGAGCTGATCGGGCGGTTCCTGCCGCAGGTAGAGCAGGAGTGGTCTGCCCCGGGGCATGGCAAGCCGGGAGCGGACCTGCGGGATAAATACGCGGAATTGCTCTATGAACTGGCGGGATATTACCTGCGTGCCGGAGAACAGGAGCAAGGATTCCGCTACTTATTCCTAAGCCTGGAGGCTTCGGCGGAACTGGGCAGCGAGACCTGTGTGATCCGCTGTGTGCGATTGTTTGAGCAATATCGGCCGCAGGCTTCGGCTGCGCAGCAAGAGGATTATAAGCAGCTGATCAATAAAGTACAGACAGCCCATGCCAGCAGACACCTCGCGCCGGCAGGCAAATTGTAAGAGGAATATTATCCGCTATAGGCTTGCTACAGTAAAGCACCGTCCCATTTCCGGACGGTGCTTTTAAGTGCAGGTATTTGGTGCAAATTGAATTGCAGGGCGGGCTATGCCGTATAAGAACACAATATGACATATTCTCCTCCCGCAGGTGCTTATCTTGCAGGTGCGAAATCAGCCACCTGCGGTCATTCACACCATCGCCCATCGGGAAAAACACCTTGGTGCTAAGCACATAATCCGACCGTGTATAGGAGCGCAGGGCGGCGCCGACTGCTTTTTCACCTTCACCGCAGTTATAGGCATTAGCTGTATCAAAGAAATTGATACCGCATTCAAAAGCTTTGGCAACACAGGCATTCTGCCGCCTTCTGTTCCGCCGCCGTGCCATAAGTAAGCCAGCTGCCCAGGCCGATTTCACTGACTTTAAGTCCTGTATTGCCCAGTTTTCTGTATTTCATCTTCTTCCCATTCCTTTCATAGTTTTTTTGTGCACTTTTTTAGGTTGTCTCTGTGTTTTTTCTGTTATGATGAGGACCAGTCCAGTTGATCGTAACATATCCTCTTAATTAAGAGTAAGAACATAGAGAGTTTCCTATCTAACTTATCCCAATGGCTTATAATGCCGGCTCTGACTGGACAATCGGGCAGTGCAAGATGAACGGTGACAAATAGGAATAACGGGCAAAGTTCATACACTGTGGAAATTAAAAATAAGTAAAATAGTAAATATGGATTTTGGAATGGAGTTCTAGAAAGATGATGGAGAAGATGAATACCCGGAGTCCGGTCATTTGCAATTTAGAGGATGCTGCAGACCGGATGATTGAACTGCTAAGCCAGATTTTTACGTCAAATACGATTATGATTACGATTCACGGTTTAGGCTTGGTTCCCCTGCTGCGGACCTTCAACCGGGAAGCGCCTATCATGAAGGAGGAGGACAATTTCGCCCTTCTTGATCCTATTCGCAGTCTGGTTATTCTTAATGACAATAAGCCGACACTGGTCGCTGACACGCATAATCATCCCGGGTCCACTGCCCTTGAATTTATACATGCACGGGGCATACACTCGTTCATTGGCGTTCCTCTGATCACGGAGCAAGGGGAGTCTGTGGGGACGATCTGTCTGATGGACCCTGCAGCCGGCCTGCATACGAAGGAAGACCTGGATATAATAAGCGCCATGGCCTATTTTTTCACCTATATTATGAATTTGGAACGAAAAGTTGAATTCATAGAACGGCAGAGCCAATCCAAGCTGGACCTGTTTGCCATGCTCAGTCATGAAATCCGCACCCCGATGAACGGCATTATCGGCATGACCGATCTGATGATGACGACTGAAATGGACGAGCAGCAGCAGTATTACATGGAGATCATTGAGTCGAGTAATGCCAAGCTGCTGCAATTTTTGAATGATGTTCTGGATTTCAGCAAGATGGAAGCGGGCAAGCTGGTCATTGAAAAGGAACCGTTTGATATTATTACCGCACTGGAGGAGAGCGTCTATTTGTTCTCCACCAAGGCTTTTGAGAAAAATCTGGAAGTCATTCTGAATGTGGATTCGGAAATTCCCCTGTATGTTCTGGGTGATGCCCCCAAGGTACGCCAGATCATCATGAATATAGTAAGCAACGCCCTGAAGTTCACCCACGCCGGGGAAATCCTTATCGAGCTGAAATCGTTGCCTGTCCGCGGTGAAGAAATAGGGATAAGGATTACGGTGCAGGATTCTGGAATAGGTATTGCGGAAGACAAACTGAAGCTGCTGTTCAACAAATATACCCAGGTTCACCAGAGCAGCGAGCTTCATCATTACGGAGGCACCGGACTGGGACTGGCAATCTGCAGACAACTGGTGGAGCTGATGGGGGGAGAGATCTCCGTTGAGAGCCGGGAAGGGGTAGGGACGAAGCTGGAAGTCACTCTGTATCTCGAAAAATATACAAGCCTGCCCTCGATTCCCTTCGAGAAAGATGTGCTTGACGCAATTAAAATCCTGGTTGTTGATGATAATCAGACCAGCCTGCATGTCATCTCTTCGGTACTCGAGGACTGGAGTGTGGCAGTTACCTCCGCCGAGACTGCCAAGCAGGCAATGGACTTTTTGGCAGCTAACAACGATTATGATCTGATCCTTATGGACAAGGATATTGAGGGCACAGAGGCTACAGAGATTGCCAAGCAAATGCGTCAGCTTGCTCCGGACAGGAAGCTGCCCGTAATTCTGCTTGCTCCCCTGGGAACGAATCTGGACGAGGAGACCAAAGCGCAGTTCGCCTCCATCATTATCAAGCCCATCCGCAAGGTGCATTTGCTCAATAACATATTGGCTTTGCTGAAGCACAGTAAGCCGGAATCCTAATTGCGCATTCTCCTGATATAATTGAATCAAATTATAAGGCGAAAGGTGAGTATACATGTCTATATCCATTTCCGGAGCTAACAAGGTATTTCTGTTTCAAGGGGATTCCATTACAGATGGCAACCGTGACCGGGGCAATGATCTTAACCATATCCTCGGGCACGGCTATGCATACATAGTTGGCAGCAAATTAGGCAATGAGCTGGCGGAGCAGCGGCCGGTATTCCATAACCGCGGGGTGAGCGGAGACCGGATCTCCGATCTGTATGCGCGCTGGAATGAGGATGCGATCTATCTGCAGCCGGATGTGCTCAGTATCCTGGTCGGGGTTAATGATATCTGGAGAACGATGATGGGCGACCCGGGCGGCATCACGGACCGCTTCCAACGCGCTTACCGCCATGTACTGGAAGAGACACGCGAAGTGCTGCCGCAGACCCGGCTTGTACTCTGCGAGCCCTTTCTCCTGAAGGTAGGGGCACCGGCAGAGAATTGGCCGGAATGGCTGAAGATCCTGACTCATTATCAGGAGGTTGTCCGCAGCCTTGCGGAGGAGTTCGAGGCTGTGCATGTACCGCTTCAGGACGTTTTTGAGGCGGCCGCAGCAAGAACGGATGCCGTATACTGGGTCTGGGACGGTGTGCATCCAACGGCGGCCGGGCATGATCTGATCGCTGCAGAGTGGCTGAGAATTGTGGGGCAGAGCGGGATTCTGCAAGGGTAAGCCAGCCCGTTCTCAGCTCCTCTTAGATAAATTCGGATTACAGTGACAACAGTGACAACAGAAATAAGAGCAACACCAGTAAAGGCAAGAGTAAGAGTAAAAGTAAAGTAACAGTAAAAGCAAAAGTAAAGTAAAGTAAAAGCAATTGTAGGGTATTTGCAGCAAAGTATACAAATACCGCAGCACTAGAGCCTGTTTGAAGCCGGGATGTTACCGGAATTCAAGCGGGCTTTTTGGTTAGGTTACTGTAGGGAATCATGAGTTTCGCCTGTTGCGGATAAGTTTCATTGGGATGTGGAGCGGATCTGCCAGTCAAAGGGATAAATCCTTCTGAAGCCGCCGAAAGCGGGAGGCAGACAGGAATGAGGGGCATTAGTGCCCCTGAATTCGCCGAAAGCGGGTGGCAGGCGGGAATGAGGGGCAAAAGTGCCCCTGAATCTGCCGAAAGTGGGCAGCAGGCGGGAATGAGGGGCATTAGTGCCCCTGAACCTGCCGAAAGCGGGCGGCAGGCGGGAATGAGGGGCAAAAGTGCCCCTGAATCTGCCGAAAGCTGGAGGCAGACGGAAATGAGGGGCAAAAGTGCCCCTGAATTCGCCGAGAGCGGGCAGCAGGCGGGAATGAGGGGCAAAAGTGGCCCTGTATCCGCCGAAAGCGGGCAGCAGGCGGGAATGAGGGGCAAAAGTGCCCCTGAATCTGCCGAAAGTGGGCAGCAGGAGGAAATGAGGGGCAAAAGTACACTTGATTTCACCGGCGGCTGCCCGGAAGTAGTCTGTCTGGAGTGGAGTGGCGTGGCGTGGGTGGCCTTAATCTACTTAAGCTGCACAGGCTCCATCAACTCCATCAACTCCATAATTTTATAAGCTCCAGCTCAATTTGCCTTGCGGGTGATTTTTTTTTCTTTGCCGGGCAGAAGCTGGCGAAATAAGCTAGTTGCTAGTTACTTGTTACTTGTTACTTGTTACTTGTTACTTGTTACTTGTTACTTGTTACTTGTTGCTTGTTGCTTGTTGCTTGCTGGTTATTGGCTACTGGGTGCTGGCTGTTGCTTGCTGGTTGTTGGCTGTTGGTTGTTGGTTGCTGGAGCAGGTAAGCGTACCGTCAGCAGATGAAGCGGACTGAAAAGACCCTATTTTCCGGAAAACCCCTTTTCTGAGGTTTAAGCGGACTGAGAATCAGCTATTTTGTTCATTTGGGCATGAATTGGGCGGCGGGCCCATTAATGGAATCTGAGTCCGCTTAGCCAGCAAATCTGCCAGATTTGGGCAAATAGCGGATTTTCAGTCCGTTTGATTAGTTGGTTGTCCGGGCAGATGGGCTTTGATAAGCTCCGCCAAGCACTTGCAGAGAACATGCGGAAGTGCTAACATGCAAATCCGCTTCAGCCATAAAACCTCATACATTAGGGTGCCAACTCGACTTTATTTTTCAGAAAGAGGCTGCCTGCCGAAAGGAGAGGGAGAAATCCCTCTGAATCCGGCTGGGACGGGGAACTGGTGGAATGGGCGGGAACAATTCCCTCGAATCGGGTTGGAGCGGAGGAAATCCCCTCGAATCAGATTGGAGCGGGGAAATTGGTTCCCCTCCCCTTGTACATACGGTAAATCCATGCTCCGCATACGGTGATTTCACTGTATCTTAAGCCGCTTATTGCCCGGCCCCGGGTCCGGGTGACATAATCGAAGAGCAGGCATGTACAGAGGAAGGCGTGAAGAACTTGGACTATTTCCGGAAGCAATCGTTCCGCAGTAAATTAAAAACCGCATTCCTGGCTGTGATTCTCCTCTCTGTGCTGATGACCGGTGGACTGTCCTATTCCATCTCGGCGGCGATCCTGGAGAAGAATGCGCTGAAGCTCACCCAGGATACCGTCGTCAAATCGGCACAGATCATCGACGAGAAGCTGAACAAGCTGACACTGATTATGATGACCTTTATGATCAGCCAGCCTTTTCACGATATGATGAGGGATGTCGTCTCCGGGGACACAGGCAGATATTATACCCATCTGAATGATCTTGATAACGTTTTCTCGCAGGCGCGGATTGCCGAGCCGCTGATTCAGTCCATCTATGTGTCCACGCCGATCGGGGAGTTCTACCCGTCGTCGATGAACCGCAACCGGCTGACGGAATTCAAGGATACGTTTCTATATGAGCGCATTGAACAGGAGAAGAAGAACCTGTGGATCGAGGGCCATGAGGATATGCTGTTCTCCGGCAAGGACCGGGTGATCTCACTGATTCTGGAGCCCATATTCGATACTCCGGTCAGCGGTGTCTATATCGTAGTCAATATCCGCGAAGACGGCTTCCGCAAGCTGGTAAGCGGAGGTACCGGGGGCGGGGCGCGCAGCTTCCTGCTGAACGCTTCAGGTGAGCCTGTGTATTCTGTGAAGGACCCGCTGGTCCGGCAGGCGGTGGAGGGCGGTCATCTGACCGGTAGGATCAGCAGCAGCCGGGATCTCAGCAATACGTTTAAGCTAGGCGGTGAATCCTATCTGCTGAACTATGCTCATCTGGGCATCGCAGATTGGACGATGACCACAATCCAGTCCAAAGCCAGCGTGCTGAAGGATATGATCTATGTCAAGTGGATGCTTGTGGTGGTGGCCCTCGCCGCCTTTACAGTCACAATGATGGTATCCGGCGCATTTACCCGTTATCTGCTGAGGCCGCTGCAGGGGCTGATGAAGGTGATGAAAAAGGTGGAAAGCAACGATCTGACCGCCCGGTTCGAGAGCAGCAGCGGGGATGAGCTGGCTCAGGTCGGTATCCGGTTCAACCGGATGCTTGAGCAGATTGTGGTGCTGATCGGTGAAGTCACCGAGGCAGAGACGAATAAACGCTCGGCGGAGATCAAGGCGCTGTCGGCGCAGATGGACCCCCACTTCCTGTACAACACGCTGAATACGATCTACTGGAAGCTGAATCTGAAGCAGGTGGAGCAGTCGCAGCGAATGGTAGTGTCACTGTCCCGGCTGTTTCAGCTGGGGCTGAATAAGGGGCAGGAAATCACCACGCTGTCCAAGGAGCTGGAGCATGTCCGCCAGTATCTGGAGCTGCAGTGCAGCTGCTATGAAGGGTTGTTCCGTTATGAAATCCACGTAGAGGATGAAGCGCTGAATACACTCCCTATTCCGCGCATTCTGCTGCAGCCGCTGGTGGAGAACAGCATCCTGCATGGTTTCTGCGATCTGGAGAGCGGCGGAGTGATTGATATAGAGATATTGGATGAGGGAGAACGCTGGTGCCTTACTGTCCGCGACAATGGAGCAGGCATGGAGGAGGATCAGGTCCGTGCGCTGTTCTGGCGGGAATCGGATAAGGGGTATGCCGTGTCCAATCTGATCCGCAGGCTGCAGCTGTATTACGGGGACGGTGCGGTGTTCCGGGTGGACAGCGGGCCAGGCAGGGGAACGGCGGTCATCATTTCTTTACCCAAGAGAGAGGAGCATCAGGATGGACGATAATGGTGTGATCAGCTTGTGCATTATAGACGATATCAAAAGCGTAGTCGCAGGACTCACCTGCATGAATTGGGCGCAGCAGGGTATCCGGGTGACGGGTACGGCAGCCAACGGGGAGGATGGGCTGGACATGATCTCGGAGCTGCGCCCGGATCTTGTCATTACGGATATACGGATGCCGAGGATGGATGGACTGTCCATGCTGCGGGCCGTGCTGGAACGGCACCGGGACTGTAAGGTGATTCTGATCAGCGGCTATGCCGATTTTGAATATGCGCAGCAGGCTGTCCAGCTTGGTGCTTTTGACTTCGTCGTCAAGCCGTTTACGGAAGAGGATATTATGACGGCGGTGCTGCGGGCGAAGGCGGAGATTATGGAAGAACGGTCGAAGCTGCTTACCCTGCGGGAGATGGAAAAAAGATTGCGGGAGAGTCTGCCGGTGCTGCGGCAGGAATATTTTGCCTTGCTGGTCAGCCACCGTACAGCCTGGGAGCAGGCGGCGGCCCGCTGGGAATTCCTGAATATCGATCTGAACCCGCAGGGGTTTGTGGTAATGCTGCTTGAGATCGATCACTTTCAGGAGCGGGCAGCCGAGCTGTCCATCCGCGAGGTGGAGCTGATCCGCTTCTCGCTGCTCAATATCACGCAGGAGACGATTGCCGAGCATGTGCGGTGCGTGGTCTTCCGCGCCAGACATAACCGCTATCTGGCGGTTATGAATGATTGCAGCGCGGTCAGTGCAGTGGAGATTGCGGAACGCTGCTGCCGGAATATTGAACGCTACACCAAGTTCACCGTATCGGTCGGGGTCGGAGGCAGGGTGGAGGAGACGAGTGAGCTGCCTGATTCCTATCTGCAGGCCAACCGGGCGCTGGCCTATCATCTGTTCACAGAAGGCAATGCAGCCATCCGCTATGACGATATTCTCCCGGCCGGCAGCCAGGAGCCGCTGTCCCTGGAATACAAGGACGAGCTGCTGCTGGCGCTGCGCTCCGGCAATGCCGGCAAGGCAGAGGCTATTCTGGAGGATATCTCGATGGGCCTCCAGAGTCTGGTCTCCCGGCAGAATCCGGATTATCTGCTCAGCTTATACGATGAGCTGGCTGCCTCGGCGATCCGGAGCTTCTATGAGCTGATTCCGTATGCGGATATCCAGCCGCTGATCCAGAGATTCAGGGCTGTTCAGGGAACAGCCGGACTGCCGCTGGCCTCTCTGCAGCGGCAGCTGCTGGAGTTATGCGTGGAAGGGGCCGCACTGGTGCGCAAGAACAGCCTGTCAGAGGGGCAGAAGGTCATCTATGCCTCACTCGATTATATTCAGAGCCATCTCTCTGAGGATATAACGGTAGGGGATTGCGCCGCTCACGTCCATCTCAGCGCGAGCTACTACTCCAGTCTTTTCAAGAAGGTGACCGGTATGACGGTCACCCAGTATGTGACCATGGAGAAGATCCAGAAGGCCAAAGCGCTGCTGGTAGAAGGGATGCCGGTGCAGGAGGTCGCCCTTGCAGCAGGTTACGAGGAGCGGCGGTATTTCAGCGAAATGTTCAAGAAGATCACCGGGCAGACACCTTCGGAATTCAGGGCAGGCTATCATCCTGACCGTCCGGAGGAGAAACCTTACCGATGACGAAGCCAGATCCGCATCGTTCCGGCGTCATTTATGCTAATTATTTCGCACACACGAAGCCCCACTCCGTTAAGTACGAAGAGGGGCTGACCTACTATCTGTTCCGGTTTCAGGCGGAAGGTACCTGCCGGGCGCTGGTGGCGGGCAATTACGAGACCATCATCCCCGGAGACCTGCTCATTTATCCTCCCGGTCAGCCCTACGGACTAAACGTTCAGCCCCGAAACCTAACAGCATCGGGTGAGACTCAGCCTGCTTCGGACTATTTCCTGGCCGGCAAGGGGGAGTGGCTGGACTCGTGGTGGGCTAACACAAGCCTGCCCGTAAAAACGAATATCGGTTTTGACGATACGGTGCTTACGCTATGGAAGCATATCATCAGCGAGAAGAAAAAAATGATGCAAAACCTGGACGAGATCATGGACTATCTTCTGAGAACGTTTTGCCTGACCCTGGAGCATGTGATTGGGGTCAGTCCGCGCACCGAGGGAGCGGATACCGCGTACAAGCTTAAGTTATTCATAGACAACCATGCCCATGAACCGCTTAGCCTGGAGCAGATATCGGCCTCGGCCGGGTTAAGTGTGTCCCGCTGCTCCTATCTGTTCAAGGCTTCTTTTGGCCAATCCATGTTCGCCTACTGTATCAGCGTCAGACTGAAGCTTGCGCAGCAGCAGGTGCTGTACAGTGGTCTGACGCTTGAACAGATTGCCGACAAAACGGGCTTCCAGAGCTATGCCCATTTCTGCCGGATGTTTCGGGGACACTTTGAACATTCTCCGGGAGAATACCGGCGCAGATTCGGATTCCGCTTCCATCCGGAGGGCTGCACAGATTAGACGTCTGTATACAAAACCTGATTTTCTTGAAGCAGAATGGAATGCAGCTTCTCCACCTGAATATTCTGAACAATCCCGTCCGCATCAAGCGCCAGCGCGGCAGCCGCAGCAGCCGATTGCCCCAGGATCATGAAGACCGGCTCCATACGGATCGAGCCGTAGGCTGCATGGGTAGCAGATACACATACCGGTACGATCAGATTGGTGCATTCCGTCCGTTTCGGCACAACCGCCCGGTAGCTGATCGGGTAAGGCGCAGCCAGCCTCACATAGAATCCGCCCTCTGTGCTTACATGACCGTCTTCGTTCACATAGTATTGGGTGTGGTGCGAGTCCATGGCGAAGGAGCCCATTCCGATGGAATCGGGCACCGGGTTGTCCAGTCTGACATCATGCTCAGTAACCACATAATCGCCGATCATTCTGCGGGATTCCCTGATATATAATTGGGGCGTCCAGTGGCCGCTGTCCGTAAATTCATCAAGCGGCAGCCCCCACGGCTTGTAGACCGCCCGGATGTCCTCCGGCACCCGCGGATGATTCTGCAGAGTCCAGACATAACCTTGCTGATAGATGCGGTGGGCCTCCCATATTGCTTCTCTTGCCGGATAATCCGCCTCCGCATAGCAATGGTTCATTCCATTGTAATCCGTTGAAATGCCGCTATTGTTATTGGAGTCCGTCTTCTCTGCAGTAACCCGGTTTAATTTGAAGAAACGGGAGCGCTGTCCCTGCTCAATGGCCCGGAACAGAATTTCATAATCGGCCTCGTTATACCCCTCAGGCTTTCCAATCTCCAGGCGGTTGCCGGGATTGTCCGTCAGGCACATGCGGAAGTTATATGCCTGAAGCTTGTTGTCACCGTCACCGATGCCGCCGCCGCGGGCAGCATTGACACGCGGAAGCAAGCCGCTTGAAGGTACTCCTTTAATGATATAGGGATCAATACCGGCTGGAAGCTCATTCAGCTCGTCGCCGGGCTGAATACCGTTTAGCGTCTCTCCGTAAGCTGAATTCGGCTCCCGGCCGACAGTATAGGATACACCCGATTTGCCCATCAGATCGCCTTCATACGTAGCGTCAATAAACATCCTGCCCCTATAGATGTTCCCCGATTCCATGCGTATAGAAGTGATTGTCGTGCCTTGTCTGGTCACCCCTTCCTGAAGCTCAAGCCTATCACCGCAGACAACTTCGATTTGGTGTTCGGCTACCAGGTCCTGCAATACTTCGAGCGCCACCTTGGGTTCGAACAGCCAGCGTGCCCCGTCCTGATTATATTTCCGGGCTACCCGCCGGTAGAACTCCAGGGACAGGCCGCCGACCGCCTGCTTCATCCCGACATCCGTATCTCCCAGACCTCCGCTGGTAAGGCCCCCGATGCGCTGTCCCTGCTCGATCACCACCACGGTTTTGCCCATTTTTGCGGCTTGGACCGCAGCTGTAATCCCTGCAGCCGTTCCGCCGTAAATGACAATATCATACACCTTTTCCTGGTTCATAGTAAGCCTCCTAATGCCTGATTTCACCTGCAGAAATTATCATAACCGCTGGCCGGCCAGGCGGGAATGATGGATCTTCCTTTTTGATTTGACGGATCTTACTGTTTTCATCCGGAAGCTGTTTTTAGAGCAAAAGGCTTTTGAAATCAGGGGTTTCGTATGATAAGGTGATTCCTGAAAAACGGGAAACGCCCTTATCCTATGATGTATAACAGGAGGAACTATGAAACTATGAAACCGAAGAAACCGAAATTCCGCTATTTGGACAAACCGGCGCTTGAGCCTGTACCAGGCTGTGACTGGGCGGATAAAATGGTGTTGAATCCGGCTATTATTCAAGACCCTGATTCTGATGAAATCCATATGCTATTCCGGGCCACCGGACCATGGACGCACAAAAGAAGAGAGGGCTGTCATGATCCGTATCCGATTTTTCTGGGTTATGCGTGCAGCAGGGATGCGGGAGAAACCTGGGAGGCAGACTTCTCTAGACCCGCTCTGGCGCCCGCACTGGGGTATGAGGAGCACGAGCTGTACATCACGGATATTTACGGAAATGAAGTGCGGAATTATGCCAATGGCTGTGTGGAGGACCCGCGTATCTTTTATGTCGAAGAGGAGTTATACGTCACGGTGGCCTGCCGGCCGTTTCCCCCTGGCCCCTATTGGCTCAGCAGCCAGCAGCCTCCGGTGCAGACGCGGTTTGAATATGTTCCCGATTGGATTTTTGCCGGAGATGAGGCAGACCCGTTCATTCAATCGGCCCGGGCCAATGACACCGTCAGTGTGCTCTACAAGCTTAATCTGGATAAGCTGAAGCAGGGTGAATATGAAAGCGCTTTTCAGTATGTAGGTCCGCTCACTGAGGGACAGGTCAGCGATAACCGCGACGTGTTTTTGTTTCCCCGGAAAATGAAGATTGCCGGTAAAATGCAATATCTTATGCTGCACCGGCCGATGAATGTCCTCCCCTTTGAAGGGGGAGAGAAGGCGAGTAAGCCATCGATTTATATGGCAGCAGCGGAATCCATAGCGGATTTGGCCTCGCCCAAAGCGGTGCACAGACTGCTGGCTTATCCGGTCTTTGATTGGGAGGAGAACCGGGTAGGCGCCAGCTGGCCGCCGATAGCCTTGGGGAATAGAGAGTGGCTGGTACCCTATCACGCGAAGAAAAATGTACAGTTCGGGTACACGCAATCCTTCATGATCCTCAAGGAGCAGGATAATGATTTCCCGGCTGTTATTCACCGGTGCTCCGACCGTCTGATGTATGCCGAGCGGGATTGGGAAATGCCGGAGGATTACCCGACACCTTGCCTGTTTACGACCGGAGGCATTGTCTTGGGCGAAGAATTAATCATGTCTTATGGCGCGGCAGATCAGAAGGCGGGGATATCGTGGGTTAATTTTGCAGAATTGCTGGCGTATATCCGGAAATACGATGAGAACGGGAACCTGACCGGATAAGGAAGCTTCAGCAGCTAAGAACCATGGATTTCTGTCCCTAGAGAGTGAGACTGCCGCACTCCTTTTGCGGGGGAGGGGGCTTATAATGAGAACGAGCTCACAATACAAATGTTAATCAAAGGGGTAGAACGTATGCAGAAAAAATGGTTGGGTCTCAGCTTGAGCCTTATGCTGGCGGCAGGAATCGCAGGCTGCGGCGGCGGGAACAGCAACAAGGGTGCGGCAACTGAAGCACCTGAAGCGGGTACGGCAGCTCCAGCAGCAACGGCTGCTGCTGGCGGCAATACTGCCACAAGCGAGCCTGTACAGCTTAAATACTGGACGGACGACCGTCATGACCAGGAATATATCAAAGAGCTGATCAACAAGTTCAATGAGACGAACGGCGAGAATATCCAGGTGGAGCTGACGGTGATGTCCGAGAACTACGCGCAGAGCGTCGATATCGCTTTTACCAGCAATCAGGCACCGGATCTGCTCCGTCTGAAGAGCGGCAATACAGCCGAATTTGTCAAAAAAGGATATCTGGCACCGATTGACGGTTATCTTACCAATGACATCAAAACGAAATTCGGCAGCGTAATCATCGACAATGTTAACCGTTTTGACGGCAAGGTGTACTCATTAGCTAATACCGGCCTCACCTTGCGCCTGATCTATAACAAGGACCTTTTTGCTAAAGCGGGTATTGACAATCCTCCGGTATCGCTGCAGGAAATGGTCGATGATGCCCGCAAAATTACCGAAGCCGGCAAATCCGAAGGTGTCTATGGCTTCGCGCTGAATTTCAAAAGTCCGAAATCGGCTTTTGACCGTTCGATCCGGGAGATTCTGTCCTTGAGCGGCTATCAGGGACTCGGCTTTGACCTGAAGACAGGGCAGTTTGATTTCGCACCTTACTCGCAGACCATCGAGTACTTCAAGCAGATGTATGAAGACGGCAGCATTCTGCCAGGTGCAGAGACACTGGACATCGACCCGCTGCGCGCCCAGTTTGCGGCAGGCAAAATCGGGATGTACCTCTCCTTCTCGACAGAGCCGGGCGTGTATCAGGACCAGTTCCCGACTGAAATCAACTGGGCAGGTGCCCTGGCTCCAACACTGGATGGACAGATTAAAGGAACCTCTGAAATCGTATCCGCCGGTACCTGGCTCGGCATCAGTGCCAAATCAGCGCATCAGGAGGCGGCCTGGAAATTCATGCAATACATGTACGGTGACGATATTCTGAAGACGTATCATGAGAAGGGCTTCGGGATTGCCGTAGTGCCAACCATTGTAGAACAGGCCAACAATCCCGAAATTAACGGCATGGAAGGGTTCCTGGTCGGCGAGCATGACTCGCTCTGGCCTGCAGTGCCAAGTGTTACTCCTGAGGGCTCTACCTATGCGGATGCTTTCTTCAAATATATCCTTGCAGGCGGAGACGCCAAGGCCATTACTGAAGATTTGAACACAAGATACAATGCCGCCTTGACCAAAGCGGTAGAGAAGGGCGAGGTTACCGTTACGCCGGACCCTGCCTTTGATCCGCTGAAACCGCAGGGAGAATAACAGGTTAGGAAGGGGCTTGTACGGGATTCCCGGCGCAGCCCCTTTGCTTTCCCCGAAGGAGGACCACATATGATTTACAAATGGAGAAGGCTCGGGGAGAATTCCCTGTTCCTTGCGCCAAGCATTATTCTGACGATTACCCTGGGCATCTACCCTTTATTCTGGATGCTGCGCTATATGTTCTATGATTATGCCGGATATGGCGAGGCACTGTTCATCGGGCTGGACAATTTCCGCCGGCTGCTGCGGGACGCCCTGTTCTGGGAATCGGTCCGCAATACCTTTGTCTTTGCCGGAGGCAAGCTGCTGCTGACCCTGCCGCTGTCCCTGCTGCTGGCGGTTATTTTGAATGGCAAACTGCGCGGGTCTAATCTGCTCAGGGGCATCTATTTCATGCCGACCGTGATCAGTACGGCAGTGATCTCCGTTGTTTTTTATAACATCTTCAATTCATATAACGGGATGGTTAACACGGTTCTGATGAAGCTGCACCTGGTCTCACAGCCGATTGACTGGCTTGGTCCGAAGCATGCGATGCTGACGGTTATCATCGTGGCGGTCTGGGGTGCGGTCGGCAACTATATGCTGCTCTTTCTCGCCGGGCTACAGAGTATTCCGCAGGATCTGTACGAGAGCGCGGCCATTGACGGGGCGAACGCCGGAAGACGCTTCTGGAATATTACGCTTCCGATGCTGGCTCCGGTTGCCCAGATGGTCATTATGCTGGCGATTATCGCTTCCCTGAAGGGCTATGAGAGCATCATGGTCATTACAGAAGGCGGACCGATCGGCAAAACCGAGGTCATGTATCTCTATCTCTACAAGCTGTTGTTCCCTGTATCCACCGGTTCGCCGGTAGCGCAGCAGCTGGGCTACGGCAGTGCCGTGGGCTTCGCCTCCGCCGTTATTGTCGGAGCGGTTACCGGACTGTATTTCTTCTTCAGCCGCAAAATGAACAAGGTGTATTAGGAGGTTGATTCAAATGAACGAACATGTGATATCCAAGCAGCCGGCCGGGCTGAAGCAGTCCGTCCCCCGGGAGCCCGGCGGCCATGCCGGAAGAATAGCGGTCCGGACGGTGATGTGGCTGTTCCTGCTGGCAACAGCGCTCCTGACCCTGTTTCCGCTGCTGATGACGCTGGCAGGCTCGCTGAAGACAGGGGCAGAAATGATGACCGGCGGCAGCCTGCTTCCGGCGAAGCTGCAATTCGCCAACTATGCGGAAGCCTGGAAACAGGCCAACTTCGCCCGCTATACCTGGAACAGTGCTTTTATGAGTGTAATGGTTACGGTGGGGACGCTGCTGGTAGCCTCAATGGCCGCCTATGTGGTGGACCGGCGTGAGTTCCCCGGCAAACGGATATATGTCACGGTGCAGGCGTCCATGATGTTCATCTCGGTTGGTGCGATTGTGCTGCGCCCGCAGTTCGATCTGATGGTTGCGCTGCATTTGAATACGACGCTGTGGGGAGTCATACTGATTCTGGTCAGTGCCCATTCCAGTACCTTCTTCATGCTGCAGGGCTTCTTCAAAGCGATTCCGAGAGAGCTGGATGAGGCTGCCATGGTCGACGGCTCCGGCTTCATCCGCACCTTCTTCCGCATCATTCTGCCGCTGCTGACTCCCGGCCTTGGTGTAGCCGGATTATTCGCTTTCCGCCATTCCTGGAACGAATACATCCTGCCGCTGGTATTCACGATGACCAATCCGAAGCTGCAGACGCTGACTGTCGGGCTGGCGAATCTCCGCTACGGCTCCTCGGCCGCGATGCAGATCCATCTGATGATGGCCGGGGCCTGCCTGTCCATTCTGCCGATGCTGCTGGCATATATTCTGGCGAACAAGACATTCATTCAGGTTACGGCCGGTTCGGTGAAAGGGTAGCTATAATCTTGTATGTGCAAAGGAGAATCTTCCATAATGAACGATCTGACGATAGGAACACTTACCTCAAGTCCGGTGATGGTCCGGCATCCGCTTAACCCCATTCTGAAGCCTGCGGATGTCCCGTACGGGCCGGCCATGGTATTTAACGCAGGAGTGACGAAATTCAAGGGCAGATATGTAATGGTATTCCGCAATGACTACGGGGATCAGAGCAAGGGGATCGTCGCTCCCCACCATACAACGAATCTGGGACTCGCCTTCAGCGACGACGGAGTAAGCTGGGAGGTGCAGCCGGAGCCGTGCTGGTCCTGGCATGATGAGGAAGTGGTCCGGGTGTATGATCCGCGCCTGACCGTGATTGGCGAACGCTGCTATCTGTGCTTCGCGGTCGATACGCTTCACGGCCTGCGCGGCGGGATCGCCGTGACGGACGATTTCCGCTCCTTCGAGGTGCTGAGCCTGTCGCTGCCGGATAACCGCAATATGGTACTGTTCCCGGAGAAGATCGGCGGCAAATATGTCAGGCTTGAGCGTCCGCTGCCGGTCTACAGCCGGGGAGGACTGGACCGCTTTGACATGTGGATGAGTGATTCCCCGGACCTGAAGTATTGGGGGGGTCACAAGCTGCTGCTGGCTGTCGAGAATGTGGCGTATGCCAATGACAAGGTGGGTCCCGGCGCCCCTCCCGTTAAGACGGACAAGGGCTGGCTGACGACATTCCATGCCGTGGATCTTGACCGCAGCCGGGGCAAGAACGGCTGGGAAGACAGCTGGAAGAAGCGCTATACCGCCGGGATTATGCTGCTTGATCTTGAAGATCCGGGCCGGATCATCGGCCGGGCGGCAGCGCCGCTGCTGGCACCGGAGGCGCTGTATGAGACCTCGGGCGGGTTCCGCAACGATGTGATTTTTCCCGGCGGGATGATCCTGGAGGATTCCGGGGAGGTCAAAATTTATTACGGTGCTGCGGATACGGTTGAATGCCTGGCGACTGCGCATGTAGATGACCTGCTCCGGCAGTGTCTGGAGAAGGGGACTGAATAACTAAACCGGCCTTACAAGGAGGACGATTATGAATCAGGAACATATGAATTACGGAGATATGAATTACGGACAGATTACCCTGCCATCTGCAGCTGTGCCGGTCTCCCGCGAGGTAGATGTGCTGGTGATCGGCGGCGGGGCGGCGGGCATTGCTGCCGCTATCTCCGCTGCCGAAGGCGGTGCAAGCACGATGATCGTGGAGCAGCGGGGTTATTTTGGCGGCATGGGGACTGTAGCGCTTGTACCTGCCTTCTGTCCCTACACGGACAAGGTCAAGCCGATTATCCGCGGCCTCGGCCTGAAGCTGATGGAGCGGATGAAGCAGGCCTGCGCGCCTGGCTATCAGGAGGAATACCGCGAAATGCTGGACTGGGTGCCGATTGATCCTGAGGTACTTAAGCGCGTCTATGACGATGCCATTCTTGAGAGCGGTGTGACGCCGCTGTTCCATACCTTTGTCTACGATGTTGTGCTGTCCCCGGATGGACAGAGTATCGAGGGCGTGATTATTGTCAATAAATCGGGTCGGTCTTTCATCCGCTGCCGGTATATTATCGACTGCACGGGTGACGGGGATATCGCTGCCCTGTCGGGCGTTCCGTTCCAGAAAGGCGGCGGGGAAGGGGAGCTTCAGCCGGGCAGCATGTGTTATCTGCTGGCGAATGTGGACCGCAAGGAGTTCAGCCGGTTCCTGGAAGAAACGGGGGATACGGGGCAGCTGCACCGGACGGTTGAGCAGGCTATGGCTGAAGGGGCACTGCCGGAAGGCCGCAAGTCCATTTCCGGCCTGGCCTGGGTGAGTGATTATCTGGTCGGGGTCAACTTCGGCCATGTGTTCGGGGTAGACGGAACGAAGGCCGAGGAGCTTACGCGCGGAGCCATCGAAGGCCGCCGGACCGTGCTGCGGCAACTGGAATTCTTCCGCAAGTATGTGCCGGGCTTCGGGGCGGCACATCTGGTGGCGAGCGGTGAGCAGCTTGGCATCCGGGAGACGCGGCGGATTCAGGGCGATTACATGCTGACCGTAGACGACTTCATTGCGGCGCGTTCCTTCCCGGATGATATCGCCCGCAATGCCTATTACATTGATATCCACCTGGCTACCAGCAAGAGTGATATGACCTTCAATCATCTGCCGCCGGGCGTCTCCCACGGCGTGCCTTACAGGGTCATGCTTCCCGTAGGCATCCGCAATCTGTGGGTGGCCGGACGCTCCGTGTCCTCGGACCGGGCGGTTCAAGGCTCCCTGCGGGTGATGCCGAACTGCTTCTCGATGGGCCAGGCCTGCGGAACGGCAGCATCGCTGGCGCTCCGGGATGGCGCGGATTCCCGCAGCATCTCGATCCCTGAGCTTCAGCAGCGTCTGCTGGATCAGGATGTATGGCTCGGGGAGGGTTTCGTTCCGGGCACCGGGGCGGCGGACAGCAGGGAAGCGGGGGAAGGGCATTGAAGAACCTTCCTCTGACGGATGAGTGGTTCCACGGCGCAGTTTCACTGGAGCACCGGGAGGAGGGGATCAAGCCCTGGCGTATTCCTTACCGGGATTATGAGTTGTATCCGCCGGACGGGATCGATGGCAAGGCGGAAATCTGCTCCGGTATCCGGCTGCGGCTGGCCACCGGCTCCAAGGCACTGGCCTTGTCGTTCAGTCCGCTTGCGGAGGCTGCCGCACTGGACTGTCTTATTGGCGGCGTGCTGTTCCAGAAGCTCCGACTTGCTGCGGGCGGCACGGAAGCCTTATTCACCGGGCTTCCGCCCGGCATGAAGGAGCTGGAAGTCTATCTGCCGCAGAATACCGGCATTACACTGAGCGGCTTGCGGATCGAAGATGAGGCGGCTGCTGAACCGCTGCCGGATCACCGGCCAAGGTGGATCACCTATGGAAGCTCCATCACCCAGTGTGTGGCAGCATCCAGCCCTTCGCGCACCTGGCCGGTCATTGCCGCCGGGGAGTGCGGCTATCATCTGACCAATCTCGGCTTCTCGGGCAATTGCCTGATGGAGCCGATGGCGGGCCGGCTGATCCGGGATTTGCCGGCTGAACTGATTACCTTGTGCGTAGGAGTCAATATATATGGTGCAGCAGCCTCCAGCCCGCGGATGTTCAAGCCGCTGCTGATCGGCATGCTCGAGACGATCCGTGAGAAGCACAAGGAGACGCCACTGGCCGTCATCTCTCCGATCTACGGGACGGAGCGGGAGACGGAGGAGAACAAGCTCGGCTTCACCCTGCCGCTCATGCGGCGGCAGATCGTAGAGACAGTGAAGCTGCTGCAGGAGCGGGGAGACCGCCATCTGCATTACCTGGATGGCCTGGAATGGTTCGGCCCGGAAGATGAGGAGCTGCTGACGGATGGCCTGCATCCGGGAGCCGAAGGCTACGAGCTGCTGGGAAGCCGTTTCGGCAGCAGGCTGGCGGCAGCGCTTCAGGTGGGGCGGGTGTAGCCAGGCGATGAAGCGCCTGAGCGGATTCATTGGGCGAGTATAACAGCAGGTGAAAGACAACTATAAAAGGCAGCAGCCTTCCCGGTTAAGGGATGGCTGCTGCCTTTCCTGTTGTATAGGAAATTCTGATATATGTCAGTTGTGGACAAATAAGTCCCTTGGAATTAGGAGCAGATCCGTAATCCCATTGAATCTCCTGGTAAGCGGGCCAAAGGTTGGCTAATGTACGCGAAAAATCGAACACAATGTGCTACTGTGAAGGTAACCGGAGCAAATGTATGCGAAAAACCGAACACAATGTGCTATCGCGAAGGTAATCAGGCCTAATGTATGCGAAAAATCGAATACAATGAGCTACTGTGAAGGTAACCGGGTCCAATGTATGCGAAAAACCGAACACAATGTGCTATCGCGAAGGTAATCAGGCCTAATGTATGCGAAAAACCGAACACAATGAGCTATCGCGAAGGTAACCGGACCAAATGTATGCGAAAAACCGAACGCAATGAGCTATCGCGAAGGTAACTGGACCAAATGTATGCGAAAAGTCGAATAGATTTTGTCCTTGTTAAGGCAATTGCATCATTTGTCGCTTGAACAATTGCTGATCACTCACACCTGCCAATGAAGCGGACTGAGAGGACGCTATATCTCCCAAAAGCCACTTTATGAGGCTGAAGCTAAAGTTCTAGACTGAGAAAATAAAGTATTAGACTGGCAATACTTCATTAAGCTATACCAGCTAATAGCTTGTCAACATTACCAGTAAAGTGATTCTAAATCATGTGGTATAGTTAAAATGAGGCATGCCAAAAAACCCTCCAATTTTCTTTGTGTCTTGGAAGGTTATGCCAATAATATTTTTTAAATTGGACGAAATTCCTTTTTATTTTTTAAGATCGCATAGAGCCAATGGACGAGTTTATTTGCACATGCGATTAGAGCTACTTTATGTGGTTTTCCTTCAGCTCTCTTACGTTCATAGAACGCTTTGATTCGCATATTTCGGGAGCGTATAAGTCCACACTGAACAGCCATCACCAGTGCGTAACGCAGCTGCCTGGAACCACGTTTCGTGATTCGGTTTCGAGTCGCTGTAAACTTACCGGAAGCAAAGACACTCGGGTCAATGCCTGCGAAGGCGACTAACTTCTTAGGATGATCAAATCGTTCGACTTCTCCTATTTCGGATAAAATTGTTGCAGCAATTTTATGCCCAATCCCGGGAATCGACTGAATTAATTCATACTCTTCAATTTCTTCAGCCAGAGCATCTATGTTCTGTTCCAGTTCAGCAAGATGCTCTTGGTATTGAAGAATAAGGGTAATAAGAACTCTCATATTGATTAAATGACTTGCATACATGGTTTGCTGAAATGGATTTTGTTTTGCCGCATCTACTAATCGTTGAACCCGTTGGTTAATCCAGTCCTCTGAACGCCCCCGTTTCGAAGAAAGCAGTTCTTTCATCTTAGCTCTAAGTGTATCTTCATCCGTCTGTAAAACTAAATATGAGGTTGGGAATTCACTTAAAAACCGCAGTGAAACACCGGAATACATAGCTCCAAACACGCCTTTATAACCCGGGAAAACCTGATCTAAAACAGCTTGGAATTGCAGTTTAGTCGATACACACATCTTTGAAAGAGTCTCATATTGCCTTGTAAGATAGCGCAGATTGAGAAGTTGCACACCTCTTTTCTTAAAAGGTTCAAACTCTTCCCTGTAGTACAACTCACCCAATAGGTAAGCGTCAGCAGCATCCGTCTTTACTTTACGAAGCTGAGACTTTCTAAGCCGATTGGAGATTAGCGGGTTAATGACAATGTAAATATAGTGATGTTCCTCTAAGAACTGAACAACAGGGCTTTGGTAATGTCCTGTTGCTTCTAGAATAAGCAAAGGACGTTGTTTGGATACCGATTCAACGTCCTTTAAAACTTGATGTAGATTTGCTAGGCCATCACGAGTGTGCTCGAAGTGGAATGTCCCTCTGAAGAGCTTTCCGCGCGCTAAAAAGGCTTGTCCATGACTTTCTTCTTTTGAAATATCTAGACCGACAACTGGATTCATTTCATCTCATCTCTCCCTGTAAGTTTAAATTCACCGGCATCCCTACGGTTCTTCTTGTCGCTCCATAGCATCGCTTGTTATACGGGATCTTACGTCCCAACCAGCCTCAATCATGGTCATGACAAGTAGGGTGAACATTATAGCGCTCGGGATCAAGTCCCACGGGCAGGTACGTTCGACCAGGCTACTTTAATCCTCTATGCAAATGAAAAAAGGATCAACCAGAAAGAACTGGTTGATCTCATAATACGAACGGGCAGGATAGTTGAATGATTACGCGAATAACTTAAGTCATGACGAATTTACGAAGTTAGCAAAAAGATGTTAGCCGAAAGAAGTTCTTAGTTTAGGAGGAGTCTATATGATATTAGAAAAAGTTATAAATAGAATTGTAATACAAAGTGAATATAAGGATTTTGTTGATAAGTATATAGATAATATACTTACCGAATTTAAAGATAAGATTCATAGCATTTATATGTGTGGTTCGATTCCAAAAGGAACTGCTAAACCTTTTAAGTCAGATGCAGACTTTACTATTGTATGTGTAAATCCCAAAGATATTGATTACGAAAAATTGTCAAATATTAAAGACAGGCTTTTGGAAGAATATCCAGTAGTAACTAAGATTGATACGATAATTTGCCCGATTGACGATGTATTAAGTAAACCAAATGAGTGGGGTTTTTGGGTAAAGATAATTTGTGTTTGCATATATGGTCATGACGTTGGTGAAAAAGTGCCACCGATAATTATTTCTCCAGAGTTCATTTTAGACTTAAATACAGAGACCAAGGAGGAAGTAGCTCGTATACATAGTTCACTTTCTAATGCTAGTGATAACACAATGAAAGCTAGATATATTAAAGGTTACTCTAAGAGATTAATTCGTGCATTATACTCTTTGGTTATAGAAGATACAGGTGTATGGCAAGATGACATTTTTAAGATGAAGAATGCCATATTAAACTATTGTGAGATTGACTCCGCTTTAGTTGATTATCTGTATGCTTGTTACTTGGATAGTAATGTACTTGTTGAAGAGTTTCTGGGAGTTGCAGATGAAGTATATAGCTATTTTGAGAACGCCTTAAATGCAATGGCTGCTTCCAGAACTTCCTTCGGCTAAAACCATATTGACGCTCCGGGTCACTCTGAGAAGCGAGTGACCACATCCAGCCCCCTAAGCCCGTCGGGACGTCACTGCGTTAGGTGTTCGGCAAGCCTCACAGCTATAAGCAGCGACTCTAATTAAAACATAAGACGATTAAGCTAACCGGAAACGTTAGTCGAACGACAACAGCGGCAGTCTAAGACTTTATTTATCAAGTCTTAGACTGCCGCTGCTTTTATTAATGGATCAGTCTAAGACTTTATTTTCACCGAACAACCGGTACGTTGACTATCGATGCGTAAGAGTGATTACTGGGGCATTAGAGTGATACCGGCACTGTTCCCTAGTTCGTCAACTGGTGCAGCACCATAGCGCAAGCGCCTGCTGCGACCGAGCGTTCACCCAGTCTGCTGCGGGTGAAGCGGACGTTATACTGCTCGCGGTAATAGGTCCGCTCAAGGGCGATCCGGGTCGCCTCCTGATAGAAATCACCGGCCGCGAGGAATAGCGGGCCGCCGAGGATGACTTCCTCGGGATGGAGGATATTGATCAGATTGGCCAGCCCGATGCCGCAGTAGACAGCCATCTCGTGGAACAACCGGACAACCTCGGGATCACGGGCATGGAGCGCTTCTATTAGATGGGCGAATTCCAGCTGTTCTGCACTCTCGGCCAGGCTGCGGAGCAGCCCGCTGCTGCCCAGCCGCCAGACTTCACGCGCCTGTCTCTCCAGGGTGTGGATGGACACATAGCTCTCCCACGCACCGGCGTTGCCGCCGGGAATATGCGGCGGCAGCCCGGAGCCTTCGATGATCATCTGTCCGACAGCCCCCTCGGTATCAATCATGCCATAGAGCAGCCGTCCATCATTCATGATGGCGGAGCGCAGGCCGATTCCGGCATGGAGGTAGAGCAGATGATGCTGCATCCGGTTACTGCTGGCCCAGTATTCGCCCAGCAGAGCCGTATTGGCTCCATTGTCCAGATATACCGGCACAGCCAGCCGCTGTTCCAGCAGCTCCTTAATATGTACCTGAGACCAGCCCGGCGCAGTGAATCGTGCCGGATTCAGGATAACTCCGGCCTGGCGGTCCAGCGGGCCGACTGCGCCGATGCCAAGTCCCGCGACCCGGCCAAGATCAATGGAGGCTGCAGCTAGCATCTGCAGTGCCTGACTATGTAAGGATTCCATCAGATGCTCCGGGGTAAGGGCGGTATCCATGTTCCAGGTATATTCGCCCAGCAGCTGCAGATGAAAGTCCATCAATACGAGCTTGGCATGGGTACGGGAGATCTCCAGTCCCAGCAGATAGGCATAGGCCGGATTAGTCTCATAGAGGGTGGGGCGGCGGCCTCCGGTAGATTCGCCGAAGCCGACTTCAACCAGCAGCTCCAGGGACAGCAATTCATCCAGTATGCGTGTTAACGTGCTTATGGTCAGTCCGCTTTCGTCCAGCAGACTTTGTTTGGAGACGGTGCCGTGTTTTCTTACAGTGAAATAGATTTCCCTGGCTTTGGGATTGGCGATAAGTTCATGAATAAGCAGCAAAGACGGTTCTCTCCTTATGAATATACTAAACCTGATGAATAGACAAGACCTGCTTTTACAATGACACAAAAAGCAAGGTGCCGCAACTACCCCAAGGAGAGAATAGACTTGCAGGGTTCCATCCGGTTATAGCGGTAAATCCCGCCGTCTGAACAGCTGTATGCCGATCGTGAAACAGGCCAGCCCAATCATCAGCAGCCAGATGGAGACCTCTGCCCAGGCTGCTGTTCCCTGCACAATCTCGCCGGGACGGTAGAAGCTGAATAGGGTGAAGAAGCGCAGCACATCCAGCTTATCACTGATTTTGCCGAGAATATCGAGGGTGAAGAACCCGAAAGTGACCGCCCCGGAGATTCCGAGCGCCTTCTTCTCGTCATTGCAGGCACAGGAGACCAGGAAGCAGAATCCGCCGATGGCGAAGAACAGCAGAAATGCCACCAGGTTAAGCTGGCTGAACCGGGCAATTCCGAACTCGTAGCCGCTGCCGAGGAACCAGGCTTTGCCTGCGAAGCCGGATAGTGTGGTCACAGCCATTATGATGAACAGGGAGGTAACCAGCACCATCGCCTGGGTGATGGCCACCTTGCTCCGTGTTGTCGGTGTAGCCAGCAGGTAGGCCATCGAGCCGCGGTCCACAAGTTTGGCCACCAGCTGTGTGGACATCTGTACGCAGACTATAGCCAGAATCAGGACGAGAATCAGCCCGTAATATTCGCCCGAGATGAAGCCCTCCGCGCTTGAGAAGCCGTTATTCAGCCCGAAGGCCTTGCCTACGCCTTCCGGCATCGCCTGCACCAGATCGTTCAGCGCCTTCGTGTTATCTGCCAGGCCGGGGTAGAGCCAGATCATGAACAGAATATAAAAAGCCGAGCCCCCGGCGTAATTCATAATCCCCCGCAGGTTGACACGCATCATTTCCTTATATAGGGCCAGATTCATTGCACCTTCGCCTCCCGGTCATAATAGTCCATGAAGATGTCCTCCAGGTTCTGGGTAAAGATATCCATACTGCGGACCGGATATTTCGCAAGCTCAGCGGTGAACGGATTATAATTGCCTTGCACGGCAATCCTCACCCGGTTGCCTGCGATAGAATCTATTATCAGGCCGGAGGCGGCGAACCGCTGTGCGTCTTCCGGGGTCTCGAATAGGATTTCAAACAGCTTGCGCTGCATGGATTGCAGCTCATGAATATTCTTCACAGCGACGATGCTGCCGTCTTTGATAATCGCTGCGCGGTCGCAGGTCCGTTCAATCTCCTGAAAGCTGTGTGAGGACATCAGGAAGGTGGTTCCGGCTGATTTTTCCTCCAGCACCAGCTGGGTGAAGATCTTCTGCATTAGCGGGTCCAGGCCGGAGGTAGGCTCATCGAGAATGATTACTTCGGGGCTGTGCATGAAGGCGGCGACAATGCCGACCTTCTGCTTCATGCCCTTGGACATTTTGCGGATCGGGGTGGCCGCATCAAACTGCAGGCGCCGGATTAGCATCTCCCGTTTGGCTGTGTCCTTCACGCCCTGCATGGAGGCCATGAACTGCAGGAAGCTTGCTCCGGTCATGCCGTCGATGAAACTGATCTCACCCGGCAGATAACCGGTATGGCGCTGCACCTGGCCCTGACCCTTCCAGGCATCGAGTCCATTGATCGTTACCGAGCCGCGGTCTGGACGCATGAAGCCCATAATATGCCGGATCGTTGTGGATTTGCCGGCGCCGTTGGGGCCGAGGAACCCGAATACCTCACCTTTATTCACGGTAAATGAGACATCGCGAATCCCCTTGCCGTTTGAAAATTGTTTCGTTAAACCTTCCACTTGCAGCATGCTGCCACCCCCGACAGAAAATAATGAAATAGTATTGAATGGATATTTCAGATGTTATAATAGTCCCAGGCTACGCCTAAGTCAATATAATTATGAAATGAAAACATTCATATATTTCATTATTTTTTCGGGTAGGGAAACAGCCCGGCTACAACGTCAAGTTAGGGTGAAGGAAATGAACGGTTTTGAGAAGCGCACGGCTCTAATCAAGGACAAAATCATGAAGACAACGATCTCCATGCTAAACACCTGGGAGCCGAAGCGGCTGAGAATTGCGGACATTGCCCGGGAAGCCGGCGTGTCACAGGTAACGATTTATAATTATTTCGGGAGTAAAGAGGCGCTGATTAGCGAATCTTTCAAGGATTTTATCCAGCAGGCTATTGATGAGTTCAGGGAGGAAATGAGGCGGCAGCAATCGCTCAAGGAACTGATTGCCTATAGCCTTTTTAAAGAGAAGGAGACCTATTCCAGCCTGCCGCCGGCGTCAATCAAGGAGATTATGGTTGATGATCAGGAGATGTACGTATATATTCAGCGGCAATATGAGGAGCAAATTGTACCGCTGATGGTACAGATGGTGGAAGAAGGCAAAGCCCGGGGAGAAATTTCGGATAAAGTGTCAGTGAAGGCGGTTCTGCTGACCATACAGTTATATATTAAGAGCTCGGGAGAGATGCTGGGCAGCCTGGCAGGGCATGAGGATAAGGATGCGTTTCTGGAGGAGCTTATTCACATCTTCTTCTATGGGCTGTGCGGCCGGGAGCCGCAATAGACGCGGCGCCGGCAACAGTCCGGTAAGGCAGCTTGCATAGCAGAATGCAGAATACAGCAGAACACAGCATCTGGCTAGAGCAGAGCCTTGAAGGAATGGCGGATTACATCGCCGCGGCTGATGATGCCGACCAGCACACGGTTACGCTCAACGGGGACCTTTTTGATCTGCTTTTTGCCGAGAATGGTGGCGATCTGTTCAATGTCCTCTTCGTAGTGCACAGTGACCACCTTCTTCTTGGCGATGGCCATCACGTTCAGATTGAGCAGCTTGCGCGTCCGTTCTTCGAACTCATCATTATCCCCGACGAATACATTGATCTGGAAAAAAGAATCCACAATCAGATCCTCATGCCTGCCGATATAGCGCATAATATCTCCGTCGCTCAAATAAGCGACAATCTCGTTCCGGTCATTGACTACAGGCATGCCGCTGATCCGGTGGGTGATGCATTTCTCAATAAAAGTCCGTACAGTGTCTTCCTGCTTGACCTTGTAGACCTGGCGGATCATGAACTCATGGGCTTTCATATAGGTTCCCCCTGAAAAGTATCTCATGCACAAATAAGTTGCATAATGAAAGTATATACTTGTATTATACAAGTGGAAAGAACGATGTCAATGAAGAAAGAGAAGAGGATGGGACTGCATGGAGAAACGTTCAATAGAGACGATAGAGCTGGAAATGGCGGTTCTTGTCCGCCGTCTGACCTCACTTACCACGTACAAAAAAATCGGCAATCTCGACCGGGCGGCCTATCTGCTGCTGCATCAGATTGCTTTCAATAACGGAACTGCCGGAGTGAAGATGCTCTCCGATGAATTCCAGCTGGATATCTCCACCGTCAGCAGGCAGGCAGCTGCACTGGAGAACAAGGGATATATCATCCGTGTACCGGACCCTGTGGATGGACGGGCCTATACATTGCAGATTACGGAGCTGGGCGGAGAAATTCTGGATGAGAACCGGCAGATGCGGCAGGAAATTATGGGCAAGCTGCTGGCGAACTGGTCGGATGAAGAGGGAGATTCCTTCGGGGAGCTGCTGCGGAAATTCAATGCGACCTTTCTGGAAGAGGATTAACCAGGGCAACGCCGTTTCCTGAGTGGAGGGTTTGGGCTATTTTGGGCTATACTTAAGTTAATAAAGCTTATGGGGTGTACCGATGAACGAAGATAAATATGAACATATTGATGATTTAATAGAGGCTTTTCAGCAGTTTGCCCGGATGAATTGGCGCAAGACGACGCTCTGGGGACTGAAGCCGAGTGAAATCCGTGTGCTGGTCTCGATCAAAAAGGGCATGGAGCAGGAAGGCAACAAGGGGCGGACGGTTTCCGATATCAGCAAGCTCCTCAAAGTGACTTCTCCCACGGTCACGCAGATGGTGAACAGCCTGATTGCCCAAGGGTACGCTGTGCGCACGCCGGATAGCCAGGACCGCAGAATCAGCGACATTACACTAACAGACAAGGGTGCGCATCTTGCCGATATGGCGGTGGCGAAATCCCGGGAGACCTTCCAGGGGATGATTGACCATCTCGGCAAAGAACGAAGTGAGACCTTAAGCGAGCTGCTGAACGGGGTATACGAATATTTCGAGCAGCTGAATAGCCAGCAGAATGATTTCTGAACAGTAATATTGGGCATTGTATACAAAAAGAGATGTCCCGCAGCTGTAGCTGTTCCGGGACATCTCTTTGTTGTTTATAGGATTAACTTGTGAATCTGTTAATGCCCTGCAGGCGCAGTTTCCTTCCGCAGCTTGCTCCCCGCACCGGCTTCCTCTGCGGCAGCCTCTGTCTTGGATTCGCTGGAACGCAGCGGAATCTCCTTCAGGAACAGAACAAGGACGGCTGCAATAACGAGCAGCGCAGTACCGCTCAGGAACACTACCGTCAGGGAGTCGCTCAGCGCCCCGCGCAGCATCTCAATCAATTGATTGAAGAGCGGCCGGATTTGCTCCGGCAGCGTTGTATGCAGCTCTTTCAGCTTAGGCTGGTCTAGCAGCAGCTGCGGATTCATGAAGGCTGTAAGCTGCCCTGCGGCTTCCGGATCAAGCTTGGACAGGTCGGGACCTTTGCCGGAGGCCACTGCAGATTCCAGCTTATGCGTAAGAGTTGTGTTCATCACGGTACCCATAACGGCAATCCCGATAGTACCGCCAAGGTTACGGAAAAGAGTTGTGGTAGCTGTAGCTACGCCCAGCATCTGCGGAGCCACGGCGTTCTGCACGGTCAGCGTGAATACCGGCATCGCCAGCCCGAGTCCGATCCCGAACACGATCATGCTGGCCACAGCCATAATTATGCTGTTCATGAAGGCCATCATGATCATGGCGGCGACCATAAACGGCATGCCGATCATGGCGTAGCGCTTGTATTTACCAGACTTGGAGATCCAGCGTCCGGCCAGTGTGCTGAGCACAATCATCATCAGCGACATCGGCATGTTGATGAAGCCGGAATTGGTCGGGGACACGCCCTCGACCCCTTGCACGAAGAACGGCAAATAGATCATGGCGCCCATCATGCCCGCATTCATCAGGAAGCCGATAATCATCGAGATGGTGACAATCGAATTCTTAAACAGGGAGAGCGGCAGCACCGGACTCTTGGCTTTGCGCTCAATCAGAATCAGAATGACTGCACCGGCAATCGCTGCCGCGAACAGTCCGAGAATCTCCGGTGAACTCCAGGCATATTTGGTGCCTGCCCAGGAGAAGCCGAGCAGCAGGGCGACGATGCTGAGGGACAGGAAGATGGAGCCCGGATAGTCAATCGTTTCGGAAGTTGCGCGCGTTCCTTTGGGGAACATTCTCCAGATCATGATGAACGCTACAATCCCGAGCGGCAGGAAGATCCAGAAGATCCAGCGCCAATCCATATGATCGACCATGAATCCGCCGAGGGTAGGACCGATTACGCTGGAGAAGCCGAACATGGCCATCATAATTCCCGTCCACTTCGCCCTTTCCCGCGGAGCGAACAGGTCGCCTACGGCAGTGACGGTGGCCGACATCAGAATTCCGCCGCCGACGCCCTGTATCCCGCGGTAGGTGATCATCTGATAGATGTTGTCAGACAAGCCCGACAGGAAGGCCCCAATGATAAAAATAACAATCCCGGCGAGCAGGAAGGGCTTGCGGCCGTAAATGTCGGATAACTTACCGACCAGCACCGTGGCAATGGTTGAGGTCAGCATATAGATGGTGATTACCCAGGTGTAATGCTCAATTCCGCCCAGGATGGCAATAATCCGGGGCATTGCGGTGCCGACAATTGTCTGGTTGATCGCCGCGAAGAACATAGCCGCCATTAAGGCGATCATAATGGTTACTTTCTTTTTTTGCGTGAGATGCTCCATGGCAGGGTACTCTCCTTTGATCCTATACGTATTATAGTTTGGCTTTTTATGATATTCTAATTAGGTAGCCAAACTACCTTTTATGTATAATACACAACTATTTTAAACATCACAATAATTTTATTTTTTATCGGAAGATAATAGCGGTTTGTATTGATTTTCACATGTTAGGTAGGTAATCTAATGATATAGAACGGAGGTGTCTCATGAGTATCCAGGACAGTCAGGAAAGGCAGCTGCTTATCACACTGGAAAATATAAAACGCCTAACCCCCCGTCAGCAGAGCATGGACTCTATCCCGCATGGAGAATTTGTAACGATGTTTGTCATACATGCAGCCATGAAGCAACAGGAGGCAGATGAACAGGAACGGGGAGGCCCGTGCCGCGGCCTGATGGTCTCCAGATTAAGTGAGCTGATGCAGGTCAGCCGGCCGACGGCTTCACAAATGGTCAGTACGCTGGAAGAGAAAGGTTATATTGAACGCGTGATGTCCGAAACCGACCGCAGGGTCATCTATATCTGCCTGACGGCCAAAGGCCAGGCGGTATTCGGCAGCAGAATGGACCGTTATTCAGATGTGCTGGCCGAGATTATCGAAAAGGTGGGCCGGGAGGAGATTGATCAGCTGATCTCAACCTGCGGCCGGCTGATGGAAGCCGTGAACGAGGTACGGCCGCGGGTAATGGGGAATGCGTCCGAATGAGCCGTAATCCGGGTAACTGTAAACCTGTAAACCTGTAAGTGATGAAGACTTTAAACCATAAATTCCACTTTTGCTAACCGTCTGATTTCAGGCGGTTTTTCTGTTGCTTGATGTCCCGCAGATTGTGCCAATGTCCTCTCCACAGCAGGCAATCTTTGTTTTGGCCAACGCAAAGAGAAGAAGAGAAGAAGAGAAGAAGAGAAAGCCTGCTAAGTGGAAAAACGACATCTAATATTGCAGAAACCTCTGTATACAGTAAATTAGTTGGAGAAATAGCACTTGCTGCTACACGGATCGGAGAAGAACGAGGGAGGAGGGAAAATTAGGTGGAAAAAATCCAGCTAAAATCGGTAAGGCTACTCGTGAGGCCTTAGGAAGTGGAGGGAACCCAACTAATCTCTGGGGCGCCATTCACCATCACAAGGAGCAATAACTGCAGGAAAACTGGATGCCCGCCTGAGTTTTGTCCCCCGCGAACAGGGGCAGTTGTACGCCGAACACCGCAGATGTACCTATCCAAGGAGGGCGGCAACCGCCTATGATCAACTCGTATGGAAAGCGCTACCATTATTCGTCGTGCCACCATGGGTAAGCAGAGAGCATGCAATGAGCATGCAGTGAGCAAGTTGCGGCAGAAATAGAAAGCGCTTTATAAATTGCCGAGGGGAGCTGGGATATTTGAAGTCTTTGGGTAAGAAAATCGGCTTGTGCCTGCTGATGCTGATCATGACAGCAGCGCAAACCGGACTTGCGGGAACCAGGCAGAATGTGGCGGAGGCAGCTGACAAGGAGCTGGCACAGAAGCCTTATATGGGCTGGAGCAGCTTCAGTATGCAGGTGTATGAGCCTTCAGGGAACTGGATATCGGCGGACAGCATCAAGAAACAGTCGGATGCCATGCATGAGAAGCTGCAGTCGCACGGCTATGAGTATATTAATATTGACGCTGGCTGGAACGGAAGTATGGATGAATACGGCAGGCCTATTCCAAGTACTGAGCGTTACCCGAACGGGTTCCAGGAGGTCATCGACTATGTCCACAACAACGGGCAGAAAATCGGAATCTACCTGATCCCCGGCTTGTCTATCGATGCCTATAATCAGAATCTGGAAATCTACGGAACTGCCGGTGAATGCCGGATGCAGGACATTGCCGTGCAGCCGCTCAAGATTGTGGATGCCTGGAATGCCTACAGCTACAAGATCGATTTCAGCAACCCCTGCGCGCAAAAGTATATTGATTCCATCGCCGATATGCTTGGCGAATGGGGGATCGACTTCGTCAAATTTGACAGCGTGACTCCGGGGTCGGGAATCAACAATCTGAGTCTTGATGCACGCGGTGATGTGGAAGCCTGGTCCAAGGCTTTGGCCCGGAATGGCATCTGGTTTGAGCTCTCCTGGGCGCTCGATCATAATTATGTTGACTTCTGGAAGAAATACGCCAACGGCTGGCGGATCCAGTGGGATGTTGAAGCCTACGACAGCAATGTGGGATTAACCCAGTGGGCCAATATCGCCCGGCTGTTCCCGGATGCTGCCGTATGGTGGCGGGATGCCGGTCCCGGCGGATGGAATGACTTCGATTCGCTCAATGTCGGAAACGGGGCAATGGACGGTCTGACCAAGGATGAACGGCAGACAGCCATGACCTTCTGGGCCGTATCTGCGGCGCAGCTCTATATCGGCAACGACATGACCCGGCTTGACGACTATGGCCTGCAGCTGCTGACGAATGACGAGGTCATTGCCGTCAACCAGTCCGGGCGTCCTGCCCATCCGGTGTCGATGGATACGAAGCAGCAGGTCTGGTACGCGAATAACGGCGACGGTACCTATAATGTGGCCCTTTTTAATCTCGGCAGCCGCAGTGCAGCAGTGGATGTGAAGTGGAGTGATATCGGACTCGAAGGCCCCGCTTCTGTCCGCGATCTCTGGAGCCACACGGAGCTTGGAACCTTCGGGGACGGTTACAGTGCAGGTACGCTTGAACCGCATGCTTCGCGGATGTTCAAGGTGACAGCAAAGGAGGGCACCTCGATTGTTAATGATGATGATACCGGGCTGCGCTACACTGGCTCCTGGCAGCGTAATGGCGGGAAAGAGCAGGTTCCCGGCAGCCAGGATATGAATATCAGCATCACTGATACATCTCCGGCTCCGGGTGAGGGAGATCCGGGGGACGGCGGGCAACAGGGGGGCGGTGCTGGAGCAGATCCGATTGATACGGAAACAGGCAGCGGAGCATCGGTTACCCGCTCGGTCTATGTCAATGACAGCAATCCGGCGATTGCCTACAGCGGCTCCTGGTCTTCCTCGACCGGCAGATCTGCCGGGGACCACAGGGCAGATGTGCACTATACGGAGCAGAACGGTGACTATTTCCAGTATACCTTCAGCGGTACGGGAATTGAGCTGCTGACGGAGAAGGACCCCGCACAAGGCGATATACTGGTGTATCTGGACGATGCCGCAAGTCCGGACCGGGTGAGCACGTATACGTCCGGGGATAAGGAAGCCCAGCAGATCGTATATAGCGCTTCGGGGCTGGCGGAAGGTGAGCATACTCTGAAGGTGGTCAAGGACTCCGGCCAATATATGCTGCTTGATGCGCTGCGGATTACGGCAGGCCAGCTGATTAATCCGCAGGCAGGTAGCTTCGACAAGGCCCCTGGCAGCCAGGCGGATCTGGAGCTTGCACTGGCAGCCGGCAGCGACTCGCTGCTGGCAATCACGAATAATGGCGTTGCCCTGCTGCCGGGCGCCGATTACACTGCTGACGGCAGCACAGTCATCCTGAAAAAGGAGTATCTGTTCAACCAGCCATCCGGCCGGACAGAACTGGCGCTTAGCTTCGACGGTGGAAGCAGCGAGCTGTTCACTGTCCAGATAACAGGCTCCTCTACAGTGCGCTACGAACAGATCAACAATGATGATCCGGGAATCACCTATAATGGCTCCTGGTCGCGCAGCACAGGAAGAAACATGGGAGACTACAAGGATGATGTGCAGTACACCGAGCTTAATGGTGATTCCTTTGAGTACGCCTTCAACGGGACAGGGATCAGTCTGTATACCGAAGTAGACAGCTCGCAGGGGGATATGGATATCTATGTCGATGGAGAATTCAAAGAAACCGTAAGCGCGTACCGGAACGGGCGGCTGGCCCAGCAGAATCTGTACAGTATTTCCGGTCTTCCGGAAGGCATTCATACATTGCGGGCAGTGAAGAAGTCAGGCCGGTTCATGCTGTTGGATATGCTGAAGGTGGAAATTCCCGACCTCGTTAATCCTGTGGAAGCTGTCTTCGACAAGGCAGCTGCGGCTCAGGCGGATATAGACGTGACGCTGCTCCGGCAGCCGGGACTGTTCGGCGGCATCCGCCAAGGGTCTTACACGTTGGTAGAGGATACGGATTATACGCTCTCCGGCAGTACAGTCACGCTCGCGAAGTCCTATCTGGCCGCTCAGCCGGCTGGAACACTTACGCTGACCTTTGAATTCAGCGGTGATTATCAGAATGATGTGCACTACACGGAGAATGATGGAGACTATTTCGAATATGCCTTCACGGGTAGCGGGATTTCGCTTGTAGGGCCAACAGGCCCGGAACTGGGCGACATTGAGCTGTACGTGGACGGTGAACTGCAGCAGACTGCCAGCGCCTATAGCGCGAACCGGCAGATCCTGCAGAGTATTGCCGTGATTACGGGACTGGAGGCAGGACCGCATGTGCTGAAGGCTGTGAAAAAATCAGGCGGTCTTATGCTGGCCGATCAGGTAAGAATCACCTTGCCGGCTGCTGACGAGGGTCCGGGGGAAGAGCCGACGGCAACACCGGCTCCAAGTGCAACACCGGAACCTGCTGCAACGCCGGAAGCTACAGCCACACCACAGCCCGGAGCTACTGCGCAAACCGGAGGTAATCCGGCTCCGGCTGCAACCGCTTCGCCTGCAGTAACTGTAGCACCATCGCCGACATCTGCGCCGGTTCCATCTTCTACGCCGGGCATTGCAGAGGAACATCATTCCGCATATGCCAAAGGATATCCGGACGGCTTATTTAAGCCGAACCAGAAGATTACCCGCGCCGAGATGGCATCGCTGCTCTTCGCAGCCATCACACCGGAGGCCGGCGGATCAGCGGCATCGTTCAGTGATGTAAGCGCAGATTACTGGGCAGCGGCGGCGATATCCGCTGTGGCCGAAGCCGGGGTGATGACCGGCTATAGTGACGGCAGCTTCAGGCCCGGGCAGTTGATTACCCGTGCCGAGATGGCGAGTCTTGCAGCCGTACTGATATCGGCAGACCCGGCAGACACGGCGTCAGGCCGCGGATTCCCGGATATTGCCGGGCACTGGGCAGAGGCAGCCATCCTGAAGGCGCAGGGTGCCGGAATACTGAGCGGCTACAGCGACGGCAGCTTCAAGTCCGGCAATCCGTTAACGCGGGCAGAGGCGGTTACGGTGATTAACAGACTTACCGGCAGAGGACCATTGCGCGGGATGGCAGTTACCCCGTGGCGGGATGTTCCGCTTACCCACTGGGCTTATGCCGATATCATGGAGGCTTCGGTGAATCATGCCTGGAAGCCTGCAGACGGAGGCGGTGAGCAGTTCAGCGGCTCCTGATTCCTGGATTTCTAACATCTGACTAATGTTAATCATCCGCTTGCACTGCCGCTCGCGCGAATCTCGCGCCGGGCGGCAGTTGTCTGCAGCGAGATCGGAATTACTAATAAAAAGCAGTGATGCCCGCCTGCATCGCTGCTTTTTATTAAATTCCCGATTGCCGCCGCGCGGAGGCGCAGGACAAAAGCTTGACTGGGCGGCAAATTGTTTTAAGCTAATATTATGATAGCGCTACCAATAGAGGGGAGAATCTTACCATGCCCAAGTACTCCAAGGTGTTCCGCAGATTTCTGATCTCCTATCTGGTCATCTTAATTATTCCCAGCATTGGGGGCTATATGTCGTACCACACCTCAATCTCTGTAACCCAGTCCATTTCGATTGAGAACAGCGTGACCCAGCTGGAGAAAAGCCAGGAGATTCTGGAGCGCCGCATGGCTGAGGTTGAAGGGCTTACCCGGCAGCTGGCCATTAATCAGGAACTGAATGTTCTGATGAATGAACAAGGCCGTGAAACGAATGTGTTCGGGATCTGGAGAGCCATGCGCAATGTCCTGACCTTCGGACAGACGAATGATTTTTTGCAGGACTATTATATTTATCTGGCCAATTATGATCTGGTGCTGACTGCCGGCTCCTCCTACCGCCCGGATCATTATTACGAGATCTATCACTACAAGGATCTCCCGCTGGAGGAGTGGAAAAAGGAGATTCTGGACCGTACGCACCGGAGTGAGATTAAGCCGCTGAGCGCTTTTGTGAGTAAGGGTACACCTACCTCGGTAATCACCTATATGCAGTCCCTGCCGCTGGATAGCTTCAATAATTCTTCGCCGGCTGTCGTGGTGGTTAATATTGACGAGAAGATTATCGCCAGTCTGCTGTCCGGGCTGACCGAGCGTGATGGCGGCTGGGTGCATATCAGCGATGCGGACGGCAATACCATAGTGCTGCAGGGGCAAAATGATGGTTACGTGGATAAGCTGGCTGCTGATCCTTTTTTTGACGGGGATAAGGTAAGCCAGTTCTACAGGGATGATCTCGTGATCACGACCCGCTCCGGCACGAACGGCTGGGTGTACCAGGCGGGGATTCCCCGCAGTGTGTTGATGGAGAATGCCAATAAAATTAAGCATATGACCTGGCTGATTACGGCCGGCGCTCTATTCCTCGGTCTGCTGGCCGGGCTTGTGCTTGCCTACAGAAACAGTATGCCGATTAACCGTCTGCTGGCCGTGATGAAGGAGCAGTTCGGCAAGGAGGACAGTCCGGAGCGCAATGAATTCGACTTCCTGAGCGGGAATATCGCTGATATGATAACGAAGAACAAGCTGCTGGAGACCGAGCTGAACCGTCAGCTGCCGCTGGTCCGGGATGCTTTTCTCAAACGGCTGATCGCCGGGGAATTCGAATCCAGGGAGGAGATTGTCTCGGCAGCCGAGCAGGCGGATATCGGACTGGGTGAAGGAACCGGGTATGCGGGAATTCTGCAGATCAAAGGGTATTCCGGTATGGACAGTGTTGAAATCCTGAATGAGCTGAATGCGGCCCGGCTCCTGCTGAAGCAGACGTTTGCCGAGCTGGCGGGTCCGCTCCCGATGACGGATATGGGCTCTGACAAAATAGTCATTTTGTTCTTCTCCAGCACAGCTGACGGTGGCCCGGCGGGCAAGGAAGATGGGATGGAACGCCTGATGGATCAGGGGGTTCAGCGGGTGTTTGAGGAATACCGTATTTCGGTGCAGGGCGGCTTCGGGGAGTATTTCTCGTCGGTTACTGAGGTTAGCCAGTCCTTCGAGCAGGCCAGACAGGCACTGGAATATGCCGTATATACGAACCGTAAAGGAGTCATGCGCCATCAGGAGGTGCAGATTGAGAATACGACCTATTATTATCCTCTGGAGACGGAGCAGCGTCTGATCAGTACGATCCGCGCCGGCGAGCTGGCCGAGGCGGAGCGGATTATGGAGGCTACTTTTGCACAGAATCTGGGGCCCCGCGAGCTGTCTATGGAAATGAAGCATCAGCTGATCGGGGAGATGAAGGGCACCTTCCTCAAGCTGCTGGATCAAAAAATATTCATGGAGTCCCCGCTGGGGGAGAGCGTCAAACGGCAGATTATCGACATTGACACCTCGGCGCCGCTGGAGAGAATCCAGACGGAATTCCTTGAGCTGACCGGAGAGCTGTGCGGATTCATCACCAACAAAAAGAAGGATGCGCACACCCAGATCATCAAGCAGATGTACCAGTATACTGCAGAAATGTACGCCGATACCGAGCTCACCCTGTACCGCGTCGCCGAGCATGTGGAGCGGCCCGAGAAATATATCTCGCAGCTGTTCAAGGAAGTGACGGGGGTGAATTATTCGGATCACCTGATTAAGGTGCGGATGGATGAGGCGGCAATCCTGCTGAGAGAGAGCCGGTACACGGTGGATGAGATCGCGGCCAGAGTCGGCTACAACAGCTCACATTCTTTCCGGCGGGCGTTCAAGCGGCTGACGGGCATTTCGCCGAGCACCTACCGACAATCGCATGGCGAATAGTATTGATTTCACATGCTTAAGCGGCTGCAGCTGTCCATGGTCCGGACGCGCGGCCGTTTTTTATTGTCTGGTAAAGTACATCGTTTAGAAAAGAACACCATTAGGAAAAGAACACCATTCAGATAAATGTTGATAAAACAAATTTTCTCATTTTAAATTAGTACCAAGTTGAGTTAGCCGGAAATAGCAGCTGCCTTTAAATGCGCCGGAAAGTGGGCGGGACGGGAGGGTAAGAGGGATAATCCCTTTGAATGCGCCGGAAGTAGGCGGGACGGGAGAATCAGAGGGATAAATCCCCTTAAATGCGCCGGAAAGTGGGCGAGACGGGAGAATGAGAGGGATAAATCCCCTTAAATGTGCCGGAAAGTGGGCGAGACGGGAGAATGAGAGGGAAAAATCCCTTTAAATCCGCCAAAAGTACCGGGATGAGGAAACGAGGGGCAGAAGTGACCCTGATTCCGCCAGAAGTGGGCGGGACGAGGAAACGAGGGGCAGAAGTGCCCCTGATTCCGCCAAAAGTGGGCGAGACGAGGAATTGAGGGGCAGAAGTGCCCCTGAATCCGCCAAAAGTGGGCGAGCCGAGGAAATGAGGGGCAGAAGTGCCCCTGGTTTGGACAAGGTATAAGCGGAATGCGGGATGTAAGCGTATGCAATGGACCCCGGAATCCGGGTGAACTGTACGCAAAATACGGAAATGTACCTGTTCAAGACCCGCAGCCGGGCCTTATGATCGAGTCGTGGAGAAAGCGCTATCACACAATTTAGCCAGCCAAACTTAAACACCTGCTTCCGCAGCAAGTTCTGCTTGAAGCAATCCAAGTGAAGCAACTTAGCACTACCAAGGACCTGCTTCCACAACAAGTTTTACGCAAAATGAACCAACGGAGCAACACGAAAACCAATCACACGCTTCCGCAGCGATTTTTGCACGAGGTACAATCATGGACACAAACCAACGCAGTACACGCTGGCGCAACTTTAGGGGGGATTAATCTGGAGAAAAATCTGATATTAAACAACAAGCCGGCGCCCCGGAGGAAAGGCCAGAGCTGGCTCTCTAACGCCGGAAAAAGCATGCTGAAGCACTGGCAGCTCCATCTGCTGGTCATTCCACCTCTGCTGTTTTTTCTGATCTTCAAGTATTATCCGATGGCGAATGCGGTTCTGGCGTTCAAGGATTATAACGTCATCAAAGGCATATGGGGCAGTCCATGGGTAGGATTCAGGAACTTTGAACTCTTTTTCGAGAATCCGATGTTCTGGACGCTGGTGAAGAATACCATTCTGCTGAGCGGCTTCCTGCTGCTGGCGGGGTTCCCGATTCCCATCCTGCTGGCACTGATGATCAACGAAATCCGCGGCGGACGGTTCAAACGGTTTGTCCAGCTGGTCTCCTTCGCACCTTATTTTATCTCGACGGTGGTCATGGTATCGATTATTATGCTGTTTCTCGCTCCGCGCCTCGGCTTCGCCAATATTGCCCTGAATTTCTTCGGGCTGGAGTCGGTGAATTTCCTCGGGGAGCCCGGCATGTTCCGCTCGATTTATGTCTGGTCCGATATTTGGCAGACCGCAGGCTATAGCGCCGTCATCTATCTGGCCGCCCTGGCCGGCATCGACCCTACGCTGTACGAGGCAGCCAAGGTGGACGGAGCTTCACGGTTCCAGAAAATCCGCCACATCGACCTTCCGGGCATCGTGCCGACAATTGTGATTATCCTTATTCTAAATGTAGGCAATGTGATGGCGATCGGTTTCGAAAAGGTATATCTGCTGCAGAATCCGCTGAATATCGTCAATTCCGAGATCATCGCTACGTATGTGTACCGGATCGGTCTGCTGAATGCCAATTACAGCTTCGCCACCGCCGTCGGCTTATTCAATTCCTTAATTAATCTGGTCCTGCTGCTTACGGTTAACGGCTTGGCCAAACGAATCACGAACAACAGCATCTGGTAGGAAAGGAGTGCTCGTATGGCCGCTTCGGCAGCAGTTTCCCAAAAAATCAAAGAATCCACCGGTGACCGGATCTTCCTCACTGTGGTCTATGCGGTGCTCATCCTTGTGGTGATAGCCGTCCTGTACCCGCTTATCTTCATTATCAGCAGCTCCATCAGCAGCCCGGCGGCTGTAACCTCCGGCCGTGTGTGGCTCTGGCCCGTCGATATTTCCTTCAAGGCGTTCAAGGTGCTGTTCAGCACGCATGAGATTGTTTCCGGTTATGCCAATTCAATTTTTTATACGGCGGCTGGCACACTGATCAGCGTAACGCTGACGGTAATGATTGCTTACCCTTTGTCGCGCAAAGCGTTTTTTGGACGGAATGCGTTAATGATGGTAATTACGTTCACGATGATCTTCAGCGGCGGGCTGATCCCCACCTATATGGTGGTCCGGCAGATGCACCTGATCGATACCCGCTGGGCGCTCCTGATTCCAAATGCCATCTGGGTGTGGCAGGTGATCATCGCCCGTTCTTTCTTCCAGGCCTCAATTCCAGAGGAGCTCCTTGAAGCCAGCGAGATTGACGGCTGCAGTGACATGCGGTTCATCCGCAGTGTAGTGCTTCCGTTATCCAAGCCGATCCTTGCGGTGCTGGTGCTGATGTATGCCGTAGGGCAGTGGAACTCCTATTTCGACGCACTAATCTATCTGAAGACGGCGGATCTGTTCCCGCTTCAGCTGGTGCTGCGCAGTATTATTATCCAGAACAACAGCTCCGGAGCGATGGATGCAATGGCGATGGTGGAACGGCAGCAGATGGCGGAGCTTCTGAAATATGCGCTGATTGTTGTGGCTACGCTGCCTGTGCTGGTGATTTATCCTTTTGTGCAGCGTTATTTCGTTCAAGGGATGCTGGTCGGGTCCGTTAAGGGCTGAGGCCTGGCATGTACACCTGCAAAGGGGGTGAGTTCATCAGCCGGCAGCAAGAAATATCCACCCTGTTCAACTCAAAAAAAGGGAGTGATTGATTTTGAAGAAAAGCCTTATTAGTTTGTTAATGCTGGTAACGGTACTTACAGTTGTGATCAGCGGATGCTCGGGCAAAAATACAGACAGCCCTTCGGGCGCCCAGGCCACCAGCGGGAATGCAAGCGGAAATACACCGGCTGCGGCAGCACCTGTTGAAGTCAGCGTCTTTGCTGTCCAGGAATCGGGCATTGATATTCCAACCAATAAATTCACCACCTTCCTTCAGGACAAATTCAATATTAAGTTCGACTGGCAGATCAACCCGTCCGACGGGGCCAAAGAGAAACGACAGATCTCGCTGGCCAGTGGCGACTATCCTGATGCTTATCTGCTCACCGCTTATATTGATGAATTCTCGCAGGGCGATGTGCTGAAATACGGCCAGCAGGGCGTTCTTGTGCCGCTGAATGATCTGATTGACAAGTATGCACCGAACATTAAGGCAGCAATGGAAAAAACACCTGCACTGAAGACGCTGAACACAGCGCCGGACGGCAATATTTACGGGCTGGGTGCTTACACGGAATGCTTCCACTGCTCTTATCCGAATAAAATGTGGATCAACACCGAATGGCTTAAAAAGCTGAATCTGGAAGAACCGAAAACTACCGAAGAGTTCAAGCAGATGCTGGAAGCCTTCAAGACACAGGACCCGAACGGCAACGGCAAGGCCGATGAAGTGCCACTGAGCGGTTCCACTGAAGATTTCGGTGTACGGATTATTCCTTATCTGATGAACAGCTTCGTCTATGACGATGACCGTAATTACCTCAACCTGACACCGGACGGCAAGGTCGAATCGGCAGCCATCAAGCCGGAATGGAAAGAGGGCCTGACCTATATCAAATCCCTGTTCGATGCCGGGTTGATTGATCCGGGGGCTTTTACCCAGAATGCTGAAGCGTTCAAAAAAATCGGCGAGAACGCCGATGCGGAAATTCTTGGCGCCGGTGCGGGCATGCACCCTGCCATCTTCATCAATATTGACCCGGGCAACACGCGTTCAGCGCATTACAACCCGCTTGCTCCGCTTACCGGTCCTTCCGGCGTATCGTTCGCCACCCATGATGCAGGCGGTGTATCGCCGGGAGCCAAGTTTGTCATTACCAACAAAGCGAGTGAAGAAGCACAGATTGCTTTGATCAAAATGGTCGATTATATGTTCACCCCGGAAGGCCAGACCAACTCGGCCAGCGGAATGAAAGGCATTGACTGGACCGATCCGGGTGAAGGCGATGTGGCACTCGGCAAGGATTCGAAGCCGGTGATCAAGCAGATTCCGATGGCAGAAGGCGAAGCGCCGCGCAATGCGGGCTGGAGCGGAATGGGCCACTTCTATATGCCGAAGGAGTACCGCGATACTTTTGTCCAGGGAACAGATATCTATGCTTCCAACGGATATGAACGCAGACTCTATGATGCTACGCTGCTGTATGAGGGCCATGAACCGAAGGACCTGTTCCCGCTCTGGTCGATCTGGATTGACCCGAGTGACATCGACGAAGCCAGCATGCTGCAGACGAACCTCAGAAACTACATTGAGCAGAACGAGCTGCAGTTCATTACGGGCAACAAGGATCTGAACAAGGACTGGGATGCTTATGTAAAAGGTCTTAAAGACCTGAAGCTGGACCGCTATCTGGAGATTCTGCAGAAGGCTTATGATGTGTCAGCGAAATAAAGCCGGATAGCGCGGAAACGCGGGCGGCCTAACCGCTGCAAAACGGATGCCGGCCTCCTTGGCCGGCATTGCTGTTTGTAGGGACGTTCAAACACGTTCAAGTATTCACCGCAAGTAAGGCTAAGGCCTATTCATTTGGTAAAGAGGTGGAATTATGCAATACCAGAACAGCGGAGGCATTCCGGGTATTGAACCGCGCCGGGGACTGCCCGGGATGAGAAGCAAGCTTGCGGGGGCTGCCCCGCTTACAGCCGCGTTTCTGGGCGGCTCGATTACAGAAGGGGCAGGTGCTTCGGATGCGGAGGCCACCAGTTGGCGTGCACTGACCGGAGCATATCTGCAAAGGCTCTGCGCCGGCCATCCCGTGAACTGCATCAATGCCGGGGTCGGCGGGACCACCTCCACCTTCGGTGCACACCGGTTGCAGGAGCATGTGCTGCGCCACGGGGAAATAGACCTGCTGTTTGTTGAATTCAGCGTGAATGACGGGGAAGACCGCGGGGAGTCCATCCGCGGTATGGAGGGAATTGTCCGCCAGTGCCGGCGTCTGTCACCGGAGACGGAGCTGATCTTCGTGTACACGGCAGCCGACAAGAACCTGACCGGCTACAAGCCTTTTAATATCGCCGTGCATGAGGAGGTGGCCGATCATTATGGCATCCCGTCGATTGACTGTGCGGCGAAGGTGTATACCATGATCCACACAGGTGAGCTGAATTGGAAGAGGTTCGCTCCGGACGGATACCATCCGCTTGATGCGGGGCATGCGCTGTATGCAGGGCTGGTGCAGGAGTACTTGCAGCAGGCGATTGTGCCAGGCGGCGTTCAGCCGGGATGGCTGGAGGAAGCAGGGCCGGAAGCGGGGGTGCCTGGAGAGGAAGCAGAAGCACAAGTGACGGCGGTGCTGAAAAAGGAAACGGGGCGGGAAGCAGCAGTACCTGGAGAGGAAGCAGAAGCGCAAGAGACGGTACAGCTGATACAGGAAGCAGGAGAGGAAGCGCTGCTGCCCATTCCGCTGGATAGCCGGAATTATGAGTACGGCGGATTGCTGGATTACAGTGCCGCCGCCTATTCCGCAGGCTTCCGCACCCAGGAGCTGGAGCCCGGGGAGCCGCTGATGAATTGGCGGTTCTCTACAGAGCATGCCTATACTGATGATCCGCAGGCAGAATTCAGCTTCACGGTGACGGGACAAGGTGCCGGACTGGTGCTGCTGTACGGGCCGGACTCGGGTATTGTGGAATATTCGCTGAACGGCGGGCCTTACGCTGAAGTCAATCTGTTCGATGACTGGTGCCTGAATGCTTACCGTCCAATCCTGGCACTATTCCCGGTTCAAGAGAAACGCGGCGTATTGCAGGTTACAATTCGCAATACAGTGCACAAGGACAGCCGGAGTACCGGGACCGGTCTGCGGGTACTTAAGCTACTGCACAACTGATGCAGCACCGCAGCTGAGCAGTCCGGCAACTCATGAGCCGTCTGCTTCATAACCATTCATCCGGGAGGTGTTTGATATTCATCACGAAGTTCATCCCGTAGACGATGATCAGCCGGTTCACCGGACGGTGCTGTGCCTCACCGATTTCGGCGCCGTCCCGGATTCGGACGGGGATACCCAGCCTGCGATGCGGCGGGCGATAGAAGCCGCAGGCAGGCTGGAGGGTCCGGTGCTGCTGGACTGCCCGCAGGGCTGCTATCATTTCTACCCGGACGCAGCGCTCCGGGTTCCTTATTACATTACCAACACGGCCAGCGAGGAAGAGCTTCCCGATGTGACCAAAACCGCCGGGCTACTGCTGAAGGGGCAGCGTCAGCTGACACTGGACGGGAACGGCTCGCTGTTCCTCTTCCACGGGAAGCAGACGATGCTGATTCTGGACGGCTGCACGGACATGGAGATCCGCAACCTGCATCTGGATTATGTCCAGCCTACAGTAGCCGAGATGACCGTGGAGCAATGCGGTGCAGACTTCTGCGAAGTCACCGTGCACCCGGATTCTCGGTATGAGCTGATCGGCGGCAGGCTGGACTGGACAGGCGAGGGTTGGCGGTTCCGTGAAGGCCCGATGCAGGTTTATGATCCCGTGCAGAACATAACCTGGCGGACGGAGAACTGGCTGGCAGAGGCCCGGCAGGTCGAAGAGATCGGCCCTCACAGGCTGCGATTCTGTTTCGGTTTCCGGCCGGAGGCTACCCCGGGGAATGTCCTGCAGGTACGGGACGGCATCCGGGATCAGGCCGGAATCTTCATCACGGAGTGCTCCGGCGTGACGTTTCAGAACGCAGGTGTGCATTTCATGCATGGGCTGGGGATCGTGGGCCAGTTCAGCCGGGATCTTCTCTTCCGGCAGCTGGATCTGTCGCCGCGCCCTGAAACCGGGCGGACTGTGGCCGGATTCGCCGATTTCATTCATCTGTCCGGCTGCAGGGGACAGCTTCTGATCGAAGACAGCCGCTTTAGCGGGGCACATGATGATGCAATCAATGTGCACGGCACCTATCTGCGGATTGCCGGGCAGTCTGCCGGAAACACGTTGAGGGTCCGCTTTATGCATCCGCAAACGTATGGGTTCATGGCCTTTCACCCGGGCGATGAGATTGAGTTCGTCCGTGCGGAATCCCTGACAGCTTATGCAGCCAGCCGGGTTGCCGGTGTCCGGCAGTTGAATCCGCGCGAACTGGAGTTAACGCTGGAAGGGCCGGTTCCGCCGGGCATCGGCGGAAATGATGTCATTGAGAATGTCACCTGGACTCCTGAGGTGGAGATCAGGGGGAATGTTTTCTCGCGGATTCCGACCAGAGGGATTCTGGCGGCTACGCGGCGCAGAACAGTAATCCGGGATAACGTATTCGAGCGGATGCAGATGAGCGCCATTCTGGTTGCTGCCGATGCGGAGTCCTGGTATGAGTCTGGTGCTGTCAGAGATATGACCATTACCGGGAACACCTTCATTGCCTGCGGCAGCAGTGAAGCTCCAGTCATCCACATAGCCCCGGAGAAGAAGGAAGCGGACAGCGGGGCGCCTGTGCACCGGAATATCCGCATAGAGCACAATCTCTTTGAGACTGGGGATACCCCCGTTCTCAGTGCCAGAAGCACGGAGGGATTAACGTTCAGGCATAACCGTGTGGTTGTTGCGGCGGCAGATGCGGGAGATCGAAACAGGAAAATGGGCAAAGACAAGGACAAAGACACAGACAAGGACAAGGACAAGGACAAGGACAAGAGCATGGACGAGGAAAGGTTCTCAAGCCTTGAGAATGCTGTCCGGCTTACAGCCTGTAGCGGGGTAGACGTGACAGCGAATTCTTTTTGCATAGAGGAACAGTGAATGTAAGCGTGCCTTGAACCTGCTGGAGGCGGGCAGATTATGACAGACAGGAGAATGCGGTATGAATGATTTCAAATTATGGTATTCTGAGCCGGCAGTGAGCTGGGCCCAGGGATTGCCTCTGGGGAACGGCAGATTAGGGGCAGTCGTGATGGCTGCTCCACACCGCGAAGTATGGAGTATGAGCGAGGTCACCTACTGGTCGGGGCAGAGCGACCCGGTACCTTCCTCCGGAGGGGGTAAGGCTGCGCTGGAAGAAATGCGCCAGCATTTCTTCAGCGGGGATTACGAAGGGGGCGACCGTCTGGCTAAGCGGCATCTGCAGCCTAAGAAGCAGAATTTCGGCACGAACCTCGGACTATGCGAGGTGGTGATTGATTTTGCAGAGCAGATGCAGAACCGGGAGCAGGAATCAGGAGATGGCGGACAATTCCGGCGGGAGCTTGATCTGACGAATGCGGTGGCCGGAGCGGTGCATCAGGGTAAGAGTTCAACGCTGCACCGTGAGGTTTTTGCCTCGCATGCGGGTGATCTGGTAGCGTCAAGGATCTGGGGCGGACTGCCGGGTACAGTGTCCTTTTCGCTCAGTCTGGTGAACGGGACGGGGCAGTTTAGAGCGACAGCCGTGGAAGGCGATATGCTGGAATTCAAGAGCCAGGCAACAGAAAATATACACAGCAACGGCACTTGCGGAGTCTATGCCAAAGGATGGGTCAAGGTGGTGATATCCGGCGGTTCGATTCATAGCGGTGACGGCCTATTGACTGTCAGCGGAGCGGATGAAGCCTGGATTTACTTCGCCGTCAGCACGAATTACCGCCGTACAGATGCGGACTGGGAATCAGAAAGCCGCAGCACCATTGATCAGGCGGCAGGCAAGGGCTATGAACTGCTGCGAGAAGAGCATATTGCCGATTACCGCAGCCAGTATGACAAGGTGAATATTCACCTGGGGCGCTCAGATAAGGCGGATCTCCCCACCGGTCAGCGTATTCAATCCCTGGCCCGGGGCGGCGGGGATGATCCCCAGCTGTTCGCACTGTTCCTGCAGTACGGGCGTTACCTGACGATCGCCGGTTCACGGGCCGATTCGCCGCTGCCTATGCATCTGCAGGGGATCTGGAATGACGGGGAAGCCTGCCGGATGGGCTGGAGCTGTGATTATCACCTGGACGTCAACACCCAGATGAACTATTACCCTACGGAGATTACGAATCTGGGGGACAGCCATCTTCCGCTGATGCGCTATGTTGAAGAGCTGGCACAGGCGGGAAAATCAACGGCAGGCAATCTGTACGGCAGCAAGGGCTGGGTTGCGCATGTATTTTCGAACGTCTGGGGATTTACGCTTCCCGGCTGGGAGACTTCATGGGGACTTAATGTTACAGGCGGACTATGGCTTGCCACACATCTGATACAGCATTATGAATATAGTCTGGACCGTGAGTTCCTGGCGCGCCAGGCCTATCCGGTGCTCAAAGAGGCGGCCGTATTCTTCCTCGATTACATGTGTATCCACCCCAAGCATGGCTGGCTGGTTACCGGACCGGCGAATTCACCGGAGAACAGCTTCTATCCCGGTCATGCCGGGGAAGGAGCACAGCAGCTGTCCATGGGTCCGGCGATGGACCAGATTCTGGTCCGGGAGCTGTTTGAATTCTGCCTGATGGCGGCAGCGCTTCTGGACCGGGATGAAGCGTTCCGGCAGATGCTTCAGGCGGCTGCAGCTAAGCTTCCACCGCTTCAGATCGGCAGGAAGGGGCAGCTGCAGGAGTGGCTGGAGGATTATGAGGAAGCCCAGCCGGAGCACCGCCATCTGTCCCATCTGTTCGCACTGTATCCCGGCAATCGGATTACTCCCGGCCGGACACCGGAACTCAGCAGGGCAGCCAGAGTTACGCTGGAGAACCGGATGCAACAGAACGAGCTGGAGGATGTGGAGTTCACGGCGGCATTGTTCGGACTCGGGTTTGCCCGGCTGCATGACGGGGAGGATGCCTATAAGCATATTTCTCACCTGATCGGCGGCCTGTGCTTCGATAATCTGTTCACCTACTCCAAATCGGGCATTGCCGGAGCGGAGAGCAATATTTTCGTCATCGACGGGAATTTCGGCGGTACAGCGCTGATTGCTGAGATGCTGCTGCAGAGCCACGCGGGAGAGATTCATCTGCTGCCTGCCCTTCCTGCGGCATGGAGCACTGGAGCGGTATCCGGCCTGCGGGCCAAGGGGAATGCGGAAGTGGATGTTGCCTGGGATAACGGCCAGCTGACTGCAGCCGAGGTCCGTACCTTTTCTCCGGGAATGGTGACGGTACGATGGGGTGAGGTACGAACAGTCTTCCAGGCGGAAGCGGGCGGAAGCTACAAATTGGGCAGCCGGCTGGAGCTGTTGGCGTAAGAGAAGCGGGGGCGAATTTCGCCCCCGCTTATTTGCTGCTTTTGCACGATAACCGTGTGTTCTTGGCGGGAATGAAGCCTTAGGGGACTATGGCGCTATGGAACTGTCGACTGAATCGTACTACATCAGAGCTAGAGTAGTGAGTTCATTCAAACATTTCATACATGCAGCAATTTGAGTATTCAGTTCCAACGAATTCCGTGATAGTTGTATAATGTACAACTAAAAAAGGCGAAAAGGGCTGCTCGCCTCTTATAACTGTAGTCTGTACAACTAAATTTGTCCGAATCGGTAAAAACCATCTAAGTACGGCAGTTTAATTGTACGGAATACAACTAAACGGATAATCCGTTCTAAATCAGATAATATAGTTGTACAAAGTGCAACTAAGATTAAGCCTGCCGCATATACCGTAATCCAGTCATTGCAAATCCTCAGCAAGCAAGTTGCCAAAGTGGCTTTTCCTAGTTTGTTCTCTGGCGATTGATTTGTTTAGGAGCTATCCCCCCGCTTTAACGATGCGGATAATTTCCCCGGCAGAAGTCTGTATATCCGCGTCCATACCTGTGAAGGTCTGCATCTCCCCGGAGGAACGGGTACATTCGGCCCCTTGCTCCCAAGGAATATAGAAGGATAACGGAGCTCCTGCTTCACTGAAAACCTCGATTTGCTGCACTTCACCAGCCTGGATGGACGCACTGACGAGGAAGCCGCCTACCGCGCGCAGGGTGCGGAATTCTGCGCTGTCATACTCCGGCCAGTTGGGGAAAAAGCGCAGCACGCCGTTATAACTTTGGAGCAGGCATTCGTTGATAACGGCGGGCAGTGCGAAATTCTCGAACCAGATACCCATGCGCGCCATGAAGCTGAAGTCGTCCGTATCGGAGTAGCGTCCGCCGCTCATCAGCACTTTATCTGTGCAGGTGCCGTTAGGCAGCAGGCAGTACCGGATCTGCCGCTTGAACCGCTCCAGATCAAGAATACCTAGCCGCGCCCCGGCCAGGGGCTGGAACACCAGCTCATTCCCGCCTTCATTGAGATGATTGCGGTAAGTATTCACCGCCGTCTGATACTCTGCCGGAGGAGAATGCAGACCGTGTTCTTCGCCGGGGAAGACAGTGGTCAGCGGAACCGGAACATTGTAGACGGTGTCCGGATTTTCGCCAGCTACGGATACAAATACACGGCCCGAAGCGGATTCGGCTTCCGGATACTCCGGAAAGTGATTCAGGATATCCTGTACTTCAGTCAGCAGGGCTCCTTCTGCTTCAATCTCACCCAGAACGGTACAGGCACTGATGAATGCCCGGAAGATAAATTTGGTCAGCGTCAGATCGATCAGGCAATCGCTGTTGCGGGCGAATCCCGGCGTGATCTCATACAACTCAGGCACCACCGTCGGGAAAATATGATAGCAGCCGTCCTTCCAGGGCTGACCATAAGCTTCGGGACGTTTCATATAAGCCGTCATGAACAGGACGGCTTCCTTCATAGGCATGAAGGCGCGGCTGCGCAGGAATTCCTCATCCATTGAATATTGATAATGCCACCATAAACTCTGTACAGTCCATGGAGTCTCGCATATTTCCCAGCCCCAATGCGGAACAGGGTAAGGCATCATGCTCATTTCTACAGGGTAGGCAGAATGCGGAAAATAGGCGCCGGGCAGTCTGTAATATTCGCGTGCCCATTTGCGGCTGACCGGCAGTACATGATCCACCATGTCTGCGTAGGGCAGATGCTTCTCCAGATGGTTGCTGGAGAACGTCACCCAGAATGGCTGCTGGGTGTTGTAGTTCATATGATAATCTCCGTGCCAATCCGCTCCGATGGAGCCGTAGCTCCAGTTGGCGAACAGGCCGGGGCAGGTTATTCCCGCTTTGACGGAGCAGTTCAGGAAATAGAGATTGCGGTACCAGATCTGCTCCAGGAATTCATCCTCCAAGGCGATGAAGGAATGCCCCCAGTATTCCCGCCATGCTTCCCGGGTGTGCGCCAGCGCGTGGTCGTAACCGGCGCGTGTCGGCGCGTTCATCCTGGCAGATGCGCTAGGTCCAGGTTGAGCACCGATTACAGTTCCTGTGTCAGCTAAAGTCGCTATCTCCGCTGCCGGTCCCTCCCGCAATTCTGCGCAGGCCAGAAATCCGCCGGATTTCCCTGAGCTATCCAGACGGGCAATGCTGCCGCTGCCAATGAATTCTGCTCCAGGCAGCCGGACCGCCAGCCGGAACGCCTTGTCCCGCTCATGCGGAAGGTAAGGCGAAGCGGGGAACTCCATGTGCGGCAGAATTTGTGTAAAAGACATCAGGCCAGCACCAGCATCGTTTTCCCAAGACGCCGGAGGGAACTCCTGCGGTGTCTTGGGATCGGGAATGAGCCTGGCCTCATGGAACAGTGGAACCTGCGAACCGGTCGCCGTATCTGTTACCGACATCCACACCCGGTCCTGCTCCGCCTCCACAAACAGCTCGAACACCGCCGGTTTGCCGTTGATCAGGAAATCAACCGTGCAGCGTCCGTCGCCAATATGCACCGTGTGGCCGAGTACCTCCGCGCGGCGCCGGTCATACCGGAGCAGCAGCGAGCCGCAGGGCATCGGGCGCGGGTAGGGCTTGCTGTAGTTGTCTCCGGCCATTTCGCAGTATTCGCGGTACCACGGGTTGTCCGTAAGCTGGCCGAGATTAGCGGGAAGCGAAGCGAAGCGGTCGTACACTTCCTGGAAGGTCAGAATCTCCTCCGCATGATGCTCGGCAATCCGGATATCCCAGACATTGTTGTGTCCGAAGTGCAGTATAACCGCATCCGGCCGGGTGGTCACCACCACACCAAGCCCGCCGTTGCCCAGCAGCGCCCCTTCGAAGAAATCCGCCGCCGGACCGCTGAAGGTAATATTATGCCGCCCCGCCTGCTCTTGGGCATGAAGCAGACTACCTGCCGCTGCATAACCTGCTGCTGGTCCCGGTTCCGTCGCCGCTACCGCCTCTGCCATCTCAGTCACCGCTCCAATCACCTCCACAGTTTCCTCCACCACCATAGGGTCTGCCTCCATCACCGACGATACCGCCTCCACCATCTCCGTCACCGCAGCTACCGCCCCAGCCATCTCGAGCTCCACCATCACTTCCGCCTCAATCGTCTCCACCTCCGCCTTCGCCGCCTCCGCACCCTCCGTCACCGATGATACCTTAGTTTTTTTCATCTTAGTTATGCCTCCTCCAAGCTGTATTGACCTGTTTTTCTAAATGTACTAAACCGTCTATAGGGTTTACCTGACATAAATCGTAGGCGAATCCCGCCGGAAAGTATTTAGCGTAGGGTCCGGTTGTTGCACGATCGGCGGGTGAATTGACGCTGGACTGTCACGCCCAGTCTGAACGGGGGAAAGGTACCCTGCTGCCGCAAGTGTACCTTTACGCTGAAATATCCTCCAGCTTATATTCAGCATAGAAAGCGCTATCAATAAGCGGCATCTATTTTATCTAGGGGGATAATCAGCAATGGCTAAATCGAAGGTAAAACAAACAAAGAAAAGTTCCGGTTTCGCAGTTCCGGTCATCGTAATCTGTGTGATGGTACTGGCCGTATCCGTGGTGTTCCTTACCCGGACCAAGGCGGCGGGCGGGCTGGACGGACTGCCCAATTATACGGAAATCCGAGGAGACTACGATGCGAATGGCCTGAAATATGAGAAGCAGCCGCATCTCGGCAGCACCACAGCCAAAGCCAAGGTGATTGAATTCGCAGATTTCAAGTGTCCGGCCTGCAAGAAGTGGAAGGAGACCTATTTTGAACAGTTCAAACAGGAATTCATAGATACCGGCAAGGCAGAGCTGTTCTTCATTAACTTTGCCTTCATCGACCGGGATTCGATAATGGCGGCCAGCGCAGGCGAAGCGGTATTTGCCCTGGACAACGATAAATTCTGGGAATTCATGAGCAAGCTGTACGACCATCAGGGGGATGAGACGAAGATTTGGGCTACCCCGCAGTTTATGCTTAATTTCGTGAAGGACAACATCAGCGGTATTGATTATGAACGCTTCGCGAAGGATTTGCAGGCGCGTACTTACATGCTTCCGGTCAAGGAGGATTTCAAAACCGCAGGAAATTACGGGGTGAACGGGACACCGAAGTTTATGGTGAACGGCCAATTGCTGCCGGGTTCATCTTACGAAGAGCTGGCAGCTGCCATTGAAGCCGCGCAGGCTTCGAACGTTACAGAGTAACCGCATCAACGAAAGGAAGGGAGGGGAACCGGTATGAACTTTTCCGCGATACATCCTTACGTCTATCTGGCTACCCGCTATCCCTTTGCCAAAGGGCAATCCAGCTCACCGAGAATTTGCTACATGAGCTCGGTTTACCTGATCAGCGAAGGCTACGGGACGCTGTTAGCCGGCGGACAGTCCCACCGGGTCAGTCCGGGAATGCTGATCCATCTCCCGCCCGGGCAGCTTCATGAATGGCGTGCTGATGCTGCCGAACCCATGGTTCATCTGTGCTGCTATTTCGATTGGCATCTTGTGGACCGGGAGGGTGTCTTCGACTGGGCCTGCCCGATCTGCTATAAGCCGGAGCAACTGAAGGAGGAGCTGCTGGGACCTCTTTTCCCGTATCCGCTTCCGCTGTCCATGGATGTGGGGCTGCTGCGCGGGTGGACAGAGCGGTTTCAGAAGTTCTATAAGGCAGGAGAGTTCGATAATGAGCAGACCTTCATCCGCAATCTGACGATTCAGCGTCATTTCCAGGAGTTTATTGATGATCTGCTGCATCTGCTGCTGAGCGGCCAGCCCATTCCGGACCGGAGGATCAGCTCACTGCTCGAGCAGATGGAGCAGGATCTGCTGCATGATGTACCGAAGCCGCTGGAGGCATATTACAGCAGTCTTCAGCTGAGCCGGGGGCATTTCTTCGAGCTGTTCCGCAAATCTACCGGGGCCTCACCTGTGGAGTATATGAACCGCTTCCGGGTCAACCGGGCCAAGGAAGACCTGCTGCATAGCCCGCTGAGTATTACTGAGATTGCCGAGAAATACCACTTCAGCTCACTCCATTACTTCTCCCGCCTCTTCCACCGCCAGACCGGCCAGACTCCACGGGAGTTCCGCACGCGCTGAGCTAAGCTTCCGGACTGAAGCGGAATAGCGAGTCCAGAGGATATCCTGCCCCTGTAATGGGGCGGGATATTTCGCTTTGAAACGATCCCGCTGAAACGATCCCGCCCTTTATAAGGTCGGCAAAGCCGTTTCCACTTGTTCTGCGGGGATAAGCGCCGCTTATACCCGTATAAGCAACGTCTATTTAACAAGCGCACTGGCTGCCGTCTATAATGACCACAGAGATTAATTCCTAGTTATCACATAGGAATATCTAAAAATCCCTGGACGGAGTGAGGTTATGGCAAACGGCAAAGACGGTGCTCACGGCAGCAGCAACAACAGCAACAACAATAACAGCAAAGCGAAGAAGGTAATGCTGCTGGGTCTTGACGGCGCAGATCCGGCAGTCATCCGCAAATATGTGGCAGAAGGCAAGCTTCCGGGCTTCAAAAGAGCGCTCGATGCCGGTGTAACCACCAGCGATCTGGGTATGCAGAGCGTGCTTCCGGCGATAACGCCGCCGAACTGGGCATCCATTGCTACGGGCGCGTATCCGGCGACCCACGGCATTACCTGCTTCTGGAACCATACGCTCGGCAATGAGCTGGATGTGCTGGATTATGGCTTTGACTCGGGGCTGCTGAAGGCGGAGACGATCTGGCAGGCTTATGCACGGGCGGGCAAAAAGAGTATTATTTTCAACTATCCAACGTCCTGGCCGCCGCAGGTGGAGGATGCAATCTATGTGGACGGAACGAGCATCTACACCAATCTGCGCGGTTACATTGACTATGAGAAAGTATATGAAGGCCGCGCGGAATATGCCGAGCTAATTGAAATCCCCCATGTCGTGGATAATACCGGGGCCAACTGCCGGTTTGAAGGAGAAGAAACGTCGCAGAAGGCCGAGATCAGCAAGGATACTTACGAAGGCTATGGCTATACCCAGCCGGGGCTGGTCACAACGACCCAGGATGGAGAGTTGTCTGCAGATGTGCCGACTGCGGATCAGATTTATACGCCGCTGAGACCGGCTGAAGGCTGGACTTCTGCTCCGGCAGGAGCGCGTGAGTTCGCGGTTCCGGTAAATAACGGGCAGGCCAGACGGTACGGTCTGCTGGTTGCCGATGATCAAGGGGATTACAGCCGGGTTCAGATTTATGCCTCCAAAACGGCAGCGGTGCCTCTCGGTGAAGCCGGACCCGGAGAATGGAGCGGCTGGATCTATGACACCTACAGCATTGAGGGCGCGGACATTCCAGTCGCCTACAAAATCCGTGTGCTGGAGCTGGACCCCGCCGGTAACAGCTTTAAGTTCTACGCCTCATATGTGCTCGATTTGAAGACGGGCAAATACTTTTATCCGCAAAATATCGGGGAGGAGCTATACAGCAAAGTCGGGCCGATGCTACAGCCTTCCAATTACAGCCGTCTGAATCCGCAGGCGGATCAGGTGCTGCTGGAATCGATTGAGGAAATGTACAGCTGGCATGTAGATGCGATCAATCATCTGCTGGATAACAACGAGTGGGATTTGTTCTACACTCACATGCATGGTATTGATATGTTCAATCATTTCTACCTGGACCATACGCTGCCCGCTGCGTCTGCGGAGTATGAACGTTATCAGGAGATTATCTATAAAATCTATGAGATCAGCGACCGCTTCATCAGCACTCTTTTGGACCGGCTGGACGGCGGGACGGCGGCCTTTATTGTCTCGGACCATGCAGGAGTCGCGAAGAATCCGGAGACTGATCACCCGCTGATCGGCGACATGTGGGGCATCAACGTCGGCATTCTCGGTGACCTCGGGTACACGCAGCTTAAGGAAAACGGAGGCAGCTATGAGATTGACTGGAGCCGGACGACAGCTGTTGCCCAGCGCGCTACCTTCATTTATCTCAATGTAAAAGGCCGTGATCCACAGGGAATTGTTGATCCGGCAGACTATGACAGCACGGTAGCGAAGATCATCGATGATCTGTACAGTTACCGTGATCCCAAGACAGGCAGAAGAGTCATCAGCTTCGCGCTGAACCGCAATGACATGGAAGTAGTGGGTCTTGGCGGAGAGAACTCCGGCGATATTTTCTACATCCTTGAGGCTGACTTCACCCGCTGCCACGGCAACGGCCTCAGCAACCACACTCTGCTGGGGTACTCCATGAGAGCTTTGTTTATTGCCCTGGGAGCCGGGGTGAAGAGCGGGGAAGTCATCGGCCGCAAAGTCAAAGTCGTTGATATCGTGCCGACCATCTGCCATCTTACCGGGTCCCCGGTACCGGAGAATGCTGAGGGCGGGATCATCTATCAGATTCTGGCCGGTTCTGCGGAGGAAGAGATCCCGGCGGCAGGAAAACCCGCAGAGGCGGGAGAGCCAGTGACAGCAGGTGCGGGGGGCGGAGTGTAAGCATGCGCCCGGAAATTCCGCGCAGGCCGGTCTCCCATATTACGGACAGTGAATTCGAAGCGCTCGCTTTCGGCAGTGAAGGTCCTGTACTTGTCTTCTTCGGCTCCCGGCGCTGCAAAATCTGCAGGCAGCTGTTCCCGGTAGCCGAGGCCATAGCCCATGATTTCCAGGGCCGGATGAATGTGTATGGCGTAGATGCCGGCAAATACCGGCTGTTGTTTCAGAGTCTGCGCCTGCGGGGCATCCCGCAGCTGGTGCTGTTCCTGGACGGCGAGGTCAAGCTGCGTCTCGGCGGGTATCACCCGCTTCCGGTACTGGTGGAGCAGCTGGAGCAATGGGTGCCTTGAACATCGGCGCAGCAGGACGCATCAGGAGATGAAGCAGACTTTTTTCCTAGTAGTCACATTGGTTTTATAGTTATATAATGAGGCTATTAAGAATCAAGAGGGAGAAGCCATGCGTCTGGAACAGCTCTATCATATTGTGGCGATAGCCCAAACGGGCTCCATATCGACGGCTGCCGAGCGCTCCTACATTTCCCAGCCTGCGCTGAGCTCATCGGTGTCCAAGCTTGAGGTTGAACTCGGCATTCTGCTGTTTAAGCGGACTAACCAGGGGGTTCAGCCGACCGATGTCGGTCGGGCTGTAATCCAGAAGGCGATGGAAGCTATCGACCTGCTGGAAGACATCAAGGCACTGGCTGAGGAGAATACGCAGGCCATGACCGGGAGTATCCATCTTGCGGTGGAGCCGTTCATCAGCAACACGATCATGGTCAATGCGCTAACTACGTTCAAATATAGGCATCCGGGTGTCAATGTGCTGATGAAGGTCGGGGAATCGAACAATAATCTGCGCGACATTGCGGCCGGCAAGGCGGACTTCGGTGTCGTCATGAAGACCTGCGGACAACCGGAGGAGAAGGATCTCTGCATCAAAGAGCTGTTCCGCGACCGGCTGGTGCTGCTTGTCAGCAAGGATTCAGAATTGGCAGGCCGGGGGGCAGTTCCCTTGCAGGAAGCGCTGGCCCAGCCGCTGGTTCTGTATAATACGGAGTTCGCTACCGACTGCTGGGTGTCCGAGCTGCTGCAGAAGCACGGAGACTACAACGTAGCCTACCGGCTGGACAGCTTTCCGATGCTGGAGAATGTGATCGGCCAGAACCTGTGCGCCGCTTTTGCCCCGAAATTCATGAGTGATTATTTCCTGAACAAGGGCAGCATTGTGCCGCTCGATATTGCCGATACGGAGCTGGATGTGTCGATTGTCCTGGCCTGGACGAAGCGGCACCATCTCTCCTTAATGGAGAAAGAAATGATGGAAACGATCAAATCCTTCAGCTCCATGCTCCAGTTCATCGGCTAGACGGATAAGGAGAAGCACAGATATGAATGTACTGAAACAGACTTCTGCATTGCAGGACCGCAGCATGTCGGCCTGGTTCTATGTTGTTGCCGGAGGACTGGTGGATATCTTCTGGGCCACCGGGCTGAAATACAGTCAAGGCTTCCGCTTGTTCTGGCCGAGCCTGCTTGTCCTGTGCTGCATTGGAATAAGCTATACCTTATATGTAAAAGCCATGATGCGGCTGCCTGTTGGAACCGCATATACCGTATTTACCGGCATCGGGGCGGCAGGCACTGCCGCTGCCGGAATGCTGCTGCTGAACGAGCCCGCCGGGTTCTGGCGGATCTTCTTCATTCTGCTGCTGCTCTGTGGCATGATCGGCCTGAAGCTGACGGCTGGGGATGAGAGTGAGGCGCAGGAAGGCGGCGGTGAAGCAGATGCAGCGCTTCGGGGCGGTGAGCCTGGCCGGGCACTGAAGAAAGGGCACTTCCTGCCATTGTCAACGACGTCCCCGGCAGACCGTGAACAAGGAGGCCTGCGCTAGTGGGCTGGCTGCTCCTGATCATTGCCGGATTGTCGGAGGTCGCCAGTGTTCCTCTATTAAAATATTCCCGGGGATTCCGGCATCTCTGGCCCTCTGTTGCCGCAGTTGCCGCCCTTGCACTTAGCTTCTATTGCCTGTCGCGCTCGGTAATGACGATACCTGTCGGGACGGCCTATGCCGTGTGGACGGGCATCGGCTCCTGCGGAGCGGTCGTGCTGGGGGCCATGGTGTATAGAGAATCGCTTAGACCGTCCAAACTGATATGCCTGGCCATCATTATTATCGGCATGATCGGCATAAGGCTGACATCGTAACGGGTTCAGAATAATAAATTCATAAATTCAGGTACAAGCCTACCGGACAGCCGGAGGCCTGATTAGCCGGAGCAAGGGCGGAAACTGCCCTGCTTGCCGGAGTCAGGCCTTTTTGTATGCCGGCAAGAGAGAGGAGACCCGCAACATGCAGAGCAATACACCGAAGGCAGCGCGTCCTGAGGAAGGGCAGAGTATCAGCGTTAGCGAACCAAAGGGCAACGGCCGGAATCCGGCTGAATCAACGGCATCCGCGTTACCGCCTGCAGCAGCAGGCTGGTCCAAAGAATGGCTGTACCGGGGAATTTCGGTGGCTTCCCTGCTTGCCGCACTGCTGCTGTGGTGGCTGGTCAGTGCCAGAGAGTGGGTGAATCCGCTGTTCCTGCCGGAGCCGCAGACCGTATGGGCAGCCTTCACCGATGTTCTGCATGAAGGGTACAAAGGCCAAACGCTGCTGAACCATATCGGCACCAGCATGCGCAGGCTGTTTCTGGCGCTCGCCGCAGCCTTTGTTACGGCTGTGCCGCTGGGGATTCTATGCGGCCGTTACCGGGTGCTGCGTGCGGTTATTGATCCTTTTATCGAATTCTACCGGCCGCTGCCGCCGCTTGCCTACTACACTTTGCTCATTCTCTGGTTTGGCATTACAGATGTGTCGAAGGTGCTGCTGCTGTTTCTCGGGGCTTTCGCTCCGCTCTTCATTACGGCTGTGTTCAGTGTGCAGCGGCTGAGTCCGGACCGGATCAACGGGGCCAGATCGCTGGGCGCACGGGGCTGGAAGCTGTATGCCTTCGTGATCTTTCCCTCGGTGCTGCCGGAGCTGTTAACCGGACTGCGGACCGCAGTCGGGGTAAGCTATTCCACGCTGGTAGCTGCGGAGATGGTGGCTGCAGTATCGGGAGTCGGCTGGCTGGTGCTGGATGCGAGCAAGTTCCTGCGCAGCGATATTATGTATCTGGGCATTATCATCATGGCACTGATCGCCATCGTGATTGATCTGATTATCCGCAGCTTAATCCGGCGTGTATCGCCTTGGACGGAGCAATGAATAACTATGGTTTTCATAAAAGGAGAGCAGAAAATATATGAAACAGCTTCATTCAAAGTTTCGCTTAGGGACCCTTCTGGCAATATTCGCTTTGCTGGTGGTGGTATCCGGCTGCGGCAATTCTGCCAGTAATAGCGGGAACAGCGGCAATACAGCGAAAGCGGCGGCTGCCACAGAGAACGCCAACGCTACGGAGGCAGCTGCGGCGGTGGCTGAGGAAGCTACGCCCGCACCTGCCGCGGCGGAAGAGCTGCCGACGGAAATCCGCATAGGCTATCAGGTCTCACCGAACGGAGAGCTGCTGGCCAAGTCCCTCGGCCTGCTGGAGAAGAAATATCCCGATATCAAAATATCCTGGCTCAAGTTCGATTCCGGCCGCGACGTGAACGTGGCGATTGCCAGCGGCGGAATCGACTTCGGCCTGCTGGGTACCCCTCCGGGAGCTTCCGGTGTGGCCCAAGGTCTGCCGGATCAAATCTATTATATTCATGATGTCATCGGCGAGAGTGAGGCGCTGGTAGTCAAGAGTGCTGCCGGAATCAGCTCCCTCGCCGAGCTCAAAGGCCACAAGATCGCTACCACCTTCGGCTCCACCTCGCATTTCAGCCTGCTGTCGGCACTGAAGCAGGAGAACATTGATCCTGCATCCATTACCATACTTGATATGCAGGCTCCCGACATCGTTGCCGCCTGGCAGAGAGGCGATATCGACGGCGCTTATACCTGGCAGCCGAGCCAGTCGAAGCTGGTGGAGGATGGCGGCAAGGTCATCATCACCTCAGCCGATGTGGCGGCCAAAGGCGGCATTACCGGAGAGTTCGGCGTGGTGCACAAGGATTTCATCGGGAAGTATCCGAATGCCGTTAAGGGCTATATCGCTGTGCTGGATGAAGCGGTGAAATATTACCGGGATCACCCGCAGGAGTCGGCGGAAGCGATGTCTGCTGAGCTTGGACTTAGCGCCGAAGCCACCCTTAAGGCGATGAATGAAATTATCGTGCTGGATGCCTCGCAGCAATCAGCCCCTGAATATATGGGCACGCCGGATCAGCCGGGCGCATTCGGACAGCTGCTGAAGGACACGGGTGATTTCCTTGTAGAGCAGAAGTCGATCACCGATTCACCGGACCTCTCGGTCTACCAGCAGGCTTTGCGGAGCGATTTGTATACCGGTAATTAGACCAGCAATGACAAGGAGGCGGTGGCGCGATGATCTTGGAAGAAAAACTGGATGGTCCCGGTGGTACAGGTGTGCTCAATGCCGGGAATTACGGGGAGAGCGGACGCAGGGGGGCGGCTTCCGGTATGGCCGGAGCTGCTGCGGTACCGGTAACCTCCACCGGCAGCGGACAGGGCATCCTGCTGGAGAGCATCGGCCTCACCTATGGCAGAGGGGCCACAGCAAGGCAGGTGCTGCAGGAGGTTAATCTGCAGCTGACACCGGGCGAATTCGTTGTAGTCCTTGGACCTTCGGGCTGCGGCAAAACCTCCTTGCTGAACATTATCGCCGGGTACCTGAAGCCTTCGCAGGGCAGCATCGCCATTAACGGCAAACGCCATACCCGGCCGGATTCCGAGGTCGGCGTGGTGTTCCAGCAGGCGAACCTTTTTCCCTGGCTGACGCTAGCCCGTAACATTGAGTTCGGGCTGCGGATGAAGAACCAGCCCAATGCTGCACGCAGGGAGCGTGTCGCTTATTTCCTGGAGCTGATGGGCCTTACGGCCTCGGCCGGACTGTATCCCCACCAGCTCTCCGGAGGCATGAAGCAGCGGGCGGCCATCGCCCGCACCCTGGCTGCAGAGCCGGAGATCGTTCTGCTCGACGAGCCGTTCAGCGCGCTGGACGCCCTGACCCGCGAGAATATGCAGAGCCACCTGCGGGAGATCTGGCGCAAGACCGGGAAGTGCATGTTCTTCATCACCCATGATGTGGATGAGGCCCTGCTGCTGTCCAGCCGCCTGGTTGTCATGCATCCCGGACCGGGCAGAATTGTCGAGGACTTCGCCAATCCGCTGACGGAAGGCAGCATCAGCCGCTCCTTCACTGACATCCGCAGCGGCGGGGAGTACAGCAGTCTGCGCGAGTATCTGGTCTCGCGGATGGATGTGCCGTAGGAAACAGCAGGCGCCATGGACACAACAAAGTCCATGGCGCCTGCTGTTATTTTATAGAACATGATCAGGTTCTTAGAATTCCTATGGCCTTTTCTTTCAGATCATGACAAACACAACTTCATTTCCATCAGGATAGGTGTACATCATTCTTGCTCCTGTATAAATGGAGAGTAGATTATAGTGATTGACCTCAAGTCCGGTTTCTTCTTTAACTTCTCTAATCATGGTCTCTTCAATCGTTTCTCCGGCCTCCATTCCCCCGCCGGGCAATTCCCAATCCCCGTAATCAGACCGTTGTTGTAATAATATCCGGCCGTATTTATCTTTAATAATGGCTCCGCCTGTAACAATAATACTTCTGGTCATGATCTCAGTCCTTTTATTCGTAGTAGGCTGCTTCTTGCATGAATCTCACATACAGTATCGTTTAGCGGCCTTCTTGTTCACAGGGGAAAAGTCACAGTTGATTACGGCAGGAATCATTTATGATAGGGCAAGAGATTAATCATCACGCTATTTTCAGCATCATCAGAGCCTTAAGCCAATCCCAATAAAATGGAAACGGAGATGAAACGGGACTATGCTGACGATAGCCAAAGCCGGGACAGAGCATCTGGAAGAAATGTGCCTGCTGCTGCAGGAGCTGTTTGAAATGGAGCAGGACTTCGCCGGTGCGGCTAACCTGGACAAGCAGAGGGCGGGACTGCGGCTGATTCTGGCGCATCCGGAACGCGGTCAATTACTGCTGCTCAAACAGGGAGATAAGGTGACCGGTATGGTGAATCTGGTGTTTGCGTTCAGCACGTTTGAAGGCGGGCCGGTAATTATGCTGGAGGATTTCATTGTAGCAGCTGAAGAGCGGAGGCAGGGCAGCGGCCGCTTCTTCATGGACGGCATAGTGGCTTACGCCAAAGAGCGCGGATTTCTGCGGATCAGCCTGCTGGCCGATGCGGAGAATGCGCGGGCGCTGCATTTTTATGAAGCGGCGGGCTATGAGTACTCTAATATGAGATGTCTGCGGCTGGCGGTGAAGTGATGGAGAACAGGGAAGCCTGCCCGGTCATTCTTTTGAATGAGCGTTGCTGGCACCAAGACAATGAGCGTGAGAGGAAGTATATGTAATGAAGCAGATGTTAAAAAGCATATTTCGCGGTCCGGGAGCAGCGGGATGGCCTGCTGGATTCCTTGTTATTCTTATGTGCTTTTTGGCGTAACCCCTGCGCAGGCTGCGGCCCCGCTAAGTGCTTCAATTATAAGGTTGTTCCGGCAGGCAAGCCTACATGATGATGTGAATTATGAAATGTAAAGTATTCCTGCCGGGACACCCTTTGCTATTAAGAGTAACCTTTCAATTCATATGCACAGTGAGCAACCTGAAGCTGCGTCTAGGCTAATCTGCATATTCATAATACTCAGCTAATCCGTTCATAGACAGAACTATGATAAATTACAGCCGGAAGCTGTAATAAGTGGATTTATGACACTTAATTTTTCGCGCCATCTGCTGAATCGGAATTAGGTGGATTTATGACACTTAATTGTGCCCAATATGCTCATATCAGCCAATATGCATGGAATTAAGTGTCGTTTATCCAACTAAAATCTCATATTCGCAAATTTCGAGGGAATTAAGTGTTGTTATTCCACTTATTAGTCGTATAGCCCTCGTTCCGCCAGCGTACATCGCACGCAGCCGCAGTCAGTCTGCATCTCGTCCAGCTTTACACACACAGCCTCAGCAAATACATATCAGGCAAACAACGGGTTCCCCTTCATTCCCACCCACAGCGGTGATTGTTCCAGACAAGCGGCCAGCTGAAGCAACAGGTCCTCGCGGCCTTTGGAGGCCATGACCTGAACTCCGATCGGCAGCCCCTCTGGTGTGAGATGCACAGGAACACTCATCGCCGGCTGACCGGTCAGATTCGCCAGCTGGGTGAAAGGCGTATAGGCTAGGCTGGGCTCGAACATCTCGTAGATCATCCGCCGCTGAGCGTCTTTGGACAGACTGCTGACTTCCAGCAGCTGCTGAATCTCCTCAGGCGTCTGGGTCAGCTCTCCGATCTTCGGTGCGGAATCCGCATTCGCAGGCGTGATGTACAGGTCGAACCGGTCCATCAGCGCCGCCATCTGCGCGGCGGCCACATCCCATTCATGCAGACTGTGTACGAATTCTGCAGCTGAGACCTGTTTACCAGCTTCGGCCAGCACCCAGGTAACAATATCCACTTCGCTTGCCGCAATCGTACGGCCCATACCGCTCTCGAGCGACAGGAACATTGCCGATACCTCTCCGGCATTCATTGTATAGTAGTTATCCATCAGTCTGACCCCGTTAACCGGACTCAGCTTTTCCTCGACTGCATAGCCTTCCGATTCCAGCCACTTTACAGTGTTCATCACAGCTTGTACAGCTTCTTCCGATACCGGTGTACCCACCGGCGAAGCTGTAGTGTACGCAATCCGCAGCTTCCGCTGCGCAGGCTTCAGCAGATCATCCAGATAGACCCCCGGATACAGCGGGGTCTGAAAAGCAGCTTCCGGCTGCACCACCTGCAGCAGATCAAGCATCGCGGCACTGTCGCGCACAGTCCGCGTCAGGGCGAAGTCGATCGACGCGCCCTGCCACTGGCGGCCGACGCCAGGGCCGACCGGCGTGCGCCCGCGCGTCGGCTTCAGTCCGAACAGGCCGGTGAACGAGGCCGGTATGCGGATGGAGCCGCCGCCGTCACTGGCTCCGGCGGCCGGAACGATCCCTGCGGCAACGGCCGCAGCAGCACCACCGCTGGAACCGCCGGGGGAATAGGCGGGGTTCCACGGATTACGCGCCGGGCCGTGGAGCAGGGGCTCGGTAATATTTTTGAGGCCGAATTCCGGGGTATTCGTGTGTCCCAGCGGTATGAAGCCGCCGCGGCGGATACGGGCTACGTAATTGGAGTCCCGCTTGGCAATATTGTCCTTCATGAGCAGGGCACCCGAAGTCAGCGGTTCTCCGCCGATCGCCTGGGAGATATCCTTCAGCAGGTAGGGCACGCCGGCAAACGGCCGGGAAGTGTCATCATCAAGAACCGGCATCTCATCCGCTTCCTTCAGCGCTGCCTCCCGCCGGGTGCGGACTACTGCATTCAGCAGCGGATTCATTTCATCGAGCCGGGCAAAGGCGGTTTCCACGAGCTCGCGGGGTGAGACTTCACGTGCCTTGACAAGGGCGGCAAGCCCCAGAGCATCATGAGCGGAATAAGAAGACAACGACATGTGAACAACCTCTTTCTGGCAGGGTGTGCAGGCTATAATCGCTATAGATGCGTCTGCGGATAGTAATAGTTGGGACCAGCATCTCTAGTATACTTCGGGAGCGTCAGACTTCCCAATCGGCTGCTAGAATTCACCTGGGTCGATGCTTCTTCGCACAGCCCGGATATCCTTGAGCGGCGGGAGGCCGAACAGTCTGCGGTATTCGCGGCTGAACTGCGAGGCACTCTCATAGCCTACTTCCATGGCAGCAGCCGTGGCACCCATGGAACCGCTCAGCATGAGCCGTCTGGCTTCCTGGAGGCGCAGCTGCTTCTGATACTGCAACGGTCCCATTGCCGTAATGGCTTTGAACTTATGGTGCATGCCGGACACGCTCATATTATTGGCATCAGCAAGCTCATGGACGGTGAAGGAGCGGCTGTAATTCTGGTGAATCCATTCGATGGCCTGGCCGATACCTCCGGCTTTCTGGTCAAAGAGCACCTCCTGCAGGAACAAATGCCCGTAATCGCCGGTCAGCAAATTGAAGATCAGCTCATGCTTGATGAGTCCGGACAGATAGACGGCTTCCCGGGGACTGCCGTTGCCTGTGAGCTTCAGCAGCCGGCTGAACACCTCCAGAAGGCTGGAGTCGGCTTTGCCAATAAAGGCGGCATTATTCACCTTCTTGTTTCTGGGCTTTATGCTGATTCCAGCCTGCGTCATTACAGAGGCGATTTCCTGTGTAGTGATGTCAATGCGAAGACCGATATAAGGCATTTCCCTGGAGACCCCGGCAATTTGCGCGAAGGCAGGGAGATGGATCATGGACACCATGTAGTCTCCCGGCAGATATTCAAGACTGGTTGAGCCGTAGTGCAGCTTCTTCATGCCTTGTAGGATCAGACAAAAGGAAGGCGTTAAGACACTTGGAATCAGCGGGGTTATCCGGCTGTTGCGGGAAATCGAAAGATACGGGATCACAGTGGGATGGCGTCCGTCCGCAAGGGTGATTTTCTCAGTCTGCGCGATGATCCCGGCGATCTGCTCCTGATAATTACCGGTACTCTGTCCAGGAGCGGAGCGGGTCTCGAGCTGTTGCTCTGTCATTGTACATCCCGCCTTCCTGTTTATATAGGTTCAGTTCTCTCTAGCCTGTACTGTTAGTGTACAGTATAGCCGTAACTTGTACGGAAGCAATAGGCAGAATGGGATGGTAAAAGAGTGATTGCAGCTTTAGGCAAGTTTTAGGCAGAAACGGTCTATGATGTCCATGGAGGGCAAGCGATAATAGCCTTGAGATGTTATTCAAGGAGGTCCTGGATCATGACAGTTAACCAGCAACAACCTATCGGCTCCGGTTTTGGAGCCTCCACAACTGCCGAGGAGATTCTGCACGGCACAAACCTCAGCGGCGTCACTGCCATTATTACCGGCGGATACTCCGGGATTGGGCTCGAAACGGTGCGCGCACTGGCTTCGGCCGGTGCAGAGGTCCTTGTCCCGGCGCGGGATACCGCCAGAGCGGGAGCTGCACTTGCCGGAATAGACAATGTCAGAATTGAGCGGATGGATCTGATGGACCCGTGCTCCATTGATGATTTCGCAGCACTGTTTCTTGCCACAGGCCAGCCGCTGCATATACTGATTAACAGTGCGGGTATTATGGCTGCTCCCCTGGTGCGCGATAAGAGGGGATACGAGTCTCACTTCTCTACCAATCATCTGGGACACTTTCAGCTGACGGCCCGTCTATGGCCCGCTCTGCGTCAGGCCGAAGGAGCTAGAGTTATCTCGGTATCTTCATGGGGACACCGGCAATCCCCGGTCATATTTGAAGATCCGAACTTCGTACACCGCAGCTATGACCGCATGTCCGCCTACGGCCAGTCGAAGACGGCCAATATTCTGTTCGCGCTGGCGCTGGACAAGCGCGGCAGGGACGAAGGTGTGCGCGCCTTCTCCGTTCATCCGGGCAGCATCGCCGGTACGGGCCTCGGGGAGCATCTGTCTTTCCAAGAACTTCAAGCCGCCGGTGTGATTGACGGAGCTGGCAACCCTATTCTAGATCCTTCGCGGAATCTCAAAACAGCACAGCAGGGGGCAGCGACCAGTGTATGGTGCGCGGTAAGCCCGAAGCTGGAAGGGAGGGGCGGCGTCTACTGTGAGAACTGCGATATTGCCCCGCTGGTGGAGAATGCCGAAGCTGTCACCCGTAACGAGGCTGCCCGCCGTATCGGCTCATTGGCACTTGGCGTGATGCCGCACGCAGTCGACCCTGAAGCGGCGGACCGCCTCTGGAGTCTGAGTGAGCAGCTGACGAATGTGGATTTCACAATTAAGGGAGAGCAATAATGACAACGGGGTATTGACCGGGCGCTTGAGATTCAGACAGCGGCGCTTACCCGGTATCTCGGTATATGGAACGGTAGAACAAACCCCCTGCAGAGAGGCTCGCGCAGGGGGTTTACTATGCTCAATAACACTATGTGTCCATCAAGTCCGCTCATCCGTAAGATATTTCTTCACCGGAGGCGGGGTATAATCAGCGAGTTGCTGCAGAATTCCCTCCGCAGTCGTATCGTTCAGCATAATGGAATGCTGTTTCTCCTGCATGAACTTCTCCTGGACCATGTTGCCGAACAGGGCAATCAGCGGATCGTAATAACCGTTGACGTTCAGCAGCCCGCAGGGCTTCTGGTGCAGACCGAGCTGCGCCCACGTGAAGATCTCGAAATACTCCTCCATCGTGCCCGGCCCGCCCGGCATGGCAATGAATCCGTCGGCAAGCTCAGACATCTTCAGCTTCCGTTCGTGCATGGAGTCCACCATAATCAGTTCGGTTAGACGGGTATGCTCGATTTCTCTTTTCTTGAGAAAATGGGGCAGAACCCCGATCACGCGTCCCCCCGCCTGCATGACGCTATCTGCAATAGCGCCCATTAAGCCGACAGTAGCTCCGCCATAGATCAGCGTGATGCCCCGTGCAGCCAGCTCTTTGCCCAGAGCAACAGCATACTCTTTGTATACGGGCGAAGCGCCGTCATTCGAACCGCAAAAAACAGCGATACTCTTCATATTATGCTGACTCTCCTTTGCCTAAGTATCTAGAAATAGCTTCATGTATGATATTGCACCTGTATCTACATCAAAGATACCACACGATGTCGTGTGGTAGAAGGATATACTTAATGTTTAAACTCTGGATTACATTCAATTTACATAAGAGTCTTATGTACAACAGGAGCCAACAGAAGTTGTTGGCCCCCTTGCGGATGAGCTTAATGGACGGGCGTTAATTCGGCGACTAATTGTACGGCTTTAGCAGCATCGATGCGTCCAAAGCCATAACGGTCATGCCAGCTGCCCGACATAGGTCTTGCGGATTTGCGGAGAATCTCGTGAATTTCTTCACTGGATAAAGAAATGCCGTGGGCCAACGCTTCTGCGAGCATCAGGGCAATAATGCCGGTTACTGCCGGGGCCGCCATGCTGGTGCCCATCATAGGAGTAACACCATCTATTGATCCCGATTTAGCGGCCATAACTTTGAATTTCACAGGTTCATCTTGGGTTTCATTTCCTCCAGGTGCGCTGATCTCGGGCTTTTGTCTTCCGTCCCGTGTCGGGCCGGCGCTGGAGAAGAAGGAAAGTGGTGTGCCTGCTTCTTTGGCGCTGTATGAACCGACAACGATTGTTTTTTTGCCGCAGCAGATTGAACCGAGGGTATGGGTATTATCCAGTGGTTTTTCAAAATGGGACTGGCCAAAATCATCCCGTTCAATCCAGGCATGATATTTCCCCGACCGGATATTCTCTCCGCGCAGTCTAAGTGTCCATGCACCGGCCGGTAAACCTCTCTCCATGAAGATATTGATGACGTTGTCACCGTTGTTCGGATCTTGTTTCCGGTGGGAGATGAAGATCAGGATTTCATTCCGGTTCCCGACCGCCTGGTGAGTCGTGCCGAGCTTAACCTCACCGAGGTTCTCCCCATCCGGAGTAATTAACTGGCAGGAGAATTCATCTGCTGCATCGTACCAAAGCTCGATTTCATTAGAGGTACGGTCTGACTGTTCCACGATCCAGCGGAGATCCTTCACCTCATTCTGGCGGATTATGCCACTGGCGTGTATACCATGGGTATAAGAGTTGCTGGCGGCCAATACGATGGCCCGATTGTTAGCAGCAGTAAGGAGTGTATCGAATCCTACCTCAACCAGAGAAGTGCCGTCATGCGGTCCGCCATTGGTGCCCAGGCTTATATTGGTGACACACGGCCGGTTTCCGGCGAGCTTATAGATGTATTGCAGAGCCTCCAGCAGATGCGCCGAACTCCCGAAATCTCCTTTTACCGCGTCCGGTCCCGACCATGGAACATCCTCGGCATTCAATTGCACAAATACGATATCTGCCTGAGGGGCAGGACCGGGTGTATTGGTTCCGTTACCGTTGCCCGCAGCAGTATCCATAACGTGGGTTCCGTGCCAATCTTCAATATCATCTTTAGGGTCAGGAAGGTGTAACGCCGCGAACGGAGCATCTGTTTGCAGAGCACGGCTTAATTGCGCTTGAGAAAAGACTTTGCCGTATCCAAACTCGCTATTACTGGAATCAGGAAGCGTCTGATCCCAGTAGCTAAGAATACGGCTTGTCCCGTCTGAATGGATGAAGTTCTTATGGGTAAAGTCACATCCATAATCCACAATCCCGATGACGACACCTTTCCCGCCGTTGCTTTTAGTATTTTGATTCAGCAAATCCGCCCGGGCTTTAGTTTCTTCAATGGTCTTAAAGAGCTGGGGCTTTAACAATTGTGATGCCTTCAAGCTCATTACGGCCGGTGATTTGCGGATCTGCTCAATTTGGTCTGCGGCAATCCGGGCGGTGACGAGCCGTACATTCTCCTGCTCCTCAGGCACGCTGCCCAGGTCGGCAATTTGCCGGACTCCGGACAGATTTTTCCACGCCTCAATATCCTTTACCTTGGCGATAACCGCGATTTCACGGGCATCCGCTGTCTCCGCTGATTCTGCGTTGAACAAATGCGGATGAGCCTCTTTGTGTTCACTTTGATTGAAAGCAATGACCCGCTGCAGTCTTGGATCAAGGTTAGCGGGGATTTCATTCGTGGTTTCTTTGAGTTTCATGTTATGTCTCCTTTAGCTGGCTAGTGTGCTGGAAAATACAACGTCCATATACTTTCACTAATTTGAATTTTTATAAAATCCATTATATTCAAGTAGAGACGTCATAAGGGGTGTGATGAGTACAGCATGAAAATTATGGCCCTTTATACACGGTCATTCTGATTAAATACATAAGTAGATAATGACAAACAAACAAATATGTAAATAAAAGCAAGTATCATTGAGTGAACGTTTTCACATAATAGCTCCATTCCTTTTTGGAGGTACCAGAGAAAATATAAACAGTAAGCATCAACAATTCATTACTCTGTTCAAAGAGGCTAAGCTGCTGCTTGAGCAGGATATGTCCATAACCAAATGGGCACTTGAGCGGTTGAAGCAAGCACATACAACACAAACTACACACTAAAAAGGAGCGATTATTATGCCGCTGAATCCATACGGAGTGTTAAAAGGAAAGATCATCAGAGGAATACCTGCACCACCCACAGGTGACAGCACCCCGCATTATCATGCAGTAGTCAAGGCTGACGGCAGAGAATACAAATTGGCCATCAACGTTCAATCCAGAGAGCAGCCTTCAGAGCTGTTATACCTGGTCGGAGATAAATGCCGCGAATTTCACAGCTGAGTCGGTGCGGGGCGGTTATATGACTGTGGACGAAATCGATAACACATTGCTGCAGCTTAGCCGGCAAAACCCCGGGCTGGTCTCGCTGATCACTCTTCCTAACCGGACCTGGGAGGGCCGGACATGCCGTGCGGTTAAGCTCAGTGCCGCTCCACAACAAGCCAGAATGAAACCGGCCATTCTGATTACTGGCAATGTGCATGCGCGTTAGTGGGGTGGTTCTGACATTTGCATTAACTTGTTAACCAAGCTCACCCAGGGGTATACAAGCAGACAGCCCATTCAGTATGGGAACAAAAGCTTTACTTATGAACAAATTAAGCAGGCGCTGGAATCTGTAGACCTGATTATCTTTCCGGAGGTTAATCCGGATGGCAAGGTGTATTGTCAGGAAAACCATGAGCAGGATTCATTGAATGATCAGCTGGCGGGTAATGGCTTCTGGTGGCGGAAGAACCGCCGGCCTGATGAGAACGGGAGACCGATGGGCGTTGATTTGAACCGGAATTTTGATTTCTTGTGGGGGAGTACAATCGGTACCTCAGCAGATAAAAACAGTCTGATTTACCTTGGTCCAGCCCCATTCTCCGAGCCGGAATCACAAAATATCAAGTATCTTTTGGATACGTACAATCAAATCCGTTTTTATGTGGATATTCACAGCTTTGGAGAGAAAATTATGTACAACTGGGGGGATGATAATAACCAAACCACTGACCCCGGCCAGAATTTCTTGAATCATCAGTATGACGGAATGCGTGGAACTACTGAGTTTATGAGGGACCGCTACAAAGAATACATTGCGCCGCAGGATGAGAAGCTGGAGCGTGATCTAGGGAACCGGATGAACGGAGCTTTACAAGCCGTACGGGGCAAATCCTACAAGGTTGAAGAGTCAGCCCAGTTGTATTATACCAGCGGGACGACACAGGATTATGCCTACAGCCGTCATTTAAGCGACCCTTCCAAGCCTAAGATTTACAGCTACACCTTTGAATTCGGTACCACGTTTGTCCCTCCTTATGAGGAGATGCAGCTTATCATTGCTGATTTAAGTTCTGCGTTAACGGAGCTGACTTACGCGGTATCCCAGATAAATGCACTAGAGCCTGTTCGTCCGGGTAATTAGAACCCATTAAGCAAGACCCTGCGGCTTCAGTCCGCAAACAGGGTCTTGCTTTTTTTTACAGTTAAACCGTCAATAATGTATCACGGATTTCCGGTTATGTATCTTCTTTCTCCGCAGCAGCAGAAGAATTCCGATAGCAAAGCCCATACAGGTAAGCGAAGCCGTTGTGGCGTAGCTGTTAGTCCAGATCACCAGATTCACATTCAGCAGCGAGTGGACGCCCACTACGATGAACAGATTCCGGGTCAGGACATAGAGGAGTGCAAACAGCATCCCGAGAATAACCAGCTGGATAAAATCATACACAAATTCCATTCCGCTAAGTCCGCCGTAAATCCGGTTCGGGATATGCATGAGGGCGAAGACCGTTTGCGAGATGAGCAGCGCCTTAACTATGCGGGAAGAAGGCTTACCCGTTCCAGACAACCAATGATGGATCTGCACAAAAAGGAAGCCGCGGAAGATGATCTCTTCCAGCAAGGCATTGCCGAACAATTGCCCGAGCAAAGCGCCCAGAAACAGATTTGGAAAGTCGGCAAGGTTATGATTCCATGTAAGTGCTGTACCGGCAATGAGATTGATGCAGGCACTCATTACATTGACAGCCAGCCAGAACACAAATGTCCATAGGCATCCGGCCAGCAGCTTCTCCCGTCTCAGTCCCAGATCCCGCAGCGGAATCCGGACCATTGCCCATAAATAAATAATGACAATTACCATGAGACCGAGCAGCCCCGCGCATAACGTGGCATTTATCCACCCGTGGGTCAGCCGGTTAATGTCATCGAAGGTCCCCTTTTCAAAGAAAAGGAGGTTCACTGTCATCGCGAAAATAATCTCCAGAATAATAAGGCCAACGATAAACCTGGCTGAAATACGTTTTCCTGTAAAAATCCCTGCATGTTCCCCTGTCTTAAGCTGCACCTAAGTTACACTCCTTTGGATGAAGAAATATTTACCAGTAAATCCCTCACTATTACTATATTGGCTATGAAAAGGATTCACTGTCACAGAAGTCACAACAGTCACAGAAGTATTGAAGTCACACCGCTGCACTGCCATAATCCTGCCAGTCATAAAAAGAGCGCTGCTATGGGCATAATTAGCAAAGCTGATTTCTGATACTGACGGTTGACACCGTTTTCAGCTTATGTTAAATTGTTTCCGAGGCTTGTTACCGGTAATGCGGGCAAAACCACAATGGGAATGATTGATTCGTTTCCGTTGTTGTTTTGCCCTTTTTTATTCCTCAAAAGCAGGTGGGCTGAAAGTGATAATCAAACAGATTTTCAACAATAATATCGTCAGCACCGTAGATGACAAGGATCAGGAGCTGCTTATCCTCGGCCGGGGTATCGGTTTCCAGTTCCGGGCAGGGGACCCCATTGACGAGGCACGGATTGAGAAAGTCTTCCGCCTTCAGGATTCCTCCATCTATGAGCGCTTCAAGGCGATTGTTACGGAAATGCCGGTTGAAATCCTGCAGGTGACAGATGATATTGTAAGTCTGGCGCGCATGCAGCTGAATAAGCAGATCAGTGACGGGATTTATGTATCGCTGTCGGATCATATCCATTTCGCTGTGCAGCGGATGGAGCGGGAGCAGATTGTCCGCAACCCGTTATCCTGGGAGGTACAGCATTTCTACAAAGCCGAGTACGATGTGGCGAAGGAAGCGCTGACGATTCTGCGGGAGCGGCTGGGGATTGATTTTCCCAAGGATGAGATCTGCAATATCGCGCTGCATTTCATCAATGCCGAAGTCAATGATTCGATGAACGATGTGACGCATCTGATGCAGCTGCTGCAGGAGATTATGAACATTATCAAATATCATTTTGGCGTGGATTTGGACGAGGACAGCGTCAACTATTTCAGATTCATTACGCATCTCAAATATTTTTGCCAGCGGGTCATCACCCATACCAGCCATGACGATACCGAGGAGTATTTGTACAAGGTGGTTAAGAAGAATTATCCGGACACCTTCAAATGCATCCGTAAGATTGAATCTTTTATCCTGAAGAACTACGAGTACGTCATGACCCATTCCGAGCAGCTCTATCTGACACTGCATCTGGAGAGGCTGATGAAAACCAAATAACAAGGGGCTTGTTACTGTTCAATCAGGCAAAACCCGAATGAAAACCGGCATGCACTTCTTTACGTATGCACGTGTTCATTCGGGTTTTTTTATTAGATTTTATGACCTACAATTTAGGGGGAAAGACGAATGAAACATCAGGAAACAGCACAGCAAATCGTCAAGTCGGTGGGCGGAGTATCCAATGTGAAGTCGGTGTACCACTGTGTAACGCGTCTGCGCTTCGAGCTGAAGGACAACAATAAAGCGGATCAGGCCGCGCTCAAAAAGCTGGATATGGTAATGGGCACCAACATCTCGGGCGAGCAATTCCAGGTCATTATCGGCAATGATGTGCCTAAGGTATACGACGAAATGGTTAAAGAGTACCCGGCGCTCAAGCAGACAGCGGAAGGAAATAAGCAGGCGGACGGGAAGAAACAGAATGTGATTCTGAAGATTTTTGAGACAATCGCCGGTGTATTCGCACCGATGCTGCCCGCAATCACGGCTGCCGGTATCCTGAAGGGGCTGCTCGCTCTATTCGTGACCCTGGAATGGCTGTCAGCGGGAACAGACACGTACCGTATCCTGTCTGCGATTGGCGATGGCGTATTCTACTTCCTGCCGATGCTGATCTCCTTCAGCGCAGCGCGTAAATTCGGCAGTAACCCGTATATAGCAGTTGGTGTCGGCGCGGCGCTGATGTATCCGGATATGGGCGCACTATTGTCCAGCGGTAACCCCGTATCCTTCCTCAGTATTCCGGTAACAGCGGTCTCCTACGGATCTTCCGTAATTCCGATTCTGCTCGCAATCTGGATTCTTTCTTACGTGGAAAAAACAGTGGACCGCTTCATCATACCCTCTCTCAAGCTGCTACTCGTTCCGCTGATCTCCCTCCTGGTGATGGTTCCGGTCACGCTGATTGCGATTGGACCTCTGGGAACCTTCGTCGGAGACGGATTGTCCGGCGGCATTAACTGGCTGCTGAATGAAGGCGGCCTGATCTCCGGGATCGTGCTTGGCGGGGCGATGTCCCTGATTGTTATGACGGGTATGCACTACGCACTGGTTCCGGTTATTATCAGCAATCTGGCTACACTCGGCTTCGATAAGTTCCTGCCGCTGACCTTCATTTCCAATATGGGTCAGGCGGGCGCTACTCTGGGCGTATTCTTCCGGGCTAAAGACAAGAAACTGAAATCCGTTGCCCTGTCCACCAGCTTCACCGCACTTATGGGTGTTACTGAGCCGGCCATGTACGGTGTCAATATGAAATACAAAAAGCCGTTCATCGCGGCGATGATTGGTAGTGCGGCAGGCGGCGGCTTCGCGCTGGCGTTCGGCGCCAAGGCATACGCCCTGGCTGGTAACGGCGGTATCCCGGGTCTGCCGGGATTGGTTGGACAGACCTTCTGGTACGCTTTCGGCGGGATGGTCATTGCCTTTGTAGTTGCAGCGGTTGTTACAGTGTTACTTGGCTTCCAGGAAGAGGCTGATGATGCGGAGCAGATTTCCGGCAGTATCGCCGCTAAACCGGCAGATGTGACCCCGGCAGCTCCCGCACCGGTAGAGGTTGAGGTAGAACCGGCATCCGCTACCGCAGACAGCACAGCTTATGCACCAATGACCGGTAAGGCGATTCCGTTAAAAGAGGTCAATGACCCTACCTTCGGCGATGAGCTGATGGGTAAAGGCATAGCCTTCGTCCCTACGGTCGGCGAGCTCGTATCTCCAGTCAGCGGTACCGTAATGAATGTCTTCAAAACCAAGCATGCTATGGTTATCCGCAATACTGACGGCATGGAACTCCTGATCCACGTTGGGATTAACACCGTGAAGCTGCGCGGCCAATTCTTCGAAGCGCATGTGCAGGCCGGTGATCCGATTCAGGCCGGCGACAAGCTGCTTACCTTCGATCTGGCGCAAATTGCCCAGAATTATGATATTACGACCGCTATGGTCGTGACTAATACGGCCGATTACAAGCAGATTCTGCCGCTTAAGCTGGGCGAGGTTGCTTTCGGTGAGCCGGTGCTGAAGGCTGAGCTGTAAGGTTGCCGGTTTAGCTTTGATCGTAGCTTGGATCTTTAGCTTGGATCTTCGATTTGGACTTTCGATTTTAGTTTTAGTTTTCGGTTTTAGTTTTCGGTTTTAGTTTTTGGTCTTAGTTTTTGGGTTTAGTTTTTGGTCTTAGTTTTTGGTCTTTGATTTTTGTCTTAGTTTTTGGTCTTTAATTTGGATCTTAGTTTTTGGTCTTCAATGTTGAGCTTAGCCTGAGTTATTTCCAGGCGCCAGCTCTGGTTTTAGCCTGAGTTTGAGCTTAGTGATTTCGGAACGAAGCGATCGGGTTGGCTTAGAATTTTGTCACCTCCGAATCCGCTTCATCCTAACAAAAGGCTATTAGTAACGGAGGGAAGTTTGGAACTGTAGGAGCGATAGCGTCCGCCTTTGTCTCCGGATGTTATCCGCTAATAGCGGTACAATTCAGAACATCTGGAGACAACAGCGGCCGAAAGTCCAAACTTTCCCGCAGTTACGGCCTGCCTTTTATAACGAACAATAGGAGATGACAAAATGACCACTTTTCCACATGGATTCCTATGGGGCGGAGCAATCGCCGCTAACCAGGCAGAGGGCGCTTTTGACGCAGACGGTAAAGGATTGTCCACGGCAGATATGGTGCCATACTACAAGAAAAAAGATTACACCAACCTCAAAGAGCTGATGCACGTCACCAGTGAAACGATCGAGCGCGGAATGCAGCATGCCTCAGCGGAAGGCTACCCGAAACGGTATGGGATTGATTTCTATCACCGGTTCAAAGAGGATATCGCCTTGTTCGGCGAGCTGGGCTTCAAAGTGTTCCGCATGTCGATCAACTGGTCACGGATTTTCCCGAATGGGGATGATGCCGAGCCTAACGAGAAGGGCCTGCAATTCTACGATGATATGTTCGACGAGATGCGTAAATATGGCATTGAGCCGCTGGTTACCCTCTCCCACTATGAGATACCGATGTCGCTGGTGCTGAATTACGGGGGCTGGAGGAACCGCGCGGTGATTGCGTTTTATGAGAAATATGCTGAGACTGTCATGACCAGATACCGCGACAAAGTGAAATATTGGCTGACGTTCAATGAGATCAATACTACCATCATCGAGCCGTTTACCGGCGGCGGGGTAGTAGAGGATACGGTGGATAACATCCGCGAGGCGTCCTATCAGGCGCTGCATCATCAATTCGTCGCCAGCAGCCTCGCGACCCGCAAAGGGCGGGAGATTAATCCGGAATTCCGCATCGGCTGCATGCTCGCGCGTATGATCCATTATCCGGCGACCAGTGATCCGGAGGATGTGCTGCAGGCCCAGATCGATAATCAGCTCAACCTGATGCATACCGATGTGCAGGCGCGGGGAAGCTATCCTCCGTTCATGAAGCGTTATTTTGCCGACAATCATATTCAGCTTGTGACTGAACATGGCGATGAGCAGCTGCTGCGTGAGAACACGGTGGACTTCATTTCCTTCAGCTACTATACGTCGCTTATTTCCACAGTTACTCCTGAGAAATATGGTGTTACCGGCGGCAATCTGTTCAGCACCGTGAAGAATCCGAACCTGAAGATTACCGAATGGGGCTGGCAGCTGGACCCGATTGGCCTGCGGATTGTGCTCAAAGAGCTGTACGACCGTTACCAGCTCCCGCTGTTTGTGGTGGAGAACGGGCTGGGTGCAAAGGATAAGGTCGAAGAGGATGGTTCCATCCAGGATGATTATCGGATCGATTATTTGCGCAAGCATATTACCCAGGTCAAGGAAGCGGTTCTGGACGGAGTCGAAGTCATGGGCTACACCGCCTGGGGGGCGATTGATATTATCAGCGCGTCGACTTCGGAGATGTCCAAGCGTTACGGCGTGATCTATGTGGACCAGGACGATGACGGAAACGGAACGCTTGACCGGAAGAAGAAGAAGAGCTTCTACTGGTACCAGAAGGCAATTGCCAGCAATGGAGCGGATTTGGAGTAGGCCGTTCCTGGCTGGCGCTGCCTCTGCATTGACAACAATTTTAGAAGCGGCTATACTTTCTGTAATCTTATAGTTGGTATACGTTGAACGAGCCAGTAGCAGACTTGTCCCTGTTCCCAGAAAGCCGGGGGTTGATGGAACCCGGTATATACAATGGACTGCGAATTACACCTCGGGAGTATCTTGGGTAATGCCAAGCGGAGCTAAGCGAACGATAACTCGCGGAAGAGTGGTACGGACATGTTTGAATGATGATGTCTGTGCAATTTGGGTGGTAACACGGTTAATGATAATCGTCCCTGTGTCTGAATAGACAAGGGGCGATTTTTTGTTGCCCAAATTCGGGAATTGCAGAGTTACCCGGTAAGCCGGCTGTTTATCAATGCATACCAATTACACACAAAACAAACCAAAGGGGCTGTACATGTTGAACATTATCGACGAGTTGCTGTGGCGCGACGCCATTAATCAGCAGACAGATGCGGACGGACTGCGCGAATTAACAGAGAGTAAGGCTGTATCGCTGTACTGCGGCGTGGACCCTACAGGCAACACTATGCATATCGGCCACCTGATTCCTTTTATGATGCTTAGACGCTTCCAACTGGCAGGACACCGTCCGGTCATTCTGATCGGCGGGGCTACCGGAACGATCGGTGATCCGAGCGGACGCCAGAGTGAGCGCTCCCTGCAGACGCTGGAGCAGGTACAGGAGAATGTAGATGCGCTGACGGCCCAGATGAAGAAGCTGTTCATTACTGAAGGCGACAATCAGGTGCGGATGGTTAACAACTACGACTGGACCAAGGACATGAACGTCATCGAATTCCTGCGCGACATCGGCAAGAACTTCAGCATCAATACGATGCTGGCTAAGGACGTAGTCTCCAGCCGCCTGGACAGCGGAATCTCGTTCACCGAGTTCTCCTACCAGATCCTGCAGTCAATGGATTACCTGCATCTATACCAGCATGAGGATGTGCAGCTGCAGATCGGCGGTTCGGACCAGTGGGGCAATATCACCAGCGGCCTGGATCTGATCCGTAAAAAAGAAGGCAACGAAGCCAAAGCCTTCGGCCTGACCATCCCGCTGATGCTCAAGGCAGACGGTACCAAGTTCGGCAAATCCGCCGGCGGCGCCATCTGGCTGGATCCGAAGCAGACCACACCTTACGAGTTCTACCAGTTCTGGGCGAACACCGATGACCGCGACGTGGTGAAATACCTGAAATACTTCACCTTCCTGAGCAAGGAGGAAATTGAGGCGCTTGCCGAGAAGGTGGCGACGGAGCCGCATAAACGCGAGGCCCAAAAAACACTTGCCGAGGAAATGACCCGCTTCGTCCACAGCGAAGAGCTGCTGGAGCAGGCTAAACGCATCAGCGCAGCGCTGTTCAGCGGGGATATCAGCTCCCTGACTGCCGATGAAATCGAAGAAGGCTTCAAGGAAATGCCGACCTTCACCGCCACTAAGGAGTCGAAGAACATTGTCGACTGGCTGGTCGACCTGGGCATCGAGCCATCCAAACGCCAGGCGCGTGAGGATATTACCAAAGGTGCAATCTCCATTAACGGCGAACGTGTCAACGAGCTGGAGACAGAGATTACCGCTGAGCTTGCCATCGGCGGCAAATTCATCATCGTCCGCAAAGGCAAGAAAAACTACAGCCTGGTGAAATTGGGCTAAGCCCTAGCTGCTGGCTGGGAAGTCCTTAGGTAAACAGGTAAATAGGTAAAAAGGTAAAAAGGTAAATAGGTAAAAAGGTAAATAGGTAAATAGGTAAATCATAAGAGGCTATCCCGCTGTGTCAGCAATGACGGGGATAGCCTCTTTTTTGTAAGGTGATTTATTTGTTTTAGGGTGCCTGCAAAGTACCTGAGTTGTCAGCGTGATAGGGAGTATGAAGTGGCGAGTATGGACGGGGCGGGCAAATGGAAGCAGATCCGCAACATCACACTGCCAGGGATCAGCCCGACCATCGTCATCATGCTGATTCTCGCTATGGGACGGGTGATGGAGGTAGGGTTCGACAGTAGTCAAACAGTAGTCAGCGTGGCAGGGAGGAGGTAACTAGTAGTCAGTGCGGTAGTGGGCAAGTAATTAGTGGTCAGCGTGGTAAGGAGGAGGTAACCAGTAGTCAGGGTGGTAGTGAGTGAGGTGATCAATTATCAGCGTGGTAGGGAGCGAGGTAGTCAGCGAGCAAAAGCCCCGCTCTTGTGGGGATAATTGGTTGGACTCGCCGGGCGGACAGTGCCTGCTGGACGAGAATCCTGCACAAAATACAACATTTTCTTCCTATGTCTGCCTCAAATTGAGAATTGTTGTATGAAATGCAACATTTCCTTTCTTTCCGGCGGCTTAGCCTGACAATTGTTGTATTTCATACAACAATCTCCTCAAACTCCTTGGAAACTAGGGGGCAGAGTTGTAATACGTACAACATTTCTGCCTGGACAAGGCTGTAAAGTGTAATCTTTGCTCAAAAACTCATTCGCTGCCGGGCAGAACGCTCGGAATAACGCTCAGCACGCCCCCAGCACTCAGCACACACAAAACGCCCAACACACACAACGCCCAGCACACACAACGCTCAGCACGCACCCAGCACTCAGCACACACAAAACGCCCAACACACAAAACGCCCAGCACACACAACGCTCAGCACGCACCCAGCACTCAGCACACACAAAACGCCCAACACACACAACGCCCAACACACACAACGCCCAGCACCCACCCAGCACCTACCCAGCACTCACCCAGCACCCATCCCGCACTCACCCAGCATACCCAGCACCCATCCCGCACTCACTCAGCGTACCCAGCACCTACCCATCACACCCTAGCACACCCAGAACAACCCCATATTCCCCGCAGCAGCCGGAAGCCCGGCACCGAATGACTATCGGTTTGCTTGAGAAATCAGGTGCCTACTGCGGCGCTGCTGGAATCTACATCTTTTTGTCATTGATAATCATTATCACATGATCTATTGTTAGAGATAGAATCGAGAAGTGACGGTACTAAAATAATCGGCTTAGTCAGGTGTAATCAGGTGTAATCGGCGTAATCAGATGTAATCAGGTTTAATCCTCAAGCAGCGCCAGCTCGTCTTCGAGTTTGGCAATTTTCTCGCGGACGGCCTCTGCCCGGGCTTCGTCTTGCGCCTTTACTGCCACCGCCAATTCTTCTGCAGCTAATTCGATCTGGTATTCCAGATAGGTGTAGTCCGATGCGGCAGCAGGGTGACTGGAACGCTGTGAATAAGTCATGGTCCCACACTTCCTTTCTATTAGTATTGTGATGCCCGGCTATGGGCATCGTATCCATCGTATCCATCGTTCAATCGTATCTACAGTATGTTCATGATACAGCCTTTCTGTGAGCGGCTCAACCTTAGTCACCCGTGAAAGCAGTATTTTTGCGCCGGAAATAAGGCTTTGCCGATGGAATTGCGACATTATTCACAGACAGTAGGCCCGGTTCTGGTTTTACCATAAGAAGTATTGAAAATTAAAGCTTAATTTTTCAGTAACGTTTGCAGGGAGAGATCCCGCGAAGGAAGGTTGATATACATAATGAAAGCTTTATCTTTTAACACACCGGGCGAAGCCAGGCGGTATCTGGAACAACTCGATAGCAGCAGAGGCTTGGTGCTGTTCGCTTCCGCTGCGGCAGTCAGCGAATTGTCCCGGTATGCACCCTCCCGGGCGGTATTGTGCTCGACCAAAGGCGAATATACCCCGCAGGGCTACCGCAGCGGCGTAGTCACAGGGTTCGAATACGAATCAGGGATAGCCGATATTGTGGAGATCCTGCATCCGCCCGTGCTTAGCGGCAATATACTACGTGCCTCATATCACAAAGTCCAAGGCAACGCTAATGCCTTTCTGCTGCTGCTATGTGACGGTACAGGCGCGATGGAGGAGACGCTCCTCTCCTCGCTGTTTTTCATTGCCCCGGAATTCAAGATTATCGGGGGAAGTGCAGCGGATGATGAGCATGGAGAGACTTATATTTACATAGGAAGCCGCCGGGTGCGGAACCTGGGAATTTTTTTCAATATGCCGGGCCGTACCGCACTGGTTAAAGAGAATATTTATGTTCCCACCGGGACAACGCTGCTGGTGACAGAAGCCGATGTGTTCGGCAGAACGGTGTATTCCTTCAACGGACGTCCTGCTGCGGAAGAATACGCGCGCGTGCTTGGTATCCCGGAGGCGGACCTGGAAGAGCATTTCCTGAGCAGCCCGCTGGGCAAAAGATACGAAGACGATCTGATCATCGCCTCACCGATGACAATTAACCCGGATGGCTCTGTCACGTTTTACAGCCAGGTTATGTCTAGTACTTATGTGGAGGTGCTGAGCGCGGCAGATCCGCTTGCTGTGCTGGAGGAGACGCTGGGCGGGAGCCCGTACAAGCCATCCTTTGTGCTCAACATTAACTGTACGCTGCGGGATCAGCTCTTCATCCGGGACGGTTTGTGGGCGGATTTCGACAGAACGATGCTCGGATTCTGCGGCAACACTACAGGTTTCATCAGCTACGGAGAGCAATATTATAAAAAGCATGCCAACCAGACCATGATTCTGCTGCTGGTTGAATAAGGGAGAGTAGATTGATTATGCAGTGGATAACCAGATTACGCACTTCATGGGGCAAAAGCACCTCTGCCGGAGGTGTTCAAAGTCATAATACACTAGCCGTTCTTGAAAAAACGGACAGCTCCGGACCATCAGCCGGGACGCTAAAGACAGCTGGAACAGCGGCAAATGCTCCTGAGCCTCCAGAGAATACTGGCGGGACAGCTGACGATGCCCCCGCTTCGGCCACTGAATCCTATGGGATGCACGCCTATACCCTGGCCGGACAGATCCGCCGCGAAACTGACGAGATTCTCAAGGAAGAGGCACAGCTGGTAGAGGAGTTTGCGGCTTTACGGGCGGGCAGCGGTGAGCTGATCAGCCAGATCGGCGGGACCCAGCAGCTGCTGGAGCATCTGAAGACCAACAGCGGGCAGACCGAAGATCTCATCAATGAAATGTATGGCAGCCTCTCTTTTTCCTCCAATAAAATTGAATTCGCCAAAGAGTCCAATATCCAGATCTCGGCTGAAATGCAGAAGGCTTCGGCGGTATTTACTGAATTTGTCACCTTGAATGAGGACCTGCGGGGGCATTTCCGGAGCATCGAGCAGCTGGCGAAGATCATTACGGATATTGCTGAGCAGACGAATCTGTTGTCGCTGAATGCAGCGATCGAGGCGGCGCGGGCCGGAGAGCACGGACGGGGCTTCTCGGTGGTTGCCACAGAAATCCGCAAGCTGGCCGACAGCACGCGCAGTCATGTGAAGGAGATCATGGGCTCCCTTTCGGGGATGACCCAGGTGATGGAGCAGCTACACAGCAAGTCCGGTGACGGGACAACAGCGATGACAGAGACGAATGCGAAGATCAGCCAGTCCACGGTATATATGAACGAGATCGTGGAGGCGGAGGAAGAGGTGTTCCAGCATCTGGAGAAGATTCAGGAGTCGCAGGAGAGCAGCATGGAGGATGTGGAGCAGATCAATGGCGATCTCCTGCGCATTCTGGAGAAATCGGGACAGGATGCAGGGCAGTTCCAGAAGATGGTGCTTACCGTCCAGAAAAAAGCCGATCACTATCAGCAGCTGCTTAATCATCTGCACCAGATAGAGCAGCTGCAGCAGCTTGATGAAGCACAGAAGATGGGCGTATAAGCAGAAGCAGGTATCCGATAAAAAAGACTACAACCTGCAGAGGGAATGCTGTGGTGTAGTCTTTCGTATGATTAGGTCAGCCAGAACCTTCTGGCTGGCCTTTTTGGTTATCAGGCAGAGGATTGCGAAGATAAGGTACAGTGTGCTGGAGCAAGTGGTCGTCAGCAGAGTGAAGTGGACTGAAAAGCGCTTATTTCCCGGAAAACCCTAATATTGAGGCCGAAGCGGACTGAGAATCACCTATCCTGTTCATTCGTGCCCAAAATGATGGCCAGCTGGCCCATTAACGGAATCTGAGTCCGCTTATCCCGCAATTCAGCCTGATGGGCCCGATTAGCGGATTGTGAGTCCGCCAGAGCAGCTGATGTGCGATTAGGGCCTGGGCCTGAGGAGGCTGAGGAGGCTGAGGAGTGGCAGTAAACTCTGTTGCTTACTGCCGGTCTCAGATAGGAGCAGCTCCAGCCCGGATGAATTCTCCCCCGCCCGCTTGGCGCCCTTGCCTACAACGCAATAAGTCTGTAGCCGTAAGCACCGACCATCAGCGGACCGGCTGGCACGTGCTCATCGCTCAGCACATCCTGTCCGCCCCGCGGCAGGGTTACACTGCCTCCGAGTCCGTCCATGTTCACGATCGTCCATAGTTCACCGGACGCTCCGTGTCTTGGACAGACGACCGTCCCCGCGGTGACATCGCTCCGCAGAGTCACACCGGCCCGGGCTGCATAATGATCGATCAGCGCGCACAGCAGCTTGTCCCCCGCTTCTCCGGAGGGCAGGGAGCCGAGCATTACGATGGCTCCTCGGCCATAGGGCTGCTCGGTCAGGAAGGCCAGGCCCGGCGTCCGGCCTGCCGTGATCCTGCCGGTCACGGTTGCACCGCCCGGCAGCGGCTCGAAGACCGCGCTCCACAGGGACAGCGGTGCGGAGAGGCCGAAGGCCTCGCCAATGCTGCCCGTTCCCTCCATCGGGTAGACATATCTGGTGTTTACCCCGGCGATGCGCTCCAACCCGCCCAGTGCAGCATCGGTATGCAGGGTATGGTCGGCTGTGCGGCCTCCGCTCAGCGGACCGGCGATCCAGATGCCGCCAGCCTCTGCAAAGCTGAGAGCCTTCTGCATATATTCCGGTGACAGATAATGCACAAAAGGGGTGAACAGCAGCTTGTAGCCGCTAAGCTCTCCGCCTTCGGGCAGCAGGTCACGGTGTATGCCCATATCGAGTACCCGCTTGTAGTAGTCCCCCAGCAGGGAGCGGTAGCTTAGCTTCCGGTGCGGCTCCGTCGCCAGGTACGCCTTGGTCCGGTCCGAGTAGGTAATTGCGACCTCGGCCTGCACCGGCCGGGTAGCCAGCAGGTGCGGCTCGATCAGCAGACGCGCTGCGGAGGCTTCCCGCACATTGTCATAGCCGAGCGCAGGCTGCCCCCAGGCGCTGATGATGGAGCTGTGCGTCTGCTCGCTGCCGGTGCGCTGCTGCCGCCACAGCCAATAGCAGAAGGCTCCTGCCCCCAACGCATAGGCAGACACAGCCTCAGCGGTGAGATAGCCGTCCGGATGGGGTTCGCCGTAGCTCATGAGCGAACCGGCATAGGCCGGGCTGGTCTCCAGCAGCCAGAAATCCCGTCCGGGCTTGATATTACGCCAGAGATCACAGTTCAGCAGATAGGCGTGCTTATTGGTCTGGGAGGCATAGGTGTCGTACGAGGCGAAATCGAGCTCCCGGAACAGCTGTTCATTGTCCACGTGGAAAGCGACGCTGCTGTTATGGGTTATGGGAGCTGGCGAATAGCGGCGGAGAACCGCTGCCTGCTCAGCCGCGAATCCGGCGGTTGTCTCCATCTGAAACAGGCGGTACAGGGTTACAAGAGATGAGTTATGCAGGAAGGGAGTAGCCACCGGCTGCGGCACCTGATCAAATTGCTGATAGGTCTGGCTCCAGACTCCCGTTCCCCAGGCTTCATTCAGCTTCCCGATATTGCCGTAGCGGCTCTTCAGCCACTCATGCCATAGTGACTTGCAGGTCCCGCACATGCATTCTGACACATGTGCCTTGAGTTCATTATCGAGCTGCCAGGCGACCAGACCCGGCAGCTGCCCCAGCTCTTTTGCCAGCTGTTCGGTGATTATCGCAGCCCGCTGCCGGAAATAAGGGTGATTCGTGCAGACATGCTGCCTGGACCCATGGCCCATAACCGCCCCGTCCGCCCTGATGACCAGGCGTTCCGGGTGCCCGTGTGTCAGCCAGACCGGCGGAGTGGCCGTCGGGGTGCACATTATGGTGTCGATGCCGTAGGCATGCAGCTGCCGGATATGCTCAGCGAAGGGCCGGATATCAATGGAGCCTTCCTCCGGCTCCAGCTCCGACCAGATGAACTCACCCATCCGGACGAGATTGATGCCGGTTTCCTTCATAAGCTGAAGGTCATGCTTCCGTTCAGCTTCCCCCCAGAGCTCGGGGTACCATGCAGCGCCGTAATATAGCTTATGATTCACTTGCTTTACCTCCCGGGGAGCCCATTATGAGCGTTTTGGTCTCCCGGCATCATAGTTGCCCCCCGTGCAGCAGGCAATAGTAAAGTTTTGCCGGCTTTGCACTTTATTGTAGCGGAGCGGATCAGGGCAGGACAGGCCCCTGTCCAAAAAGTCCGATTGCCGGAAAAATCTGCTGAAACCATAATAGGAAGCGCAGCCAAGGCACGGCAACGCAAGGCTGCTTATCTATGTGGAGGTGAATGTAATGAAGCAAGGAGCGGCAATAGGGACAGCAGATATACATGCTGCTGCAACCTACCGCAGCAGGCGGGAGCTGCGCTTCAGACGTCTGAAGCGGGACAAATGGCTCTACATCCTGCTGACCCCGGGACTCCTGTATTTTCTCGTATTTAAATATGTACCCATGTGGGGAGTGCTGCTCGCGTTTAAAGATTATCAGCCCTTTCTGGGCTTCTGGAAAAGCGATTGGGTCGGTCTTGAGCATTTCCGCACGTTTTTCCAGAATCCTGACTTCTTCATGCTGCTGCGCAATACACTCGTGTTGTCGCTGTATAATCTGGTGTTCTTTTTTCCGGCCCCGATCATACTTGCCCTGCTGCTGAATGAAGTCCGGCTGTCCTTCTATAAAAGGACGATTCAGACGATGATTTATGTACCGCATTTCATATCCATGGTCATCGTCGCCAGTATATCGTATGTATTCCTGACTACACAGGGCGGTGCTGTCAACGAATTCCTGTACTCCGTGACCGGGAGCAAGATCGATTTCCTGGCCAGCCCCGACTGGTTCCGCCCGCTGATCATCCTGCAGACCATCTGGAAGGAATGCGGCTGGGGGACGATTATCTTCCTGGCGGCGCTGGCCGGTGTTGATGTTGAGCAATATGAAGCAGCCGTAGTGGACGGGGCCAGCCGCTGGCGCCAGACCTGGCATATTACGCTGCCGGCGATCCGCAGCACCATTGTCATTCTGCTGATTCTGCGGATGGGAACCATTCTGGATAATGGGTTTGAGCAGATTTATCTGATGATGAATGCGCTGAACCGTGAGGTGGCCGAGGTGTTTGATACCTACGTATATGCACTAGGGATCACACAGGGGGCGTTCAGCTACAGCACCGCAGTCGGACTGTTCAAATCGGTGATAGGGGTTGTACTGGTGCTCGGCACCAACTGGCTCGCCAAGAAATCGGGCGAATCGGGACTTTATTGAAAGGGAGGCTGTGTGCGTGGCTAAACATTATAAGAGCCCCGGAGAGATTACGTTTGACGTATTTAATTATTTTGTATTGGGAGTTATCGGAATTGCCGCAATCCTGCCGTTTCTGTTCGTGGTCTCCGGTTCATTCGCAACCGAGGCGGAAATTACGAAACGCGCTGTCTTTCTGATTCCGACTACGATCTCGTTTGATGCCTACCGGTTCATTTTCTCCACGGATACCATTGTAAGAAGTATCGGGGTATCGCTGTATGTGACGGTGATCGGTACGGCGGTCAATCTGTTTTTCACAGTAACCATGGCGTATCCGATGGCCAAACGTTATCTGATGGGCCGCAATGTAATCCTCAATCTGGTTATTTTCACCATGCTGTTCGGGGGCGGGATGATTCCCACCTATCTGGTGATCCGCGAGCTGCAGCTGCTGGATACGCTGAATGCGTTAATTCTTCCGGGTGCGATCAGCGCCTTCAATCTGATTATCGTCAAAAACTTCTTCCAGGAGCTTCCGGTCGAGATTGAGGAGGCGGCCCGCATCGACGGCTGTACCGAGCTGGGGCTGCTGTGGAAAATCGTACTGCCGCTCTCCAAGCCCGTGCTGGCGACGTTCACTCTCTTTTATGCGGTCGGGCATTGGAATAACTTCTTCTCGGCGCTGCTCTACATTAATGATCCGTCCAAGTGGCCGCTGCAGGTGATGCTGCGCCAGATCGTTATGCTGTCCCAGTCGGCAGCTGGTGATCTCAGCTCGATGGACCCGAATTTCGTACAGCCGCCTGAGCAGTCGATCAAAATGGCAGTTATCGTGGTCGGCACACTGCCGATTATGTGCGTCTATCCGTTTCTGCAAAAACACTTTGCCAAAGGGGTGATGCTCGGTTCGGTTAAAGGGTAAAAGGGTATGCCAACATACAAAGGGAGGCTAAGTAATGAAGATTGCGCGTAAAGAAGGTTCCATACATTTGAAACGATGGTTGTTTATGTTACTAGCTGCTATTATGATTTTAAGTGTATTCACCGGCTGTGCCGGCAATAAGGAGAATAATGCTGCAGGGCAGAAGGAATCTGCCTCAAGTGAAGGAAATGCGCCTGGCGGAGCTGAAGCTGCAGAACCGCTGGATCTGACGCTGATGCTGCCGATTTTCAAAACGAATTATCCGAAGGACGGCAGTCCGGTTGCCGCTAAGCTCGAGGAGCTGACGAACACCAAGATCCATTTCGAATGGGTACCGAACGCTTCCTATACCGACAAATTTAATATCACGCTGGCTTCCGGCAAGCTGCCTGACATTATCTATGTGGGCGATGTCAAAGCCTCAAGTTTCGTGAATGCGGCAAGATCGGGCGCTTTCTGGGAGGTAGGTCCGTACCTGAAGGATTATCCGAATCTGAGCGGAGCGAAGGAAGTTATTCTGAGCAACTCAGCCATCGACGGCAAGAACTATGGAATCTACAGAGGACGGGCGCTGGGCCGCAACGGCGTGGTTTTCCGGAAGGACTGGCTGGAGAAGCTGGGGCTTGAAGCTCCGCAGACCGTGGATGATTTCTACAATATGCTAAAAGCGTTCAAAGAACAGGACCCTGACGGCAACGGTCAGGCGGATACCTACGGCATGGTGCTGGTGAAGTGGACCGGCGGATGGGCCAGCGGCTTCGATACAATCAAGCTGTGGTTCGGTTCCCCGAACAAATGGGGCGTACAGGATGGCAAGCTGGTTCCTGAGCATGAATATCCGCAGTACTTGGAAGCGCTTAAGTTTATGAAAAAGCTGTATGATGAGCAGCTGATCAACTCCGACTTCGCGGTGATGGACAGCTCCAAGTGGAATGATCCGGTGGTCAACAACAAGGCCGGTGTCATTGTCGATGTGGTGGACAACGGGGCACGGCTCGATGACAAGATTCATGCTGCACTCCAGAAGGAAGGCACGGATGAGCCTGACCGTCATTATATGGATGTCATCGGCGGTGTGACAGGAACGGACGGAGCACTGCATACCCTTCCGACTTCCGGTTTCTCCGGCATGCTGGCTATACCGAAGTCGTCGGTCAAGACTGAAGCAGAGCTGAAGCAGGTGCTGACCTTCCTGGACCGGCTCAACGAAGAGGATCTGCAGACGATGCTGAACTACGGAATTGAAGGTGTCCATTATAATCTGGTGGACGGATATATTGAACGCTCAGGCGATACGGTTCTGCTGGAATCGGAAGTGGAAGGTCTCAACCAGATGCTGCCGTTCATTCCGGAGGACAAGGCGAAGCTGGTGAAGCAGACTGCCCTGCGGCTGAAGCAGACAGAGGTACAGAAGGCTAATGAAGCGACGATTGTGACCAATCCTGCCGAAGCGCTGATCTCTGCAGTATATACGCAAAAAGGCTCGCAGCTGGATAATGTAATCAATGATGCGCGCATCAAGTTCATTGTCGGCCAGATTGACGAAGCAGGCTTGAAGTCGGCTTTTGAGGTATGGCGGAAGACAGGCGGGGACGAGCTTGTGAATGAAATGAACGAACTGTACTCGAAGACGGGCAAGTAAGTCCGGCACTGCTCCAGGCACCAGCCGGTTTATACCCGTTATAGCCGTAAGGCTGCAACTCTAAACTATGGATTCGGCTGGTGAATGATATGGAGAATGGAACGGCAGGGGAACGAAAGGGATATACAGGGGGGCGTACCGGCCGGAAGGGCCGGTATTACCGCAATAATCTCATTATTGTGCTGATCGTTTCGTCTATCCCCGGCCTGATCATCGGGTCTCTGGTGTACTTTATGGCAGGGGGCAATCTGGAGAAGGAGCTGCTGGGTATGCATAACCGCCAGATCGAGCAGCGTGCGGACAACATTAATGACCAGCTGTCCAATCTGGAGCTGATGCTGGCCCACTGGGCGTTCGAGCCGAAGTTCGACTACAGCCTGAGCAACATGGATTTCACCCTGAATCATGAACGGGCCTGGGATATTACCAAAACCCTGGTGGTTATGCAGGGCTCGAATTCGATGGCGCGGCAGGTGGAGCTGTACCTGGCAGGCGATCAGCCGGTACTGTTCGGCACGGAATACGGGACACTGGCGCCCGAAGAAGATGCAGTGTACGGGAAGCTGCTGGAGCAGGAGCGCAGTACCTACTGGACGGAATGGGCGTTTGATCCGGCCAAGCCGGAGCAGAAGGAGCTGACACTGGTGCATCATATTCCCGGCGGAAGCCTGGAGCCCTTCGGGGCACTGCTGCTGCGGATGGACACAGAGAAGGTATCCGCGATGCTGCGGACCATGACCCCGTACAACACGGGGGAAGTATTCATGCAGCAAAAGTCCGGGGGCCTGTTCATCTCCGGGAACGGGATCGATGCAGCCACACCGTTTGTTACTGCGCTGCAGAAGGCGATAGCAGACAGAGGCAGTAAAGACAGCACATCGTTCCTGTATGACTGGGACGGAGTTACTTTCGCGGTGACCTACGGCGATTTCTCCCGGATTGCGAATGAATGGATGTATGTGTCGGCTTCTCCGATATCCAGTGTGACTTCACCGGTGGTGGGGTTATCCCGGATGATCATCCTGGTCAGCTTGTGCGCGCTGCTGCTTGCGGCAGTCCTCTCCTGGATTGCTTCCCGCAAAATCTACTCGCCTGTCCGCCGCCTGCTGCAGACGCTGCTTCCCGAGCATGCGGCCTCCGGGGGCCGGGTGGACGAGATGACGCTGATTGAGCGGCACTGGCAGAATCTTCACGGGCAGCGGCATGCCCTCCAATACACGCTTTCGGAGCAGCTTCCGCATGTGCAGCAGAGCTTTCTGCATCAATTGTTCCAGGGTTATCTGTATGCTTATTCCGAACAGGATCTGCTGAGCCGGATGAAGCAGTACAAGTGGGAAGTGGACAATTGCGTTTTTGTGGTGCTGTATATTCAGCTTACAGGAATCTCCAGCCTGGAGGCCAAGTTCCGCAGCGGTGACGAGAGCCTGGTGTCCTTCGCGGCGGTGAACATTATCGGCGAACTGGCGGCTGAGCATTTCGGGCGGGCCGAGACCGTTAATCTGCATGACCTTACGTCGGGCATTCTGCTGATTGAGCAGGGAAGCGGCCCGGAGCCGGAGCGGGTTCAGGCTTTCGGTGAAGAACTGGCAGCCACGATCAACCGGATGCTTAAGCTGCAGGCAACTGTAGCGTACAGTGCAGAGGTGAACAGCATCTCCGGCATTCCGCGCTCGTTCGAAGCGGCGAAGCAGGCAGCCAGTCACCGCAGATATGGAGGCGGGAACCAGGTGATCAGCCTGGAGCAGCTGGAACGGGAAGGGCAAGGCACGCAGCTGCCGCAGTATTCGTTCGCGCTGGAGCGCGGCCTGATTCAGGCGCTGCGTACCGGCGAAGCGGAAGAGGCGGACCGGCTGCTGGAGGAGTTCCTGAAGACGCTGTCCGAGGGCGGCGCGAAGGTCATTGACGTGCAGCAGGGAATGCTGCATCTGCTCGGCGCGATCCTGCATGCGGTGCTTGAGGCAGGGATTGCCCCGAATCAGCTGTTCAAGGGCAAGAACCTGTATGCAAGCCTGTCACAGATTCATGAGCCGGGCCTGATCCTCTCGTGGTTCCGCGGGCATGTGGTGGCCCCCTTCCTGAAGGAGCTGTGCGAACGTTCTGACGCCGGCATCCGGCGGACGGTTGAACAGGCCATGCTGTACATTCAGCAGCATTATATGGACAATATTTCGCTGGACAGCTGTGCGGATTATACGGGAACCAGCCCTTTTCTGCTCAGCAAGTCCTTTAAACGGGTAACCGGAATTAATTTTATTGATTATTTAACAGAGCTGCGGCTGGACAAAGCCAAGGAGCTGCTGCGCGATACGGATCTGAAAATGAACGATGTCGCCCAGCAGGTCGGCTATCAGCAGAGCTATTTTAACCGGATATTCAAAAAACAGGAGGACATCACTCCGACACGCTACCGTGAACTGAGCCGGCATGAAGGGGAGAAGGAGAACGGAATCAGGTGAGACAGGTACCAAAGGGCTTCTCATTTGCCGTACACGAATAAGCAGCTTTCTCCGGCTCGGATCATTAGTCTCTGTGATCGGTGATGTCACATAAGGAGATGACCGTTTTGTCCTCAGCCATGCCAATACAATTACGCTGGTTGAATCAGCCAGCTGCTGCTGCGGGGGTTACCTGGGGCGTACCCTGGTCCAAGGGAGAACTGAAGCGCGGGGACCTGTCCGCCCTATGTCTTAACGGGACGGGGGAAGGTTCCAGTCTGCCGCTGCAGAGCCGCCCTGCTGCCTATTGGCCGGACGGCAGCATCAAGTGGTCGTTTCATTCGGCCGTATGCCCCGACGGGAGTACGGAGGGTTATACGCTGGAGCGGTCTGCAGTGCCGGGGGATATGCCGGCAGCCCTGCAGGTGTCCGTTCAAGAAACAGAAGAAGCCTATTTTATCGATACCGGCACCATCCTGTGTACCGTGGGCAAGCGGGGGGCGGGACCAGTCTCCCGGATTATCCGCCGGGCTCCGGAGGAATCCGGAGGCTCCGGCAGCGATCATGGATATTCCGGAGCTGCGGAGGCTGGCGCAGAGCAGCTCCTGTGCAGCGGAAGTGAGCTGGTCTGCCTCCGCGAGCAGCGCGATACGCTCAGCGGTGAGCTAACACTGCGGCAGGAACGCTTTACAGGCGTGACCCGCAGGGCAAGCCTGGAAGAAGCCGGACCGCTGCGTGCTGTGGTTCGGCTGGAAGGCAGGCATAGAAGTGTGAGGGGAGCCAGAGAATGGCTTCCTTATACTTTGCGGCTATACTTCTATGCCGGGCTGGATTCCATCCGGCTGGTGCATACCTTTTATTATGACGGCAATCCGCAGCAGGATTTCATTAAGGGGCTGGGCATCGTGTTCAAGGTGCCGCTAAGCGGTCCGTTGTACAATCGCCATGTCCGGCTGGGTGGCAGTGAAGGAATCTTCAGCGAGTCGCCCAAGACGCTTCATACCCGCAGGACCAAAGGCAAATACGCTGTCATGTTCGCCGGGCAGCTGGAAGGAAAGCTCCAGCAGTTTGACCCGGGGGAGGATGCTTATTTCACGGGACTGCTTCAGGATTCTGCAGTATGGGACAGCTTCAAGCTCGTTCAGGATTCGTCCGAGCATTATGTAATCCATAAGCGGACAGGGGCGGGCTGCACCTGGATTAAGGGGGCAGATGGCCGGCGGGCAGGAGGGCTAAGCTATGTCGGCTCGGAATGCGGCGGTCTGGCCGCCGGAGTGAAGAACTTCTGGCGAAAGCACCCGTCCGGGCTGGAGATTACCGGAACCTCCGGCAGTGAAGCAGCGTTAACGGTCTGGTTCTGGTCGCCGGAGGTTCCGGCCATGGACCTGCGCCACTACGATACGAAGACGCATGTGGAGTCCTCCTACGAAGGCGCGGATGAACTGCGTGCTACGCCGTATGGTATTGCGGGCACGAACGAGCTGACCTTGTGGTGCACCGCGGAAACGCCGGGAACTGCACAGCTGCTGCAGATGCAGCAGGAAGCGGATGAACCGGCGCTGCTGGTCTGCGCTCCGGAGTATTACCACCGCAGCCGGGCGTTCGGCCTGTGGAGCCTGCCGGACCGGAGCACACCGGTCAAGGCCTGCCTGGAGGACCGGCTGGACGGCATCCTCTCCTTTTACCAGTCGGAGATCGGGCAGCGGAAATGGTACGGCTTCTGGGATTATGGCGACTTCATGCACAGCTATGATCCGGTCCGCCATGTCTGGAATTACGATCTGGGCGGCTGCGCCTGGCAGAATGCCGAGCTGGTGCCGAATATGTGGCTGTGGCTCAGCTTCCTGCGGACCGGGCGTGCAGATCTATTCCGCATGGCGGAAGCGATGACCCGGCACACCAGCGAGGTGGATGTTTATCATTTCGGGGAATATGCGGGCCTTGGCTCACGGCATAATGTCGTGCACTGGGGCTGCGGCTGCAAGGAAGCACGGATAGCTATGGCCGGACTGCACCGCTACTACTATTATCTGACCGGCGATGAGCGGACCGGCGACATCATGGACAGTGTGAAGGATGCGGATTATACCACGGTGACGCTGGACCCGATGCGGGCTTATTTTCCGAAGGATGAATTTCCGACCCATGTGCGGGTAGGCCCGGATTGGGCGGCGTTTAGCTCCAACTGGATGACCCGCTGGGAACGGTATGAAGATACGGCCTACCGCGACAAAATCATAACGGGAATCAACTGCATCAAAGCGGCCAATCTGCGGCTGATCTCCGGTCCAACCTATGGCTACGACCCTAAGACGGGAATTCTGAGCGCTATGGGTGATGACAACTGGGGACGGCATCTGGCGATCAGCATGGGCGGGCCGCAGGTATGGTTCGAGCTGGCGATGATGCTGGAGGACCCGGAGTGGGAGGATATGCTCGCGGAATTCGGCGTGTTCTACAACCTGCCTCAGGAAGAGAAGGATGTCATTACCGGAGGAGCGATTACAGGCAGGCTGCGGTTTGAGCATCCGGTGCTGAGTGTGGCTATTGCCGCCTATGGCGCATGGTACAAGGATGACCGGGCTACTGCTGAACGCTGCTGGAACATCCTGCTGGAGAATCCGTTCGGAGCCGTTGACCTTCAGGCAGAGCAGACGCAGGTTACTTATCTGGAACCGATCAATGAGATCGGTTGGATGAATACGAATGAAGCTTCGCAGTGGTCGCTGAACACGATCATTGCCCTGGAGCTGATTGCTGAAGCTCTTCCGGAGCGGGGAGCAGGAGCAGAGGCGGATGCCGGAAAGGCGGTGGCGGCTGAGTGACTGCGCAGCAGGACTTGACGCTGATTCCGGAAGGCTGGCGGGAGATCTACCGCAATACTCTGGAAGGACCCGGGCATATGGAAGGTTTCCGGATGGAAGGCGACGGCATAGCCACCTTTCCGCAGGGACGTTTAAGGCTGGAGAGTAAACGGGATGCAAAAGAGGGGCAGCAGGCGAATGTGGTCTTCTGGTGCCCGGAGGTTTGTCCGGCGGAGCTTGCGGTATCGTGGAAGTTCCGCCCGCTGCGGGAACCGGGACTGGCTATTCTGTTCTTCGCTGCTGCCGGCGCCGGGGGCAAGGATCTGTTTGATCCGTCCCTGCCGGTCCGCACGGGGGAGTATGACCAGTACCATCATGGGGAGATGAATGCTTTCCATATCTCCTATTTCCGCCGGATGTGGGAAGAAGAGCGGTCCTTTCACACCTGTAATCTGCGCAAAAGCTACGGCTTCCACCTTGTCGCGCAAGGCGCTGATCCGTTGCCGGATGTTGCGGATATGACCGGAGCCTACCGCATGCTGGCCGTGAAGCAGGGTCCTGCGGTGACCTTTGCCGTGGACGGATTGCCGCTGCTGCACTGGGTGGATGACGGTTCGTCCTTCGGCCCGCTGTTGGCAGGCGGCAGAATCGGCTTCCGGCAAATGGCACCGCTGATTGCAGAGTATAGTGATCTGGTTGTCTATGCTCCTTGATTGCCCGGAGGAACGAAAAGAAAAAAAGAGGCGATAGATAGGGGGAATTTCGCACTGCAGGAGGATTGAACCGGTAATCTTTCGTATTAGCACCGGGTTCCTTGCTTGAAATGCTGACTTTCTGTGACGCTGCCTTAGGGCCTAAGCTTTAACTGTATTTTGTGCAACTAAAGCGATCGATTATTGCACTGCGAGAGCTTTAATTGTATTTCATGCAGTTAAAAGTACACATATTTGGAAAAGAAGACGCTTCGCCATTTTTAATTGTACAGAATACAGTTAACCCGGCAAAACCCGTGTTTTGCCGTCTTTTAAGTGCAGGAAATACAACTATATAGAGTGAGCTTAAGAATCTGACTTGCTTCATGGACGAAGTCCTTGCTCCGCAAGGGGGGGGCGTCCATCAACTGGCCATCATTCTATAACTGCTATCTGCTCCTCATTATTACACTCAACAGACCTGCTAGCGCAAGGTTCTGCAGAGGAAGTCTTTTACAAGTTCAAGCCATATAGTTCAGATCCTAAGTGTGTCTTATATAGATCATTCATTCTCATATGCAAAGGAGGCTTAACCGTAATGTCCGGAGTGTATTACTGCTATCCGCAAGGCCGGCATAAGGCGCTGACGATGAGCTATGACGACGGCAGACGGGCAGATGAACGGCTGGTCAGCCTGTTCAACATGCACGGAATCAAGGGTAGCTTTCACCTGAATTCGGGACTGCTTGGAGAAGGCGACCGCATTCGGGCAGAGGAAGTCGCCGCCTTGTACCGCGGTCATGAAGTCAGCGCGCATACGCGGAGCCATCCGACCATGGCACGCTGCCCGCAGGAGTATATTGTTGAGGAGATTATGGAGGACCGCAAAGTATTGGAAGGGCTAATCCGCCAGCCGGTCCGCGGAATGTCTTATCCGAACGGGTCCTATACGGCGGAGATCAAGGGGCTGCTGCCCCATCTGGGCATCGAATATGCCCGTACTGTCCAGAGCAGCGGCGGGTTCGACCTCCCGGAGGACTGGCTGGAGTGGCAGGCCACCTGTCACCATAACCGGGATTTGCTTGCCCTCGGCGAGACTTTTATAGGACTGCATAAGCGCCAGTATCTCTATCTGATGTATGTGTGGGGCCATAGCTACGAATTCGACAATGATAACAATTGGGAGCTGATGGAGCGCTTCTGTGCCATGGCCGGCGGCCGGGACGACATCTGGTATGTGACCAACCTCGAGCTGGTTCATTATATGAAGGCCTGCCGGGGTCTGGTTTTTTCTGCCGCACGGGATTTTGTATACAATCCGGGAGCTGCTGCCGTCTGGCTGGAGGTTGCCGGAACTGTGGTCGGGGTGCCTGGAGGACAGACTGTGGAGTTAGGCTGATTACAGGACTGGGATAGAGATAAGGAGGAATTACTGTGAAAAAAACGAATCAATCGCTGCATCGGCTGGCCGGAATCGATATTTCAGCCGCCGGTCCAAGATGTAAAATGCTGCTCGGTGATCTGGACGGGGACGGCAGGGCAGAGCTGCTGCTGGTTCAGCCGGATAACCGCCAGGATGTCCGTTATATTCCGCATCAGGTGCAGTGCCTGACTGCCTATGATCTGGAGGGCCGTCTGTTGTGGCAGACCGGGAAGCCGGATGAGGGTGCAGGCAGCTCAGGGTCGGATTATCCGGCCCAAATCTTCGATATTGACGGAGACGGCGCGCTTGAGGTGCTGTGTGTGATGGATGACCGGCTGCAGATTCTGGAGGGGGCGACGGGCAAGGTCAAGTCGGTCCATCCGCTACCGGCCAAGGAAGCCCATGACTGTATCATTATTGCCGACCTGAAGGGCAGCGGACATCCTTCCGACATTATCCTCAAAGACCGCTATCATCAGCTGTGGGCACTGAACTCCAGCTTCGAATTGCTCTGGACCCATCAGGGCAATGTGGGGCATTATCCGTGGGTGTTCGATCTTGACGGAGACGGGCGTGATGAGATCATGGCCGGATATGATCTGCTGGATGCGGACGGAAACCGGCTGTGGAGCTGCCATGATCTGGAGGATCATGCGGATTGCCTGTGGGTCGGCGATGTGAATGGAGACGGAGTGCCGGAGCTGGTGATCGGCGGCAGTGTGACGGTGATGTATGACCGTGACGGGCATGAGCTGTGGCGGTATGAAGGCTCCATTGAATCGCAGCATCTGGCGCTCGGACGGTTCCGTCCCGACCTGCCGGGTCTGCAGATTGCCGGTCTCGACCGTATGGTCCGTGAAGATGACGGCAAGGGCCTGCGCGGTAAAGACGCGATGTTTCTGCTGGACCAGTCCGGTCAGGAGCTGTGGAAGGAAGAGCGCACCACGGACGGCTGGCTGACGATCGTTGAAGCCGTAAGTCATTTCTGGAAGGATGCGCCGGATTATATTCTTGCTTACCGCCGGGGCGAAGCTGTGCTTCCCGCGCTCTATGACGGCTATATGAATATCGTTGCCCGGTTTGCCGAGCAGGGATACGCCGTGCATGGGGACCTGCTGGGCAGCGGGACCGAGCAGGTCATTATTTATACGGATGAGCTTGCGGCCGTCTATGCCGGCGAACCGCTCCCGCTGCAGGCGGTGCATCCCGGGCGGCAGCTGCCGCAGCCCAAGCGGCTGTACAGCTCCACCCTCTATCCCGGCGGTGAGGTGGCGTTGTGATAGGCGGTGAGGCAGGCAATGGAAGGGTGACGGTGAAGAGTGGTGAGGCAGCGAAGAGCGGGCATACTGTGGAGGCTGGCGGGACTGTGAAGAACAGCAAGACTGTGGAGGCTGGTGTTCCGGCATATTTTGATCCGCAGAATTCTATCGTGCGTACGGCTGGAGAGCATACCGAATCCGTGCTTGCGATCGTAGCCAATCGCTATATCGGTGCCAATCCGCCGCAGCCTCCGGTGTACCGGGTGCATCTGGAGGACAGCTTTCCGCGGCTATCCGACTGCCGGTATGAGATGAATCTGAAGGAACGGCTGCCGGAGCTGCAGGACGGGGAATTTGTCTATGTCTGGGGCAAGCTGTGGAGCGAAGCAGAGAGCGATATCCCGCTGGCTGTCAGCTGCTTCGGTCCGGTAACGGTCTATGTCAATGGCTCCGCCGTGTTCCAGTCCAATCTGAACGACGATGTATTTCCGGACCGCAGGGCCTACTTCCGGACCGGGCTAAGCCAGGGCTGGAACCATGTGCTGCTGGAATTCACCGCAGTCGGCACGGGCTGCGGCGGCATCTTCGGCACGGGCAGCGTGAAAGGCGCGCCGCTGCATTTCCTGGCCCCGACAGCCGGGCGCAGCGGCTGTGAGGGCTGGATTTACAGCGCGCCGCAGCAGAGCAGATGGATGTTGCAGCCGGAGTGCGAGCGCGCCGGCGTTCCTCAGGGAGGAACAGCAGCACTCCAGGCGGAGCCGCTGCAAAGCGCATTCCGCAGCGGCGCGGCCGAAGCGGCGCTCGCGTCCCGCTGTGCCTGGTATCCGCAGGCCGGATGGCCGGATACCGTGGCCTGCGCCGGGAATCTCGCGCGTATCTTCGGCGAGGTTCCCGGCGCGAAGGCGCTGGCCTGGAGCCGGCTGGCGGTGACAGCGCCGGGCTTCACTGACACCCGGCTGAGCCTCCGCAGCCGGGACGTGGCGGCACTCCGGGTCTATGTGGATGGCAGGCTTGCCGCCATCCAGCCCGGGGGGAGTGCCGGGCTTGAATGTGTGCTGCCGCTGGGCTTCGGCAGCCATGATCTGCTGGTCGAGGCCGTCTGCGGCGGCCCGGACTGGGGCTTCCGGCTGGAAGCGGCGGACGCAGGGGGAGAAGCGGAAGCGGACACCGTGAACCTGGTCTTGCCGCATCCTGTGGAAGGGCAGGCAGGACCCTGGCTGTATCTGGGGACCTTCCTTGCATCGGCTGCACCGGAGGCTGCTGCGGCGGCTATGATGGATACTCCCTTTGGGGAAGGGGCGGAGAGCTGCTTCTGGCGGGTAGACCGCCCCGGCGGAGCGGTCAGGCCGTATCTGGAGAGCACGCTGTACGGACGCTGGAATTATCCGCTGGGCGTGACGTTATACGGGCTGCTGTGCACAGGGACAGTGCTGGATGATTCCCATTACACCGCTTATACCAGAGGCCATATTGAGCAGTGCACACGGCTTCATGAATATTCACTCTGGGACACGGGCCGTTATGGCGCTCCGGGAATTAATCAGCAGCTGGCGCTAATCGACTCCCTGGATGATTGCGGCTCATTCGGTGCGGCGATGCTGGCAGCGCACAGCGTGCAGCCGCTGCCTGGAGCAGCCGGGGCGGCAGAATACATTGCCCGTTACATTCAAGGGACACAGTCCCGTGACGAGGCGGGTGCGCTCTACCGCACCCGGGGCACGACCGATTTCATGCAGGGAACAATGTGGTGTGATGATTTGTATATGAGCACCCCTTTTCTGGTCCGGTACTATCAGCTAACCGGAAATGCTGCCTATCTGGATGACGCCGTGGCCCAGTTTCTGCACTACCGCGAGCGGCTGTTCCAGCCGGAGCTTGGCATTATGCACCATGTCTATGACTATAAATTCGGCAAGCCGAATGGTGTGCCTTGGGGCAGAGGCAACGGCTGGGTGCTGTTCTCACTGACCGAGCTGCTGGAGATTCTGCCGGAGCAGCACCCGCAGCGGCCGGAGCTGCTGGATTATTTCCGGGAGCTGTGTGAAGGGTATCTGCGGCTACAGGATGCTGCAGGGCTATGGCATCAAGTTCTGACGGATGCTGAATCCTATGCGGAGGCATCCTGCTCTTCAATGTTCGTGTATGCCTTCGCTAGAGGGGTGCGCAGAGGCTGGCTGCTCAAGCCGCACCCCTACGCCGCTGCGGCAATACGCGGCTGGCACGCCCTTGCCGAATACTGCATCGACAAGCAGGGGAATGTCTACGGCGTCTGCCGGGGATCAGGCTACTCGTTCAATAAGCTCTATTACAAGGAGCAGCTCACCTGGCAGCTCAACGATACTCACGGAATTGGCATAGTACTGCTGGCCGGTATTGAAGCGCTGGAGCTTACGCGGGAGCTGGAAGCACAGAAACGATAAAGAAATTATACTGTATTGATAATATTTGCTGGCCGAGGCTGTCTAGTAAGCAGATTCACTGCTTACTAGACAGCCTCTTTGCTATGTAACAGCACTGCTCCAGAGAAACGGAGCAAGAAGGAGTAAATCATCGGCCGCTTAAGAACGAAAGCAAAGAATACGCCTTCATTCATGCAGGGACGGCATTTTTGGCTTCTTTTGTCAACCGCAGCGTTTTACATTAAATGGCTGCAGGCGTAAGATTCAAATCAACAACCGAATGAAATTTAACTGTTCTCAAATGGCTGAATTCCAGTAATGGGAACGGGGGAACCAACGGTGATTACGGCTTTTGCTCAGATAGCGGCCGCTCACCTGGGGTGAATCCTTGCTGCATGCTGTAACGGTGCTCCGGCAAGGTAGGGCAATCTCGCTGCCCGAATCCGTCAGCTAACCCCGTAAGCCTCGAAGAGAGAGGATGAGCGCCATGATCGATTAACCGACCACGGAGAGCCCTGTTGCTGCTGTGGTCTTTTTGCTGTGCAGCAGCAGTGGAAGACGGTCTGAATCAAAAATAACAATTCATATAACAACGGGAAAGTGTATTTATAATGTGATCTGAACTGCCTAAGGAGGTGATCGTTATCTTAACTATATTTATCGTGTGCTTCTGGGTCGGACTGCTCCTGCTCCTCAGCGGCGGACTTCACGGGCATGGCCTGGCGGGTCATCTGCATGCGGGGGGCGGTGACGCCGGGGGGCCGGGCTTTGTGCCTATACTCCCGCTGATGGTGTTTGTCACAGTCTGGGGCGGCTCCGGTTATGTGCTTATCCGCTTCAGCGGAATGGGCGTGCTTGCAGTAGTGCTGATCTGCACCATGATTGCCTTGCTGACAGGTTGTCTGATGTATGCAGTGTTGGCCCGGGTGATGACCCGGTATGACAGCAGCATGAATGAATTGGATTATGAGCAGGCAGGGCAGCTTGGGTACATCAGTGTACCTGCAGCAGATGGGACAGCCGGGGAAATGAAATATGTGCTGCACGGAACGATGCGCTCCATTGGAGTGAGGGCAGCAAGCGGCCAGCAGCTTGTGAGGGGCGACAGGGTGATTATTTTGAAGGTGGATAAGGGAATGGCGGAAGTAACCCTCTTCGAGAGGGAATTCGGAGAATTATAAATGACGGGAGTGTCGGACCAAATGGTTATTCTTTATTTAATCTCGGGCATTGTTGTTGTTATTCTGCTGGCTTTGTTCAGTATCGTGACCGCTTATAAAAAAGTCCCGCCCAATCAGGCGATGATTGTATACGGTCTCGGCGGTAAAAGAGTGGTGCAGGGCGGCGGTACGTTCGTCATCCCCGGCTTCCAGAACAATAAGACCATCTCGATGATGCTGATGAGCTTCGATGTCATTCCGGCGCAGGCGATGTTCTCCCGGCAGGGCATCAAGCTCAACCTGGAGGCGGTCGCCCAGATAAAAATCAAAAGCGATCCCACCGCTATTCTGACGGCCAGTGAGCAGTTCATCGACCGGCCGGAAGAAGACCGCGAGACGATTATCCTGCATTCGGTGGAGGGCCACCTGCGCGGCTTGATCGGGCAATTGACGGTGGAATCCATCCTCAAGACGCCTGATGAAATCAACAGCAAGATGAGGGAGACCTGCTCGGAGGACCTCGACAAGATGGGGCTTGAGGTCGTCAGCTTCACCATCAAGAAAATTACGGATGACAAAGGGTATATCGACAATATGGGGGTTCCGGAAATTGAGCGCATCCGCCGCGATGCCAGCATTGCCAAGGCGGAAGCGGAACGCGACATTCAGATCAAGCAGGCCGAGGCGGAGAAGGAATCCTCCATTGCCAAAGCCAATGCGCATCAGGCCACCATTGAAGCGGGAACCGCCGCCCGCGCGAAGGAATCCCTGTTTGAGAAGGAACTGAACATCAAGCAGGCGGATTTCAAGCTGGAGACAGAAGTGAAGAAGGCACAGGCGGATCTTGCGTATGAATTGCAGCAGAACAAAATTAAGCAATCGCTCGTTACCGAACAGGTCAAAATCACGCAGATGGAAGCGGAGGCCAACCGCACAGTCCGGGAAATTGAAGTCGAGCTGAGACAGCGGGAGCTGGAGGCAACGGTGATCAAGCCTGCCCAGGCGGAGAACCAGGCTACGGTCATGAGAGCGGAAGCCGCCAAGCAGCGGCAGATTCTTGAGGCGGAAGCCGAGGCAGCGACAACGACCAAGCGCGGACTGGCCACGGCGGAAGCTGAGCTGGCGAAAGGGAGAGCGAATGCGGAGATTGTCCAGCTGGCCGGAGCGGCGGAAGCGGGAGCCCTGGAGAAGAAAGCCGAAGCGTACAAACAGTTCACACAAGCTGCGCTTACCGTGGAATTCCTGAAAATACTGCCGGAGCTGGCTGAGAAAATTGCTTCCCCGCTCGCCAAGGTGGATAAGATTACAGTGATTTCCCAGGATGGAGCTACCTCAGGCGTGAACAAAATTACCGGTGATATTGCCAAAATAATGGCCCAGGTTCCTGAGTTGACCCAGACGCTTACCGGTATGAATGTGACCGAAGCGCTCAGCGGACTGCTTGGCCGGGATAAAGAGCAGTAATTCATATACAGCAGCAATAAAGCCGCCGTTCTTTCGTTAATGGAGAATTGCGGATTTATTGCTTTTTTGTGTGCCGGTTTTTCTCACTGGTCACAGACGTGAAGCTGGATTTGTAGTAAACTGGAAGGAATGTACTGTCTGCTCGCAATTATTCTACAGAAAAGAATGTGATATATTTATGCAGCTTCAGGCTCGACTGCCGGCCAAAAAATGGCTGGAGAAGTACCTTTCCGGGGAAGGGATGGATTACCGGCAAATTGTAGCTTTATTTATTCCGATCCTGATTGACCAGGCTTTCATCATCGGGCTTAATCTGGTAAACACTGCGATGATCAGCTCATCCGGCATGGCGGCGGTCAGTGCGGTGAATATGGTAGATTCACTGAATATATTCCTGATCAACGTATTCGTTGCCATTGCTACCGGCGGGACAGTGGTCGTTGCGCAGTACAAAGGCAGCGGCAACGACCGGATGGTATCCCAGGCTACGGCGGGTTCGGTTACCTCGGTATCGCTGATCGCCGTGGGAATCGGACTTCTGCTCATGGGCTTCCACACGCCGATACTGAACCTGCTGTTCGGAACAGCTTCCGCCGATGTGCTGGATAATGCCCGGATCTACATGATCGGCAGCAGTATTTCTTATCTGGGGATCGCCGTGGTTCAGGCGGTGTGCGGTGCGCTGCGCGGCGTCGGCAGGACGCGGGCTTCGCTGATGCTGTCGCTGATCATGAATCTGCTGTACGTACTCCTGAACGTAGTCTTCATTAACCTGCTGCACATGGGTGTGCTGGGGATGACGCTGGCGGTCAATATTGCGCGGTATGCGGGCATGATCTTTGCCCTGGTGTACCTGTTCAAGATTGACACGGTACTGCGTGTGCGGGTCCGCGACCTGTTCCATGTTCCGGTCTCTATGCTGCGCAGAATTATGTTCATCGGCGTTCCATTTGCAGCTGAGCAGATGTTCTTCAATGGCGGCAAGCTGCTGACCCAGATTTTTATTGTTAGTATGGGCACCTATGCGATTGCGACCAATGCTATTGCCGGCTCGCTGGCGATGGTGTTTCAGATACCGGCCAGTGCGTTGTCTCTGACGATCGTGACGGTGGTCGGCCAAAGCATCGGGCGGGGGGATGTGGCAGATGCCAGAAAATTCATCAAGTCCTTCCTCTGGATCGGTTCAGCCTCGTATGCCTTGGTCGCCCTGCTCCTGATGCCGCTGTTCCATCCGCTGGTGTCAATCTTCTCTCCGCCTCCTGAGATCATTGACGACTTGTTTGTAGTCCTGCTGGTGAATGCTATTGCCCAGATTCCGCTGTGGGCGGTCAGCTTCATTCTGCCGTCCGCGCTGCGGGCAGCGGGGGATTCCCGCTTCACCTCTATCACCTCCATGCTGTCGATGTGGCTGTTCCGGGTCGTATTCGGTTACATTCTCGGGATCGTCCTAGGCTACGGTGTGCTGGGGGTCTGGCTGGCGATGAACTGCGAGTGGGCCGTCCGGGGATTTGTGTTTCTATGGCGCTTCAGAGGCGACAAATGGTTTGCGCATAAGCTGATATGAACGCTGTGGCTGCTGATCTAAAGGCTGTCCCGTAAGTAGTTTTCCCATAAATGTAAGACAACAGAGCAGCGTTGCCCGTTATTAAGTGGCGCTGCTCTGCGTTTTTTGTATCGCGTGCAGATTCCCTGCACGTGGTGTAATGAAGTGAAGGCTGGCGCGATATGATGTCGAGCCGCGTCGGGCTGTCCAAGTGTTCTCCGGTAGGAGTGGCTTCTTCAGGCCAGCAAGTGGAAAAACGTATCTTAATTCGTCAATTTCTGAGCGATGTGCGGAAGCAAGTGGAAAAACAACATCTAATAGGGGTAGTTTTCACTACTTTGGATGAAATGGAGTGATTTAAGTGCTGTTTATTCAACTGCTGATTAAGCAGGGGGACATTCGCTCATCAGCAAGTGTAGTAAATCCAACTGCTATTAATCCGGCCTCTATAGCATCCGGCTTATAAAGTGGCAGACAGGTGCTTCTTAGTTCTGACACTCCAGTGAAATGAACTATAAAAAGCACGGTACAATCTTTAGTTTCGGGTAAGACGCTTTTTTTGCATTATGCTACGATTTGGGTTGAGAAGGGGGGCAGCTTTCACATAACTGTAAGCGCTTAACTCAAAAGAAACCCAAATTCATACAGAGGAGTGCAATGCATGAAGCGAATAATCAAGCAAGTCTCTCTCGTATTACTGGCAGCCGTCCTGCTTCTTCCGGCAGGCGGGTATATTCCGGCTGCTCAGGCAGCAGAGGCCCCGGCCACGGTATACCACGAAAGCTTTGCGGGCGGCACAGGCAAGGCAGTCCAATCCGGAGGCGCCAGCCTCAGTGCAGTCACGGGAGTTCCTTTTGACGGAAATGCCGATGGAGCAGCGTTATACGTAAACAACCGGGTAAATAACTGGGATGCGGTTGATTTCAAATTCTCGGATGTCGGCCTCAAGAACGGGCACACATACACCGTCACTGCTGTCGTCTACGTTGACGCTAATGTAGCGGTCCCGGACGATGCGGCGGCGGCGCTCCAGACGGTGAAAAGCTATGGGAATTATACGGCAGTACCCTATGTGGCAGGCCAATCAGTCACACTGAAGAAAACATTCACTGTGGATACCAGTGCCGTGGACCCCGACAAGAAGGATTATGGCTTGCGCATCAATTCTAACGAGGCCGGGGCCGCAGTGCCATTTTATCTTGGAGATATTCTGTTCACTGAAGAGGGCACTCCAGGCGGCGGGGAAGAACCTGTCCGGGACCCGGCTTTACCATTCAATACGATCACCTTTGAAGACCAGACGGCAGGCGGCTTCACCGGCAGAGCGGGAACCGAGCTGCTTACTGTAACCGGTGAAGAGAATCATACGGCTGATGGTTCCTACGCGCTGAAGGTGGAAGGCAGAACCTCTACCTGGCACGGGCCTTCCCTGCGTGTGGAGAAATACGTGGATAAGGGCAGCGAATACAACATCTCTGCCTGGGTCAAGCTGATCGATCCTGCCAGCTCGCAGCTCCAGTTGTCTACGCAGGTGGGCAATGACAGTGGTGCGAGTTATGTGGCCCTGTCCCCCAAGACGATCAGCACTGCTGACGGCTGGGTGAAATTTGAGGGCAGCTACCGCTATAACAGTGTGGGCGGCGAATATCTGACCCTTTATATTGAAAGCTCCAACAACACAGCAGCCTCCTTTTATATCGACGATATCACTTTTGAGCATACAGGCACCGGCCCGGTGGATATTCAAAGGGATCTGGTTCCTCTAAAAGCAGCCTATCAGAATGACTTCCTGATCGGTAACGCGATTTCAGCCGAGGATCTGGAAGGTGTCCGGCTGGATCTGCTGAAGCTGCATCACAACGTTGCTACCGCAGGCAATGCCATGAAGCCGGATGCGCTGCAGCCGACTAAGGGGAATTTCACTTTTACAGCGGCAGATGCGATGGTGAACAAGGTGCTGGCGGAAGGGATGAAGATGCACGGGCATGTGCTGGTATGGTACCAGCAGTCGCCTGACTGGATGAACCTGACCACGGATGCGGCAGGCAATACCGTTCCTCTGGGACGTGCCGAAGCACTCACCAATCTTAGAACTCATATCCGGGAGGTTATGGAGCATTTTGAGGGCAGGGTGATCTCCTGGGATGTAGTTAATGAAGCAATGAATGATAACCCGTCCAACCCGTCCAACTGGCAAGGGGCTCTGCGTCAATCCCACTGGTATGATGCCATCGGTGCGGACTATGTAGAGCAGGCTTTCCTGGCGGCCAGAGAGGTGCTGGACGATCATCCAGAGTGGGATATCAAGCTGTATTACAATGATTACAACGATGATAACCAGAACAAAGCCCAGGCCATCTACAGTATGGTCAAGGAAATCAACGACAGGTACGCGCTTACTAACCCCGGGAAGCTGCTGATTGACGGTGTGGGGATGCAGGCACATTACAATATCAACACGAATCCCGATAACGTCAAGCTGTCGCTGGAGAAATTCATCTCGCTTGGAGTAGAGGTCAGCATTACCGAGCTCGATATTCAAGCCGGAAGCGACAATAAGCAAACGGAGAAGGAATTGGTCGACCAGGGCTATCTGTATGCGAAATTGATGGATCTCTACAAGGCACATGCCGCCAATATCGAGCGCGTTACCTTCTGGGGAATGGATGACCGTACCAGCTGGAGAGCTGTCTCAAGTCCGCTGCTGTTTGACAGGGATTTGCAGGCCAAACCGGCATATTACGGCGTCATTGATCCGGCAAAATATATGTCAGAGCATCAACCGAACACGACAGAGGCTAATGTGTCTGAGGCCGTTTACGGCACACCGGTCATTGACGGAACAGCGGATGCAATCTGGTCCTCAGCGCCTGAGATGGCAGTGAACCGGTATCAGCTGGCCTGGCAGGGTGCAAGCGGAACCGCGCGTACTCTGTGGGATGAACAGAATCTATATGTACTGGTCCAGGTCAGCGATGCCCAGCTGGACAAGAGTAACGCGAATGCGTGGGAGCAAGACTCGGTTGAGGTCTTCCTGGATGAGAATCTGGGCCGCACCACCTTCTATCAGGACGATGACGGACAGTTCCGGGTCAATTATGACAATGAAGCCTCCTTCAGTCCGGCAGCCATCGGTGCAGGCTTCGAGTCGGCAACCAAGGTAGCCGGAACAAGCTATACCCTTGAAATGAAGATTCCGTTCAAAAAAATCACCCCGGCCGGCGGCACCAAGGTCGGCTTCGACACTCAGATTAACGATGCCAAGAGCGGCGTCCGGCAAAGTGTTGCCGCCTGGAATGATACCACCGGGAACGGTTATCAGGACACGTCTGTGTACGGCATATTGACTCTCAAGAGCAGGGATGAAGAGCCGGAACAGACAACGGCACCAACGCCGACACCAGCAGCAACGACACAACCAACTGCGGAACCAACAGCAGAACCAACACCAACAGCTACACCAACCCCGGCACCGGTATCTGGCGGAACAAACTATGTCAATAGCACACCTACACCGAAGCCTGTGAATCTTGAGAGTAAGGACGGCGTGGTTACGATCAGACCGGAAATCAAGAATCAGGGAGGAGAGGCAAAGGCCACGGTTACGGGCGATATTCTGCGCAAAGCGCTGGAGCAGGCAGTCCCGGCAGCAGACGGCATGAAACAAATCGTGATCGACCTGCCGAAGCAGACGGGTGCAGCCTCATACGAAGTTGAACTGCCGCTGCAAAGCCTGAAGGGGCAGGCGAACTTCGTGCTTGTGATCAAGACAGGCCCTGCAACGCTCGCAATCCCAGGCGGGCAACTGGCTGGCATTACAGCAAACAGTGAATACATCTCCATTCATGTAAAAGAGTCCCCGGCGGCCAGTCCGGATGCGGCAGCCCGCAGTCTGACCGGCAGTCGTCCGGTAGTGGAGCTGAAGTTGTCGGCCGGAGGCCGGGAGATGGCCTGGAGCAGCCCGGATATGCCTATAACTGTTTCAATTCCTTACAAGCCGGCAATGGAAGAGCTGGGTTACCCCGATTCACTGCTGGTGCGCCAGCTCCGTGAGGATGGCCAGATGATTGCTGTCGTGAACAGCCGTTATAATGCGGCGAACGGATCACTTGTGTTCCAGACATCAGAGTTCGGCACTTTTGCAGCGGCGTATGCTCCATTGACATTCACGGATCTGGGGAATCTGTCTTGGGCTAAGCAGGCTGTCGCTGCTATGGCAGCGCGTGATCTTGTCCTGGGAACCTCCAGCGGCAATTTCTCACCGGCTGTTCCAGTGAGCAGAGCAGATTTCACCGCATCCCTTCTGAAGGTGCTTGAACTCAAAGCTGCTGCTGAAGCAGGTGCTGGATTCAGCGATGTCGGGAATAATGCGGAGCATTTCAAGGAGCTTGCCGCCGCGAAGCAGCTCGGCATCGTCACCGGCTATGCAGATAACACCTTTAAGCCGGACAGCACGATTTCACGTCAGGAGATGATGGTGATCGCCGCCCGCGCGCTGAAGTCAGCAGGGATAGCGGCACAAGGCAGCGGAACTCTGGATGCTTACGCGGATGCAGAGCGGATCTCCGCTTACGCCAAGGGCAGTCTGGAAGCTCTGCTGAAATATGGAGTTGTGAACGGTAAGAACGGCAGGCTTGCCCCGGACGATACTCTTACCCGGGCGGAAGCAGCGGTCATTCTGTACCGGATCTGGAAGCTGTAATTAGGACTTAGAATTTTCTTCTGATTGAGCGCAGCAACAGCCAGCCGCCGGGCGGATTCCCGGAGGCTGGCTGTTTATGCTGCAGGTTTATTTTAGTTTTTAGTATGCCTGCAATCAGCGTCCATTGTAATTCCGTACAAGTTCATCCATCACGCGGCTGGTACGGATAGCGGTATCGCCGGTGCTTAGAGCGGTGCCGCATCCCAGAAGCTCATCTACAATGGACTGGATCAGCGGCTGCTGGATATGGGGCGGGTGGGCGATAAATTCAGGGTACTCCCCGTTTTTGGTCCGGAGAATAACCGGCTGCTCCGCAAAGGTGGAGAAGGTGATACTGCCACGGCTGCCGATAATTTCAGTAACGTCTTCGTTAGTAAAGGCATTGAAGCACCAGATGCCCGTCCCATGAACGCCTGTCTCAAAGCGGTATCTGCCGGATACGGTATCCTCAGGTTTGTAGGGGCTTCCAAAGTTGGACGCATGTCCGTTGACATCTTCAATCGGGCCAAGCAGGAAATCGAGCAGATCCAGCGTATGGCTGCCCACATCCAGCAATAACCCGCCGCCGGAAATTTCCGGGTCCACCCGCCAATTCTCCTCACTTACCGCTGCGAGCGGCTTAGTCATATGCAGGGTGCGCACAAACCGGGGTTCACCGATCGCTCCCGTGTCCAGCCACTCCTTAACCTTGCGGAAGCGCGGAAGCCCTCTGCGGTAATAAGCGACGTACAGCGGAACCCCCGCCTGCCCGCAGGCAGCAATCATGGCTTCGCATTCCGCCGTATTAAGACCCATGGGCTTCTCCACATAGACTGGCTTTCCGGCCTGCGCTGCCGCTAAGGTGTATTCCATATGGGTGGACGGCGGTGTAGCGATATACACGGCATCCACGCCAGGATCGGCTATCAGACCGGCTGCCCCGTCGTACCAGCGGGGTACCCCATGCCGCCGCGCATAGTCGGCTGCAAGTTCTCCGCTGCGCCTCATGACGGCCGCGAGCTGCGATCCTCCGGCCTTTTGCAAGGCCGGACCGCTCTTAACCTCGGTTACATCCCCGCAGCCGATAATGCCCCAGTGAATGATTTTGCTCAACTCAGTATCCTCCTCCGCATCTAGTCCTGCTTTTGGGTTTTGCTTTGAAATCCTGCATTAAATACAACATTCTCTTCATTATATCAACCATATTCCTGAAATGTTGTACGAAAGACAGCATTTTGCGCCTCCGAGCGGCTTGGCAGGGAAATCTTGCAGTTTCTGCAACAATTCTCCCGGACACCCTGGTGTCTATGAATCCGGGTTACAGAGCTAGGCGAAATAATGCCCTTCTTCCAGATCGGCGATCAGTCCGGGCTGTACCGGCTGCCAGCCCAGAAGCTCCCGCGTTGCCAGGCTTGCCTGCGCAGTGTTGTATAAGCTTGTGATGTCGATTGCCGCGATAGCACCAAGGAAGCCGAAGTGGGCGGCGGCTTCTTCAGGGGTTATGCTGGCCGCCGGCACACTCAATTGCCGCCCGATGACTGCGGCGATCTTGCAGAGCGGAATGCCTTCATCGCCGGCGCCCAGCAGCCGCGAGCCCGCCGGGGCGGCTTCCAGCGCCAGGCGGTACAGCACCGCCGCATCCAGGCGGTGGACTGCCGGCCAGCGGTTACTTCCGTCGCCGATGTAGGCGGCGAAGCCCTTCTCCCGGGCGATGTCGATCATCATCGGCACAAAACCCCGGTCGCCTTCGCCGTGCACAGACGGTGCAAGCGAGACGATGGATGCCCGGATGCCCCGCTCTGCCATTGCGAGCACTGCAGCATCTACGGCATGTCCATTTGCGTGAGCCGTGGTAATAAACGGCTTCCCGGAGCCTTCCAGCGCCGCTCCCATAGCTTCAACGGCCCCCAAATCCAGGGCCAGCGCACCTTCAAAGTCGGAGAAATCATTGGTGAACGCCAGATGAATCACGCCGTCCGCAGCAGCAGCGCCGCTGCTCAGAGTCTCTAGATCATCCAGAGTACCGTACAGCGCTGTGGCCCCCGCCGCAGTTAGTCCCGCGGCTTTCTCTTCAGAACGGCAAAGACCCGTCACAGTATGTCCCGCACTGATCAGTTCCTTGACGACCGCAGAACCGATATACCCCGTTGCTCCAGTAACAAAAACATGCATAATGATATCCTCCTTCATAAGTTGACTGCCTGATCATGTTAAGCATAAACTATGAAGTGAACTCTAGGGCAAGCGGTCCAAAGGAGAAATAATGATGAAAATTCAGGAACTGGCGGACAGGATGGGACTCACGATCCATACGATCCGTTTTTATGAAAAGGAAGGCCTGCTGGATGAGCGGCATGTCCGGCGGGAAAGCAATAATTACCGCAACTATTCGGAAGAGGCTGTCCAGCGGCTCAAGCTCGTCAAGAAGTTCCAGTCCATCGGCTGTTCACTGGCGGAACTGAAGGAAGCTCTGCAGGACCACGATTCCAATGCGAATACGAACCAGCAGATCATAGATTGGATTCGCAGCAAGAAGAGGGAGATCGAACACAAGAAGGAAGAATACGACCAAATGCTGAATACCCTGAACTGGATGCTGGAGTACCGGACCCTGCTCATGACAGATCCGCAGCAGGCGCAGGAGATGATGAAGCGCTGGCAGGCAGGCTCATCCGGTTGAGCGGTGGAGACATCAAATTGTATGTTGAAATCAGGCGAGAGTGATATTTACGGCGAATTATTGGCGGCGTATCTCCTCTCGTTTTTCTATTTGGATATGGTAATCAACGCTTTAATACGAGCGGCAGGAACACTTCGTCCACAATATTGGCAATGGTCTCCTCGGACATTGGTTTGTTATACAGCATTAGCTCATGGCGGGCCAGATCTGCCGGCAAAGTAAGCATCCGGGGCGTAACGGACTCGGCCGATACCTCTCCCCGTTCAACGGCCCGCTGCAGTACAATCGTCATTGTCCTGTTTTGACGCCCGTCTGGGAATATCAAGGAGGCAAGCGGCATGGCGCCGATTTCCGTTACAAGCCCGTAGAAAGCCTTCATCATCACTTCGATATTGTTCTGATTCATGGACCGGAGCACACCGCACACATCGTCCCTCAAATTCCCGTTATCGGGTACCTCCTCCAGCGGCAGAGGCACGCGTTCCCGGACCGCCGCCAGTACAATCTCAGCACGGTTGGCCCATCGGCGGTACAGCACGGCTTTGCTTGTTCCTGACCGCTCCGCTACTCCATCCATCGTTAGATTAGAATAGCCTTGTTCATGCAATTCTTCCCTTACCGCCTGCAGTATAGCCGCTTCCAGCTCTTTGCCTCTGCGTCTGTTTTTCAATTTATCCTGATGTTGAGAAGTAGACATATGGGTCTCATACTCCTTTAGAAATTTTCGTTGCGTTTCATATGGGGATAGTATATCATAAGCGCAAATAAGAAACTTTTTGTTTCTTATTTCTCAATCTCAGGGAGGTAATCTATTTTGCAAAAACAAGATACCGCAGTGCTAGAATCGGCTGAACAGCAGGCAGCCGCGAAGAAATTATTGTGGATTCTCATGCTGGGCATTCTGGCCCCGTTATTCGACACGACGATCACGAATGTGGCTATTGATACACTGGTGCGGGAATTTAACACCTCGGTGTCAACCATTCAATGGGTGATGACCGGTTATCTGCTTGCGCTTGCAATGGTCATTCCTATTAGCGGCTGGGCGGTGGAGCGGTTCGGGGGCAAGCCGATGTGGCTATTTTCGCTAGGCATGTTCTTGCTTGGTTCTGTGCTGTGCAGCATGGCGTGGAATGTGGAGAGCCTGATTTTTTTCCGTACCATTCAAGGGATCGGCGGGGGATTGCTGATGCCCATTATGCAGACCTTGGCCGTACGCGCCTCCGGAGGACAGAATATGGGCAAAAGAATGGCCACGGTGGCTCTACCGGCGCTGCTTGGGCCGATACTCGGGCCAGTGCTGGGAGGCCTTATCATCAATCATCTGAGCTGGAGATGGATTTTCTTTGTGAATATTCCGCTCTGCATCGTTGCCATCCTCATGGCGTGGAAGGGATTGCCCAATGAAGAGCGCGGAACCCGGACACTGCGGCTGGATCTGCCGGGACTGATGCTGTTGTCCCCAGCTATCATTCTCATTATTTATGGTCTAGGAGAGGTAAGCTCGAGCCACGGTTACGGTCATGCCGCTGTTCTCGTTCCCGTTATAGCCGGGTTAGTGCTTTTAGCAGTGTTTGTCATTTATGCATACCGCAAAGGTGACGAAGCCTTGCTTGATGTTAAGCTGTTTCGGGTGCGTCCCTTTACGGTATCCTCGACACTGCTATTCCTGTCCGGTCTGACTACTTACGGGGCGATGCTGCTGCTGCCGCTGTACTTCCAGCAAGTCCGCGGCGAATCCGTGCTAATATCCGGTCTGCTGCTCGTTCCGCAAGGAATCGGGATGCTGCTGACAAGATCACTTGCCGGCAAACTAACCGATCAGATCGGTTCGAGACCCGTCGTTCTTGCCGGAACCCTCCTTACCATACTTGGAACATGGCCGCTTACGCAGCTTAGCGGAGATACGAGCTATTACTATTTGAGCGCAGCATTGATCGTGCGTGGGGCAGGATTAGGGGCTGTTTTTCTGCCGGTCATGGCTTCGGCCTATATCGGCCTGTCTTCGAAGCAAATTCCGCATGCCAGCAGCACCACTCGTATTATGCAGCAGATCGGCGGCGCCTTTGGCGTATCGGTTATCGCTATTATTTTGCAGAACGAGCTTAATTCAGTCCTGTCCCATGACCCGGCAGCTATGGCTGTTGCGTTCGATCATACGTTTATCTGGTCGATTGCCTTCGCTACACTGGCGCTGATTCCGGCGGCATTTCTGCCGAGAATAAAAAGATAAATCCGGGCTAAGTCACAATATAATTACGGTCAATTCATTGTCTCCTCCCGTACAAATCGTTTGTTTCGGTTCGTATTGGAAATAATGGAGGGAGGAGGGATTGCGCTATGCATGCTTATATGGATATTCTGGTCCGCACGATAATTTCCGTCATTCTGCTTTTGTTTATCCCTAAGCTGCTGGGCAAGCAGATGATATCGAACATGACTTCTCATAACTTCGTCACCAGCATCATGCTGGGGTCGATAGCCGCCAACCTGGCGTTCAATGAGAGCCTGAAATCGGTCTATTTGATTCTGGCCCTTGTCGCTGTTGCCGCCCTTTCTTTTCTGCTGTCGCTGATCGCGCTGAAAAGCCATAAGTGGAGAGCTTGGATCTCCGGTTCACCCACGGTACTGATTGAAGGAGGGAAGATCCTGGAGGGCAACATGCGCAAGCTTAAATATACGATGGATTCACTGGATCAGTCGCTGCGGGAGAAAGATATTTTCGATATAGAAGAGGTGGAGTATGCCATTCTTGAAGATAACGGAAGGTTGTCCGTACTGAAAAAGGAGGCCTTTCAGGGAGTACAGAAGAAGGATATGAAGCTGCCGTCCCATCCGCAAGCCTTCCCGGTGGAATTAATTATGGATGGCATCGTAATGGAGGATAATCTGAAGAATTACGGACTTACGGCACAATGGCTGGAGAACGAGCTAAGACGCAAAGGAAAACATATCTCCGACGTGTTCTATGCAGTGAGAGGAACGCAGCAGCAGCTCATTTTCGATTTCTACAAGGATGATATCCGCAATCCGCTGGATAAAGAGTGACATCATATGCATATCTAATTATTCCGTTCCCAGTTCTGGTCTTTGATTTCGTGGCGTCTTAGCTCCTTTACAAGCTCCTCGTGATTATGCTATGGTTATGCTTCGCAATTGCCGGAATAATCAAAAATAAACAACGCCGTTCAGCTTTCCAGATGGAGGATGAACAGCATTGTTTATCATAATCCTTCTCTCCAATAAAGCCTCAACTTGCTCGTTTGTGGCTGGCTGAATTAACTGGCAGCCTGAATTGAAGGTACTCCTTTATGTGGAGAAAAAGATGTAATTGCCTTAATTGGTTAAGACTCATGCATAAACATACAAAGGATGATCATAAAGAGTCCAAACAAAAACCCTTATAAATCAAGGGTTCCGGCACTAACTGTATGGTCGAGACGACAGGATTCGAACCTGCGGCCTCTTACTCCCGAAGCAAGCGCTCTACCAAGCTGAGCTACGTCTCGACATTTGAAATTAGTAGAATCTGATGCATAAAATACAATTGCTCCAATTCTTTGAGCATTCTCATATCACCAATAAACCCTAGGTATCCAGTTCAGCAATGTTCTAGCTATATTATTAAATTATACGCTCGTATGTAAGCGCTGTAAATATCATTTTACATAAGTTTCAGCTCCCCTTCCTGCAATTTTCCTGCCCGAGATTGATAGTGCCAAAGCCGCTGGATATACTGGAAATGTTAAAAATCAACGCAGAAAGCTAATTTCGGAGTGCGGGGAACAATCCCGCCGGGGGCACCCGTTAACAGCCGCGCAAGGCGATCGTCTGCTACAGTCCGTGATTCTGCGGAACAAGGCGAAAACCAGGGTTGTACCGCGATAATCATCGTCCCTGAATTTCATTCAGGGGCGTTTTTTGTTTTTGATTTTTGGGTAACGTCAAGAATTACGGCCGGAGGGCCGCACTAATGATGAGACGGGAGCTGTACAAGAAGAAAGCAAGTGAAATCTGTTCCAAATGGCTGCAGTTTTTCGAGAGTAAAGGGCACCGCATTGAGCCGAGCGCCTCGCTCGTGCCGCACAACGATCCGTCGCTGCTGTGGATTAACGCAGGCATGGCACCGCTGAAGGCTAACTTCGAAGGCCGGGTGGTTCGGGACCTTGTACTCGCCCTGAGCGGGATCGTGCTGCTGCGGCTGCTGGCGTAGAATTCAGAAGGTTGTAACAATAGGCGCTACAAAGGGGCGTTACACCAGAATGGACAAGAGTCCCGTTCTGGTGTAACGCCCCTTTCGCACTCGCAGCACGTTAGTTTGAATCCAACTCTTCATCCCCGTCCGAATCCGGCTTCGGATGAGAGGTCACCTCCTTGGCAGCTGCCACACCTTCTAGATCGAAGGCCTCCAATTTACCCAGATAGGCTTCGTAGAGCTTGTCCAATTCCGATGGGAGTGAAGCGCTGCCGGTTTGCGCGGTATAAGCAGCTCTTGCCACAAGAATCAGATCGGGCTGTTTGTTTATGATTTCAACTAATTGTTCCATATATATTTCTTCATTTTTAAGTACTAAGACTCTAGCGAGACATTCTACGGCATCATTCAGCTCAACTAAATACTCATGGATGAGGAATTTATTCCAGAGTGAATCCGGATCTTTGGGTTCAAGCTCCAATGAAAGATTGTAATCATCAATCGACTTTCTATATAGGGCTTCTTTAGTAACTTCACTCTCTTCCGATTCAGCTTGTTCCTGAAGACAATAGGCTCTTCTAAAATATAGTTGCTTACTGTTTTCAAGAGATCTGCGTTTCCGTTCCTCGATCGCCTCACTTAATGAATAGATGGCTTTTTCCAGTATTGCATAATAATCATCCGAGTTATTTTTTAATATTTGGAATAATTTATAGCAAGAAAAACCTATATTTTGCTTATAGATGTGGTACCGATTCTTACCATGAAGTGAATTTTCAACAGCCTTCTCACACATCTCAATAACTTTTTCGTAATACTTCATATTCGCTTGATCATCGTCTTGATTATGGGCTTTAGCATAATAGCAAATCCCGATCAGATTATAATTGGATGCGGATATAAATTCCGATTTCGCCTGGTCCTCGGCGTGATTTGCAAATTCAAAAGCTTTATCATACATTTCCGCATTCCAGCAAGCTCTCCCCACCTTAAACAACCACTCACTATCGACGATGCTGGATTCCAGCAGCAGTTTCCCCTTGGCCTCCAGCTTGTTCAGATCCGGCTCATCCACATTAATGAGGTCAATCATCTCTTCGGCAGTGGCCAGCAGCAGGTCTTCGTTCTCATTCTCGGGAATCAGATTAACCATGCCGTCTTCGGAAATGATCGCAATGACACATTTCTGGTCACCGTTATCCTTAAGCTTATGCAGATAGCGATGGGCCGAGTTGAAGCGGGCGCCGCGGCTGGGATCGCCGATGTCCGGTTTGGCATTGCCGTCCAGAATCACTCCAAGCGCGTGGCACCGGGCTTGGGTGTCGAAATAGATCGCGCCGTCAATCGCTGTCAGAAATTTAACATGATCCGGATGAATTGCTTTTTCCTCAATGGGCGTGGATTGTTTGCTTAAGGTGGTAAGCTCCTGCTCGGCCGTATCGGGATTTGTAATAACGACCATAGTTCCGTGCTTCTGTTCCCTGGCCTTTCGGACAATCAGGTCCAGAGCTTTAATGCTGGATTGGTGGGCAGCAGTGGACTGCCCCTTCCAGAACGTATTCTCCAGCAGCTTCATGAACCGTTCAGAGCTGTAGCCTTCTTCGCCCAGTCTGGGATTCTTGGAGCTTAATGAAATCAGCGGTTGCTCCACCATGGCAAGATCTGAACGGTAGTAACGCTTGTCATTCTCTACAATGAGTTCCCCGCCTTTGGACAATTCAGCTTCGGTGTGAACCAGAACCAGCTTTAATTTGGATAAGCCGTTGAAATCAAGACGAACGGCAAGGGTGCTATGCTGCAGGTTCCAGTTCACTTCGCCCAGTCCGTAAATATGCCTATGGTCCGCAATGAGATACAGATCCTTATCTTCATTGGTCAGCTCCAGCAGCTTACGGATACGTTTGGCATCGTCCAGCAGAATTCGGCCCGTCTCCTTGAACTGGATACTGAAGCGGATCAATCCCGGCAAGTCGATGGCCTGGCTGTTCAGAAACAGGATGGAGCCGAACGGGCTTGCATTCTCATAGGGGAGGCTGGAGATTTCGTCCATCTGTTCCATTAGGCTATGTATAGAATAATCAAACTTTAAGTCATTGTTGAATTCAGGAACGTCAGCAGATTTATTGCTAAGGATGTACTCCTGCATTTTGCCAAAAAATAAACGTGACATTCTTCGGTTGAACAGCAGGGGGTCCTCATCGAAGCGGCTCTGGATCTTGTTGTCTTGCAGTGTAATTTCTCCTTTGGGATTCACCGAGAAATAGTTACCAAAGAAATAGTCCAGCGACATCCGGAGGAACGAGAACTGAGGCCTGGAGAAGAATAGCTCCCGCGACACCGCATCCACATTCCTTATTTCCAATAGGTAAGAAAGCGTAACTTGTGTATTCTTGGCCCCAAGGTATTGAAAATGATTAGCATAGAGTAGCCTTGTATCTTCACTCTCTGGCTGCGCCTTGACCTCGCTTTCCTCTGTTTTGTCCTCGGCACTCTTCTGTTTGTAATCCGCCAGGGACTTGTAGCATTGTTTATCCAGAAAGCACTTTAAGACCTCAATTGTAGCGGGCAGTTTGCCTTCATCGGCTGGAAGAATACGCAGCTCATCAAATACCGTCTGCAAGTCCACCTCCGGGAATATATCCTGGGCAACGCCAGGCTCACCATTGGAAGCGGGTACTGTTTTTTTGACACGAACGATTTTGGTGAGCTTGTCATTGTTGTCATACACCAGCGCATATAGCTTGAGGTGAATGCGTTTGTTCAGCTTCTTGAGCCATAGGTCCATATTCTTATAAATAATCTCATTGACCGTTGACAGTTCTTTTTTACTGATTTCCAAGAAAGCTCCCCCAGTGACAAATGGAATGAATTGCTAAATAATAATTTGATTATATTCGGACATGGAAGAGCTGTAAATCTCTTGATGAAGATTGACAGAACCAAAGCCGCTGGCTATACTGAAAATGTTAAAATGCAAATCGGAAAAAACGTTGATGAAAACAAGTACGCCGGAGAATGGCTCCATCAGAGAACAGGTTCCTTTGCGGATTCCCCGCAATTGGCTGTGAGAACCTTGAAGACAGGCCGGCAGAAAGCTAGTTTCGGAGTGCGGGGACAATCCCGCCGGGGGGCACCCGTTAACAGCCGCACAAGGCGATCGTCTGCAATAGTCCGTTTTCTCACGGAACAAGGCGATAACCAGGGTGGTACCGCGATAATCATCGTCCCTGAATCTAATTCAGGGGCGTTTTTTGTTTTTGATTTTTCGGGTAACTTTTGGGGCAACAATGAGATTTCCGGCCAAAGTGCCGTATTAAATGATGAGACGGGAGCTGTACATGATGAAAGCAAGTGAAATCCGTTCCAAATGGCTGCAGTTTTTTGAGAGTAAAGGTCACCGCATTGAGCCGAGCGCCTCGCTCGTGCCCCACAACGATCCATCGCTGCTGTGGATTAACGCAGGCATGGCACCGCTGAAGGCCTACTTCGACGGCCGGGAGATTCCTGAGAATCCCCGCCTGACCAACTCGCAGAAATGTATCCGTACCAATGACATTGAGAACGTGGGCAAGACGCGCCGTCACCACACGTTCTTTGAGATGCTGGGGAACTTCTCCATCGGCGATTACTTCAAGGAAGAAGCGATTACCTGGGCTTGGGAATTCCTGACCGGTAAGGAATGGATCGGCTTCGACGGCGACCGGATTTCCGTTACGGTATATGCCGAGGACGAAGAAGCGTTCAAGCTGTGGAATGAAAAAGTCGGTCTGCCTGCAGAACGTATCATCAAGCTGGGCGACGAGAACTTCTGGGACATCGGTGAAGGACCTTGCGGCCCTTGCTCGGAGATCTTCTATGACCGCGGCGAGGCTTACGGCAGTGATATGAGTGATCCTGAGATGTATCCGGGCGGCGAGAATGAACGCTGGCTGGAAGTGTGGAACCTCGTGTTCTCGCAGTTCAACCATAACAAGGACGGCAGCTACACACCGCTTCCTAACAAGAATATTGATACCGGCGCAGGTCTGGAACGCTTCGCTTCCATTCTGCAGGATGTGGACTCCAACTTCGACACTGACCTGTTCCAGCCGATTATCCAGAAGACTGCCGGACTTGCCGGAGTAACCTACAAGGATAATGTTGAACAGGATATCGCGCTCAAAGTCATTGCCGACCATGTGCGTACCGTTACTTTTGCAGTAGGTGACGGAGTGCTTCCTTCTAATGAAGGACGCGGCTACATTATCCGCCGTCTGCTCCGCCGTGCCGTGCGCTACGGCAAGACTCTGGGACTGGACCGCCCGTTCCTGCATGAGCTGACAGAGACAGTGGGCGACATCATGGGAGTGTATTATCCTTCCGTAGTGGAGAACCGTGAATATATTGCCAAAATCATCCGGTTGGAAGAGGAACGCTTCCACGAGACACTGTCCGACGGTCTGGCTATCCTGGGCGAGATCAGCGCCAAAGCCAAAGGGGACGGACTGAGTACCATTGCCGGCGCTGATGCGTTCAAGCTCTATGACACTTACGGATTCCCGTTTGACCTGACAGAGGACTTCGCTTCCGAGCAGGGGCTTACGGTAGACCGTGAAGGCTTCGATGCTGCGATGCAGGAGCAGCGTGACCGCGCCAGAGCAGCCCGCCAGGACAGCGCCAGCATGAAGATTCAGGGCGGAGCACTTGCCGAGCTGACGGTTAAAAGTGAATTTGTTGGATATAATGACACGGTAACCGAGTCAAAAGTGCTGGCGATTGTAGTTGACGGCGCACTTGCTGATGTCGTCAGTGAAGGCGCCCAGTGCCAGGTTATCCTTGAAAAGACTCCGTTCTATGCGGAAAGCGGCGGCCAGGTCAGCGACACCGGACTTTTGACCGGCGGCTCTGTGACTGCCAAGGTTACCGGACTCTTCAAAGCTCCGCATGGCCAGCATGTGCATCTGGTTACTGTCGAAGCCGGAGACCTGAAGGTTGGAGATACGGTCCGTGCGGAAGTGAACCGTGCCGAGCGTGAGGATATCGTGAAGAACCATACGGCAACCCACCTGCTGCACAAAGCGCTGAAGGAAGTGCTTGGCGGCCATGTCAACCAGGCAGGTTCTTTAGTAGAAGGTTCACGCCTGCGCTTTGACTTCTCGCATTTCGGAGCCATCACTCCGGAGGAGCTCAGCGATATCGAACAACGCGTGAACGCCCAGATCTGGCGCGGCCTCGATGTTGTCATTGAGAATAAGCCGATTGATGAAGCCAAAGCTATGGGAGCGATGGCGCTCTTCGGTGAGAAATACGGCAATATCGTCCGTGTCGTGCAGGTCGGCGACTACAGCCTGGAGCTGTGCGGCGGATGCCACGTAGCCAATACATCGCAGATCGGAATCTTCAAGCTGCTCAGCGAGAGCGGCATCGGTTCCGGTGTGCGCCGGATTGAAGCGGTGACCGGCCGCTACGCCTACCAGTTCACGGAGAGCCAGCTGGATCTGCTGAAGCAATCGGCAGCACTGCTGAAGTCCTCGCTGGGCGATGTGCCTAAGCGGATCGAAGCCCTGCATGCCCAGGTTCGTGAGCTGGGCCGCGAGAACGAATCGCTGCAGTCCAAGCTGAGCGCAACCTTTGCAGCTGAGCTGACCAGCAGTGTAATTACAGTTGGCGGCGGCACACAGCTGTTGGCAGTATCCGTGCAAGCCGGCAATATTGATGCTCTGCGCTCGACTGCCGATGAACTGAAATCCAAGCTTCCGGATGCCGTACTGGTGCTCGGCGCAGTAATGGATGACAAGGTGAACTTTGTGGTTGCTGTGCCGCAGGACCTGGTGAAGAAAGGCTTCCACGCCGGCAAGCTGGTCAAAGAAATCGCTGCGGTCTGCGGCGGCGGCGGCGGCGGACGTCCGGACATGGCACAGGCTGGCGGCAAGGATGCCTCCAAGCTGGGCGAAGCCCTGAAGAAGGCCGAAGAGCTTGTAGCTGCATTGGCTTAACGGATTGCCTGAAATAGCTGAGAAATTCCCCGGATAAAGATACAGCGGTACTGAGGGCAACATATCAGTACCGCTGCTTTATTCACAAAATGTATAATTTTTGGGGTTATTCATTATTGACCCGGGGCTTGCAATAGCTTAAAACCCAAAAAAACATCTATTTTTGTAGATAAAATACCAAAAAAAGCGCTTTTACAGTGGCAGGATTTCCTCGTTGGGCCATGAATATGTTATGATGAAGGCAGCAAGTAAGCTGTACAGCAGCAACTTTGCGAAGCCGCCCGAATAGGGGTGATTTTGCAGAAGGAAGGTGTCACAAATGGACTCCATGGACAAAACGGTCAAATTCAATGTGAAGGGCGACGAAAAGGAAGCTTCTCCCCAGGAAATTTTACTCGCCGTGTACGACGCGCTGGTGGAGAAGGAATATCATCCGATCAACCAGATCGTAGGGTATCTACTTTCCGGAGATCCGGCTTACATTCCGCGCCACAACAATGCGAGAAGTTTGGTCCGGAGAAAAGAACGTGATGAGCTGATTGAGGAACTGGTCCGGTTCTATCTGGCCAATCATCGGGTGGACCAGCCGAAATGATGAAGAAGCTGGGACTGGATTACGGCGACCGCAGAATCGGTGTCGCCACAAGCGATATTTTCGGGTGGACAGCGCAGGCTTTGGAGACTATTGAGCGGCGCGGAAACGGCAACGAATTCGACCGTATCCGTGAACTGGTCAAGGAGTACGAAATCGGTGAGATTGTCGTTGGGCTGCCGAAGAATATGAACGGCTCAGTAGGACCCCGTGGTGAAATTTGCATCGAATTCGCAGACCAGCTGCGGGAGCAACTTGATTTACCCGTACACCTTTGGGATGAGCGTCTGACGACGGTATCTGCTGAGCGGGTGCTGATTGAAGGGGACGTCAGTCGGAAGAAACGCAAGGGGATTGTGGACAAAATGGCCGCAGCCCTGATATTGCAAAATTTTTTGGATGCTAACAGTAAAAGGTGAGGGGTGTGCGGATATGACAAACGAGCAGATCGGCCAAGAAGAAGAACCGGAAATTATCTATATTCCTGATGAGGAAGGTAATGAAGAGGAATTTGAGGTCATCATGAAGTTTGAAGTCGACGGATCGGACGCGAAGTATATGATGGTGGTTCCACTGGATTCTGAGGATGAAGAGACTGATGAAGTCTATGCGTTCCGTTACGAAGAAGACGGCGACGACTTGCAGCTGTTCATGATTGAGAATGACGAGGAATGGGCTATTGTAGAAGAAACCTTCAATACTTTGGTAGACGAGCTGGATGGAGGAGCGGAGAATGACTGATTTTTCCGCTGATCAAGCGGTATGGACTTCGAAGCTTAAAGAAGTATACGGAGAAACAGTAGAACTGGAAGATGAGCAGGGCAAGTCTTCCGTTTACGATATTATTGCTGAATTTGCTGTCGGTGACCGTGCTTATGCTGTTTTGGCCGGTTCAGGAAGAGCTGCGGAGCAGGAAATTCTGCGGATCGTGGTTTCCCCTGACGGGCTTCCTGAGCTGGAGAGCATTATGGACGATGAAGAGTGGGAGGATGTTTCCGAGCTGTACGATGAGCTTACCTTCCCGGCTGAAGATACCGAATAAAGTCATAGCATTAGCACGGAAGAGGGCGGATTTTTTTCCGCGCTCTTTTTGCTTGGAATGCAGAAAAATAAAAAAGTGTTGAATTTAAGACAATACAATTTTATACTTTATAGTCGGAAAGTGAGGCGTAACATTTGAAAGCCGTGATCCGCACTGTGCTTATTATAATCCTTGTCCTGGCAGCTGCTGCAGGGGGAGGAGCATGGTATATCTGGAATGGAATGCAGCCGGTGGAGCCCGCAGGGCCGTCCGTGACGGTTACGATAGAGAAGGGTATGGGAAGCTCGCAAATTGCCGACCTGCTCGAAGAGAAGGGAATTATCAAGAACGGATTATTTTTTAAAGGGTATTTAAAATGGGTCCAGGAAGGCTCCAGCTTCAAGGCAGGAACCTATAACGTGAGTCCGGGCGACACTTATGATACCTTGATCAGCCGGATGAATGCAGGGGATGTCGTGAAGGAAGATACCGTTGTATTCACGATACCCGAAGGGTATACGGCGACTCAGGTTGCAGATAAGCTGGCTGAAGCGTGGAACCAGAAGGCAGAGGTTTTCCTGCAGTTGATTGACTCAGGTGCGGGCCTTGAGGCAGTAGGGACTTTAGGAATCCCGGAGAATAAGGAGCTGCGGCACCGTCTTGAAGGGTATCTGTTCCCGGAAACCTATGAGCTGGCCAAGGACAGTACTCCGCAGGAGGTCATTGAAGCCATGCTGGAGCAGCTGGTGAAGAAGCTTGACACGATCCCTGAGTGGAAGGCGAAGCTGGCGAACCGTGGACTTACATTGCATGAGCTGATGACGCTTGCTTCGCTCGTAGAGCGTGAGGTGGTAGTGAACGAGGAACGTCCGCTGGTCGCCGGTATTATTTATAACAGACTGGACAAGGGGCAGAAGCTGGAGATTGATGCTACGGTCCAGTATTTGCTGGACAAGCAGAAGGAGCGGCTCTACGAGAAGGACCTGAAGGTGGACAGCCCTTATAATACGTACAAGCAGGAAGGATTGCCGCCTGGACCGATCAGCAGCCCGGGGCTTGCTTCTATTGAAGCCGCAATGACTCCGGAGGTATCGGAGTATTTCTTCTATGTCACCAAGAAGGATGGTTCCCAGGCGCATTTATTCGCCAAGACCTACAAGGAACATTTAGCCAATATCGAAAAAAGCAAACAAAATCAGTAGGAAAAGAGCTACAATAGTATTGATGCGATAGGCACAGGAGGTAACACAATGAATAACAAACCGGAGCTGCTGGCGACAGCAGCCTCGCTGGAAGAAGCGGCAGCTTTGCTTGCGGCAGGCGCAACTGCGCTGCTGATCGGAGATGACCGTTTCGGCATGCGGCTCGCCGGGCATTTCTCGCTGGAAGATACTGCAGCAGCTGTAAAGCTTGCACATGATGCAGGCGGTAAGGTGTACGTAAGCATAAACGGGCTGATCTCCAATAAAATGCTGGAAGAGCTGCCGGCTTACATCAAAGCAATCGGCGAATTGGGTGTAGACGGGGTCGAATTTGGAGACCCTGCTGTCCTGGCAGCTGTGAAGGCTGAAGCGCCAGGGCTGAAGCTGCACTGGAATGCGGAAATGACCTCCACCAATTACGCCACAGCCAACTATTGGGGCAGTAAGGGAGCTTCGCGGGTTGTCTTGGCACGTGAGCTGAATATGGATGAAATGACCGAAATGGTACCTCATCTGCAAGTCGAGGCTCAGGTCCAGGTGCATGGCATGACGAATATTTATCATTCCAAGCGTAAGCTGGTAGCCAGCTATATGTCTCATCAGGGGCGGCCGGGTGATGGCGGCAGTCTTGGCAAGGAGCGCGGGCTTTTCCTGATCGAAGCGGAACGGCCGAATGAGAAGTTCCCGATATATGAGGATGAGAATGGAACGCATATTATGAGCTCGGACGATATTTGTATTCTTGAGGATCTGCATTTCCTGCTGAAGGCTGGTGTGCACAGCCTGAAGATTGAAGGGCTGCTGAAGCCGGTGGCTTATAATGTAGCTGTGGTTAAGGCTTACCGCCATGCCATTGACTTGTATTCCGCTGATCCGGCTGAATATGCTTACGATGAGGCCTGGATGGATGACATCCGGGCGCTGCAGGACCCTGAGCGTGAACTGTCGTTCGGCTTCTTCTACAAAGAACAGGTATATTAAAATATATAAAAAGCATTGTCTCAGCTTTTGCAATGGATTGTCTAGGCTACATTATGGTGTAAGCAGCGGAGGGGAAGTTTGAACTGGAGGAGCGCCAGCGTTCGCCTTTGTCTGCGGATTTCAACCGCTAAGCGGTATAAATGAAGAAATCTGCAGACAACAGCGACCGGAAGTCCAAACATTCCCCGCAGTTGCGCCCTCACACCAAATGCCGGCCGTTCAATCTTGCAGCAGCTGAGACAATTAGGAGGGAGAACAGGAATGGGAACTATGACCAAGCCCCAATTCAAGGGCAAACGTTACCGTCTGGACAAACCGGAGCTCCTGGCTCCGGCAGGAAACTTAGAAAAATTGAAATTCGCCGTGCATTATGGTGCGGATGCAGTATATATTGGAGGACAGAAATACGGCCTGCGCTCGGGAGCGGATAATTTCACTTTTGAGGAAATGCGCGAGGGCGTTGAATTTGCCAAGAAATATGGCGCCAAAGTATTCGTAGCGACGAATATCTATGCTCACAATGAAGACATCGCCGGAATTGAAGAATACCTGCGTAACTTATATGAAGCCGGCATTGCTGCCATTATTGTAGCGGATCCGGTGATTGTGGATACCGCGCTTCGCCTGGTACCGGGTCTTGAGGTACACCTCAGCACCCAGCAGTCCACGCTCAACTGGCAGGCAGTATCTTTCTGGAAGCAGGAAGGACTGCCGCGGGTCGTGCTTGGCCGGGAGACCAGCCTGGAGGAGATTGCCGAGATCAAGCAGCATGTGGACATCGAGATCGAGAGCTTCATCCACGGTGCAATGTGCTCCTCGTATTCCGGACGTTGTGTATTGTCCAATCACTTTACAGACCGCGATTCCAACCGCGGGGGCTGCTGCCAGTCCTGCCGCTGGAAATACGACCTGTTCGAAGATGGCCGTCCGGAAGGAACCTGGGTATCGGAAGAGGACCAGGCAGTGGCGCCTCAGGCATTGCAGCCTGGCGTAACCCAACTGCCGCTGCATCAGCCGGAGGATAATCCGTTCTCGATGGGTTCGAAGGATTTGTGCATGCTGGAGAGTATTCCTGAGCTGATCGAAGCCGGGATTGACAGCTTTAAGATCGAAGGCCGGATGAAGTCGATCCATTACGTGGCAACGGTGGTCAATGCCTACCGCAAAGCGATTGATGCCTATATGGCGGACCCGGAAGGTTATGTGCTGAAGCCGGAATGGCTGGAGGAGCTGCAGAAGGCCGCTAACCGACCGCTCAATACAGGCTTCTTCTACGATACTCCGGATCATGAGGATCATATTTATGAGCCGGAGGAAAAAGCGGCACCTTATGATTTCGCCGGCCTGGTGCTGGAATATGATGCGGAGAGCGGCATGGCACTTGTCCAGCAGCGCAATAACTTCAAGCCGGGCCAGGAAGTGGAATTCTTCGGACCGGATGACACCTTCTTCAAGCAGACTGTCGGCGAGCTGTGGGACGAGGCGGGGAATCCGCTGGACGTTGCCCGTCATCCGCTACAGCGGGTGCGAATGAAGGTCGACCAGCCGGTAGCTTACTTTGACATGATGCGTAAAAGAAAATAAAGTCATAAGAATGATTTAAAGGGATGCCCTTCTTCTGGAAGGGCGTCCTTTTTTGCGTATATTCCTTGGAATCCGCCGGAAAGCAGGCTGGTTCTGAATAAGGATGAATGTGGAATGAACTTTCCGGCTGCTCTCCCGGGAGTAGAATGCTTCCTCTTCCTGAACCCGGACTGAGATGCCGTTATTTTGCTGAAAGCCTGCCTAATCTGGATGAAGCGGACTGAGAATCCTTTATCTTGTTCTTCTAAGCTTCAAATGAGCTGATTCAGAGCAATTAACGGAATCTCAGTCCTCCTCACAAGCCGATACGTCCATGGAGCGTCTGCCAGGTTCCGGCTGGAAAATCATGCAGCCGGGGAGCTTCATACGCTCCGGTTCGATTAACCCGTAGGGGGATTTTAGTTCTAGACCAAAATACTTATGCAGTTCGACAAAAACATAAAAATTCTGAAGTAATTTCTATCAAATACTAAGAAAAATGAGCCTTTGTGCCGATATATATCACAGGTAACGCTTACATACGTCTTCTAATCTAATTGGCAGGTGATTGTAATGGGGGCTCCAAATCCGGAGAGCGACAGAGACAAACCGAAAGAGAGAAGGATTAAAGTGGGAAAGAACAGTAAAAAGCCTAAGGTTATACAAAAGGCTGAGACAGGCCAAGCAGGTGATACCCAGTCAACAAGTAAAGCGGCAGTTCAAAAACTAACTTTAAAGAACGTACTGAATGGTTCAGTACGCCAGGTTAAGAGAGTTAACCCGCTGAGATCAGTTGGTGTTAAGCTTTTCCTGATATTCTTATCTTCTATTGTGATTGTTGTACTGTTCCTGGGGATTCTGTCTTACAACAAAGCCAAGAATACCATTAAGGATAATGTTTCCGAAGCCAACCGGCAGACGATTATCCAGACTTCCGAGAAGCTTGATATTACCTTGAAGCAGTATGAAAATTTGGCACTCCAGCTGTATTTCGATACGCAAATGCAATCGAATCTGACTGAGCTTGCCGCTGCTGCGAGCAGTTATGATAAATTTGTGGCTACAGATGCCATCAGCAAGAAACTCTCGAGCCAGACTACAACAGATTCCAATATCGTAGCGATCTCACTGATTCCAGAGGATCCTGCGATGACGATCATATCGAGCGGGAGCTCCGGTCTTACCGTGGACGGCTTAAGAGATCAGGAATGGTACAAGACTGCAGTCAAAAATTCAACCTCATATGAGCCATATTATACCTCGGAAGCGAAGTCCGCACAGAACTACTGGTTCCCGACTTCCGTTGAAGGCGATGGCGGCAAGAATATCGCAATGGTCAGATCGCTCAAGAACCTGGGCTCCAATGCAGGTTATGTTGTTTTGCTTGAGCTTAAGAGCACTCTGCTTGAAGAAGCCTTCGAGAGCGTGAAGCTTGGGGACGGTTCGCGGATTCAGCTGGTATCACCGGAAGGAATGGTAGTTGCTTCTTCCGTACCGGCAGAGGACGGCAAGGTCTCAGAGCTTAACTTTATTATGGAGAGCAAGAAGAACAGCGAGAGTCAGGAAGCTAAGGATGCGAATGGCAAAGATGTCCTGGCTGTCTACAACCCGATGGAGAAGGCGGACTGGAAGCTTGCAGGAGTTGTTCCTACCGGCCAGCTGGTTAAGGCTGCCACTCCGATTCTGTTCACAACATTCATAGCGGCTGGAGCTGCAGCTCTGCTTGCCATTCTGGTCGGCTTCTGGATGGTACAGATGATTGCCAAGCCGTTGGCACGTCTGAAGGATCTTATGGTTCAGGGGGCTCAGGGTGACCTTAGCGTCCGTACAGAGTATGTCTCGAAGGATGAGATTGGAGATCTGTCCGCCTCCTTCAATCTGATGATGGGACGGATCACCGAGCTGGTTGCCCAGACAACGGAAACTGCGCGCGAGGTGCTTGAAACAGCCAATGATCTGGGCGACGCTTCCCGCAAGACGGCGATTTCTGCCAAGGAGATTGCTGCTGCTACGGAAGAGATTGCCGGCGGTGCCGGAAGCCTGGCGCAGGAAGCGGAACGCGGCAATGAGCTGACGGATCTGATTGCTACGCAGATGCAGAGTGTGATTGCTGCTAATGCCGAGATGGACCAGGCCGCCCGCGGAGTAGGGGAAGCCAGCGGACACGGTGCCAGCCAGCTCGAAGAGCTGCTGGAACAGACGGGCCGCACCGGTGAGATGACCAGCGCACTGGTGGACCGGGTCAACAACCTGAAGGACACGGTATATTCGGTGATTAAGGTACTGGATGTCATGAAGAATATTACCCAGCAGACGAATATCCTGTCTCTAAATGCAACGATTGAAGCGGCAAGAGCGGGTGAAGCAGGCAGAGGCTTCATGGTCGTAGCTGGTGAAGTCCGGCAGCTCGCTGACCAATCCAAGCAGTCTATCGCCCTGGTTGCCGGCATTACAGACAAGATTATGGCTGAAATGGATGAGACAGTAGCCGTATTGTCAGAAGTGGCCCCGCTGTTCAAGGAACAGATGAGTTCAGTCAAGAGTACCAGTGATATCTTCGTATCGGTGAAGGGTCAAATGGAAGACTTCATTACCAGCCTGGAATCGGTCACCGGTGCAATTGACAGCCTGAATCATTCCCAAGGCGTATTGTCCGATGCTATGAGCAATGTAAGTGCGGTTGCACAGCAGTCTTCTGCTACTTCTGAAGAAGTTGCTTCCCTCAGCAATGAGCAGCAGAATGTTAGTGATCAGCTCGTATCGCTGTCCGGTAAGCTGCAGAGTGCATCGACACAGCTGGAGAGCAAGCTGTCACTGTTTAAGATATAGTCAGGCGGCAACGTACAATAACAAATTGAATAGTTTCAGGTATATAAATGTTGCATTCCGCCGCTTCTTTCCATCCGGGAAGGAGCGGTTTCTTTATGCTTGTGCATCGGTTCGCGACCCCGTATAATTATTTTGTTAGCTAAATGTTATGATTTCCGAAAAAGTTAGCAACACTGAATAAAGCTCGTTATGCGAAACCGTGAACAGTATCTGGAGGTCTTATATATGGCTAAGAAAGTCACTATGCAAAAAATCGCCGACCATCTCGGCGTTTCCAAGTTTGTCGTGTCCAAATCCCTGTCCGGCAAAGGCGGCGTCAACGAAACTACCCGGGAGCGGGTCATTCAGGCGGCTTCGCAATTAGGCTATTTCACTCAAAAGAATGCCTATGTTCAAAGCATCAAACGTCCTCCGCAGTCTGCGGACAGTGACCGGAACAAACAGTCTGTGCTGGTGCTGATGCCTAATATCCGTTCGCAAACCCAGGATTCCCTGTATTGGGGGAAGATTGTAGACGGCATTGCACTGGCGCTGGACCAGGAAGGTCTGGGTATGGTCATAGTCTCTGAGCACCGGACGGATAACTTCGTCAATATTCTCAACCCTAACGGACTGCTCGGGCTGATTGGCGTGGGCCAGATCTCGACCTCACTGCTGCTGGAGGTGCACCGCATCGGCCTGCCGATGGTGCTGATTGACCATGAAGATCCGCTTATTCCAAGCGATACCGTATTCGCCAATAATACGGATTCCATGACCCGGCTCAGCAATCACCTGATGGGCACGGGGCATACAGAGCTGCATTTTATCGGAAATATCCGCTATTCCCGCAGCTTCCGTGACCGTTGGATCGGCTTCCGCAGCGCCCTGGAAGAGAATGGAATGAAGACGCCTGCCGGCGATGATGAAATGCTGCAGCTGGAGGGAATGGATGATGGAACTTTTGATGAGAGCTTTAAGCAATGGCTGCAGAGACGCAAGAAAACCAAAAGTCTGCCAACCGCACTAGTGTGTGCCAATGATTTCATTGCGCTCACCATTAGTGATGTGCTCAAAGCAGAAGGCTTTGTCATCCCGGGTGAAGTTTCGGTAACCGGCTTTGACAATATTGAGGACGCCACACGGGGGGTTCCCCCGCTCACTACTGTTCATGTTCCGAAAGAGGCAATGGGCCGGGCGGCTGTAGAGAAGCTGCTGAACCGTATCCATAACCCTGCCGCACCGCTGGAGAAGATCCTGATTGCTGCCGACATTGTCCACCGGGATTCGGTGGCTGGACCAAGAGCATAGTTGGAATTATATTGTATTTCGTGCAGGATAATCGAAGGTGAAATAGGAAATGTCCCGGTTATAGTTTCTCTTTTTGGCCTGAGCACACGCCTATATAATTTGGACATCAGTTAAGAGAAGGGTGTGACGTTACACATGGCCGCGATTCCGCAGAACGAGCAGGCTCTGCACCGGTTCATTTCAATAATCTGTTCACCGCTGTCCATCGTTCAATATGTCCTTACGAAGCGTGATGCTCTAACCTACAAGCCTCCTGGAGAAATGATTCCTGTGCAGGATGCCTGCCTTCATGCCCATGTTATGGGAAAGGGAGAACACACCGTAATTCTGGAAGCGGGTATGGGCGGATCATCCCTGGACTGGTCAATGGTGCAGCCGGAGCTGTCGCTGTATGCCAAGGTAGTCTCGTATGACCGGGCAGGCCTGGGCTGGAGCGGGAGCGGCAGCCAGCCGGAAAGTGCAACCTGCAGGAAATACGTCCGGGAGCTCAGGGAACTGCTGAAGGCAATGGACTGCAAGCCTCCCTATATTCTGGTGGGCCATTCCTATGGAGGCATGATTGTGAGATGCTTTGCGGGGGAATATCCGGATGAAGTGGAGGGGCTGCTGCTGGTTGATGCTGTACATGAGAGCCGTTATCTTACGGATGAAATGAGCAACCGCCGGAAACAGCAGCGGGAGGCGAACAGACGGCAATATAAGCTGGGTTATCTGTTGGCGCCTGCGGGGATTCCCCGCTTGCTTAGAAGGCCTGTAGGAGGGCGGAGACTCCCGGCAGCTATCCAAAAAAACGCCTCAAGTCTGGGATACCGCAAGAGTGCTTACCGGGCCGCATATGCAGAACTGCTCTGCGCGGAAGAGAGTGCCCTGCAGCTGAAGGCGGCAGAGCCGCTAAGCAGCAAGCTGCCCATTACGGTGCTTAGCGCAGGCAGTCCGGATGAAGAATGGAAGCAAGGCCAGCAGCGCTTAGCCAGGCTGACCCCAAATGTACAGCATATTACCGAAGAAGATCCCCGGCATTCCATTCCCATTCACAGACCGGAGACTGTCGTTAAATACGTCACCGAATTATTGAATACCTTATAGCCAGCGGCTCAAACGAATAAAAGGCAGTACCGGCAGAGCATTCTGCCGGTACTGCCTTTTTACTGGTATAAGTGCTTCGTGCAATCTGCCCTCAGACGGATATTACAGCTGTAATTACAGCTGGAGATTCCGGTCAATCAGGGCAATGCGCTGCTGGACACAGGCATAAGAGCGGAGCGGATCTTCAGGAGTATTCAGCACATAATCAAGCATTTGATCTACCGTAGTGGTAGCCACATGAATCCGGGTGTCGGAGGAAGCGTAGTAGATATAGATGTCCCCGTTGTCCCGGGCGATTATGCCGTTGCAGAATACAACGTTGGATACATCGCCGACGCGTTCTTCACCGTCCGGAGCGATGAAATGTCCGCCGGGAGCATGGGTTACCCTGTTCGGCTCATCCAGATCGGACAGGAATGCGTACAGTACATAACGCAGTCCCGCAGCAGTGTTGCGGACACCGTGGGCGATGTGCAGCCAGCCTTGAGGGGTTTTGACCGGCGCCGGGCCCTGGCCGTTTTTCACTTCCTTGATCGTATGATAATAACGCTGATCCATAATGGATTCGCTGGTAATTACAGCATTCTCAATGGTATCGGACAGTCCCCAGCCGATGCCGCCGCCGGAGCCTGCATCAATGAACCCATCCTGCGGGCGGGTGTAGAAGGCATATTTGCCGTCTACGAATTCAGGATGCAGCACTACATTACGCTGCTGGGCAGAGCCGGTCTTGAGGTCAGCCAGACGTTCCCAGGTCTTCAGGTCCTTAGTGCGGGTGATTCCGCACTGGGCAACTGCACTGGACAGATCGCCGTGCGGGGCAGCGGGATCTTTGCGCTCGGTGCAGAACAGGCCGTAGATCCAGCCGTCGGCATGTTTCACCAGACGCATATCGTAGACGTTGATATCCGGTTCTTCAGTTTCCGGCAGGACAACCGGATGATCCCAGAAGCGGAAGCCGTCTACACCGCTGTCGCTCTCGGCTACAGCGAAGAAGGATTTGCGGTCATTCCCCTCGACACGGGCCACAATGTAGAACATGCCGTCCAGCTCAATGGCCCCCGGGTTGAAGATGCCGTTCACGCCGATCCGTTCAGCGAAATAAGGATTGGTTGCCGGGTTAAAGTCATAACGCCAGATCAGCGGCGCATGTTCCGCTGTGAGCAGCGGGTATTGATAACGGTCATAGGTACCGTTGCCAAAGGGAACCTTCTCATTTTTGCGGCCAATCAGTGATTCATATCGTTCTGTTAACTGCGCCTTGCGTTCTGTGAATAATGTGCTCATTATTTAGTCTCCTTTGAGGTTGTTGTCAGTCTTCCGATCATTTCAAAGCAGGCTCTGCTGTTATGATAAGGGCATTTCCAGGCACTGACCTTGGATGCATGCGCCAGCGGCTGCAGGGATTCATCAACGGCCCAGAACCACTCGCCTAATGTATGATCGACCATGTAGCTGTTAGTGAACGTCCAGGCTGCCTCAGCAGCATCGCGGAACCTCGGATCTCCGGATAGCTGGTAGGCATTATAGAAGCCGACGATCGCTTCGGCCTGCGGCCACCAGTCTTTATTCTTATCCAGCAGCCCGTTCGAATCCGCCTCATTCCAGATTCCGCCGTCAGCGTCAATGCCTTCAGCCAATGTTGCTTCGGCCATGGACAAAGCCACACTGCGCACCCGGTGCAGCAGCTCCTCATCCCCAAGCACTTCAGCCGCTTCGACCAGGAGCCAGCTGCCTTCGATATCATGACCGTAGGAGATATGGTCGGACTTGATATTCCACTCTTCATCCAGGAACAGATGGAAATGCTTGCCCTCCTTATCAATGATGTGGAGGAGCATGACCTCAATCAGCTCAGCCAGCCGGGTCCGCAGCTCTTCGGATTTCCACACACGGTACAAGCCGGTGTAGCCTTCCAGCACATGCAAATGGGTGTTCATCGATTTCTTCTCATTCATGTCCTTGCTGCTGAGACTTAAATTCTCTGTCATCTGCCACTGCTCAGAGAGGGCTTCGATATAACCTTTATTAAGCGGATCATAGCCGTATTGCTCGACCAGACGGAACAGTGCCACAGCCTGATCGAGTGCATCCTGGCGTCCAGTAGCATGATGGAACTCAGCCAGGGCGTAGATGGCGAAGGCCTGGCCGTAAATTTGTTTTTTGCGTTCGGAAGGGGCGCCCAGCGCATCTACCATCCAGTAATAGCCGCCGTATTCGGCGTCGGTGAAATATTGAAGCAAATATGCGTGGGCCCGTTCAGCCATAGTCAGGTATTCAGCGTTGCCATACATGCGGTAAGCGCTCGCAAAGGTCCACAGAATCCGCGCGTTCAGCACCAGACTTTTTCCGGCCTCCGGATTGATATTCATCTGGTTATCTATTTCACCTACGAATCCGCCATACTTGTCATCCAGGGTATGCTTCATCCAAAAGCTGAGGATATTATTTTTCAGCTCTGCTTCCATTTCATTCCGCCAAATCTGTGGCGATTTCGTCATATGGTTGTTCACTCCTAAACAGTAATGGTAGATATTGAAATCAAGGCTATAAGGTAGGCGGGGATTTCGTCTTGGAACTGTAATACTCTTCAATAATACCTGCCGCCGGCTTGCCGTACATGCAGTAATCATCGTTGCCTGTTGCTTCGTCCAGCGGATAGAGCTGTGCCGGCCAATCCCACAGCATGAAGCCCTGTACCCAGTCCCGCTTCCCGCAGGCGCCGAACATGGCAAGGTAGAACCGGCTCTGCTCTTCAAGATCCGGTCCGCCCTTAAGACTCCAGTCATTCGGGATGGCGGCACTGCCGGTCCGGCTGGGGCATCCCGCTTCCATGAAGAAGAAAGGCTTGCCGTGTTTCATGACCACCGCCTCAATCCGGTCAAGCTGTACTTCCCAGTCCTGCTCGGGATAATAGCCGCTCGAAGAGATTACATCAAGCGCATCCCACCAGCTCACGTTATCCTCCTGATACTTATCGCAGTTGTAGGTGATTACACCGCTGTATACCTTGCGGACTTCGGCAATCAGGGCACGCCATTCTGCGGCCCGCCGGTCCGTCTGGACCAGCTCACAGCCGACACAGAACATCTCGCAGCCGCTCTCTTCGGCAAGCACAGCATAATGAAGGATAAAGGCTGTATAGGAACGGAACCACTCTGACCATTTCGGCTCGCAGGGAACATCCTTGTCGAAGAAGTTGATATGAGCCCGCCATGTGCCGTCTGCACAATTCACAATGGGCTTCAGGCAGACCTTCAGTTCAAGTGATTTTGCCTGGCGGATGGCCCAGCGTACCTCTTCATCACTGACCGTGGGTTCTGACCAATAGGGGATCTCTGTAGATTGCGGGGTAGCTTGAAGTGCGCTGAATGCGATGGCGGTCCAGTTCGCACCGGTAGACCTTTTCATCAGCTCCATGGAAGACTCCGCTGCATCATTGGCCCAGGTTCCCCGTCTGCCCATGAACCCCCAGGTTACGCCTCCGATATACTCGCTAAGCAGTGACATGTGGTAACCTCGCTTTGCTGTAGAATGAACAAAAAATATAGTGTATAAAACAAAAATAATAATTTTTTTGTATTTTGTTATTATGTTATTGTTATTTAACGATAACAAGAATACAATTAAGTTATAACGCTTTTTATGAATGTTTTCAAGGGGGAATTGTGCGGGAAGCCTGAAACCGGCCTCTATGTATGTCCATTCTGCGGAGTGGACGGAATCATCAGTCAACTGCAGCCGCGGCTGCGCCAATCTGAAAGGAGACTATTGCTATGAGAGAAGTTCAACTGACCGGAAGTAACATTCCGAATATGCCTTGGCAGGACAGACCGGAAGGAAATGAGAATCCGGTATGGAGACACAGTGACAACCCGGTCATCAAACGCAATCCGGCCAAAGGGGTTGCACGTATTTTCAATAGTGCGGTAATTGCCTATGAAGGAAGCTTCCTCGGCGTATTCCGGGTAGAGGATAATACGACCCGCCCTCATCTGCGTATGGGCCATAGCCATGACGGACTGGACTGGAAAATTGAAGACGCTCCCATTCCGTTCATTGATGAACAAGGCAACCCCTACATGCCGAGATATGCCTACGATCCGCGTCTGGTTAAGGTTGAAGATACGTACTATATTATCTGGTGTACGGATTTCTACGGCGCCGCCATCGGTGTAGCCAGAACGCAGGACTTCAAGACCTTCGTCAGCCTGGAAAATCCATTCCTGCCGTTCAACCGCAACGGCGTGCTATTCCCTAAGAAACTTAACGGCAACTTCGTGATGCTCTCCCGTCCAAGCGACAGCGGTCATACCCCGTTTGGCGATGTCTTCCTGAGTGAGAGTCCTGACTTCGTCTACTGGGGCAAACACCGTCATGTGATGAGCAGAGGCGGACAGGGCTGGTGGCAGAGCACCAAGATTGGCGGCGGTCCCGCCCCGATTGAAACCTCCGAAGGCTGGCTCATGTTCTACCATGGTGTAACTGGAACCTGCAACGGGCTGGTGTATAGCATGGGTGCGGTTATTCTGGATAAAGACGAGCCGTCGAGAGTCAAATACCGCTCCAGGAACTTCGTACTTACACCGGAAGAATGGTATGAGGAGAGAGGTTTCGTGAACAATGTGCTCTTCCCGTGCGCGACCTTGAATGATGCCGAAACGGGCCGCATTGCCATCTACTACGGGGCGGCTGACACTTATGTAGGTGTTGCGTATACGACGGTGCAGGAAATCGTCAACTACGTGATCGACACTCATGAAGAGGTTGGCGATGATGCGGATTTAGGCAAAATCTAGGTCGAATAAGGCAGCAGAGGCCTTTTCACCTGACACCGTTGGTCTGCATTCTATGCTACTCATCTCATACAACAAAATCACAGCGTTACAAGATCTGATGGTATATTATTAATACTGGCCTTGTGCGGAATCATTCCCTACAAGAATACAGCAGATCCGGCGGTGATTTTTTGAGCAAGTCAACAGTTCGCGGTAAAAGTATTCTTACTCGGCTGCATCCCTCCAAGTCGCTGGGGGTGCGGCTCTTTCTCGTGTTTTTCGTTGCGACGATGGGAATCGTCCTGTCTTTGGGCTATACATCCTACTCTGTTGCCAAACAAACAATCGAGAACAATGCACTGTCCGCTAATCAGCAGACAGTCGAGCAAACGGCAGAGAAGCTTGATGTAACTCTGCTGCGCTTTGAAGATAATCTGGGCCAGCTGTTCTACAATAAGGATATCCGGCAGGCAGTCTCGGAAGAAAGTACTGCTGCTGCAGGCGGGGGGACGGAACCGGCCGCTGTGATCAGCGGCGAATTGAACCATTGGCTCTCTGCAGTAACTAATGTGCAAGCGGTTTATCTGATTCCTCTTAATGAAGCGCTGCCTGCCGCGTCAGCGGGGGCTGTGGACAATGAATTCCTGGCGGGTGTCCGCGAAGCTTCGTGGTACAAGCAGCTGCAGGATAAGCCGCAGGGCTTGTGGATTACCGAGGCCCAGAAGCAAGGGGAAGCAGAAGGCGTGGTCCATTTCGCCAAGTCCGTAGCGGGGGAAGAGGGAAGCTTAGGATACATAGCGGTCTGTGACATCAAGACTACGGAGCTGGCCAGCCACCTCAGCAAAGTCGATCTGGGGATGGATTCTTATATCCAGCTGCTGACTACCAAAGATGAGATGATTGCCTCTTCCCAGCATCAGGAGACAGACACTTACTTGCGTCTGGGAGGCACCCTGTTCAAGGGACTCAGCGAGAGCTCAGGCTCCCTGCCGACCAAGGATGAGAAGGGCAAATCCATTCTTGCCGTGTATGGTACGCTGGAGAGCTCGGGCTGGAGACTGCTTGGCGTTGTCCCTTCCGAGAATCTGATTAAAGATGCGGGCCGTATCCTCAACACCACTTACATAGCAGTGGCTGCCGCTGCCGTCATCGCCATTCTCATTGGCCTCTGGATGGTACGGATGGTCTCACGGCCACTGTCACGCCTGCGGGACCTCATGTTCCAAGGGGCAGAAGGTGACCTGCGCGTGCGTACAAAGGTAGTCTCGCATGATGAAATCGGCCAGCTGTCAGGCTCCTTCAATATGATGATGGAACGGATCACAGAGCTGGTCGTGCACACCAATGAGACTGCACGTGAAGTACTGGAGACCGCAGATGCCCTGGGCAATGCATCCCGTGAGACCGCAGTGGCCGCACAGGATATTGCCGCAGCAACTGAACAGATTGCCGGCGGTGCAGGAAATCTGGCGCTGGAAGCAGACCGCGGAAATGAGATGACCGCCCGGATCTCCGAGCGGATGGATGCGGTGATTGCTGCGGCCCAGGAGATTGGCGGGACCGCACATAACGTACAGGCGTCCAGCAGGGAAGGTGTCGTCAAGCTGCAGGAGCTGCTGGGCAGAACGCATGAGACCGGCGATATGACAGGGAAGCTCGTCATTAAGGTCAATGAACTGAAGGATACCACCTCGTCAGTCATCCGGGTGCTTGAGGTCATGCAGAACATTACCCAGCAGACTAATATTTTGTCGCTTAATGCTACTATTGAAGCAGCCCGGGCAGGCGAAGCAGGCAAAGGCTTCACCGTGGTCGCTGATGAAATCCGTCAGCTGGCTGAACAGTCCAAGCGTTCCATTGCAGTAGTTGCTGAGATTACCGACAGAATCATGAATGACATGCATGAGACTGTAGCCGCATTATCCGAGGTGGCACCTTTGTTTGGAGAACAGATGACGTATGTTCAGAGCACCAGCGAGATCTTCGTCAGTGTACAGGGGCAAATGAATCATCTGATTACCCGGCTGGATTCCGTGTCAACATCCATTGACGGACTGAACCACTCGCAGAGAGTGCTGTCCGAGACGATTGGCAATGTCAGCTCGTTTGCGGAAGAATCCTCTGCCGCCTCCGAGGAGGTTGCATCCCTCACCGGTGAGCAGGAGAGCGTAAGTGAATATCTGGTCAATCTCTCCGCCAAACTGGAGAATGCCTCGTCCAAACTCAAAGAACGATTGTCTAAATTCAGCGTGTAAGCTGCAAGTGTATTAACCGCTTTTCCTTCGGGGGAAGCGGTTTTTTTGCGGTTTGGGGTGGGCATAATAGAACCCATAGTTCCGCAGCCCACTTGATGGAGGAATAACACTTGCAGAAGCTGGTTCACAAACGTATATTTTGGAGTCTGCTGATCCTGTCTGTGCTCGTTGCAGGCTTGATCATCAGACTGGCCTGGGTCCAGCTGCTGCTGAAGAATCAGCAGGTAAGCAGCAGCGGGTACACGATGGCACAGATGGCTGAAATTCAGAGCGAGCGGGAGACAGTGCTGGACAGCGGACGGGGCCGGCTCTATGACAGGAACGGAGAACCGCTGGCCGGAGAGACTGTGTGGACAGCGGCGCTGTTTCCGCAGGAAGAGTCACTTCCGCTGCATACGGTTACCGGGGAGCCTGCCGGGGATAACCAATTGCACCGCCTGGCAGAAATCCTTGGGGTCAGCTACAACCAGCTGCAATCCAGACGCACAGGACTTAAGGAGCCGCTGCTCTGGCCCTCCGGCAAGGGGGACACTCCGCTGGCATTGTCGTTGTCAGAGGCCCGCGAAGTGGAAGAGCTGGGAATTGAGGGGGTTAAGGCGCTGCCCTTTGCCCGCAGATATGATGGAGCCGCTTCAGGGCGGCAATGGCTTGGTTATTTGTCTGAAGCTTCGGGTGAAGCCCTCCGGCAATCACCGACAGGTCTGCGGATTCCGCGTACAGGTACGGACGGGCTGGAGAAAACACTGGAGCCGCTGCTGCAGGGAGTGGGGCATACAGAGGCGGTTGCCCAGGTGGATGCCAGGGGCAACCGTGTTCCAGGCAGTCCGATTGTAGTCAAAGCACCGGGGAATCCTTATTACCCGCTGTCTTTATATACCACGATTGATAAGAAACTACAGGAGAGTATTGAGCAGCTGGCCGCAGAAGCAGGCGTGAAGGAGGGAGCCGTTGTAGTCCTGGATAGCCAGAACGGCGATATTGCCGCGATGGTCTCCTTGCCGTTCTACAACCCGGAGCAGATCTCGCCGCAAGGGGGCGAATGGAACAACCGGGCGCTGCAGGCAGCGGTACCCGGGTCCATCTTCAAGATAGTCACTGCCGCTGCTGCCCTGGAGGCCGGATTAACTTCACCGGAGGAACCGTTCTATTGTAAAGGAGAATACGGGAAATACGGATTAACCTGCCTGAACGGCAAAGGACACGGCGCCCTTACGATGGCGCAAGGGTTCGCCGTGTCCTGTAATACCGTGTTCGCCACGCTTGCCGAGCGGCTTAGTGGAGCACAGCTTAATGCTGCTGCTCTGGCACTGGGCCTTGGCCGGGACATCGGCTGGCAGGCGGAGAATACGCTGGGCCTGCCGCTGCTCCGGCCGCTCTCCGGGGAGCAGGCGGGGACGATCTTCACCACGCTGCTGCCGGATGACGGCGGGGTCAGGGTGCAGACTGCAATCGGCCAGCGCGATGTGCGGATTACACCGCTGCAGGCGGCGAATCTCGTAGTCACGCTGCTGCATGGCGGGGAGGTTAGAGCGCCGCGTATTCTGCAGCGGGTTGCTTTTGCCAACGGCCAGACGCTGAAGGAGCTTCCGGGACATTTGGCCCCTGCGCCGCAGGGCAGAATATCCGGGGCAACCGCCCGCGTGCTGCTGTCCATGATGCGTAAAGTGGTGACAGAAGGAACAGGCCGGACGCTGCAGGGCCTTGAATGGCCGGTCGCCGGCAAATCAGGCACAGCGCAGACTCTGGTCAAAGGCGTGGCCCGCAATAATCAATGGTTCATCGGCTATGGCCCGGTAGACCATCCGAGATATGCTGTATCCGTTGCTGTCGAGAACGTGGCTCCAAGCAGTCCGCAGGCAGCTGCCAAATTATTCGGTCAAGTATTTGAGCTGCTGTCCGGGTCAACGGGGGCTTGAGTACCGACTGTGCCTGCTGTACCAGCCGAAGCTGTACCAGCCGTATTACCCGGTACAGGGCCGCCGGCTGTGGAGGGTTCAGAAGCGGCAAACGGAGACACGATGAATTCCTCCTGCGGCAGATAGATCCAGCGCTGCAGATACCCCTGCTGAATCAGCTCCTTGAGCAGGATCAGCAGGATCGGCGACAGAATAAGGCCAGCGATGCCAAATACAGAGGAAGACAGAATTACGAAAGATAACATCAGGAACGCCGAGGAGACGCCGATCGAATTTCCGGTGATTTTGGGCTCCAGCAGCTGCCGTATAACCATCACCACTGCCAGCAGAATGATCAGACCAATGGCAAGTGAGGTATTGCCGACAATGAACAAATAAATAATCCAGGGGATCAGAATCGCCGGTACTCCAAGTAGCGGCAGCAGGTCGAACAAGGCGCAGATCAGAGCCAGAGTAAGAACATTTCCAGTCTGCAGAATCAGCAGTCCGGCGAGAACGATCACGAAGGTAATGCTGATCAGAATCAGCTGGGCTTTTAGATAAGAACCTATAGCCTTGAACACATTCCCCTGCAGGAAAGCGTAAGCCGTCTTAAAGGTCTTGGGCAGCTTGTCATGGGCGATCCGGCGCCAGTCCTTAATCTCCATACTGAGGAAAAAGGCCAGAATAATCGCAATGCCAAAATTAGCCATAAAAGAAGAGAAGGAGCCAAGCACACCGATCATATATTTAAAGAAGGTGACCATCCACGTCGAGAGGACATTGGTCGCATCGGTGAAATAACCGTTCAGTTTGTCTGTGAGATCGGGCGGGAGCGCATCAATTTTTTGCTGGAGATAGGTGGTAGCCTCAGTAAAATGCTGCTGGACTATGTATGTATATCTGGGCAGATTGTCCTGGAATTGAATGACCTGAGTCGTAATCAGCAGTCCGGCAGCAAATAATGCGCCAAGCAGGATCACTAAGAAGAGTACCACGGAGATAGCGGAGGCGAAAGGCTTAGCCATTCCCTTGCGGTTCAGGAACCGGGCCAGCGGCTCAATCAGCAGGAAGACAAAAAAGGACAGGAACACAGGAGCGGCCAGCTGATACAGCTTACTGAATCCCAGCATCACGAGATATAGCGTCAGAATAACCAATCCGATGTCGAAAAAAGTGCGCCAATATTTTTTGTACAGCGGCAGCATAGAGATAAACGACTCCTTTTTTAGATAAATTTACAATAATCACTTCAATTCATTGTACACGATTTTAATAAAAAAGCGTCTATTTCTTTGGCAGCTGTGTTAAAATAGGGGGTAACGTTTTTTTTGAATGTACTACTTGTCGCCACAACGGTATTGTCCTCTTGCAGGACAGCAGACGCTTCTACTTACTCTACTTGGCCGTATCACACGTAAGACGAGCCAAAGTCAACTCTGGAAAAGCGGGGAATTTACATGCAGACTTTGCTGCTCTGGCTATTTTACATTTCTACCTTTTATGCTTTCATTCCTGGAATGATCAGCCGTATATTTGGTTATCGTGTCTTTCGGAAGGGAATCGGGCGCACGGATTATGGCCTGACCTTTGATGACGGACCTGACCCGCATTATACACCGTTATTGCTGGATTTGCTTAAGCGCTATGGAGCTAAGGCGACTTTCTTCGTGGTAGGTGCTCATGCTGAAGCGCATCCGGAGATTATTAAGCGTATGCATGATGAAGGGCATCTCATCGGGATTCACAATTATGTGCACAAGACGAACTGGCTGATGCGTCCGGCAACGGTGAGGAAGCAAATTCAGCGGACCGATGATATTATCTTCAAAATAACCGGCGAGCGCAGTACCTATTACCGTCCGCCGTGGGGAATTGTGAACCTGTTTGACTTCTCGAAGCGGCGGCAGGTGCAGATTGTACTCTGGTCGGCCATGTTCGGCGACTGGAAGGAGAAGCTGGGGGCGGAACGTCTGACCGACAAGCTGATCTCCAAGCTGGGCCCCGGTGAAGTCATGCTGCTTCATGACTGCGGTACTACGCTCGGTGCCGATCCGCATGCACCGGAGCATATGCTTATTGCCCTGGAGCGGATGCTTCAAGAAGCGGATAGGCGGGGGCTGCGAAGTATCCGGATTGACAAGATGATCAAGGCGGTGCAGGAATCACCTATCACGCGTCTGTCTTTCGGCAAACGGCTGGTTGTCGGCTTATGGCTGGCCTGGGAACAGGTATTCCAGCTGTTGTTCCAGATCAAGACGATCTCTCCGGCAGATCCGTTCCTGCATTACCGGCTGCGTAAGTATCAGGGGAATCCCGTGCAGATGGATAACGGCGAGACCTTAAGCAAAGGTGACAAGGTGATTGAGCTGCATATCGACAACAGGCAGCTGTTCGAGCTGGGGGTGCATTCGCGTTCCTCGGCACAGCTTGCCATCCGCATGATCCGCCGCATGGAGAAGGATCTCCCGGTGCTTGCGGAGCGGATTGCCGGTGATGTGGATCTGGCGGAAGCCAAAGCGCTCTACGGTGTGAGCATGCTGAACCGCGGGCCGGAGAAATTCGGATTCATGGTTCTGGATCTGCCAAGCGGCCTGTTCGCAAGTTCCACCAAATTCTATCTCAGTATTCTGCTCAGCGTCATTCATCCGTCAGGCGGAGCGAGACTTAAAGTCCGCAGTGAGCTGCTGGTACCCAAAATGATGCTGATGCCCGTGTCGCAGCTGCTCGACCAGATGAACCAGCAGCGGCCGCAGAAGCCGGTGAAGCAGCGGGAGCGGATGCGGGAAGAGGAGCATTCCCTTGAAGCTGAACTTGAACTACCCGGAGCAACGGTTGTTCATTGAATGCAGCAGGCAGACAGCACTTATAAATTTTGATATTTATCAATATCGCAACTGAAGCTGCTTCTTATGCTCCGCTGGCCTGAATGGGCTGGCGGGGTTTTTTATATATCTGGAGCTATTGCCGATATGTTTGCTGCCTGTGTCGGACGGAGATCCCGAGACCTCCATCCTATGTGGAAATCCTGCACGAAATACAACATTTCCCGAGTTAAATCGGAGATAACCGGAAAATGTTGTATGAAATGCAGGATTTCACCTACTCCAGGCGGCTTAGCGGGAAGATATTGTATTTCATACAACAATCTTCCGGAACAACCCGTTATCGATGAATCAAAGTTGCAGAGCGTACAACATTTCCCTAGCGAACAGCGATAGAGACAATTTGGGTGGTCCCTACATCTGCTGGAACTGTGCAATTCTAGTCGCAAATCGGTCCTTACATGTCAAAAAGAGCAGTCCCGCCGCATTAACGGAGGAGACTGCTCTTTCAGTTCGTTCTTTCTATCTCAGGCTGCGGCCGATTAGATCTTCAGCACGCCGCCTTTGCTTGCATTGGTAACCAGCTTGGAGTAACGGGCCAGGTAACCGGTCTTCACCTTCGGTTCGAAGCCTTTCCAGCCGCTGCGGCGGACAGCCAGGACTTCTTCTTCAACCAGCAGCTCGATCTTGCGGTTGATCAGGTCCAGTTCGATGATGTCGCCATCCTCGACAAAAGCAATCGGTCCGCCCTCAGCCGCTTCCGGCGAGATGTGGCCGATACTGATACCGCGGGACGCTCCGGAGAACCGGCCGTCGGTGATCAGGCCGACCTTGGCGCCAAGACCCATACCGACGATCTGCGAAGTCGGTGCCAGCATTTCCGGCATACCCGGTCCGCCCTTCGGACCTTCATACCGGATAACAACGACATGGCCTTCTTTGACCTTGCCGTTCGCGATCCCTTCCAGCGCCTGCTCCTGGGAGTCGAAGCAGATGGCAGGGCCCTTGTGGTAGCCGCCAACGGAAGCATCTACGGCACCAACCTTGATGATGGAGCCTTCCGGAGCCAGGTTGCCGTAGAGTACAGCCAATCCGCCTACCGGGGAATAAGGGTTGTCTATTGTATGAATAACCGACGTATCCTGAATCTCATGACCCGTGACATTCTCGGCCAGAGTCTTGCCGGTTACGGTCATGCAGTCGCCGAAGATGGCGCCCGGCTTCTTCAGCAGCTCGTTCAGCACAGCGCTGACGCCGCCCGCCCGGTCCACATCCTCGATGAAGATATCGGATGCCGGAGCCAGCTTGGCCAGGTAAGGCACGCGGTTGGCTACTTCATTGATGCGCTCCAGCGGATAGTCAATTTCAGCTTCCTGAGCTAGTGCCAGGGTATGCAGCACAGTGTTGGTGGAACCACCCATAGCCATATCCAGCGCAAAGGCATTGTCCAATGATTCATGGGTTACGATATCACGCGGCTTCAGATCCAGCTTGATCAGCTCCATTAGCTGGGTAGCTGATTTGCGGACGAAATCTCTGCGTTCTTCGGCAACAGCCAGAATGGTGCCGTTGCCCGGGAGAGCAAGGCCCATAGCTTCAGCCAGACAGTTCATGGAATTGGCTGTGAACATACCCGAACATGATCCGCAGGTTGGACAGCCGAATTGTTCCAGTTCAAGCAGTTCAGCGTCATTGATCTTGCCGACCTGATGGGCGCCAACGCCTTCGAACACGGATGTCAGGGATAGCTTCTTGCCTTTGCTGTCTACGCCGGCCTTCATCGGTCCGCCGCTGACGAAGATCGTCGGGATGTTGACGCGCAGTGCGCCCATCATCATGCCCGGGGTGATTTTATCACAGTTGGGAATGCACACCATTCCATCGAACCAGTGAGCGGAAACCATCGTTTCCACAGAATCGGCAATAATCTCGCGGCTTGGGAGCGAATAGCGCATTCCGATATGTCCCATGGCAATACCGTCATCAACGCCGATGGTATTGAATTCGAACGGAACCCCGCCGGCTTCACGGATAGCTTCCTTAACGATTTTGCCGAATTCCTGCAGATGCACATGACCCGGTACAATGTCGAGATAGGAATTGCAGACTGCGATAAACGGCTTGCCGAAATCCTCTTCCTTAACGCCTGCGGCCCGCAGAAGGCTGCGGTGTGGAGCACGGTCAAAGCCCTTTTTGATCATGTCTGAACGCATTTTCTTGTTTGCCATGATGAAATTTCCCCCTAAAAGTATTGTGAGCCTAACCTCTTGGAACGGTGAGAACAAATATAGTGCCGCATTAACGCATTGCAATCCCAAAAGCTGCGTGTCTGCGGTTTATAGAAGGTACAAGGTCCAGCTTCCTGCAGTAAACAGAAGTAGGGCGGAGCCGTTTCTATAAAACAAGCGGATTGGATACGAACGTTAATAGAGAGTCTATCACAAAAAACCTCATTTTTCTACCGGGCAATGTGAAGTTTGTCGCGGTAATCTCCCGGCAGACCCATGGAAACGGCTACACTGTCCTCCACAGGAATTCATACACAAAAAGCCTATCCGCGGCGGGACAGGCTTCTACATATTAATAAGGGAAGAGGTTTCTGTGAATAATTACTAAAGTGAACGCCGGATTGCGGCGCGCTGGAGCGAGATCATCCAGTCCACAGACGGCTCAACCAGCGGGTTCAGCATACGTCTGACAGCGGGCTGGGCCAGCAGCACCGTGCAGGATACTGCGCCTGCAATCAGAAGAGCGGCTCCGGCAGCATTTCCGATATAGGCATACAGGCCGGAAACGGCAGCCGCCCGGACAATGAATCCGTGAAGCAGGAAGACGTAGAGGGTGCGGCGTCCCAAGTCTGTCATGCGGCTTAACCCGTAAGGGACCAGGCCCAGAAACGCCAGGGAAGCGGCAAATTGCAGACCATACACAGCGAGCCGGAACACCCCCGCATACCATTCATGGGCACCGAGCTGCATATAGGTCATACTGCCGAACAGCCAGCCCATCGGGAGACCGCGTCCCGCTACGCCCATCACTATAAGCAGCAGGAGGGAAGCGGCAGCGGCAGCGGTTTTGACATATTGCTGATACAGCTTAACGAAAGCTCCGAATGAGAAATGAAATCCGATGACGAAAAAGGGAAGATAGACAAAGGTGCGGCTGATGCTGAACCAGATTCCATCCAACTGCAGATAACCTACAGCCACACCTGCGGCGATGGCGAAGGCAAACTGGGCGCTCTTGCTCCAGCGGCTCATCCCCAGCATGAGCAGACGCCAGAAGGCGTGGCTGGCCAGGAACCACAGCAGCAGGTAAGGAGCGAAGAAGGAATGCTGTATGTTATTTACATGGAATAAGGAAATGTCGAGTGCGGAGTAGAGGCTCTGAAAAATAATATATTGCAGTCCGATCTGCAGCAGCACCTTACGGCCGGCCGCGCCATTTAAGCTTTTACGGGCAAAGTAACCGGTCACAAGCACAAACAGCGGCATATGAAAGCTGAAGATCCATTGGTACAGGGTGTGGAGTCCGCTCATTTCAAGAATCAGGGGTTCGATCGCATTGGCCACAAAGACAGTTACAATAAGCATGAAGCGCAAATTAAGAAAAAACGTTTCTCCACGCGTGTCGAGCGAGCTTTCCCGGGTCATGACGTTACCTCCAATAAATGCGGTTTGCGCGATGCTTAATACTTTAATTTTAAAATACATGATTTCCGGTAAATAAATTGTGAAATACATCACAATGGTAAGCGCTCTCATGGCCGCCAGATGTGGCGAAGTGTTGAAGGTTGTTTGATTTCATTGATTACACTATAATTTTCTGTATGCAGTATCCGGGAGTGAATTCTATTGAGAAAAAGCAGTACCAAACGTAATGTGCTTATAGGAATTGTATTGATTCTGCTGGTGGCAGGGGTGTTTATATGGAAGTACCTGACTCCGTATCAGCCTGCTGAAAGAGCCGAATCCGCACTTGTCTCTGCCGGGGGAGTTACAGTAGAGCAGAATGACAACTGGATCTCGTTCGAGCCATCGGTTGCACTCGGCACCGCCGTGATCTTTTATCCCGGCGCACTGGTCGAGGCGGAAGCTTATGCTCCGCTTGCCAGGAAAATCGCAGCAGCCGGCCACCCGTTCTATATCGCGAGAATGCCGCTCAATCTGGCCGTGATCAAGGGGAATGCTGCCGAAGAGATCATCCGCGTGCATCCGAAGCAGTCCTTTGTGCTTGGCGGACACTCGCTTGGCGGGGTAATGGCTTCGCGCTTCGCTGCAGATCATGCCGACCAGCTGGAAGGCGTTTTTTTTCTGGCTTCCTACCCGGATGAGAAAGGCAGTCTGAAGGATACCACGCTGTCCGTATTGTCGGTACTGGGTACGGAGGACAAGGTGGTTGATCAGGAGAGCTATAACGAAGGCCGGGCTTATCTTCCGGGCAACACTGTATACACGCCGGTCAACGGCGGCAATCATGCCCAGTTCGGCAGCTACGGCCCCCAGAAGGGTGACGGCATAGCCACCATCACAGAGGAAGAGCAGCAGACACGCACTGCGCGGGCCTTGCTGGATTGGATAGGGAATCTGCGTCAGAGCAAGTGAGCACCGAATGACGGAAGTAACTCCGCCTGGGAGAGGAGTGTCAGTCTGAATGCCTGAATTGCATATTAATGAGATATCCGTTCCGTGCAGGGGCATCTTGTTCGACAAGGATGGAACGCTGCTGGATCTGCTTGCCACCTGGGGAAGCTGGGCTGATCTGATTCTGGAGGGGCTGGGCAGCCAGCTGGCATTCATCGGCGGCCTGCCGCGAGCCGGGCCGGAGCTTGCTTCTGTGCTGGGTACGGTTCATGATGCCAACGGCAAGGTGACCGGCTATGATCCCGCCGGGCCGCTCTCCATGGCGACCGCCGAAGAAACGACCGGGATTCTGGCCTGGCAGCTGTATGCTGCCGGCGTTCCCTGGAATGAAGCGGTAACGCGGGTGAATGCGATCTCCAAGGAAGCTATGAACGAGCTGCGCCGGCGGAGGGGGGCGGTGGCAATGCCGGGGCTGCCGGATTTCCTGGAGCAGTGTGCGGCCGCTTCGCTGAAACTCGGTGTAGTGACCTCAGACAATATGGCCACTACCCGTGAGCAGCTGGAGTGGCTTGGGATATCCGGTTATTTTCATTCTGTCGTCACCAGAGACAGAGTGAAGCACGGCAAGCCTGCACCGGAGATGGCCGAGACGGCCTGCCGGGAGCTGGGCCTGCTGCCCGGGGAGACGGTCATTATCGGTGACAGTAATGCGGATATGCAGCTTGGTAAGGGAGCCGGACTGCGTCTTGCTGTGGGTCTGTCTCCAGACGGGGCCGCAGCCCACCTGCTGGATGCGGATATTGTTGTTTCCGGCTATCCGCAGCTCCGGTTAACATTCTGATTTTATTTCTGTACAGAGAGGAAACGTGTGGACTCTATGGATCAATTGCAGCTACTGGCTTCCTGGATCAAAGACAGCGGGAATATTGTTTTTTTCGGCGGCGCCGGAACCTCAACGGAGAGCGGCATACCGGATTTCCGTTCGGCGGCCGGTCTTTACCAGACTCAGCACAACTCTCCTTATCCGCCTGAAGTCATGCTGAGCCGCAGCTTTTTCATGTCCTCGCCGGACATTTTTTTTGATTTCTACCGCAGCAAGATGATTCATCCGGAGGCGAAGCCGAACGGGGCACATAAGCTGCTGGCTGACCTTGAAGCGAAAGGCAAGCTGAAGGCGGTCATAACACAGAATATCGATGGTCTCCACCAACTGGCGGGAAGCCGCAGGGTGCTGGAGCTGCACGGCTCAATTCACCGCAATCACTGCATGGACTGCAATACCTATTACGGTCTGGAGCAGATTCTGGAGCAGACGGCTGCTGTACCGCTGTGCCCGGAGTGCGGCGGCATCATTAAGCCGGATGTGGTGCTCTATGAGGAAGCGCTTGATCATGATGTACTGGTCGACGCAGTGGCGGCGATTGCGGCAGCAGATCTGCTGCTGATTGGCGGCACCTCGCTCACCGTCCAACCGGCGGCAAGTCTGATCACCTACTTCCGGGGAAGGCATACGGTGTTGCTCAACGGTGATCCGACACCGTACGACCATCAGGCAGATCTGATCATTACGGACCGGATCGGCGATGTGATGGGCAGAATACAAGGGCTGCTCGGATGAGGATTTCAAGCTTTTTCCCGTGAGAAGATTACAAAGTCTGTCCGGAGTTTAAATTAGGGTAATGCAATAACTGATGAACCGAGAGGCAGGGATAAGCAATGGTATATGTGGCTAACGATGAACGGTATGAAGTCATGCGTTACAACCGCACTGGCAGGTCAGGCCTCAAGCTTCCGGCTATTTCACTGGGCCTCTGGCATAATTTCGGCGGTATCGATACCTATGAGAATGGCCGTGAGATGATCACCCGCTCTTTCGATCTCGGAATTACCCATTTCGATCTGGCTAACAACTATGGTCCTCCGGCAGGCTCGGCAGAGGAAATGTTCGGCAAGGTTCTCGCCCGGGATCTGGCTCCGTACCGTGACGAGCTGGTAATCTCCACCAAGGCGGGATATTACATGTGGCCCGGCCCTTACGGAGACTGGGGTTCACGCAAATATATACTATCCAGCCTGGACCAGAGCCTGAAACGGCTGGGACTGGACTATGTGGATATTTTCTATTCCCACCGTCCGGACCCGGAAACACCAATGGAAGAAACGATGGGAGCACTGGATCATGCCGTGCGTTCAGGCAAAGCGCTCTACATCGGCCTGTCCAACTACACGGCTGAGCAGACGGAGCAGGCAATTGGCATCCTGAAGAAGCTCGGAACACCGCTTCTGATTCATCAGCCGCGGTATTCCATGCTCGACCGCTGGATCGAAGGCGGGCTGCAGGATGTGCTGGAGGAGCATGGCGTCGGCAGTATCGCCTTTACCCCGCTGGCTCAGGGCCTGCTGACCAGCAAATACCTGAACGGCATTCCCGGCGATTCCCGGGCTGCCGGGCCATCCGCCTTCCTGAACGAGAGCCGGATTACGCCGGAGGTGCTGCGCAAGATTCACGCGCTCAACCAGATGGCGGTAGCGCGCGGCCAGAGCCTGGCCCAGTTCGCGCTCCTCTGGACGCTGCGCGGAGGCAAGGTGACCTCGGCGCTGATTGGCGCCAGCCGGGTAAGCCAGATCGAGGAGAATATTGCCGCTCTGGCGTATGGTGATTTCTCGCAGGAAGAGCTGGAACGGATTGAGACGATCCTTGGAACAGAGGATGAAGCCTGAGTAATCTATAGAATTGACAAGCAACAGCCCGCTTCCGGAACAGGAAACGGGCTGTTGGCTTAAGCGGAGTTCTGGTAGAACGCCGGATGTTCTCCTGAGCCTATTTCTCCCCGGGATTGGCAGTTGCCTGCCGGTAAGTGCTGGGAGACTGGGCACAAAAGCGTTTGAACTGCCGGGAGAAGTACAGGGCATCGGTCAGGCCGACGGAGGCTGCGACCTGCTCTACTGACAGCTCAGGGCGTTCGCGCAGCAGCTGGCGGGACTTCTCAATGCGCAGCTTCAGCAGATAGGTCACCGGCGAGAGGCCGGTCTCCTGCTTGAAGATGCGCGACAGATAAGCGCGGTTATAGCCCAGGCTGCCGCACATCTGTTCAATGGAGACCGGATGGGCATATTGGGAAGCCATATAGTTGATCATTTGCTTCACCGTGCGTTTGACCTGCGATTCTGCCCCGGGCAACCGTGACGAGGAGATCAGCAGACCGGATGCTTCGCCGATGATCAGGTAAAGATAGCCGAGCGAGGTCAGATGCGCGCTCTCCTTGCCCGCATAGAAGGCGGACATCATCCCGGCGAGTGCGCCCGGGATCACACTGCCTTCAGCCGAGGTCAGGACTGGCTTCTCCGGGGAGAAGCCGGCCTGCAAGGCGAGCTGCTCCGCGTCCGCTCCGGTGAAGGCGGCCCAGCGGTACCGCCAGGGCTGCTGCTGATCGGAGATGTAGCTGACCAGCTGGGCCGGGTGGATCAGGAAGCAGTCTCCCGTTCCCAGTTCATATTTACGCTGCTCGGTCCGGAAGACACCGGAGCCGGCCTCAATGTAGTGAAGCAGATAATAATCGTAGATCTTGGGGCCGGCCTGATGCAGCGGAAGCGTCTGGCTCTCCCCGGCGAACAGCACATGCAGAAGCTGCTGATCGAAATACACGGGATTTGATCCTACGGAATAGGTATGTTCCAACGGCCATCCGCCTTTCTTGAATATAACGCTATCATAGCTTAGCATGAGGGGAAGCGCAGAAATGAATCTTTATCTCCAGTATATCCTCCCGGCGGTTGGAAGTCACATTTGTCCATGTATTGCACACATGATTGCATTATCAGGGCAAGTCTGATTTTATTATAATGTAAGCATGAAGGAAGCAAGTTTAAAAGCAAGCTGAAAGCCCAAGCACAAGCAGCGAAAGGATGGAGTGGCAATAATGAGCGTACAGGAACTTAACAGTAAATTTATCGAGAAATACGGGGAGAGCAGCGAAGAGGCGCGGGTATTCTATGCACCAGGCCGTGTGAATCTCATCGGAGAGCATCTGGACTACAACGGCGGTTATGTGTTCCCGGCAGCACTGGACTTCGGAACTACCCTTATCGTACGTCCGCGTTCGGACGGTAAGGTTCAATTCGCATCAACGAATTTCCCTTATGAAGCCTCTATCGACTACAGCGAAATCGGCAAAGCCAAAACCGGCGAGTGGGTTGACTATCCGGTGGGTGTTATGGTCGAGCTGGCCAAGAAGGATCTTCCGGTATCCGGAGGGTATGACCTATTGTTCCACGGAGAGATTCCGAACGGCTCAGGCTTGTCCTCTTCCGCTTCCATCGAGGTAGTAACAGGTTATGCCTTCCTGACGCTGCTTGGCGGAGACACGGATACTGTAGAGATCGCCCTGCTGTCCCAGCGTGCGGAGAACCAGTATGTGGGTGTAAACTCCGGCATCATGGACCAGTTCGCTGTCGCCAACGGCAAACGCGATCAGGCCATCCTGTTGATGTGTGACACACTGGAGTACAGCCTGGTACCTTTTGTGACCGGCTCTTATAAGCTGGTTATCGGCAATACGAACAAGAAGCGCGGCCTTGTGGACTCCAAGTACAATGAGCGCCGCAGCCAATGCGAGGAGGCTCTGGCTATTTTGAAGCAAGAGGTGCCAACTCTGTCTTACCTGGCCGAGCTTAAACCTGAACAATTCGAGCTTCATCAGCATAAAATTACCGACGAAACCGTCAGACGCCGCGCCCGCCATGTGGTGGAAGAGAACCAGCGTGTGCTCGATTCGGTTGAAGTGCTCAAGAACAATGACCTGAAGCAATTCGGACTCTATATGAACGACTCCCATGTCTCCCTGCGTGACTTGTATGAAGTCAGCTGCGAAGAGCTGGACATCATGGTTGAAGAAGCACAGCGTATTCCGGGAACACTCGGCTCGCGTATGACAGGTGCCGGATTCGGCGGATGTACAGTATCTCTGGTGCATGAGGATGATGTGCAGCGGTTCATTGCCGAAGTCGGCGAAGCTTACAAGAAGAGATCCGGTCTGACGGGCGAGTTCTATGTATGCACGATCGGCAACGGCGTTGAAGAACTGAAAGGAGTGAAGTAAGATGGCGATTCTGGTAACGGGCGGAGCAGGATATATCGGTTCCCACACAGTGGCGGAGCTGCTGGACCGGGGCGAAGAGGTTGTAGTTATCGACAATCTGCTGACAGGGCACCGCGAGGCGCTGCTGGGCGGCAAGCTGTATGAGGGAGACCTGCGCGACAAGGCACTGCTGGCCAAGCTTTTCTCCGAGAACAAGATTGAAGCGGTAATCCATTTCGCAGCGAGTTCCCTGGTGGGCGAGAGCATGAAGGATCCGGTAAAATATTACGACAACAACGTGTATGGTACACAGTGTCTTCTCGAAGCGATGCAGCATGCCGGAGTGGACAAAATCGTCTTCTCCTCCACAGCCGCAACCTACGGCGAACCGGAAAAGGTGCCGATTGAAGAAACGGACCGCACTGAACCTGCGAATGTGTACGGGGAGACCAAGCTGACCATGGAACGCATGATGGCCTGGTTCGACAAGGTACTCGGCATCAAATACGTAGCGCTGCGCTACTTCAATGCTGCAGGTGCACATGCCAGCGGCAAAATCGGCGAAGACCACCGTCCGGAGAGCCACCTGATTCCGCTGGTGCTCCAGGCTGCACTTAAGCAGCGGGAGAACATCGCGGTCTTCGGCGAAGACTACCCGACAGAAGACGGAACCTGCGTACGCGACTATATCCATGTCAGCGATCTGGCGGATGCGCATGTCCGTGCGGTAACCTACCTGCGCAGCGGCAGTGCAAGCAATATCTTCAACCTGGGCAACGGCCTGGGCTTCTCCGTCAAGCAGGTGATTGAAACTGCGAAGAAGGTCACCGGCCTGGACATTCCGGTTGTAATCCAGGAGCGCCGCGCCGGTGATCCGGCGGTACTTGTCGCTTCTTCGGCCAAAGCCCGGACGATCCTGGGCTGGGACCCGCAGCATGCCGATCTGGAAGGCATCATTCAAAGCGCCTGGAACTGGCACTCCGCGAATCCGGAAGGGTATGGCGGCTAAGCCTGCCAATGTACTTTGTTGTGAATAGTACGGAAGCCTGGCTTGAAGAATAAGCAATCCTAAGATGAACAAAAGAAAAATAAAAAGCCAGAAGGATAGAAGGGGGATTTTGGAACTGTAGGAGCGTTAGCGACCGCCTGAAAGCTTTCCGCAGGAAAGCTCGCTTCGGAAGCATCAGCAGTCACCGGATTTCTACCGCAATCAGCGGGTCAATCAAGAAATCTGGGGACAACAGCGGCCGGAGGTCCAAATATTCACCGTAGTGACGTCTATGGCTTAAGTTAATATCTTAAGTTCAGCTATACAGGTTGCAGCAAATAAGGAGAATTGAAATGCAGAACGATAATATTACGGCTGCAGCCTCTGAGAAGGCATTGTATGCGATTGAGCAGCTGGTCCTGTTCGCGCAGCACAAGGGGCTGATTCAGCCGGCTGACGTTGATTACAGCCGCAATGAGCTGCTGGACCAGTTCGGCTTCAGTGAGCCGTATGCCGGTGAATTCACTGAAGGTCCGCTTGAGAGTCCGCAGGCCCCGCTGGATCAATTGATCGACTACGGGTTTGAGTCCGGGCTGATTCCGGAGAATACGGACACATACCGCGATCTGCTGGACGCCAAGATCATGGGCCTTCTGATGGCCCGGCCGTCTGAGGTAAATGCGGAGTTTGCCGCGATCCAGGCGGAGCAGGGCATTCAGGCGGCCACTGACCGCTTTTATAAGCTGAGCATTGATTCCAACTATATCCGTATGGACCGGGTGGCCAAGAACGTATATTGGCTTCAGGAATCGACTTACGGGGATATCGAGATGACGATCAATCTCTCCAAACCGGAGAAAAGCCCGAAGGAAATCGCCATGGCCCGGCTGCTCCCGCCGCCGGTCTATCCGAAATGCCAGCTCTGCCGCGAGAATGTCGGCTATGCCGGACGGGTCAATCATCCGCCGCGCCAGAACCTGCGCGTGATTCCGCTTGCAATGAATAATGAGAAGTGGTTCTTCCAGTACTCGCCGTATGTGTACTATAACGAGCATTGTATCGTGTTCCACCATGATCATGTACCGATGAAGCTGACGAAGGATACGCTGAAGCGTCTGCTTAGCTTTGTTGAATCCTTCCCGCATTATTTCATCGGCTCGAATGCCGATCTGCCGATTGTCGGCGGCTCGATTCTGACCCATGATCACTTCCAGGGCGGACGCCACACCTTCCCCATCCAGAAGGCGCCCAAAGAGGATAGCTTCACCCATGCTGCATATCCAGGCGTTAGCCTAAGCATTGTGAAATGGCCGATGTCTGTGCTGCGGATGCACGGGGCAGATCCTGCCGTGCTGCTGGAAGCCGGCAACAGTATCTATGAGGCCTGGAAGACTTACAGCGATCCGGCAGCTGATGTCCTGGCCTTCAGTGAAGAAGCCGGGGAGAGCGTGCCGCATAACACGGTTACACCTATCGTCCGCCGGGCAGAAGACGGCGGCTATGAGATGGATCTGGTGCTGCGCAACAACCGGACCAGCGAAGAATATCCCGAAGGGATTTTCCACCCGCACCGGGAAATGCACCACATCAAGAAGGAGAACATCGGCCTGATCGAGGTTATGGGCCTGGCGATTCTGCCGGGGCGCCTCAAGGAAGAGCTCGATGCTGTCGCTGGCGTTTTGGCCGGAGACACCGCACTGCTGGAAGCAGTCCAGAGCCAGGGCGCTGATCATCCGCTCGCGCTGCATGCCTCCTGGATCGCGGAGCTGGCCAGCCGTTTCGGCACCTCCCTGAGCCGCGAGGAAGCGGTGAAGACGGTGCAGAACGAGGTAGGCACCAAGTTCACGCATATTCTGGAGCATGCGGGAGTCTACAAACGCACACCGGAAGGCCAGGCGGCATTCCGCCGGTTCGTGAACAGCAGCGGGTTTAACTAAGACCGCTGTGTCTTGTTAATGAGATGTCCCTGCCGGAGTGTCGGCGGGGGCATTTTTTGTTGCGCGGGAAACTACGATGCAATGATGTGTCCGCCGGAAGTGGACGGCAGGAGGAAATGAGGGGCAGAAGTGCCCCTGATTTCCCTGAAAGTGGGCGACGGGAGGAAATGAGGGGCAGAAGTGCCCCTGATTCCGCTGAAAGTGGGCGATGGGAGGAAATGAGGGGCAGAAGTGCCCCTGATTCCGCTGAAAGTGGGCGATGGGAGGAAATGAGGGGCAGAAGTGCCCCTGATTTCCCTGAAAGTGGGCGACGGGAGGAAATGAGGGGCAGAAGTGCCCCTGATTTCCCTGAAAGTGGGCGACGGGAGGAAATGAGGGGCAGAAGTTCCTCTGATTTCGCTGAAAGCGGGCGGCATGGGGAAATTAAAGGGATAAATTCCTCTGATTTCGCCGAAAGCGGGCGGCATGGGGAAATTAAAGGGATAAATCCCTCTGATTCCGCCGAAAGTGGGCGGCATGAGGAAATTAAAGGGATAAATCCCTCTGATTCCGCCAAAAGTGGGCGGCAAGCGGAAAATAAAGGGATAAATCCCTTTGAATTTGTGCTAGGCAGGCGTTAAGGGAACGCCGTGTCTTTTAAACACGATACCGACCTTTTGCCGCTCCTCTGTAGTCATTTGAATGCGGCAAGCCGGAGGTCTATAATATACAAGTGCGTCACATTCATATACTCATGGAGGTTTACCCATATGCGTAAGTTTGAGTTCTATAACCCTACCAAGCTGATTTTTGGACAAGGGACATTGCAGGCACTCCGCACCGAAGTGCCGAAATACGGCAAGAATGTACTGCTGATGTACGGCGGCGGCAGCATTAAGCGCAGCGGCCTGTACGACAATGTAATTGCTGAGCTGAATGCCATCGGAGCTGTAGTTACGGAATTGGCCGGAGTGGAGCCTAACCCGCGCCTGTCTACCGTACATAAAGGCGTGGATTTATGCCGCGAGAACGGGATCGAACTGATCCTCGCCGTCGGCGGCGGCAGTGTGCTGGATTGTGCCAAGGCTGTAGCTGTCGGTGCGAAATACGATGGGGATATGTGGGACTTCGTGGAGCGCAAAGCGGCGCCTCAGGGAGCTCTTCCGCTGGGGACTGTGCTGACTATGGCGGCTACCGGTTCGGAAATGAACAACGGCTCGGTAATTACGAATGAAGTGACCAAGGAGAAAATGGGCTGGGGCAGCGTGCATGCCTATCCGGCATTCTCGATTCTTGATCCTGAGAACACCTTCTCCCTGCCGCGTGACCAGACGGTCTACGGTATGGTGGACATCATGTCCCATACACTGGAGCATTATTTCCACACAGACGGCAATACGCTAGTACAAGACGGCTTCTGTGAAACCCTGCTTCGTACAGTAATCGAGACTGCACCGAAGCTGATCGAAGATCTGAACAACTATGAACTGCGTGAGACCATCATGTACTGCGGCACCATGGCACTGAACGGGATGGTCAGCATGGGCTTTGCCGGAGACTGGGCTACGCACAATATTGAGCATGCCGTATCCGCCGTTTACGATATTCCGCATGGCGGAGGATTGGCGATTCTGTTCCCGCAATGGATGAAATACAACCTCAGTACGAATCCTGCCCGTTTCCGCCAATTGGCAGTGAACGTATTCGGGATTGATCCGGCTGGCAGAAGCGATGAGGAAGTCGGTCTGGAAGGCATCGAGGCGCTTCGCAGCTTCTGGGATTCCATCGGAGCTCCGAAGACGCTTGGTGATTATGACATAGATGACAGCGAAATCGGCAATATGGCGGACAAGGCTGTCCGTTTCGGCCCGTTTGGCAACTTCCGCAAGCTGCAGCGTGAGGATGTTGTAGAGATTTACAAACTGGCTCTGTAAGCTGCATTTACAAGCAGTTAACCTTGTAAGCCGGTCCTGCAAGGCAGCTGGATAGACATACCGGCAATGGTTAACCATATTTGCTGCACCCAAAGATCAGCCGCTCCCGTTCACCGGGAGCGGCTTTTTAACATGGAAATCCCTTAATGTTCTCTCTCCGGAGATACAATAATGAGATTAATACCCAACTTTGTGAAACCAAGGACATGGTTTCTGCGTTTAAACTAGTATGACAGTCCGGAAGTAAAGACGGGAGGAGACCAATATGCAAACGCTGTATTTGGGCTGTTTGGCGCTGGGCATTATTTTTGCCGTAGTCAGTGTACTTGTAGGCGACCTGATCGGAGGCGCTCTGCACGGGGTTTTTGACTTCGTATCCTTTGATTTCGTCAATCCTGCCATCTTGGCAGGCGGAGTAACAGTGTTCGGCGGAGCGGGGGTGCTGCTTAGCCGCTACAGCGGACTGGAAGATGGCGCAATTCTTGCCTTGTCCCTGCTGATTGCGGCTTTTATGGGAGTGGTGCTGCATCTTGTTGTAGTGAAGCCAATGAGGAACAGCGAAATGTCGAACGGGTTCTCCATGAACGATCTGCCGGGAAGAATCGGTGAGGTTATGGTTCCGGTTCCTGCATCAGGCTATGGTGAGATTATGGTGAAATTCGGTGCAGGCAACAGTCTGCATACCGCAGCCAGCTTCGAACAGCATCCGCTGCCGGCCGGCATTAAAGTTGTGGTGGTAGAGGTCCGGGAGGGCGTAGCCCTTGTGTCAGAATTCGAAGACAGAAGAGGAGTGGATTCTTAATGTTCGGTATTCCTGATTTTTTGTTTATTCCCGCAGTCGTTGTGGCTGTATTATTTGTACTGGGGATTGCATTCTGGGCCCGTTACAAAACGGTAGGACCTGATGAAGGTATGATCGTCACCGGTTCCTTCCTGGGCAGCAATCATATCTCAGATGACGGCTCCGGCCGCAAAATCAAAATCGTCCGCGGCGGCGGTGCATTCATCCTGCCGGTCTTCCAGAAGGCCGAGTTCATGTCACTGCTCTCCCACAAGCTAGACGTGACGACCCCGGAGGTCTACACGGAGCAGGGCGTTCCGGTCATTGCCGATGGAGTGGCGATCATCAAGGTGGGCAGCTCGACCGAGGATGTGGCGACGGCAGCCGAGCAGTTCATGGGCAAGCCGATTGAGGCGCTGAAGAGCGAAGCCCAGGAAGTGCTCGAAGGCCATCTGCGGGCGATTCTCGGCTCGATGACCGTTGAAGAGGTCTACCGCAACCGGGACCGTTTCGCCCAGGAGGTTCAAGGCGTTGCGGCCCGTGATTTGAAGAAAATGGGGCTGCAGATCGTCTCGTTCACCATTAAGGATGTGCGTGACAAGCACGGCTATCTGGAAGCGCTGGGTAAACCCCGGATTGCCGCAGTGAAGCGGGATGCAGAGATTGCCGAAGCCGAAGCAGTGCGTGACGCGCGGATTCAGAAGGCCAATGCCGAAGAGCAGGGGCAGAAGGCAGAACTGCTGCGTGATACCAACATCGCCGAAGCCTCGAAGGAGAACCAGCTGAAAGTAGCGGCGTTCAAACGTGATCAGGATACCGCCAAAGCGGAAGCGGACCAGGCGTACCATATTCAGGAGGCGCGGGCCAAGCAGACGGTGGTTGAAGAGCAGATGAAGGTCGAGCTGGTCCGCAAGGAACGCGAAATTGATCTGCAGACCAAGGAAATCCAGGTTCGCGAGAAGCAGTATGATGCGGAAGTGAAGAAGAAAGCGGAAGCGGACCGTTACGCGGTGGAGCAGGCGGCGGAAGCCGACAAGGCCAAGCGGATGCGTGAAGCCGATGCGCTTCAGTATAGTATTGAGAAGCAGGCTCAGGCTACCTCCGAGCAGAAACGTCTGGAAGGGCAGGCGGTCGCCGATGCCGAGCTGGCCAAAGGTAAAGCGGAAGCGGAAGTTATCCGCCTGCGCGGTCTGGCCGAAGCGGAAGCCAAAGAGAAGCTGGCGGAAGCCTTCCAGAAGTTCGGCGAAGCGGCGGTACTCGATATTATCGTCAAAATGCTGCCGGAGCTGGCCGGAAAGATCGCCGAGCCGCTGGCTTCTATCGATAAGCTGACTGTTGTGGATACCGGCAACGGTGAAGGTGCGGCCCGGGTCAGCAATTATGTGACCCAGCTGATGGCGACAGCCCCCGAGATGCTGAAAAGTGTGTCCGGCATTGATGTTGAGGCTCTGATTAAAGGGCTGACCCAGACTAAGGGCAAGCCGGAGCTGGCGGCAGCTGCCGAGTATACCGGAGCGCCAGTAACCGCCCTCCCAAGCAAACCGAAACCGGCCGTAATACCACCGGCCGCCCCGGTTGAACAACCAGAGGAATAATAGCGTATCACCGAGGTATGGCCGGCAGGTTTAACCGCCTGTCATACCTTTTTTATAGAATTAGGGCAATAGGAAACGGAGGTGCAGGCATGGAGCTCATTTTGGATAATATACGGAAGAGCTTTGACGGTAAGGAAGTGCTGAAGGGAATTGACTTCACCTTCGAGCAAGGCAAGATTTACGGGCTCCTGGGACGCAACGGTGCCGGCAAAACCTCACTGTTCAACTGCCTCAGCGGTGAGATACGCATGGACAGCGGCGGGGCTTTCCTGCGGCGGGAGGAAGTGAGTCTTCCGCTTCGCGAAGAGGAGATCGGCTATGTCTTTTCCCTGCCGATTCTGCCGGATTTCTTAACGGGGTATGAGTTTGTAAAGTTCTACATGGATATCAATAAGGATAAAATTGAACCGGGCAGAAGTATCGAAGAGTATTTTGATATCATCCGTTTTGAGGAGGAGGACCGCCACCGCCTGATCAAAGGCTACTCCCACGGGATGAAGAACAAGATCCAGATGCTCTGCTTCATCATTTCCCGGCCGCCGCTGATTCTGCTGGATGAGCCGCTGACCTCCTTTGATGTAGTGGTCGCGCTGGAGATCAAGAAGCTGCTGCGTGAGATGAAGCAGAAGCATATTATTATTTTCTCCACTCATATTCTGCAGCTGGCTGCCGATCTCTGTGATGAGCTGGTGATTCTGAATAATGGCTCACTCCGTGAGATTCCCGCGGAAACGCTGCGCAGTCCGGAATTCGAAGAGCAGATTATCGCGCTGCTGAAGGATGGAGACCATGATTAGCACGCTGAAGGCGATCATGGAGATTCGCGGGATGTCCGGCGCTAACCGGCTGATATTCTATTTCAGAAAAATCCCCGTTATCGGCAAGCTGTTACCGGCCTCGGCCTATGCTGAGACGGCGCTTAAGCGGACTTTATCGGTAATTGTCTATATCCTCAAAGCCATCTGGGCTTTCTTGTCCAAGTTTGCCTATTTGGGGCTTATGGTCTATTTGCCCGTCAAGCTTGCAGGCAGTGAATTAACCTTAACGCTTTCAGCACAATATCAGCTGTACCTGCAGGTCCTGCTCTGTTTAAGCTTTCTGGTCGCTGCAGTTTCCAGCGCGGTTATTCTAGAGCCCAAACGGGACAAGTATATCTTCGTGAAGCTGATGAGGCTCCCCGCGGAGAGATATATGCGTGTTACGCTGACGCTGCGCGGGATCAGCTTTGCGGTAACATTTATCCCGGCGATGATGGTCTTCGGGAATCTTCTGGGGGCTCCGCTGTGGCAGGGAGGTGTTCTTGCTCTGCTGCTGACCTTCTGGCGTATTGCCTGTGAGGCCCTGCATTTGTGGATTTTTGATAAATACGGCATTGTCGTAGTCAAAAAAACAAGCTGGGTCTGGACCGCCATTGGTGCTGGTTACCTGCTGGCTTTTGTGCCTCTGCTCCCGGGCTTTGCGTTGGTGGACAGTCACATGTTGTTCAGTCTGCCTCTGGTGCTTGGTGTCACTGTGCTGGGAGCCTTATGTGCGGTCTACATCGCCCGTTATCCGGATTACCGCAATGCAGTGGATGCCGTTACCAAAATTGATGATCCGCTGCTGGATATGGGACGCATGATGAAGGAGGCGCGGGTGAAGGATGTCGCAACCCGGGAGCAGCAGTACACGGCGGAGCAACTGAACCCCGGACAATTCGCAGGCAAAAGCGGGTATGCTTATCTTAATGCGATTTTTTTCTCGCGCCACCGGCGGTTACTCATTCATCCGGTGCAGCGGCGTCTGGTAATTATTGGCGCACTCTTCGCAGCTGCTTTGCTGACGCTGCTGTTCTCACAAGCAGCTTTTAACAGAATGGCCCATTATCTGATCAGTGCTTTGCCGACCTTTCTGATCCTTATGAATTACACCTCCATCGGTGAACGTGTCTGCAAGGCTATGTTCTACAACTGTGATCTCAGTCTGCTGCGTTACGGGTTCTACCGTGAACAGTCGGCGATCCTGAGCAACTTCCGGATCCGGCTGCTGCGCATCAGCCTGCTTAATCTGATTCCGGCGGCAGCGATCTGCCTGGGGGTGAATCTGCTGATCCTGCTGTCGGGTGAGAGCTGGGGCGCGGCGGATGCGGTTATCTTTTGCGTGACGATTGTGGCACTGTCCCTGTTCTTCTCGGTGCATCATCTGTTCATGTATTACATCTTCCAGCCGTACAGTACCGAGCTGAATGTGAAGAATCCGTTCTTTACGATTGTGAACAGTATCGTGCTGGCAGCCGGTTTTATAGCCATACAGTTCAAGAGCGAGCCAGGGATTTTTGCTTTTATCGTAGTACTCTCTGCTGTTGTCTATATGCTGGCGGCCCTGATATTGGTCTACAAATTCTCAGGGCGGACGTTTCGGGTGAAATGAGCCTCCCGGCTCTTTGCCGCACACTTCTAATTTGAGATTCTTGATGTTATGATAGTAGCTCAAGGTTAATTTTCACATGCTGATACGTGTATCGTGCTGCCTTAATAGATCGGGTATTCAGAATTAAAAGAGGTGTCGCAAGTGAGCAGCAGCATAACAGTGGCCAAGGTACTGAATAACAACGTTATCATTGCCGAGCATCCCCAGTATGCCGAGGTAGTGGTCATTGGCAAGGGTATCGGCTTCAACCGTAAGACACGGGACCGGATCAACCTCTCTTCTGTGGAAAAAATGTTCATCCTGCGGAGCCAGGAGGAGCAGGAGCAGTATAAGCAGCTTGTGCCCCAGGTGGACGAGAAGCTGATTGAGGTGGTCCAGGAGATTGTCCTGCATATTATGCAGAGCAGCCGGCAGGCACTTAACGAGCATATCCATATCGCGCTCACTGACCATATTTCCTTTGCCATCCGCAGGAGTGAACAGCATATAGCCATACATAATCCTTTTCTGTACGAGACCCGGGAGATCTATCCGGAGGAATACAGGCTGGCCGAATATGCAGTGGACCGGATTAACGAAGCCATGAAGGTTTCACTGCCGCCGGATGAGATCGGATTTGTGGCACTTCACATTGTCAGTGCACTCAGCAACCGGCATATCTCGGAGGTTAAGCAGCATTCGCAGCTGATCGGGGACATGGTGGGACTGGTGGAGGATAACCTCGAATACCGCATTCCGCGTGACTCCCTGGACTATTCACGTCTGGTGACTCATTTGCGTTTTGTGCTGGAGAGGCTGCGCCGGGGGGAGACTGTACGTGAGACTTCCTCCCTTGACGGGCTGATGAAACGTGAATATCCCGAGATGTATATGCTTGCCTGGAAGCTGACCAAGGTTATCGAACAGCGCGTGCATATCCCGGTATATCCTGCCGAGGTGAGTTATCTGACGATTCATCTGCAGCGTCTTGCCCAGAAGAAGGAAGATGAATCCGGTATGGAACAGCAGGACAGCATTTAGCCTGTTAATTAATGCTTGCAACTTCAAATTATCAGTGCTACAATGATCCCTGTTATTAACAAAACAGAATACAAACGTGTAACTGATACGATCAGGCATGAGTGATTTACAGTATTATGGTTGTCTTGCCCCAACTCGGGGTACTCTAACGTTAGCGTTAGACGACAATCTGTGTGCTGTATTGCTCATGCCTTTTTTGGCTTCTGTTTTGAATGAAATTTAGGATTAGGAAGTGACCTCAATGTTCAAAAAGTTATTCGGCGTTTTGCAGAGAGTTGGTAAAGCGCTTATGCTGCCCGTTGCCATTCTGCCTGCAGCAGGGCTACTGCTCGGGATCGGGAACATGCTCGTTAATCCGGATTTCCTGCAGTATGTGCCGGCACTGGAAAATCATGTAGTTCAAGCTATTGCTACCGTATTGATGAACTCGGGGCAAATTGTATTTGATAATCTCTCCTTGCTGTTCGCAGTCGGCGTAGCCATCGGGCTGGCCGGAGGTGAAGGTGTAGCGGGTCTGGCAGCTATCATCGGATTCCTGGTTATGAACGTAACCATGGGTACGGTTGTTGGCGTCAACGCCTACGTCCTGACCTGGAAAGATTTCGCCTACTCCAGCGTGCTGGGGATTCCTACGTTGCAGACAGGGGTGTTCGGTGGTATCCTGGTGGGGATATTGGCCGCATCCATGTACAAAAGGTTCTTCCGTATAGAGCTGCCGTCTTATCTCGGCTTCTTCGCGGGTAAACGTTTCGTACCGATCATGACTGCGGTAACTTCCCTGATTCTCGGTCTTGCGCTCACACTGGTATGGCCGCCGATCCAGCACGGCCTGAACTATGTATCGCAGAGTATGATCAACACCAACCTGACGCTGTCGGCCTTTATCTTCGGGGTCATCGAGCGTTCCCTGATTCCTTTCGGCCTGCACCATATCTTCTATTCGCCGTTCTGGTATGAATTCGGAAGTTATGTGGACAAGGCAGGAGATCTGGTCCGCGGTGACCAGCGGATCTTCATGCAGCAGCTTCGTGACGGTGTGGATTTCACAGCCGGTACATTTACCACTGGTAAATATCCGTTCATGATGTTCGGACTTCCGGCAGCCGCCCTTGCGATCTATCATGAGTCCAAACCTGAGAACAGACGGGTTGTCGGAAGCTTGATGATTTCCGCAGCGCTGACTTCGTTCCTGACAGGTATTACCGAGCCGCTGGAATTCTCATTCCTGTTCGTGGCTCCGCTGCTGTTCGCTGTACATGCGGTATTTGCAGGTCTTTCCTTCATGACCATGCACATCCTTAATGTCAAAATCGGTATGACCTTCTCCGGCGGTTTCATCGACTATGTGCTGTTCGGCGTCATTCCGAACCGTACAGCCTGGTGGCTGGTTATTCCGGTAGGTCTGGTGCTCGCGGTGATTTACTACTTTGGATTCCGCTTCGTGATCCGCAAGTTCAACCTCAAGACTCCGGGCCGCGAAGATGCATCTGACGACGAGGAAGAAATAAGCACAGAGAGTGTATCGAAGTCGGGCGACGATCTGCCGCGCAACATTCTGTCCGCTCTGGGCGGCAAAGAGAATATTACGCATCTGGATGCCTGCATCACCCGTCTTCGTGTTGAAGTCAAGGATAAAGCGGGCGTTGATAAGAACCGGCTGAAGAAGCTGGGTGCTTCTGGAGTTCTGGAAGTGGGTAACAACGTACAGGCGATCTTCGGAACCCGTTCGGACACCATCAAATCGCAGATTCAGGATGTCATGAACGGAAGAACACCGGCTGCTGTTCCTGTAGCGCCGAAGCCGGAGCTTGAGAAGCAGGCCGGCGAGCAGGGTGAGGCTATTATCCCTGAGGATATCGTATCCCCTGTAAACGGCGAGCTGATGGATATTACACTGGTTCCTGATGCGGTCTTCTCGCAAAAAATGACCGGTGACGGCTTCGCCTTCCTGTCCGATGACGGCAAGATTGCCTCGCCGGTATACGGCAAGGTGTTCAATGTCTTCCCGAGCAAGCATGCAATCGGCATTATGTCCGACGGCGGCAAGGAAGTACTCGTGCATATCGGTGTCAATACCGTTAAGCTTAAAGGCCAGGGCTTCACGGTTCTTGTAGAAGAAGGCGATCTGGTAGCTGCCGGACAGCCGATTATGGAAGTGGATCTGGAGTATGTGAAGGCCAATGCACCTTCCGTCATTTCTCCGGTCATCTTCTCCAACCTGCCTGAAGGCTCTTCTGTCACCCTGAAGAAACCGGGCAAAGTATCCATCGGTGATAAGGATATCATCACCATTCAGTAAAATGTGCAAAGGCGAAGCGCTTCCATTATAATTAAAGGGAGCGCGGCCTTCACCATAAGCAACTATCCTAATTAATAGAAAGCGAGTTGGATATTATTATGCAAACAACTTTCAGAATCATTGACGAAGATGGAATTCACGCACGCCCGGCAACAGCGCTGGTAAATACAGCTACAAAATTCAAAGGCACTGAGGCTTTTGCGGAAGCCAAAGGTAAAAAAGTAACCCTTAAATCCATCTTGGGCGTTCTGTCCCTTGGCCTTGAAGCAGGAGATACCCTGACCCTTATTACTGAAGGCAGTGAAGAAGCTGAAGCCCTCAGCGCACTGCAGGAGATCATGGTTAAAGAAGGGCTGGGAGAAGTTCATGAGTAAAATTTCAGGAATCGCGGCTTCCGCAGGTATTGCAGTAGCCCGTGCCTTTATCCTGGAACATCCGGACTATACCATTACCAAAACAGCGGTCACTGATGTGGACGCTGAGCTTGCGAAGCTGACTGACGCCCTGGACAAATCCAGAGGCGAACTGCAGAGCATCAAAGAGCGGACACTGGCAGAGCTCGGCGAGAAGAAAGCAGAGATCTTCGAATCCCATCTGCTGATTCTTGATGATCCCGAGCTGATCACGCCTGTAATGGATAAAATCCGCGAGGAATCGGTTAATGCGGACTATGCCTTGAATGAAGTAGCTAATCAATTCGTGGAAATGTTCCAGAACATGAAGAGCGCGTACCTTCAGGAGCGCGCAGCCGATATGCGTGACGTAACCAAACGCGTACTGAACCATCTGCTTGGCATTCACTATGTGAGCCCGGCTGAAATCAGTGAAGAGGTTATCGTTATTGCACTCGATCTGACGCCTTCGGATACAGCACAGCTTAACCGTAATTTCGTAAAGGGCTTCACGACCAATATCGGCGGACGTACTTCCCACTCCGCAATTATGGCCCGTTCCCTGGAAATTCCGGCTGTTGTAGGAACTAAGAACGTATTGTCTCTCGTCAAAGCCGGCGATCTGATTATTGTCGACGGTCTGAACGGGGACGTGCTAATCAACCCTACGGAAGCGGAAGTCGCTGAATATACCGCCAAGCAGGAAGCTTACAATCTGCAGATTGCCGAGTGGAAGAAGCTCCGCGACGAACCAACCGTGTCGGCTGACGGCAAGCATGTAGAGCTGGCTGCCAATATCGGTACACCGAATGATGTAACGGGTGTAATCGAGAATGGCGGCGAGGGCGTAGGCTTGTACCGTACAGAGTTCCTGTATATGGGCCGCGACAAGCTGCCTTCCGAAGAGATTCAATACAATGCCTACCGCAGCGTGCTTGAGAACATGCAAGGCAAGCCGGTAGTTGTGCGCACGCTGGATATCGGCGGCGACAAGGAGCTGCCTTATCTGGATCTGCCGAAGGAAATGAATCCGTTCCTAGGTTTCCGTGCCATCCGTCTGTGTCTGGACCGTCAGGATATCTTCCGCACCCAGCTGCGTGCCCTGCTCAGAGCCAGTGCCCACGGCGATCTGCGTATTATGTTCCCGATGATCGCGACTCTTGGCGAATTCCGTGCAGCCCGTGATCTGCTGCTGGAAGAGAAGGCCAAGCTGCGTGAAGAAGGCAAGGAAGTATCCGATAACATCCAGCTGGGCATCATGGTTGAGATTCCTTCGACAGCTGTACTGGCTGACCAGTTCGCCAAAGAAGTAGATTTCTTCAGTATCGGTACCAATGACCTTATTCAATATACAATGGCTGCGGACCGTATGAATGAGCGGGTATCCTACCTGTATCAGCCATATAACCCGGCGATTCTGCGTCTGGTCAAAATCGTCATTGATGCAGCACACGCCGAAGGCAAATGGACCGGCATGTGCGGTGAAATGGCCGGCGACGCTACAGCGATTCCGCTGCTGCTCGGCCTTGGCCTGGATGAATTCAGCATGAGTGCAACCTCCATCCTTCCGGCACGCAGCCAGATTGCCAAGCTGTCTGCTGCTGACATGAAGGAAATGGCTGCCCAGGCGCTGCAGCTCGGCACTGCCGAGGAAGTAGCCGCACTTGTGCAAAGCCGTGTGAATTAATTCGTTTTTGGTTTTCTGTTTGAGGCAATTCCACTTTTCCAACTACTTTAGCCGGTCTCCGTTACAGGAGGCCGGTTTTTTTTGAATTGTGAGCATGCATCCACTTCAGCAAGAACGGAACCGCCCTTTCCGGCAGCATTATATATAATGAGTCCATTACTTCCGAAGGGTGGAACCATTTTGCAGAAGTTCAGTGCCTCGCAGCTGTATATGTTCATGGTTTTTATGATGTCTTTAGCGGGCAGCACCATATTTACAACCTACAGCATTTATTATGTTACTGAGCTAGGGTTAAATCCGTTTCAGCTGGTGCTGGTCGGGACGGTACTGGAGATAACGGTGCTTATATTCGAAGGAATTACCGGGGTGGTTGCCGATACATACAGCCGCAGACTGTCGGTTATTATTGGAATGTTTGTGCTGGGAAGTGCATTTGTGCTGGAAGGGAGCATTATCTGGATCATGCAACCTGCTTCCTTTCTGCCCGCATTTGGGTGGCTGGTAGTCTCCCAGATGCTGTTTGGAATCGGCTGGACGTTCGTCAGCGGTGCAGACACAGCCTGGATTGTAGACGAGCTGGATGAGGAGCAGACGGGGGCGATTTTTATGCGTTCCAAAGTATTTGCGCTAAGTGCATCTCTACTGGGCATTGCTGTCAGTGTAGGATTATCACTGCTTGCGCCTAATATGCCGTTTCTGGCAGGAGGAGCTGTCTATTTCATACTTGGGCTGGTATTGATCCGTTATATGAAGGAAACGGGCTTTATCCGGCGTGAGCGGGAGCCGCACACCTCACCAATCCGTGAACTGGGCAAGACCTGGGTAAGCGGCGTATCCGTACTCAGACATCACCCGCTGCTTCTGCTGCTGACTGTTGTAACATTATTTAACGGGGCTGCGTCTGAAGGGTATGACCGCCTGTGGCAAATCCACCTGATCGATGAAATCGGCTTCCCGGATGCCTCCGTGTCAATGGCGGTATGGTTCGGCCTGATCAGTGCAGCGGCTACAATGTTGGGGATGCTGGCCGTGCGTTTTGCCGGGAAAAGAATGGACCTGCTCCTGGAACGAAAGGTCTCTGCCGCTTTGTTCATACTGACCTGTATCCGCATGGGCTGCATCCTGCTGCTTGCGCTTGCGCCGAATTTCTCGGCCGCGATCTTTGCGGTGCTTCTCCTGGGGGCGGCCGGCTCCGTGAGCGATCCTATCTACACTACCTGGCTGAACTCGAAGCTTCCAAGCCGGAACCGGGCCACAGTCCTGTCGATGATTAGCCAATCGGATGCACTCGGCCAGTCCGCAGGCGGTCCGGTTGTTGGTTATATAGGCAGCCGTTTCTCGATCAGGGCCTCCATTCTGGCTGCCGGCTTCCTGCTGCTTCCAATTCTGGCGCTGTTCGGAAAGGTCATGCGTAAGCGCTAAAGGAAGCAAAACAACATTTAACAGTTGTTATTTGGCAGCAGGACAAGTATACTTCCGGGTAGATTCGCAGCGGTCACCTCATGAGCTTAAATACCCGGGACTTCATGCCGATATAGGATATAGCAAGCAGATGCAATTCTACCCCGTAACCCAAACCTGTGAACATAATGTTACATATTATAAGATGAACCGTGAGTAAGAATTCTCAGCAATACCCGCTTGCAGAGCTGTGCAAGTATTAGATTGGTGATATGTGGAAATAGCTTGGTTGAAATAGAGTGATCAGTTTTCGGCCGGATGGCAGAGAGCATTAGGATGGTGAATATGAATGAGCAGCAATTATATAAATGCAGAATCAGTAATGGAGACCTATGAAGGCAAAGACCTCGGCTTAACGTATTCTGCGGAGTACAGTATGTTTAAAGTCTGGGCGCCGACCGCGTTTGCAGTATCGCTGGTGCTGTATGCTACCGGCGGGAATGGCATCTCAGCCGGTCATACCGGAGATTACAAGGACAGCGGCCGGATTATCAACATGCAGCGCTCAGACGGTGGAATCTGGGAAGTCAGGGTTTCCGGTGATCTTAAGGGCAGGTATTATATGTACCGGGCTGTATTTGCGGACGGAAGCATCAATGAAGCTGCAGACCCTTATGCAACGGCTGTATCGGCTAATGGTGTGCGGACGGCGGTCATCGATTTGCAGGATACGAATCCGGCTGGCTGGGATCAGGACACTTCTCCTGTTCTGCCGCATCCGGCTGATGCTGTAATTTATGAGCTGCATGTACGTGATTTCTCGGCTCATGAGGGCTCGGGTCTTACCCATAAAGGGAAATTCAAGGCGTTCACTGAGATGGGACTGCGGGATACTGCGGGTCATGCACTGGGCATAGACCATCTGGTTGAGCTGGGGATTACTCATGTGCATCTGCTGCCGGTATTCGACTTCCAGACGGTAGATGAGCTGAAGGCTCCCGGTGAAGCACCGAGATCTCCGCTATTCACAGACTACAATTGGGGCTATGACCCTCAGCACTATAATGTACCAGAAGGCTCATACAGCACAGACCCGGCCAGTCCGCCTACCCGTATCCGTGAGTTCAAGGAGATGGTGCAGGCCCTGCACAGCCGTGGTATCTCTGTCATTATGGATGTGGTCTACAATCATACGTATTCTATAGAAAAAGGGCCCTTCCAGCCGCTGGTGCCGGATTATTACTACCGCCATGACTATAGCGGACGGCTCTCCAACGGCTCGGGTGTCGGCAATGAGCTGGCTACCGAGCAGCCGATGGTCCGCAAATACATTAAAGACTCCTTGTCCTACTGGGCATCAGAGTATCATATCGACGGTTTCCGCTTCGATCTGATGGGATTGATGGACAGTGTGACCATGCGCGAGATCACGGAAGAGCTGCGGCTGGAGATTCATCCGAATCTGCTGCTCTACGGTGAGCCCTGGACAGGCGGAGACTCTCCGCTTGCCACCAAGACCCTGAAGGGTGTGCAGCGCGGCAAAGGTTATGCCGTCTTCAATGATAACTTCCGCTCTGCCATCAAGGGAGACAGTGACGGCTGGGGCAAGGGCTTCGCTACCGGAGAATACGGTAAAGAAGGTGCGGTTGCTTCCGGGATCAAGGGAGCCATACATGAGTTCACCGATTCGCCTGTAGAGACAGTGAACTATGTAACAGCACATGATAATCTCAATCTGTGGGACAAAATTCTGGCTACCCAGGGATTACGCCAGGAAGCGCGTTTATTGGAGCTTGAAAATGGCAGGCTGCGGAGCGGCGGGGATCTGGAAACCGCTGTGGAGCAGGCTGACCCGTATTTCGCGATTGATACTCTTGATGTGCTGGAGAATGAGACTGTACGGCGTTCTCTGCTGGCTAACGGAATCATTCTGACCTCGCAGGGAATACCATTCCTGCACGCCGGTGATGAGCTTCTGCGCAGCAAATACGGGGACCATAACAGCTACCGCAGTCCTGACTGCATCAATGCCATCCGCTGGGAGAACAAGAAGAAGTTCATTCCCGTCTTTCAATATTACAAAGGACTGATTGAGCTGCGGCGGGGACATCCGGCTTTCCGTCTGCATGGACGTCAGGAGATAGAGCGCAGCCTTGAGTTCCTGCGCTGTGACAGCGGAGTCATTGCCTATGTGCTGAAGAATCATGCCGGCGGCGATGGTTGGAATAATATTGTCGTGATTTACAATGCAAATATGGGACCGGTAACCCAGTGTCTGCCTGAATCCTCCGGCTGCTGGAATATCGTTGTCGATCATACCCATGCAGGAGCGGAGGCCTTCCGGCAGACGGAGAACGGCAGTATTGAAGTGGCCGGGCTGTCTATGATGGTGCTCTACGATAAATACGGCAAGCCTGAACCGAGATCCAAGGTAGTTGAAGTTCATTATGAACGGCCGGACGGCGATTACCGGGGCTGGAATCTCTGGGTATGGGGTACAGGCATTCAGGATGGACAACGGGACTTCCAGCACATGGAGGACGGTCACGCAGTAGCGCGGATCGAGGTGCTGCCAGGCACAGCGTCTATCGGGTACATCCTCCGGCTGAATGACTGGGAGGAGAAGGACGGTACCGGAGACCGCTTCATCGACTGCTCCGGCAGCGAGGAGCAGGTGTTGAAAGTAACCATACGGGAACGTAAGCTGGAGCACGACGGTGAGGCGGCTGATCCGCTGCAGCGAACCAGTTAAATAGAATAAGAGCTGATCTGTATCGTCCCCCGGGGGACGGCAGATCAGCTTTTTTTATAAGGCACACCATGAAAATTCACTTATCAGGGAAGTCTGTCAAACTTGTTTTCTTGGGCATCGATTAAAGCGAGCTTGTAATTGATCTTTTCCAGCATTTTTATCATCCGTGTTAATTGTTCCTCCACTTTGCTCTTTTGGGTGAACAGCATCGTTTTTCTCAGGTCCAGTGTACGGTCTCCGCGCTTGTACAGCTCAACGTATTGTTTTATTTCTGACAGCGGCAGCCCTGTCGAACGAAGAGCCTGAACCGTCTCAACGCACTCAATGTAGTGATCGTTGAATTGGCGGACCCCGTTTGTATCCCGGTCAACAGCCGGCAATACGCCTTCCTTCTCATAATAACGCAATGTATATGCAGTAATGCCCGTTTTCTCAACGACATCCCTAATCGTATACGCCATAAGATGTTTCACCGCCTATTGAATGTTAGAGTGACTCTAGTATATTCTACAATCCGGACTTGCCTCCAGTCCATATTATCCCTATATAAAAGGCTTGAATTGATAGATTTGACTTAGAGCCGCTTCAATCCGCTAAGCTGAGAGCAGCAACAAACTAATGAGGAGGATGTTCAATGCCCAAAACAGTGTTGATCACCGGGAGTTCGACCGGACTGGGAAATACAACAGCGAAGAAGTTTGCGAAGGAAGGATGGAATGTGATTGCGACGATGCGCAAACCGGACCAGCGCTTGACTGAGGAGAATCCCGAACGGATTTTCGTCACCGGGCTTGATGTTACTAAGCCCGCTTCCATCGAGGCGGCCATTGCGGCAGGGATCAACAGGTTCGGCCGGATCGACGCCGTCGTGAACAACGCCGGAGTCAGTATCCTCTCGATATTTGAGGCAACCCCCATGGACATTACCCGCGGGATTTTCGAGACGAATGTCTTCGGTGTCATGAACGTCATTCAGGCAATCACCCCTTATTTCCGCGAAGAAGGCGGCGGCACAATCATCAATATCACTTCAAACGTAGGTTTTGCCTCCAACCCGCTTCTGGCCGTATATGTCTCAACCAAGCATGCCATTGAGGGGCTGTCCGAATCACTCTCGTACGAGCTGGAATCACAGAATATCTCCGTCAAGCTTGTGGAACCCGGAGCCATGATCACTACGAATTTCTCATCGAACACCATGGCCGCAACTCAAAACCTGTCCGTTCCGCAAGCGTACCAGCCTTATTACGAACATATGATGAACTGTATGCTGGACTATCCGTTTGAGAGTTCAGATGAGAATCAGGCTGCAGATCAGGTGTATGCCGCTGCATGCGATCCGTCTGAGCGGCTGCGCTATCTGGCAGGTCCGGACGCTGAAGAAACAGCCGGGCTGAGATGGTCCCAGTCGGAAGAGAAGTACATGAAGACCATGCGGGAGCTGTTGGGGCAAACAGCGTGGCGAAATGGACAAGCCGGTATTCAATAAAGAATACTAATTCTGCTTCACAAAGGATGGTTGGACAATGGAGGATAAAGTACATCCGGAACTTCAAAATATGTTTGCTGCTCTACCAAAAGTTGTATATACGCGAGAGAATTTGGCAGCCCAGAGGAAAGAGATGCAGGAGTTTACTGCCGGAATGGCGGCATCTCTGCCCTTTAATGATGAAGTGCTGATCTCAGAAAGAAAGGTTCCAGGTGCAGAAGGAGCGCCGGATGTCCGCATCAAAATATACGAGCCCAGAGTGAAAAATCAATCTCTCCCGGGTGTCTTATATATTCACGGCGGAGGATATATTCTGGGGTCCGCCGATATGATGGACTTTACCCTGCAGCAGCTGGTATCAGAGCTCGACTGTGTCATTGTTTCTGTGGATTACCGGCTGGCTCCGGAGCATCCGTTTCCGGCTCCTCTCGAAGATTGCTATGCTGCACTCACCTGGTTCTCCGAAAACGCAGAATCACTGGGAAGCGATTCATCCAGAATCGCAGTATTCGGCCCAAGCGCCGGCGGCGGATTGACGGCTGCTCTCTCCCTGCTGGCAAGAGATAGAAACGGCCCTCCGATTATGTTTCAAATGCCCCTCTATCCGATGCTTGACGATCAGCTCCTTACAAGGTCCAGTAACGAAATAACAGATGACAGAGTATGGAACAGAGCCAAAAGCCAATTGGCTTGGGAAATGTACTTAGGAGAACAAGGCCAAGAATCCCTGTATGCCGCTCCGGCACGGGCAGACGATTTGTCAGGACTTCCGCCCACATACACCTGCGTCGGTGACTTAGATCCGTTTCGCGATGAAACGATTCAGTATGTGTTAAGGCTCACGCAGGCGGGTGTGCCGACTGAATTTCATTTGTACCCCGGATGTTTTCATGGGTTCGAAGAATACTTTCCTTCTGCGGAGATCAGCCAGAGAGTTGTGCAAGAATATTACACGGCTCTGAAGCATGCCTTATACAAATAAACAGCTGATTTCTTCAGCATAACAGATAGAGGGGGCGCATTCGCTATGGAATGCGCCCCCTCTATCTAAGGGCTTAGGCTATTTCGGCTGGCGGGTGTATTTTTCATCCACATTCTCGCTGTACAGATTGGCCTCATTGCCGCCATGATTCTTGGAGCGGTACATGGCCAGATCGGCGGCGCGGAGCAGATCATTGATGCTGCTGCCATGCTGTGGATAGAGGGCTACACCAATGCTGGCAGAGGTATGGAAGCTGGAGCCTTTGTTGACCGACCAGGATTTATTGAACAGCTGGAGCAGACGCGCCAGCATTTCATCTAGCATTTCCGGACTTGTGAACCGGTGCAGCACCACCGCGAATTCATCACCGCCGATGCGGAACGCCTGGCCTGAGCCCTTAACGGTCTGCTGCAGCTCCCGTGAGAGCAACTGCAGGAATTCATCGCCTGCCAGATGGCCCAGCGTATCATTCAGCTGCTTGAACCGGTCGCAATCCAGCAGGGCTACGGCAATCTCCTGCCGGCGCTCCTCCGGCTGGTTAATCAGATTCTCCATGTACATTTTGAAATGTGCCCGGTTGGGAATGGCAGTCAAATGATCATAGAAGGCCAGCTTGTGCAGCCGTTCCTCATATTGCTTGCGCTGGGTAATCTCACGCGATACCAGCATGAATTGTGCAGGGAAAGCCCGGCTTCCCGGAATAGGTGTGACTTTGGTCTCCAGCCATACCCAGTGCCCTTCTGCCGAACGCATACGCAGCTCGGAAATCCGCGGTGAAGCCTGAACTACACTCTTCAGCTTGGCCCAGGAGATCTCGGCTTCGCGGATATAATTGGAGAGAGGGGCGCCCTTGCTTGGAACATACCCAAGTACACTTGAATGTGATGGGGATGCGTACAGGATCAGGCCATTGTGATCGGTCAAAATAATGAAATCGGACATGGTTTCGCCGATCAGCTGGTATAGTGATTTCTCTTCCAGCATTTCATTCTGCAATGAGATGAGTCTGCGGCAGAGATAAATAATAACCAGGACCAGCAGGAACAGGAATACTGAATAGACGGCAAACAGCGAGCTTTTCAGATTCTTGAACTCGAGAATAACCTGCCGGGCATAGCTGTCAATCAGACCCTCGGCGGTATCCAGCGTCCCCCTTACCTGGGTGAGCTGGGTATGAACGGCCAGCGGGGAGTAGGCCGCGGGGTTCCAATCACTCTGAACCCGCTGCGAGATCAGTTCCCTTCCGCTATCCTTCCAGAGCTCTAGTGAGGTCTCGAACTGCTCCAGCTCACTTCTCAGCTCACCCAGCAGCAACTCACTCTGCTTCATTCCATTGTATGGACTCTCTACAGAATCCAGATTATAACGGGCAGTACTGACCCGCTGCTGCGCCTGGGCATTATTGTCCTCGAACTCCTGCGAGAGCACACTGCGCTGCGCATCGGTTATATTGCCGCTGAGCGAAGTCTGAAGCGCGATGGCAGACTGATGCAGATCACGGTCGGCATTCAGCACGAGCTCGGAGTTCTGGTATACATCACTGTATAAGGAATCCGATAGTTTATTCATCGTATAATTCAGATATAACAGGGAGGCAACGCTGACGCCAACCAAAAGAACGGAGATGGATGTGAATAATAGGATTAATCTGCGTGTACTTGTGATTTCGGAAAAAACTGCCACTGTCATCCTCTCCCCGCATAGAACTTTGCGAATCTCATTGGTGTACCTTGGGTGCATGCGGAATTTATCCTTATGCGGCAAATGGCTGTTTGCTGGCATGATAAAGAGAGTTTATGTTAGCGAGTCCTAAAAGCAGGGGAAGAAGGAGGGAAATGAAAGAAAAAATCCCGGTTTAACCGCGGTTTCTTTTCACCAGTATATAGGACTACCTTCATGCAGAGCAATTGCTGAAAAAAATAATAAGCCTCATCATCTCCTGCTGCCGGGTTTACGGGTCGTCAAGCGAACCGGGAAACCGGGAAGGAAATTGCTTGAGACATATAACGTGCTACTTATACGAAGATTTATGTATAACTGACTACTATAAGTATTCTACCCTTGAGACCTATTACCCACATTTATTGCAAACGATACCCTCCCGGGATCAATTAAAAGTTAATTTTGCTGAAACAGCTCCAGTTTACCCGGAGGGGTTGGATGGAACAGGAAAATCCGCCAGCCTCAACCAAATGTGAGACGGACGGATGGAGTAAATAAGATATAAGGCTCGTTAATACAGGAATGCTAATCGTTTCGCAGCGCGTAGATAGGCCGCATTCTGGCTGCCTTGTTAGCAGGGATCATTCCGAAGACAACTCCGATGATCAGGGAGAATGTGAAGGAGATCAGGACCATGTTCCAGGATGTCGCCACATTCATGGTTGTATATTTCCCCACGGCCCAGCTGGCACCAAGCCCCAGCCCGACTCCGATCAGGCCCCCTGTTCCGCTTAAGACTACAGACTCAATCATGAATTGCATCATGATGTTGATTTTTTTGGCCCCGATTGCCTTGCGGATTCCGATCTCCCGCGTCCGCTCGTTAACGGAGACAATCATGATATTCATGATTCCTATGCCGCCGACGAACAGGGAAATGCCGGCAATGCCGCCAAGTGCCATAGAGAGCGTATCACTGGTCTCGTTTACCGTTTCCAGCATTTCCTGAGAATCGAAGACAGAGTAGGAGTTCTCCGCACCGCTGAATTTGGCATCGAGCGTAGACTCCAGCTCGGTTTTTACATCCTCCACATTATCGTTGGAAGTAGTTGTGATGGTAATCGAGCGGACCCCCTTACTCTGCAGGAACCGTTCAGCGGTTGAAATAGGAATCAGAATCTTCTCGTCGCTGGAGCCGCCGCTGGTTGAGCCTTTGCTCTCCAGCAGACCGACGATTTTGAAGCTGCTTCCGTTGAGCTGTACCTTTTGGCCCACAGGGTCATCCGTGCCGAACAGATCCTCAGCCGTATCTGTTCCGATCAAGGCTACCTTTTGACGGTAATCTGTATCAATCTCCAGCAGAAACCGTCCGGATTGCACATGGAAATCCTGGACTTCCTCATAGGCAGGTGTTATCCCTTCAACGGATACTGAAACGTTCTCGGTCCCATTCTTGGCGGTAACATTCCCCGTGATTACGGGAGATACATTCTCCACCCCTTCAATCTCTCCAAGTGCCAGAGCTTCCTCGTAGGTTAAGGAAGTCGTTGCCCCGCGTCCCATAATGTTAACCGTCAGCTGGTTGGTTCCAAGAGAGCTTAAGGATTCCGTAATCTGCGAAGTCGTACCCTGTCCTACCGAGACGAGGGCGATTACGGAGGATACACCGATAATGATGCCCAGCATTGTGAGGAAGGCTCTGATTTTACTGCTGAGAATACTTTTAAAAGCCATTTTCATGCTTTGATACAACATCATGAGTGGGACACCTTCCGATCCTCAACGAGATCCCCGTCCTGAATCCGGATAATCCGTTTGGCCTGCTCGGCGATTTCAAGGTCATGCGTGATTAGAATAATAGTATGTCCCTGTTCATTAAGCGCCTTGATCATCTCCAGAACTTCCTTGCCTGTCTTGGAATCAAGCGCACCAGTCGGTTCATCGGCAAGCAGGATAGGAGGAGTGCCGGCAAGGGCGCGGGCGATTGCCACACGCTGCTGCTGACCCCCGGACAGCTCGGACGGACGATGATCAATTCTGCTCTCCAGGCCTACCCTGACCAGAGCATTGCGGGCAACCTCTCGGCGTTCCCGGTGAGACATTCCCCGGTAGATAAGGGGCAGCTCCACATTCTCTACTGCCGATAATTTCGGCAGCAGATTGAAGTTTTGAAAGATAAAGCCGATTTTCTCGTTGCGGATCTGGGCCAGCTTGTTGTCTGACAGCTTGCGGATTTCCTGGCCGTCCAGGAAATAATCACCTTCATTAGCAACATCCAGGCATCCCAGCATGTTCATTAGGGTCGACTTGCCCGAGCCTGAGGGTCCGATGATCGCAACAAACTCACCGTAATCGATGTTGAAGGTCAGGCCCTTGAGTATCGCCATTGATTCTCCGGCCATGGTATAGCTGTGCTGCATGTTCTGAACCCGGATTAACGGTTCGGAGGTGCTCATCGTCCGCCACCGCCTCCGGAGAAGCCGCCTCCGCCGCCCGTCATTCCGCCCCCAGCACCGCCGCCAGTGAAGCCGCCGGTCATTCCGCCGCCGCCGAAGCCGCCGCCCATACCGCCTTGCATCTGTGTCTGCTGGGTGGAAGTGTTGCCTGTAGAGATCACAGTAGGAATGATCACTTCATCACCTTCATTTAAGCCGCTCACGATTTCGATGCTGCTCTCATTGTGGATGCCTACCTCTACGGCAACCCGTTTCTGGCCGGATGCTAAGCTTGCTGCGGTTCTGCCGCCGGATGCGCCGCCCGGGAACTCGCCTCCGCCGTAGCCGCCACCACCGCCGCCGCCGTAACCGCCGCTGCGCATGCCCCGGCCGCCGGTCTGGCCTTCTCCGCCTTGCCATTCACCGCTAGGAGGGCCGCCTGCCACATCACCGCCCGGAGCCTGACCGCCCGCCGCATCACCGCTCGGAGCTTGCCCGCCTGCCGCATCACCGCCCGGAGCCTGACCGCCCGCCGCATCGCCGCTCGGAGCCTGACCGCCTGCGGCACCGCTGTCCGTTGCCGCAGATTCTCCGCCTTCGGTCACAGGTACATTCACGTAGTATTTGCCGTTCACTTCGGATACCGCCTCGATCGGCACGGTCAGAATATCATTTTTCTCTTCAATGGTAATCGCCACTTCTGCGGACATGCCGACCAGTACTCCCTCAGAGTTATTCAAGCCTACAGTGACATTGAACAGGGAGACGCCGTTTGAGGAGGTTCCTTCCTTGGCGATATCAATAACCTTGCCGGCAAACTCTTTATCCTCAAGCGCATCCAGCGTAATCGTTGACACCTGATCCAGCTTGATCTGAGGAATATCCAGTTCATCCACCTGTACAGTTACGCTCAAATTAACGTAGTCAGTCATGGTGAACAGCTCTGTACCATTCTGAGCCTGTTCGCCGTCCGTAATATTTACAGCTGTAATCGTTCCGTCGATAGGAGCCGTTAACGGATCTGGCGGAACCATATCCTCATAGATGGCAGCAATGGAATCCTGTTGATCGGCAATATCGCTTTTGGCTTTATCAATAGCTGTTTTTGCCGATTCCAGCTCTTCATCTGTAGCATTATTCATCGCGATCGTTTTGTAGTTTTCCTGCTTGTTCGTAAGCTCGGTTTTGAGGTTCTCCAGCGATTTGTTGGCTTCCTTCAGCTTGTCGTCGAAATCGCCCGCCACAAAGGTAATCAGCACATCGCCTTTTTTGACGACATCGCCTTTTTTAACCATGACTGTATCCACTTCACCGGCTTCTTTGGTGCGGATGCTCTCACTGTTGATTGCCGAAACGGAACCAGAGCCGGAGACACCAACGAGGATATTTCCCTTGGTCACCGTTGAGGTGTTCATGGGAGCGGCATTGACCTGCGGGTTCTGATCCGGCCATAATACATAGCCCAGAATACCTGCAATAGCAATAACAACAACGGCTGAGGCGATAATCATTTTCTTCTTCTTTTTCATTCCGATCCTCCATCTTACTCAAATAATATAAGGGGCCAGGTGTACCTGAGAATCTTAAGAACCGCTTGCTTCGGTGCTGCCATTGCCTGCGGCCGCTGTAGTGCCGGTATCCGTAGTTGAAGCTGCTTTGGTCACAACATCGACGGAGTAGACCTGTCCGCCAAGCTCTGTCCGCTGGCCTTGGAATTCGTCGTACAGAGTGAGCTTGTAAGTGCCTCCGCTTAAGTTCTTGAACAGTGAGTTGGTAATGGTCGTTGTGTAGGAGCCATAAGTTCCTACTGCCAAATCCGTTCCAAGGGACAGCGTTTTCTCGAAATATTGTCCATACGGGTCAGTAATGTGCAGAATCAGCTTATGGTCGAATGCTCCCATCTGGTAAGTTGTATCCCGCGAGAGATTGTAGTTAAATGCCAATGCAAGACTGGTAGTGCCTGATGTAATGGTGCCTGTAGAATTTGATATGGCCAGCGTGTAAGGATACAGGGACACAGAAGTCAGGTTACCAGCAGGCGTAGGCACCACAGGAGCCAGTGTCAGTGCTGATGTATTCACATAAGCTGTAGCCGCGGTTCCGGCTGAAGTCAGCTTACCGTCTGCAATCTCCTGGCTGACATACAGCTGGAGGCCGTTTGTGTCCACGGCAGCCGGTATATTAGCCCAGAAGTTAACCAGAGTCTTGCCTGCCGGACTTGTGGAACTCTCCGACTGGATCGCAGTTGCCTCGAAATACTGTCCGTCTGAGGTTTTGAATTGTCCATACAGCCGGGAGAGGTCAGTCTGCCGGGTTTCTTCACTGTTCATTTCTACTTCACTGTATATGAGGTTATTGCTGGTTCCGCTGTATACAAGGGTTGAACGTTCCTTCACACTGGCTTTTTTGCCGGTCGATGTAATCTTGAACGATTCACCCACAGCCAGAGGCGTAATACCGCTGCTAAGCCCATCCGTTGTGCCAAGGGAGAGGAACTGGGTAGTGCTGGTGCCGGAAGTTTCTTGAAGAATGATCTGGGCCTGGCTGAAATCGAGCGTATAAGGCACGCGGGCAAGAACCGAGACTTGCGTGCTGGCTCCAGGAGCAAGAACCGTGCTGGTACTCTCCGTATATAGCTGTGAGGACGAGCTCAAATCCGTCAGGTCCACTTTCAGCACACCGGTAAGTGCAGGCAGAGTAATTGTTTTGGAGGAATGATTGCTGATGGTGACCTTAGCCTGTACGATATCTTCGCTGCCCCACGGCAGACGCTGCAGGGAATTCAGTGTGACGCCGAAGGTGCCGTAGCTGTTGGTAATGCTGTTCTCTGTAGTGATATGAGTGTTGCCCGCCAGGGAATAAGGGATTTTGAAATAGGCTACAGGCAGTATTACTTTACTTGAACTGGTGCTGGTCTCACTGCTGCCATTGCTGCTGTTGCTGCCGGTGCTACTGGTGCTACTGGTGTTACTGATGCTGCTGCCCGCAGGGGCAACCATTTGCAGTTCGAGCGTATCCTGAGCCAGCTCAAGCGGAACGCTGGCGGTTAGTTCAATCAGCTTCTCTTCCAGCGGCTTCAAGGTAAGGGAGCTGAACGCAGTCGTTGTTACCGGGAAGGTATAACCTTCAGCGGATTTGACAGCAAGCTCATACGCAGGCAAAGTCACTGCTTTGGTGCCGGCATTTCTAAGGGTGAGCTGATAACTCCATACGGCATTGCCATTGTCTGCATGCACACTTGCGTCCGCGAGCTTCATGTCTACAATATTGCTGTCGATGGAGATTTTCTTGGTATAGCCGGCCGCCACGGTGAAATCAGCTGTACCCGCAGCAGGAAGGGAATAGGAGGAGACCGGAAGATAGAGCTTCAGCCCTTCATCCAGCTTGGCGATCTGCAGTGTCATCTTGGTGACGTTCATGTAGGAGGGAATCTCAGTCATATAGTAGAGCGTCTTCTTCTCCTGGGGCTGAACCTTGTATTCAGAGCTGCTGTCATCCAGCGTGAGCGTGAAGGTAGAGCCGCCCGAGGATTTCAGGTATAGGCTGTAGCCAGGGTCTGTGAGTACTTTGGTGCCCAGATTCGTTATACTGAGTCCAACCTTGGCATAGACCTTGCCGTTATATTTGTAGATTTGTGCAGACTCAGCTTTGGTGTTGACCGGTATGCTGCCAAGTTCAACTTTGCGGGTCTCACCCGTAAGGGCGGACAGCGAGTAGTTAGAAGGAACGGTAAAAGTGCCTATGCGCTGTTCATAATTGGCGGCACTGAAGTTCCAGCCGTACATGTTTACTTTAAGCCCTTTGGCCGAGGCGGCTGTTCCAATATTCGCATAATATGTAATGCTGGTGCTCTGCTTCGCAGCGATTTTTTTGACAGCACTATCTGCGCTGACCGGGATTCCCTTGATGATGCTTCCGCCGGTAGTCACAATTTTGGAGAAATAGTCAACCAGATTGACGCTACTGCCAGCATTGTTAGTATAAGTGAGTGTATAGATGAGAATATTACCTCCGGTTTGGCTCTGAATGCCTACATGGCTCAGCTTCACACTAAGCGTGGTGCCGAGCTTGATTGCGCTGAGGCCTGTAAGACTGGAGACTTCCGTTACTGTGGCAGCTGTTTTGGCAGTGGTTGTACTGGCCGAGGCAGCAAACGCCGTGGTTCCCGCGCTCCCCGCGAGTTGACTTGCAGCAAATGTACTGAGTAACAGCAGAACAAATGCTTTTCTTCGTTTAAGCATGAATTTCCCTCCCTGTATAAAAGCCGATACTATTCAAAAGCCGCCCTGTTCTAATGAGGACAGCCAGGCTTATCTCAAAAGGGAAAATATCAAATTCGGCTGAACGTTCGCTGAAAAAAAGCCCCCAAAACCGCACTGAAGCTTAAAGGAAGCTTAAAGGAAGATAAAAATTAACCTAAAATTGTGCAACTTGTCAAAAGCGCCGTTATTGCATATAATAAATAGACATATCTTCCGAACTGGAAGATCGAATGTATTTGACACAATCCGCATAAATGCATTGATGGAGAAGAGTACGCAGTGCCTGGCTTACAGGGAGGAAGCGCCGCAGATTGAGAGCGTTTCTAAGAGAGCAGAGCTGCCGAAGTTCACTCCGGAGCAGTTCCCTGAATTCCATTCAAGGCTTCCTTGAGGGACACAGTAGGGGATACCGGCCGCAGACCGTTATTTCTGTTAAAGTGAGACAGGTCTCCGCCGGTCCGAAAGAGGGAATATTGCTCTTAAGGGAAGCGTCGCAGCTGTCTAACAAGGGTGGTACCACGGTCTTTTCGTCCCTTTACCGGGAGGAAAGGCCTTTTTTTGTTGACAATACGAGATTTAAGGGGGCAGTACAAAGCATGAAAGAGAAATTGGAAGCATTGAAGGCCGAGGCATTGGCTAAGCTGCAGGAGGTAACCGATCCGCAGATTCTGAATGATTTGCGCGTCAAATACCTTGGCAAAAAAGGTGAGCTTACGGAGGTTCTGCGCGGTATGGGCGGACTCAGCGCGGAAGAACGCCCGGTGATCGGCCAGGTGGCCAATCTGGTGCGCAGTGCCATTGAAGAGGTAATCGGCTCTAAGCAGGAAATCTTCCAGCAGCAGGAGACACAGAACCGCCTGAATGCGGAGAAGGTCGATGTGTCGCTGCCGGGCCGCGGCCTGCCGCAAGGCGGTATTCATCCGCTGAACCGCGTAATTCAGGAGATTGAGGATATTTTCATCGGCATGGGCTACCGGATTGAAGAAGGTCCGGAAGTAGAGACAGACTACTATAACTTCGAGGCTCTGAATCTGCCGAAGAACCATCCGGCCCGCGATATGCAGGATTCCTTCTATTTAACAGAAGATCTTCTGATGCGCACACAGACTTCTCCGGTGCAGGTCCGCACCATGCAGGCTATGAAGGGCGAAACTCCGGTCAAAATCATCTGTCCGGGCAAAGTATTCCGCCGCGATGACGACGATGCGACCCACTCCTTCCAGTTCCATCAGATTGAAGGCCTGGTTATTGGCCGCAATATCCGCATGAGCGACCTGAAGGGCACCCTGCTGCAGTTCATGAAGGAGATGTTCGGTCCTACAGCAGGCATCCGCCTGCGTCCGAGCTTCTTCCCGTTCACCGAGCCGAGTGTTGAGGTAGACGTGAGCTGCTTCAAATGCGGCGGCGAAGGCTGCCGTCTCTGCAAGCAGAGCGGCTGGCTGGAAATCCTCGGTGCCGGCATGGTACATCCGAATGTGCTGCGGATGGGCGGCTACGACCCTGAGATTTACAGCGGCTTCGCTTTCGGCGTAGGCGCAGAACGGATCGCGATGCTGAAGTACGGCATCGATGACATCCGCTACTTCTACACGAATGATATGGGTTTTGTGAAGCAGTTCAAGGGGATTTAGAGATTTGGCGGGTGTGCGGGGTGCGTGGGGCCGAAAGGGTTGCAGTAGATTTTGAATTGCTGTTTCTATACCTGTTAAAAATGAACCGGAGGGGAATTTTGGAACTGTAGGAGCGGTAGCGTCCGCCTGAAAGCTTTCCACAGGAAAGCTCACTTCGGAAGCATAAGCAGTCACCGGATTTCAACCGTGAAAAGCGGTATAAATGAAGAAATCTGGGGACAACAGCGGCTGGAAGTCCAAATATTCTCTGTAGGAACACTGCTTTACAGAAATTTTAATAGAACGAAGTTGGCATCGTGGCTTGTTCCTTATCCGTTTCCGCAAGCCAAGCATAGGGCGGCATGGAGATATATACATCTGAAACAAAAGGAAGTGTGCGAAAATGAAAGTATCAACCGCCTGGCTGGCTGATTATATATCGCTGGACGGGGTGACCGCTGATGAACTCGCGGACAAAATCACTACCGCCGGCATTGAGATTGACGGAGTTGAACGCCGTAACAAAGGGATTTCCGGAATCGTAACCGGCTATGTGAAATCCAAAGAAAAACATCCGGACGCCGACAAGCTGAACATCTGCATCGTGGATGCCGGACAGGGCGAGGATCTGCAGATTGTCTGCGGTGCCAAGAATGTCGCAGCGGGACAGAAGGTTCCGGTCGCACTGGTTGGCGCTAAGCTGCCCGGACTGGAAATCAAGAAAGCTAAGCTTCGCGGCGTGCTGTCGCAGGGGATGATCTGCTCGGCCAAAGAGCTGGGGCTGAACGACAAGCTGCTGCCCAAAGAGCTTCAGGAAGGCATTCTCGTATTGCCTGAGAATACGGAAGTCGGCCAGGATATTCTGAAGGTGCTTGGCCTGAACGATGAGATCCTGGACTTCGATCTGACCCCTAACCGCTCCGACTGTCTGAGCATGATCGGTGCTGCTTATGAAGTGAGCGCAATTCTGGGCCGTGACCTGCAGCTGGCAGATCCGGCGGCAGAGCTTGTGGAAGCAGGCGGACGGGCAGCGGATTCCATCACTGTCAATATTGAAAATGAAGAATACTGCAGCCATTATGCAGTGCGTTATATTGCCGGAGTGAAGACAGCTCCATCCCCGCTGTGGATTCAGAACCGCCTGATGGCGGCCGGGGTACGCCCGATCAACAACATCGTCGATATTACCAACTATGTGATGCTGGAATACGGACAGCCGCTGCATGCGTTTGACGGCGATCAGCTGGCAGGCGGAACGATTGGTGTACGGTTCGCTCATGAAGGCGAGCTGCTGACAACACTTGACGGCCAGGAGCGCAAGCTGGAGCCGCAGATGCTTGTCATCGCTGACGGGTCAGGAGCTATCGGCCTGGCTGGCGTTATGGGCGGATTATCGACTGAGGTTACAGCAAATACCGTCAATATCGTATTGGAATCCGCCAAATTCGACGGCGGGACTGTACGCAAGACCTCGCGTCAGCTGGGTCTGCGTTCTGAAGCTTCCCAGCGCTTCGAGAAGGAAGTCGATCCGAATGCCGTCATTCCTGCACTTAACCGTGCAGCTGCTCTAATCGCCCGCTATGCCGGCGGCTCTGTGCATGAAGGTATTGTTCAGGCAGGCAGTGCCTCTGCCGGGGAGAAAGTACTGACCCTGTCGCTGGAGAAGCTGAATCAATATCTGGGTACCGAGCTGTCTTTGCTGGAAGTGAAGACCCTGTTCGGCCGTCTGCACTTCAAGTGCGGTGATGCTGCCCAGGGAATCGTTGAAGTTCAGGTTCCCACGCGGCGAGGCGACATCAGCTATGATGTGGATCTCATAGAAGAGATTGCCCGCCTGTACGGATATGACAACATCCCGACAACCCTAATTGAAGGGACTACTACACCGGGGGCACTCACCAGAGAGCAGTTCCTGCGCCGTGAGCTCCGCCGCCTGCTGGCTCTTGGCGGGTATCAGGAGGTTATGGGCTATTCCTTCATCCAGCCGGAACAGAGCAAGCTCTTCCCGGCACTTGCGGACGGCAAGCTCTCCGTGAAGCTGGCGATGCCGATGAGCGAGGAACGCAGCGTGCTGCGTACCAGCCTGCTGCCGCAGCTGCTGGACATTGCCCTCTATAACACCAACCGCCGTCAAGGCGATCTGGCGCTGTTCGAAATCGGCAATGTTTTCTTCACCGATGAAGAAGTGCTCACCCGCCAGCCCGGTGAACTGCCGGTACTTGGACTGCTGCTGAGCGGCACCCGTGCTGCCAAGCAGTGGAACGTAGCGGCTGAGCCTGTAGATTTCTTCGATCTTAAGGGGGCGCTTGAAACTGTATTTGCCCACCTTGGCCTTACGGACCGCATAATCTATGAAGGGGATGCTCCTGAAGGCTACCATCCGGGACGCTCTGCTTCGGTCTACCTGCTGCAGGCTGAAGGCCGCGATAAGATCGGTACCATCGGACAGCTGCATCCGGAACTTCAGCGCCAGATGGATCTGGAGGATACTTATGTAGCTGAAGTATTGCTGCAGCCGCTATATGATGCGGCGCGTGCCCAACTACAGTACAGTGAGCTTCACCGCTTCCCTGGGATGGAACGGGATATTTCGGTAGTTGTAGACGCAGAAGTTCCTGCAGGGCACCTGATAGCTTCCATCCGTGAACATGGCGGAACACTGCTGCAGAATGTGCAAGTGTTCGATGTCTACACCGGCGGCAAAATGGAAGCTGGAAAGAAGAGCGTAGCCCTCTCGCTGCTGTACCGTCATACGGACCGTACACTTACCGATGAAGAGGTTGTGGAAGTGCATGACAGAGTCGTTTCTGCTCTGGAGCAAACTTTTGGCGCAGAATTAAGAAAATAGCAGGAATTGTGCAAAGCCGCAGCGAATCCATTTAGAAACCGATTCGCTGCGGCTTTGCTGTACCCTTGTGAAGTACGGAGTCCGGTTTAAATCTATGAAATGAACACGTTTTTTTTGCCAAAGGTTAAGGAATAACGCTACAATAGCAGTAAGGAAATCAGCTTAGAATCCGCACACATACAAAGGAGGGCACAACTGTGGCTATGGACCGGACTCGTGTCGCCGTGGAGATATACGGAACTTCCTATAAACTTGTCGGAAGCAGCACTGAATATATGAAGCAGGTTGCCCGTTATGTCGATGAGCATATGCGTGCAATATCCAAATCACATTCCAGACTGGATACCCCGCGGATCGCGGTGCTTGCAGCTGTACATATGGCAGAGCAGGCTATCCAGGTTCAGGATTTCAAGAATGAATTGAATATGCTGACCGGTGAACGTACCGAGCTGCGCGTGGAGGTATCACGCCTTCAGGAGGCGCAGCGCGAACGGCAGGAAGAATACGAGAAGCTTGAAGCGGCTGCCAAGGAAGAAGCGGCGCGGCTGATTGCCGCCGTGGAAGAAGAACGCGCGAGGCATCTGGAGCTGCAGGAGCAGGAACGCCAGATGCACGCACAGCTGCTGGAGGAAGAGAAGCAGGCTGCTGCTTCCAGCCGCGGGCAGCTGACAGATGAACTGCAGGCGCGCGAAGCGGAGCTGAAAGCGCTGCGGGAGACTTACGAAGCAGAGCAGGCTGCAAGCCGCGAAGCTTCAAGACAGGAGCTGGAAGCTGCTGAAGCTTTACGGCTGCAGCAGCTTGAAGAGCTGAAGGACGCTCATCTGCAGGAGCTGGAGCAGCTTCGGGAGACACTGACCCGTGAGAAAGCGGAGACGTTGGCAGGGCTGGAGCAGGAGCTGATCCAGACCCGGGAGTCTATGGGCAGTGAGATTGTTGAGATCCGTACCACCTTGAGCAAGGAGCTTGCCGATACCAAGGCAGCACTCACCAGTGAGCTCAGCGGAGAGCGCGAAGCGCTTGAGAAGGAGCTGGCCAAGAATAAGGAGCTGCGGCAATCCCAGGGGACGCAGGAGCACAGGCACAAGCAGCAGCTTCAGGAGCTGGAGAAGCAGCTTGGTGAGCTGCGCGGCGGAACCGGGCAGCTGCAGTCCCGGCTGCGCGCGGCGGAAGCCGGGCTCAAAGGCGAGCGCGATGCGCGCCTGACGCTGCTCGCGCAGTACGAAGCTGTGCTGAAGCGGGAAGAGCAGCTTGGCGAAGAGCTGCGCCTTGCGGCAGAGCAAGGGCAGCAGCATAGCGCAGAGCTGGAGGAAGTGCGCCAGCGTTACGTCCAGGCGCAGGATGAAGCAGCCGGACTTAACAGTGCGCTGCAGGAAACAGCGGACAAGCTAAGTGCAGCACTGGAAGAACTGCAGACTGCCAATGAGCTCAGCGGTCTGCTGAATGATGAGCTGGAGGGGCTGCGCCAGCGTTATGAGCTGACGCAGGAAGAAGCGTCGTCTCTCCGCAAATCTCTGCGGGAGACGACGGATAATCTGAGCCGGACACAGGCGGAATTTGACCGTACCGCGCTTGAAGCCAGCTCCTGGCAGGAGCTGGCGAACAAGCATATGGAGGATATCGGCGAGCTGGAGATGAACCTTCTGGAAGCCGGGGAGAAATCGGCAGCGCTGCAGCGTGAAGTCGAGACCCTCCGCGGACAGGCGGATGGAATGGTGCAGCAGCTTGACCTGGAAGCCCAGCTTCGTGCTGAGGCAGAGCAGGAAGCTGCCCTTCATCAGGAAGCGGCAGAGGCAGCCCGTAAGGAACTGGCGGCGCTGCGCGGCCGCTACGAAGAGCTGATCGCCCAGTATGATGAAATTCTGCAGGATGGCGAACAGCTGAAGGAACGTTATGAGCTGCTGGAAGCCGAAGGCGAGGAAACTGCACGGCGTCTGGAAGAGCTGTACGAGGCGGGCCGCGAAGCTGCCGCAGCGGCGGCGGAGCAGCAGGAAGCGCTCCGTGAGACCAGGGAGTACGAAGCTTCATGGAAGCAGAAGTACGAAGAGCTGCAGCAGCGCGAGCAGCAGTGGAGCGAGCAGGAGGCGAAGCTGCGTGAGGAGATTGAGATCTGGCAGCAGGAAGCCGGGGATGCTGAAGCCCAGGCGGAATCCGTGAGCCGCTCGCGCAGTGAGACTGCGCAGCAGCTTGGGGAGATCGGCGAGAGCTACGAGCTCGTCCAGGGCCAGCTGCGTCTGGTTCAGGCCCAGTTCGAGCTGCAGCAGGGTGAGCTGGACAAGCTCTCCCAGGAGCACCGCAGCCTGCAGGCGGAATATGCCAAGCTGCAGAGTGAATATAATGAATGGATTCAACTGATCGAACAGGACAGTTGAATGGCGGATGCATTAACGAAAGAGCTGTTTTAAGCAGGGTGCTGCTTGGAACAGCTCTTTTGCTTTTTAGGGGGGAGTCCCACCGAGTCCACCTGAAGTGAATGGTAAGGAGAATCAAAGCAACCTTGATTTCTTCAGAAGCGGACCAAAGGGCGGGAATGAAGAGCCGAAATGCACCGGAATCCGCAAGTAGATAGGCGGCAGGCTAAGTAGATGAGCCGAATGTATGCGAAAAACCGAGTACAATGTGCGTCCGAGAGCGTAGATGAGCCGAATGTGTGTGAAAAACCGAGTACAATGCGCCTCCGATAGAGTAGATGAGCCAAATGTATGCGAAAAACCGAATACAATCGGTGCGACCCCCTTATCCCGGAGTCCTCCGTATAAAATCAGTACTTGTTGTAGATATGCTCTTTATTTCGCTTTTTCTCTCGGCCAGAAGAAGCGGGAGCGGTCTTCTAGGGTCAGCACCCACTCTGCAAAGGTAGCTGGCGGCAGGTTACGAAGGCTCGTATGCATTCTGCGATTGTTGTAAAAGTCCATGTACCGGTCCACCGCTTCATAGGCCTCTTCGAACGTTTCGAATGCCTCTTTGCGGAACAAATCCCGATCGATATTACTGTGGAATGATTCAATAAAAGCATTTAAATCCGGCGTTCGAGGCGGAATACGTTCATGGGTCATTTCCCAGCTTTCACACATGTCGCCAAACAGGTGGCTGATGAACTGTGGGCCGTTGTCGGTGCGGATCACAGGGCGAGCGCCTTCAGGGGCGCAGTGATGCTCCATGGCGCGCGCCAGCGTCTGGCAGGCGTGCTTGGCCTCACACGACGATCCCCGGTGGTAGCCGACGATGACACGGGTAAACACATCGATAATGCTCAGGACAAAGAAATGCCGGTCACGTCCCTCCACATACCCGTATTTAATGTCCATCTGCCAGAGCTGGCTCGCTCCTGTAATGACTCGGTTCTCCGGCAGCTTCCGGGGATGCTTAAAGCGCTTCTGACGCTGGGGCTGCAGGATATCCAGCGCCTGACACAGCCGGTAGCTTTTCTTGTGATTGAGCTTCAACCGGCGCTGGTTCCACAAGCACTTGGCCAGGAGTTTGTACCCGTACACGTGCTCTTCTCCAGCGATTAATTCCAGCAGCCATTCCTGGATCTCCTCGTCACTAATCTTTTCCCCAGACTCGTTAAAGGAGTAGCCTGGCTGGGGTCTTCCACGCCCCCTTTGATCGGCCTTTGGGGACAGTGACCTGCGTTTCTTACGGTCGTAGTACGTGGACTCTGCTAGCCCCATGAGACGCAGTACCAAAGCTGCGGTATTCCCCTGCTTAATGAACATGTCGGCTACCTCGATTTTTTCGGATAAGCAGGGGTTGGCTTTTTTAGCAGTTCACGCAGAATCTCAATCTCTAACTCCTTTTCGCCGAGTATCTTGACGGCCTTCTCGTATTTCTGCTCCACTTCCAGGAGGCGCTTCAGTTCCTCCACCTGCTCCTGGGGATACGGATGATCTTGTTCCCCATGGGCCCCTCGGTAATCTCTCACCCACTGATTCACCGTCGCTGGGGTCACCCCATATTTTCGGGCAACCACCGCTGCCTTAATGCCAGACAACACCTCTTGCGCTGCCTTCTCTCTTGTTCCCGTTAAGTGTCCCATTGTGTTCATCCTCCTCCTGTATTCAGTCTACATTTTTATGGGGGAGGACTCCAACTTCATTAGGGGGCTGTGGAGCAATGCGCCTCCGATAGAGTAGATGAGCCAAATGTATGCGAAAAGCCGAGTACAATGCGCCTCCGAGAGGGTAAACGAGCCGAATGTATGCGAAAAACCGAATACATTGAGCCTCCGAGAGGAGCAGAAGTGCCCCTGAATCCGCCGAAAGCGGGCATCAGGCGGGAATGAGGAGCAGAAGTGCCCCTGAATCCGCCGAAGGCGGTCGACAGGAGGAAAAGAGGAGCAGGAGTGCCCCTGAATCCGCCGAAAGCGGTCGGCAGGAGGAAAAGAGGAGCAGAAGTGCCCCTGAATCCGCCGAAAGCGGTCGACAGGAGGAAAAGAGGAGCAGAAGTGCCCCTGAATCCGCCGAAAGTGGGCGGCAGGAGGGAATGAGGAGCAGAAGTGCCCCTGGATCCGCCGGAGGTAGACGGTGGAGGGGACTGAGGAAATCATAAATCCCTTTTGACTCTCGTAATGGGCAAGTGGAGATAAGCCAAACACTGGTGTGCCGCTTATTCCGTCATCGGGCGGGTTTGGCCGCGATTAGGCAACTCCCGCAATTAATGATTATGAATGTATAGGTTTCACATAATAAGCTATTCATAAATTAAATATTGCAACCGTTTACAACTCGGGGTAGGATGTTGATTGAGGTGAGCATGATGGATAAAAAATGGGTCAGCGGCGCGGGGGTTATTGTGCTTTTTCTGCTGCTGGCATATCTGTTTATAGACTTTGCCAATCATTCAGGCCGGATGGGCAATATTGTCAATGAATTAAGCGGGCATCCCGGCGGGGATAATTCGGGCTATCATATTGTGCTGATTGAACAGGAGCGGTACCATCCGTACTGGGAAATGGTCGAGAAGGGTGCCAAAGAGGCTGCTGCGAAATACGGAATTGATATCGAGTTCACCGGCCCGGTGCGCAATAACATGGAGGAGCAGATCAGCCTGCTGGAAAAAGCGATTGCCGCACAGGCGGATGCGATCATCGTGCAGGGGCTGAACGACGAGAAGTTCACCCCCGTAATTGATAAAGCCGTGAACCGGGGGATTCCGGTAATCACCATTGATACAGACGCTCCGGCGAGCAGGCGGCTGGCTTATGTTGGGACCGACAATGTTGCAGCCGGCGAGGCGCTGGGCCGGATGGTGGTGCAGACGACCGGCGGTAAAGGGAAGATCGGCGTGATCATCGGCAGCGAGCTGGCCAAGAATCAGGTTCAGCGTCTGAACGGCCTCAGTAATATTGTGAAAAATTACAGCGGCCTTGCAATTGTGGATGTCCGCAGCTCCAATATCTCGCATATGGAGGCAATCCAGCAGGCAGCCGATATGCTGCGGCTTCATCCGGAGATTGATGTGATGGTCGGCACCAGCTCAACGGATGCGCTGGGAGTACTGCAGGCCTCCAAGAGCCTGAAGCGTGTCCCGATGACGATTATTGGCTTCGATAACCAGGCAGAGACCCTTGCTGCCATCAGCCGCGGGGATATCACGGCCACAGTGGCACAGCAGCCTTATCTTATGGGGGCTACGGCCGTGCGGCTGCTCCATGAGCATTTTCAGGGATTGCAGCTGGAGTCCAAATACTTCACCGGCGTGAAGGTGCTGGACAAGTCTAATGTGCAGGAGGGAGAGAGCCTATGAGTATCCGCCATAAGCTGCTCATCTGCATTCCGCTGCTTGTGCTGCTGATGAGCTCTGTCTCTTTTGTGCTTTTTGAGAGCGGAAAGAAAGTGCAGGAGAGCTACCATCTGATGATGAACCGGATCATGCTGTACAAGGAAGTATCCTATGAGGTAGGGGAGAATATGCGCTCCTTGAACCGTTTCATTATGCAGGTGGACGCGGACAGCTTCCCGGAGGTGCAGAAGCATCTGAGCGCTGTGCAGGAGCTGCGGGCGAAGCTGGACGGAATGGCGACCATCGGGGGAAGCGGCCTTCCGCTGATGAACTACAGCCATATCATTGATACGTTTCTGGAGCAGGCCGGGCAGATGATTACAGAGATTGATGGTCAGGACTCCAACACACTGGCCGGTGCCTATATCGAGGCGGAGCAGACGCAGCGGTTCATCCGCGAGGAAGCACAGGAGCTGGTTGACCTGGAACTGGACCAGTACAAGCCGATCTATGCGGAGATCATGTCCACGACGGCCAAGCTGAACCGGCTGGGGAGCCTGCTGGTAATTACCGCTGCGCTGCTTAGTATCTGTATGGCGATCTGGCTGTCCGGGAGCATCACAGGACCTATCCGCCGCCTCGTGGCCACCGCCAAGCAGATCTCCAAGGGGAGGATGGATACGAAAGCGCCGGAGAGTGTTAACAACGATGAGATCAGCATCCTGTGCCGGGCTTTTAACGGAATGATCGATAATATCCAGGAGCTGATGAAGGAGAATATCAAGAACGTGGAGAAGGACCGGCTGGTCAAGGAGCTGGAGCTGAAAATGCTGCAGAGCCAGATCAATCCGCATTTTCTGTTCAACACACTGAATTCCATCGCCAAGCTGGCGTATCTGGAAGGAGCGGCAAGGACCAGCGATCTGACGGTATCGGTATCCCGCCTGCTCCGGTATAACCTGCAGAAGCTTGACCAGGCTGTACCGCTGCGCGAGGAAGTAGAGCATGTGAACGAGTATATTAACATTCAGCGGGCCCGCTTCCGTGACCGGATCGCTTTTGAGATGGATATTGATGAGCAGGCGCTCGGCGGAATGATTCCCTGCCTGACCCTTCAGCCGATCTTCGAGAATGCTTTTGTCCACGGGCTGGAGCAAATGGAGGAGGGGGCGGTGCTGTCACTGTCGATCCGCTACCGGAACGGACTTGTAGAGATTGAGATCAGTGATAACGGTGTGGGCATGAACCGGGAGACTGTAGCGAGGCTGATGGGATCGATCGAGGAAGAGGCCCCGTATTTCAGCGGTAAAGGCCAGTCCACCGGACTTGGGACACATAATGTATTCAAACGTCTGCATCTGTTCTTTGACGGGCAGCAGCTGATCGAGATTGACAGCAGTGAAGGGCAGGGGACGGCGGTGCTGTTCAAAGTACCCTTCCGCACGTCTGCCTGAGCCGCAGGTGAGAAAGGAGATAGATTTACTATGTACAGACTGCTGATCGCCGATGATGAGGCGCTGGAACGGGAAGGGCTGGAGCTGATGATCCGCCATATTTTCCCGGATGGTTTTGAATTTCTGCATGCCGAGAACGGACGGAAGGCTATTCAGCTCGCGGAGGAGCACCGGCCTGATATTATCTTCATGGACATTAAGATGCCGGGCATTCAGGGACTGGAGGCCGTACGGCAGATTCTCACCAAGCTCCCTTCCGCGCAGATCGTGATGATTACCGCTCATGATTACTTCTCCTACGCCAAGGAGGGGCTGCTGCTGGGCGTGCGGGATTATCTGCTGAAGCCGGCCAGACGGGACGAAGTGGCGGATGTACTGAAGCAGCTGATGGCGGTGATCCAGGAGGAGAAGCGGCGCAGGAATGAGCAGCTGGAGCTGCAGGAGAAGCTGGCCCACCTGCTTCCGCTGGCGGAGAACGAGCTGACAATGATGCTCATGCTGGAGCATGTGCAGGACCTGGAGCTGGAACAAGTGGCCGGTCTGCTGGAGCTGCAGTGGGCCAAAGGCTATGCGATGGTGCTGTCATTCCCGAGGCATTCTAGCGCAGCTTGGGAAGAATTCCAGCAGGGCAAGCGGGAGATCTATGAGGCGGTCAAGCAGGTTGCCAGAGCAGGGCTCGGCTGCCTGTCCGGACCGCTGATCGGGCATCAGCTGGCGTTGTTTATTCCCTTGCCGCCGGGGCGGACCGGTTACTCACAGCGCGTCAGCTCCATGGATTGGGGGGAGCGGCTCCGCAGTCTGATAGAGCAGCGGTTCGGTCTGCCGGTCAGCATAGGCATCGGCTCGATCCGCGAGGGCTGGGACGGGCTTAGCCGATCCTACCGGGAAGCGGTCCGTGTCTGTGCGGATCACCATGATTCCTTCAGCGTGCACCACTATGATGATATCCTCCAAAGCTCCGGGCAGACGGCCGTATCCCTGGATGAGGAGAAGCGGCTGCTGGATGCACTGTTGCAGCGGAGCAAGCAGGAAGCCATAGAACGCTTCGGAATTCTGTATGCTGCTTTCGAGCAAGGCGGCGGGCGGCCGCTGCCCGAAGTGCGGGGAGAGGTGACCGGGCTCCTGCTGTTCCTCGCCAGAGGCGTTCACTCCGCAGCCGGAGCGGAGATCCTGGCCTCCTTGCATACAGCAGAGGATCCCATATCGCTCAGACTGAGCGCAGAATCCTGGCTGGAGCGGCTGATCCACAGTCTGGAGCAGGAACAGGAGCATAACCGTTCCCATGTCCATCAGCGGGCGCTGCTCTACATCAGCCAGAAATATAAAGAAGACATATCAATGGAGCAGACGGCTGAATATGTGAATTTAAGCCCGCATTATTTCAGCAAATTGTTCCGGCAGCATGCGGGTGAAACCTTCATTGATTACGTCACACGGCTAAGAATCAACGAAGCGAAGCGCCTGATCACCGGAGATCAGCTGAATCTCAAGGAGATTTGTTACGAGGTAGGCTATAAGGACCCGAATTACTTCAGCAGGGTCTTCAAAAAAGCGGCCGGCATGACGCCAAGCGAATTCCGGCAGCAGCATGAGAAGCAGGGTCCTTGCTGACAGAGCAAGGACTTTTTTGTGCTCCGGCCCCGGATAATCCTATGAAAGCGGCCGGGAAGAATTACATTACAGGAGAGGAGGATGGAATGCAGGCGGAGAGCAAGAAAGTGCTGGGAATAGCGGCTCCTGCGGCGGATGATCCATGCTACACTTTTTTTGTAAGCGCAATCAAATATGCGGCTAATGAAAAGGGGCGAAGGGCAGAGTGAGAAAATACGGAAGAGCAATTTCACTGGGGATGGCAGCGTTAGTGCTGGCAGCGTCAATGGCGGGCTGTGGGGTGGTCTCAAACGGTGATAATCAGAAGAAGGAGACATCCGGCGCTGCGAAGGACGGGGACAAAATTGTCATCGGCATGTCGATGGATACCTTGAAGGAGGAGCGTTGGCAGAAGGACCGGGATATCTTTACGGCAAAAGTGGAGGAGCTTGGCGGTGAAGTGAAGGTGCTGGCTGCAAACGGCGATGATGCTACCCAGTTAAGCCAGGCGGAACAGCTGATCTCCCAGGGTGTGGATGTGCTTGTGGTTATTGCCCATAATGCGGAAGCAACGGCTCCGATCGTAGAGAAGGCTCACAAGGAAGGCATCAAGGTCATTGCCTATGACCGCCTGATCAATAATGCCGAGGTAGACTATTATATTTCGTTTGATAACGTGCGTGTCGGAGAGTTCCAGGCGCAGGCGGTCATTGATAAGGCTCCTAAAGGCAATATCGTCTATATCGGCGGTGCCGATACGGATAACAACGCCCATATGTTCAAAGAAGGGGCGATGAATATTCTGAAGCCGCTTGAAGAGAAAGGCGACATTAAGATTGTCTACGACCAGTTCTCCAAGGACTGGAAGCCGGAAGAAGCGCTGAAAAATATGGAGAATGCGCTGACCGCGAACAATAATGATGTTCAAGGTGTGGTAGCAGCCAATGACGGGACTGCAGGCGGTTCGATTCAGGCGCTCACGGCTCAGGGCATGGCCGGTAAAATACCGGTATCCGGCCAGGATGCTGACCTTGCTGCGGTACAGCGTATCGCTGAAGGCACGCAGCTGATGACGGTCTACAAGCCGATCAACGCGATTGCAACCAAAGCTGCGGAAATGGCAATAGCAGCTGCCAAAGGCGAAAGTATTTCGACTGAAAAATCAGTTAACAACGGTAAAATTGATGTTCCTTCTGTGCTGCTCGATCCGCTAGCGGTCAATAAGGATAACCTGGACGTACTGATCAAGGACGGCTTCCACAAGCTTGAGGATGTCTACAAGAACGTTCCGAAGGACCAGTGGCCGAAACAATAAGGGCGGCCTGTCCGTCAAGCAGATGCGGCGCCTGTGGCGTTACCGCATCTGCTTGCAGGTTTAAGGGCCGGAAGGAGGAGCGGAAGGCATGAATGTACTTGAAATGGTAGAGATCAGCAAGACATTCCCCGGTGTTAAGGCGCTGGACCATGTGAACTTCAAGGTCAGGCAAGGGGAGATTCACGCCTTATGCGGCGAGAACGGCGCTGGTAAATCCACGCTGATGAAGGTATTGAGCGGACTATACCCTGCAGGGACATACGGCGGGGAAATCCTGATCAATGGGGAGAAAAAGTCTTTTCATAGAATAACGGATGCGGAGAAGGCCGGTATCGCGATTATTCACCAGGAGCTGGCACTCGTGAAGGAAATGACGGTCGGCGAGAATATCTTTCTGGGGGCAGAGCCGGTGAAGCGGGGGGCGATCCAGTGGAATGAGCTGTACCATCAGGCTTCGCTATGGCTGAAGAAGGTCGGGCTGAATCTGTCTCCGGACACGAAGATCGGCAATCTCGGCATCGGCCAGCAGCAGCTGGTCGAGATCGCCAAGGCACTCTCCAAGCATACCAAGATTCTCATTCTGGATGAACCGACGGCAGCTCTGACCGAGAGCGAGGTGTCTATCCTGATGGGCATTCTGAACCAGCTGCGGCGCGAAGGGGTAACCTGTGTCTATATTTCACACAAAATGCCTGAAGTGTTCGCACTGGCTGATTCCATCACCGTGCTGCGGGACGGGCGGACGGTAGCTACACTTGACCGCAGTGAGACAGATGACGACCAGATTGTATCCCTAATGGTTGGCCGTGAACTCACGGAGCGTTATCCGCGCGTGGAGCATTCGCCTGGGGAGAAGGTGCTTGAGGTCAGAGATTATAATGTATGGCACCCGGAGAAGCGCCGGCAGAAGGTGCTCCGCGATATTGAATTCAGCCTTCGTCAAGGTGAGATACTGGGTATTGCCGGGCTGATGGGCGCCGGACGCACGGAGCTTGTCAGCAGCCTCTTCGGCGCCTATGGGGGCCGGGCCGAAGGAACGGTGCTGATTGAAGGCAAGGCCATTAAGATCCGTTCCATAGCCGAGGCGATCAAGGCGGGGATTGCCCTGGTTACAGAAGACCGTAAACGCCAGGGGCTGGTCATGGGGATGGATGTCAAACGTAACACCACTTTAGCCACACTGGGCAAAGTCGCAAGGCTGGGGGTCATCAATGAGAATGAGGAAATTAAGTGGGCAGACCGGTACGTGCAGGATCTGAAGACGAAAACAGCTTCGCTGGAAACGCTGGTAGGCACACTGTCCGGGGGGAACCAGCAGAAGGTGGTTATCGGCAAGTGGCTGATGTCAGACCCCAAAATCCTGATTATGGACGAACCTACCCGGGGCATCGACGTCGGGGCGAAGTACGAAATATATAATTTGATGAATCAGCTGGTAGAGCAGGGCGTTGCCATTATTATGATCTCCTCTGAGCTTCCGGAGGTACTGGGCATGAGCGACCGGATTCTGGTGATGTGTGAAGGACAGTTCGTACGGGAATATGATTGGCGGGAAGCGACGCAGGAGAATATTATGCTGGCCGCTACGGGAGGTAGATAGAGATGCAGCTGCAAAAAGAGCTTAGGGAACCTGAAGCGGTTCCGGCAGCCGGAGGATCGCGCTTACGCGGCTTGTTCGGCAAAATGGATATGCGTGCCTATACGATGGTGGGTGCATTAATACTGATCTGGGTGCTGTTCGGAGTACTGAATCCGACCTTCCTGACTTCGCGGAATCTGTCCAATCTGTTCACGCAGATGTCGGTGACCTCCATTCTGGCCATCGGCATGGTGCTGGTCATTGTGGCAGGGCATATCGATCTGTCTGTCGGCTCCATCGTCGGACTGACCGGCGGCATGGCAGCTATTCTCAGCAACTGGCTGGAGCTGCCGGCTATTGTAGTCATTCTTGGTACACTGGCCGCAGGTGCGGTGCTGGGCCTGATTCAGGGCTGGCTGGTGGCGTATAAAATGATCCCCGCCTTCATTGTCACCCTCGGGGGAATGATGGTGTTCCGCGGCGTGCTGATGGGTGTGACAGAGTCGATGACCATTCCGGTGTCTGATCCGGTGCTGGCCTTGCTCGGCAATGCTTATTTTGCTCCGGGCTTCGGGATCATCCTTGGTGTGATCGCAGTAGGACTGCTGCTCTGGAGTGCGTTCAATAAACGCCGTTCCCGCAGGAAATACGGCTTCGAAATCGCCCCGCTGGGCCTGGACATCGCCAAGGTGGCCGGACTTGCCCTGCTGGTGGTGGCTTTTGTAGCCGTGATGAATAATTACAAGGGGATTCCATTCCCGATTATTTTCGTAATTGTCCTGGCAGTCATCTTCTATTTCCTGTCGACTAAGACCACCTTCGGCCGTCATATCTATGCAATAGGGGGCAATATTGAGGCGGCACGCCTCTCCGGCATTAACATCAAGCGCAAATCCATGCTGATCTTCGTGTTGAGCGGATTGCTGGGCTCGATCGCCGCCATCGTACTCACCTCACGCCTGGCCTCGGCCACCATCACTGCAGGTAATATGGCTGAGATGGATGCTATCGCCGCTTGCGTCATTGGCGGCACTTCCCTGATGGGCGGAGCCGGCACAGTCATCGGTGCCATTATCGGAGCGCTGGTGATGACCTCGCTGGATAACGGAATGTCGCTGATGGGACTGGAATCCTTCTGGCAGTATGTCGTCAAAGGCTCAATCCTGGTCATTGCCGTCTGGCTGGATATTTCCAATCGCAGCAAGGGTGTGAAGTAACGGCAGCTTCAGCCGGTTAACAACTTTCAGCAGAACAACCAAAAAGCCGGTCAAGGACAATGGGGTCAGTCCCACAGTTGTCCTTGGCCGGCTTTTTTGCTATGCGTATAGAGCTGCCTATTCAACGATAATCTTGGCGCTCATTCCGCTGTGGCCGGAGCCGCACATGATCGCGCAGGTGACATCGAAGGTTCCTGCCTCCTCGGGGAGAATCACCTTGGAGGAATCTTTGGCATCCAGCCGCAGCTTCATCTCAGGCACAAGAATGCCGTGGTTGCCGCTCTCGTTTTTGAAGATGATTTTGACAGGTACGCCCTTCTTCAAGTGGTATTCTTTCTGGTCAAAGCTGTAGTTGGTTGCTGTAATGACGATTTCTTCTTCCGCCGTAAGATTGGTGTCAGCAGCCGGGCTGTTAGCGCTGTCAGAATTGCTGCTGCCCCCGCCGGCTCCGCAAGCCGTAAGCAGTAGTGCAAATACAATGGAACAAAGAATAGCCGCCTTCCTGATCATAAGCATCCTCCTAAAAGGTTCGTGATGAATTGTGATAACAGATGACATTAGCATAGCTCAAATCCTGATAGTTGTCTTGGATAATCTGTGAGAAATTGTTTGACCGGAAGCTGACTCCAAACTTTGTCGAAAAATGCAAAAATATGATGCAAAAACAATTAAAATTTATTATAATTAAAGCTATTATAATTTTAACTTTTATATTATTTGGTTAGAAGTAGGGGATCCACATTATTTTAGCCCACGAATCGCAAAGTTCGGAGAAATGGCACCGCAGAATATTAACCGGATACTGGATTATTGTGCTCTGTATGCTGGCAGCCCAATTTATTTTTATGCTGTCCTCCCATTCCACTGAGACTAAGACCATCCTCATCCCCAGTAAGGGCCACTTGTTCATCGCCTGTAATCTGATGATCATTATAGCTATGGCTTCCGCCGAGATTTGGCTGCGTAAGATGCAGCATTATCATAAGCAGGCCGTTGTGATCTGCGGATTCATCGTTTCTTATCTGATGTATTTTGTGCTGGAGCCTTTTGTAGACGGTGCCCAGATGACACTTATGATGCCGATTATGATTGCCCTGATCTATTTCGACCAGCGGCTGCTATACTATCTCGGGGTATTCAGCACGCTATTCTATAGCGGGATTTATTTCGGGCTGGAGCAGCCGCTGCTGGACAAACCGCTGCTGGAATTTCTGATGGTGGAATGTGTGTTTATTGTGTTCGCCGTGATGGCGCAGGCTGTCATTGTCAGGGCCCGTGAGACCCGCGAATATCTGGAACAGTTGACCAAGTCGGAGCAGGGGCTGATGGTGGAACGGGCGATTTCCGACAAGCTGCTGAAGATCGATGCGCTTACCGGCCTGTACAATCACAAAACCTTTCATGAATATCTGGACTCCCTGCTGGAGCAGTGCGAGAGCAACGGGCTGAGGCTGCAGCTGGCGCTGTTTGATATCGACAACTTCAAGCGTGTTAATGATACGTACGGACACTGGGTCGGCGATCTCGTGCTTAAGGAGGTGGCAGCAAAGGTGAATGGTCTGATCGGGCTGAATGATTTCGCGGCGAGATACGGCGGGGAAGAGTTCGCGGTGATTTTTACGGATAAAAGCTTTCAGGAAGCCTATGCTGCCGTCGAGGAGATGCGGGTAGGTATAGCCGCTATGGAGCATCCGTATGCCGGAGGCAAGCCGATTACGGTCAGTATCGGATTCTGCGATTATCAGCTGGGGGACGGCAAGGAAATGCTGTTCCGCAAGACGGACGAAGCGCTGTACAGCGCCAAGCGGGGCGGTAAAAATGCTGTCGTCACGGCTGCTGTCACCCATGGCGATGATCCGGTTGTGTCCTATGCGTAATTTTTAGTTATAAAAATTTTTTAATTACAAAAAACCCCCAGTATCCGGTATAATCCGGGGATTGGGGGTTTCGTTGTGCGCTGAAACGGATACCGTCCCCTAAGGGTGGTTCAGCCGTTTCTACTTGGCCGCTTCAAACGGAGTGGATACCGGCAGGAAGAGGTCGATAATACCAATGACCAGGGCTGCGAGCAGCGCTCCGAGAATGGTGACACTGACTCCGCTCACAATGAACTGGGCAATCCAGATCACCAGGGCACTGACCAGGAAGCCGACGATACCGCGGCCGAAGGGTGTTGTTTTTTTGCCGAAAATGCCCTCAACCACCCAGCCGAGCAGAGCGATAACCAGCGCAAGCACAAGCGCGCTCCAGAACCCCCCGACCGTGAATTGCGGGACAATCCAGCCGACCACCATCAGAACGATTGCCGCGACCACGAAACGTACCACATGACCTAAGAATCTCACCTAACTAACCTCCTTTGGCGTTCGCGTAAGGATATGTGCGTTGTTATTGTGGCCCGCAGCCGCTTTTCTATGCCCAGAAATCATACCCAAATAGCGAAAATGGGCTAAATTAGGTATAATGTAACCATCTATGAAGGGAGCTGTGACAGTAATTGGACGACAAAATTTTGCATACGCTTGAATATCGCAAGATTTTAAATAAATTGATGCAGTATACGCAGACACCGATGGGACGGCTGACTGCCGAATTGCTGAAGCCCTCCGGGGATTTCGAAGGAGTGAAGCTGCTTCTGCAGGCTACGGATGAGGCTGCTAATGTTGACCGGCTGAAGGGAATTCCTTCCTTCCGCGGTGTGACTGACATCAAGCCCGCCCTGAAACGCGCTTCGATCGGGGGAATGCTGGGCACCACTGAACTGCTCTCTGTCGGCAACACGATCGGCGGAGCCCGCAGAGTGAAGCGGTTCCTCGGGGCGATGCACGAGGATGAGAAGATCCCTACCCTCTTCGCCCAGAGTGATCTGCTCTCGGAGCAGAAGCATGTGGAGGATGCCATCCGCCTGTGTATCGACGAGAATGCGGATGTCATGGATTCGGCCAGTACAGAGCTGGCCTCCATCCGCCGGGAGCTGCGCGGCGGCGAGACCCGCATCCGCGAGAAGCTGGATTCCATGATCCGCTCGTCTTCGGTATCGAAGATGCTGCAGGATCAGCTTGTGACGATCCGTGGTGACCGGTTTGTCATTCCGGTCAAAGCGGAGTACCGTGCCCATTTCGGCGGCATTGTTCATGATCAGTCCGGCTCCGGGGCGACGCTGTTCATTGAGCCGGAATCGATTGTGGCGATGAACAACAAGCTGCGCGAGACACGGCTGCGCGAGGAGCGGGAGATCGAGATTATCCTGCACCGCCTGACGGCACTTGTCGGCGATATTGCCGAAGAGATGGCTTATGATATCGATATTCTCGGCGAACTCGATTTCATCTTCGCCAAAGCGCGCCTGGCACGCGACATGAAGGCTACCCAGCCGCGTATGAATGACCGCGGCTACCTGCGTCTGCGCAAAGGGCGCCATCCGCTCATTCCCGCAGAGCAGGTTGTGCCGCTGGATGTGGAGCTGGGCAACCAGTACACCTCGATTATCGTGACCGGCCCGAACACCGGCGGTAAGACAGTTACCCTGAAGACCATCGGTCTGCTCAGCCTGATGTCGATGTCGGGACTGTTCATTCCGGCAGAGGAAGGCAGCCAGATGTGCGTCTTCGATGCGATCTATGCCGACATTGGCGATGAGCAGAGTATTGAGCAGAGCCTAAGTACGTTCTCCAGCCATATGACCAATATCATCTCCATTCTGAAGAGAATGACGCCGAAGAGTCTGATTCTGCTCGATGAAGTTGGAGCAGGAACGGATCCGGCGGAGGGATCGGCCCTGGCGATTGCCATTCTGGAGAATATCCACCGTACAGAATGCCGGATGGTGGCAACTACGCATTACAGTGAGCTGAAGGCTTATGCGTATGAGCGCAAAGGCGTCATCAATGCCAGTATGGAGTTTGATGTGGCCAGTCTGAGTCCTACCTACCGGCTGCTGATCGGTGTGCCGGGACGAAGCAATGCGTTCGCTATTGCCGAGCGCCTCGGCCTGCCGAATGCCATTCTTGAGCATGCGCGCGGCGAAGTCAAGGAAGAAGACATGCGCGTCGAGCACATGATCGCTTCCCTGGAAGAGAACCGCCTCACCGCAGAGAATGAGCGTGAACGGGCCGAGGGCCTGCGCCGCGAAGCGGAAGAATTCCGCAAGCGGCAGCAGCTGGAGCTGGAGAAGCTGGAAGGCCAGCGCGACAAACGCCTGGAGAAGGCAGAGAAGGATGCCAGCGATATCCTCGCCAAGGCGCGTAAGGAAGCCGAGGAGATCATCAGTGACCTCCGCCGCCTGGCAATGGAGGAAGGGGCGTCCGTCAAGGAGCACAAGCTGATTGAAGCGCGCCGGAGACTGGATGAAGCGGAGCCTGCACCGCGTAAGAAGGTTATTGCCCGCAGCAGCACCAAGGCGCCGCGGAAGATTCAGCCCGGGGATGAAGTCAAGGTGGCTAATGTGAATCAGAAGGGCCTTGTTGTAGAGCTTAGCGGTGCCAAGGAAGCCGTGGTGCAGTTCGGCATTATGAAGATGAAGGTCAACCTTGCTGATCTGGAGTTCCTGGCCTCTGCACCGGATGCGCCTCCGCCGGCTCTGCGCCGGGCTACGACAGTCAAGCGTACGCGGGATGAGAATGTCCGCACCGAGCTCGATCTGCGCGGGGCCAATCTGGAAGAGGCCATCATGGAGACCGACCGCTTCATCGACGAAGCGTTCCTCGGCAACCTTGGGCAGATTTCGATTATCCACGGCAAAGGCACGGGGGTATTGCGGACGGGGATACAGGAATATCTGCGCAAGCATAAGCATATCAAAAGCTACCGGCTCGGGAATTACAACGAAGGCGGCGCGGGTGTAACCGTGGCTGAACTGCAGTAGCGTCCGGCAGAAAGAGGGAGAAGTATGCAAGATAATATTGATCTTTTGCTGGATCATCCGCTGGGAGCGCTGCTCGGCTACTTCACTGTGGCCATATTGGGTCTGGTGGTATTCCTGTCCTTCTTTGAAATGGTGACTAAATATAACTGCTGGGAAGAAATCCGCAAGGGGAATGTGGCCGTAGCGATGGCAACCGGAGGCAAGATCTTCGGCATCTGCAATATTCTGCGCTTCAGCATTGAAGCGGGAGCATCGATCTATGAGACGATGAAATGGTCGGTTGTGGGTTTCCTCCTGCTGCTGCTGGCGTACTTCCTGTTTGAATTTCTAACCCCCGTCTTTTCGATTGATGACGAGATTGCTGCGGATAACCGGGCCGTGGGACTGACAGCACTGCTGATCTCCGTTTCATTGTCCTATGTCATCGGCGCCGCTATATTTTGATTTAGGGAGCAGGAAATTATGAAGATTCTGGTTCGGGTTCTGTTCATTTCCGCTCTGGCGTTTATAGCGGCCGGGATTATTTATTTAATGTTGCATTGAAAGTGAACCTAATGTGAGGAACGAAGGAGATTATACAGATGGAAACGACAATATGTCCTTGGTGCCATACCGAGATTGTATGGGATGAGGAGTTTGGCCCGGAGGACACTTGTCCTCATTGCAATAATGAGCTTAGCGGTTACCGCACAATTACAATAGGCGCTGACGATCTTGAAGATGAAGAGCTGGACACTGAGGACGCTTCCGTACAGGAAGAGGTCAGCGACGAGGATCTGTGGGATGACGACGGTGACAAGGATAGTGTGGTTCCCATATTTAATACGCTAATCCAGTTCGGTGATGACTATGATCTGACGCGTTATGAGCAGAGTGTCGCCAGCCTGCTGGCCGCGCAGCTGGAAGCACCGGAATGTCCGCAATGCCATGAGCTGATGCTTCACTCCGGCACTCAGCAGGTAAGCGGATTTACCCCGGCAACGCCGGAAGCGCTGGGCGGCGGACCGGTACTGAAGCCGCCGTTCTCGCTGAATCTGTTCGTATGTCCTTCCTGCTTCCATGTGCAGCACAGTCTGGCACAGGAAGACCGCATTCAGCTTGTGCGCAATCTCAGCACTGCATCGGAGTAAGCCTAGGATTCATGCTTTCCCTGTAATTTGGACATGTTATGTTTACATGAGATGTCCAGAATAGCAGGGAGGTATAGCATGAGGAGGTTATTACGGAACCAGGCGGCGCTGCTGCTCGCTGTGGGCGGGCTTTACCTGCTGGCTACGGTGCTGGCAGGTACTTTTTTGAACGTATATTTGTGGAAAAGCCGGCAGAACTTCGCCATGATCGGCTGGTTTACGGTTGCCCAGCAGCTCGCAGTCGGACTAAGCTTCTGGCTGGGCGGCAAATGGGTGAAGGAGCATAACAAAATGAATGCCCTGCGGCTGGGAATTGCCGTTTCGGGCTTTTTTTATTTGCTGGTGCTCTGGCTGCGCGGAGAAGCGGTGCATTATATCTGGCCGCTGGGACTCATTCTCGGTCTTTCCATCGGGTTCTACTGGCTGGCTTTTAATATTGTTTTCTTTGAGATTACCGAGGCGGACAACCGCGATTTCTTCAACGGCTGGATGGGACTGCTGGGTTCGCTGACGGGCATTGTAGGTCCGTGGGTGTCGGGTAGTCTGATCTCCTTGTGGCATGGGGACAAGGGCTACCGTATTGTGTTTATCCTGTCCCTGTGCATCTATGGAGTGGCTGCTGTACTCAGCTTTGGGCTGGAGAAGCGGCCGCGCGGCGGAACTTACCTGTGGCTGGAGCCCTGGCGCGAGCTTAGCCGCAAGGAGAGTCCCTGGCGGCCTGCTGCGGCGGCGCTGCTGTTCCAGGGAGTACGGGAGGGCGTATTCTCGTTCCTGATCGGACTGCTGGTCTATATTGCCGCCCGTGAGGAGAGTAAGCTTGGGCAGTTCGCGCTGATTACCTCGGCAGTTTCTTTGATCAGCTACTATGCGGCCGGCAAATGGTTCAAGCCTGGAACCCGCTTCAGGGGGATGCTGGCAGGCAGTCTGCTGCTGGCCGTTTTCATTCTGCCGCTTCTGTGGAAGGTGAATTACGCCACGCTGTTAATTATGGGTATTGGAACCTCGCTGTGCATCCCGCTCTACATGCTGCCGATGACGTCTACCAGCTTCGACCTGATGGGTGTCTCTGAAGAGAGTGCCGGCAAACGGGTGGAGCTGGTTGTGCTTAGAGAGCTGAGTCTGATGACCGGGCGGCTGATGGGGCTGCTTGTGTTCATTGCTGTGCTGTCGGTCAATCAGTCCCCGCAGGCTGTCACTTGGCTTATGCTGCTGCTGGGAACGGCTCCGCTGGGGGGCTGGCTGGTGCTGCGGCGGTTGCTTGATTTAAATGTTCACAAAAAGAACAATGTTAACTGATTTGCTGACGCACTTAAATCAAGGGGATTTTCATCAAGTGATTTAAAAACCATTGTGTTTGGAAAGATGATGCAGGAAATATATGAACGTTGGATTATCGAAGATTATCCGCATTTAGAATTGCCGGTACTGAAAAATACCAGTACAATGGGTTACTAAAAAAATGGTTGAAAGTAAAAATGGAATAATATAACAAAAAAGGTGTAAATTAAATTGAATGGAAATAGACGATGGAATTAATCTTGCGATACAGTAGGAGGGGAACATGGAATTATATAATGAAATAAAAAAAGTTAGTGATAAAGATCTTTTTACAGAATTTATTGGTATGTTAATTAAGGATTTTAAATTAAACCCTGATGTTTGGGAAAATAGAGACATTGAGAGTTTTCTCGAAGGAATAAAGTCTTGGGTAGAGGATATGGAAGGTTATTATGAAAATAACAATTTACAAATACCTCAAGTTATAGATTGGAACTTTCTTGCGAATTTATTTTATGTCGGGAGGGTGTATGAATAATAAGTGCTAATAAATGTCTGTTTAATCTTGATTGGCTCACAGCCTTTCAAGGTACTTCTTTGGTGGAGTCTATCGATTACCGAATGATGGATTGAAAAGATATGTAAAATATATAGACTTAGCACCAGATGGTTCAATAGTATCGTTTGAGGAAGGTAAGGTGAAATCTGTGGATGATTGGAGAAATATAAAAATACCAGGTATTGTATCGATACGAAAGTGTGCATGAAGATGATTTTGAAATAGCTGACCCATATGATTTTTAATAAAACTGAAACCTTAAATGGCTTCCGGTCTATCAAGGTTTCTTTTTGCCTATTTGTCGTAAGGTCAGTCACCATGATGGCCTTTTTTTGTTATCGTATATCCAATCCTTTTTCCTAGCGAAGCAGTGAAAGGATATAAATAACTAATTGAAACTTCTGTAAGTCATCTAAAAGATTGAAAGATAAATTCCCTTCATGTACTGTTATTAGATCGGTAAATTCAGAATAGCGTGATCCAGTTTTCTAGCTTACCTTAAATAATTCTAGTCTTTGTAGCAGTTCATTGAAGATGAGGAGGCATGGGCATCCTTGGCCAAGAAAAAAAGCTATAGCCTAAGGACAACGGTAGCGGTGATGGTATCTGCTGTTGTAGTCCTGGTGCTGCTGGTCTTATATATTATATTCCGCAATCAGATTATTCCCCAGACCCGGCATGCGCTGGAGGATAAGGCCATTACGATTGCCCGCACGATTGCCCTGATGCCGCTGCTCTCAGAGGGCTTAAGCGAAGGGAACAGCAAGGGGATTCAAGCCTACACCTCCAAGATTACACGCCGTAATGATATATTGTTTGTAGTGGTGATGGATATGAACAGCATCCGGTATTCGCATCCGGATGCCTCCAAGGTAGGACTGCCCTTCGTGGGAGGCGGGCAGGAGGCTGCGCTGCGCGGACAAGAGAGCATCTCCGAAGGAACAGGGACGCTCGGGAATTCGTTGCGGGCATTCGTGCCGGTCTATGACGGCAGAGGGCATCAGCTCGGGGTCGTAGTAGCTGGACTGTCAATGGACAGGGTGCAGCGTCTGGTCAGGCAGAATGAATGGACGATTATTGCCATTCTGGTCTCAGGCGCGCTGTTTGGAGCCGGAGGCGCCTTTGTTCTGGCGAGGAGGATCAAGCAAATGATGTTCGGCATGGAGCCTGCCGATATTTCCAGACTCCTGCAGGAACGCAGCGCCATGCTGGAATCCATTCGCGAGGGGATTATTGCGATTGACCAGGAAGCGCGCATTACGCTTATCAATATGGAGGCGCACCGGCTTCTCAAGGCGGCAGGGATCAACGGCGCCGTTGTAAACCGGCAGATTGCCGATTATTGGCCAGAGCTGCGTCTGGAGCATGTGCTGGCCAGCGGGGAAGGCAGGCAGGACCAGGAGCTGGAGCTGGGCGGTATCTCCCTGCTCGTAAGCAGCCTGCCGGTCCGCGTAGGCGGCGAGATTGCCGGAGCCATCGTTACATTTCGTGACAAGACTGAGCTGGCAGTTCTGGCCGAACGGCTATCGGGTATTTCTGTCTATGCAGACGCCCTGCGGGCAGGTGCCCATGAATTCATGAACAAGCTGCATGTGATTATGGGCATGACGCATATGGGCTTATATGACGAGCTGCAGCAGTATATTCTGGGAACGGCAAATAACTACCAGCAGGAGATCGGGGCCATCACGAGACAGATTAAGGACCCGGCTATGGCGGGTTTTCTGCTGGGTAAGCTGAGCCGGGCGCGCGAGACGGGAATTGAACTGCTGCTGACTGCGGACAGTTATCTGCCGGAATCGGCAGATTCGCAGGTTATTCATGAGCTGATTACGATTGCCGGGAATTTGCTGGACAATGCGATGGAAGCGCTGGGCGGCCCGGGGCCTGATGAACACAACAGCGATGTATACAGCAGAGATGTACACGGCAGAGATGTACACAGTAATAAGCGGATCGGGCTTGCTTTTCACTATGAAGAGGGAAGGCTGCTGTGTGAGGTTAGCGACAACGGCCCGGGGATTCCGGAGGCACTCCGGGAGCAGATCTTCGTCCAGGGCTTCTCCTCCAAGGGGGAACACCGGGGAATCGGACTTTATTTGGTCAGGAAGAGTGTAGATAAACTGCAGGGACATCTTCAGATTGCCGCCTGCGGCGGCGGGCAGGGAACCACGTTCATCGTTGATGTGCCATATGCTGCAAAGGGTGAGGAGAGCCAATGAACATTAAAGTGCTGATTGTAGAAGATGACCCGATGGTAGCGAAATTCAACCGCCATTATCTCGAACAGGTCCAGGGCTTCGAGTTCGCGGGCTGGGCGGCTTCAGGAGATGAGGCCTTGAAGATGCTGGCGGAACAGGAGATCGATCTCCTGCTGCTGGATATCTATATGCCCGGTACCAGCGGGCTTCAGCTGTTGTCCACGCTCCGGGAGCAGGGAAGCAAGGCGGATATCATTGTGATCTCCGCCGCCAGCGATAATGCAAGCATCCGTAAGGCGCTGCAGAACGGGGCTGTGGATTACCTGATCAAGCCATTTGAGTTTGCCCGTTTTCAGGCGGCTTTGTCGGCATACCGCGAAGACTTTCGGTTAATGCACAAGGAACATCTGAGCCAGGAACAGCTGGATAAGCTGCTGCGCCATTCCGCTCCGGAGGCTGAAGAAGACAAGAGTGGGGCGCAGAGCCTGCCCAAAGGTCTTACCGAAGGCACACTGGAGAGCATCTGGGATACGATTAAGCAGCTGCAGAACCCGGTATTCTCCACTGAAGATATCAGCAGCCAGGCGCCGATTTCGCGGATTTCTGTCCGCAAATATCTGGCTTTTCTGACCGAGGCAGGCATTCTGGAGATGGAGCTCAGCTACGGCGCGGTAGGCAGACCGGTATATATGTACAAGGTGAAGCCGGAGGGGAAGGACTATATAAGTAAATATTTATAAGCGGCAAGCGTGTTAGCGGGGACCTTCGGGTCCTTTTTTTATTATTGCGGGTTCAGGTACGCGGAAGCTTCCCTCCATACTGCGCCCGCAGCTGCTGGAGCTTGTCAAGATTGCTCAGGTTATGATCCCGGTTGACCAGTCCTACACCGAGAATCAGATTCTCAATGATATAAATAGGGCCGACCATTGAATGAAACTCCCAAACCTCGCCTCTTCCGGCATACAACACGATATCTGCATCCTGTGAACGGGGATATACAAGTCTGTCAGTGATCAGAATGACCTGATAAGCTGCCTCCCGTGAATGGTCCAGAATCACCTCGATTTCAGGTAACAGCTGCACAAATCCAAAAACCAGTACCACATCCTGTTTGTCAGCATGCATTAGGGTCTCCAGCAGCTCATGGCCGCTCGGAGCCATCCGCTTCATCTGAAGACCAAAGCGCGCCATCCGGTAGATCATCAGTTCAGCCAGTCCGCCGCAGGGGCCGGGACAATAAACATATACAATCCGTGCAGCAGACAGACTGTTTACCGCGGACTGCAGCGACGTCTCATTTAAATAACGCTGTGTCTCCTGCAGATGGTGAAGGGAATTATTCAGCAGCAGCTGGGGGAGTGAACTATCATCGGATCGCTCCATTGCGTCACGCATTTTAACCGAGGGCGTAGATTCGAACCGGAACCGTAGCCGGTTTTTGAAATCCTTGGCATGCTTGTAGCCGGCTGCTTTCCAGAAACGTGAGACGGAGGCGATGCTCAAATGGAGCTCGTCAGCAACTTCCTGCTCTGTCATATAGACAACCCGCTGCTCATTCTTCTGGATAAAATCGGCGATGATCCGCTGGTTGGGTGAGAACGGGCGGTGATTCCAGTCTTTATACATATGCGTTTCCTCCGGATGTGCTCTTTTTACACAATATAACGCTTGAAGATGTTGTAAATATTTTTACAGCGTTAAAAATTCTGAAAAAAATATTACTCCGGCTTAACAAATGGAAAAACCTGTGCTGACATGGCCTTTTTATAATAAAGATAAATTCCTGTAGGGAGGCCAACTGTTTATGAGCACGTTAAAGACCCGCTACACGCTGACCCAATCTCAAAAAATGATGATTTTTGTGCTGTCGATGTCGCTGTATGGTTTGTCTAATATGTTTACGGAGCTGGTGCCTAGCATCCAGTTGGGTCCGGTTGAATTGTCGATTGAATATTTCGCTTTCATTCCTCTGACCTTATGTATGCTGTTTCACCCGTTGTATGCAGCTGTTGGAGCGGCTGTCGGCGAAGTGATCTTTGGTGAGCTGATGCTGGGTCAATTCGGCGGACTGGGCGAATTGGAGAAATTCATTACCTTCTCTCTTGCGATGTATACAGCAGGCCTTATGGTATCCGATCCGAAGAACCGTAGACAGGTAGGCGCAGCCGCAATTACCGGAGTGGCGATTCACCAGTTTTTTAGCTCAGCGGTAGATATCTTGAAGGTATGGGTCGGTGTGGAGGAACTGGAAGCGGTTAAGGGTCTGGCGGAAAGTATCGTCATCATCGAAGGTGTCGGATTTCTGAATGATGTGCTGTTCTCGGGCATTCTGTTCGCCCTTCTGCCTACGATGTATCTGGTTCCCCGCTTGTACGGCAAGATTGAGCCGCTGCTCGGCATGAAGCCGCGTGAGCGGAATATGAAATATGCATCCGGGGTCTGGCTTTCGCCAAAGCTTGTCATTTCAGGTACGATTCTGATCATGGTTGCGCTAGGTTCTGAATTGTTGTCGGAATCAGGCTGGAACTTCGGTGATTTTGAATTTGCCTGGGCTGAATCAGGTGAGGAAAAGCTGATCTGGCTGAGCATGCTGGTTGCCGTCATCATTGCGGTTGTGACCATTCTATCGCTAATCCGGCGTGCTGCACGCAGGCGTCAGGAAGGAGGACAGGCAGATGCATGAACTGGTCCTGGAGCTTAGAGGAGTGTCCTTTACTTACCCGGGGGCGGAACAATCTGTACTGCGGGATGTATCCCTGCAACTGGAGAAAGGGGATTTTGTTGCCGTGATCGGCAGCAACGGATCCGGCAAATCCACACTCTGTAAATGCTTCAATGGATTAATCCCGCATTATTACACAGGAGATTTCACCGGAGAAGCGGTGATTTGCGGTCAACCGGCGGAAGGGCGGAGTGTCGCTGAACTATCCAGGCATATCGGTTATGTCTATCAGGACTTCGAGAACCAGCTGGTGCGTCCGACCGTGCTTGATGATGTTTCTTTTACCCCGCTGAACTATGGTTTTGCGGACTACAAGGAACGGGGAGAACGGGCGCTGGCGTTGACCGGACTTAGCGAACTGAGAAATGAATTTATCTGGCAGCTTAGCGGTGGGCAAAAGCACTTGCTGGCTCTTGCGGGAGCACTGGCAATGGATCCGGAAATACTGGTCATAGATGAGCCGGTAGCCCAGCTTGATCCGCAGCATGCACGTCATATCTATGATATCCTGCGGCAATTGAATGAGCTGCACGGGAAGACCATCGTAGTCATTGAGCACCATGCCGAATTTATAGCAGAATACTGCAGGAACGTTATCCTAATGGATAAAGGATCCATACGCTGGCAGAAGCCGGTACGTGATGCTTTGTCCTCTGTACAAGAATTGCTGGAACTTGGCATTTATCCGCCGGATGTGACCAGAGCTGTCTGGATGCTGGAGGAGAATGACCGGAATGCAGGACAGTTCCCTTTGACCCCTGAAGAGGGGCTTGACCGGATGATCCGCCGTAAAGGGCCGGCTGGGCAGGCCGGGTCCGCCTATCCAGTCTGCGGGCAGATCCCCACAGGCGTAGGAGATGTGGATTCTATCGTTAAAATGAAGGATGTTCACCTGTCGTACCGCACGATTCACAAGACACTTCATCCTGTTCTGAACGGGGTAAAGCTGGAGCTCAAACACGGGGAATCGGTTGCCCTTATCGGTAACAACGGTGCAGGGAAATCATCCTTAATGAAACTGATTTCAGGTATTGCCAGACCCTCCTCAGGAACGGTTAATGTGAAAGGCATAGAAGTCAATGGTGTGCCGCCCGAGCGCCTGTCCGGTACGGTTGCTTATGTATTTCAGAATCCGGAGGATATGTTTATCGAGGATTCTGTACGCAAAGAAATCTCCTATTATCTGAAGGCCCGGAAGTTAGCGGATACAGACCGGAGAGTAGAAGAGATGCTCCAGGCGTTCCGGCTTAGTGAGCTCGCTGAGCGGGATGCCCGTCTGCTGAGCGGCGGCCAGCAGCGGCGGGTATCCCTGGCAATCGGTGCCGCTGTCCGCCCTGCAGTTATGCTGCTTGACGAGCCCACCGCGAATCTGGATATTTCGACCAAGCAGGAAATGGTTAGCGTTCTTGAGACATTGCGGAGCCATGTGGAGACGGTGGTAATCGCCACTCATGATATGCAGCTTGTGTCTGAATGGGCCAGTAGAATTATTGTTATGCATCAGGGACAGATCATTGCTGACGGAACGAAGGATGAAATATTTGCTGACGGAATGCTCTTGAGGCGTGCCGGATTGGCAGAGACACAATTAATGAAGCTAAGCCGCATACTCGGCCTGCCGCGCATTTGCTGCAGCCTGGACGAGTTTGTGAGCCAAGTGGAGCTACAGAAGGAGGTGGCCGGAATCTATGGAGGCTGTTAAAAAAGCGCTGGACCGGATCTCTGTAGAACAGATCAAGCTGGAATTACTGGGGACCGCGTATAACAACAGCGCTACCTTTCTGGGCAGGCTTGACCCCCGGACACTGCTGTTATGGTATTTGTTTTTTGCCATCGTGCCCTGGTTTGTGCATAACCGGACAATCTTATTAGGAATGTTCGTGTTCATGGTCATAACAACTGTCCTGTCACGGGTTAGTCCGCTAATCATCTGTATCCTGTGCCTTGGCCTGACCGGCCAGATCGGCTGGATGTTCGTGCTGACGCTTTTTTTCGGAGGGGGGAGTGAATCCCTGCTGCCAATGTTAACGTTGACGCTGAAGCTTTCTGTCATTTCACTGGCGAGCATCACTGTATTCTCCAGTCTGGACCCCGAACGGCTTAGTGACGGACTTTTATCCTTAGGCATACCTGATGCCTTTGCATTTAGTTTATCTTACGGTTATCGTATTCTGCCTACTTTGCTGGAAGAATTCCACCAGATATTGTTGTCCTTCAGACTCAGGGGGCAAAGACCGCATCGTCACGGGGTGTTCTACTGGAGAACAGCTGCGTATTACTTGCGGATTGTGGTGCTGGTCTTCTACCCGCTCATGCTCAATACAGCCAAACGGTCGCGAACCACGATTGAAGCACTGGAGACACGCGGATTCAGCTACGGTCTCAGCAATCCGAAGGTGAAGAAGATCAAGCTGTCCTATTTGCGGATGAAGAGGCCGGACTGGGCTTTTTTATCCGGTTCAACGATTTACATTATACTGCTGTTCTGGTTTGGAACCCTGTACCCTGAGCTGGTGTATTAACCTAATCTGCAAACTTAAAAGGAGCCTAACCTATATGAATATTGATCTGCACACACACGGAAAATTGTCCAAGAAATCAGCATTTTCCCCGGCGTATTTCGCAGAAATGATGTCGGAAGCTAAAGTGAACGGATTGCAGGCAGCCGCTTTGACAGAGCATTTTAATACTTCTAATTTCTTCGCAATGTACGAGGCACTGGATCAGATGTATCCCTATAACGGACATTACTATGATGTGGACGGGCTGAAGCTGTTTCCGGGAATGGAAGTGGATATTGCCGAGACAGGCCACATCTTGCTGATCGGGCTTAAGGAGAATGTTCTTGCTGTCCGTTCTTTGCTGGAAGATTACACTGCTCAGTGTAGCTTTATTCCTTTCAAAAGACTGCTGGATCTGGCGGATGAATTCAATCTGTGGAAAATAGGGGCCCATCCGTTCCGCACCTCTACTCCACTTCATCAATTGGACCCTCAGCTGCTTAAGCGGCTGGATGCGTTTGATTTCAATGCTAAAGACATTTACGTGCAGGGGGCTGAAGCCTACAAGAACCTGATTACGCCATTTGCAGAGAAGCTTGGCGTTCCTGTGGTTGCCGGCAGTGACAGTCATCAATGCCTGCAGTATGGCAGCGTAATGAACCGGCTACATGTATCCTGCTCTACAGTTGAGGAATTGAAGGAGGCTATTAAGCAGGGGGACTATGAGATGGAGCTTTCACCGTGTCTCCATACCAAGGTGAAGGCTTCGGTCATGATGAAGAAGCTGCTGAAGCAGCTTGCCGGCGAAGCGCCTTCCAGAGATGAAGCGGAGATTGGCTATCTGGCTTAAAGCGGCCCTGAAATCCTATGAAGTCATGTCCGGACTCCTCCGGCCATGACTTCATAGGTAATGTCTTCTATGCTTCCGGGGATGATTTACGCTACGCCTTGCGGTTTTAAGCAAAAGCCAGCTTCAATGCCTGCGGATGGAAGGAACCCATAATTTTATAAGCTTTTAAATGCGGATTGTTCATATCATTATCGTAAATAATCATATGCTGCCTGCCCTTGAGAATGATATCAAACCGCTGCTTCCGGTCAGCCTGTACGATGGTAATATAATAGCTGTATTTGTTGTCTGTGCTTACATTCCGCGCTGATTTCATTAACCGGACGTCGGCGAAATCATCACATATTTGTTTGATGGCCTCCGGCTCCGTAACCACAATATCCTTCTGTTCACCGGGAACAGAGGACAGACGGGTAATTTCAAGGGAGGCGATATCCTCCAGCCGGATGGTTCTGGCCACCACTTTTTTGAAGGAAGTGTAACGGTTTGCTGTATAGGTCATTAGAGAAACACCAGCTGCGGTCAGGATGGCGCCGGCAAGCATATATTTTTTGCTTTTGTCCATGGTTCAGTTCCTCCCAGTCATACGATTGTGTAAGTCCCAATTATAAAACTATAAACATCCGCACGCAAATTCACTTACTTTAATTACTTAATGATTTCTTTAATTACGTAAGCTTCCAAGGATAGCCCTTTTGCGGATATGATAATTGTGAAAATATGCACAAGGGGGCAAGCGTTACTATGAAAAAGAGATATGCAGCGACTCTTATACTCGTTCTTTCCGTTATGCTGGTTATCGCAGGCTGCGGTAACAACAATGCTAACGGCAGTGTCAATGAGAGCAAGGGTAAGAACAGCGCAACCACAGAGCCAGCAGCAACCACTGCACCTAAAGAGACAGCCGAAGCCGTATCGGGAGCATCCGAAGCGAGCTATACACCGTACGATCAGTTAAAAGATAAATATGATATCATCATTGTCGGCGCAGGCGGCGCCGGAATGTCGGCGGCGCTGGAAGCCAAGGCTAACGGCATGAACCCGGTTATTCTCGAGAAAATGCCGGTTGCCGGCGGTAATACTACCAAATCCTCCTCGGGTATGAACGCTTCGCAGACGAAGTTCCAGAAGGAGCAGGGCATCGAGGATACCAATGATCTGTTCTATGAAGAGACACTGGCAGGCGGCCATGATACGAACAACAAGGAGCTGCTCCGCTTTTTCGTGGACAATTCCGCAAGTGCCATTGACTGGCTGGATTCGATCGGAATCCGTTTGAACAATATTACGATTACCGGCGGAATGAAAGAGAAGCGCACCCACCGTCCGGAAGACGGCTCAGCAGTCGGTCAATATCTGGTTGCCGGACTCGTAAGAAATGTACAAGAGCAAGGGATTCCCTTGTTCGTTAATGCGGACGTGAAGGAACTTACAGTGCAGGATGGCAAGGTGAACGGCGTCAAGGTGTTGTTCAACCAGGCCGATGAGAAAACAATTACCGGATCAGCAGTGATCGTAACAACCGGCGGCTTCGGCGCCAATATGGAGATGATTACCGAAGTCAGACCTGACCTCGAGGGTTATGTGACTACGAACCAGATCGGCAGCACCGGCGACGGCATCCGGATGATTGAACAGGCTGGCGGCACAACGGTAGATCTGGATCAGATTCAGGTTCACCCGACTGTACAACAGGAGAAATCCTACCTGATCGGTGAAGCGGTCCGGGGCGAAGGTGCAATTCTGGTGTCCAGCGAGGGCAAACGTTTCGGCAACGAAATGGATACCCGTGATAAAGTGACAGCTTCCATCAATACACTTCCGGAGAAATCAGCGTATCTGGTGTTTGATTCCGGCGTGAAATCCCGCGTCAAAGCGGTGGACCAGTACATCAAGATGGGTGTAGTCAAAACAGCGGATACCATCGAATTGCTGGCAGAACAAATGAACGTTCCGGCAGATCAGCTGAAGAAGACCGTAGATACCTGGAACAGCGCAGTGAAGAATAAGTCGGATGCGGAATTCGGCAGAACAACAGGCATGGATAATGATCTGTCCGGCGCACCGTATTACGCGATCCAAATCGGCCCGGGAATTCACTACACCATGGGCGGTGTGGTGATTAACACCAATACAGAGGTCTTGAACAAAGACGGCAAAGCGATCACAGGACTTTTTGCAGCAGGTGAGGTAGTCGGCGGATTACACGGCCAGAACCGGATCGGCGGGAATTCTGTAGCCGAGATTATTATCTTTGGACGGCAGGCAGGGATCAAATCTGCTGAGTTTGTAAAAGCACAATAAGCTATTATTCCATATTGTCAGCTTTATTATAAAAGGGATGCTCCGCAGCCATCAGGCTTGCGGAGCATCCCTTTCCAGCGTGTACTTGCTGCTGCTCCTGCCGTCTCCGGCAATTCAGGCTCCCGCAGGCTCAGCTGCTTACGCCTGAATTGCCGGAGACGGCGCAGGCTTCGCTGTACGGGTCAGCGAGAACAGCTCCAGCTCGGGGCGCACCTTGCCGGCAAGGGTATCTGCGAGCAGCTCGGCCGCGATCATGCTGTAGACGGTTCCGTTGCCCCCGTAGCCTTCAATGAAATAGCAGTGCGGGTACTCCGGATGCGGCCCAATATAAGGCAAGCCGTCACGGGTAGAGCCGAAGACCGCTCCCCAGGAGTATTCAGCCTCTATTCCCTGAAGCTCCGGGAACAGGGCCACAAGCTCCTCCAGCAGCCGCTGGCATTGGGAGAGCACACGGACATCGCGGCGCTCGGGACTGGTGAGCTGTTCATCCTTGCCGCCGGCAATGATCCGTCCGTCCGGTGTGGTCCGGAAGTACAGATAAGGCCGGGCCGTTTCCCAGAGCAGACTTTGCTCATGCCATTTGGGCAAGTCCGTAAGAGGCCTCGTCATGATGGCATATGTATTGATCAGCTCCGCGCCCCGGTCCTTTTTCATATCCTGCGTTTCATACCCCATGGCAAACACAACATTTTTCGCAAAAATCCGGCCATTCGCTGTATGGCAGACCACGCCGTCAGCACTATATTCGTAATTAAGGGCTTCGGTATGCTCGTAGACGCGGACTCCGCGGGAGTGGGCCTTGTCAATCAGGCTGTGCACAGTCCGCAGCGGATTGGTCTCGGCATCCCCTCGGGAGAAGAGCGCAGCCGGTTTGGAGAAGGAATAATGCGACCGTACTTTATCCTCATCCCAGAATTCAGAATCAAATCCATGCCGGATCAGGTTTTCATTTTCCAGCTTCAGGGCGGGTACATCTTCAGGGACGCTGGCATACAGCAGACTGCTGCGTTCTATGATCTGCGGATCAATATCCAGCTTGCCCGGCAGGTCGAGAATCGCGCGGACGCCCTGCTGGCACAGCTTATAGAACAGCACGCCGTTCTCTTCCCCGAAGGTATTCATGCAGGCGGTCAGCGACTTGTCGTTCGCGATCTGCAGCAGTCCCGTATTGGCGTGGGAGCTTCCGCTGCCCACTGCTCTTTTATCGATGAGAACGGTATCCGCTCCGCTGAGGGACATACGGTAGGACATCGTCGCCCCGCCCATGCCGCCGCCTACAATAAGACAGTCACAGGTAATATCTTCATTTAGTACCGGATACACCGGCGGTTGAAGCAGTGTATTCTCCCAGGGCAGCTGCCCGCTGATGAGTTTCATGGTATGGTCGCTCCTTTATATAATCCAGGTAAGGTATTGTTTGCAGTTTGGCAGCCGCTCATGCGCGGTATATAAGGTGTTAATCCGATTTTTGCAGAAGCAGCTTTGCGCTTTTTGGCACATAAAGTGTTCTGCTCTGCGGCATACTAAGGAACGCTTGAACATCCAGAAGGAGGGAATACTGAACATGCAATCTAACCAAATGCAGGCGCTTAGCGGAAAAGAACTGGAATATATCGCAGATTCCATTTCCAACGAAGATTTGCTGATTAAGCAGCTGGCCGCTACAGCCGGAACCACTCAAAACTCCACGGTGCAAGGAATCTGTGTACAGCAAATTCAAAGTCATACCCACCATATGGATATGCTTGTACAGCTGCTGCATCAGCATCAGCAATATGCACCAACCCAGCCGCAATAATTATTACTGGCCGCACACAAATTTGATGCCGGGAAGCATATCCCACAAACTTTAAGGAGGTTTTACTGTGTACGCACAAAACGGAACGCCATTCATGGCAGATGAGGATTTACTGAACACGGTTTTAGCTGATTTGAAGCGGACAGTCCGTGAATATACAACAGCAGCTACAGAATCGAATTGTCCTACAGTACGCCGGGTATTCAATGATTTGACGATGGATACGCTCAGACTTCAGGGAGAGCTGTATAACCAAATGTCACAAATGAACATGTATACTGCTCCGGGGAAAGCGCTGCGTCAGGATGTAGACAAGCAGATTCAGACTGCCCAGCAGACCCAGCAGAAATGCCAGCAGTTCGTGCGAGAGAAAACAGGCGGAGCCGGTGCCTACAATCAGGCCTCCAATGTTCCGCTGCATCAGGCCAATGTCCAGCACAATAACGGTTCTTACTATATGTAACCCTCACGCGGGGCGGATGAAGCATAGGACTGCCGTCCGCTGGTGTAGAGAAACACAAATAAAAAGATCCATTGTAACCCCGCCCAGGCGGGGTTATTTTGTTTGCAGAACTGTCATTTTCGTGTCATATTAATACTAAACTCTTTTCGCAGGCGCTCTGCCCTGATGCAGGGGTACCGGACTGGCGAACTATCCGGAGGGAAGGCATGAAGGAAATGAATGATTTGAAGAGGAAAGTGCTGGAACTGCTCAAGGAGGACGCGCGAAGCTCTACAGCTTTAATGGCAACCCTGCTTGGTGCGGAAGAAGAAGATGTCAAAACCGTAATTGCACAAATGGAACAGGATCATGTCATCGTGAAATATGCGACTGTGGTTAATTGGGATAAAGTGGACGATGAACGCGTGACTGCGCTGATCGAGGTTCAGATTACACCGGAACGCGGCCGGGGCTTTGAAGGCATTGCCGAGCGGATCTATCTGTATCCGCAGGTCAAATCGGTCTATCTGATGTCCGGCGCATACGATTTGCTGGTCGAAGTGGAAGGCCGCAATCTGCGGGAGGTCGCCAATTTCGTCTCCGAGAAGCTGTCGCCGATTGATGCAGTACTCTCTACCAAAACTAACTTTACGCTCAAAAAATACAAACAGGACGGTATCATCTTTGAAGAGCATGAAGAAGACAACCGTCTGATGATATCTCCGTGAAGGATGTAATGCCATGATTACGAAGTCGATGAATTCCTATTTGGCCCCGCTGGTCCAGCAGATACAGCCCTCGGGCATCCGCAAGTTTTTTGATCTGGCGGCAGGCAGCAAGGATATTATTTCACTGGGTGTCGGGGAACCGGATTTCAAGACTCCCTGGCATGTCAGGGAAGCCTGCGTCTACTCGCTGGAGCGCGGCTTCACCGGTTATACCTCCAATGCCGGCATGCCGGAGCTTCGAGAAGGCATTGCCGAATATCTGCAGACCCGCTTCGCGGTGCAATATGATCCTGCGAACCAGATTATCGCCACCGTCGGCGGCAGTGAAGCGATAGATCTGGCGCTCCGGGCCTTGATCTCACCGGGAGACGAGATTCTGATTCCCGAGCCTTGCTATATCTCTTATTCACCGATAACAGCAATCGGCGGCGGGATTCCGGTCGGTATTGAGACCTTCGGAGAGAATAACTTCAAGCTTACGGCGGCTGATCTGGAAGCCAAGATCACCCCGCGCTCCAAGATTCTTATTCTCTGCTATCCGAGCAATCCGACGGGTGCGATTATGAGCCGTGAGGATTGGGAACCGATTGCCAAAGTGGTAGAGAAACATGATCTCATAGTAATTTCCGATGAAATTTATGCTGAATTGACCTATGGAAGCAATCATGTAAGCTTTGCCTCCCTTCCGGGCATGATTGACCGGACCATTCTGGTCAGCGGCTTCTCCAAAGCCTTCGCCATGACCGGCTGGCGGATGGGATATGCCTGCGGTCACCCGGACCTGATCTCCGCGATGCTGAAGATTCACCAGTACACAGTCATGTGCGCGCCTTCGATGGGCCAGGTGGCTGCTCTGGAGGCATTGACCAATGGAATGGAAGAGAAGGACCGGATGGCGGATTCCTATAATCAGCGGCGCCGGCTGATCGTCAAAGGGCTGCGCGATGCCGGGCTGGACTGTCATGAGCCGCAAGGCGCGTTCTATGCTTTTCCGAGTATTCAGCGCACCGGGCTGACCTCCGATCAATTCGCCCAGCGCCTGCTTCTGGAATATAAGGTAGCTGCGGTTCCGGGCAGTGTATTCGGTCTGGGCGGTGAAGGATACCTCCGCTGCTCTTATGCAACCTCGGTATCCCAGCTGAACGAAGCAGTTGAACGGATTGGGGCATTTGTCTCACAGCTGGCCCGCGAGCGGGCAGAGTAATGCAAACAGAATGAAGTAAATTGAACTATAGCCGATCACTCTTCTATATGGTATTATTTTACTCTAAGGACAAGAAACACCTGTAATACACTTACATGGAGGTCTTATTCTAGAATAGGGCGCAGAGTCCGGATAGGAAGAATTCAGTATCAGGTATCCGGATATCACGCAATAATACATTAGGAGGGATGATTGTGCTGAGCGCAGATTATTACTTACCTTCCTATGGCGGGGAATGTAGTTCCGGAAGCGGGATACATCCTCCCAGGGGTGATGCAAATGCACGCAGGCTCTCGCTGGAAAATGAAATACAGGTCCTCCGCAGCAGAATGGAACAGCTCTTTATACAGGAGAAATCCTTTACCTCGGATAATGTAATTGCCATCAGCAGCTTGCTGGACCTGAAGATTAATGAGTATATGAGAGGCCGCCACCGTAAGAACGATTAACCGGCTGATTTATATTGAAACGGACATATCCCATTGCGGGAGGTGTCCGTTTTTTATTGCGCCTCACAGTCGCACCGTGTAGGTGATTATGATTTTCGTAATTGGAAGCTATCCATCCGAAGGACAGAACTATTCTTGTATCAGGAATCCCTTTGAATCCGCCGAAAGTGGGCGGGATGGGGAAAATAAAAGGGATAAATCCCTCTGAATCCGCCGAAAGTGGGCGGGATGGGGAAATTAAAGGGAAAAATCCCTCTGGTTCCGCCGAATGCGGGCGGGATGCTGAAAATAAAGGGATAAATCCCTCTGAATCCGCCGAAAGTGGGCGGGATGCTGAAAATAAAGGGAAAAATCCCTCTGAATCCGCCGAAAGTGGGCGGGATGGGGAAAATAAAGGGATAAATCCCTTTGAATCCGCCGAAAGTGGGCGGGATGGGGAAAATAAAGGGATAAATCCCTTTGGATCCGCCGAAAGTGGGCGGGATGGGGAAAATAAAGGGATAAATCCCTTTGGATCCGCCGAAAGTGGGCGGGATGCGGGAAAGAGGAGCAAAAGTGCCCCTGAATCCGCCGAAAGCGGGCGGCAGGAGGAAATGAGGGGTAGAAGTGCCCCTGAATCCGCCGAAAGTGGGCGGGATGCGGGAAAGAGGAGCAAAAGTGCCCCTGAATCCGCCGAAAGCGGACGGCATGCGGGAAAGAGGAGCACTTCACAGTTTGCACGCAAAAGGAGGAAATGAGAAGCTCTGGCGTGTGATTTCGCCGAAGACTGCCCAGTAAATAGTCTGAGTGAAGCATCGCGATGTGGCCTTAATATCTACATAAGCTGCACTGGCTACATTGGCCGCATAAGCTTCAGATTGATTCACCAGTTAGGGTGAGTTTGTACTGAATATATGAATGAACTTATTTGCTGGATGCTATAACTTTTCTGCGGCAAAGCAGGTCTACTCTTTTAATTTACATAAATATCCTTTCACAGTATAATGAATGAACAGTCATTCATTATAAGGGAGATGGGAATCGTGAGTGATAACAGCAAGAGTGATAACAGCAAGAGTGATAACAGCAAGAGTGGTAACAGCAAGAGCGACAACGGCAAATTGCTGGAACGTAAATTCATTGAGGGTTTTGAGCTATTGGCTCCGGACAAGGCGATCCGGCAGATCATTTATCATGCTGTCGAGGTCTTCTCCAGGAAAGGCTATGCCGGGACCAAAATCAAGGATATCGCCGCCAGTGCAGGCTTCAGCCAGGGGTATGTCTATATGTATTTCAAATCCAAAGACGATATCTTCACCAGAATTGTTGAGCTGGCTTCGGACGGAGCAGGAATGTCGGTGCAATATGCAGCAGAGCTGGACGGAACCCCGCTGGAGCGGATTACCTGGCTGACCGAGGCATTCCTGTCGCAAGGCAGTATTGCCTTGCAGCACTTCCGGCTCATTCTTCTGCAGACGGCAACCTCGGAAGCTATTCCGGAGGCGGCTAAGCTTGTTGCGAAGGAGAAGATTATGAAGCCATTCGAGCATCTCGTTCCCTTGATCATCGCCGGGCAGGAGGCAGGGGAGATTATCCAGGGTGATCCGGTGGAAATCGCCGTCGCCTATTTCTCCTTCATCCAGGGGCTTGGTATAGCGAGGATACAGACCACAGCTGCCGCTCCTTTTCCCTCAACCGAACTGGTTCTGCGCTTCATGAAAAGAGATCATTAGCCCATCCCATATCCGAAAAGGTGGAATTAGCCATGGTCAAGGTATTTAAAAGTGATGCCGGCAAGGAACAGGTTCTCCGTTCCTATGATGAGCTGCTCGGGGACTGGGGGACGGAGGTTCGGGAGCTGGATATCGAGACTCCTTACGGGACAACACATTGTATAACGGCGGGAGAGGCCGGTTTGCCGCCCCTGCTCCTGTTCCATGGGGTAGGCGATAATTCGGCGGTGATGTGGCTGCTGAATATACGGGAGCTGTCCCGGCATTTCTGCTGCATTGCGGTGGATACGCTGGGAGGGCCTGGGAAGAGCCTGCCGGGTGCCAGGTTCAATAATCAGAATTTTAATCAGGTAGATTGGATTAACAGCGTAGCTGATGGATTGAAACTGGAACAATTCTATGTGGCAGGTGTATCGAATGGAGCGTACATGGCCTTCAATTATGTGATTAACGAGCCTGGACGAGTTCTTAGGGCAGTCTGTATGGAAGGCGGGATGGTCACGGCTCCGTTAAAAAGCATGATCCAGACGCTGCTGATGATGTTCCCGGAAATCATGGTACCTACGCGCAAAAATCTGCTTAAGGTATTTAATAAGCTCAGTTCGCCGGAATCACGACTTGTAGAAAAACATCCTAAACTGGCCGAGCATGTGGTGCTGCTCATGAAGAATCATAACCAACAGGCGATGTTTATCCAGAGAACTGAGCTCTATGACAAGGCCCGCGCGGCTATAGTCAGGGATAAGCTGTATTTTCTGATCGGGGATTACAAGCTGCAGCATAAGAAGGATTTTATTGGCATACTTCAGGACGGGGATTTCCGCTATAAGGTGATCGGGGGCTCAGGCCATGGCATCAATATGGAACAGCCGGAGCGGGTCAACCGGGAGCTGATACAGTTTTTGCAGGGACAGGGGGGAGTGCGATGATTCCAGAGAGTATCCGGCAGCAGGTGTTCACAGAGCTCGGCTGTCCTCCTGAAGCGGTCAAGCATCTTGGAGGGTATAATGACAATGTATTTGAGCTTGAACGGGCAGGAGCCGAGAATATCGTCGTCAAAATACTGGATCACAGCGTGGTCCCCAAGGAACACATTTTGCCGGAAATGGAATGGCTGAACTACCTGCAGGAGAGTGAAGTGAGTGCGATCCGCCCGCTGTGCCTGGAGTCCGGGAAGTATATTTACCCGGTGTCAGAGCCTTTTTATTATATTCTGTTCCATAAGGTTAAAGGTACACATGTGAATCGGGAAGATAAGACGGTTTGGAATCCGCTGTTATTCGAGCACTGGGGAGAGGCGATGGGAAGGCTGCATTCCTGTGCCCGGAGCTACCAGGCAGTCCATCCGCATCCACATGGGCAGGAGAATATAATTCTGCTGGCGGAGAGGATAGAAACAGACGCTCTTTTGTTGCAAAAGTGGAAGGTATACCAGGAAGAATTCAGCCGCCTTGGCACCTCCGGGAATGAATTCGGCCTGATTCATGGCGACCTTCATCCGCATAACTTCCTGGTGCATGACGGCTCGCTGACAGTGATAGATTTCGGGGATGCGGAATATCACTGGTTTGCGTATGATATTGCCATTGCCGTCTATCATATGGCCCAGACTGTGCCGGAAGATGCGGGCAAGAAGGACGCTGTGCTGGCATTTTATCACGCTTTTATGGAAGGCTACCGCAGGGGTAACACAGATACCGGGTTCATGGCTCAGATCGGCTACTTTATAGATTACCGGCATCTTTATTCGTATACCTATCATATGGTGCACACAGATCCGGGCGCGCTTACGGACGGCCAGAAGGCATATCTTGCCCGAATGAGGCGGACGATCGAAGCCGGGGAACCTTGCCTGGGGTTCAGGCTGCTGTAATGCTTGTACGTCCCGGGGCGGAGGAGGAGGTGGACCCGGGGCCCGATGGAGGACTCCTGCGGCAGGGATATAATGAATACTCACGATGATTCTAAAGGTACGGGCTCTTCTGCAGCGTACCGGAAAAAGAGGATGATATTCATGTTACAAGCCGATATACTGCGGGACCCCTATACGTATGATGAGCTGAAGCTCGAAGGAACGGGAGCCGTTAATCCGGAGAGCGGGCGTAAGTACCCGTTGAAGCAGGGCTTTCTCGCCTTTTTGGGAGAAGCGGATGCCGAGGGCAGCAACAAAAAGTACCTTGAGCTGTACAACCGGATAGCCCGTTTCTACCGGCTGTCCAACAAAGCCTATTTCGCCCTGAAATTCGGCGGGGAACGCAGCTACAGAGGACAGTTTCTGTCTTCGCTTGAACTGCGGGAAGGTGACCGTGTGCTGGAGACCTCGGTGGGCAGCGGCGATAATTTCCCCTATCTGGGTGTACAGGCAGAGCTGTACGGACTGGATATCTCCAGCGGAATGCTGAAGCAGGCGGTGCGCAATCTGCGGCGCTGGAAGCTTCAGGGACATCTGTTCAAGGGACAGGCGGAGAAGCTGCCTTTTAAGGACAACGTCTTCGATTGTGTCTATCATGTCGGCGGTATCAATTATTTCAGTGATCCGGGAGCTGCGGTACTGGAGATGATCCGGGTGGCGAAGCCGGGCACCAGACTGATGATTGCCGATGAGACAGAGAAGCTGGTAAAGGGAACGTACGGGAAGGTGCCGGTGGTTAAGGGGTATTTTCAGCAGGGGGAGGAGTTGCCAGGGGTGCTTGGACTCATTCCGCAGGATATGCTGGAGATCGAGTATAAGGAAGTATGCAAAGGCCTGATGTACTGTATTACTTTCCGGAAGCCGTAGGCGGGGTGGGGATCGGGTGCATTCCATATTAGCTCATTAGGGAGTTATTTACATGTCAGAAATGCTGATCTTTGTTTGCCTACATACATAAGAACGATTACACTATTACTATGTGATTTGCAACTTAGGAGGGAAATACTATGGCGATCTATACGCGTACGGGGGATAAAGGGGAAACCTCAGTCATCGGCGGCCGTGTGGGCAAGGACGATGTCCGCGTCGAGGCTTATGGCACCATAGACGAGCTGAACTGTTTTGTCGGCCAGGCACGGAGTCTGATGGAGGATGAACGGTTCGCGGATGTTAGGGAGCAGCTGCTGGAGATTCAGCATGAGCTGTTTGACTGCGGTTCGGACCTGGCGTTCGTGAAGCTGAGCGAGAACAAATATAAGGTGAAAAGCGAGATGGCCGCGCGTCTGGAAGGCTGGATCGATGTGCTGCAGGCGGAGAATCCGGTACTGGAGCGCTTCATTCTGCCCGGCGGAAGCCAGCTGTCCTCGGTTCTGCATGTCTGCCGGACGGTCTGCCGCCGTGCGGAGCGCCGGGCTGTGACCCTTGGACGCAGTGCGGATATTAACCCGGAGGCTGTTGTCTATCTGAACAGACTCTCTGATTATTTCTTCGCGCTGGCCCGTGCCGCCAATACACGGCTGGAGGTTGCTGAGGTGGAATATTTACGCAGCAAAAAGGTGTTCCGGAACAAATGACCAGCTACTATCCGCCGATTACCTATATTGTGCCGCCGGATGAAGACGGCTGGCTGCTCAAAACCATACTGCAGAAGCGGATGGATGTCTCCCGTAAGCTGTTGTCCCGTCTGAAGATGACAGACCTCGGGATTACGCTGAACGGAGAGCGTGTCTATATCAGCGTCAAGGTAAGCAGCGGTGACCGTGTAGAGATCCGGATGGAGGAAGAAACGTCAGAGGATATCCTGCCGCAGCCGATTCCTTTTGAGATTCTATATGAAGACGGCCATCTGCTAGTCGTGAACAAAGCCGCGGGGATCATTGTCCATCCGACCCATGGCCATTACACGGAGACGCTCGCGAACGGAGTGGTGCATTACTGGGCGGAGAAGGGGGAGCGGGTCCGCTTCCGCCCTGTCCACCGGCTGGACCAGGAGACCTCCGGTGTACTGGTCATTGCCAAGAACCCGTACAGCCATCAGCATATCTCCGAGCAGATGATCGCCGGGACGGTGGACAAGCGGTATGCTGCTTTTGTGCACGGGGTTCCCGCTCTGCAGAGCGGCGACATCGCCGGTCCGATCGACCGCGACCCGCTGGAGCCGCACCGGCGGATTGTGACGCCGGATGGTTATCCTTCCTTGACCCGGTACGAGGTCAAGGAGGTCTATCCGCGCGCGGCTTCGCGCGTGGAGCTGAAGCTGGAGAGCGGGCGCACCCATCAAATCCGGGTGCATATGAGCTCGATCGGCTGCCCGCTGATCGGTGACGGCATGTACCGTCACCCTTTGTATGCCCGCGGGCAGGCGGCAGGCGGGCTCGTTCCGCCGGGCAGCGGAGAGCGGGAGGCCGGGCTGGTGCTGCCCGGCGGCGAGTCGCAAGAAGCCAGGCTGACGCTGCCGGGCGGAGAGAGGCAGGAGGCGGAGCTGTCGCCCGTGGAAGCGGCGCAGCTGGCAGAGATCGCGGAGCTGGACGCGTCCATTCCGCGCCAGGCGCTGCATGCGGTGCGCCTGTCCTTCCGGCATCCGGTCACGCATGCCGATCTGGTCTTCGAGGCTCCGCTGCCGCCGGATATGGCGCAGCTGCAGGCGAAGCTGCGTGAGACTGGTGCAGGGCAATAACTGTCTCAGCAGCCTGGCCGTGATATAAGGGGATGCTGAAGATTTCGCTGGCGGGTACAGCCAGGCGCCAGCGTGAGATTATGAAATAAGTGCGAGGCTGCACTTATTCTTAGCTGTTTCTCCACTCTAAATCCAACAAGTGGAAAAAGTACAACTAATCTAAGAGGTTTGGCCGAAAAGTATCGAATGCGCTCAAATTAAGTGTTGAAAATCCAACTAATTCCTATTAAGCTGCTAATTCACGCTAAATAAATGTACAATTTCCATCTATTTAGATTAAAATGGGAAAATTCCACTGTGGGGATTAGCCGTGGCTGCAGAGAATGTTTGACTTCCGGCCATCCGGCCCGTGAACGCGGCTGCGCCGGCAGCCCTAATAATCAGCGTACTGCAACATTGCCGCTGCGCTTATAATAAAAGGAGAACCATATGAGTCAATTGAAGGTGTATCAATATCCGAAATGCAGCACCTGCCGCGCCGCAGTGAAATGGCTGAAGGAGCAGGGGCATGAGCTGGACTTGCAGCATATTGCCGAGCAGCCGCCCACAGTGGAGGAGCTGCGCGTCCTGCTGAAGAACAGCGGACTGCCGCTGAAGAAGTTTTTTAATACGAGCGGTGAGGTCTACAAGGAACTTAATCTGAAGGACAAGCTGGCCGGTCTCAGTGAAGATAAGCAGCTTGAGCTGCTCGCCAGCCACGGGATGCTGATCAAGCGTCCGGTTGTCACTGACGGCAAGAAGGTTACAGTCGGCTACAAAGATGAGCAGTACGCTGAAGCCTGGAGCAACACCTAAAATTCGGTGCGATCCAGACGATTAATGCAGCGTTCCATAAGATTTCCTTTTTTATTTCTTGTTTAAGCATTGCAGCAATACTGGATCCCATATCATGTTTATGTTTGGCTGCCCTTTCTTGTCCCCTTGCTTCGTATGATCACCGGAGCATCAAAAAGCAGCAAGGGGAAGATAACGGCATACGTACGGAACCTCCAGAATATCCCTTAGAACCAGTCCTAATTCCATTCGGAAAGTTGCAGGATTGCTATTGTAATAGTCTCCAGTCCCCCTGTTCGAAGCCATATACATTTTTGAAATTCTTTCCACACTTTGCCGCGCTTATATTGGATATCTTCCTCCAGCCCAAAGAAATCCCATTCCTTGTTTATGGATTCAGATCCATGCCCTCAAAGACTTATATATAAATTTTGATGCAAATTGTTTGTCTGCATATGAGCAATCCTGAATTTATTGCAAGGGTAATATGTATTTTGTATTAATTTATCAAACAGAAATTAAATAGCATATAAACATGTTATATAACAATTTGGATTTATAGTTAAAACAATATAGATTGTACTTGAGATTTTAGAGTGAAGAATCAGTCGCCACTGCGGTGAATATTTGGACTTCCGGCCGCTGTTGTCTGCAGATTTCATGATTATACTGCTGTTCGCGGTGGAAATCCGCAGACTAAGGCGATTGCTATCGCTCCTTCAGTTCCAAAATCCCCCTTCGTCACTCCTTCCTCCTCCTCAAGTTTCCAAGTTCAATCTATACATAGTGTCAATGATATTGAATGAATGGGGCGAGGAAATGACAGTACGGCGATTATTACCAGTAACGGATACAGAAGAAGTCGGAATTGTTGAGTTTCTGCTAGGCAATGATCTGTATTGTACGTATGTGCAGCAAGTAAGGGAGGTTATTAATACTATTCCGGTTACTCCAGTTCCATTAGCACATCCTTACATGGAGGGGCTGATTCAGTTTCGTGGAGAAGCCATTGCAGTCATAGACCTGGCTAAATGTTTCGGGTATCCTTCTGCAAGGAGAACTGGACAGATACAGGGCAAATATATTATTGCTGAGATGAAGAATAATAAGGCTGCCGCGTTTCATGTCCATGAGGCATTGAGAATCAATCAGTTTAATCCGGCGAAGATGAATCAGACTCTTGAGGCCTTACAAGTGCAGCGCGGGTTTAGTCAGAGGATTGTGCAAGTCGAGGGGAAGCTGCTTGTTCTTCTGGACTTTGAAAAAGTGATAGAGACTATATCTGCTGACTAAGTGTTTGTAAAATATCAAACAAATGTTGAAATGTGTGGCATTTTGTCGAACGGTGTATATTGTTCGACATTTTTTGTATATAATCATGTTGATCTTAAAATTGCCAAATACAAACCAATAATGTATTTATAAGGTGGTAGTGAGTTGATTCGTGATTTGATTCTCAGTTTTTGCCTGTTGACGATTTTTACGTTTTTTTTCGAGCACTTTATGATGAGGGTAAACATTAATCTGGGGGTTTTAACAGGCTACACTTGGAAAGTGGGGATATACCAGGGCCTTGTGGGCGTCATTCTAATATATTCTGTTAGTCATCCCTTTAATAATTGCCTGATTGCGGACCTGAGTACCATCCCCATACTCATTGCTGCTTCCATTGGCGGCCCATTCGCATCAGCATTGGCGGCTTTGTTAATTATCCTTCCCCGTCTTATTTATGAGCCATCCATAAAGATGATGATAGTGGGGATTATTGATGTGTCCATCATTTTTATTGTTTGCAATATAACCATCCGCTATATTCACTCCTTCTGGAAGCAGTGGATCATCTTAGTCACCGTGACCAATCTTCTGTTGATATTATTTTATAATTATATTGACAACTCACATTCTTTATCCGCCAGTCTGCAATTTTTGGCCGTGTATGAGGCATCCGGGTTATTTATCGCGGCAAAGTTATTCTATATGTGCAATGCCCAGAGGCTGAAGCAACGGTTCGATGAGATGCAAAGCGATCTGTTAGAGATTCTTCATCTGCAACCTGGATTTATCTATAAATTGACCAGAGAAAATGAAGAATTCAAATATAAAATTGCCGGAGGTGCCTTGTGTGTTGAACTGGGGATTTCCTCCAGTGAACTCGTCGGCAAGACACTTGATAGACTGGATTTATTCCCTGAGGATCTAAGTATTTTTATGAAGATTCAAAAGGAAAAGGCCTGGGCCGGAGAACCGCAGACATTTGAAATATTATTTAAGGAGCATACGCTGCTTATCAATCTGAATCCAGTTTTCTATGACAACATCGTTGGCGCTATCATCGGCTCTGTTATAGATATTTCCCAGCGCATGGAATCAGAGAAGAAGCTTAAAGAGAGTGAGGAGTTATACCGTTCGCTTGTGGAGAGCACCCAGGATTTCATAGTGTGGTTTGATGTGCAGGGACGAATTACATCTGTAAATAATAAAGTGGCCGAGACGCTTCGAATATCGCCTGAGAGCCTGATTGGGACAATGATAACAGAACAGATGCCAGCGGGTGAGCATGTTGAGCAATGGCTCTATTACTTCAGACAGGTCATCTCAAATGGAACGATGGAGAGATTTGAATACAGCTTTAGATCAGCCAGGAGAGAACATCAATATGATGTCACTTTGTCTCCGTTCTTTAACATGAAAGAGGAAGTAATAGGGGTTATAACCACTGGGCATGATATTACCCATGTGAAGAAAAGCAGGGCGGCTGACGAAGCTAATAAGGCAAAAAGCGAGTTTCTTGCCCGCATGAGCCATGAAATACGTACCCCGCTTAGCGGAATCATAGGTCTCACGGAGCTTTTGACTAGACAGGAAATGTCTCCGGTGCAAAAAGATTATTTGAACAAAATTCTCTCCTCGTCCCATACCTTGCTTGGTATTATTAATGATGTTCTTGATCTCTCGAAGATTGAGGCCGGTAAAATTGAACTGCAAAAGGTTAATTTTAATCTGCATCAGCTGATGCAGGAATTATCGGATATTCTTGCCGTGCTTCTCGGATCGAAACAGCTAAAGTTCATTATTGATACATCGGCGGATATTCCGGAGATGCTCTATGGTGATTCTCTGCGCGTTGAACAAATTCTTATCAATATGATAAACAATGCCATTAAATTTACGGATAGGGGGCATATATACGTCAAGGTTGAACCCGTAAGATATGAAGAAGATATTATTCATTTGGAATTCTCGGTAGAAGATACGGGCATCGGGCTTACGAGCGATCAGATCGATCATCTGTTTGAACCCTTCATGCAGGTCAGACATTATTCCAGACAGATGGGTGGAGGAACCGGCCTGGGACTTCCGATCTGCAAATACTTTGTTGAACTGATGGGAGGAGATATTGAAATCAGCAGCGAGCCGGGACAGGGCAGTAAGTTTTCCTTTACCATTCCCTTTGAATATGCACGACCGGATGAATTGCTTCAGCTGGAGGAGCGGATGGAATTTTCACAAACCAAAGTTCTTGTCATTGAGAACAATGCTGCGGTTAGAAACGGGTTATGCTCTATGCTGGAATCAATGAACTTTGATGTTGCGGCATGTGAACAATCGGATCTTGTTTATTCTCATCTGCCTGTTGAAGTGATTGTGGTTGATTTAAGTATGAATGAGCGGGAAGGGTTGAACGACTGGCTGCAGCTTCAGAAAATACATCATACACATCCCGTTCGCTATGTTGCAATTTCAACGGCAGAGGTACGTGATGGGATTTCGAAATTGCCTGCGAGTCTGCAGCCGGATGCTCTAATTCTAATGCCCGTTAGCCGTAACGGCCTGTACCAGGCCATGTACACCTTGTTCAAGAATGAACCGGATTCACCGCATGAGATTAAGGGTAGCGGGAAGCTTTCCTTACCCGGGATTCAGCGGAAAATTCTGTTAGCAGAAGATAACGAAATTAATCAGCTTGTTGTCACAGAGCTTCTGACTTCATACGGCTTTGAGGTAACCGCAGCAAATGATGGTAAGGAGGCTCTGGCTTTACTGGAACATGGGGGATGGGACTTGCTTTTACTGGACATTCATATGCCTGAACTTAGTGGAATTGAGGTGACGAAGAAGATACGGCAGAACCGCGAGTATGACCACCTGCCCGTCATAGCCCTGACCGCAAATACTGTAAAGGAAGAGCATGAAATGTATTACCGCATTGGGATGAACGGTGTATTGACCAAGCCGCTTCAGGTCGATGCACTAATTGCGTTACTGAACAGACGTGTCAAAGGAATAGATTATCAATTGCTTTTGCAAAGAGTTAGCGGAAAAGAATATATTGTACGTTATATGTTCACTGTGTTTATTCGTGACTATAAGCTTTTTGTTGAACAACTGCGGGATGCCCTGAACAATGACGATTTAACTGGATATCATCGGATGCTTCATACCTTTAAGGGTGTGGCAGGGAATCTGTGTGCCGACCGGCTGCTGACAGCTGCAATGAGGCTTGAATTAGAACTAGAGCAGGATGCTGATCTCCAGAATGGATTGGACAATTTGGAGGATGAGCTTCTGGGGATCATCTCTTCTATACAGCACTATTTAGATAATGCATATCCTGGTGACAGCAAGGATGTACTTGATCATGAGAGGGTTTTATTATGAAAGTAATACTTATTGAGGATGACATGATTATCGGTGACATGATAAAGATGTATCTTGCAGAAGAAGGCAATATTGTTTACAGAGTAGATACAGGAACCGGAGGACTTGCTCTTATTGAGGAAAAGCAACCCGATCTTGTGATCATTGATTTAGTGCTGCCTGACTTAAACGGCATTGAGGTTTGCAGAGAGATTCGTAAAGAATCTGTGGTGCCCATCGTAATTATTTCTATGAATACCGAAGTCATGAGCCGTGTCGAAGCCTTAAACGCCGGGGCGGATGATTATTTATGCAAGCCCTTCAGCATGAAGGAGCTGTTAGCCAGAATGAATGCCATTTTACGGAGAGCGTATCAGAGATCAAATTATAAAGAGGCTGATGGAAGTCATTCAATTTCCAGACCGGAAGATAAAAGCATTGTTATTGAACATGAATACCGGTCTATTAAAGTTCAAGGGAAAATAGTAGAGACAACCTTTACCGAATTTGAAATTATGAAACTCCTTTATAACCATCCGGAGCGGGTGTTCTCGCGGGAGGAACTGATCATTTATCTGCGTGGAATCCATACATTAGTGAATGAACGCTCAATTGATGTGCATGTTATGAAGCTCAGAAATAAAATTGAACTAGATCCAAAAAATCCGAAATATATTAAAACAGTTTGGGGAATAGGCTATAAATTTTCGCTGAATAAATTCAATGAATATGAAGAAAAGACATAGATTCCTAATACTTTTACAAGAAATGTTTTAATACCTCTGCACTATCATGAAAGGGAGATGTAAGTGATAGGAAGGGGATAGAACTGTGCGTAATCTAAAAGTAGCAACAAAACTGTTTCTGTTGATCGGAGTCTTTATTGTAGCCATGGTTGCACAATCTGCTCTTGGATATGTATCGTTGACGAAAATGGTTGATAATTCTAACGCGATGTATTTCGATCGGATGGTGCCGGAAGCAGATTTTCTAAATTACCGTACCGGCAACCGGGCGATGGAAAGCATTCTGTTCCAATCCATGCAGACTAGTACAAATCAAGAGGCGAACGAATTAAAAATAAAATTCGATAGCCTTGTGAATGCGAATTCAAATATTCTGGATAGAATGCTTGTGAATGGGATCACCGAAGAGGAGAAAAAGCTTGTAAAAGATATTAAAACTGAATTTATTGTATACATCCGTTCCATGCAGGAAGCCTTTGCTTTGGGGGCTGTTAATCGCAATGTGGAAGCCTATGATTATTATAAAAATAATGTTGTACCCACAATGAATGTAATGGTTACTTTAGGTGACACATTGGAAAACAAACTTAAGGATAGTGCCGCTGCCATTAACACTTTGGTCCGCGAACAAGGGGAGCAAAGCATTCTGTTATCAAACATCCTGTCCATCGCTTTTTGTCTGCTCTGCACTGTTGTCGGAATTATCATCATAAGGATGATTGTAAAACCGGTGCAGGCTGTACAGAAGCTTATGAAAGAAGCGGAGAACAGAGATTTCACCGGAGAAGCAAGTTATCGTTCCAGAGATGAACTCGGGCAACTGACGCATTCTCTCAATACTATGCTCGAGGTATTAAGAAACCTGTTCGGGCAGATTACAGAGACTTCGCAGCAGGTTGCGGCGTTCTCTGTGCAGCTTACGGCAAATGCAGAACAGACCAGCACAGCCAGTGAAAATATTGCGGCAAACGTTCAAGAAGTAGCGGGAGGTGCAGATCAACAGGTTCATGCGGTTGAAGTAACGGCCAGAACAATGGAACATATGAAGGACAGTATTCAGCTTATTGAACGGAATGCTCAGAACATGTCTGAAACAGCCTCACAGACTTCAGATCTATCATTGGAGGGAAATGAAGCGGTCCATACAGCTGTGAGTCAAATGAGTTCAATCTATGCGGCGATTGAAGAGCTGAACAGCATTATTCATGGTTTAGAACAGCAGTCAGAAGAGATAGGTCAGATTGTAGACACTATATCAGGGATTTCAGCACAAACCAATTTGCTCGCGCTGAACGCAACAATCGAAGCGGCCAGGGCTGGAGAACATGGCCGGGGATTTGCGGTTGTCGCGAATGAGGTCCGCAAGCTGGCTGAGCAATCAGCAGGATCGGCCCAAAAAATATCTGTCCTGATCAGTACGATTCAGTCGGAAACAGGCAAAGCTGTCCGATCCATGGAACGCACGTCTAAAGAGGTTGAGAGCGGGATCGAGATTGTGAATTCGGCAGGGCAAGCATTTGCACAGATTGAAGAGTCTGTGGATAACGTCGCCGCCCAGATCAGGGAAGTCACAAATGAAGTTCAGGATCTGGCAGCAGGAACAGAAATAGTGTTTCGTTCGGTGGAAGAGATCAATACTTCTGCCAAAACTTCTGCCTCCGGCACGCAGAATATTGCAGCAGCAACAGAAGAACAGCTAGCATCAATGGAAGAAATATCAGCATCCTCAGCTTCCTTAGCCCAAATGGCCGAGGATTTGTACGACAATTTAAACGGTTTCAAGATTTATAGGAATTAAGGTAAAGAATATGCTGATAATAATTCTGAAATTCATTGTATCCGCCGGTATTTGTATTTATCTTTTTTTACGAGTAACTGCTTACAGGAAGTCATCTCGGAAACTTATCAGCAATGTCCCAAAAGCAGAGGAGCCTCTTTATCGGCAGCAGCTTGAGAAAGATCTACACCATGCGCTCGAAAATGAAGAATTTTTTCTCGTATATCAACCACAGGTCGATGTTCCCAGACAGAAAATTGTGGGCGCTGAAGCATTGCTCCGTTGGGAGCATCCCACATTCGGAATGATCTCCCCCGAGATTTTCATTCCTATCCTTGAAGAGACGGGGCTCATTTGTCCGATTGGTGAATGGGTGCTCCTCTCTGCCTGCAGACAGTTGAACAAATGGGAGGAGCATTTAACGTCAGCAATTCGTATTTCAGTAAACCTGTCCGTCAGGCAACTGATGATGGATGATATTCCAAGTATCCTCTCTGGAATTATACGTGAAACCAACGTAGATCCTCGCAGGCTGGAACTTGAAATTACAGAAAGCGGATTTCTGACACATACGGAGAGCATGATAGCAACCGTAGAAAGTATCAAAGCAACCGGTGTGAATATCGCGATAGATGATTTTGGAAGCGGACAATCTTCTTTAAGTTATTTTAAGTATTTTCCAATAGATACACTCAAAGTTGACCGGATCTTCATTCGTGAAATGATAAGCAGCAATTGTGATCAGGCGATTGTATCATCTTTAATCTTCCTGGCACACAATCTGGGTATGAAGGTCATAGCTGAAGGGGTGGAACGAATGGAAGAACTAGAGCTTCTGTCTGATTATAAATGCGATGAGATTCAAGGATTTCTGTACAGTAAGCCCTTAGCGGTGAGAGACTTTGAAGATTTACTGGCGTCCGAAGGGATTTTTAACTATGATTTGGTGCTACAGTAGTTAATTCCGGCCGGGCCTCCCAATGATTGGAGCTGTGGGAATCTGGATGCACTCTTATAAGATTACTAGTTTTCTGATAGAATACTCCTAGAGGCGCAATGCAAATTGTATGCACAAGGAGAGGTTACACATGAGCACAGTAACAGAAACTAAGGGCCGGGTAATGATCGTGGATGGAATGGCTCTGCTGTTCCGGGCTTTTTATGCTACCTCTTATGGAGGATATATCCGCAAGACCAGCGCCGGGCTTCCGACGAATGCGGTGTATGGATTTTTGCAGTATTTTTTCGACGCGGTGAGTACGTTTGAGCCTTCACATGTGGTCTGCTGCTGGGATATGGGCAAGGGTACGTTCCGTACGGAGAAGTATGACGGCTACAAATCGAACCGCATTGATGCGCCGCTGGAGCTGATTCCGCAGTTTGACCTCGTGAAAGAGGTAGTGGCCGAGCTGGGCGTGCCGAATATCGGTCTGGTTGGTTATGAGGCAGATGACTGCATTGGTACATTGGCTTCGTGCTACAGCGGGGAGTCAGAGGTCTATATTCTCACAGGTGACCACGATATGCTGCAGCTGGTGAATGACAGCGTCAAGGTCGTGATTATGAAAAAAGGCCGCTCCAACTATAAAGTGTATGATCCGGCGGAGCTCCTTGCTGAACGTGGCCTCACCCCTGCACAGGTGATTGACCTGAAGGGCTTCATGGGAGACACCAGCGACAATTATCCCGGCGTTAAGGGCATCGGTGAGAAAACAGCCACCAAGCTGCTGACCGAATACGGCACCGTGGAAGGTGTCATTGAGAACCTGCATCTGCTGCCCAAAGGCGTGCGGGCCAAAATCGAGGCTGACCTCGATATGCTGCATCTCTCGCGGGAGCTGGCGGAAATCCGCTGCGATGTGCCGGTGGTCTGCGAACTGGCGGACTGTCTGTGGGCACTGCAGCGGGATACTGCGGCACGCAAGTTCAATGAGCTGGAGTTCGGCAGCCTGATGCATCTGATCGGCGGGATCGCCGAGGTCCGGGATGACCGGGGAATCGTACAGATTGAACTCGGAGATTTGGGCTGAGAAGAGCTTAGTTATAGGCTTAGGCAGGCCAGAGCCTCCTGAATAAGCAGAAGACCCCTCGCGAAAGTCTCGCGATAGGGGTCTTTTTGTGTTATCCCTGACAACTGAATACCATATGCCGGGCTCAGATTACAATTCCGTCGCAGTGATCGATCTCATGCTGAATGATCTGCGCCGCAAATCCGGTGAAGGTCTGCTTCTGCGGTTTGAAATTACGGTCGAGGAACTCTACCTCAATGGAATCATAGCGCATAGTTCTGCGTACGCCATCATGTGAGAGACAGCCCTCCTCAGCCTCATAAGGACTGTTACGCCCCGTGATGACCGGATTAATCATGGGGACATTCACTGGTCCGATACTGAACGCGATGATGCGCTTATTGACACCGATCATATCAGCCGCCATGCCGACACACCGGTCTGCATTCGCGCGCAATGTATCCAGAAGGTCATCTAACACCGGCAGATCCTCTTTAGTTGCCGGTGTGGACTTCTGGCTTAGAATCGTCATATCTTTACATATGGGTCTGATCATAGTATTCTCCATGTGTTTTATTTGGTTGCCACTGCCATAATATCATCTTTTGTATGGACAGTGAAATGAATCTTGCCGGAACAATAATGTAAAGCCGCCAGACACTTTCGGGTATTTGGTGGTTTTTTGCAGTGCATTGGGGTTCAGCAGGGGGGATATCGTGTATGGTGCGGAATTACAGATTTACTTTGCTTATTCGACAAGACTACTGTAGAATTAATAAGTATATAATGGTAAAAATTGGTAACAAAAAGGGAGCATGCGTATGAAACTGAAATATCTAGGACTCACCGCAATTGTGCTGGTTTTCACGCTGTCGTTCTCCAGAATTTTGCTGCCCGCTTCAGCTGCGGTAATAGACATGAATTTGGGTTCAGCGGCCACTTTCGGGCTACTCGCAAAGACGATGACAACGGTTGAGACTTCCGTTTCCGGAGATACGGGAGCTATTACTCAGACCGTAATTCCACATATAACGAATGGGAATAATTATTTAGATGATAGTGTTTATCATGCTGCTGACATTGATTTGGGAAATGTGATTGGGTATGCAAATTCACAGGTGCCCACTGTTAATGGAACGGCTGGAGCGGATCTGGGAGGCGAAATCCTACTGCCCGGTATATATAATTATCCAGGTGCAGTTAATATCAGTGCTGATGTAACTCTTAGCGGTGATGATATTTTTATCTTCCAAATTGCAGGGACATTGGATACAACAGCCGGTACGAAGATTCTATTAACAGACGGGGCACAAGCCTGTAATATCTATTGGGTGGTAAACGGGGCCACGACACTCGCGGCAAATACGGAGTTCAAAGGCAGTTTATTGAGTCAATCTTCAGCAACAACGGTTGGTATCAATACTATTATAAATGGCAGAATTCTGTCACAAGATGCAGTTACATTCACTGGCCCGGGCCCGTCTAACATTACCGTTCCAGCTTGTGTACAGGAGCCGCCTGTGGAACCACCGGTACAACCGCCTGTAGAAACAGATTCACCAGCGCCAATACCGGCCACAGCAACGCCAATACCGGCCACGGCAACGCCAATACCGGCTACGGCAACGTCAGTACCAGCTACGGCAACGCCAGTACCAGCTACGGCAGTACCAATACCGGCCACGGCAACGCCAGTACCGGCAACGTCAGTACCAGCTACGGCAACGCCAGTACCAGCTACGGCAGTACCAATACCGGCCACGGCAACGCCAGTACCAGCTACGGCAACACCAATACCGGCTACGGCAACACCAATGCCGGCTACAGCAACGCCAGGCCCCGCTGCTTCACCTGTTAATACTCCTGCTGCTTCATCTCCTGCGGAGCTGCCGGCAGTGCCTGCTTGGATTGTTGAAACGGAATGGGTTAAAGTAGGCTTACTTCCGGACGGGGATATGATTATTGATGCAAAGCTCCCTGATAATCAAGAAGAAACAGGAGTGTGGAATTTCGATCTGGGGGGGAAGTTATACAATATAGAAGGAACTGAAAGTGTCAATTATAGGATCGCTAAAGCACCGGTAGGGACTTATAATATTCTGGTGAGATTCACTTCCCATAACGGAACAGTGTTTAAGTTTGAGGCGGTTCCCGTATCTGTACCTACAGTCACCGGAGGCCAGCTTCCGGCTACCGCGACGCCGTGGTACAACTTGCTTCTCTCCGGATCTCTATTAACCATAATGGGAGGAGTAATCTTATGGAGGAGAAAGCTTCGTGAATAAACGGCACACTGAGCATAAAGTAAAAGCCGGAAAACAGATATACATTATCTCCCTGGGATCAATGATTCTGGGGATCTTGTCTATCTCTTGGGCCCTGATTCATATCCAGGCGCAAACCGTTCCCGTTGATTATAATGAGAATACTGATCGAATCCCAATTCAGGCTGATCTGCGCAATAGTGTAAAGAGCAGCATCGCCGTTCCGGTAGAAGGAAGCGATTCCAGCAGCATACCGCCGCAGGAGGATATCCTTTATCCCATAAGGCCGCTTGAAGGCGATGTTATCGGAAAGCTGAAAATTCCGGCTTTACAGCAAATTCTTCCGATTATACACGGGACAGACGAGGATGAGCTGGAGGAGGGAATTGGACATTTCTCGGAAAGCGTCCTGCCGGGTGAGAATAACAATTCGGTTCTATCCGGACACCGGGATACTGTCTTTGCTAAATTAGGCGAACTGGAAATAGGGAACGAGCTTGTCGTTGATACATCAGCGGGTTCTTTCACCTATAAGATAAGTACTATACGGATTGTTGATAAAGATGATAAAACGATTATTGTACCTACAGACCACGCTGTCCTAACCGTAAGTACCTGCTATCCCTTTCACTTTATCGGCGCGGCTCCCGACCGTTATATTCTCGTCGCAGACCTGATCGCTGAAGTCCGTTCCCCCACAACATGAAGATCTTTCGGCTTACCCTTATCCTTTGACAGCTCGGTGTCAAGGGATTTTTTTGGAGGGAAAACGGGTCTGACCACCCAAAGCAGTACTTTATCCTATGCGCCACTGCAGCGATGGATGGAAGGATTCTTAAGAAACGGTGCACGAGCCACTTAATTTAAAGATTGACGAACCAGCGGAAGCCTGACTATAATATTAATATAAGTGTTAAATGATTAACAAATATATTAACTTAAAGAGGAGCGTTAACTGAAATGGCAGAACGCATTTTACTGAACACTGACATCCGCAAAGGCACAATTAACCGCAACATCTACGGACATTTCGCTGAGCATCTGGGCCGCTGTATTTATGAAGGTATCTGGGTTGGCGAGGATTCACCGATTCCGAACACGAACGGTATCCGTAACGATGTGGTGGAAGCGCTTAAGGAAATGAAGATTCCCGTATTGCGTTGGCCGGGCGGCTGCTTCGCCGATGAATATCACTGGAAGGACGGCATTGGCCCAAGTGAAGAACGCAAGCGCATGATCAATACCCATTGGGGCGGTGCGGTTGAGAACAATCATTTTGGTACACATGAATTCATGCGGCTCTGCGCCATGCTGGAATGTGAGCCGTACATCAACGGCAATGTAGGGAGCGGAACGGTACAGGAGATGTCCGAGTGGGTTGAGTATCTGACCTTTAACGGTGTATCGCCGATGGCTGAGCTGCGCCAGAAGAATGGACAGGAAGAGGCCTGGAGTGTAGCTTACTTCGGCGTGGGCAATGAGAACTGGGGCTGCGGCGGCAATATGCGTCCTGAGTATTATGCTGACCTGTACCGCCAATATCAGACTTATGTGCGCAACTATGGGGATAACAAGATTCACCGGATCGCCTGCGGTGCGAACTCGGATGACTATAACTGGACCGAAGTACTGATGCGCGAAGCCACCCGCTTCATGGATTCGCTTACCCTGCATTACTACACCCTGCCGACTTCGGATTGGGCTAATAAAGGTGCGGCTACCGGCTATGGAACGGATGAATATTTCAACACATTGAAGAAGGCGCTGTTCATGGATGAGCTGGTTACCCGCCACAGTGTCATTATGGACAAATACGATCCGGACAAAAGAGTGGGCCTGATCGTTGATGAATGGGGCACCTGGTATGATGTGGAACCCGGTACGAACCCTGGATTCCTCTACCAGCAGAACACGATCCGTGATGCGCTGGTTGCCGGTCTGACCCTGAATATCTTCCACAAGCACAGCGACCGTGTACGGATGGCGAACATTGCCCAGACTGTAAACGTGCTGCAGGCTGTAATTCTGACCGAAGGCGAGAAAATGCTTCTGACTCCAACCTACCATGTATTCAATATGTATAAAGTACATCAGGATGCGGAGCTGCTGGATCTGACGATCGACAGCCCGGTTTACAGCTATGAGGGCGTGGAGATTCCTGAAGTATCTGCTTCAGCTTCCGTAACAGCAGAGGGCGTCATTCACGTCAGCCTGTGCAACCTGAATCACGCTGCACCGGCAGTATTGCCGCTGGAGCTGCGCGGACTGGCTGGACAGTCAGCAGCCGTAAGCGGCACTACACTTGCAGGGTCTTCCATCGATGCCCACAATACCTTCGGGCAGCCGGAAGCGGTAGTACCGCAGCCGTTCACCGCCTTCCAGCTTGAAGGCGACACGCTTACGGTTGAACTGCCGCCAATGTCGGTGACAGTACTGGCAATTACTCCGGGAGCTTAACGGGAGGGAGCGCAGCATGACTACAACCTCAGCATGCAAGGGATGCCGGGAAGAGTACAAGGTGACGGAAGCGCAGATTGCCCGGATTCTCGCCTCCTCCATGTTCAATCCGGAGAATACAGCCCCGGACGAAGTATACGCCGAGCGGGTTGCCCTATGCGGAGCTTGTCCCAAGCTGCAGGATGGCGTAACCTGCATTGCCTGCGGCTGTATTATACCGGTTGTAGCCCGGCTGAAGGCACGCGGCTGTCCGCTGCCGGGCGGCGGCCTGTGGCAGCCGGTGACTGGTTAAACTGCAAAGCTGTCCTGCAATACACCCGTAACCACAACAGCGGCAGCGGGGGACCTGAGCTTAAGGTCTCCCGCTGCCGCTGTTTGCTGCACCATCCTGTTTGGGTCATTCCGCCAGACTGGCACTTGCCGAAGCATCAACTGCATCTGTATAAAAGAGCTCAAACACAAGATCCTCGTTATAGTTGCCGAACCCCTTGCCGAATAAGGTAAGGCCGCCGATATGCTCCGCATCCTCTTCCACAGAGACCTTGAACGTCCACTGCTTATCACGGATACCGACCTGCTCCAGTGTAACCTCTGACAGCTTCTGACCGTCCATGAACGTGCCCGCCGGAGTAATCCTCAGCTGCTTAAGCAGTCCATATTGGTTGGTGAGCGCAGGCCACCAGGCAGGAGTGTATTTGCCCGGGCTGTCCCCGTAGTCGCCGGGGCTGGTCCAGAAACCGAGCCGCTGTCCGTTCAGTGTGAAGGTGATGTCGGAAGGCCAGTTATTATTGATGGACGGGGCTTCGGAGGCAATCTCCATCGTGATGACCAGCTCCTCAGGCTTCTGGCTGGACAGCAGGAAGTTCGGGATTTTATATTCCACGAATCCTTTGCCGAACCACAGGATGCCTGCATTCACCCGCTCCTGATCCCAGAAATACCGCGGATCGTCAAAGTTGCCGATTACCCGCTCGGTTGTAGATAATCCGCAGGTCGGTTCAATCTGGAAATCAGAGTAGTGGCCCACGGGTATTTCCTTACGGTAGCCTCTGCGCTGTGTTCTGGCTTGTCCAGGGAAAATAATCTCAGCACTCTCGGCGGCCAGTGTACAAATCTTCTGTAGTCCGCTGCGCCCGGGAGCCATGTGGCTGCGGATCAGTCCGGCAGCTTCCAGCTTGCGCACATGCATCGTCATAATGGCACTGCTGAGCTTCAGCGCCCCGGCCAGTTCCTTGACGTTCATAGGCTGTTCGGACAGGAGCCGCAGCATCTGCAGGCGCACAGCACTGGATAACGCTTCGTACACGGGTAAAGATTGGTCGGTTAGATCAAGTTTCATGCGCTGCCTCCACGTTCAGGTTATATAGTTAATAATTATATTACTCAAATGACATTCTTACAAGCAAATGAACGCTGCCTTACAAGCAAATGAATACTGCGCCTCGCAGCCGCTCCAATTTTATCACAGACATGCAGAGCCTGTTCCGCTATGATGTAGGATGGATTAGCGATGTAACAAGGTGCTCTTGCCGGATCAGGCAAGGGATAACAGGGAATCGGGTGCAAGTCCCGAGCGGTCCCGCCACTGTAAGGAAGAGCTGAACTTCATGATGTCACTCGGGGAGAACCCCGGGGAAGACGAAGGATATAGCGCCCGTATTCCAAGCCAGGAGACCTACCTTGATTACGCACACCACGACTCTACGCGGATAGGAGCGGTGTACGGATAGGTTAATGAGATGAAGCGATGTGCCTGCAGGACCGGAGGGAATCTTGAAGATCAAGATCAGAGCCGGTTCAATGTTATGCAGACACAGCGTTGAGCGGCCCATGCGGAGCGACCGGGTGCAGAACCCCTTGTTGGCGCACGGCAGTGCTCTCTATCGAATCATACCTGCGTACATACACTCCCACCCTGAAGGGCGGGAGTTTTTTGGGTTTGCTATATTAAAGAAACTTGGAGGCTGACAAATGAAGAAACGCGGATTTTGGAGTTTTGCGGCGCTGATTGCCGGATTTACAGTGTACTTTATGCTGAATGAACCGGGAACGGCCCAGGCTATGCACATTATGGAAGGGTTTCTGCCGGTAGGCTGGGCCGTGTTCTGGTGGGTGGCGTTCTTACCGTTCTTCATACTCGGGATTATCAGGCTTAGATCGATGACCAGGGAGAATCCGGAGCTGAAGCTGCTGCTCGGTCTGGCAGGGGCGTTCACCTTCGTCTTATCGGCGCTCAAAATGCCTTCCGTTACCGGAAGCAGCTCGCATCCTACAGGTACCGGACTTGGCGCAGTTATGCTGGGACCGTTGCCGATGGGCGTGATCGGCTCGATCGTGCTGTTGTTTCAGGCGCTGCTTCTGGCGCACGGGGGGATCACTACGCTGGGGGCGAATGCGTTCTCGATGGCGGTCGCGGGGCCTTTTGCCGGATATGCAGTCTATAAGCTGATGATGAAGCTGCCGGACCGCGAGAAGCTGGCCTTATTCTGTGCAGCGGCGGTTGCCGATCTGATGACTTATGTAGTGACTTCCTTCCAGCTTGCGGTGGCTTTTCCGGCTGCGGATGGCGGAGTCCTGGCGTCTTTTCTCAAATTCGGGGGGATCTTTGCCGTGACGCAGATTCCGCTGGCCATCAGCGAAGGGCTGCTGACCGTATTATTGTGGAACTGGCTGAAATCGTACAGTCCGAATGAAATGTCGCTCCTGAAACGTAAGGTCAAAGGGGGAAATGCATAATGAGCAATAAATGGAAAAATGGATTGATGCTGCTGGCTGTTGTCCTGCTGTGTGTCTTGCCGCTGCTGTTCGTGAGTGGTGATTTCGGCGGGGCCGATGATGCTGCCGAGGGTGTGATCACAGAGATTAACCCCGAATATGAACCCTGGTTCAAGCCGCTGACCGAGCTTCCGGGTGAGACGGAGAGTATGCTGTTCGCATTGCAGGCGGCGATTGGCGCCGGGGTGATCGGATATTCACTGGGGCTGCTGAAAGGGAAACAAGGCCAGGCGAAGCAGAACAGCATCAGCAAGTGATCAGACGAATTGATGTCCTTTCTTATAATAATGCCTTGAGGCAGCTGTCTCCCATGTGGAAAAGCTCGTTCGCGGCACTGATGTTCCTGCTCTCCTATACCGTGCATCCGGTGCTGCAGCTTGTGATTACGCTGTGGATGATGTCCTGGTGCATCCTGCATGCCAAAATTCCCTATCGCGCCTACGGGCTGTTGTTTGGCACGGCGCTGCTGTTCTATTGCCTTAGTGTACCGGCGCTGCTCGTGGAATTCGGCCACCCGGCTGCCGGGGAAGCTGGCATATTCCGGATTTCGGGGCCGCCTCTTCCGGTATATATCACGGCAGCAGGGCTGGAGCGGGCCGGTGAACTGCTGGCCAGAGTCTCGGCCTGCATGAGCTGCTTCTTCTTCCTAATGTTCACCACCCCGTTCAGCGAGCTTCTGCAGGTGCTGCGCAGGCTGCGTATGCCGCAGATTGTGCTGGAGCTGATGCTGATCATGTACCGCTTCCTGTTCCTGCTGAATGATGCGGCGCACGGGCTGATGCTGGCCCGGAGGCTGCGCGGCGGCCGCAGAGGGTATAAGGCCAGGCTGCAGGAGACTGCGGCCATGACCGCGGCCCTCTTCGGCAATACGATGCACCGTTATTACGGATTGTCGCAGGGGCTGCTGACCCGCGGGTTCACGGGGGAGATCATTCTGCCGCCGTATACCGCGCGGCCTGTGCCGCGGCGTTATGCGGTCCGGGCGTATGCCGGGATCGCTGTGCTGGCGCTGGCGCAGCTTTGGCTGTGGCTGCGGGGTTGAATTTAAGATTTTAGTGCAGGAAATCTGCTGGCTTTGTTGAAATCATGCCCAAAGTACAACAATTTCCCCGGAATATCGGATGTATTCCAAGATTGTTGTACAAAAGGCAGCATTTCACTTCATTTAGTTGGCTCTGAGGGAAGATTGTTGTATTCCATACAACAATCCCCCAGAAGGCCGGAGTATCCAGGATTCAAAGCTGTAAAACGTACAACATTTATCCGATACCGCTTTGCCAAATCACATTAGAGGAGTACGTCATGGACATGGAATATAGTCTGGCTTTTGACGGGGTGGTGTTTCATTACCCGGATACGAAGGAAGCCGCGCTGCGTGAACTAACCATCTCCATTCCCAAAGGCCGCAAAACGGCGGTGCTCGGCCACAATGGTTCGGGCAAATCGACCCTGTTCCTGCATGCTGTCGGCATTCTGCGTCCACAGAAGGGTACGGTTCAGCAGGGAGGCAGGACATTGTCCTATGCCAAAAAAGAGCTGGCCGCGCTGCGGCGCAGTGTGGGTCTTGTTTTTCAGGACCCGGAGCAGCAGCTCATATTGAGCACACCTCTGGAGGATGTGTCCTTCGGGCTGCGGGGAACGGGGATGGACGAAGCCGCAATAGCTGAGCGCTGCCGCAGTGTCATGGAACTGCTGAACCTGACGGAGCTGAGTGACAAACCGGTTCACCAGCTTAGCCTGGGGCAGAAAAAACGCACCGCACTCGCCGGAGTAATGGCGATGGAGCCGGAGCTGATCCTGCTGGATGAGCCGACCTCGTATCTGGACCCGTTATCCGAGACACAGATGCTCCAGGGTCTTGATCTTATACATGAAAAAGGCACAACCGTAGTTATGGCTACGCATGATATGAACTTGGCGTACCGCTGGGCGGACTGGATTATCGTACTGGATCAGGGGAGGTGCCGGGCTGAGGGGACGCCGGAGGAGATTTTTGCCGGGGCGGAAGAATTGCAGGCCATCGGCCTCGGTCTGCCGCTGCTGGCCGACTTGTGGTACAGCCTGCCTGCACGGCACACCGCCGGCCAGCCAGCCCCCCGCACGGCGGGAGATTTCAAAGCTGTACTAAACAGGCTGCTGAATAGTTAATACAGGTATTCATGAACGGGGGAAGAAGGATGAAGAAACAAGGCAAGCTGCTGATTATCGGCTTCGGTCCCGGAGCGCTGGAGCATATTACCGGCCGGGCGCTGTCTGCTCTCGAAGAGAGTGAGGCTGTAATCGGCTATAACACTTATGTGGATCTGATCAAACCGCTGCTGCGGCATCAGGAGATTGTCGGCACCGGCATGACCGAAGAGGTCAGCCGGGCGCAGGAGGCCGTCCGCCGAGCCGAGGACGGCCAGACCATTGCCGTAATATCCAGCGGCGATGCCGGTGTATACGGCATGGCGGGTCTCGTCTACGAGGTGCTGATTGAACGGGGCTGGAACCGGGCTGACGGAGTAGAGGTCGAGGTGATCCCCGGAATATCGGCGATCCAGTCCTGTTCTTCCCTGCTGGGAGCGCCGATCATGCATGATTCCTGCACAATCAGCCTCAGCGATCATCTTACCCCGTGGGAGAGCATTGCCGCGCGTGTAGAAGCGGCGGGCGCTGCGGATTTCGTGATCGCCTTCTATAACCCTCGCAGCGGCAAGCGGACGCGCCAGATTGAAGAAGCACGCAATATCCTGCTGCGTTACCGTGATCCTTCCACGCCGGTCGGCATTGTCAAAAGCGCCTACCGTGACCGTCAGCAGACGATCGTCACTACGCTGCAGGAGATGCTGGAGCATGAGATCGGCATGCTCTCTACGGTTGTCGTCGGCAACTCCGCGACGGTGGTCTACGAGGGTCTAATGGTTACGCCGCGCGGATACGAGCGCAAGTACAATCTAGGTGCACAGACGCAGGCGCTGAAGCCGCATGAGCGGCTGCGCACTGCGGCCGAACCTTGGTCGCTGGCTGCGGCGGAGAGTGTGGCGGCTGAGGCGGGACGGTCTGAAGGGACAGCGGTGGAGAGTGTGGCTGCTGAGGCGGAGCGGATAGATGGAGCAGTGGCACCGGGTGCAGCTGCCGGTGAAACCGGACAGGTAGAGCGATTGGTGTCAGAGAGAATGGCTCCAACTGACGGGGGACGGACGGAGGAGGCTGCGGTGCTAAGCCTGGCAGCGTCTGCGCGCGTGGAGCGTCCACGTATTCCTGCAGTTCAGCTGGCGGAACACGCTGATGAAACCTTCGAGCTGGAGGTTTCTCCTGTCATCGGCAGCCGCAGATTCAGCGGTATCCAGATGAAACTGCTGGCGGAGCTGGCAGGCGATGAGGGGCAGCTGATCTATACGAAGGACGGACATTTTCTGCTGCGGAGCCATCCGGGTCACCGTGCTGAGGTGGCGGCGAAGCTTACAGAGGCAGGACTGAGCGTTAGTATACCCGGTGATTATGTGAAAGTAAAAACCTGCGGGTTCTGTGAATTGCGGAGAAGCGGCGCTTTAAGCGCGGCGGTCTGCCTGCATACCCTGCTGCACGGGCTCGCTGTACCCAAAGAGCTGCATATCAGCGTGGCGGGCTGCGGAATGGCCTGCAGCTCGGCTGTTCTGGATGACATCGGGCTGGTCCTTTCGCGGGGCAGCTATGAGCTCTATCTGGGCGGCAAGAAGTCGGGCCGGGGAGCGCATGCCGGCACTCTGGTCCGGGAAGGTATGGATGAAGATGAAGCCGTGGCTGCTGTAGCAGCGGCAGTAGAGCATTATACTGCGCAAGGCCGGGAGAAGGAGCGGTTTCATGCTTTTTATGAACGGATGGGCAGTATTGAAGAACAGGTGAACAGCACTGCAGGAAGTATAGATAATAATGACAGCATAGAGGGAGTACGCATGATGAGAACCGTATTACTGGTTGGACACGGCAGCCGGATTCAAGCGGGAAATGATGAGCTGCTGCAATTCACCAGCCAGCTAGCCGCCCGCAAGCCGGAGCTTAAGTTTGAGACCTGCTTCATAGAGCTAGCCTCACCTTCAATCGCGGGCGGAATTGCCAAATGCGTGGAGGGCGGTGCGACGCAAATTTATATTGTGCCGATTATATTGTTCGCGGCGGGCCATTCCAAGCTGGATATTCCTATGGCGATCGATGAAGCCAAGCTGAAATATCCGGGGGTGGAGTTTGTATACGGGCGTCCGCTGGGTGTTCAGGAGCGGGCTGTCGATATTGTGCTGGACCGGATACGGGAAGCTGAACCGCTTTCTGCTTCTGTGAAAGACAGTAATGAAGCCGGAGCTGCAGACTTGAGTTTGCAGGAAGCCCAAGCCTGTACAACATCTGCAGCAGAGGATAAGGATACCATCGTGCTGCTTATGGGGCGCGGGGGCAGTGATCCGGATGCCAACAGTGATTTCTATAAGCTGGGCCGGCTGCTATGGGAAAGAACGTCTTACCAAAGCGTTGAAAGCTGCTTCATCGCCATCACGAAGCCGTCGCTTCCGGATGGGCTTGAACGCTGCCTGGCACTGGGTGCGCGTAAGATTATAGTTGTGCCGTATCTGCTGTTCACCGGAGTGCTGATGAAGCAGTTCGCAGAAATGGTTTCTCATTTCGCCGCAGAGCATCCGGAAATTGAAGTGCAGCTCGGCCGCCAGCTCGGCACGCACCCGCTGCTTGTGGATATGCTTACAGAGCGCATTGAGGAGACGATGGAGGGACAGTCTTTCAGCAATTGCGATAACTGCAAGTACCGTGATGAAGCGGCATTGCACCACCACCATCATCATCACCATGGTGAGGAGGGGCATGGACATGGGGATCATGGGCACGGGCATCACGGGCATGAACATCATGGGCATGAGCACGGGGAACATGATCATGGACACCACGATCATCAGGAACACGATCACGGGGATCACGCACATGGAGGACATGGGCATGAGCATCACGGACACGGGCATCACGGTCATGGGCATCATAGGCATGGGCATCACGATCGCGCGGATCATGACCATGGGCATCAAGACCGGCATGATGTAACCGGAACAGCGGCTCCGGCAGACAACCGGGATCTGCGCCAGCCGCGATGATCTTCATGCTGTGCGGCACCAGCGATGCCCGGGAGCTGGCCCTGAACCTGTCGCGACAAGGCCTGCCGCTGCAGGCCTCTGTCGTAACGCCCAGTGCGGCTGAACGGCTGGAAGCCGCAGCAATCCGCTCCCGGGTCGGCAGGCTGGATAAGCCGGCCATGATCTCGCTGCTGCAGGAGGGCGGCTATCGTGCAGTAGTGGACGGCAGCCATCCTTTTGCGCTGGAGGCACACGCCAATGCTATGGGCGCGGCTGCAGCGCTGGGCCTGCCCTATTTTCGCTACGAGCGGCAAAGTCTTATCTATGACAGCCACCCCCGGCTGATCGTTGTGCATTCCTATGAAGAGGCTGCGCGCAAGGCCAGGGAACTCAAGGGTTCCGTTATGCTGACGACCGGCGGCAAGACACTTGAGGTGTTTGCGGAAGCGCTGCTGGGAGATCCGGATATCCGGCTGACGGTCAGACTGCTGCCCTGCCTGGAGAATATGGAGAAATGCCTGTCCCTTGGCATTGAGCAGCGGAATATTATTGCGCTTCAGGGCCCTTTTAGCAGAGAGATGAACGAGGCACTTTACCGGCAATATGGCACACAGGTGATGATTACCAAAGAGAGCGGGGCGGAAGGCTCGGTGGATGAGAAGCTGCATGCCGCGCTGGATATGGGGCTTTACGTCATTTTAATTATGCGGCCGGAGCTGAGCTTTGGAGAGAGCGGGAAGGTGTTTGACTCTTTTGACGAGATTACGGAGGCCGTGAGAACTGCGCTGCAAATGAACAAGGAGGGGTAACTGTGGATTTTGGTACGGATTTCAAGCCGGTGACAGTACAGCCGCAGGAAATAGAAGGTCTGAGTTTTCAGATGATTACTGAAGAGATTGGTGAACATTCCTTTAGCAGGCTGGAGTACAAAATAGTACAGCGGATCATTCATGCTTCTGCCGATTTTGAGCTGGGGCGCAGTCTTGTTTTTCACCCGCGGGCGATTGAGGCGGGGATCAGCGCCATTCTGCAGGGCAAGCCGATTATTGCCGATGTGCGGATGGTGGAGGCGGGCATTGCCAAGGAGCGGATTCAGCGGTACGGCGGGGAAGTCAGGGTTCATATTTCTGATCCGGATGTGATGGAAGAAGCGAAGGCGCTCGGGACTACACGGGCCATTATGGCTACGCGCAAAGCTTGTGCACAGGCTCCGGGAGGGATCTATGTGATCGGCAACGCGCCGACTGCCCTGCTGGAACTGATTCGTCTGGTAAAAGAAGGCACAGCGCAGCCGGGTCTTGTCATCGGCATGCCGGTCGGATTCGTCTCGGCAGCGGAATCCAAGGATGAGCTGCGCAAGCTCGACATTCCTTACATCACGAATATCGGCCGCAAAGGCGGAAGCACAATCGTCGTTGCAGCGGTCAACGCACTGAGTCTGCTGGCGGTCCGCCGGGCTGCGGGCGAATTGAATTAGGCCTGCGCAGGAATAAGCGGGACCTGTGCTAGCGCTGGGCCAAAACTCTATAAGGGTTGGGTCTGAGCGGGTTTTGAACAGGATATGAACATGTTCTAATCCATATGTCTAGGCTTATGAGGTATGCTTACTTAACTGCACTTTGTACAACTAAAACGTCTGATTTACAACAAATTATCCGTTTAGCTGTATTTCGTACAATTAAACTACTGTTTTTTGCTTGTTCTCACCCATTTGGGCAGATTTAGTTGTACAGAGTACAGTTATAAGATGCTAGCCTACCTTTTCGCTGATTTTAATTGCACAGTATACAACTATTATGGAATTTTCACTTGGAACTGAATACATCAATGACTGCATTGTTGATTGAACTCGCTTATTTAATTGTTGGCGTGTCTAAATATATCTACGATGCTCCAAATAGGTTGCATATCATCACAAAGAGGGATTGCCATGAGCGAGGAAACAGCAGACAACCGGGCAGATCAGAATAGGAGGAAACGGAGGTGAAGCATGATAATGAGTCCGCGGCAGAGTACACTGCAAAGCGGGTGTCTGAGCATGATGTGGAGTCCGCAGCGAATCGCGGGCCTGAGCATGATACAGAGTATGCAAAGTATGCAGCAAAACGAGAATCGGAAAATATTGAAGAATACTGCCGTACCCTTGCAGGAGCTGAACCGCAACCCCAGCTGCAATCGCAACCTCAGCTGCAATCGCAACTGCAACTGCAACCGCAATTGCAACCGCAACCTCAGCAGCGACCGCAAGCACAGCCAACATCTCCTGCCCTATCCCGGCTGGCAGGGACGGACACAGCTGCGGAGTCCGGCGGTGACTCAGGAGGTGCGGAACCAGGCGGTCTGTCATCGTCACCTTCCGCTGCTCCTGCCTCCTCAACTCCTGCTGCCCCTCTGCGCAGGGGCTACACCACAGGTGCTTGTGCCGCCGCCGCAGCCAAGGGTGCGGCACTGCTGCTGATTACAGGCGACAGGCTTCCCGCTGTGGATATTGATCTCCCGGCGGGCTTCCGGCATTCCTTTGAACTTACAGGCTGGCAGTGCGAAGGAGCGGACTCGGCAATCTGTGCCACGGTCAAGGATGCCGGAGATGATCCGGATGCGACGCATCAGGCCTGGATTGAAGCAGCGGTGAGCTGGCTGGATCACCCCGGTGTGGAGATCGACGGCGGCCGTGGCGTCGGCCGGGTGACGAAGCCTGGGCTGCCGGTGCCCGTCGGAGCAGCGGCGATTAATCCGGTGCCGCGGCGGATGATACTGGAGGCGGTGTCCGGTGTGCTGGAGGAGCATGGCGCGGCGCGGGGGATGCGGGTGGTCATCAGCGTGCCGGAAGGCGAAGCGATTGCCCTAAGAACGCTGAACCCGCGGCTCGGCATCATCGGCGGCATTTCTATCCTCGGCACGCGGGGCGTGGTTACCCCGTTCTCCACCGAAGCCTACAAGGCGAGTGTGGTCCAGGCGATTTCGGTTGCGGCCGCGACGGGGAACGGGCAGATTATTCTGACCACCGGCGGCAGCAGTGAGAAATATGCGATGGCGATGTTTGCCGGGCTTCCGGAGGAAGCTTTTATCCAAATGGGGGAGTATGTAGGCTTCTCTTTGGAGCATGCCAAGGCCTATGGGATCAAGAAAGTTACCTTTGTGGGCATGGCCGGTAAATTCTCCAAGGTCGCTCAAGGTGCCATGCTGATCCACTCGAAGAACGCACCTGTTGACTTCGGATTTCTGGCAGCCGTGGCGGCGGAGGCCGGGGCAGATGACAAGCAGGTGCAGGAGATTGCCGCCGCCAATACTGCCTCGCAGGTGGTGGATATGATGACCGAGGCGGGGAATTCCGCTTTTTTTGAGAGCCTGTGCCGGCATGCCTGTGAACAAAGTCTGAAAGCTATGAACGGGGGCATGGCTGTGGAAATGGTATTGATGACGATGAAGGGCCGAGTGCTGGGAAGGGCGGAAATCTGTGGGTAACCTGATCTATGTTATCGGTATCGGTGAGGATGGCGCCGGCGGCCTGACACCGGATAGCTTAAGCAAAGTGAATAACAGTGAGGTGCTGCTCGGCGGAGAACGGCAATTGAATTTTTTTGGCGGATATACCGGTGAGAAAATCATTCTGCAAGGCGGGCTGAAGCCCTTTACAGATAAGCTGGAGGGATTGTGGAGGGAGCGGCGGACCGTGGTTCTGGCCTCGGGGGACCCGCTCTTTTTTGGCATCGCGGGGTATCTTGTCCGCAAGTTCGGGCCGGAGCATGTTGAGGTTATTCCGCACTATAGCAGTGTGCAGCTCGCGTTTGCCCGGCTGGGGGACAGCTGGCAGGATGCCGAGCTGATCAGTCTGCACGGGCGCCCCATCCAGGGACTGGCCCAGCGCATAGACGGCAAGCACAAGGTGGCTCTGCTAACGGACGAGAGTAATACGCCTGCGGTGATTGCCGCTTATTTGCGTGAGTTCGGGATGATGGAATATGAAGCGTTTGTGTGCGAACGGCTGGGGGGAGCGGAAGAAATCTGCCGCTTCTGGACGCTGGATGAGATGGAGACCAGTGAATTTGCGGCGCTGAATGTAGTTATCCTGCGCAGAAAGCCGGGAACCGGCTCCACTTTGCGGCGCGGCTTCGCTTATCCGGATGAGCAGTTCCAGCAGCGGAAGCCGGAGAAAGGCCTCATCACGAAACGTGAGGTCCGGGCTCTCGTCCTGTCGGAGCTCAATCTGTCCGAGGATGCGGTGGTATGGGATATCGGCTCCGGCTCCGGTGCGGTTGCGGCGGAATGTGCGCGGATTGCCCGGCTCGGCAAGGTCTATGCCCTGGAAAAGGGAGCGGAAAATCTGCCGAACATGGAAGCGAACCGCCGGAGGTTCCGCGCCGATTTCCAGATCATACATCAAAAAGCGCCGCAGGGCCTGGAGAGTCTGCCGGATCCGGATGGAGTGTTCATCGGCGGCAGCGGCGGGGAGCTGGCGGATATTATCGCGCTCTGCGCCGCGAGACTCCGGCCGGAAGGGCGGATTGTCGTTGGAGCGATCACCATTGAGACGCTATATGGAAGCATGGAGGCGTTGAAGCAGGCAGGCCTGGATTGCGGGGTAACTATGCTTCAGGCATCACGCGGTAAGCCGATTCTCGGCATGACCCGGTTCGAGGGTATGAATCCCGTGTATGTGGTTAGTGGACGGAAGAGTTGAGGCTGATCAGAACAGAACAGATTAGATCAGATTAGATTAGATATTCAGATATAAGGAAGCAAGAAGCGAGCAGAAACAAAGGAGGAATACGCGATGAAGACCCATGTAACGGAGGCGAGTCAGCGGGCAGTACAGGCTGTGGACGGGCAGGAAGCACCTGAGGGAGAAGGAATTGCCGCTGAAACGCAGCTGGCAGAAGCGGCGATGCAGGCCGCAAGTGCGCTCTATGATGCTATGGATGAGGAAGAGCTGAAGCTGGAGGAAAGGCTGACTCCCCGGGCGATCGGGACGTTGTACGGTGTCGGTGTCGGCCCCGGTGATCCGGAGCTGATTACACTCAAGGCCTGCCGGCTGCTGCGGGAATGTCCGGTGATTGCCTACCCGGCAACCAAAAAAGGCGGCAAATCCTACGCCCACGAAATCATCGAGATGCATGTGAAGCCGGATGAGAAAATCATGCTCGGACTGATCTTCCCGATGACGAAAGATCCGGTGCTGCTGGCAGGCGGCTGGAACCGCACTGTGGAGCTGTGCTGGAGTGAGCTGAAGCAGGGCCGGGATGTGGCTTTTGTGACGGAGGGTGACCCTAATCTGTTCAGCACCTTTATTCACCTGGCCCGGTTAATGCAGGAGCTGCATCCCGGTGTACCGATCGTCTCCATACCGGGGATTTCCTCGGTGCTGGGTGCGGCTGCTGCCCTGGAGCAGCCCTTGGCGGACGGAGATCAGCGGGTGGGAATCATCCCGGCGACAGATGACCGTGAGGCACTGAAGGAAGCGCTGCTGCATCACGAGACGGTGGTATTCCTCAAGGTGGCCAAGGTGCTGGATCTGGTGCTGGATGTGCTGGATGAGCTGGGACTGTCCGGCAAAGCATCCGTCGTTACTAAGGTAACCTCGCCTTATGAAACGGTATGGCGCGATGCGCGGGATCTGCGGGGCAAGGAGCTGGAGTACTTAAGTCTGATGGTGGTGAGCAAATGACAGATATCGTGCTCGAACCTAAAGTATACATTGTGGGTGCCGGACCCGGCGATCCTGAGCTGATTACGGTAAAAGGCAGCCGGATTCTGCGCTCAGCGGACCTGGTGCTCTATGCCGATTCTCTGGTCAGTGAGGAGCTGATCCACAGTGCGAAGCCCGGTGCAGAGGTACTGCGAAGCTCGGGGCTGGATCTGGAGCAGCAGGTGGAGCTGATGGCGGCAGCAGTACAGTCTGGTAAAAGCGTAGCCCGCGTCCACACGGGCGACCCGTCCATGTACGGCGCGATTCTGGAGCAGATGTCACTGCTGAAGCTATGCGGCGTCCGCTATGAAATCGTGCCGGGTGTAAGCTCGGTCTTTGCATCCGCTGCGGCGCTTGGTGCAGAGCTGACCGTGCCTGATCTGACACAGACGGTAATTCTGACCCGTGCGGAAGGACGCACACCGGTGCCGGAGCGCGAGCAGCTGCGCAAGCTGGCCGAGCATCACTGTACAGTGGCGCTGTTTCTTAGTGCCTCCCTGGCCGGGCATGTGACCGGGGAATTCCTGGCTGCCGGCTGGAGCCCGGATACACCGGTAGCTGTAGTGAAGCGGGCGACTTGGCCGGATCAGCAGATTCTGCGGACAACGGTGCAGAATCTGGAAGCAGATCTGCGTGGAGCGGGCATCACCATGCATGCCATGATCCTGGCCGGCTGGGCGTTGGACCCCGGGCTGACAGACCGCGATCAGCACCGCTCCAAGCTCTATGACAAGGCATTTACCCATGGCTGCCGGGAAGGAATTGGCTCTGGTGAGTAAGCGGCGGTATGCAGCGGTCGCGATCACGCGAAACGGCATCGGGCTGGCGCTGAAGCTGGGAGCGATGCTCGGGGAGACGGAGGTCTTTTGTTATGCCAAGTATAGCGGCGGGCTGGAGATGCGGGCTGGGGAGATTTCGCTTTTTGAGGGGCCGGTAAAAGATTTACTCCCCCGGCTCTTCCGGGATTATGAGGGGGTTATTCTGTTCTTCTCACTGGGCGCCGCGGTCCGGCTGATTGCTCCGCTGCTGCAGGACAAAAGAACCGATCCTGCCGTCATCGTCATTGATGAGCGCGGGGAGCATGTCATCAGCATGCTGTCCGGCCACCTCGGGGGGGCCAACAGACTGACGCTGCAGATCGCCGGGCTGCTCGGCAGTCATCCGGTAATTACAACGGCTTCTGATGTGCAGGGCACCTTCGCTGTGGATCTGCTTGGCCGGGAATACGGCTGGCGCGCAGACAGCTTTACCGGTATGAAAAGTGTCAGTGCTGCGCTCGTCAACGGGGACTCGGTAGCCTTTGTCCAGGAGAGCGGAGAGCCGGACTGGCTGCCGCCGGGGGCAGTGCTGCCGGAGCATGTACGCGTATTTGCCAGCAGGGATGAGCTGCGAAGCAGCGGCTTCCGCTTCTGTGCAGCGATCCTGGTGAGTGACCGGCTGCCGGATGAAGATGAGCCGGAGGAGGCCGTGCTTGCTGAATGCGCTGTAGTCTATCGTCCACGCAGTCTGGTGCTCGGTTTGGGCTGTAACCGCGGAACCTCTGCGGAGGAGCTTGAAGCTGTAGTGCTGCATACGCTGGCAGAGCTCAGGCTATCGCTCTACAGTGTGCGGAATGTGGCGACCGCCGGAATAAAGGGAGATGAGGCTGGACTGCTGGCTCTGTGTGCCAAATACGGCTGGGAGCTGGCGTTGTATTCACCGGACCAGCTGAACACCGTCACTCTGGACAATCCTTCGGAGGTAGTGTTCAGAGCAACCGGAGCGTACGGGGTCTGTGAGCCTGCCGCACTGCTGTCTTCAGGTGCGCAGGCGCTGCTGCAGCGCAAACATAAAAGCGGAAATGTGACAATCGCCGTAGCGCGGGTTGTCTATGCCGGTTAGAGCGGGGGAGAAGCAGTGAGAGAGACATGGAATGAAATGAAGGACCGGGAGCCGTTCTTGCAGACACGCCCGCGCTTTGTAGTAGCAGGCACGGGCAGCGGCTCCGGCAAAACAACGGTCACACTGGGACTGATGCGGGTGTTTGCCCGGCGCGGCCTGAAGGTACAGGGCTTCAAATGCGGGCCAGACTATATCGATCCTGCGTATCATACTGCAGTCACTGGCCGTTCTTCCCGCAACCTGGACTCCTGGATGACTTCAAGCAGCTATCTGCAGGAATATTTCCTGCGCGTATCGGAGGATGTGGATCTGTCAGTCATCGAAGGTGTGATGGGGCTGTATGACGGCAAAGAGGACACAGCACTCAGCGGATCAACGGCAGAAATCGCCATCCTGACGGACAGTCCGGTGCTGCTTGTAGTCGATGTCCGCAGCATGGGACGCAGTGCTGCGGCCATTGTGCTCGGCTTTCAGCAGCTGGAGCCGGAGCTGCGGATTGCTGCGGTCATAGTGAACCACTGCGGCAGTGAGGGCCATTACCGGATGGTCCGGGCAGCGATTGAAGCGGCCTGCGGCATTCCGGTCATCGGCTGGCTGCCGCGCGACGGTGGTCTCGATATCCCGGAGCGGCATCTGGGTCTGCTTCCCGCTGTGGAGCGCGGAGAGCTGGAGCCTTTGTTCGAGCATGCCGCCGACCTGCTGGCGGAAGGCACCGATCTGGAGCGGCTGCTGGAGCTTGCCGCTGCTGCGCCTGCATTGCAGTATCCGCCGGAACCGGTTGCGGCGCTGCAGGCGCAAGGGCCCTCGCAGGGCTGCCCGGGTATACTGGAGCCGGGAATGCCGGGGTTTACGGCGACTGAGACTCCGGGTTTGGGCAGCCCGCCGGCAATGGAGCCTGCATCACAGGAGCGGCTTGTGTCAGCAGGGCCAACCTTGTCTTCACCGGCAGCACGGATAATGCCGGCGGATACGAACAGGCCGGCACACCGTCCTGTCCAGCCGGTTATAGCCATAGCCCGGGATGCGGCGTTCAATTTCTATTACGCCGACAATCTGGAGCTGCTCGAGCGCGCAGGTGCGCGGCTGGTTATGTTCAGCCCGCTGAGCGGAGAAGGAATCCCGCCGGAAGCCGATGGAATCTATATCGGCGGCGGGTTTCCGGAAGAATTCGCTGCTGTGATTGCAGCGAATTCGCTCTTCCTGGACGGCGTAAGAGCTGCAGCTGCAGACGGAATGCCGCTGTATGCGGAATGCGGCGGCTACATGGTGCTGGCCCGCAGCCTGACCGACCGCTCCGGCGCTGTGCATGAGATGGCCGGGATCATTCCGGCGCACACCGTAATGCAGGAACGCCGCGCCGCGCTCGGGTACCGTGAGGTGACAGCCCTTCACGATTGCCTGCTGCTGAAGCAGGGCGGGCGACTGCGCGGCCATGAATTCCATTATTCCGGCATGAGCTACATTCCCGGCGAAGCCAGGACTTATGCCTATGAGAGCAAAGGCAGAGGGGGCAGTCAGCCGGAGGGCTACATCAGCGGCAACATTATGGCTGCTTATGCGCATATTCATTTGGCGTCCCATTTCCCGGCCGCCGGGCGGCTGGTGGAAGCCTGCCGCACTTATCGGGAACAGAAGAAGCAAGCGGAGCAGCGGCTCAAACTTTAGCCCCATCTCTTCTACTCTAATAGATATAGATGGCTGGGGATTACCTCTTTTCTTTCTCGGATGTTGGTTTTTCAAGCTATATCTTTGGGGATTTTGGGAAGTTCTTCTTTTTATATGCTAAAAAACCAGTATAAGCAAGGCATACATTCCACCCGGTTGGCTTTACGATGGCGCAATGTACTTAGTTTTTTCGCATACATTCCCCCCGTTTGGCTTACGATGGCACAATGTACTCGGTTTTTCGCATACATTTTACCCGTTTGGCTTTACGATGGCGCAATGTACTCGGTTTTTCACATACATTCCCCCCGTTTGGCTTACGATGGCACAATGTACTCGGTTTTTCGCATACATTTCCCCCGTTTGGCTTGACGATGACGCAATGTACTCGGTTTTTCGCATACATTCCATCCGTTTGGCTTTACGATGGCGCAATGTACTCGGTTTTTCGCATACATTTCTCCCGTTTGGCTTGACGATGACGCAATGTATTCGGTTTTTCGCATACATTCGGCTCCTCTGTCTATTGTTTCCCTTCAATCCACTAATCGGGGGGATGGATCAGAATAAATTCGGGCCACAGCCGTCTTTGATTGGTTATGCAGTGACCACAAAGGGCTCAAATTGTATAATCTTTTTTAACGGCATACAGTGTGTCAACCGCTTGTCATACATCTGTAAGCCTCGTATAATAGGATCAAGAGAGCGCTTTATTACCCTGCTGGCAGGTTACCGGCTTATTTTTTATCAGGGGATAGATTGGATTATATGCTGCTGAATTTCAAAGTCTGGAAGCAATCACTTAATGATGGTAATGGAGAAGGGAGCACGCTGCAGTGAAATTGTTGGGAGCGATTGAAGCAGGAGGAACAAAGTTTGTATGCGGAATCGGGAATGAGGACGGGACGATTATCGACCGGGTGAGCTTTCCGACCACAACCCCTCAAGAAACGATGGGGCTGGTATTAGATTACTTCTCCGCTAAAGAGGTGGAGTCCATTGGCATCGGTTCATTCGGACCGATTGACCCGGTGATCGGCAGCCCTACTTACGGATATATTACAACCACACCGAAACCCCACTGGGGCGGATATAATCTCGTTGGAGCCGTGACGGAGCAGCTTGATGTTCCGGTAGGTTTCGATACAGATGTGAACGGAGCCGCCCTGGGCGAGTACACTTGGGGAGCAGCCCAAGGGCTGGATAGCTGCCTCTATATCACAGTAGGCACCGGCATCGGCGCCGGTGCAGTGGTCGGCGGGAAGCTGATCCATGGGCTGTCCCACCCTGAGATGGGACATATTCTGGTCCGCCGCCATCCGGAAGATCACTATGAAGGCTTCTGCCCTTATCATGGCGATTGCCTGGAAGGCCTGGCGGCCGGTCCGGCTATCGGCAAGCGCTGGGGCAAGCCTGCGGGCGAGCTGCCATCGGATCATTCGGCCTGGGCGATGGAGGCCCACTATCTGGCCCACGCCCTGATGAACTATGTGCTGATCCTATCGCCGCAGAGAATCGTGATGGGCGGCGGCGTGATGAAGCAGAGCCAGCTCTTCCCGCTGATCCATACCAAGCTGCAGGAATTGCTTGGCGGATATGTGCAGCATCCGGCGCTGAATGAAGCCATCGGCAGCTATATTGTCCCTCCTCAGCTCGGGGATAATGCGGGACTCTCCGGTGCGCTTGGCCTTGCGAAGCTGGCGCTTGACGGACAGTAGAATATCCTACAAAAAGGCATTGACTGTTTCGCAATATGTGGTATCCTAGGTTTTAACAGTATAGCATTTAAGAGGAAGCACCTCTTTCACGGATTTTCGTGGGAGAGGTGCTTTTTTTTGTGCAAAGATAAGAATTTATAGGCTCCGCGCAATAAATGTTCCTTATCTTTCCCGCTGAAACGGTATCGGCGGGGGCAGGTAATCCGGTCCGCACAAAGCTCATGCATACTGTAAGACGATGAAGGTAGGGATTCATATGCAGATCGTATTTATGAACCGTTTGTCCAGAATGTCAGGTGTGGATCAGGAGGTATTTGCCCAATTGTGGATTGGAGAGGAGGAGGGGGTGTGGCGCCTGGGCTGGCGCGACTTCTCAGGAGAACAGGAAATGGGTGACAGCTTATGGTATGAAGGCGGTTCATGGAATGAGATGCTGTGTGTGTACCGGCATGAGCTTGCAATGAAGATGGGAGACGGTTACCGCCCCCTGATTGATGGTGTATTTCATGAAGATGAGCATCTTAACAGCCGAGGTCAGGAGCAGCTTAAGCTGCAGTATTACAGTGAGCAGTACGCCAATGAAACCGTATATGAGGAGCTGTGCTCCTGGCGCAGGGGGAAGGCTTCCAGCGAACGCAAGGCACCTTACATCCTGGCCAGCAACCGTCTGCTGCGGATGATCAGTGCATTTCTGCCCCATACGGCGGAAGAGCTGCTGCAGATTCCCGGCGTAGGTGAAGGTAAAGCCTCGCAATATGGCGCCGACTGGCTCAGTATTACCTCCGGTGTGCAGCGTGAGCATCAATATCCGCTGGGCTGGGTAAGTGATTCGATCGACGAAGAGAGCTTTGTTTCCTGGCTGTACAAACAGAAGGAGCTGAAATACAAGAAGCAGCTGGAGCGGCTGAGACTGCGGCGTGTACTGCTTCAGGGGATTGAAGAAGGGCAGGGAATGGAGCAGCTTAAGGGGCTCAGCGGGGTCTCCCGCCGTGAAGTTCTTGAAGCTGTAGAAGAACTGGAGAAGGATGGTTATTCCGTCGAGAAGCTCATTGCTCTTGAACTCAGTGAAGTTACTTCCCAGGAACAGAACAATATATGGACAGCCTATGAGCTGATCGGTGATACCTTCCTGAAGCCCGTCCTCTATAAGGCCTATGGCGAGGATTTCTCCCCCGCAGAAGGCCTCGATATGTACTATGAGCGCCTGCGGCTGATCCGTATCCGCTTCCGCCGGGAGCAGCCGGCCGGTCTGGGGCTGGCGACGAACCTGTAGGAAGCAGCCTTCTTCCCGGAGCTTACCCTGAAGCGCGCTTCCCCCCTTCCCGTGAGGAAGTGCGCTTTAGGGTTTTATCTGCGGCCGGCAGTGCCTGCAAATTATTAGGAGAAAGGGGCGATTAGCGGTACTATACCTGTATGCAGTTAAAAAGGAGTGGGACATATGATAGTAACATTGACGGTTAATCCTAGCGTTGATGCCAGTACGGGTATAAGTAAGGTTGTTCCCGATCATAAGCTGCGCTGCCATGAAGCCTCGTACAAACCGGGGGGCGGCGGGGTGAATGTGTCACGGGCAATTCACAGACTGGGCGGGGATTCCCTTGCACTGTATGCCTCAGGCGGACTTCATGGTCAGCTGCTGCACCATATGCTGGAACAGGAGGGCGTAAGGCATCAGGAGATTCCGATCAGCGGGCAGACCCGGGAGAATCTGATTGTCGTGGAGGAATCCACCGGGCAGCAGTTCCGGTTCGACATGCCGGGCCCGCGGTTCATCGAAGGTGACTGGAAGGAGTGCCTTGAGCAATTAACGGCGCTGCCGGATAAACCTGCTTATCTTGTAGCCAGCGGCAGTCTGCCCCCGGGCTGTCCCGCTGATTTCTATGCGCGTGTCATTGCAGCTGCGAAGTCCTGGAAGGCCAGGGTTATTATCGATACTTCCGGCGAAGCGCTGCAGCTTGCGGCTGATACCGGCGTATATCTGCTGAAGCCGAACGCACGTGAGCTGGAAGAATTGGTAGGGCATGCAATAACCGGTGATGAGGAAGTGAAGGCAGCCGCACTGCAGCTGATTGAAGAAGGCCGGACGGAAGTAGTAGTAGTCTCACTGGGCGGGGACGGGGCGCTGCTGATTACCAAAGACGGCTGCGAGCATCTGCTGGCACCTGAAGTTCCTGTACTCAGTGTAGTAGGCGCTGGCGACAGTCTGGTTGCGGGACTCGTGTACAGTCTGGAACGGGGCTGGCCGCTGCGCAGAGCCGTTCAGTTCGGCATTGCCTCCGGAGCTGCGGCGGTCATGAATCCGGAGCGTCAGCTCTGCAAGCGCGAGGATACGGAGCGGTTGTTTGCCGGTATGGATACCGGCGCAGCCGGACACATGTAAGTTTGGTGGCCGCCATATACCAAAAAGACGAAGGCTTCCCTATACCCTGAGGTATCCGGTGCCTTCGTCCTGCGTATTCGTCCGCTGTGCTTCATAGCCAATCCTTCTTGCGGAAGATCACCAGCATTCCGCAGCCGAGCGTCACCATGACGGCGATGACTCCATAATAGCCGTACTGGGAATGGGTCTCGGGAATATTGTCAAAGTTCATACCGTAGATACCGGTAATAACGGTCAGCGGCATGAATATCGTAGTAATTGCCGTAAATACTCTCATGATTTCATTGGCGCGGTTAGCAATACTGGACTGATAAGCTTCACGTAAGTTGCCCATGAGATCGCGGTACGTTTCAAAGGTTTCAGAGATCTTGACCGCATTTTCATAAATATCGCTGAAATACTTCTGCAGCTGATCGTCGATCAGGCGGAGGTCTTTTTTGTTGAGCGTGTTGATAACTTCCTTCTGCGGGCCCAGCATCTTCTTCAGCCAGAGAATCTCACTGCGCAGACCGATGATCTCGCTGAGATGCGATTTCTTGGTGTGCATGAGGATATCCTCCTCCAGCTTCTCAATCCGCGCTTCAATCCGGTCACCGACCGAGAAGAAGTTGTCGACCACAAGGTCGATTAACAGGTACAGGAAGCGGTCCGGCTCACTGACCTCCTGCTCCCACAGAATGGGCTTCAGGACGCGCAGCTCATGGATCTTCTGCTTCGTAACGGTGATGATGAAATGTCTGCCCAGGAATACGTTGAGCGCGCGGAGGAAGATTTCCTCGTCATCAAACCGGATGCTGTTAACTACGATAAAATAATGGCTCTCATAGATCTCCAGCTTCGGGCGCTGATCCTCTTCACTGAGACAGTCCTCGACAGCCAGATCATGCAGATTGTACAAAGGCTGAAGCTCAACGAGATCCTCAACATCTGCATCAATCCAGTAGAAACCCTCAGCGGGTGCGGTAAGTGTATCCTCAATATTGTCAATAGTCGTAAAAACCCCTGCGTTCACCAGCCGGATTTTCATCTGATTCACTCCTTCTGTCCCTGGTCTTCTCCAGGGATATGCTAATTAAAGCACAGAGAAAAAATCAGCTTGGCCGGTGGTACAATCATGGATGAAGGCCAAAAGACGGTCCGAGAGCATGAAGAAGAATTGCCCCCGCCGCCGGCAAGCTGATGTTAATCCTGTGTGGTTGTTCTTTCTGCACGCTTATTCGCGAGCCCGGGTCGCCTTCCATTCTTCTCTCACCTCTTCTTTTCGCCGTTTATGGTTGAAACACTTGTCTAGTATAACGCCGGGGTATGGCTCTTTCAAGAGAAATTCTTTTCATTCTCCAGGCCCCTTAAGCATTGTATGGACTTGACGAAAAGGAGGTTCATGATTTAAAGTGAATTTTAAGAAAAGTATCCGCGGATGCTTTGGAATAACCCCAACTGAATACAGCTAAATCTTATCAAGAGCAGGTGGAGGGACTAGCCCGATGAAACCCGGCAACCGGCGTGTGAACGCACGGTGCTAATTCTTGCGGAAGCTTTGCAGGACGTTATTCGTCCGGCGGAAGTTCTCTGGCAGATGAGAGAGGCGCATATGACTGCAGATATATGACCTTTCTCGCCCGAGAAAGGTCTTTTTTCGTTGTTTTACATCAGATTTAACCGCCAAGCGGAACCTAATTTCAGTTAAGGAGTGGAAACAGCAATGCCTATTAAAATTCCCGACAGTCTTCCGGCCAAAGAAGTATTATCCGGTGAGAATATTTTTGTAATGGATGAAAGCCATGCCTTTCATCAGGATATCCGTCCTTTGCGGATCGCCATCCTGAATCTGATGCCGACCAAAGAAACCACGGAAACGCAGCTGCTGCGCCTTATCGGGAACTCACCGCTTCAGGTGGACGTTGTTCTGCTGCATCCCAGCTCCCATACCTCGAAGAATACTTCGGCAGAGCACTTAAAGAGCTTTTACAAAACCTTTGATGAAATCAGTGACCGCCGCTTTGACGGCTTGATCATCACCGGGGCTCCGGTGGAACAAATGGAGTTCGAGGATGTCAACTACTGGGAAGAGCTGAAAGTGATTTTTGAATGGAGCAAGCAGAACGTAACCTCGACCATGCATATCTGTTGGGCCGCGCAGGCAGGACTGTACCACCACTTCGGCGTGCGTAAGGTGAGTCTGCCGGATAAATGCTTTGGAGTGTTTCCGCATACGCTGAGCCATAATAATGTGAAACTGCTGCGGGGCTTCGACGAAGTATTCCATGTGCCGCATTCCCGTCACACCGACGTCTCCCGTGAAGATATAGAGAATAATCCGGATCTGCAGATTCTGGCGGAATCAGAGGAAGCCGGTGTGTACCTGGTTTCTGCGCATGACGGCAAGCAGATTTTTGTAACCGGACATTCAGAATATGATCCGTTCTCCCTGAAATGGGAGTATGACCGCGATATCGCCAAGGGCATGGATATTGAGATTCCGAAGCACTATTATCCAAAAGATGATCCCACCCGTACACCGCCGGCCGTCTGGCGCGCCCATGCTAACTTATTATTCGCTAATTGGCTCAATTACTATGTATACCAGGAGACACCCTACGATATCGGAGCGTTTATTTAAAAAAATTATTTATATATAGAAGCAATGGTTACACGCACAAAACTTTTAGGAGGCAATGGAAATGGACGAGAAACTGAAAATTGAGAGCAGACTGGCACAGATTGGTTCGATGGAGGACCCCGCGACAGGGGCGATTAATTATCCGGTGTACAACGCGACGGCATTCCGTCACCCGAGACTCGGACAGAGCACGGGCTTTGATTACATCCGCACCAAAAATCCTACCCGCTCTGTGCTCGAAGATGCGGCAGCGGTACTGGAGTCTGGAGATGCCGGCTTCGCCTGCGCCTCGGGTATGGCTGCACTGACTACTGTGTTTGCTTTGTTTGGACAAGGTGATCATCTCGTTGTCTCGCTCGACCTGTACGGCGGAACGTACCGTCTGCTGGAACGGATTCTGTCCAAATACGGCATCAGCGCCTCCTATGTGGATACGAATGATCTGGATGCTCTGGAAGCTGCGCGCCAGCCGGGCACCAAGGGTGTATTCATTGAGACACCAACCAATCCGCTGATGATGATTACGGATATCGAAGCGGTATGTAAATGGGCCCGCCGCCACGGGCTGCTCACGATTGTCGACAATACGCTGCTGACCCCGTTCTTCCAGCGCCCTATTGAGCTTGGAGCAGATATCATCGTTCACAGCGCGACCAAATATCTGGGCGGACATAACGATGTCCTTGCCGGACTTATTGTGACCAAAGGCGCTGAATTGTCTGCAGAAATGGCGATTCTGCATAATTCACTGGGCGCTGTCCTTGCACCAAACGACAGCTACCAGCTGATGAAGGGGATGAAAACACTTGCCTTGCGCATGGAGCGGCATGAGAGTAATGCGCTGGCTATCGCCCGTTATCTGCTGGAGCATCCGGCCATAGCCGAAGTCTTCCATCCGGGTCTGCCGGATCATCCGGGATACGAAATCCAGAAGCGCCAGTCCTCCGGCAACACCGGGATTTTCTCCTTCAAGGTGAAGGATGCCAGATACGTGGAGCCGCTGCTCCGCCATATCCGCCTGATTGCATTCGCTGAGAGTCTTGGCGGTGTGGAATCGCTCATGACCTATCCGGCGGTACAGACTCACGCCGATATTCCGGCGGAAATCCGGGATGCGGTTGGCGTAGATGACCGGCTGCTGCGTTTCTCGGTCGGCATCGAGCATGTGGACGATCTGATCGCTGATCTTACGCAGGCACTGGAGGCCGCGCGCACCGAGCTGGAATAGGCATCTTGGAACCTTAGCAGCCAGATAGAATCACTGTATACATTGAACAGCAGCGCCAACGGGGTGCTGCTGTTTTATTTGGCGAAAGATTTTTCAAGCTCATCCGATTGTGATACGATGGGGGAACGAGTTTGTTTATTTTTTAAATTAAATTCATCTACTATACTTCATAGGATTAAGAGGAGGCTGCGAACGTTGAGTGCAATTGATCTTATTCTGGATAAGACACTTAAAGGTGAACGTCTTCAATTAGAAGACACAATCACGCTGTTCGAAAGCAATGAAATTGAGAAAATGGGCGCGGCTGCGGATATTATTATGAAGCGCTGGCACCCGGACCCGCTGGCTACATTTGTAATCGGCCGTAATATTAACTACACCAATGTATGTGATGTCTATTGCCGCTTCTGCGCCTTCTACCGCAGACCGGGTTCGGAGGAAGGTTATGTGCTTCCCGATGAAACTATCTATCAGAAGATTGCCGAGACGATCAGCGTGAACGGGACTGAAATTCTGATGCAGGGCGGAACGAACCCGAATCTGCCGTTCAGCTATTACACGGACATCCTGCGCGGAATTAAGCAGCGGTTCCCGGAGATCACCATGCATTCCTTCTCACCGGCAGAGATCATGAAGATGGTCGAGGTATCCGGACTGCCGCTGGAGCAGGTCATGCGTGAGATTCATGCCGCAGGCTTGGATTCCCTGCCCGGCGGGGGAGCGGAGATTCTCGATGACCGCACGCGCCGCAAGATCAGCCGGCTCAAAGGCTCCTGGCGGGAGTGGATGGATGTCATGCAGACCGCGCACCGGATCGGCATGAACACGACAGCCACGATGGTGATCGGTCTGGGTGAGAGTATGGAGGAGCGGGCGCTGCATCTGCTGCGTGTCCGCGAAGCCCAGGACGAGTGCATAGCGAACAAATATGACTCCGAAGGATTCCTGGCCTTCATCTCCTGGACCTTCCAGCCGGATAATACGAACCTCAAGCTGGACCGGCAGACACCGGAAGAATACCTCAAGACCGTGGCAATCAGCCGTCTGGTGTTGGATAATATCAAGAACTTCCAGTCCTCCTGGGTCACGATGGGCCCTGAGGTCGGTAAGCTTTCCCTGCAATACGGCTGTAATGACTTCGGCAGTACGATGATCGAGGAGAACGTAGTTTCCTCGGCGGGCGCAACCTACAAGGTCAACATCGAGTCCATTACCCAGCTGATCCGCGAAGCAGGCAAGATTCCGGCGCAGCGCAACACGCGTTATGACATCCTGCGGACGTTCGAGGACGCCAATGCTAAGATTGACAATGACTTCATCATGCAAAACTAGAGGGTAGAACAACACCTGATGTGTTGTTACCCTACTAAGGTGAGAAAACGGGTAAAAACTACACTTTATGTAGTTTTTACCCGTTTATTTTTATTATTTTAACTACAACATTTGTTCAATTGAATATGCGTTCTTTGTCGTCTGGAAAAGGTTCGATTATCCATAAAATCAATTATATGTTAATATTTGAATGTGAAATCACTTAAATAAGCTCATGGGAGGCTGAAGATGAAACGGATATCATTTGAACGCCCAACAGATCACTATGATGAAGGAATTACCGATATCGATAAAGAAATTTGTTCTTTGATAAAGCGAAGGAAGGAAATCTCTGGTAATAATCCAGGTTATCCTCCGTTTGAGTATATTTCTAAATGGTCAGAGACTTATGGACTCTATGAGGATTTCTTAAAGTCGATATTTGGAAGTATGATGAATGAAAAACAATATAAACCATTAATTGAACCAGCGGGATTTAGACAACACATTGCAATCCTGAAGTCAGTCGTGATAGGGGAGCGGTTCTATACTCTAACTTCTATACGGCAATACACAAATGCAAGTGTACTAACACTTAGTATAGATTGGGACAATGAGCCGGAGATTGAATCCAAATCTCATCAACATAGCCACTATGAGCTATACATTAGCGAACAATATGACTCCCGGATGATTAGTGGGGGGAGCAGATCTGATCATGCTGCCTATAAATACGTTGTCTCCCCGCCATTACCTGACGATGCTTCAGGATTGCAATTGAGGTTCACACAATACATCAACCCTTTCAAGAAGAGCGAGACAGGCGACGAGATAGTATTTGAGATTTAGTAAAAGCGAAAGATAGCCCTTCAGCACATATTAGATGTGTAAGAGGGCTGTTTATCAATGTCTTTTTTCCATCTATTCCACCGGCACCGCTAGCATCAGCTACGGGCGAGCCAATTGTATTCGAAATTTCGAATACATTATGCTCATTGAGCCGTGGAAGTCAATTGTGTTCGAAATTTCGCATACATTATGCTCATTGAGCTACGTGAGAGCCCATTGTATTCGGTTTTTCGCATACATCAGGCTCATTTAGCTACGTGGAAGCCAATTGTATTCGAAATTTCGCATACATTATGCTCATTGAGCCACGTGCGAGCCTTCGCTCAGCTTTTCCGGTAGTGGCACCAGCCCCCATCAACTCACCCAGACCTTAAATATAGTTTGACCTTCCCGGTTCTCTTCATCAGCATAGATATCATTAAAGGAAGCGTCGCCCAGAGTCTTCAGGCGTGTCAGGTTATAGACCAGCGCAAACGCCAGCTTAGGATCACCAGTCCAATAGCCGTCAAACTGGTCTCCGCCAATTTTATTATAGGCATCACTCATAACCCATTCTTCCGCTTCCCGTAAAGTATCAAAGGTGAGCATTTCCTCAAACCAGCGGATATCTTTCCGGTTAGTGCTCCGGTTCTCGTCTTTGATCCAGAATAATTCTTCATGTGTGTTCTTTCCCTCGTCCATAGTCAACCCTCTCCTTATAAAAATATGAATGCAACATATCCTTTTTTACATTTTACACAATTCACAATTCTAGTTAACCCAGTTTGATAGATAGGAATAAGTTGATATGTTACGCTTTGACGGTCAATTTAAAGAGATTAACTGGGAGGGTATAAGATTCTATGGTACAAAAACGTTGGAATAAGCCTATTGCTTCAATATTGGCTACCGCTGTGATTACAGCGCAGGTGCTGGGCGGAGTCGTTGCCGGTTCAGTACTGGGAGCCGGGAAGGCAGCAGCTGAACCTGCGTCAGGCGCAATCAACCTGCGGCTGATGAGTACTACAGATGTGCATACCAATGTGATGGGCTGGGATTACTTTAAGAATCAACCGTCTCTGACGGTTGGACTGGACCGGACGGCTACGCTGGTGAAGCAGGCCAGAGCCGAGGAGAAGGGTGTTAACAACCTTTTGCTCGACAACGGAGATTTGATTCAGGGTACACCGCTGGGTACGTACGCTTCGAAGCAGGTTGATGCAGACGGCAGGACTACACAGATCAATCCGATGATTGCAGCTTTGAATACCATGAACTATGATGCTGCGACACTCGGCAACCACGAATTCAATTATGGACTTCCTTATCTGGAGAGCATTACATCTGCGACTTCAGCCACATATGAGTATACAGACATTCCTTTTATTAATGCGAATGTGTATGCCGTAGACGGGGACGAGGATGATTCCAATAACCCGAACTATTTCACTCCTTATAAAATAATCGACAAGGCAGTTACCGACAGCAACGGAGCTACACAACATGTTAAGGTGGGCCTGATTGGTCTCGTTACTCCGCAGATTATGGATTGGGACAAGGTCAACCTCGATGGTAAAGTCATTACTAAGGACATCGCCGAAACGGCTGCTAAATTCATTCCTCAGATGAAGGAAGACGGTGCGGATATTATCGTTGCGATGGCGCATACCGGATATGATAATAATGCAGTACCCGGAACCAAATCTGAAAATGACATCAAATCACTAAGTCTCGTGCCGGGGATTGATGCGATTACGTTCTCGCATACCCATAAGGTATTCCCGGCTGCGACTGTGGAAGCGCTGGACGCATCCTTCAAGGATTCTACGGGTAAAGCTGTACTGCCCGGCATCGATAATGCCAAAGGCCAGATCAACAATGTTCCAGCCGTTCAGGCGGGATTCGGCGGCGCCAATCTGGGTCTGATCGACCTGGCAATCGTTCCGGACCCACAGCGGAGCGGACACTTTATGGTGGACAAGAGCGCTTCGGTTTCATCCACCCGTTCAATCTACAGAACGGAGAACAAGGTTAATATTGCAAACGTAGAGCCGGATGCTGAGCTGGATGCAGTGGTTGCCGCTGATCACCAGGCTACGATTGCTTATGTCAATCAACCCCTTGGACGCACGGATGTACCGATGAACAGCTTTTTCGCTATGGTGCAGGATGATCCGACTGTTCAGATCGTAACCTATGCCCAGAAAAACTATGTTGAGAAGCTGATCAACAGTGATCCTAACCTGGCAGCTTACCAGGGAATGCCCATCCTGAGCGTTGGCGCACCCTTCAAGGCCGGACGCAATAACCCGGATGAGTATACAGAAATCGAAGCGGGAGATCTGACCATCCGCAGCGCAAGCGACCTGTATCTCTATGACAACACGCTTAAGGCCATTAAGGTCAAGGGTGAGACTGTAAAAGAATGGGTTGAAATGAGCGCTGGTGCCTATAACCGTATTGACCCAGCAGTGACTACGGAGCAGCCGCTGCTCAACTCCGCATTCTCCGTATTTAATTTCGATGTTATCGACGGAATTAAATACACGATTGATGTCACCAAAAATGCAAGATACAAGCCGGACGGCACGGTGAATGACCTCACTTCTGAGCGGGTTACCTCCATTACCTACGATGACAAGCCGCTGGATATGAATCAGGACTTCATCGTAGTGACTAACAATTACCGGGCAAGCGGCGGCGGGAATTTCCCGGGTGTCAAAACCGGTGCTGCCGGTCTTACGATGGTGCTGGATACCCTGGAAGAGAATCGTCAGATTCTGATGGATTACATCAAGGAAGCAGGAAACGTTAACCAGCCGGCCGATAATAACTGGTCGATCGCTCCGGTCAAAGGCGATGTTAAGGTTACCTTTACTTCTTCACCTAAGGCTAAGAATGCACTTCCTAAACATGATAATATTACCGATACCGGAACCCAGAATCTCCGGGGTGACGAGATTTACAATCTCGACCTGAGCGGAAGCGTCAAAGTCCATCTGCTCGGCATCAATGACCTTCATGGACAATTGGATACGACATCCTTTGTAACTGTGGGTACTGAGAGCAAGCCTGTAGGAACTGCGGCGATTCTGGCAACCTACCTGAAGAATGCCCGTGCCAAATACGATAACACCCTGCTAGTCCACAACGGGGACTCCGTCGGTGCTTCGGCTCCGGTATCCTCCATGGAGCGTGACAAGCCGACCCTTGAATGGATGAACATGATGAAGTTCGATGTGGGAACCTTGGGTAACCACGAATTCGACCAGGGTGTTGAAGCATTGAAGGCACAAATTTTCGGCGGTGCGGACCCGGTTAACCCGAGCATTGTCCATGCACCTGTGAATTTCGATTACATTAATGCCAATGCGATCGACATGAAGACTGGAGAGCCGTTGATCAAGCCTTACACGATTAAAGAAATCGGTGGTGTAAAAATCGGGTTTATCGGCGTAGTAACCAAGGCAACACCAAGTAAGGTATCCCCAGCCGGTACAGCCGGTGTGAAATTCCTGAGTGCTGAGGAAGAAGTAGCTGCCATCGAAAAGTATGCTGCAGAGCTCAAAGGTAAAGGGGTCAACACGATTATCGTGCTTGCCCATGATCCGGCAACCACGAAGGTTGATGCTGCAACGAAGAAAAATGTATCCACAGGTGAGGCTGTAGATTTGGCGAATGCCCTCCCGGCTAATTCTCCGGTAGATGTTATTGTGGCTGGTGACAATCATGCCTACGCTAATGATATGGTGAACGGCAAACTGGTTGTTCAGGCCTACTCTTACGGTACTGCCTATGAAGACATCCGCCTGGCTATCGATCCGGAGACCGGAGAGGTTAAGAGCAAATCTGCTGAAGTAATTACTACCTTCCAGGAGAATGTGACGCCGGATGCTGAAACCAAAGCACTGGTTGATCATTATCTGGCTCTGCATCCTGAGCTGGCTAAGCCTGTAGGGACTACAGATGGCACAGTTACCCGTACAGATGTATATCTGAAGGAAGCTCCCCTGGGCAACCTGATTGCGGATGCTATGCGTCAGGCTGATTTCAAAGACGGTGCTGCTGGTCCTGCTGACTTTGCATTTATGAATCCGGGCGGTATCCGTGCCGATCTTCCTAAGGGGAATGTTCTTTTCGGTGATCTGGCCAAAATCCAGCCCTTCGGCAATACGCTGGTGAAGCTGACGCTTACCGGTGAACAGATCAAAACCTTGCTGCAGCAGCAATGGGCAGTTAAGGCTGATGGAACAGCAGACATCAAGACACTGCAAATTTCCGGCCTGAAATATACGGCCAATATGTATCTGCCGGTTGCCAGCCGTGTGGTTAACCTGACCAAAAGTGATGGAACACCGATTGAAATGTCCAAGAGCTACACAGCTGTCGTCAATAACTTCATGGCTGCAGGCGGAGACAACTATAAGGTATTGACCCAGGCAAGTAAATCGCTGGCCGGACCAATCGATCTGGATGTATTCTATGATTATATTGTGAAGAAATTCAATGGCGGAGCTATTACTGCTGCAATTGAAGGACGGATTACCAACAAAGCTGCTCCAGAAACAGATCCAGGCACTAACCCGGGTACTAATCCTGGTACTGGCACAGGGCCTGTAGCAACGGCGACACCTAAACCGACTGCTTCACCATCAGCTTCTCCTAGTCCAGCCGCATCAGCTACTCCGGCTCCGGCTGCAACCACAGCTCCAACACAGAGCCCGGCCGTTCCTGTTACTGCATTCAAGGATTTGGGTAAGGTAGCGTGGGCTGCAGAAGCTATTAAAGCACTGGCGGCTAAAGGTATTGTAAAAGGCATCGACGGCACGAACTTCGCACCCGTGAAGAGTGTAACCCGTGCTGAATTCGTAACTATGCTCGTTCGTTCACTTAACTTGAGCAATACTGCATCAGCAACTACTTTCACTGATGTGAAACAAGGTGTCTGGTATACAGATACGATCGCTGCTGCCGTAAACGCCGGTTTGGTGAGAGGTTCAGGCAACGGTAAATTCGAGCCGGGCCGTGAGATCACCCGTGAGGAAATGGCGATTATGATCGCTAATGCCCTCAAGGATCAGCTGCAGCCGGTTGATCCTGCTGCTCTGAATAAGTTTGCTGACAAGGCCAAGATTGCAGCTTATGCGCAGCAGCCTGTAGCACAGCTGACCCAGCTGGGGATTGTCAACGGTGTAGACGCGCAGAAATTCGCGCCTAAGAGTATCGCGAACCGCGCCCAGGCAGCGGTCATTATCTACCGGATGCTGGAGAACAAAGCTTCCTGATTTCTATATGAATACAATTGAATAAGGCAAAAGGCCCGTGCACATTGTGCGCGGGCCTTTCCGTTTGCGAGGATGCTCAGGCTTGTCCAGCCCAGACCATAATACGTCCCGTTATTTCACTGCAGCTTCCCATTTGCAGCGGATAGGGGAGACGATCGCATTTTCTTTTTTGAGCTCGGTGAAGGCCTTGTCGACCGCTTTGCGTTCCAGTCCCGACAGCTTTTCAACTTCACCTGCAGTTACAGGAGCTGCTGAAGCTTTAATGATTTCCAGTACTTGATCCTTAACACTCATGAGTTACACTTCCTTTGTTCATTGTGATTTGGTCCATTCTTATCTTCGTAACATTCGTAATGTCAGACAAATTATAAAAGAATAACGGTAAAGAGGCAGTGATTTTTTTACAATATCAGTTTACAGTTGTATCCAAAAGTGATATCATAATTATATCAAATACATATCTAATGGAGGCATCTTTATGAAAGAGAAAACATTGCATCCTGTCAGCGGATTCTGGGTTGTGGCTCTAATTGCCATTTGTATCGGGGGCGGGATTTACGGTGCCGTGCAGGAATACGTGGCATTGCCTGTCATCCTGTTTGTTGCAGCCGGTATTCTATGTACGAGTATTACCGTCGTTCAGCCGAACAAGTCAGTGGTCGTGACCTTCTTTGGCCAATATGTCGGTACGATTGCAACCAGCGGGTTGTTCGCTGTCATTCCGTTCAGCATCCGCAAGACCGTATCGCTGCGGGTCCGCAACTTCAACAGCGTGAAGCTGAAGGTCAATGATGTGGAAGGTAATCCGATTGAGATTGCTGCGGTGATTGTATTCAAGGTCATTAATTCGGCCAAAGCGCTGTTTGATGTAGATAAGTATATGGCGTTTGTGGAAATTCAGAGTGAAACGGCGCTGCGTCATGTGGCAAGCAAATACCCTTACGATAACTTCAATGAGACCGGCATGTCCCTGCGGGCCAATGCCGATGAGATTGCCAAAGAACTGGCGGTGGAGCTGCAGGAGCGTCTGTCCTTATCCGGTGTAGAAGTGATTGAAGCCCGCCTGACCCATCTGGCCTATTCCACAGAGATTGCCAGTACGATGCTGCAGCGCCAGCAGGCTTCGGCCATTCTGTCTGCACGCCAGATCATCGTGGAAGGTGCTGTCGGCATGGTGGATCTGGCGATCCGCCAACTCAAAGAGAGCGGTGTAGTTGAACTGGACGAAGAACGCAAGGCGGCGATGATCAACAATCTGATGGTGGCGATTGTGTCGGAGCGCGGTGCGAGCCCGGTCATTAACGCCGGCTCGTTGTACTAAGGCGGTAATATTATGGCGGCCAAAAAAAGCTTTCCGCTGCGGATCGATCCCGAACTGCACGAAGCGCTGGAACGTTGGGCGGGAGAAGAATTTCGCAGCGTAAACGGACATATCGAATACTTGCTGCGTGAGTCTTTGAAGCGCGCAGGCCGCTTGCCGGGTAAGAAACGCCGGGAAGAAGAATGAACAGCCTGGGGCGGCGGCGCTTCAGACTTGTATGACATGCCGGTTCCACTTGACGGAAGATAAGCTGAGATTTATAATTACCCTAATTCACGTTATCAGCTTCGACAAAGATATGAATCGATGTTCAGGACCGCTTCAGAGAGAGGAAACCCCAGGCTGCAATTTCCTCCGGTACCGGCTTTTGATTTACCCCTTTGTAGCTGCGGTTATGAATTCCTGGGATGTCCGTTTGCGGACATCATTACGCAGGATAGTAAGAACCGCCGGTTCATGGCCGTTATCTCCATGCTGACGAAGGACTCTATTCTGCAATGCCGCTGCTCTGCAGCAGCTTTTGCATAATGGTATCGAATTTGGGTGGAACCACGGGTGCAATCACTCGTCCCTTTGCGGGACGGGTGTTTTTTGTGTGCAGAAGCTAACTTTTAGGAGGAAGAAAAATGTCAGTAAATATCAAACTTCCGGACGGTTCGGTCCGGGAATATGCCGATGGCAGCAGCATTGATGATGTAGCAGCCTCGATCAGCAGCGGACTGCGCAAGAATGCCGCAGCAGGTAAAATCAACGGAATCGTCGTGGATCTGTCCACTCAGCTGCAGGAAGGCGATCTTGTAGAAATCGTTACCCTGGATTCCCCGGAAGGCCTGGAAGTGATGCGTCACAGTACAGCTCACCTTATGGCCCAGGCGGTAAGACGCCTGTTCGGGACTATGGAAGTTAAGCTCGGAGTAGGTCCGGTCATTGAAGACGGCTTCTATTATGATATGGATCTGGAGCATCCGCTTAATCCGGAGGATCTGCTGAAGATTGAGAAGGAAATGGAGCGTATCGTTTCAGAGAACCTGCCGATTGTCCGCCATGAGGTGAGCCGCCAGGAAGCACTGGACAGATTCGGCGAGCTGGCTGATCCTTACAAGCTGGAGCTGATCCAGGCGCTGCCGGAAGACAGTGTGATTACAATCTATGAACAGGGCGAATTCTTCGACCTCTGCCGTGGTCCGCATTTGCCGTCCACTGCGAAGATCAAAGTGTTCAAGCTGATGAACGTAGCCGGTGCCTACTGGCGCGGAGACAGCAAGAACAAGATGCTGCAGCGCGTATACGGAACAGCCTGGATCAAGAAGGCCCAGCTTGACGAGCATTTGCGCCTGCTGGAGGAAGCGAAGAAACGCGATCACCGTAAGCTGGGCAAGGAACTGGAAATCTTCACCTTCAACCAGCTGGTTGGACAAGGCCTGCCGATCTGGCTGCCTAAGGGCGCCAAGCTGCGCAGCATTCTGGAGCGCTATATTGTAGATCTGGAAGCCAGCCTTGGTTACCAGCATGTCTACACTCCTGTACTGGGTAATGTAGAGCTGTACAAGACTTCTGGACACTGGGAACACTACCAGGAAGACATGTTCCCTAAGATGACGATCGATAATGAGGAGTTCGTGCTCCGTCCAATGAACTGCCCGCATCACATGATGATCTATAAGAGCTCGATGCACAGCTACCGCGATCTGCCGATCCGTATTGCCGAGCTGGGTATCCAGCACCGATATGAAATGTCGGGAGCCCTGACAGGCCTGCACCGTGTCCGTTCGATGACGCTGAATGACTCCCATATCTTCTGCCGTCTGGACCAGATCAAAGGCGAGTTCATCCGCGTGCTGGAGCTAATCAAGCAGGTATACAGCGACTTTGGGATTGAAGATTACCGCTTCCGCCTCTCTTACCGGGACCCTAAGGATACAGAGAAGTATTATGCCAATGATGAAATGTGGGAGACTGCACAGCGCATGCTGCGTGAGGTTGTCGAAGAAGCTGGCCTGCCGTTCTACGAAGCCGAAGGCGAAGCAGCCTTCTATGGTCCGAAGCTGGATGTTCAGATCAAAACAGTATTGGGCAAGGAAGAAACGCTGTCGACTGTACAGATCGACTTCCTGCTGCCTGAACGCTTTGAGCTGGAATATGTCGGTGATGACGGACAGAAGCACCGTCCGGTTGTCCTGCACCGCGGGATTCTTGGAACCATGGAACGTTTCGTAGCGTTCCTGCTGGAGAACTTTGCCGGATCGCTGCCACTGTGGCTGTCGCCGCAGCAGGTGAAGATTATTCCGGTATCCTCGGCCTTTGATGAATATGCGAAGGAAGTGGCTGCCAAGCTGCTGCGCAGCGGCATCCGCGCCGAAGTCGATTTGCGCAATGAGAAAATGGGTTACAAAATCCGTGAAGCACAGCTGGAGAAACTTCCATATATGTTCGTTGTAGGCGAGAATGAAATGAATGCCGGCAGCGTATCGATCCGCAAACGCGGAGAAGGCGACATCGGCGCCAAACCGCTGCAGGAAGTCATCGATTCGCTTGGACAGGAAATTGCGGAACGTATAATCTAAAGCATACACAAGCTGTTAATAGTACGTATAATTACCAATAAATAACCTCTGTTATAAGCCGCGTGGGACCGCTATTATCCGGTGTCAGGTATAAAATTTTGTGAAACGGGAAACCTTCGCTATATGGGGAGGTTTAACTAATGAACAAAATGGGCTTATACCAGAGGTTTTGGTGTCTTTTCGTCACCATCGTGCTTCTGCTGACAGCAGCCGGGATCTACCCGGATGATTCGCGCAAATCGGCACAGGCAAGAGGGACGGGAGACACTGCAGGACAACTTAGTGCAGTCACCACGAATTCTCAGGTACAGCATCAAGAGGCAGGTTCGGCATCCCGTCTGGGAGGCTCTTCGCGGTTAAGACAGCCGGTTACCGTCCAGGCTCCTAAGCCAGCACAGGTGCCGGAAAGTAAGCCGAAGGCGAAGGCAGCCGCCAAGCAGCCGGATTCGGTACCGGTAGCTGCACCTGCGCCGGAGCAGATCATCACTTCAATGAAAGTAACAGCGACCGGCTATACGGCCGGATACGAATCCACAGGCAAGACCGCGAAGCATCCGCAGTACGGAATTACGTATTCGGGTGTCAAGGTACGCCGGGACAAGAATGCCGTATCCACCATTGCTGCAGACCCGAAAGTTCTGCCTTTGGGAAGTATTTTATATATACCGGGTTACGGATATGCTATAGTGGCCGACACCGGTTCGGCGATTAAAGGGCGGAAGATTGACCTGTACTTCAGCACCACCAAGCAGGTGTATAAGGAATGGGGCAAGAAGACTGTTGTCGTCCAGCTCATCAAACGAGGCAACGGAAAATGTACGGAGAGTATGCTGAAAAGTCTTGGACATGCAATCCAGACCTATAACGCAGTGCCGCAATATTTGCTGGAAGAGGTTATTTAAGGGTTGGGCTGGCCTCACTGAGTTTGAATTATTTTTCACGTAAGCATGCATAATACGGTGTCACATTTCCCATAATATCGACTGGGGCAAAGCGACTTGCCTCTTCCGATATAATCTTTTTCGTCAGCTCTGACGGGCTGTACTGAAGGAAAAGGGAGGTGATTTCCGTGGCTAATTCCAAGAAACCAAAGGTACAAGAGAACTACAAAACACCGAATGAAAAATACAATGCTGAGTTTGCCGTTGAGAACGACGGTGCAACTACTAAGAGCAACACGTTCTCCAAACCGGTACAAAAACCGCAGCAGTAATGCTGGGGTTGCCGGTATGAGCATTTGAAGCGTCAAGGCTGTCCTCTCAAGTCCGGATTATGGGCTGGAAGGGCAGCTTTTTTATGGGCATCATAAAATTAACGGAATATTCCAGCCGTCTCGGTCTGGAGACTGAGGCCTGTTTCCTTCTCACGCCGCTGTTCCCCGCAGCTTTCTTCCTGTAGACTAGGACTATAAGCGTGAAGAAGCAAGAGTTACACTAACTACTGGGGGGAATGACATATGAAACGACGGTTCACCAGCCAGGTTCTCGGCGGACTGATCCTTATCGGTCTCGGAGGCCTGTTCCTGCTAAGACAGATGGGCTACACTGATTTCAGCCTGGGTTCACTGATATCTACGTATTGGCCGGTTATTCTGATTATATTAGGGGTTAAACGCTTTTTGTCCCCGGACGATGAGCATTCGAGATTCTCTGCAACACTTGGCGGATTTTTCTTTCTGGCCATCGGCGTGTTTTTTCTGGGACGGAATTTAGAATGGTTTGACTTCTCGGCAGGCGATTTCTTCAAAATGCTGATCCCGGTTATGCTGATCGGCGGCGGTTTAGCTGTTATTTTCAAGCCGCGGGGTACAACGCCGCCAGTTCCTCCTGCACCGCCTGCACCACCGAATTTCTATCCGCCCGGACCGGGCAAAAGCCCGCTGGATACGAAGCCTCCCGCACCGCTGGAATCGACGCTCGATGAGCAGTTTGAGCAGAAGTTCGGCAAATCTGCCGGTGCCGGCGGGCGGGACTGGAATGATTATCTGCACAAAGACACTGAGGATGAAGACGGAGAACAGGGAGTACCCTCCTCTTCTGCGGATGCCCGGTGGCAGGAGAAGCAGGAACGCCATGAACGCAGACGCCAGGAGCGCCAGGAACGCCATGCCCGCCGCCACGGCGAATGGCATGAGGAGTTTCAGGATTCCGGGCAGGATAAAGAAACGACGAACCGCTCGGCTTTTATCGGAGATGTCCATATGGGACGTGAGCATTTCCAGCTAAAGCAAACCAATATTTCGCAGTTTATCGGGGATACAGTGCTGGATCTGACCAATGCGCAAATTCCTTACGGTGAGACCAAGATCAACATTTCCGCTTTTGTCGGTGATATTAAGGTTTATATTCCGGATGATATGAATCTTGGTGTATCGGTTATCGGCAGCTCGTTCATTGGTGATATGCAGGTGCTTGAGCAATCGCGCAGCGGGTTCATGAGCAATGTACAGTGCAAGACGCCTTATTATAAGGAAGCAGGTAAAAAAGTCCGTATTAACGTCAGCTGCTTCATCGGTGACATTAAAGTCAAAACGGTGGGCTAAATGGGGACGATCTTCAGCAATACCAAGTGGATGCTGCTGGTGTATTTCCTGCTTAGCGGCGGAGTAACTGCCGGACTGATGTATGCCGGGACATGCCTGGGCTATATCCGGGTGGTGGATACCAGCATGTGGCTGTACCTGTGTCTGGGCATTGTGCTCTTCACCGTGACTATCGGCTATATTGCCGGACAGCGGATTCAGCGGCGGATCGACCATCTGGACCTGAATATGCTGCAGGTAGCCAAAGGCAATCTGTCCGTACGGATGCCGGAGAGCGAAGACCAGTCTTTTGCCCGGGTATATCACGAATTCAATATCATGATGGATACTGTGGAGAAGAAGATGAAACTTCTGCAACAGCTGGGTGAACAGGAAGTCATCGAGAAGGAAAAGGCGGCGGAGAGCGCGGTACTGGAAGAGCGGAGGCGTATGGCCCGGGATCTGCATGATACGGTGAGCCAGCAGCTTTTTGCGATTCACATGTCCGCTTCTTCGCTGCCTAAAGTGCTTGAACGGAGCGCAGAGCATGGGCAGACGGTCATGGACCAGCTGATCAGCATGTCCCAGATGGCGCAGAAGCAAATGAGGGCATTGATCGCCCAGCTGCGTCCGGTGGAGCTGGAGGGGCGCAATCTGTTCGAGGCGCTGGAGAAATGGTTCCCGGATTACTGCCGCCAGAACGGGCTCAAGGGAGTAAAGGAGCTTGAACTGCAGGGTGAGCTGTCCGAGGCGATTGAACATCAGCTGTTCCTGATTATTCAGGAGTCGATGGCGAACATCGTGAAGCATGCCGGAGCACGGGTAGTCAGCCTGTCGCTGCGCGAGGTGCCGCGCCAGGTTGTGCTGAGCATCAGCGATGACGGTCAGGGCTTCGAGCAGGTGCAGCATAAACAGGGCTCCTATGGACTTACCACCATGCGCGAGCGTGCCGAGAAGCTCGGCGGCCAGGTTGAGATTATCAGCCGCAAGGGGGCGGGAACTACGATCCGCGTACATATACCAAAGTTTGTGCAGGGCATCCCGGAGCCGGTTGATGCCGAATCTGAGCCTGATAGGGGGAGTACAGAATGAGTCTCATTAAAGTGCTGCTGGTGGATGATCATGATATGGTGCGGATGGGTCTCAAAACCTATCTGATGCTTGATCCGATGTTTGAAGTTATAGGTGAGGCAGAGAACGGGCATAAGGCGCTTGGCATGCTGCGTGAACTGGGGCATGAGGCCCTGCCGGATCTGGTGCTGATGGATTTGATGATGCCGGTCATGAACGGGGCGGAGACAACGCGCGCAGTGCTGGCCGAATTCCCGGGTCTCAAAATTGTCATCCTCACCAGCTTCCTGGAGGATGATCTTGTTGTAGACGCGATCGAGGCGGGGGCAGTCAGCTATGTCCTCAAAACCGTCTCGGCAGAAGAGCTGATCTACGCGCTGCAAGGCGCGTACCGCGGCATGCCGGTGATGACCGGCGATGTCTCGCAGGCACTGACCCGGGGCATCCGCCAGCGTACCGTACAGGGCGACTCTTCCGGCTTGACCGAGCGGGAGAAGGAAGTGCTGCTGCTGATCGCTGAGGGCAAAACCAATAAAGATATCGGCGAGGAGCTGCATATCAGCATCAAGACGGTGAAGACGCATGTCAGCAACCTGCTGATGAAGTGTGAGCTGGATGACCGCACCCAGCTGGCTATCTACGCCCACCGTAAGGGCTGGGCGCAGAGTTAGCTCCTTCAGTTCAGTGAATCCTGCACAAAATACAACATTTTCCTCTATATATCATCTATAATCGAAAATTGTTGTACGAAAGGCAGCATTCCACCTCTTTCGAGCGGCTAAACGGGGCAATTCTTGTATTTCGTACAACAATTCTCCCTAACACCCCTGTTATCTAGAAGCAAAGTTGCAATATGTACAACATTCATGCCTATTGTACGTATGCGTGAAGCGGTAACCTGCAATACCCCGGCGCTATAGCGCCGGGGTATTTATTTGTCCTCTACGTTCACCAATTGCCTCAACGGCCTCAACAACCGGATTTCCTGCGCTTCTCCCTCATATTCTCTTTTAATTGTTCATATCTTTTATCTCCGCTTAAATTGTTTTTAATGTGACCTTAAGGTTTAAAGTACAAAATAAGAACAAGAAAACAAATAACACTTTGCCGGATGCGGCAAGGCGCGGGAGGAAAGAAAACATGGACGATAACAAAAACAACTACAATCGTGAGAACAACTTTAATCGTGATAATGAACCGGGACCGCAGCGGGAATGGGACAGTAATGATAGCAGTAACTTTAACAACAATGGCAGTAACAACAGTAACAGTAACTCATCAACCGAAGCAGGCTCTTCATACTACTATTCCTATGGGCCGTTCAAATCCTTGAACAATGATGAGATGAATGGTGAAGATCCGCAGCATTACAACCGCCGGGAGCCGGAACGTGTAGAGATTTCACCTCCGCAGCCGGTCAAGCCTTTACCATACAGCACTTCGCTCCGCACAACCGGATATGACGGAAATGGCGGAAATGGCGGACGCGGCGGTAACCCTCCTGAGGGAAGTAATGGCTGGCAGTATAACCGTAAGCCGAAGAAGCCGGTCAAGGCGGTACTTATCTCTTTTCTTGCCGGAATGATTGTATTATCGGGTTCGATGTTCATGGCGGACCGGGGCAACTGGTTCACAGGCGATCAGGCAGTTACAGCAGCCGTTACGAATACAGCAGCTAAGACAGCGAACGGAAGTGCTACCATTACGCCTTCCACTTCCACAGCAGCACTGGTTACCGGATCGGGTGATGTATCCAGCGTAGTGGATGGGGTGGGACCGGCAGTTGTCAAAATTGAGACGCTGGTTAAATCAAGCAGCAGAAGCAGCAGTAATCCGAATATGAGCGATCCGTTCTCCCAGTTCTTCTTCGGTGATCAGTTCGGCGGCAGCGGATCTTCCGGCTCCAATTCAGAATCCCAGCCGGAATCAAACAATTCGGATTCATCCCAGCTTACTCCTTATGGAATCGGCACAGGCTTCATTTATAATTCAGACGGTTATATTCTGACCAACCAGCATGTGGTGGATAATGCAGATGTCATTCAGGTTACGGTTGACGGCAATACCAAACCTTATGAAGCGAAATTGCTCGGCTCCAGCAAAGATCTGGACTTGGCAGTGCTCAAAATTGAAGGAACGGACTTCCCTACAGTGGCGCTCGGTGATTCCGACAGCATTAAGGTAGGTTCAGAAGTCGTAGCGATTGGTAACCCGCAGGGCTTTGATCACACCGTTACAGCAGGTGTACTGAGTGCTAAGGGCCGCAGCATTGATATTAATGAAGAAGACGGAAGCGGCACACGCAATTACAAGAACCTGCTGCAGACGGATGCTTCGATTAATCCCGGGAACTCGGGCGGGCCGCTGCTTAACATGAACGGTCAGGTCATCGGGATGAATGTGGCGGTTAGCACAGACTCCCAGGGTATCGGTTTTGCTATCGCGGTCAATACCATTAAAGAAGTTGTAGAGAAACTGGAAGCCAATCAGGAAATTCCGAAAGAACCGGTACCATTCATCGGCGCTTCGCTGATGACCATTACCGATGAAGTCGCTAAGCAAATGGGCACTGACCTTAAAGAAGGCTCCGTAGTCGCCGAGATTGTCTTCAAATCTCCAGCGTATACCGCCGACCTCCGCCCTTACGATATCATCACAGGTGTGAACGGTACGAACTATGCCACCAGCCAGGATCTGATTACTTACATCCAGACGCTCAAAGTTGGCGATCAGGTGACACTGAATGTGGTTCGTGACGGTAAGAAGCTGGATCTTCCGGTAACAATCGGCAACAAAAATGATTTTGATACGACTCAAACTCAGAAGCAATAAACACACCGGACGGTGAGCAGCGCAGCGGAAGGGGAGACCCTTCCGTTTTTGCTGCATAGGCTGCGGATAAACGGATTCATGATACAATATAGATATATGAACTGAACAATGGGGGCTGCTTGATGCGACCGAATATTTTAATTATTGATGACGATGAGAAAATTATATCCATGCTGCGCCGCGGGCTTGCCTTTGAAGGGTATGATGTCAAAACAGCCGCTAACGGGGCAGATGGGCTGCGTGCTGTTCTGAACAGTGATCCGGATGTGGTTATCCTGGATGTAATGATGCCGCAAGTGGACGGGTTCGAGGTCTGCCGCCGTCTGCGTGAGGGCGGAAGCAGTGTTCCGGTACTTATGCTGACGGCCAAGGATGAGATTGAACACCGGGTCAAAGGGCTCGATCTGGGTGCGGACGATTACCTGGTGAAGCCGTTTGCTCTGGAGGAGCTGCTTGCCCGGGTACGGGCACTGCTCCGGCGCAAAAGTGAGCAGGGCGGAGGCTCGGACCAGGCGGTTTCCTATGAGGATATCACACTGGATGTAGATTCGCGTGAAGTGACGCGTGCAGGCAAACGTCTGGAGCTGACGGCGAAGGAATTTGAACTGCTGCATCTGTTCATGCAGAATCCGAAGCGGGTGCTGTCCCGTGATCTGATTATGGACAAGATCTGGGGTTACGATTACAGCGGTGAATCCAACGTGCTGGAGGTATACATCGCAATGCTGCGCCAGAAGACGGAAGAGCAAGGCGGCAAAAGGCTGATTCAAACGATCCGGGGAGCCGGCTACATCCTAAGAGGTGACTAATATGTCTATACGTTTGCGGCTGACTGCCTGGTATTCAGGGATTCTGGCCATTATGCTGCTGGCTTTGTCTGCTGCAATTTACGGGTTTGTATATTTTTACAGCTATGGTGACATCAAAGACCGGCTTAAAGAGCAGTCAAACAAAGTTGTTCTGGGACAGGCGTGGAGCGACGGAAAGCTGAAGCTTGTGATTGGCGGTCCGGAAGGGCAGAATCTGTTCGCACAAATGTATATATACGACTTGGAACGATTATTTACCAATGACAATATGGAGAATATCGAGCTTAAGTTTAAAATCCCCGACCAGATTGCAGTTAAGAATCAGCAAGGGTTTATAAAAGCGAGCTATGAGGGCAATCCCTTTCTGATCTATCAGATATCAACTGATGTGAGTACGACCGATGGAATGCTTCCTGCTGTACTTCAAGTTGCTGTATATACGGGAGAACAGGACCGGCTGCTGCTGACACTTAAGAATATCCTGCTGGTAGGCTCCTTTGCCACATTGTTTGCAGCCTTTACGTTCGGCTTATTCCTGGCCCGCAAAGCAATGAGTCCGATCGGCAAGGTTATTGAGGCGGCAAACGGGATACAGACCGGGACGGATTTGAGCTCGCGTATTGAATATGACGGGCCGCAGGATGAGATCGGGCGGTTGATCGATACGGTGAACAGTATGCTCGGGCGGATGGAAGGCTTCTATACGGGGCTGGAGGAGGCCTATGCCACGCAGCGCCGCTTCGTCTCGGATGCTTCGCATGAGCTGCGGACACCGCTTACAACGATTCGCGGAAATATTGATCTGCTGGAGAAGATATGGGAGATGGAACCGGATGACAGCCGGATGACCGAGGCGGAAATCCGCCAGCTCTCCATTGAATCGGTGAAGGATATTGCTGATGAATCCAAGCGTATGAGCCGGCTGGTGGCGGATATGCTCTCTCTGGCCAGAGCGGATACAGGCCGGACCTTTGATATAGAGCCGGTAGCGCTGGAGCCGATGATGACCGAAGTAGCACGCCGTGCTTCCTTCCTGCCGCGTCAGGCGGAGTGGTCTGTGGGCGAAATGGGCCAGTTGAACGGCAAATATATTCTTGGCAACAAGGACTATCTGCAGCAGATGCTGTTCATCTTCATTGATAATGCTTTTAAATACACGCCTGCGGGTGAGGTTACGCTGGATGCCGTCTTTTATCAGAACCAGGTGGGAATCCGTATCTCGGATACCGGAATCGGGATGGACAAAGACGAAGTGCCGCATATCTTTGACCGTTTCTACCGTGCGGATGAATCCAGAGGAATTACCGAAGGGATCGGTCTGGGACTGTCCATCGCCAAATGGATAATTGATGAGCACGGCGGTTCTGTAGAGGTGGTCACACGGCAGGGGGAAGGGACGACTTTTGTGATCTGGATGCCGCTTCTCTTTGCCCCGCCGCTGGAATAGGGTATAATTAAACGGTTCCTATTACAGCAGTCATTGACAGCAGAAAGCGGTGAATCATGGAAGTCATCAAAATTTCTCCCCGGGGCTATTGCTACGGCGTCGTCGATGCTATGGTAATGGCACGGCAGGCCGCACAAAATCTTGATTTGCCACGGCCGATTTATATATTGGGCATGATTGTGCATAACAGCCATGTCACGAACTCCTTTGAGGATGACGGAATCATTACGCTGGACGGGCATAACCGTCTGGATATTTTGGATAAAATAGAAAGCGGGACGGTTATTTTCACTGCTCATGGTGTGTCGCCCGAGGTACGCAAGATAGCACGGGCCAAAGGGTTAACCACAGTCGATGCCACTTGTCCCGATGTAACAAAGACTCATGACCTCATCAAGGAAAAGGTTGAAGAGGGCTACGAGGTTATCTACATCGGCAAGAAAGGTCATCCTGAGCCGGAAGGTGCGGTGGGGATTGCCCCTGAACATGTCCATCTGATTGAGAAGGAAGATGAAATTGCCGGTCTCTCGGTCCCTTCCTCGCGTATTGTAATTACGAATCAGACCACCATGAGCCAGTGGGATATTAAGCATATTATGAAAAAACTGCTGGAGACCTTCCCGGGAGCCGAGGTCCATAATGAGATCTGTATGGCGACCCAGGTCCGCCAGGAAGCGGTAGCGGAGCAGGCAGGCCAGTGTGAGCTGGTCATTGTTGTCGGTGATCCGCGCAGTAATAACTCTAACCGTCTGGCACAGGTGTCGGAGGAAATTGCCGGCGTACCGGCTCACCGGATCTCAGATGTATCTGAGCTGAATAGGGATTGGCTGAAGGGGATTACCAAGGTGGGAGTAACCTCAGGTGCGTCTACGCCAACACCGATTACCAAGGAAGTTATCAATTATCTGGAGCAGTATGACGAAGCAAATCCTGCGACCTGGGAGATCATACGCACCGTGAATATGGCGAAGCTTCTACCGCCTGTGAAGAACAAGAGTGCGAGTGCTACCTGACTTGATAGCAAAAATGAACTTATAGAATAGGTATAGCGGCAGTGCGGCCTGTATTCAGGTGTGCTGCCGTTTTTTTCGTCCCAAAGCGGTTTTGTTATATATAGCCTATTGGGGTTGACTGGAACAGAAACTTGCGGTAAAATCACTTTAGTGCTTAAAAGCGTACACGCGTCGTAGCGAGATAGTATTAAATTTGATTGATTATACCCGTTTATAAGAATAAGTGTCCAAAAAGGGGAGCTATAATATGATCGTTATTACATCCAACCAAACACCGCAGGATCAGGTAAATGATATTATTGCCGTAATTGAAAAAGAAGGCTTGCAGGTACATCTCTCAAGGGGAGCAGATCATACCGTAATCGGTCTTGTCGGCGGCGTGACGCCGAAGCTGGCCGAGCATCTGCGCCAGATGAAGGGCGTCGAGAACGTCGTGAAGATTACCAAGTCTTATAAGCTGGCAAGCCGTGATTTCCATCCGGAGGATACGGTTATCGATATCCGCGGGGTGAAGATCGGCGGAGAGAATCTCGTTATTATGGGCGGTCCTTGTGCCGTGGAATCCCCGGAGCAGATTGATGAAATCGCACGGCTTGTTAAAGCTTCCGGCGGCCAGGTGCTGCGCGGCGGTGCTTTCAAGCCGCGTACCGGACCTTACAGCTTCCAGGGTGTAGGCGTAGAAGGTCTTACGATGATGGCCGAAGCCGGCAAGCGCCACGGCCTGCTGACCATCACGGAAGTGATGACGCCGGAGTATGTGGATATCTGTGCAGAGCATGCGGATATTCTGCAGGTAGGCACACGTAACATGCAGAACTTTGACCTGCTGCGCAAGCTGGGAACCTGCGGGCGTCCCGTCCTGCTGAAACGCGGTTTCAGTGCGACTTACGATGAGCTGCTGAACGCAGCGGAATACATTCTCGCCGGGGGCAACCGTGATGTTATGTTATGTGAGCGCGGAATCCGGACTTTTGAAACCTACACACGCAATACGCTTGATCTATCAGCTATTCCTGTGCTGCAGAATCTCAGCCATCTGCCGGTGATTTCCGATCCAAGCCATGGCACCGGACGCCGTGAGCTGGTTGCGCCTATGGCCAAGGCTTCGGTTGCTGCGGGAGCCAATGGTCTGATCATCGAGATGCATACCGACCCTGATAATTCCATGACAGGTGACGGTGTGCAGTCTCTGTTCCCGGAACAGTTCGACAGCCTGCTTAGAGATCTTGAGAAGCTGGCGCCGCTTGTCGGACGCAAGTTCTCTCCTTCACTGGAAGCAGCCCCGGTAGTTTAAATTTCTGAGTGCGAAATTAGCTTCTTACAGGCTCTCTTCTCCCGCTTTGGGCGGAGGAAGGGGGCTATTTTTATTGAATATAGGACAAAGGTGACATGGGAATCGGATGAACTGAGTTTTTTCACCAAAGCGTCAGAATATCTTACATTGTCGTAAGAAATACCTGACATAAGCATTGACGATGTTAGGTTTGAGATTTATAATGACGACAGCAAAAAAATAAAAACAAGAACATTTGATACTGTGAGCGGCCTAATGTTCGGAACTTGGGGAGGAATAAAGCATGTCGGTTGAAAAAGTATTGCAGACGATCAAGGAGAACAATATCGAATGGGTGGATTTCCGGTTTGTAGATTTGGGTGGACGTGCTCACCACATCTCACTGCCAGCATCCGCAGTTGAAGAAGAAACATTTGAGAATGGTGTAGCATTTGATGGTTCTTCCATTACAGGGTTCCGGGGTATTGAAGAGTCGGACATGGTAATGATGCCTGATCCAAGCACTACATACATCGATCCTTTTACAGCTCACCCAACGCTTAACATCATGTGTGATATTTTCACACCGGATGGCGAACGTTACGAGCGTGACCCGCGCGGTATCGCTGTGAAGGCTGAAGAATTCCTGCAATCCAGCGGTGTAGGTACAGCGGCATTCTTCGCACCTGAGTCTGAATTCTTCATCTTCGACGATGTTCGTTATGAGAGCGGAATGAACAGCTCTTCCTACTTCGTTGATTCCGAAGAAGCAGCTTGGAACACTGGCCGTAAAGACGAAGGCGGCAACCTGGCATTCAAAGTTGGCGTTAAAGGCGGATACGTGCCTGTAGCTCCAGTGGATTCCCAACAGGATATCCGCAGTGAAATGTGCCGTTTGCTTGCTGAAGCAGGCCTGGAAATCGAACGCCATCACCATGAAGTGGCGACTGCAGGCCAGGCGGAAATCAACTTCCGTTTTGACACCCTCAAGAAAACAGCTGATAATCTCCTGACTTACAAATACATTGTGCAGAACACTGCACGCCAATACGGCAAGGTAGCAACCTTCATGCCAAAACCGCTGTTCGGTGATAACGGTAGCGGTATGCACGTTCACCAGTCGATCTTCAACGGCAGCGAGCCATTGTTCTACGAAAAAGGCTCTTATGCTAACCTGAGTGAATTGGCTCTGCACTACATCGGCGGTATCCTGTATCATGCTCCTGCATTGATCGCGCTGACTAACCCAAGCACCAACTCGTTCAAACGTCTGGTTCCTGGTTATGAAGCACCAGTTAACCTGGTTTACTCCAAGGGTAACCGTTCCGCTGCTGTCCGTATCCCGGTAGCTGCTGTAACACCTAAGGGCTGTCGTATCGAATTCCGTACACCTGACTCCACGGCTAACCCTTACCTGGCATTCTCCGCAATGCTGATGGCGGGTCTGGACGGAATCAAGAAGAAGATCAACCCTGAAGAAATGGGTTACGGTCCACTGGACAAGAACATCTACGAATTGTCTGATGCTGACAAAGAGAAGATCCGCAGCGTACCAGGTACACTGGACGAAGCACTTGACGCTCTGGAAGCTGACTACGAATTCCTTACAGAAGGCGGCGTATTCACTAAGGACTTCATCGATAACTACATCGCTCTGAAGCGTTCCGAAGCTCAAGCCGTTGCGATTCGTGTTCATCCGCATGAATACTCCCTGTACTTTGATGTATAAGATAAGTTAACTTGAATAGAGCTTGATGAAGAAGCCTCCGGGATCATTGGATTCCGGGGGCTTTTTCTGTTGTGTTCTGGATACCAAAGCTGTACCTGTCCCGCCTACCAGTTGTGCCGAGCTATTCTGTATCTATACGGGGAAGTAACTGGTATGGCCACAAATGATTGTAGGATAGCGGCATTGCGGAAACAGGGCGGTTGCAAAGGCGGGTTGCTGCAAAAACTGGGTTGCTGATCGGGCCGGGGCGGAGGATCATCAATGAACTAACGCGGACTGAGAGGACGCTATTTCGTCAAAAAGCCACCTAACGGGGCCCAAACGGACAGAGATTCCGTTATGTTGTTCATTCGTGACTGAAAGGAGGAGGAGATGCTAATTTAAGCGAATCTGAGTCCGTTTGACCGTGAATCCCCCGGATTTGTTCAAATAACGGATTCTCATTCCAGCTCACTAACTTAGGGAGCGTGGAGATCCCAGTCCGGCATGGTCTTATGAGTGGTCGTGATTTCGTGATTTTTCGTGTTATTTAATAGAATATATCCTATAAAATCTCAACTAGATTATATATAGCGCTTACATTTTGTATGTATTTTAGATGTGTAAAATTTCAGGCGTGTTTGTACTATGTTTAAGTCAGATTTATATAAAATATAAGACCGATAACGAAAGTGGTTTCGTGAATAGTGGGATTCAAATAAAGGCTGTAATATCAGCTTTTATGGTAACAATTTTGCACATCAAAGAACATGAAAAAAAACTTTACAAAGATTTATAACGATGCAATAATGAAAAACGAAACCGATTTCGGAAAGTTCCATTAAAATGCAATCTATCTTTGTAGTAGAGAGAGGATGAATACAGTGAATCACGATCACAAGATAAAATCAGGCTGGAGCTTCACCGGCAATAATGGGGATTTCAGACTGGAGCAGCCGGACCGGAGCAGTTTTTTATATTTTCCGCTGGTGAATGAGGGGGGCATGATGTCCTCGGTCAGCCCGAAGCTGCATGGTCAGGTGACTTCAGGTCATAATACATTCCTTACTCCGCCGCTCTCTGTGGAGGATCTGCATAATTCCCGCGCTTCCCGCAATTTCTGGGTATATATCGAAGGACAAGGCGCATGGTCAGCTACGGGAGACTCCGCCCGGCAGAATGCCGCAGTATATGGCGAGGGTGCTGATGAATCTCTGCTGGAAGCCGGACTGTTATGGCATAAAGTGACCCGGGGCAATAAGGAGCTGGGGGTAGGAGCACAGATCACGAGCTTCGTACCCTGCGGCAATGACAAAGTAGAGCTGATGAAGGTTGTGCTGACAAACAGCGGCACGAAGGAGCTCACGCTGACTCCAACGGCTGCCATTCCGCTGTATGCGCGTTCTGCAGATGATCTGCGGGATCACCGTCATGTTACTTCGCTGCTGAACCGGACTTATACTTCCGCTTACGGAGTGGAGGTACAGCCGGCACTTTCCTTCGACGAACGCGGACACCGGGTGAATCATACCTCTTACGGGGTATTTGGTGCTGCGGAAGGCGGAGCACAGCCGGTTGGCTTCTTCCCGGTGCAGGAGGAGTTCATCGGTGAAGGCGGAAGCCTGGACTGGCCGGAAGCGGTGGTGCGCAATCTGGCTCCGGAGATTGGTGAAGGGGGCGGAATACACAAGGAAGGGTATGAAGCGCTTGGCGGACTGCGTTTTGCCGAGATTACACTAGCTCCAGGACAGAGCCATTCCTATGTAGTTGTACTTGCGATTGAGAATGACAGAATCGGCGTGCCGGCTTTGATGGCCAAGTATGGCTCAACCGCTGCTTTTGATGCGCTACTGGAGGAGAATAAGACCTTCTGGGCAGAAAAAGTGAATACGGTAGAGTTCCATACGGGAGATCATGCGGCTGATGAATGGATGAAATGGGTTACTCTGCAGCCCGTGCTGCGCAGACTGTACGGCAACTCCTTCCTGCCTTATCATGACTATGGAAGGGGCGGCCGCGGCTGGCGTGATCTCTGGCAGGACTGTCTCGCTCTGCTGATCATGGAGCCTGCTGATGTGCGCAGCCTGCTGCTGAACAATTATGCCGGTGTCAGAATCGACGGCAGTAATGCAACGATTATCGGGCAGCAGCCTGGTGAATTCATAGCGGACCGTAATAATATTCCCCGCGTCTGGATGGATCACGGCGCATGGCCGTTCCTTACTACGATGCTGTACCTCGATCAGAGCGGTGATCTCGACTTCCTGCTGCAGGAGCAGTCCTATTTCCGGGATTCCTTCATGAGCCGCTGCAAGGAACGCGATACGTCCTGGGAGCCCGGAGCCGGCAGCAGCCTGCGGACTGCAGCAGGTGAAGTGTATACAGGCACCATTCTGGAGCATATCCTGCTGCAGAACCTGGTTCCATTCTTCAATGTGGGTGAGCATAACAATATTCTGCTTGAAGGCGCAGACTGGAATGACGGCCTGGATATGGCCGCCCAGCGGGGTGAGAGTGTAACCTTCACCGCCTTCTATGCCAGCAATCTGCTGGATCTCTCCCGGCTGCTGATCACGCTTAAGGAACGTACCGGGGGAGACACCCTGGAACTCGCGGAAGAAATGAAGCTGCTGCTGGATTCGCTTGGCGAATCTATTGATTATGAATCTATCCCTGCCAAACACGGGCTGCTGGACCGCTACTATGCCGCAGCACCGAATAAGGTTAGCGGAATCCGTACCCAGCTGAAACTGGAGCAGGTTGCGGCGGATCTGGCCCGCAAAGCGGAATGGATCTTCGATCACCTGCGCCGCAATGAATGGGTAGCAAGCGGGCATGGCGACGGCTGGTTCAACGGCTATTATAATAATGACGGGGAGCGTGTGGAGGGTGAGTTCGCTGAAGGTACCCGTATGACGCTGACCGGGCAGGTCTTCCCGCTGCTGGGTCATGCTGCTGCACCGGAACAGATTGCAAGCATTGTCTCGGCGGTGGAGCGCAATCTGTTCGATGACAAAATCGGCTACCGGCTGAACAGCAACTTCGGGGGCATTCAGCAGAATCTGGGCCGTGCGTTCGGCTTTGCCTTTGGCCATAAAGAGAATGGAGCCATGTTCAGCCACATGACTGTAATGTACGGAAACGCGCTGTATAAACGCGGATTTGTTAAAGAAGGCCGTAAAGTACTCGATTCGCTGTACAGCCTGAGCGCGGACTTTGAAGTCAGCCGGATGTACCCCGGTATCCCGGAATATATCAATGAGCAGGGCAGAGGGATGTATACGTATCTGACCGGTTCGGCAAGCTGGATGCTGCTGACAATGGTCACAGAGGTGTTTGGTGTCAAAGGCAAGCTGGGCGATCTGCTGCTGCAGCCGAAGCTGGTTAAAGAACAGTTTGATGCCGAAGGCCGTGCTTCTATCAAAACTATCTTTGCCGGACGCGAGCTGAAAGTCGTCTATACGGCTTCAGGAAGCGCTGAATACGGAGAGTACCAAATACATGCTGTGAAGCTGAACGGGGCTGAGGTAACGCTTCAGCGCGTCTCAGAAGGGGTTGTGATCTCGCGTAGCCTGCTGAGCGCCCTGCCTGAAGGCCAAGTCCATCTGCTGGAGGTTGAACTGGCGTAACGCCGGACGATAGGAATTTAAGACGCCTGCTCTGCCGGTCCGCCGGGAGCGGGCGTTTTCATATGAGATGCCCTATAAACGGTGCAGTAGCTGCGGACAAGAGCGTAATTTCAGGAAACCGGCAGGAAATTGCAGCCGGAAGCTTGTGTATTCCCCGTAGTAACGGGTAAGCTTAGAATCCATAGGTTAAGCATAGGTCGATCATAGGCCAAACATAGAAAGTAGAAAGGAAGGGCATTAAGTGGCACATATTCTATCAAACGGAATACTTACAGTGGAGATAGCAGAGCCGGGAGCATATAGCGGCACCCGGTTTGATTGGAGCGGTTTTATTACAGGAGTGACTCTGGAGCAGGGGGGGCATACCTTTTGTGTGCCGGAGAGTCTGGTTCCGGGACAGGGCAGCGGAGGCATAGGCCTGTGCAATGAGTTCGCCATTTCCCGGGCAATCGGCTATGAGGATGCCGCTGCCGGTGAGTGGTTCCCGAAGCCCGGGGTCGGGCTGCTGCAGAAGCAGAGCGATGAAGCATACGATTTTTTCGGGAAGTATCCGCTTATTCCCTTCACCATAAATCAAGAGCTCAGCAGGCATTCGGTCACTTACACCGTCCAGCCGATGGAATGCCGGGGCTACAGTATGCGGCTGACTAAGACGATTACGCTGAATGAGGACCGGCTGGATATTGCCTACGGGATTGAGAATGTAGGGGACAAGCCGCTGCGCATAGAGGAATATATTCATAACTTTGTCGGAATCAACGGCGCGGCTGTCGGGGGGGAATATGAGCTGAGGCTGCCGGGCAAACTCCGGATTGAAGCGCCGGAATCCTCATATACGGACAATTTGCTAAGCGTGTCCGGTAACAGTCTTACATGGAAGGAAGCGCCGGACCGTCCCTTCTATTGCCGGCTGGAGGGCTGGGAGAACGCGGCGGCTGATCATTATTGGGAGCTCGTCCATAAGCCAAGCGGCGCCGGAATCCGGGAGAGCGGGGATTTCACGGCGGAACGGATCATTCTATGGGGGGAGAAACATGTAATTTCTCCCGAAGTTTTTATTGACATCACCATTTTACCGCGTCACAGCAAGGGTTGGAAGCGCAGCTATCAATTTTTTGCCTCCTGAAGCCTGTCTAGCTTACCTCCTATGTGAATAATTATACTTGCTGCTGTTTAATGTTATCTGCTATCATAGCGATATCCATATTCATAGGAGAGAAAGGGTGGGAGCAATTTTGAGCAAGAGAGCATACAATTTTAATGCCGGTCCGGCGGCACTGCCGCTTACAGTGTTGGAACGTGCACAAGCGGAGTTTGTTGAATTCCGGGAGAGCGGAATGTCCATTATGGAGATGTCGCACCGCGGGGCTATATACGAATCTGTGCATAATGAAGCTCAGGAACGCCTGCTTTCGCTCCTCGGCAATCCGCAAGGCTATAAGGTATTGTTCATTCAAGGCGGAGCAAGCACACAGTTCGCCATGGTTCCGATGAACTTCATCTCTGCAGGCCAGGTCGGCAGCTATGTTATGACAGGAAGCTGGGCGGACAAGGCCCTGAAGGAAGCCAAGCTGACAGGCGGCGGGCATGTTGCCGCATCCTCAGAGGATAAGAAGTTCCTGGCGATTCCGGAGCTTAGCAGCATCAAGGCTGCTGACAATGCCGCATATCTGCATGTTACCTCGAATGAAACGATTGAAGGGACACAATACGCAGAGTATCCGGATGCCGGTTCTATTCCGCTAATCGCAGATATGTCCAGTGACATTCTGAGCCGTTCCTTCGACATCAACAAATTCGGTCTGATCTATGCAGGTGCGCAAAAGAATCTGGGACCTTCAGGCGTCACTGTAGTGATCGCCAAGGAAGAGCTGATTTCCAGTTCTCCTGCGAATATTCCGACGATTCTGCGGTATGATACACATTATAAGAACAACTCTCTCTACAATACGCCGCCATCCTTCTCTGTATATATGGTTAATGAAGTGTTAAAATGGATTGAGGAACAGGGCGGGCTTGCCGGTACCGAAGCCAAGAACCGTGATAAAGCAGGTCTCCTCTATGACTATATCGACGGCAGTGACGGCTTCTACCGCGGAGTTGCGGAAGAAGGCAGCCGTTCCATTATGAATGTAACGTTCCGGATGCAATCGGAGGAGCTGGAGAAGCAGTTCATCAAAGCTTCCGAAGCGGAAGGATTCGTTGGCCTCAAAGGCCACCGCAGCGTTGGCGGCTTGCGTGCCTCCATCTATAATGCGGTTCCTCATGAGAGTGTTAAGGCACTTGCCGATTTCATGAAGCATTTCCAGCAAACTCAAGGTTAATGAAAGAACGCTCCTGACCTTCCGCCTGGCGGTGGAGGGTCTTCTTCTTGCCCGCAGCTCAGGATTTCCGGGCTGCGCCTGTGCCTGGAACCATCATCAAGAATTCATTACAGGGCCAAGTACGTCTTTAGGACCCTACAGAGAGGAAGCATCCGAATTATGGCATTACACATTGTGCTCGTAGAACCGGAAATTCCGGCGAACACAGGCAACATTGCCCGCACCTGTGCGGCTACGGGAACCCACCTCCATCTCGTGCGTCCCCTCGGTTTCCGTACAGATGATGCAACACTGAAACGTGCCGGACTCGATTATTGGCATGCGGTAACCATTGAGTATCATGATTCCTTCAGTGAAGTACTTGAGAAGTATAAGGAGGGCCGTTTCTTCTACGCCACCACAAAGGCGGAGAAGCGTTATACGGATTTCACCTTTCAGGATGGTGACTTCTTTGTGTTCGGCAAGGAAACCAAGGGACTGCCGGCAGATATTCTGGAAGCCGGCAAGGAAACCAGAATGCGCATGCCGATGAGCGAAGCAGTAAGATCGCTTAATTTATCTAATTCTGCAGCGATTATTGTTTATGAAGCACTCCGGCAGATGGATTTCCCGCAACTTTTCTAAAAGTTGACATCAATTTTTATTTTTTTCAGCAGGATTCGACATTTTAGTAACGAAATAGTTAATTAGTGCCGAAATAAGTAGTATAGAAAGTGAACTTAAGAATGAAAGTTCTCATTCTTAAGTTTATCTTAGCAGCTACTAATTATCAGTTGAACAGGAGAGTGTAAGTTAGATATGAAACCTGCTGGCGTTGTACGTAAAGTAGATCAGCTGGGTAGAATTGTTCTGCCTAAGTCCCTGCGTAAAAGGTATTCAATGAATGAAGGCGACCCTGTAGAAATTCTGGTTCAGGGCGATCATATCATTCTGGAGCGTTATCGTCCGAAGTGTGTCTTTTGCGGAGGTATGGAAGGCGTAAGCGAATATAAAGACCGTTATATTTGTGCAAGCTGCCTTTCGGAAATGACTCAATTGCCAAGACACGCGTAAGTGCAAAACAGCATTACTATCTACATAGGAGAAGCGCTGAACGGCGTCCTGTAACAGGCTGCTGATTGGGTAAGGCTTTTCTTCACACCAAAAAGAGCGCCGCACATCAGTGCGGTGCTCCTTTTTTTGTAGTACGCCCAGCATGGGCGTCATCTTTAGGGTGAAAGTCCCGAACGGGGGCTGGCGAGCGCCTACCGTTAGCCAAGGGCAAGGGTGTCCACCGTGAGGTGGAATCTGAAGGAAGCCGGAGGCAAAAGCACGGGCCAAGGTACACGAACTGGATTTGAGGCTGTGTCAGTCGGATGAGTCACCTAAACATGACGAAATCCAAAGCCGCCAAGGGCTGGCGCGGTATACTCCAGTGGTCGCGGGCAGACAGATGACGTTCTTATCTGGGGAGACCTGTCAGATAAGCAAGAAAAAAAAACTTGTAACCGTAGCTGAGAGGCTGCGCTGAACTGGCAGGAGTCAGCAGAAGCCATAGTACGTAAGCTGTTGCAACAATTTACGGAAGGGCTGAACCGAAAGGAGAGAGGAAAGCGATGCGTTCGCATGAAGAGCAACGACAGCAGAATATCTCGCAAGGGAGCTTGCGGCAAAGAGAAGCGGTGAAGCCGTCAGGGTATGCCGGAGCGCCGAGTTCTTCGTCGGCACAAGTCGTCCCTTCCTCTCGCGAAGACCAGAACAACTTGCTGGAGCAAATGCTCAAAGGAGATAACCTTCGACTCGCTTACAAACGAGTGGTGCAAAATGGAGGAGCGCCCGGTGTGGACGGTGTAACGGTAGCGAATCTACAAGTTTACCTGAATACGCACTGGGCATCGGTGAAAACTGAACTTCTGACGGGAACTTACAGACCTGCGCCAGTCAAACGGGTGGAAATCCCCAAACCTGGAGGCGGTGTACGGCAGCTAGGCATCCCGACTGTGATGGACCGTTTCCTCCAGCAAGCACTTTTACAAGTCATGAACCCGATCTTTGACGCACAATTCTCGTGGTACAGCTACGGCTTTCGGCCGGGGAAGAGCGCGCATGACGCCGTTAAACAAGCCCAAAGATATATCCAAGGCGGCCTCAGATGGGTCGTGGATTTGGATCTGGAGAAATTCTTTGACAAGGTAAACCACGACATGCTAATGGCAAGAGTGGCGCGGAAAGTGGAGGACAAAAGAGTGCTGACGCTAATCCGTGCTTACTTAAACGCCGGAGTTATGGTGGATGGAAAATGGGAGCGTAGCCGGGAGGGAACGCCACAAGGCGGTCCGCTTAGTCCGCTTCTAGCAAACATTCTATTGGATGATCTGGACAAGGAACTGACCGGGCGAGGTTTGCGATTCGTACGCTACGCGGACGACTGTAATATCTTTGTGGCGAGTAAACGAGCAGGCGAGCGTGTCATGGAATCGGTAAGTCGGTTTGTAGAAGGAAAGCTAAAACTGAAAGTAAACGGGGAGAAAAGTGCGGTAGCGAGACCTTGGCACCGAAAGTTCTTAGGATTCAGTTTCCTGAGCCAGAAACAGGCAACGATTCGGATTGCTCCGAAGAGTCTCGCAGCTTTTAAAGGGAGAATTCGAGAGCTAACGAAACGTACCTGGTCCATTTCCATGGAAGAAAGGATTTACCGACTGAACCGCTATCTGATGGGTTGGCTCGGTTATTTCCGTCTAGCCTCGGCGAAGACACACTTCCAAACACTGGACCAGTGGATTCGGAGGAGACTTCGAATGTGTCTGTGGAAACAGTGGAAACGAGTACGTACACGAATCCGCGAGCTTCGAGCACTCGGGGTTCCAAAGTGGGCTTGTTTTAAGATGGCCAACTCGCGGCGAGGCGCGTGGGAAATGTCCCGGAACACGAATAACGCCCTTTCGACTTCCTATTGGGAAGCAAAAGGGCTGAAGAGTTTACTTTCACGCTATCTGGAACTTTGTTAACCTTTTGGAACCGCCGTATGCGGACCCGCATGTACGGTGGTGTGAGAGGACGGGGGCTTGCCGCCCCCTCCTACTCGATAACGCTCAGCGGACTCTTATAAGCCCTTGGTCTTGTCGTCGTTGTAGGAAGAAGTAAGGATGCCGGCCAGAAACAGCAGAAAAACCAGGGTCACGATCCAAAAAGTCAGGGAGAACGACATGCTGTGCACCTCCGTTAGTGACTGTTATTCGTTAATCTGATTATACGCTTTCATTCCGCAAAAATAAATGAAAATGTGATTTATGGCATTGACGAACTCCAGCTACTTACTTGAAGAACAGGAAGTTCGTCGGTACACGCCGCAAATTGCCGTCAGAAGGGTTATTGATGACCTTCCCCCGGAAGATCAGCGAGGAAGATCCGCCTCCATCGAGATTGTAGGCATCAATGACGCCAAGGTTATACAGCTTGTCCTGAAGCTCTGCCAGAGTAGCCCCGGAATTGCCGTTCTCGTCATAACCGTCGGCCACCAGAATGAGCAGCTGATCATCCTTGAAGTTGCCGATCACGGTGCGCGGTGCACGCTTAGGAGTGAGTTGCCATTTCTGCGGAATCACAGTCTTGGTGTGATTCTTCAGCAGAACCGGGACGAAGGTGGCGCCAAAAACGGGCTCCAGCTGATCCAGCTGTGCCCGGCTGCTGAACTTGCCGCCGATCAGCTGCCCGGACTTATTCAGGCCGACGAAGCTGAGATCCTTGTAGCTGGGTTCGAAGCCATACAAATACTGGCCGCCGACAATGGTTGTAGACAGCGGATAACGCTTGCCGTTCTGATCGGCGAACCCGCCGGCGTTGATGCCTGCGGATGCACCATAGCGGTTCACGGCCTGCATGGTGGTCTCGGATGCGCCAGTGCCGTCACCGGCCAGACTCATCTTCATGGCGGCAGGATCCTTCAGCCTGATCTTTAACGCGTATGCTTTATAGTTTCCGGGGTTCAGCCGGTACAATTCAATAGTAATCCGGTCACTGGTAATTACATCGGCAGGTATGCCCAGCCGGGAGGTAATCCTGTTATTGTAGATCCGCTCCGGGCGGGAGGTCTGGGCTGCGGCCGTACTGACCAGCGCATTCATGGCGTTCGTGGTCTGCTTGTACAGCAGGGCACTGGCGCTGATCGAATCGATGGTGTAAGACGCATACCTCTTGGCTACGGCCAGATCCTGCTTAAGCTTAGCGGTCTCACTAACAGGGCCGGAGACAGCAGTAAAGGGTCCGGTATCGAGCTTGAGGTCGAGCGGCGGCTGATACAGCCACAGGCAGAGCAGCAGTCCGAAGAGCGGCGCGGTCAGGAGCATGAAGAAGCGGTTTACTCTTTTGACAGGAGTCATCATTTGAGCAGATCCATCTCTTTCTTAAGCGCATCCAGCTGTTTCTTGACCTCGCTTAATTGTGTATACAGTTTGTTGCTGTTGTCCGTCTTGTTGCTGGCGTTATCTTTGGTGAAGGTCAATAATTCATTAAAGGTCTGCACCGTGCTCTGCAGTTCCTTCACCTGTTCGGTCAGGACGGCGATCTTGGATTCGTAATCGGTCTTCAAAACGGTAAGCTGCTGCTGGCTTTGTGATCCAAGCTCGCTCAGCACCTGATCTTTCAGATGGTTCGTGTAGCTGTACACGGCATAAACGCCGAGTGCAATCATCAAAATCCAGAACAGTAGAAACCATTTTACGGAAGGTCCGCTTCTCTCTGCGCTCCGGCGCGAGTGTACCCGGGTCGATTCCGCTAGCGGTTGCATTTCATCACCTCAAGCCATTTTTTTTCAAGTCCCCATTCTATCAGACTTTTACTATTTTCGCAAAAGTGAAAGAGCTTGTGAAAACAAGAAAAAGTAATTGCATCCTGTTAAACTACTGCGATACAATTTCTATAGATTGGAATATCTGAGGGGCGTATTCAAGGTAAAAGTAGGAAGAACAGACAAGACATCATAGTTCCTTGCTTGCGTGTTAACCGGAAACGCTTATCGCGCTTTCCATTCTGGTAAATTATATAGATAGCAGGAGGTCTGGGCATTGATGAAAGTCTGGCGGGTGGTCATCGTGGGATGTCATCCCACAAGTATGTTGGGAACAAAATTGATTCTGGAAGAAGGGGGAGAGCTGGAGGTTGCAGGTATGTATTCCACCTGGAGCGAATGCGTTTCCATGGTGCGCGATACCGGGCCGGACCTGGTACTCAGCGATTATCAAATGCCGGAAGGAACGGTAGAGGATGTTCTGCCAGAGATGAAGAAGAGCTCACAGAGCTCCCATTTTATAATTATGACCGAAGAGAATGATAAAGATATGTTTCAGCCGCTGATTGAGCTTGGGGCCAGCGGAGTGCTGTCCAAAGGGGCGACTCCGAATCAGCTGCTGCAGATGATTAGCGGAATCCGTGAAGGCTTCCTCTCCATTCCGCTCGAATGGATTGAGAAGGGGTTACGTCCGGTGACCTCTTCCAGAGGACTGGATGCTGTAATGCAGCTGACACAGACAGAGATGTTTATTATGGAACGCATTGTGCAAGGAATTACATACGATAAGATCGCCCTGGAGATTGAAGTCAGCCGCCGCTCGATCGATAACTATCTGCGCAAGATTTATGTTAAGCTGGAAGTATCTACGAGGGCACAGGCGATTGAGAAATTCGCCCTATTCTCAAGACAGAACAAGCAAATCTACGCCTGATCCCCGTATAACGACATAATGCCGTCCGGGCTGGAATATTCTTAAACCAGAGTAAAGGGGGGAGCGTATGAAGTATGAATTCTCTGCGCGCGCACATACGTTGTTGTCATCACCACTGCTGAGCATCCGTAAACAGACGCGGCGCGGCACGCTGATCTCGCTGGCGGAAGAGCTGCCGGCGGAGGAGTTATTCCCGTTGCCGCTGCTGTCTGAAGCGGCGTCGACGGTGATATCGGCAGATGCCGGAGCTCTGCAGTACGGCGATCCCGAGGGCTATGGCCCGCTGCGGGAGTGGCTTACCGGAGATTGGCTGGGAGGCAAAGGGGTAAATGTGGCCGAAGGCGGAGTTCTTCTGACAACGGGAAGCCAACAGGCCATCGATTTGCTGGCCAGAGTCTATATAGATCCCGGTGACCGGGTGCTGGTCGAGAATCCGACCTCTCCGGGCATTCTGCAGGCGCTGCGGATGCAGGGTGCCGTGATCATTCCGGTGCAGGGGGATAAGGACGGCCTGCTGCCCGATCATCTGCGCAGCGGAATCCGCCAGCACCGGCCCAAAATGCTGTTTGCCACGCCGAGCTTTACCAATCCGAGCGGTGTGCTGTGGAGCCTTGCACGGCGCAAGGAAATTCTTGAGCTGTGCACCTCGCATAACGTGCTGATTATAGAGGATGATTCTTACGGTGATCTGCATTTCCAGCGATATGATGAGCATCCTTCCCTGAGATACCCTTCCCTCTACGCGCTGGAGAATGTCAGCGAGGGCGGGCATGTGCTGTATATCGGTTCATTCAGCAAAACGGTTGCGCCGGCGCTGCGGACGGGCTGGGCGGCGGGAAGCCGCGAGCTGATCGGGATGATGACCGCTGCGAAGCAGATGGCGGACTGGCAGTCCAGCTCGCTGAACCAGCGGCTGCTGCATCATCTGCTTAGTGTAAGCGCCTTTGATCTGCGGGAGCATATCACCCTGCTGAACCGGGAATACAATACCCGCCTGAAGCTGATGGCCGAGCTTCTGAAACGCCCGGCCTGGAAAAGCAGCGTGTATGATATGCCGGTTGGCGGGATGTTCCTCTGGGTGACGCTGCCGGAGGGGCTGGATGCCATGGCACTGCTGCGTGCCTCATTGGCTAAAGGCGTAGCCTTTCTGCCCGGACCGCTCTGCAGTGTAAGCGGAGGCTCGGACCGGATCCGGCTTAACTTCAGCCACCCCGGCCGGGATGAGCTGCTGCTGGGCATGAATCTGATGAGTGAAGCGGTATCGGAGTTTACGGCGCGGAGCTGAGAGTGACGGGAATAACCGGAGCATGATATAGAAGAAGGATGACTGCTTGCCATGGAATGGCGGGCGGTTGTCCTTCTTTTTTTGAACTGAATTTACAAAGATGTCTTTAGAATCGGAAAAATATGAAACTTATCGTGTTGTAGAAGGAACTATACTTGGGCTGAGTGTCAAATTTATTCCAAACCCAAGGAACCGGAGCTGAAAGAGAATGAAAATAAACAAAACATATAGGTTGGCAGCTTGCATTGCAGTATTGCTAATGGGAGGATGCAGCAGTAATCCGGAACCACCGGATGCGGCTGTACCCACCGAAACCGCTGAAGCCGCAGGACCTGCTGCTGGCAAAGGGGCAACGGGCCTTACGGCTTTAGATACTCCTGTATGTGAGGAACCGGTCAACAAGCTGCACTACAGCCGGAATCAGCTCCAGGAGATCCGGGAAGCGGCGCAAAAAGCAGGCTTGGCGAACGTATATATTCCTGAGATTGGCGGCGGTCCGGATGATTATTTTGAAGAGGCCAAGGTGGACGGAAACCGGTTGACCCTTCATTTCATCCGGATGGCGATTACTGAATCTATGGAGGAGCTGGAGCCTGGGGGCGGAAATAGAATGGTTACCAAGGTGCAGCTGTCCCCGCAATTGGAAGGAAAGTGGATTAGCGAGGAGGAAAGTACGGTGGAATATCTGTATGGTGAAATAGATAACACCCATTTTGAAATCTTCTCAGCCAGAATGTTTGACCGGAAGGATTTTGAGGATGCAGCGAAATCAATGATTCTGCTCCAGCAGAAATAACACACCTGTAAGTTTCCGATGAGCAGGAGTGATGTAATGGAGAACATACTGGAGTGCAGCAATTTGGCCAAAGGATACAGAAGGAAGGTTGCACTGGACGGCCTCAGCCTGGCCCTTCCCAAGGGGAGAATCGTAGGGCTGTGGGGACCGGATGGGGCGGGCTGCCCGCAAGCTAGGCAGTGATATGTACATTGCTGCAGCAATAGGGGCTGCGATTCTGCATCCAACGGTACTACGCTGCTGGGGTCTGGGGGGACGTTCTATCCATGTCCACAAGTATTACGGCCTTTATGGGGATTCGAGAGCCTGCTATGTATGGCGTAAATAGGCGTCTTAAGAAATCGTTTATCTCTGCCCTGATCGGCGGAGCTGTCGGCGGTGCGTTCCTCAGCTTGTTCAAAGTCAAAGCTTATGTCATCGGCGGACTTGCCGGGCTCTCCCGGATTCCGATGGTTATTGGAGCGACCTTCGTCTATTCGGTCATCAGCTTTGCGATTGGTGCTGCGGTTGCGGCTGTCGTCACTTATATTTTGGGCTTTGAAGATGAGCCTGAAGCTGCTGCAGCGCCGGTTGTGGAAGCAGCACCTCGGGCAGCAGCAAGCGTGACGGCTACGTCTGCTGTAACGCGGGTGGAACCGACGATGGTTAATGAAGAAGTGTTCAGTCCGATTGCAGGTGAAGTGAAGCCGCTGAGTGAAGTGAATGATCCGGCGTTCTCCGAAGAAATTATGGGTCAGGGTTTTGCCATTCAGCCCTCCGAAGGCCGCGTGGTATCTCCGGTCAACGGAACGGTGTTCTCGCTGTCGAAGAGCGGCCATGCGATTGGTCAGGTCAGTGACAGCGGAGCCGAAATGCTGACCCACATCGGGATCGACACCGTGAAGCTGAAGGGACTATATTTCTCGCCTAAGGTTACCGCTGGAACCAAGGTGTCTGTCGGCGATCTGCTGATGGAATTCGATCATGTTGAGATCGAGAAGGCGGGCTACAGCACAATCACGCCGGTCATTATCACGAACATCCAGCAGTATAACTCAATCCTGCCTTCCGGCCGCTCCTCTGTTAAGGAGAAGGAGCTGCTGTATACGGTGCTTGCTTAGGCACGGTAGCTGGAAAGCTGAAAAGTTAGATAGCCGAAAAGCCAAAAGCATAAGGCGGGTGTGACTGCAAGGTGTGGGAGGATGTAGGGCTGAGACTTGTAAGTCTGGCGCGAAAGTAATGGAAGAACGATTGGAAGAACGACTGGAAGAACGACTAGAAGAACGATTACAAGAACAAGTGAAAGAACTAGGTTGGAAAAAAGGAGTTGTCTCGCCACGCAGGGGGTCTGCGTTCGGGATGACTCCTTTTGTATCTGTATGCGTATGCGTGCCTTTTTGCTCTGCCCAATTCTGCTCTGCCCTTCCTCACGGAATAGGTGGAAAAAGAGCATTTAATTCTTCTGAAACTGGAGATTTCAGGAATTTAAATGGAAATAATACATCTATTGATTCGGAATCGGCCATTCGATTCGAAATCAGATCAATTAGATGCTTTTTATCCAACTAAACCGTTCTGACGGGATAAAGTCATGAAGTTAAGTGCTATTATTCCACTTGTTGGGTGGCTGTAGAATAGGAATGAGCCTTCCTGCGTGAATTCTAGGCGCAGAAGCGCTGGAATAAAGCCGCAGCGTTAGGACGAAGACATACAAGCGCGAGCTTGGCGCTCCGTCCGGGATTGTTCAAGATGCTAAGGACGGCATCGCTGCTGCGGCGGGGCCGGAGGGTGGAGCGGTAATCATGGATTCGCGACTCCCCAGCCGAGGGTGAGCCGCGAATCCATAGTCCCCGCTCCAGCGGGGCAAGCCGCCTACAGCTTGCCTGCGCTGATCTCCGCGATCGCGGCGTATTCGATCAGCGCTGCAGTGCCGGCGGCCGTGAGCGTGTAGCGGCCGCGCCCGACCCGGAAGAACCACGCATAGTAGTTCTTCTGCAGGTAGGCGGCGGCGCCCGGCACGCCGCTTCGCTTGCGCAGCGCGGCGGGGGTCACGCCGCGCGGAGCCTCAGGCGCGCCGCCCAGCGGGGCGCGCCCGTCTGCGAGGCCGGCCGCGCCAGCAGCGGCTTCGGCCTCGAGGGCCTGCAGCGCGGCGGCCACGCGCAGCGCCTTCTCGCGGTAGGCCGTCACGAGCTTGACGCGCGTGCTGCCGCCGGTGTTGTAGTCCCCGCTGCGCTCGCGGAACTCGTAGAGCAAGCGCTCGCGGCGGCGTACAGCGCTGCGGGCCCGCGGCGGCGCCTCGCCCGGCTCCGCGAGCACCTCGACGAGCGGGGCCTTCGTCTTATAGAAGACGACGGTGATCAGCCCGAGTCCGAGCCGGCGGCACAGCCCGCTGAGCTCGCCCCAGCGCTGGTTCACCGCGCCCTTCTTATCCCGCACGCGTTCCACGGCGAGATAGACGTTAGGGCTAAGGCGCAGCCGTTCCACCCCCTGCAGCAGCAGGGCGAGGTTGAACGATTTTTTCATCTCCACGATCAGCGGCTGATCCTCGTCTTCCCGGATGCCCACCAGGTCGCAGGTCCGTACCTCACCCTTGATGTCATAGCCCTGCCGCTCAAAAAAACTCTTCAAAGGAGCATACAGCTCCGTTTCCTGTTTGATCGCCATTGTACTCACTCCTGCGCTCTTAATGCAGCATAATTATTTAAGGGAAATCATGATTCTCTATTATAGCACAGCAAAAAAGAGGTCAACTATTCCGGGCTCGCCGCATAGGTATGTAATACACTTTCTAAGCTTGGTGGAGCAAGTAGGAGCGCAAGAGGAGGCAGCGAGCCATGGATATTTTTGAGCGTATAGCTTCGTATCGGGCTGAGAACGACCGTTTGGCGTGGAGCGGCACTTTCAAGGACTATATAGAACTGCTGAGACTAGATCCCTCTCCCGCAAAAACGGCTCATTCCCGCGTATACGACATGATCAAGTCACACGGCGTCGAGGACATCAACGGACGTAAACGGTATAAGTTTTTTGAACAGGAAATCTTTGGGCTGGACCGTGCGGTGGAGAAGCTGGTGGAGGAATATTTCCATTCCGCCGCCCGGAGGCTGGATGTGCGCAAACGGATCCTGCTGCTGATGGGACCGGTCAGTGGAGGCAAGTCAACACTCGTCACCCTGCTCAAACGCGGACTGGAGCAATATTCGCGTACGGATGCAGGTGCGGTATATGCCATCGCGGGCTGCCCGATGCACGAGGATCCACTGCATCTGATTCCGCTGGAGCTGCGTCCGGAGATCGAGCGGGAGCTGGGTGTACGCATCGAAGGCAACCTCTGCCCATCCTGCCAGATGCGGCTGAAGAATGAATACCAGAGTGATATCGAACAGGTTGGAGTTGTCCGGGTGCTGTTGTCGGAGGAAGAACGGGTAGGTATCGGGACCTTCAGCCCGTCCGATCCGAAGTCGCAGGATATTGCCGACCTGACGGGCAGTATCGACTTCTCGACCATCACGGAATTCGGCTCGGAATCCGATCCGCGCGCCTACCGCTTCGACGGGGAGCTGAACAAGGCTAACCGCGGGGTAATGGAGTTCCAGGAAATGCTGAAATGCGATGAGAAATTCCTGTGGAATCTGCTGTCGCTGACCCAGGAGGGTAATTTCAAGGCCGGGCGCTTCGCGTTAATCTCGGCGGATGAGATGATCATTGCCCATACCAATGAGACCGAGTATAAATCCTTCATTTCCAATAAAAAGAATGAGGCTCTCCAGTCGCGCATGATCGTCATGCCGGTGCCTTATAATCTGCGGGTCTCGGAAGAGGAGAAAATCTACGCCAAGCTCATCGGCCAGAGTGATATGAAGCATGTGCATATTGCCCCGCATGCGCTGCGGGCGGCGGCGATCTTCTCAATCCTGACCCGGCTCAAGGAGAGCAAGAAGCAGGGCATGGACCTGATCAAGAAGCTGCGCATGTACGACGGCGAAGAGGTAGAGGGCTACAAGGAAGCCGATCTCAAGGAAATGCAGACCGAGTACCTGGACGAAGGCATGTCCGGCATCGACCCGCGTTATGTCATCAACCGCATCTCCAGCGCTTTGATCAAAGGCGACCTGCAGTGCATGAACGCATTGGATGTGCTGCGGGCGATCAAGGACGGCCTGGACCAGCATCCTTCGATTACGAAGGAGGAACGCGAGCGTTACCTGAACTTCATTTCCATTGCCCGCAAGGAATACGATATTCTCGCCAAAAGCGAAGTGCAGAAGGCATTTGTGTACTCTTTTGAAGAATCCGCCAAAACACTGTTCGAGAACTATCTCGACAATATCGAAGCCTTCTGCAACTGGTCCAAAATCCGCGACCCGCTCACGGATGAGGAGATGGAGCCGGATGAGCGGCTAATGCGCTCCATTGAAGAGCAGATCGGCATTTCCGAGAATGCCAAGAAGGCATTCCGCGAGGAGATCCTGATCCGCATTTCCGCTTATTCCCGCAAAGGCAAGAAGTTCGAGTACAACAACCATGACCGGCTGCGGGAAGCGATCGAGAAGAAGCTGTTCACCGACCTGAAGGATATTGTCAAAATCACCACCTCCTCCAAAACGCCGGATGAGAGCCAGCTGAAACGCATCAACGAAGTCAGCCGCCGCCTGATTGATGAGCACAACTACTGCCCGATCTGCGCCAATGAGCTGCTGAAATATGTCGGAAGCCTGCTGAACCGCTGACGGGGACGCAGCTTGCCGGAACTTGGGGACTGCCGGAAGGTAGTCCTTTTTCCCGTCACGGCTAAATATGTGCTGGTTCGTATAAAAGGGAATACCCGGCCATAATCATGACTTCGCTCGGATATTCCCCTTATAAAGATAGACCGGGCCCGGCTTACTCCTGAAGCTCCTTGGCCTCCTGATTCTTGCCGCCAATAGTAAAGCCTAATTGTCCGTTATATTTGCCTACCTGTCCGGTAACGCCTAAGCCTGCGCCCTGACCGCCGCCGAGCTGCGCCTTGGCCTGGGCACCGAGCCCATTGTCACCGCCGAGCTGCAATTGGGTCTGGAGTCCGGCACCTTGACTTAAGCCCAGATGGCCGCCGGCCTCTGCACTCAGACCATGTTCACCTCCGGCTTGCGCCCCCGTATGAAAGTTGGCTCCCTGGCCGCCGCCCAGCTGGGTAGCTGCCTGGGCAGCCAGCCCGTACTTGCCGAAGGCCTGGGCATCTGCATTAAGTCCAAGACCCTGGCCGCTGTCCAGATGGGTGTTACCTTGCGCCTGGATTCCATAAGAAGTGTTGCCGATGTGGCCGTCTGCATGCATACCAGCACCGGTGTATTTAACATTGCCGCCGGCATTTACACCGATGCCGTGTTTACCGCCTACTTCACCTCCGGCATCTACATGAATCCCTTGCCCGCTGCCGACATCTGCGTTCATATGCCCTTTTACGAATTCATTTTTTACACTTTGGTTTTCTGTTGCCGGAAGGGTGTGACCGGGTTCTGAGCGGACCAGATGGTGGTAGTAATGCGAGTAAGGGAAGGAAGTGTTACGCGGAGAATAAGGATAGGCGGATGGATAAGCTTGACTGTTCGGATATTCGTTATCAAAGGTCATAAGGGTACCTCCATTATTCAATTAATTACAACAGCCTATTCATCTCACCCTTGAAGTGATACGATTCAGGGGACTTAAAAGTGTGTTGTAATGACAGCAGCGCTGTGCTACATTATGAATGAATTTAATATTATTCACTCAGGCGCGGAGGGCTTACAGATGGAAGATAAGAAGGCTGAGATTTTCAGATGCGGCAAAGAGCTGTTCAGCTCCAAGGGCTTCAAGGACACCAATATTTCCGACATTACCAAAATGTGCGGGTTCGCCGTAGGCACGTTCTACAATTATTACGCCTCGAAGGAGAAGCTGTTCATCGATATTTATCTGCAGGAGAACGAGAAGCTGAAGCGGAGCATCCTGCAGTCTTCGGTCAATCTGGATGACGAGCCTGCCAAAGTGCTCAAAGAAATCATGGCGCTTAATTACAGCGGGATCCATACGAATCCAATCCTGAAGGAATGGTACAACAAAGCTCTTTTCAGCAAGCTGGAGAAGGAATTCTATGAGCATGGCGGTATAGAGGGCATTCATGAAATGATGAACAGCGGCACGCTGGAATTAATCCGGCACTGGAAGACCAAGGGGAAGATCAGAGAGGATCTGGAGGACGGCATGATTCTTGCCTTGTTCAACTCCGTGCCGTATATTGACATCCACAAGGAAGAGATCGGGGTTAGCTATTTCCCGCAGATTCTGGATTATTTAGTCGAGTTTATCATGAAAGGCTTGACGGATACACAGCATTGACAAAGGTCTCCGGCTTCGTTTGGCCGGCGGCAGAATACACTATTAAATGTTCAGTGGATGTACTGGGCATTTTATTCCGGTTTGAAATGAATGAATATAATTATGTTCATTCATATTTTAGTACGCCCAGCATGGGCGTCATCTTTAGGGTGAAAGTCCCGAACGGGGGCTGGCGAGCGCCTACCGTTAGCCAAGGGCAAGGGTGTCCACCGTGAGGTGGAATCTGAAGGAAGCCGGAGGCAAAAGCACGGGCCAAGGTACACGAACTGGATTTGAGGCTGTGTCAGTCGGATGAGTCACCTAAACATGACGAAATCCAAAGCCGCCAAGGGCTGGCGCGGTATACTCCAGTGGTCGCGGGCAGACAGATGACGTTCTTATCTGGGGAGACCTGTCAGATAAGCAAGAAAAAAAAACTTGTAACCGTAGCTGAGAGGCTGCGCTGAACTGGCAGGAGTCAGCAGAAGCCATAGTACGTAAGCTGTTGCAACAATTTACGGAAGGGCTGAACCGAAAGGAGAGAGGAAAGCGATGCGTTCGCATGAAGAGCAACGACAGCAGAATATCTCGCAAGGGAGCTTGCGGCAAAGAGAAGCGGTGAAGCCGTCAGGGTATGCCGGAGCGCCGAGTTCTTCGTCGGCACAAGTCGTCCCTTCCTCTCGCGAAGACCAGAACAACTTGCTGGAGCAAATGCTCAAAGGAGATAACCTTCGACTCGCTTACAAACGAGTGGTGCAAAATGGAGGAGCGCCCGGTGTGGACGGTGTAACGGTAGCGAATCTACAAGTTTACCTGAATACGCACTGGGCATCGGTGAAAACTGAACTTCTGACGGGAACTTACAGACCTGCGCCAGTCAAACGGGTGGAAATCCCCAAACCTGGAGGCGGTGTACGGCAGCTAGGCATCCCGACTGTGATGGACCGTTTCCTCCAGCAAGCACTTTTACAAGTCATGAACCCGATCTTTGACGCACAATTCTCGTGGTACAGCTACGGCTTTCGGCCGGGGAAGAGCGCGCATGACGCCGTTAAACAAGCCCAAAGATATATCCAAGGCGGCCTCAGATGGGTCGTGGATTTGGATCTGGAGAAATTCTTTGACAAGGTAAACCACGACATGCTAATGGCAAGAGTGGCGCGGAAAGTGGAGGACAAAAGAGTGCTGACGCTAATCCGTGCTTACTTAAACGCCGGAGTTATGGTGGATGGAAAATGGGAGCGTAGCCGGGAGGGAACGCCACAAGGCGGTCCGCTTAGTCCGCTTCTAGCAAACATTCTATTGGATGATCTGGACAAGGAACTGACCGGGCGAGGTTTGCGATTCGTACGCTACGCGGACGACTGTAATATCTTTGTGGCGAGTAAACGAGCAGGCGAGCGTGTCATGGAATCGGTAAGTCGGTTTGTAGAAGGAAAGCTAAAACTGAAAGTAAACGGGGAGAAAAGTGCGGTAGCGAGACCTTGGCACCGAAAGTTCTTAGGATTCAGTTTCCTGAGCCAGAAACAGGCAACGATTCGGATTGCTCCGAAGAGTCTCGCAGCTTTTAAAGGGAGAATTCGAGAGCTAACGAAACGTACCTGGTCCATTTCCATGGAAGAAAGGATTTACCGACTGAACCGCTATCTGATGGGTTGGCTCGGTTATTTCCGTCTAGCCTCGGCGAAGACACACTTCCAAACACTGGACCAGTGGATTCGGAGGAGACTTCGAATGTGTCTGTGGAAACAGTGGAAACGAGTACGTACACGAATCCGCGAGCTTCGAGCACTCGGGGTTCCAAAGTGGGCTTGTTTTAAGATGGCCAACTCGCGGCGAGGCGCGTGGGAAATGTCCCGGAACACGAATAACGCCCTTTCGACTTCCTATTGGGAAGCAAAAGGGCTGAAGAGTTTACTTTCACGCTATCTGGAACTTTGTTAACCTTTTGGAACCGCCGTATGCGGACCCGCATGTACGGTGGTGTGAGAGGACGGGGGCTTGCCGCCCCCTCCTACTCGATAATATAACGAATTGAGGCGTCATTATGAAGACTATCATTATTTACAGATCAGGCCGCAGCATGAACACTCAGAAGATTGCAGCCGCTATGGCTGAAGTGCTGGGTGCAGATTTGGCCAAAGTGGAGGACGTTAAGCCGGAGATGCTGTCCGGATATGACCTGATTGGCTTGGGTTCAGGCATTTACGCCTCCAAAATCCACCGCAGGATGTTCAAATTCATCAAAAAGATGCCGCTCCGGGACAAGAATGTCTTTATTTTCTGCACATCCGGATCTGGGGTATTCAAGAATCAAGCGCTGGTTGAGGCAAAGCTGGCGGCTAAAGGCTGCAACGTCATCGCTGAGTTCCACTGTCCCGGGGAATTCAGTCCGCTGGGCTTCAATCTGGACAAAAAAGGGCATCCCAATGTGCAGGATTTCGCGGCTGCCCGCAAGTTTGCAGCTGGATTATTAGATAAAGCTTCCTTAATCAGCTAAAGTAATGCAGCAAATCTGGAACAGACCGGCTGGCTGCCGGTTGTTATAATGGAATCAGCTTTGTGTTAGGGAAAGGCTGGTGGAGCACCTGAATTACAGCAGGGAGATCGAGCGGAGTATTGATTATATTGAGGAGCATCTGCGGGAGAACCTGACGGCAGAGGAGATTGCCGCACAGGCGGGGTATTCGCTGTATCATTTTTGCCGGATGTTCAGCCAGTGCCGGGAGATGCCGGTCATGGAATATGTGCGCAGCAGGAGGCTGTCCCTGGCAGCAGTAGAGCTGTTTGGCGGGCGGCGGATTACGGATATTGCGCTGGAGTATGGTTTTGAGACCCCCGGCGGCTTCGCCAAAGCCTTCCGCAAGGCCTTCGGCTATAGTCCCTCGCAGTATGCGGCACGGATGGACGGGTATCTCCGGGACAGAACAGTGTACCAAATCGGGGATTATATCAGGGAGCCCGTGATGGTGAGCAAACCGGCGTTTAGGGTGGCTGGTTATGGCATCGAAACGAACGTGGAGGCCGGAAGCTATACGCAGGACGTCGCTTCTTTCTGGTATTACTATGACGGAGACAATCTGGAGGATAAAATGTACGCCAAGCTGAACCCGCTGAAGCACGGGGAGGTTGGCTTATGTATTCCGGCAGACGATGGCGGCAACGCCGTCTACCTGCTGGGGGTTATAGTGGAGGACTTCAGCCTTGTGGCTGAGGAAATGCTAACCGCTGTTGTGCCTGCTGCGCAGTATGCGGTATTCACGACACCGCCGGTGGATCTCAGCGATGAGGAGAACCCGGATACTTTTGCCCAAGTGGTGAAGTCTACGTGGCAATATATCTTCGAGGAATGGTTCCCGGAAAGCGGTTATGTACATGACGAGGACAAGCTGAACTTTGAGTACTACGACGAGCGGTGCCATGCGCGGGTAGATACGGTGATGGAGATCTATGTTCCGGTGATTGAGCGGCGGGGAAAATAGGAGCTAAATACGGCGGAGGCAAAGGCTGTGCGGTGAAGGCGTAACTGCGGGGATTTTGGACTTCCGGTCGCTGCTAAGATTGGATTTAAACCGCTGGGCAGCGGTTTAAATCCAATCTTAGCTTATGCTTCCGAAGCGAGCGTTCCTATGGAAAGCTTTCAGGCGAACGCTATCGCTCCTACAGTTCCAAAATCCCCTCCGTTACTCCCACCGCCCAGTCTTTGCCTGCTTATTAGTCCTGTTGTTCCGGCCGCTTGGTGGTGGCGGCCGCAAGGAAGGCCCGCAGCGCACATTCCAATGTGCAGGCGGGCCTGGATTTTGTAAACCGGTAAACCGCGGCTACACCCGCTGGCACTTCGTACAGGGCGGGTGTGACCACAGCCACAACCAAAACTACAACCAAAACACCAACCACTAACCACTTTATCATGGGAAATTAGCCGGAACTGACTGAATGCCAGCAGTTATGTGTTAGCACAGGTCATCACGCGAGCAAATTCCCCGCTGGGATTCCACTTTTACAAGCTGGTTGTACTTTGTACATTAGAAACCCCTATATTTGTTACTGAACTGCATTCTGTTGTATTTCGTGCATTAGATTTCTGCGTTTAGAGTAAAAAACAGCCTATTCTCTAAATTCAATTGTACAAAGTACAATAGATGCTGTTTTTCAGAGGAATTAGCATTATTCTACTGCACAAAGTACAATTGCTAGTATTGTAATACATCATAGAGTACTCTCCGGACTCAGGTTGAGCTGTGCTAAGAGGACACGCTACATAAACTTCCGCTGCACCTTTTTGCCGTCATAGGTAAAAAGGGCTTTTTTGTCTTCCACAACAGTTTGCAGATGCACGGTGCGGCCCCACAATGAGTAGATATGCGGGAGGGTGCGTTCCAGGTACTTGAGATCCAGCTCGATGCTCTCGTAGCGGTGGGCGATCAGCAATTCGCCGTTACGCTCATAGTCGGCATCCTGGACAACAAGGTACGGTGAACCGCCGTTAACCCGGGCCAGCACAAGCTGGTCACGCACATTTTCCCAGGCTTTGTCGGTGATCTTCCATTCCGGGCCTTTTTTCTCGAAGACATAGAGGTCAAGGTCGTTAACCAATTGCTTCGACAGGTAGCTGCGGATAAAAGAAATGTCGGAATCCAGCTCGCGCACCTCGAACATTTTGTCCCGGTCCCAGCGGCGTTCGATATCCTCGAAGATCTTCAGCCCCAGGTAATAAGGGTTCAGGCTCTGGCGCGAAGGCTGGACTACGGATGAGTTGAGCTTGGCGTATTCCACCGTTTCCTCGGCCGTCAGATCCAGCTCCCGCATGATCCGCTGATGCCAGTACGAAGCCCAGCCCTCGTTCATGATCTTGGTCTCCATCTGCGGCCAGAAATAGAGCATTTCGTCATGCAGCATGGTCATGATATCGCGCTGCCAGTCTTCGAGGGCGGTGGAATATTGCTGGATGAACCAGACAATATCTTTTTCCGGCTCGGGAGGGAAGGTTCGTTTGCCTGCAGTTTCCGGCGTTGGCGGGGCGACATCGCTCTTCTCCAGATCCCATAGCTCACTGTAGGCATTTGCAGGACCGGGACCGCCGGGAGGGGAATCCTTGCGCTCCTTCATTTTGGCTTCGAGCAGGTGGGTCTTGCCCAGCTTGCGCGGCTGGATCAGGCTGGGATCAATATGCTCCTGAATCGCCAGCACAGAATCGATGAAGTTCTCCACCGTATCGGTTCCATAGGTAACCGAATAATCGGCGATCCGGTCAGCGGTGGCCGACATGCTCTCGACCATATCCCGGTTGGACATCGAGAAGCGCATATTGTTCTTGAAGAAGTCGCAGTGCGCCAGCACGTGGGCGACAATCAGCTTATTCTGCACCAGGGAGTTGCCGTCGAGAAGGAAGGCGTAGCACGGATTTGAGTTGATCACCAGCTCATAAATTTTGCTCAGGCCGAAATCGTATTGCGACTTCATTTTATGAAAAGTCTTACCGAAGCTCCAGTGTCCGAACCGGGTGGGCATCCCGTAGGCACCGAAGGTATAAATGATATCCGCAGGACATATCTCATAACGCATCGGATAAAAATCGAGGCCGAACCCGGTAGCAATCTCCGTAATCTCGGCAATCGCCCGTTCCAGCGCTTTAATCTCATCACCGGGCATGCATCCATCTCTCCTTCCAGCTTGTGAACCGTTCTTCTTATGTATATGGGCGGAGGGGAGGGAGTATGATGGCGGGATATTGAACTTGTCTGTACGGCCGGGTGGAAATTAGCAACGATTCGTTTGAACATGGTACAATTAGTTAAAGCTCGTACACATAATCAGAAGGAGGCCAGACATTGTGTCAAATCCGGATGAGAAGAAAATTCATACCTATCAAGATTGGCTAACCTGGGAAGGAACCTGGGAGTTAATTAACGGCAAAGCCTATAATATGTCTCCAGCTCCGACCTCATTGCATCAATATATTGTAGGAGAACTTCATTTCGCCCTAAGGACATTCTTCCAGAACCGGAGCTGCTATGTGTTTGTGGCCCCATTTGATGTGTTCTTCAGTGAAAGTGAAGAGTATCAATCACCTGATCATGTCACTGAGCCGGATATTTCCGTTGTCTGTTCTAAGGACCAAATATCCAAGAGCGGCTGTAACGGTGCCCCAACCCTAATTATTGAAGTGCTGTCACCATCTACTGCACTTAAGGACTTTAATGAGAAGTTCAATTTATATCAGAAGCATGGAGTTCCGGAATATTGGATTGTGGATCCTGGGAATCGAACGGTTCATGTATATACTTTGGAGGATGGCAGTTACCAGGTACGTCATTTATATACGGAGCAGGAATCGGTTAAATCCATCGTCTTTAAAGATTTACAAATTCCAATGAACACGTTATTTAGTTTATAACAACAAATACAATCAGCCGGCGGGATATATCCTTGGCCGGTTGTTTTTGTACTCAGAATCGGGCCAGATATGATCTGGGAAAAATTAGGATATAGAAAAAGCCTAGCTCATATGCGATATACGCTAATGGGTTAGGCTATTTATAATGATCACATTACCGATTAACACCCAGTAGTATCCGTTAAACTCAAAACCAGGGAAGTCAGAAACTCCATCAGCTTTATATTTGGGTTCATCAGCCAAAACAGACTTAGAACGCCTAAAGACGTTCATAGGGTCTACTTTTAATTCCTTCATATGGGCAAGTGCTACCCGAGCGTAAGTAGTCCAGAGAACCTTGTATTGGTCAGATTTCATTCTGGGCCTCTTTCAGTAATTGTGCAAACTCCTCTTCGCTGTCACTGTATGTGGAAATCCCTTCCTTACGATCCTTTTGAGCTAGCTGTAGTTGAGACAGAACACCTTCATCTTTAAAAATAACTGAAGTCATTCGCTTCTTTTGTTCATCTGTAAATGTAGGCCGCTCATCTTTCCTTTGCAGAGTAACGTTAAATCCAAAATTTTCTTCAATTAGCGGGACCAAGTCTTTAAGGTCTACGTAAGATTTGCCCTGAAAGCTCTGTTCTAATTGTTCCTTGGAAATGGACATTCTGCTCACCTTACTTTCGCTCATTATATCATAAACCAATAGCAATCTTATTGTGTTAAGATTACATTTATTAACACTTGAATATCATGATTTTCTAGATCTAAAGGGGGCCAATCTGTATGAGCCAACACTGTTGTGAATTACATGAGATCGTCCATAAAATGACTCGGCATCATTTTCCCTTCGAGGACAACGTGATCCCCAGAAATGGGGTCTATTTGCTTTTTGAAACGGGGGAATACGGGCATGATGCGGAACGGATCGTTCGAGTTGGTACCCATACAGGCCTTAATCAACTTAGGTCGCGTTTGAAGCAGCATTTTGTTCAGGAGAATAAGGATAGAAGTATATTTCGCAAGAACATAGGTAGGTGCCTGCTGAACCGAGACAAAGATCCATACGCAAGTGTATGGGAACTCGATTTTACAACTCGGGAAGCTAAACTTAATAATGGTCATCTGGTAGATCCAGCATATCAGTCAAATATCGAGAACAGAGTCAGTGATTATATACAGAAGCATTTCTCATTTTGTGTGCTGGCTATAGAAGATAAACAAGAGCGTTTATCTTTGGAATCCAGGCTCATATCTACGTTATCGTTATGTGATGAGTGCGCTCCTTCTGTTCAATGGCTTGGGATGTCATCACCCCATGAAAAAATAAGAAGAAGTGGACTTTGGCAAGTGAACGAGTTGTATAAAGAACCCTTGAATAACCAAGATTTTGACAGAATCGAGGTACTCGCCAGTGAATCGAGATAAATCGCTTTGTATTATTCCCTGCGGTGCCGCGAAAATATGGGATAAACAGCCTTCAATTGGACCTGTAGAAGCGCAGAACGTTTATACAGGTGTTTTTGCCGTGGCCTGTCAAAGGTATGCTAAAACCTTCTTCGATCATTGGGTGATTCTGTCTGCAAAATATGGTTTTCTATTTCCTGAGGATATGATTCCAGAGGACTATAACGTGTCCTTCATTAAGCCTTCCAGTGAGACCATTCTTATCGCTCAATTGAAAGAGCAGGCTGAAAGCAAGGGATTATTCAAATATCAGGAGATTACGGTGCTGGGCGGCAAGCATTATGCGGATCGAGCTAAGGCTGTATTTAATCAAGGACAGGAATTGTTCTTTCCTCTAAGCGATTGTACGGGGATCGGCTATATGCTGCAAAGGTTGACCCGAGCGCTGGAAGGACATGAGGAGATATCTGGAGATTCACTGGAGTCACCGTCTGAAGTTAATGTACGGCCTACTTTGAAAAAGCATAGAGATCAGCCGAAGAATCTTATGGAGAATAACGTTGGGAAATACGTTTCACTCTATCGATATTTACTGAGTACCGAAGGTAAGCAAGTGATTATGACTATAGGCCAAATCGAGACGGTACTAGGTTTCGCACTGCCTGCATCTGCAAGTAAATATCGTCCGTGGTGGGCTAATGCTTTGACGAATACACAAGCTAAATCTTGGCTGCTCGCTGGTTGGGAAGTGGATTCAGTCACGCTTGGAGAGAAGACTGCATTCAGAAAAATAGGCGATGAGGTGTAGCTCTGTTGAAAATAGAAATCGGAGAATCCTTGATGCTCTCATGGCTGAGACATGCAAAGAATTGTCAGCTTGTTCAGTTGAATTGGAAGCCATCGGTGAAGTCGTGGGAGATTCATAACGAAGCGGTCGTCGAAAGTATGATGAAAGATTCAGACCTGTATTTTAAAGAGAAATACAGCCTTGATTTGTTTAAGCAAAACAGTTCATTCTCTCAACTACTCCAACAGGCGGAGATTGATGCTTTGGGTATGGAAGTTGGAGGGCTAAATGGTGTTGAGAGTATATACGGAATAGATGTAGCTTTTCATGAGTATGGCCTGAATTACGGCTCCAAGGAAGAAACAATTTCCAGAGTGCTGAAGAAAATGATTCGCACTGCTATGGCAATTCATGGGTATTTCAATTTGAATGCTGGAAATATTATATTTGCTGCTCCAAAAATATATGGAGCAATACGTGAACCGCTGCAACTCTACATAGCCGAACTCCAGGATCTGTTCCATGCAAAAGGTTTAGATTTTCGCTTTGAGCTCCTCTGCAATGAGGACTTCAAGGAGAAAATTTTCAATGTTGTAACAGCCTTATCTAATTCTGTGTCAGATACTTCGGAGCTGTTTATGCGAAGTATACAAATGTATAATCTTTTCGCGGAGGATAAACAGCCAGTAAACCTACCGAAATCGCCAGTGAAAACAAAGAAATTACCTGCTGATTTTAAAGGATCTGAGGAAATAAAGATTGGTGCTTTTGTTAAATCCAGTTTTGAACGCTTGATTGCGAATGATGTATTAACTGTGCAAGAGATTGAGCGGTTGCAGCGACTGGACTACTCGAAGAAAACATTTAACATCACTTATCCTGTATTGAAGAAGGTCGACCCTAACCTTTCCTTGACCGAACAGCGGAATATCAACGGACGACCCAGATTCTACGCTGATCCGTATTTGATCTATGGTTATGATTATCTATTATGTAATCATTGGGTGGAGAACCTCAGTAGAAGTTATTTCGATGCATGGCTAAGACGTATAGATGAAACAAATGTAGGGGACTCAATTTGAGTCCTCATTTTTTAATACTCCCCTTGTATTTAGACATGTTATTATGGACTTAGGAATATTTTCCTATGCATCATTTTACATTTCAAGAATAAATCATCCAGAGGTGAATGGTATGAGTAATAGCAATTTAAACTTTCTTGTCGAACCATTGGAACATTCTATCCGATCTGGCCAAAATGGCTGAGCGGAACGTTTATATTAACCCGAATACTTCTCTAATTAAGCAAGCTTGGTATGTTTGGGGAGAAACGATAACGAAATACATAGGTGAATTTGAGTTAACTCCAGGTATGAAGCAGAAGAGCTATAATTTAGGCAGACAGCTAGGCACCCTAAACCGTCAAGATGAAGCAGCGTTCAAAGATCCCAAGCTGGAAAGCTATCATTCGTCTACGGAGATCTTTGAACTCCCGACATTGGATGACGATGAGGCGTTCCTTCTGTAGAACAGTATAATTATAAAAATTTATTTGGAAGGACTGTTTGAATCTGTGGCTAATAAAAATGAAATCTTAAATATTGAAATTAATAATATTGAAACTGACTTTGATTTTGAAGAAATTGAAGGTTTTTTATCAAAACAGTTGGAAGAAAGCTTTTCTGATTTAGAGCTACTGGAAGGTGATAGAGAAAAATTATCTGATCCTGATTCTTTAGGGAAAATAGTCTTGGATGAGGTTTGGAAACAGTTTGGGAATCAAATTGGTCTCGACATGACTAATGAAACATTAATTCAAAAATATGATAGAGAGCATCCTGAAGAGTATAAGGATATTGCCGATTCCGTTATGCAAGATAAACGATACAAAGATGCCAATAAGGCAATGAAGGAGCAACAACAAACTGGAAATTTGAAGGATGAGTACACAGGAAAAGACTTGAAACTTGGAGAAAAGGCTAATTTAGATCATGTCGTATCAAGAAAAGAGCTATTCGATAATCAAAGAAGGAAGCAAGCAAATTTAGATGTAGCTAGCCTTGCCAACAAAGGGGAAAACCTAAAGCCGACAAACGAATCTTTAAATAAAAGTAAAGGAGCCAAGAGTAACAAAGAGTATACAGAAACCCGTGAGACTAGGGAAAAATCTCTGGTTGAACAAAACGAAAAGGCAAATAAAAAGATTGATGAATCAAATATGTCCGATGCTGATAAACGTTGGCAAAAAGAAGAAAATAACAAACGTTTTAACAATAAAATTGCTGCTGATGACGATCTTATGATGAAAGCTGATAACGGAGCAAGAAAAGCAATTAATAAAGATATTCGATTGGATGTAGCTAAAGAAGTAGGGAAAAAAGCTGGGAAAGATGCCTTAAAGACAATGGCTATCTCAGCGCTTTTTACACTGTTGAAAGAAATCATGAATGGTTTAGTCCGTTTTTTCAAGGGGAAATCTAAGTCGCTTAATGGATTCTTATCTAATATGAAAGAATCTATAAGATCATTCTTCTCCAAAATATACAGTGTTCTTCAGACGGGAGCATCAACTTTAATCGGCACAATAGTATCTGAAATTTTCGGACCTATAGTAAGTCTATTCAAGAAATTATCAAGTTTTATTAAGCAAGGGATATCGTCTGTTGTTGAAGCCGTTAATTTTCTTCGAGATAAGAAAAATAAGGAAAAACCTTTGTCCGTAAAGGTAGCACAAGTTGGAAAAATAATAACAGTTGGATTAGTTGGTGGTAGTGCAATTTTCTTAGGAGAGGTTTTTGAAAAGTTCTTATTTACTACAGTTCCTGGAATGCAAATTGAGATCCCACTGATTGGCACTCTTGCGAATATGATTGGTTTGTTTTTATCAAGCTTAGTGTCTGGATTAGTTGGCGCAATCGTACTAAATCTTATCGATAAATTTATCTCCAGAAAGGCAAAAGAAGAGATTGATCAGCAAATTATTTATAAGAAAAATAAGCTTATAAATCTTCAGCAGGTACAACTATTTGCAGCTGAAAGCTATGTAGCCGCAAGTAAAGAAAATGTTATGAGCGAAATTTCAGAGAATCACACATTAGCGAAGGACATAATGCAACAATCGCTTACTAAGATATTTGCTGGAGATAAGGCCAATGATAAAAAAAATAAAGAAATCATTAGTGATAATCAGAAAAGTTTAGTTCAAATGCAAAATGATTTAGAAGATTTACTTTGAGGTGATCAGAAATGTCAATTAAAACCGAGACAAAGCATAATCAAAATAAAAACCAGATAGCCATTATGAATAACAGCACCAATGATTTCAATAAAAAGAAAAATAAATTAAAAGAATTTAGTGAAAAAATACCTAAAGAAGAGATTTTACCTAGTGTTCCAGGTTCAAGGGGACCTTTTGGGTTGTTTGATTATAAAGTAACGGGTGATGACCTGAATAGGCTGACTCAAAATATTCAGGATAAAATGATTAAACAGAATCAAGTTCTTGTTAGAACAATTAAAGAATTCAACACTATCTACGATACGTTTTCCGCATTAGATAAAGAATATATTCATGGAATTTTGATCTCATTGAAAGCAGCTGAAGAAGCTAACGCGAAAGCATTAAAAGGAATCGAAGGCGTTCAAACAAATCAAAATGAGATCACACAAATAATTAATCAGCAGAAGCAAGTCATCCAAGTTTTGAAAAAATTCAAAGAAAAAATAGAGAAGATCGAACACTTAACCGATGTTGATATAATTTTCGGTAATCTTTCAACAATGCAAAGTAAACTTAAAGCATTTGAAACCAAGGTTGAGGCTCAAGATCTGACATTAGCCGATCTTACCGATGAAGTGAAATCATTCTTATCTTCACTTTCAGTTTTTCAAGATGATTTCAATTACTTAAAAGAATTTCAAGTTGAACAATTTCAAGCAGTTTCAAATCAAAATGAAAATATATCTAAAATCGAAGTAATAATTACAGAAAATAAGACTAACATCGAAACTCTAAACCAAGAAATTGATATTCATGAAGAGAAACTCATTGATATAAAACGATTAATTCAGGATGATATCCAGATCTTATCTGAAAAAGTCGTTCAAAACAATTCTGAGTTCGATGCCAAACTGGATTTAATGACTAACGAATTCATCACAACAAACAAGAAAGATATTGAAGATGCTATTCAGAAACTCAATAGTGGAATCGAGCAACAAGCAGAAAGTATATCTGCATATATCAAAACTCTAAATAAAGAAATTGATATCCATGAAGAGAAGCTCAATGATATGAAACGATTGATTCAGGATAATATCCAGATCTTATCTGAAAAAGCCGATCGAAAAAATTCGGAGCTTGATGCTAAACTGGATTTAATGACTAACGAAGTCATAACAAACAAGAAAGATATTGAAGATGCTATTAAGAAACTCAATGTAGGAATAGAGCAACAAGCAGAAAGTATATCAGCATATTTTGAATCTGAATTATCAATGGCCAAAAATGAGGTTGTTGAGCTTAATCTGTTGACAAGAAATTTATCAGAAACGTTGAAGATTACTCAAATTATTTCATTTACAACTATCACTATCATATGTATTCTAGTAGTTTTGATAATAAGTGAGGTTTTATGATGATTTCAGAGAATTACAAATACCAGCTGATTAAAGAAACAAAGCAGTTAGATGTTTTCTTGGGACAAACATCTGATTTTGAACGATTAGTTCGAGAAATAACTGATGAACAAAATGATAGGGCTGTTTTAGAGTTAATCAAAAACTTAGGTATCTTAACTAAGAAACAATCCTTACCTAACATGGAACAAAAGCAAGAAAAAATTGTTGAGATGTTATATAAATATCTTGGAGCATCAAAAGTTGATGGAATTTTCCAGGACTTAAAAGAGTCGTCCAATGTCTCACTAGATGTGCTACTTAACCAATTAGATGATTTGGTTGGTCTCGAAAATGTGAAGCAGCAAGTCCGTGATTTGATTGATTTTAATCAAGTACAACATTTACGGGAGAAAAACGGACTAAAGAAGTCTAACAAAACTTTACATATGGCGTTTCTTGGAAATCCTGGTACAGCTAAAACTACAGTGGCTCGTATTGTTGGGAGAATGTACAAAGCTATCGGATTACTGAGTAAAGGTCAATTCATTGAAGCGAGCAGGACTGATTTAATTGCTGAGTATCAAGGACAAACAGCAATTAAGGTGAAAAGATTAATTAATCGTGCAAAAGGTGGAGTCCTATTTATTGATGAGGCGTATAGCATAACAGAGAATGATCATAGCGATAGTTATGGGAGAGAAAGCCTTACTGAGTTAACAAAAGCTCTCGAAGATTATCGCGATGACCTAGTTGTGATCGTAGCTGGGTATACAAATTTAATGGGGAAGTTCTTTGAATCCAATCCAGGATTAAAGTCAAGATTCAATACATTTATTTCATTCAGTGATTACTCACTCGATGAGCTTGTTCAAATATTCAATTACACGTGCAATCAAAATGATTATGTTGCCCAAGAGGAGGCAATTGAAAAAGTCCGTAATGTGTTACAAATGAAATTAAATGAAAAAAATGATCACTTTTCAAATGGTCGTCTTGTGCGGAATTTGTTTGATGACATAACGCTGAATCAATCAAAGAGACTCTCTAGGTTGACGGAGCATATTACTAAAGAATCGTTGATGTTAATTACTAAAGAAGATGTCTCTCAAGATATAATATTTGGATAGTCGTAGTGATCATTGTAAACCAATTCCGATAGTTAGCTAATATAAATAACCACGTTTAATAAGAACTTCATAATATTCATCCAGATAAAATCAGACGGAAAGGACTGAGCCTATGGCAAAGAAAAATTTATCTGAGGAAGATATCAAAGCCAGATATATCACACCAGCAATCACTAATGCAGGATGGGATATAAAAAAACAAATTCGTCTGGAATATGCTTTTACGGTTGGCAGAATCATACTTCGTGGTAATGTCACAACTAGAGGCAAGAGGAAAAGAGCGGATTATGTTCTGTTCTATAAAAACAATTTTCCTCTAGCTGTCATTGAAGCAAAGGATAACAATCATTCAGTTGGTGCAGGTTTGCAGCAAGCCATTGCCTATGCAAAAGCACTCGACATCTATTATGTATATGCAACCAATGGGGATGGATTTATTGAGCAAAATTTAATCACGGGTGAAGTAAGTGAACTAAGCCTTGGAGAATTCCCCTAACCAGAGGACTTATATAGACGATACTTAAATGATAAGAATGTAACCGATGCAGAAGAAAAGGTGCTTCTAGAACCTTATTATTATGTGCCTAATTACAAGATCCCTAGATATTATCAGCGTATAGCTATTAATCGAACTGTGGATAATATTCCAGTTGTGCTTTCCCTTCGTCATTATCCCCTGTTATACGCATAATATATTTATCATTTGCAGCATACAAATCCTTGTTTGCATTAATTAGAGCTTGTCTCATTCGCTCTGCATGTTCAATATCCACACAGAAAACAATCGTTTTGCTAAATCTGTCTGTCTTCTTTAAAAACTCAGTAATCTTGGCTGCAATCACCCTCGTCCTGTCATCAATAACCAAGGTTCTGTCATAATCCTTGATATTATATTCTCTATCCTCAATTTCATAGCCATGTTTATCGACTTTCCCAATCTCTGGTCGATACCCTTCAAGGTCTTTATCAAGGCCAATTCTTATCACTTTATATGGGGCTAAATAGCCATCATCAATCCCTTGCTTTAAAGAATACTCGTAAATAGGCTCACCAAAGTAAGCTTGGCTTGAGGTTTCCTTCGTTTCAATAGGTGTAGCAGTACATCCTACATGAGTGGCTGATGAAAAGTAATCCAAGATTTTTCTCCATGCAGAATCCTCTTTTGCGCTGCCTCTATGACACTCATCTACAACAATCAGATCGAAGAAGTTCGGTTGAAATTGCAGATAGGCTTCTTCTCCGTCATCACCTGAAAGCTGCTGATACAGAGCAAGATAAATCTCATAGGAACTGTCTAGGATCCTGTTCTCAACCTTTGTCATTTTACCGCCAAATGGCTTGAAATCACCTGATATCGTTTGGTCTACCAATACATTTCTGTCCGCTAAAAATAATATTTTCTTCTTAACCCACAGCGAATATGCTAAGAGGTTAGGCTATTTATTTGTTCTGGGTCTTGTTCAGTAACTGGGCAAACTCCTCTTCGCTGTCACTGTAAGTGGAAATTCCATCTCTACGATCCTTTTGAGCTTGTTGAAGTTGAGAGAGGACACCTTCATCTTTGAAGATAACCGAAGTCATTTGCTTCTTTTGTTCATCTGTAAGTATTCTGGTCATTGGAGCCACTCTTGGTCTACTAGAAGCACGAATCTCAACCTTCAAATCATCATTTCCGGTATGTGACACAATCACGCCATCCTTAGATTGTAGCTGCTCCTTAGTCGCTTCTTGGGGGTCTTGAATAGCACGGATCAGTGCGACTTCATCCACAAACTTAGTGTTGCCTTCGGTATGTGATGCAAGGATTTGCAGCTTAACGTATTGATTGGGATAAATCTTCCGAACCTCTTCCCATTGCATGGGCTGGCACCTCCAATTTGGTTTGTCCTTATATTGTATCAGAATATGATCCATAAAAAAGTTCTCCAAAACGATGTATATCGTTCATGGAGAGCCTTTTTGTGTAAGCACCTTAGAGATTCGAAGCCTATATAAGAAGCACTAAAGAAACTAACAAAAGCAAAAGAAGCGGAGTGGAAATTTGGAACTGCAGGAGCGGTAGCGACCGCCTTCGTCACCGGATATCCACCGCGAAGAGCGGTATTAATCAAGAAATCTGGGGACAACAGCGCCGGAAGTCCAAATGTTCACCGCAGTGACGATGAAGCTTCAAGTTCAAGTCTTAAGTGCGTCTTATATAGCCTAAACATTCATTATTCTGCTTCGGTATAGAATATTTTAAGTAGAATATTCTGCGAATAATTTCCAAAGTGCTCCCCGAAAATAGTAAGTCCACCTTTGTTTTTAGAATGATCATCAATACTAATCTTCAACTTGATGAAGGGGGAATCTTCGATCTTTAAATTGGCAAGTGTAACCGATGATATTTTTTGACCGTCTATTCCGGTATCATTCTTGGTGACTCTTAAATGTTTTAAAAGGCCGTACTGGCTAAGTTTGTTATCCCACCAGGTTGGTGTTAATTTTCCGCGTACATCTGAAAAATTACCTGGAGCCGTCCAGGTGCCTAAAAAAACATCGTTTATATAAAACGCGATATCACTTGGCCAATTATTGTTGGATTCAGGAAACTCTGAAGAAAGCTCCAGGGATAACTCTAATAATTCTGCAGTAAAATTTTTGTTAAAATCATTCGGAATAATATATTCAACGAAGCCCTCCGCAAACCAAAGTAATGAAGCATCGATCCGGTCATTGGATACGAATGCCCGTTGATCATCTAACTTTCCGATTACTTTAGTTGGGCTAGCTAATCCACATGTAGGGGTGACTGAAAAATTAGAATAGTATCCAAGCTTGATTTCATTAGTAATCACATTAAAAGGAAGATGAAGTTTTTCTGGTAAGTTGATGGAAATATGATCAACAGCAAGAATAAAATTCTTCTTTCTGCTATCGGTAACCTCTAAGTTTTCCTGGAGCTTGATTATCTTGGCGTCCTCTAGTAATCGGATATGGCGTGAAACGATAGCTTTGCTTAATTTTAGTTTTTTGGCGAGCTCACTAACATTAAGAGGCGTATGTAACAATAATTTGAGAATTGAAGCTCTTGTGTCAGATGCCAGTGCTTTCAAAACAGAAATACCATTCTCATCGAGTTCTAAGAACATATGTACCTCCTCACTCGGATTTACTAGCGGAATCAATTCTCATAAATCTAGCTTCTAGCGGCTGTTGAACATTATAACTCACATTTCGTACCCCGCCAATACTTTCCGTATCTGAAAAATCAAGTGTATAACATATTGTTAACTTTTTTGTTTACAATAAAAGGTCTAGTTAAGCGGTGACTTTTTTTTGTATACCACAAAGTTGAAAATCAGAAATAACGTTGATACAAGCTTGAAAGAACGTTTTCATCATGATAGTATTTGCTTGCTTGGACAAGTAAAACAAAGAAAAATAAGTTATTTGGAGGAGGGTTTACTGTGAAACACACAAAAAAGTTAACTATTATTGTTGCGGGACTATTAGTAGTTTCACTTCTTTCAGGGTGTGGGAAAACCAGTGATTCAGCTAGTAATGGTGGAAAAGAAAGTGGCAAAAAAGAAGAGCTTCGCATCAGTTGGTGGGGAGGCGATTCGCGTAATAAAGCTGTGCAAGAAGCTATAAGTAAATTTGAAGAAGAAAATCCTAATATTAAAGTTAAGGCGGAATTCGCCGGATATGCTGGTTATCAAGAAAAAATGACTACCCAATTGTCTGGAGGGACTGCTCCTGATGTTATTCGTTTAGATTCCATGTGGGTGGATCAATATGTAAATCAATTATCAGATTTGAAAGAGTTGGGCGAAGAACTGGGTCTTTCTAATTTTTCACAAAATGTGCTTGCGCCCTTAGAAAAGGACGGTAAACTGTTAGGGCTTCCCCTTTCAACTGTCTATAGACCGTTACTATATAACAAAACGGTGACTGATAAATATGGAATTGAAGCACCCCAATCTTGGGATGATCTTTTTGCAATGAGAGATAAGTTGCCAGAGGATCATTATCCGATGGCGAATTTGGTAGGGTCAAAATATGCGTCCCCGATCGTATTTTTCTCAATTTTAGCACAGCAAACCGGACTTCCGCTTTCTGATGATAATGGAAATTTAAATTACAAAGAATCTGATTTTGAGAACATGCTATCTTTCTATCGCGAATTGGTAGAGAAAAGAATTATGCCATCCAAAAAAGAAGTGGATAACTCAGGGTCAATAGAAGGTGCGACAGCAACAGAAATAATGGAAGGAAAGTGGGTTAGCTTATTCGAGTTTACATCGAATACGAATACCATACAAAATCAGCTAAAAGAACAAGGCTTTGATTTAGAGGTGGCTGGCTTTCTTTCAATGAAAGAAGAAAAATCTACGGGTGTCTGGACGAAGCCTGCCATGGTATATTCCATTCCTGAAAAAACAAAACACAAAGAAAGTGCTGCGAAGCTAATTAACTTTTTAATGAATAGTGAAGAAGCAAATAAGATTCAAATGCTTGAAAATGGTGTTCCCGACAGCAAAGCGGGAAAAGAGGTGCTTGAAAAAAACAATCTGATTACTCCGTTAACAGCTGAAATCACAAAATTAGGCGATGAAAAAAATGATAGCAAGCTTTCTACTATGTTCAAATGGGATACAGCAAAGTTGAATGATGTGTCACTGGATGTAATCACTAAGCTGGATTATGGTGAGGTCGATACGAAAGAAGCTGCAAAGGAACTGTATGCGGCTTACAAGGAACAAGAACAAAGCTTTAAAAAGTAAACATAAATGAACACAATCATTTAATGCCCAAAATTATTTACATAAGTTTATTCCAATTTTGGGCGTTGAATGTCACGAGAGGAATGCGAATAGCCATGAATAAAAATAGGTATACAGGCTTATTCTATTTAACACCATGGTTAATAGGGATTTGTTTCTTTGTAATCTACCCATTTATCATGTCACTGTATTACAGTTTTACAGACTACTCCCTGCTGGATAAGCCTGCTTTTATTGGACTGGATAATTATTCACGGATGTTTACAAGTGACCCCACCTTCTGGACCTCGGTGAAAGCCACGATCAAATTTGTATTCTTTACCGTGCCATTTAAATTAGCATTTGCACTGCTTATTGCCTATATTATGAATGCTAAATTAAAGGGAATCGGATTTTTTAGAACCGCCTATTATATTCCATCTATTTTAGGTGCAAATGTAGCTATTGCAGTATTATGGCAGTTCTTATTTAAAAGTGATGGGTTAATCAATATGGCGTTAAATATGACCGGTCTGGAAAGCATCGGGTGGTTCTCTAGCACAAGTGGAGCAATGTTTACTATTGTTTTATTACGTATTTGGCAGTTTGGTTCTGCGATGGTGATTTTTTTGAATGCGTTGTCGGAAATCCCGCAAGATTTATATGAAGCAGCTTCCATTGATGGAGCTTCAAAGTTTAGACAGTTTTTTTCAGTGACAATACCCCAGCTAACCCCAATTATATTCTTTAATTTAATCTTGCAGCTTGTGCAAGCCTTCCAGGAATTTGAGGGGCCATTCTTAGTTACGGGTGGAGGTCCAATGAAGAGCACCTACCTATTACCAATGTATATATACGATAGTGCTTTTAAAAACTTTGACATGGGATATTCCGGTGCTTTGTCCTGGGTGTTATTTATTATGATTATGATATTCACGGCCATCCTGTTCAAAACGTCAAGTAAATGGGTGTTTTATGCTGACGGAGGGAAATAACATGGAGCAAGCAATGAGAAACAAAAATAACAGAAGTGAGTACCATAAAAGAAAAATCGCTTTATATTTCAAATATTTCTTTTTGATTATAGGGACCTTAATTATGCTTTATCCGATTCTCTGGTTATTTGGGGCATCTTTTAAGAGTAATACAGAGATTTTTAAATCAATATGGTTTATGCCTAAGTCTTTTGATTTCACACCTTATATCGAAGGATGGAAGACTTCTAGCCAGTATACATTTGGAACCTACTTTTTAAACTCTTTTTTGATTGTAATTCCAAAAGTGTTATTAACCTTGATTTCTTGTATTCTGACTGCATATGGATTTGCAAGATTTAACTTTCCTATGAAAAAAGTGCTGTTTCCGGTTATGATCGCTACTCTTTTTCTTCCAGGAATCGTTACTAGAGTACCGATGTATATTTTTTGGAAGAATGTAGATCTTTTGGACACTTATATCCCTCTAATTGCCAATTCTGCATTTGCTTGTGATACATTTTTTGTATATATGTTGGTTCAATTTTTAAGAACGATTCCCGGGGAGCTGGACGAGGCAGCAACAATAGATGGGTGTAACTCTTTTAATATTTTAATTAAAGTATTGCTCCCTATTCTAAAACCTACCCTTATTACAGTAGCTTTATTCCAGTTCATGTGGACATTTACTGAGTTTCAGGGTCCTTTAATTTATATTTCTTCAGTCGAGAAGTATCCTGTTTCAATTGCGCTTCGAATGGCGATGGATACGACATCTGTTGATTTTAGCTGGAATAAAAATATTGCTATGTCAATTATAGGGTTAATACCTTCGATTATTGTATATTTCTCTGCTCAAAAGCACTTTATTGGCGGTTCTACAGCAGGCGGAATTAAGGGATGATAACAGATAAAGAACTGACCAATGCAACAACATATAAATGGATAGGAGATGAAGCTAGATGTCACATCGGATGGAATATCCGCGTCCACAGTTAGTTAGAGACGCATGGCTTAACTTAAATGGAGCATGGCAATTTGAATTTGATGACAGGAATGTTGGAGCTGCACAGCGATGGTTTGATCCAAGTGAAAATTTTAGTCAGACCATTCAAGTTCCTTTTGCTTTTCAAACCCCTGCAAGTGGAATACACGATACCTCTTTTCATGACTATGTCTGGTATAAGCGTAATTTTACACTTGATCCAGGTTGGTATAAGAAGCGTGTTGTTGTATTACATTTTGGAGCGGTAGATTATAGAGCTTGGGTGTATGTGAATGGTCATTATATCGGCATGCACGAGGGAGGACACACTCCATTTTCTTTTGATATTACGCATGCATTAACCGGGCAGGAGGAACAGGTGACTGTACATGTTGAAGATCCTTCACAGGATGAAACTATACCCCGGGGCAAACAGTTCTGGTTAGAGAAGCCAGAAAGCATCTGGTATACCCGCACGACAGGGATTTGGCAGACCGTGTGGCTGGAGGCGGTAAACCCTGTTTATATTCATCAGGTGAAGTTTGAGCCCGATTTAGATCAAGGGAGCATTGGAATAGAAGTTAAATCTGAGGGATATGGATCAGAGGAATTAGATTTGGATATTCGTATTTCTTTTCGGGGAGTACCTGTTATTCAGGATCAAGTACGATTGTTGCAGCCAATAACACGTAGAACAGTAGAGCTATTTGGTTTGAAAACATTCCGGACAAACTTTCATCATGCCGGCTGGACATGGACTCCGGAAACTCCTAATTTGTTTGATGTTGAAATGAAGCTGTACGATCATGGGGTTGAGGTGGATTGTATACAATCGTATTTCGGCATGCGGAAAGTTCATACAGAGAATGGTATGGTCTATCTGAATAACAAACCTTATTATCAAAAGCTTGTACTCGACCAAGGTTATTGGCAGGAAGGATTACTTACTGCGCCAACGGATGAACACCTGAAGAAAGATATTGAATTAGCTAAAGAATTAGGGTTCAACGGTTGCCGTAAGCATCAAAAGGTAGAGGATCCGCGGTTTTTATATTGGGCAGATCGAATAGGGTTCCTTGTGTGGGGAGAATGTGCTGCGAGCGCCTCTTTTAATAGTGATGCTGTGGCCCGGTTAACCAAAGAATGGATTGAAATTATTGACCGTGATTTCAATCATCCATCTATTGTTGCATGGGTTCCGCTTAACGAAAGCTGGGGAATTCCGATGGTGAAATCGAATAAGCAGCAGCAGTACCACAGCTTAGCCATGTATAGTCTTATTCATTCATTGGATGATACCCGATTAGTGATATCGAACGATGGATGGGAAATGACACGAACTGACATTTGTGCGGTACACAATTATCAGCATGGCAGAGCAGATGAGCCCGATAAGTATGAAGAATTTAAGCGGATTCTGTCCACGAAGGAAACGATGCTTGCTTCAAAGCCATCAGCCCGCAGTGTATATGCAGATGGTTATGAGCATCGGGGAGAGCCAATTTTGTTAACTGAATTTGGTGGTATAAGCTATAAGGCTGGCGCTGACGATGGTTGGGGATATACCAGTGCACAATCTTCAGAGGATCTTGTTCTAGAATATGAAAGAATTATGAAGGCTGTATACGCTTCTAAGATTATTTATGGTTATTGTTATACGCAGTTAACAGATGTTGAGCAAGAAATTAACGGTCTATTGGCATATGATCGAACACCCAAATGCGATATGTCGTTAATTAAAGAAATTAATAGTCAATGGCATCTACGGACAATTTAATCGGAATAAATTTAATGATAAGGAGTTTATGAATCCATGACAAATGAAAAACTGCTTCAAAAAATTGGACTGGTAGTAGACAAGCTTATGAATCTGGGCGGTAGCGACTATGAAAAGGATAAAACCGTGGTTCAGGCCGATACGAAATTAGGGATTGTACAACGGGATTTCGGAATTGAAGAATGGGACTGGCCGCAGGGCGTCGGTCTTTATGGTCTTTACAAGCTGCAGAATTATTACGGCGATCACCGCTATAAGGAATTTTTTCAGAATTGGTATACCCGTAATCTGGAGGTTGGGCTGCCTTCAAAAAACATTAATACAACAGCTCCTTATCTGGGTCTGGTTCTGCTCCTGGATCAACTTGAGCCTTCCAGCCAACTGGAACAGCTATGCCGGGAACATGCGGATTGGCTCCTTCATGAGTTGCCCAAAACTAAAGAAGGAGGCTTTCAGCATACGGTCACTGCCATTGGCAATCGGGATGGAATTCACTTGCACAATGGACAGTTATGGATTGATACGCTCTTTATGGCGGTTCTGTTTCTGAACCAGGCCGGGCGCAAGTTTAACCGGCCGGAGTGGCAGCATGAAGCTGAACACCAGATTCTGCTCCATATCAAGTATTTGTTCGACAAACATACCGGCCTGTTCTTCCACGGCTGGAGCTTCGAACGCAATGATAATTTCGGCAGTATCTTCTGGTGCCGCGGCAATTCCTGGTTCACCTATGGCATCGTCGATTACCTGGAAACTTGCCAGGATACGATTAGCCCGGGCATCCGGAAATTTCTGGTGGATACGTATAAAGCTCAGGTCAATGCCTTGGTTTCACTTCAGGCAGCTTCCGGTCTTTGGCATACAGTCCTGCAGGACCGGGCCAGCTATGAAGAGGTATCCGGGTCGGCCGCAATTGCCGCAGGTATCCTAAAAGGCATTAAAGCCGGTATTCTGGATTCCTCATATCAGGCTGCGGCAGACAAGGCCATTCAGTCGGTATGTCAAAATATTAGCGGAGATGGAACCGTACTGAATGTGTCGGCCGGAACCGGGATGGGAATGGATAAGGATCATTACAAGAACATTACCCTCATGCCGATGGCATACGGACAGTCCTTGGCTCTTATTGCCTTGTATGAAGCTTTAAAATAAACCCTGCGTAAACTCATTTATTCATCTTTTCTTGGATACAAATAGCCTAATCCTTGAGCATTTACGCCAAAGGATTAGGCTGTTTTATCTTCTTTACCCAGTTACTCGTAAACCCGCACCTCAATAATCTCCGCATACTGGCTTCCGTTAGTCGCCCCGATCACAACGCGCAGGCGATCAGTTGTTACAGCTTCGGCAAGTGTGTGCACATGCTTGCGCTTGTGATTGTCACTTCCTGCGGCGACTGCCGTCCAGTTGCCGTCCATGTAAGCTTCAATACGATAATCCTTGACGAGCGTTGGCAGGATTTCGTAAGGCGTGATGTGATGATGCAGATTGATCAGGTCCTCATTCACATCGTCATTGAAGGTGACTTGCACCTGGCGGATGGAGGCAGGTGCGCTCCAAGAAAGCTCAAGCCATTCCGGGCGGCCGGAGTTCATTTGGTCAGAGGACCACAGGTGCGGACCGCCGTAAGGACGGAGGTATCCGTCCGTTGCTTTGACCGCAGCGAAGGCTTGTGATGGCGCAGACAGGCGGATGCATGGTGCGGTGTGATCGAATTTCTTTTTGTCCCACAGCACTACAGGCTGTGCGGGCTGATTCTGGAAATCCAAGGATACTACAGGTGTGTTGCTATGCCCATAAGCGAGCATCCCTGAAGTCGGCTGATCTGCCATATGCAGGGTGATTGCCGCATTAGCCTTGATGATCAGAAAAGCATTGCGCGGCGTCTCCGGCTGCCAGCGCAGGTCAAGCTTCACCCATTGCTGCGTCCCGGAGTTGACAGAAGCCGATGCGGATTGCAGATGCGCATACGGAACATAATTCTCGGGCCGGCCGGTCTCCCATAGCTGGACGGTCAGCTCCGCTGCTTCGCTCGCATCGATCAGCAGCTCAATTCCGTCAAGCAGAGGATCAACCGGAAGGGTGATGCCGATGTCAGTCGTAAGAGGGACACTGAATGCCGGATGCTCTACTGCGAACCGGCTCCGTTCGCTGGAGGCACTGACGGCTGCCTGGAGCGCCAGGTCGGATTCGTCTTCATTGCGCAGGCCGAGAACGGATGCATCCTGGCGCAGCATGGTCTGCTGCAGGTCTTGCAGGTGGTTCGCATGCAGTTCACGCGGCGTAATTCCCCTGGCCGCGCAAAGTGCAGCGCCGGTGCCTGCAGCTTCGCCGATGACCGCGCAGGTAGCCATAACGCGTGTCGTCCCGAACGCGACATGCGATGCGCTGATGTCGCGGCCGGCCATCAGCAGATTGTTCACATTCACTGAATACAGTGAACGGAACGGAATGTGGTAGCTGCCGTCGGAATACATATGCTTCGAGCCTGATTCGGTAGCATACACACCATGCGGCGGGTGCAGATCGATCGACCAGCCGCCGAAGCCAATCCGGTCCGCGAATTCACGCTGCGCAAGGATATCGTTCTGGTTCAAGATATAATCGCCTACGAAGCGGCGGTATTCCCGTTTGCCCGGAAGCGAACCGACCCATTCCAGCGTCATATTCCCGGCATCGAATTTACCGGAATTCTTAATATAGTCCCAAATCCCGTAAATGATGGACCATAGCTCGTCGCGGATGGCCTCGTTATCATGAACGGTATCCTGTTCGCCGCCGAACTCAATCCACCAGTATGCGCAGCCATTGTCGCCGCTGCGGATGATGCGGTTCTCGGTGATTGACGTTTGTGTAATATCGATGGCCATAGCCGGAGCTATATATTTGACCGGATGACCGGCATCCTTGGTATAGAAGAGCAGGGTGCTGCCGAGAGTGATATCATCTGCAACCAGCGGTGCCCATTCTTCGCCCAATTCATCGCACGCTTCGCGGCCCATCCGGAATTCTGCACCAGCCAGGAAGCCGACCAGCCCGTCTCCGGTGCAGTCCAGATAGACCGGGCTCTCAAAACGGATGCTCCGCTCTGATCCCATCATCCATCCGGTAACCGACCGGATCTGCCGCCCGCCGTCCGCTTCCTCACCGGCCTCGGCTTCATGCACATCCGTGTTCAGAAACAGCTGGATATTCGGTTCAGCCTGCACGGCCTCAAGCACAACCATATCCCATAAATATGGATTGCCGTCTTTGTTGCGGTACTGGTTCTCTACAAACAGCTCCCCCATTATCCCCGTCTCCCGGGCATACCGGTGAATGCCGTGTGAGGTAGCGCCGCACACCCATACCCGCACCTCACTGCTGGAGTTGCCGCCAAGCACTGGACGGTTGTTGACCAGTGCGACCGTCTGCCCCAGACGTGCCGCTGCAATCGCCGCACATACTCCTGCCAGACCGCCGCCTACAACGGTTACATCCGTTTTTACCGTTTCTTTCCGCATGGTTGAATCTCTCCCCTGAGTTATGATAATATATCCGTAATTTCATAATAAATCACCTGTATATCAAATAACATGCATATAATTTCTTTTGATATATACTTTATTTCATTTCATTTCATTTACTGGTTGGAGGGAGAGCAGTGCATGCGAATTAATTGGTCAGTTCATCCAGTAGCCTATACGTATTGGGAGAAGAAGGAACAGTTCCTGCTGGAGTATGACACGTATCCTGTGTGGACGATATTTGCGGTGGAACAAGGGCAATTCGCCTACCGGTTCGGAGATCATGAGGGAGAAGCCGGATGGGGGGATATCATCGTATGTCCGCCGGGTACGGCCTTTTACCGGAGAACGGTGACAACTTTAACCTTTCATTTCATCCAGTTCGAATGGGAGGAGAAGCCGGGGCTTGAAGAAGCAGCTGCAACGCTAGGCGGAAGGTGGACGGTCAGGGATGTGGAGCGTCTGCTGTCGACTTACCGTTATATGAGGAACATCGGAAGAAGCATTCAGGAGGAGCCGGGCTTTGGACGAATGAAGCATATGCTGGAGGATTTGTGGAGACTCCTTGATATCGAGCGCAGCTTTGCGGCGGAGGAAGAGCAATCCGAAGGGGAGAGTTCCGATCAGGATATGCAGAAGGCAAGGCAATGGTTGCTTGAGCATGCCTGCACCCCTATGACGATGCAGGAGCTGGCGGCCGCGCTTAGTATCACACCGGTGCAGTTAACACGGCGGTTCCGGGCAGCTTATCAGGCGACACCTTCAGAATTTGTGACCGGAATCAGGCTCCAAAAAGCCTGCCTGCTGCTTGAAGATTCCACACAGTCCATTGAAATCATCGCCCAGCAGTGCGGTTATGAGAATGGCTTCTACCTGAGCCGCGTGTTCAGTGCGAAGCTTGGTTTAACCCCCTCGAAGTACCGCAAGCTGCACCGGCTATAAGAATTCACCAAACAAACGCGACAAACGCGCCTCTCCGAATAAGGAGGGCGCGCTGCCGGTAGTTCATATTAAGGCTGTCATCGTCACACCGCTGTGCAGCTGAGGCTGAATTCTATTGCTGCTTCGCATACCATTCAGAGAACTGCTTCTGGTATTCGGCGATGTATTTGTCGATACCGGCCGCTTTTAACCGCTCAAGGGCCTTAGGGAAAGCAGAATCATAATCACTGAAACCGCTGCCGATCGGGGCCAGGTATTCGGTGAATACGCCGTTCAGCTTGGTTTCTTCATTCTTGACCGGAGTATTGTCGAAGTTGAAGCCTGCGCCCTTGGAGATAATTGCTCCATCATCCCATGCTTTGTAATCGGCAATGAAATCATCCGGTACGGTGTTGTCAAAGCGCATGAAGTTTTTGTTCATCAGCAGCCAATCAGGAATCAGTGAATCGGTATTGATTTTGGTCAGACGGCCGTTAGCGTCCAGCGTATAATCGGTTCCCTCAATACCATAGGCGAACAGGTCGTACAGCTCCTGGTTTTTTTGCAGCAGGTTGAAGAACATGACATAACGCTCAGGGTCCTTGGCCGCGGCAGAGACGAAGAAGGCGGTGCTGTAGGTGCCTCTGCTGATTTTTGGACGGCCGGTGCCCAGGAAATAATTGACCAGCTTGGCTTCAGGCACTGCCTGCGAGATGGTAGCTGCGCCTTCGAACGGACGTGCTGCGGTTCCTGCCCAGAACATTGCTTTGCCGGAGTTCCAGTCAGACTGCAGCTGAGGCACATTGGTTGCGGCGTATTTCGGAATGATCCCTTTCTCGTACCACCCGTGCATCAGACCGGCATAGGTCTTGAATTCTGGGGATTCGAACCAGCTGATAATCTGATCATCCTTGGCAGACTCATCGAGGGCGATGAAATCATTTTGCCAATACAGATTCTTGTCGGTGAAGTCATATTGCAGCATTCTGCGGGCGTCCGTGTTGGCGTATCCGATCAGCTCGGGATGTAGCGCATGGACTTTATCATAAAATTGCTCAAGCTCCGCAAGGGAGGAGACCTGTGTCATTCCTGCTTCCTCCAGCAGATCCTGCCGGACCAGCACACTGTAAAATTCAGCGGAATTCGGTTTGTTGCCTACAGGTACCGCATATTGTTTCCCCTCTAGCTGGAAGGCCCGGAAGGAAGCCTCGTCCACTGCCGCACTCAAATCCGCTGCTGCTGCAGAGATATAGGGAGTGAGGTCCGTGTAGAGCCCTTTGGCGACAGATTTCACCATATAGTTGGCATCCGTATAGGTCGCGAAATCTTCGCCGGTCGACAGCATCAGGTCCGTTTTGCCGCCGCCGTATTCCGTCCAGGGCAGGAACTGAAATTCAACCTCGGCATTGATTTCTTTTTTGATCACATCATAGAACTCCGTCTTGGCCAGCTCCTTCATCCGGTTCGACTCGTCCCCGTACAGCACGATCTTCAGCTTGGCCGGCGCCAGAGCCGTGCCTTCAGTCCCGCTGCCCGCCGCCGTTGCCGGTGCTGAGCCTCCATTGCTGTTGCTGTCCGTATTACCAGGGTTAGCGCTTTCATTATTGCCCTGCGAACAGCCGCTTACCAGGAATACAGTTGCCAGGAGCAAACTTAACCAGCCTTTTTTCTTTGTCATGATGAACACCCTCCTGAATTAGAATTAATCTGTGAGGCTTATATTGCCAAGGCGGTGCTCCCGTAAGCTTATTGTACAACATGTCGGAGCATGGGAGCACACACCTGATGCAACCAATATTAGGTCAATGTGTCCGGAGGATCAGCCTTTCACCGAACCCACGATAATACCTTTAACGAAGAATCCCTGGAGAAAAGGATACAAAATAGCGATCGGCAGAACGGTCAGACAGGTCATCGCCATCTTCGCAGTCTCCAGCGGCGGGGCAATAATAGCGCCTCCCACCTGTGCGGCATTGCCGGAGGCCAGGAACTGAATGTTCGCCATCATGTTGTACATCAGGTATTGGATCGTATAGAGATCCTGATTGTTAACCAGCATCAGCGGCAGATAGAAGTCATTCCAGAACTGGAGCGCATAAAAGAGTGAAATCGTCACCAGTCCGACCCGGCCGAGCGGAATCATAATACTGAAGAAAATCCGCAGATGGCCTGCCCCGTCGATCTGTGCCGACTCGACAATCTCATGCGGGATGCTGCGGAAGTAGTTGGCCATCAGGAACATCAGGAACACACTTAGCACATAGGGAATGAACAGGCCGAGCAGCGTATCGCCAAGGTGATAGTATTTGGTGCTCAGCAGATACCACGGCAGTGTGCCGCCGCTGAACAGCATCGTGAAGTAGGCAAAGAAGGCGAAAAAGTTCTTCAGCCGGAAATTCCGGACGGAAATGACATAGGCATAAGCGGTAGTCACCAGTACAGCGGTCAGCGTGCCGAGTACTGTTACGACCAGCGACATGGAGTAGGCCCGCAGAATCTGCTCTGCTTTGGAGCCAAACAGGAATTCATAGGTTTCGAACGTGAACCCCCGGGGCCAGAAGGAATAGCCCTCCGCAGCAATTCTCGACTCTGTAGATAGAGAACCGGATACCGCCAGCACGAACGGCACCAGGCAAATGACCGAGAATACCGCAATACAGACATAGAAGAAAATAACCAGCCCTTTGTTTTCAGTAGTTTGCATCGTATCGGTCTCCTAGAATAGTTTGCTGTCTTTGTCATACCAGCCGGCCAGCTTGTTGGCTACCAGCACCAGAATGAATCCAAAGACGGATTGATAGAGCGTAATGGCGGATGCGAAGCCGAATTCACCGGAACGGATGGCCGTGCGGTATACATAGACGTCGATAATATCGGTAGTGGGCAGCAGCAGCGGATTAAGGAACGTTACGCCCATGATCATACTCAGATCGCCCTTCAGCATGCCTCCGATTCCGAGCAGTGTCATCAGGATGATTGAAGGAATCAGCATGGGTATCGTGATTTTGGTGATAATCTGCCAGCGGGAGGCACCGTCGATCCGGGCTGCTTCATAATAGGAGGTGTCCACTCCCTGTAACACCGCATAGTAGATGATCGCGCCGTAGCCGGCACTTTTCCAGATATTCGCCAGCACCAGGATCACTACGAACAGCCACGGGCTAGAATACCAGTCCATTTGCGACAGGCCAAGCGATTGCAGCAGCTGGTTGAGAATCCCTTTGTCATAGTCGAGCAGGGAGAACAGGATGGCTCCGATAATGATCCAGGAGATGAAATACGGGAAGAACATGACACTCTGGGTGATTTTGATAAACCACTTGCTGCGCAGCTCGTTCAATATAATGGCGATAGCCACCGAGAAAAAAGTGCCGGTCAGCATGTACAGCGCATTCAGCATAACTGTGTTGCGGGTCGCCCTCAGGGCATCCTCCATACTGGAGAAGAAAAACTCGAAGTTGGAGAAGCCCGCCCACGGGCTGCCGAAAATTCCGTCGTTAAAGTTGTAGTTTTTGAAGACGAGAATCAGTCCGCTCATCGGCAGGTACGCAAATAAAATAAGAATGATGATGCCCGGCAAGGCGAGCAGATACAGCGAGCTGTCCTTCCTCAGGGATTTGCGGAAGCGCCGGGCGCTGACAGTCCGCGTAGCCGGGACAAGCTGTCCCGGTGTGCCGGGTGTTGCCTCTTGCGTCATATACAGTCCACTCCTTTATGCTAGCGTTATCATTTCATCCCGTGATTCAGGAGAACGCTTTACAAGGCAAATCATAATCCGCCGCAGAATGTAAACGCTATCATAATAAACGGGAAAAAGTTAAAAAATGCGGAATAAGCGGGCTTAAAAAAACAGAAAAAGCAGAAGTTTTCTGAATTGGGATGGTTAAATGCCTGATAAAAGCGGGGGAATAGGGATGTGAAAGGGGGGAAGTGCCTTGTATGGAGATAAATACAACATCAGAGCTAAAGAGGTAAGTTCGTTCAATGCAGCAATTTAGGTATCCAGCGTTCCAACTGAAAATTCGGAGATAGTTGTATTCTGTACAATTAAAACCAGCGAAAAGGTAGGCTTGCATCGTATAACTGTATTCTGTACAACTAAATCAGCCCGAACGGGAGAAACTATCAACAAGTGCCAGTTTTAATTGTACGAAATACAACTAAACGGAGATTTGGCGGGGAATCAGACGATTTAGTTGTACAAAGTGCAGTTAAGTCTAATGCATACAGGTAGCTGGTTACTTTAAACCGCAAACCGCAAACCGCAAACCGCAAACCGCAAACCGCAAACCGCAAACCACAAACCCTCACTAGGCAATTTGCCAATGTGGTTTTCATTAATTTATTTCTGACGTTATATTAGAGGCGTAGCTGTGGAGAATGAAATGGTGGATTGAAAAGTTAAATGATAGACTTGAGGAAGATAGCATGGGGCTGGCGCGAAAATCCTGCATAAAATACAACATTTTCCTCAAAATCTCGGCTGTAAATCGAAATTGTTGTATAAAATGCAGCATTTCTCCTCCTCCACGCGGTTTAGCAGGACAATTGTTGTATTTCATACAACAATCTGCCCCAACACCCGGGTATATAGGTCGCCGAGTTGTAATATGTACAACATTTAAGTCTTTACAGACCTGTACCGTGTAAAAGCTATGAGAGTTAGTTAGGATAAGCCAACAGATTTGGGCAAAATCCACAACCGTTCATAGGGAAATAATCCTTTTCCGCATAGAAAAAGATAAATAATTTCAATTGTTTTAATTTGAAGGGAGATAAAATAATGAGAGGTCGTGTGCATACAGAGTATCGGCGTTTAGGGATTTTTGCTGTAGAGACTGAAGACCATGATTTCTCCATAATAGAGGTTCGGAGCGGGCTCCCATCCTTAGGTGACGAACTGGTTGGCGAGCTTAATTCACTTGGTGAAAAGCAGCTGTACAATGATACAACTCTAGAAAAATTGGATGTGTCTATTAAATCTATACATTTAATCCGTGATGATGTGAAGAGAGCAATTATAGATGCTGTAAGAGGGAAGTAGGAAGAAGACTCACATAACTGAAGTGTTTGTAATAGAAATTTGATCAAGAACGCAGCTTTGGATCTGGCTAAGAATGATTTGGAGTTTGGATAAGAAGATTATGTTGCAAACGGAGAATTTCCAATAGGTGATGAATATATGAAGAGGATGGCCCAATCTCAGGAAGTCCTCTGCTAGTTGGTGCTCACTTAAAGAAGACGGCCTCGGATGATATTGAAGATTTTAACTTAAATTACCCGGGAGTAGTGAAGCAGTTTATAGTGTATGGTCTGGAAAATGGGTGGAATGGATCAAACAGAATTGAGTTCAGTGATGGGTTAGAAATACTTGAGAATATGGGGTATGACGTGTTATGGCTTAAAGCTGGACCTAGTCCGCAATAATTAATGGGTACTCTTACGCAGGAGGGCACTAGGATCGTCGGATATGCAGAGGTAACACAAATTTTCAATAAACTATTGATAAAATCAGATTGATTCCATGAGCACTTATTATAAGAGGTGAGGATGATTAAAAAATCGGAAATTGAATTTAAAATGCGTCTAAGGGATGGTTACCCGGGACCCATACGTTTTGCGGATTTTATAGTTGACGGACAATCCTTATATGATAGTTATGCTAAGTATTATGACTTTGTATCATGTTTAGGGTGGGGCAGTGAGGATTTTCAGCAAAAACACATTTCAAGGTTGATATTATTGAGTCAGCCAGATTTTCCTAATGGAAAGAATTCAATATATATATGCCCTGCATGTGCTGATCTGGGGTGTGGGGCGGTATATTCATTTATTGAAATGAATAACGACACTGTAACTTGGACTTTCATTGACGGCCGAGAACAATTAATCAATAACTCAAAAACGTTTCACTTTGATAAGGAAGATTATATTAAACAAATTAATAGTACATATGGATTAGGCGGGTTTAAATTCCCTTGGGAGAAGTAAACCTTATTCATAAGGAGTGAAAAACTTCTTTTAACAAACCAGCAGCAGCCCAGGACTTCATCCGTCCTTGGCTGCTGCTGTTTCCATTTCCCCCTATCCATCCCTCTCCAGCCCCCACTACTCCTTCTGCTGCAAAATATGATTCATTCTCCATTTGGACGGTGTGACGCCATAACGTTTTTTGAACTGGGTTGTAAAATAAGTGCTGCTGTTATATCCGACCCGTCCGGCAATCTCGCGGATATCGAGCGTAAGATCCGTGACCAGCAGCAGTTCTGCCTGCTCCAGCCGCAGCTGGTTGACGAAATCCGGGAAGCTGCTGTCCACCTCTTCGGCAATCAGCCTGCTGAGGTAGGCAGGGCTGACCGACAGCTTCTCGGCCAGCGCATTAAGCGACAGGGCGGGGTCGTTATAATGCTCCCTAATATAAGCGGCAGCCTCAGCGGCAATGCTCCGGGTCTGCACCGCACTCATGCTGGCAATCCGGCCCACGGCTGCGCTGCAACTGTATTCAATCCACTCGCGCAGCTTGTCATAGCTCTGAATCTGCCAGACCTGCTGATAATCATCCAGAAAGCCGGAATGGCGGTTGCCCCCGCTGCTCAGATCTGCCGTACGGTTCAGCTCAAAGGCAAGCCTTGATACAGCAACGGTAGCAGACTCTGCACGGTAGCTGCAGGCTACCGCCAGCAGTCTTTCCACAGCCTGCGGGATGTGGCTGGCCAGCTCCGGCTGTTTTACCGCCTGCAGTACCGGCTCAAGCGCACTGTCTGGAACCGGGCTGCTGTTCAGATGGACGGTATCGTCGGCGAATATGATATTCTGCTGTGCATGGAATTTAAGATACTGCATGCAGTCTGCCGCTTCAGCGTATTTGGACTTCAGCAGGCCCAGATCACTTTCCAGCCCGCTGATGCCGAACGCGCAGCGGCCGCCGGACTTAAGGCATAGTGCAGCGAGCTCCTCCCATGTACTGCGGTAATGGGCATAATCCCCGAAGCTTCCGCTATAGAGCTCACTCAGAATAAGGACGGCCGACCCTTGATGGGGGCGGAAGATTTGAACCTCGGCCAGCTCCGAGAATGCAGTTTGAATCCGGTGAATGACTTCCTGTACAGGTTCCGGGGCATTCCCGGTCTGTCCCGGTTCCAGCACGGCCAGTACACAGATACAATAAGCACCTTCCGTTGCGCCGATGCCCATCATCGGGAGGACGCCGGAAGGGTCTGCCGCACCGCGCGGGGAGAGCAGCCAGCGCATCAGGGCACTGCCGTCGCTCTCCTTCTTGAGCTGTGCCAGCTTCACACCTATAGATTCCAGCTCCAGATTCACGGTATCCAGGTCACTGCCGGCCTTCAAGGCTTCTTCATTGCCGGAGATATTAGCGATGCTGCCAAACAGCCTGCCGATCGGTTTATAGATCTGCCGGGAAATCAGGTTGGCAGTTACAGCAGCAGCCAGTATTAGAGCCAGGCAGAGGCCAATCATCAGATTGCGGGCATTTGCAAGCTCACGGATGCTGTCTTTATAGTACATCTCTGATACAAACCACAGCTTATCCTGCGCGGAATACACATAAGTAATCAGCTGCTTGTCTCCGTTGCCCTTATAGACGAAGGAGCCACTTTCAGAGGTGGAGGCAGCGACCTGCTTCAGCATCTCCGGATGTAAGGTGCTGCCGGAGAGTGTGCTGTGCATGAGAATTTCGCCATTCCGGTCAATGACGGCATAACGTGTAGTTCCGCCTTCTTTTTGAGTGAACAGATTGTTCTGGAGCTTGGCGAGATTGACCGTCAGCGCAACTGCGCCGTAATATTCGCTGTCTGCAAAGGCCCGGTCGTTATAAAAGACGGTCAGCAGGGTGACAGGCGTGCCGTTGTTCTGGGTGGTTTGCCACACAAAGGGAGATTCAATAATACGGCTGCTCCGCATCCTCCGGGCCAGCTCCAGCTTGGCTTCCGGGCTTAGCGGCATGTTCTCATAGATGACAGAAGGTTCCTTCTCCCCGAAGATATAGGCGTTCTCCAGATACTGGTTAACGACCAGCGCACCGCGAATCTGGCTTAAGACACTGTAGAGCTGGTCACTCCAGTCCGTCTCTCCGCTCCGCATCAGGGCACTGATGTTCGGGTTGGCATAGAAGTCCATCGTATAGTTCTGAACAATTTCCTTATAGTTCGTGAATACGGTTTCAGTATTTAACAGCACATTCTGGTTAGCCTTGTCGACATTATCAATCGAAATATTCCGGTACCAGTAGAATATCGCCATAGCCAGTACCAGAATACAGCAGACAGAGATCAGGGTCAGGCTCATAAAAAAGCGGGTATACAGTTTCTTTCTCTTTCCCAAGATGATCGCCCCTTTATGTAAATCCTACTACACCTATTCTAGTGGGACAAGCTATTCATTGACAAGAAGGGAGATAGACCCAAATAGCATGAAAGTATAAAAAACGGGAAAAAGAGCATAGAAAGAGCAAGAAAGTTAAACTTATACGAACTATAATTGGTTATGCTTACATTTTGCTCGTTTGAAGGAGGATTTCTGTATTGAGAACTTTCCGCAATCCGGTGCTGCCGGGCTTTTACCCTGACCCTTCCGCTATCCGCGTAGGTGAGGACTATTATCTTGTCACGTCGAGTTTTGAATTTTTCCCCGGTGTTCCTATCTTCCACAGCAAGGACCTGGTGAACTGGCGCCAGCTTGGCCATGTGCTTGACCGTCCGTCCCAGCTTAATCTGGACCACACGATTCCGTCGATGGGCATTTGGGCCCCTACCATCCGTTATCATCAAGGTCTCTTCTATATGATTACAACCTACGTGGACAATAATAAGGATCAGCATAATTTCTATGTGACTGCCGCCGATCCGGCCGGAGACTGGTCAGATCCGGTCTGGCTGGAGGATGCACCGGGTATCGATTCCTCCCTGTTCTTCGATGAAGACGGCAAGGTATATTACACCGGCAACCGTGTTCCTCCCGAAGGCCAGGATTATCCGAAGCATATGGACATTTGGCTGCAGGAGATTGACCTGGAGCAAGGCAAGCTGACAGGTCCGAAGCTCAGCATCTGGCAAGGTGCCCTTAAGGTGGGGCATGCGCAGGAGGGACCCCATGTCTACAAAATCGGCGGCTGGTATTATGTGCTGATTGCCGAAGGCGGCACCGGCCATACCCACGCTATCACGATTGCCAGAAGCCGGAACGTGACCGGCCCTTATGAAGGCCATAAAGCGAATCCTATTCTGACCCACCGCCATCTCGGCAGAGAATATCCAATCGTGAATGTCGGCCATGGAGAACTGGTGGAGACGCAGCATGGAGACTGGTGGATGTTCTGTCTTGCTTCCCGGACCTGCGGCGGCTATTACCGCAACCTCGGGCGTGAAACGTTCCTGACCCCGGTGAAATGGGAGAATGAATGGCCTGTAGTGAATCCGGGCAAAGGCGTGCTGGAGCTGGAAGCGGCAGCGCCTGATCTGCCGGAAACGAAGTGGCCGCAGCTGCCTGCGCGTGATGATTTCGATGCAGCCGGACTCAGTCTCATCTGGAACTTCCTGCGGACACCGCGCGGGGAATTCTGGAGCCTCACTGAACGTCCGGGACATCTGCGGCTGCAGCTCAAGCCGGAGCAGCTGACAGAGATCAGCAATCCGTCTTTCATTGGAAGACGCCAGCAGCACTTAAGCTTCAGAGCAGAAGCTGAAATGGTCTTCAAACCGGGGGCACCAGGTGAAACCGCCGGACTTGCCCTGATCCAGAATGCGGACAACCACTTCCGCTATGAATTGAAGCTGGAGGACGGGAAGCAGGTGCTGCAGCTGATTGTGCGCAGCAGAGGGGACGAGCGGCTGCTGGCATCGGCGCCTTATCCGCAGGATAAGGTGCAGCTTAAGGCTGAGGCCAGAGGACAGGTCTACAGCTTCTATTATAGAGCCGACGAATTCGGCTCATGGACGGCATTACATGAACAGGCTGACGGAAGAGTGCTCAGCACGGACCTGGCCGGAGGATTCACAGGAGCGTACATTGGCATGTATGCGAGTTCCCAAGGGGCGCCAAGCACCAATTATGCCGATTTCGACTGGTTCAGCTATGAAGAAATTGAATAGACAGGAGGGAAGTGGCCTATGAACAGCCAGCAGGATTCCAATCCTTATCCTGTACCTGAACTGCCGCGAATTCCGGAGCGGACGTTCAGGATTACAGATTATGGCGCAGCAGGCGGAGAGCTGCTGCGCACTGCTGCCATACAGGATACGCTTGATGCCTGCGCTGCTGCAGGAGGCGGAACGGTCATCATCCCGCCGGGAATATGGCGTACGGGACCGCTGACGCTGCACAGCCGGATTAATCTGCATGCCGAGCGCGGGGCACTCGTATGTTTCGAACCGGACTTCGCGCTGTATCCGCTGCTCTTCTCCCATTATGAGGGGAATGCCGGCTGGCGCTGTCAGGCTCCGCTGGATGGGGAAGCTCTCAGTGATGTAGCCATTACCGGCGAAGGGATATTCGATGGAAGCGGCGAGGCCTGGCGCCCGGTGAAACGCTTCAAGATGACGGAACTCAAGTGGCAGAGCCTGATTGCCTCCGGGGGAGTACTGGATGAGCAGAATGAGATGTGGTGGCCTTCTGGAGAAGCATTGGTGGGAGAGGCCTACTACCGGCGGCTGCTGGAGGAAGGGCAGACTGAAATGGAAGCTTATCTGCCTGCCCGGGCCTATCTGCGTCCTGCACTGCTAAGCCTGCGGAACTGCAAGCGGGTGCTGCTGGAGGGAGCCACCTTCCAGAATTCACCTGCCTGGTGCCTTCATCCTATGGGCTGTGAGCAGGTTACCGTCAGGCACATCCAGGTGCGTAATCCATGGTACTCACAGAATGGGGACGGCTTGGATCTGGAGTCCTGCACACATGCCCTTGTGGAGCATTGCCGGTTCGATGTAGGGGATGATGCCATCTGCCTGAAGTCGGGCAAAGACGAGGAAGGCCGCAGAGCAGGGATGCCCTGCCGGTATATTACGATCCGGCATTGTACGGTATATCACGGACATGGCGGAGTGGTGATCGGCAGTGAAATGTCGGGCGGAGTGCATGCGGTCAGAGTCAGCGATTGCCTGTTCATCGGCACGGACATCGGGCTGCGCTTCAAAAGCGCCCGGGGAAGAGGCGGCGTAGTAGAGGATATCCGGATGGAGAATATCCGGATGACAGGCATTATCCATGAGGCGGTTTCTTTCCATATGTTCTATGCGGGAGTTGAGGGCTCTGAAGGCTACGATGAGCAGTCCTTCCCCGTTACGGAGGAGACTCCGCAGTTCCGGAATATCACACTCCGGAATATCACCTGCCATGGTGCGGCAACTGCGCTGCTGGTGAACGGATTGCCGGAGATGCCGCTTGCTGAGCTGACGGTGGAGAATTTCAGCGCCATAAGCAAGCGGGGAATGGTTCTGCGGTACGCCAGCAATCTGAAGCTGGACCGGATCCGGCTAAGGACAGAGGAAGCACAGCCCGTGAAGATGCATAAATGCAGCCATGTAGAGCTCATCCGGTCCGGAGAACTCGTGATCACGGAGAGCCCAGGCTAATGTCCGGGAGAGGCGCGCTATTCTTCTATCCTTCATTCAGACTTGGACGACGCCCGCGACCTGGATGCCTTGCGGTATTGGAGCGGAGTCAGCCCGGTTGATCTTTTGAAAGTTTTATTGAAGTGGGACAGATGCTCGAAGCCGACTGTGGAGGCGATCTCCTGAATCTTGGCGGAGGTTCCGGCCAGCAGGTGCTGGGCCTCACGGACTCTGACATGAACAATGTATTCACGGAAATGAAACCCGGTCAGGCGGTGAAAGACGCGACTCAGGTAAGACGGGCTGATGAAGAAGTGTCCGGCAGTCTCTTCCAGCGTAAGCGCTTCGCGGTGATGGCCCCGGATGTAAGTGGCGACATCGGTTACCAGATGATGCAGCGGGTGCTTCGTTCCGCCGGCCTGTGTCGTACTCTCCGAGCGCTGGAGCAGAATCATCAGCTCGGTGAACAAAGTTACGATGATGGCTTCATACAATGGCCGCTGAACACGTGCTTCCTCCAAAATACGGTTCAGCAGTGTCTCCGCCTCATTCTGTTCGCGCAGGGTCAGCCTGAACAGACGGTAGCGGTGGTTCTGAAACCACAAGGCTTCACCTTGCAGCACAAGGGGCAGCAGATCAGGGTCGTAATTGATCAGAATCCGTTCGAATTCGGCCATTTCGGAGCTTGCAGTAGCATGCAGCTCCCGGCCGGGAATCAGAATCAGCTCGCCCTTGTGAACCGTAACGACCCGGTCATCCACAAAGTATACGCGCTCACCCTCTGTCAGATAGTACAGCTCGGTGAGTTCATGGCTGTGGGGGCGCGGCATCGCAGTGATGCCTTTGCGCTTCATATGCTGAATGCTGAACCGTCCTTCTTCTATATGATATTTCGGATTAGGGCTAGTCACGCTGGTCATAAATCTCCTCTTCTCATATGAACCGTTACGGTTATTATAGAATAAATAGAGGTCGCCATGAAAGGAGCCGCACATGTTAATTACAGTATCGAAGAGTCCGGGGGAAGGATACAGCAGTCTGCAGGAGGCGCTGGATTCCATTCCGCCGCAGCAGAAGCAGGCCGTAACCATCCGGATCAAGCCCGGCATTTATGAGGAAAAGATTACAATCGTCCGTGAAGCCCCGCCCATTCTGCTGCTGGGGGAGGACCCGCATTCCACCGTGATTACCTGGAATGATAATGCCCACACTCTGGGAGCGGACGGTGAACCGCTCGGTACCTTCCGCAGCGGCACCCTGAATGTGTTCGCGGAAGGCTTCACAGCCGAGAATCTGACCATCCGGAACGCTTCCGGTCCGGGAACCGGACAGGCGGTGGCCGCCTTTGTTGATGCCGGACAGGCGGTGTTCCGGCGTGTTCGTCTGCTGGGTGACCAGGATACACTCTATACAGGGCAGGGCAAGCAATACTACAACGACTGCTATATTGAAGGCGATGTTGATTATATTTTCGGTGCCGCCACGGCGTTGTTTGAGGGCTGCCATCTGCACAATAAGCGGTCCAGAGGTTATATTACAGCCGCTTCAACACCGGAGGGAGCTGCATTCGGCTATGTATTCCTGAATTGCCGGATTACCGGCGGCGAAGGGGTCAGTGAGGTGTATCTCGGACGGCCCTGGCGGCCTTATGCACATGTAGCCTTCATCCGTACGGTTATGGACGAATCGGTTACCGGCGAAGGCTGGCATAACTGGGGGCAGCCGGACAGGGAGCAGACCAGCCGTTATGAAGAATACGGCAGCAGCGGGCCAGGGGCCTGTCCCGAGAGCCGCGCTGCATGGTCGCGCCAGTTAACTGCAGAGGAAGCTGCGGAGTACCGGGTTCTGACCGTTCTGGACGGCTGGCATCCTGAAGGCTATTAAGAACCAGGAGGAACCCTGATGGAATCATTGGAACAATATATGAAGCAATTGACCGCTTCCGCAGCGCAGGACGCTGCCTTCCGTGAGGACATTCCACACGGGGAGTGGCGGGCAAAGCTTACTGCAAGCTTTACCGGACGGCTTGGCGGCTTTCCGGAGGAACGGGCAGCGCTTGCACCTGTGCTGCTTGAGCGGGTAGCCTGTAACGGATATATACGTGAGCGTGTGGAGATTACCACTTATGAAGGACTTAGAATGGCTATGTATCTTCTGATTCCGGGGCAGCCGTTATCCTCTCCCTGCCCGGCTGTTCTGGCTATTCATGGGCATGGCTACGGCAGCCGTGAGATTACCGGCCTCAATCCGGACGGCTCGCAGCGGCAGGGTGACCCGGGGCTGCATAAGGATTTTGCCGTCTCGCTGGTGAAGCAGGGCTTCGTGGTCGCTGCTCCCGAGGTGCTAGGATTCGGCGGCCGACGGCTGGCAGAGGATATGGAGAGCGGTGAGCCCGGGCGTAATTCCTGCTTCCGCCTATCCTCCGCGCTGCTGATGGCGGGGCAGACGATGGCAGGCTACCGGATCTATGAAAGTATGCGGGCGCTCGACTATCTGCTGACGCGGGAAGAGGTTAACGGTGAACGAGTAGGCATTATGGGCATATCCGGCGGCGGGCTGGTCGCAGGCTTCACAGCTGCACTGGATCAGAGGCTCACCTGTGCGGTCGTCAGCGGGTATGCCAATACGTTTGCGGACAGTATACTGACGCGGAATCATTGTCTGGATAATTATATTCCGGGCATTTTGCTGGAAGCGGAAATGCCTGATCTGCTTGGGTTAATTGCACCTCGCGGCCTGTTCGTGGAGTCGGGAGATGCCGACCCTTTGTTTGGTCCGGCTGGCGCGAAGCAAGCCCTGGACCGGCTGGAGGCGATCTATAACGCAGCGGGGCATGGCGGACAGGTGGAGGCGGATTTTTTTGTTGGAGGGCATGAAATACACGGGGAGCCGGCGTATGCCTGGCTGCGGAAGCAGCTTGCCGGTGCCTGAGCTCAGACTTAGGCTTGGAACATAAGCGACAGGAGGAATAATGATGTCTATCACAGAAACAACAACGTCAGGTTTGTCCCGCAGAATCGCGGATACCTTCATCAGTCAATGCAATGAACACGGGGAACATGAGTATGTCCTGGAGCGCTGGGCCTATGTGCCCGGTATGCTGCTGATGGCAGTGGCCCGCGCCGGTGTGCAGCATGGGGAGTTCGAATATCTCTCCTTCATGCAGCGGCATATGGATAGCTTCATCGGGGAGGACGGCTCGATCCGCTCCTATTCGCTGGAGGAATATAACCTGGATCAGATCAACCAGGGTAAGAATCTCTTCTACCTGTACACGCAGACCGGGGAAGCGCGTTACGCTGAAGCGGCTCATCTGCTGGCAGCGCAGCTTATTGGGCAACCCCGAACTTCAGAAGGGGGATTCTGGCATAAGAAGGTGTATCCTTTCCAGATGTGGCTGGACGGACTATATATGGCTTCGCCGTTTCTTGCCGAATACGGGGCCGTATTTCAGCGTCCCGAGCTGATAGATGAAGCTGCTCTTCAGCTGCTATTGATTGAGCGCCGGACCCGTGACCCGCGGACCGGCCTGCTCTATCACGGCTGGGATGAATCCAAAGAGCAGGAATGGGCGGACTCGACCACCGGCCTCTCTTCCCACTTCTGGAGCCGCGCGATGGGCTGGTACGCCATGGCCGCCGTGGACTGTCTGGAGCATTTCCCGGTCACCCATCCGCAGCGGGGAACGATCATCGGGATTTTCCAGCGGATGTGCGGTGCACTGCTTGAGGTTCAGGACCAGGAGACCGGCCTGTGGTATCAGGTGCTAGATCAGGCAGGGCGCAAAGGCAATTACCTCGAGGCCACCGGCTCCTGCATGTTCGTCTATGCGATGGCCAAAGCGCTGCGGCTGCGTTATCTGGAGCCTTCGTTCAAGGAAGCGATGCTGAAAGGCTATGAGGGCATCCTCACGCATCTGGTTACCGAAGATGAACAAGGCGTTCATCTGCATCAGATCTGCCACGGGGCAGGACTCAGCAAGGACCGGAACGGTTCCTATGATTACTACATTTCTGAGGCGATAGTCTCTGATGCGCCAATGGGTGTTGCGCCATTATTGCTGGCTTCCCTTGAGGTGGAGAAGTACCTTGACGGGCAATAGGCTGCTGCTGTCGGAGCAGACGAATACATGAATACCGGTGAATTGAGCGTCAACATCGTTATAATAGCAGCCGATCCCGGTCCGCCTTTTGTGATAGTATAGGATATTGGATACTTCTAATAGAGGACATGCGGAGGAAGCTATGAATCAGGAATTGCACAGAATAGCTGAGTGGATTAACAGTCAGGCAGAGAGAGTGATCGTGGGGATTTCGGGTCATGGGGCATCGGGAAAGACGACGTTTGCCCATCATCTGATCACTCTTTTGGGGCAGGAGAACTTGAATGTTCTCAATACTGACCCCTACATTATCGGATCTGATCTTAGGCGGTACGCAAGGATTGACTACGAATATAACAATGAACAATATCGTGATAAAATGACCGCCTGTCACCCTGCCGCCCATAACGTGGCTGCTTTGGAGCGAGACATCCGTATGCTGCGGGACGGCTTGGATCTGTATACCATCGGTACGCATTATAGCAAGAGTGCGCTGTTATCTTCTGACAACAGGATTAATATTGTAGAGGGCATGAGCGTGGCTTTTACGGACCCAAGTCTGTATGATCTCAAAGTCTACTTATATACGGATGGGGAGACCGAGCTGAGGCGAAGGGGAATCCGTGATGTGGCTGAGCGGGGGACGGATATTCAGTATTTAATGAAGTCCCATGAACAGCGCAGAATTCAGTATGAATTATTCATGCATCCGTATCATGAGAAGTTCGATATTGTAATCAGGAATCAAGATTAAGCTTAGTTTCGGCGAAAAGAAAGTCATACACAGCTACGGCCCCAGCCTTCCGGTGAAATGGAGAGTTGGGGCCGTTTGTGCTTCATGGAACTGACACAATAAAATCTGATAAATTTATGCAAATTATTGACCGGAATCATGCTATAATTTTAACGGATTAATAGGTCTTAAGTAATAGATGAGGGAAGGTAACTTATAATTTGTGCGCTTTTATAACTACATAGTCGGGGGTATTAGCTTGTTCATTCAAAAAAGGGTAAGGAACAAAGTAATCGCAGGAGTACTAGCTGTATGTCTATCCATACTGCCGGCCGGCGCAGCTTTTGCGGGTAATGTATCGGATCTCAGCGGAAACTGGGCGAAGGAGCACATCAGTAAGTGGATGGATCAAGGTCTGATCTCCGGCTACCCGGATGGTGAATTTAAGCCGGATCATCCGGTCACGCGGGCTGAATTAACGGTTTTGATTAATAGGGCTTTTGGGTTCACTGAGACTAAGAAAGTTAATTTCAGCGATATCTCCAGCAGTAAGTGGTATTATTCAAGTATTTTGCAGGCCAATGCCGCGGGTTACGTTCAGGGCTATGCGGATGGGACCTTTAAGCCGGACCAGAAGATTAACCGTCAAGAAATGGCTGTTATCATCAGTAAATTGCTCAAGCTGACAGCATCGGCTGCGGCTCCTGAGTTTAAGGATATTGCCGGAAGTCCTGATTGGAGCAAAAGTGCTATCCGGGCTGTAAGCGAGCAGGGGATCATGACAGGCTCCGGCGATGGGAATTTTCGCCCGCTTGCTTATGCAACCCGTGCGGAAACGGTAGTCATCCTGGATAGAGCTTTATCCTTGCCCGATGCAGATTCCGGGGAATATGTAATCATCTATGATTCGCCGGGTACATACGGTCCGATGTCGGGAATGTCCGAAGTAGACAGTGATGTAGTAATTAATGTGCCAGGTATCACACTCCGTAATATGAACATTACTGGAGATCTGCTGCTGGGAGAAGGCATAGCTGAAGGCGATGTGCATCTCCTGAATGTAACGGTAGGAGGTAACACCGCGATTGAAGGCGGCGGGGCGAATAGTATTCATCTTGCGGATTCGACACTGGGTTCTGTGCGTATTGACAAGAAGGATGGCAGTGTAAGACTGGTTGCTGAAGGAAAGACCCAAATCAATGATCTTCAGATCAAGTCCGCTGCAGCCGTAGAAACACTCAGCGGAGCTTCAATCAGCGCCCTCACGTTATCCCGTGAAATTCCAGCGGATGCCCGTATCCTTTTGACAGGTAACTTCAAGGCTGTGAATATTCTTGCATCACGTCTTAACATTGACATCAGCGGGGGCACTGTGGAGGCAGTCAATGTTGATAAAACAGCGGGCAGTAATAAATTGAGCAATAGCAGCAGTATCAAGTCTATGATAATGAACGCCGGTATACAAATTTCAGGTAAAGGCAACATCGGGAATGCAGTCGTCAACGCTTCGGGCATTACAATAGAGAATGCGCCAGAGAAAATTACCATGGGCAGCGACGTTCCGGCAGATGTGAAAATCAATATAGCCGGTTCTGATAAAACGGCTGCTGCGTCTTCTGTAACTCCAACAGCGGCCGTATTAGTTGGCGGCGGGGGTGGAGGCGGAGGCGGAGGCAGTGCGGCAGAAATGCCGGCGCCAACAGCAGCACCAACGCCTGAACCAACGGCGGAACCAACCGAAGAGCCAACGCCGGTACCAACGGTGAAGCCAACGCCGATAGCGACAGTGAAGCCAACGCTGGTACCAACAGCAAAGCCAACGCCGATAGCGACAGCGGCAGCAACGCCGGTAGCGACAGCGGCAGCAACGCCGGTAGCAACGGCGGCAGCAACGCCGGTAGCAACAGCGGCAGCAACGCCGGTAGCAACAGCGGCAGCAACGCCGGTAGCAACAGCGGCAGCAACGCCGGTTTCATCAGCTACACCAACAGCAGCGACTTCGCCGTCACCATCGCCGTGGCCGATAGTTACACCGATATCCACACCTTGGTCAACGGTGGCACCCACACCGCCCATTGTAGATCATGGGGTTGTACAAGGGGTCATTGAGCGTGCAGACGGGAAGGCTGCCGATTCCGGTACCTTGTATTTGGAACGGGACAGCGATCATATGATTTACAGCACTGTACTAACGAATGGTGAATTCTCTATAGATTTGCCGGACGGGCCCTACAAGATTTACTCCATGCGTTCCACAACTACACAGGAGATTATTTCACTCTACTATATGTTTTACGTTATGAATGGCAAGGCAGATAGAGAGGTGCATATTCTCATTCCTGAGCAGCAGGCGGGCACGATGCAGTATTCGGACGGGACCGCGGTGGAGAATGGAGAAATTATTGTAAAGCGCTTAGACAGCGGACCGCTTGCCTGGTATAGTGCCGAAATCCAAGCAGGTAAGTTTAACTTATATTTGCCGGACGGTCATTATAATGTAGAAGTCTTAATCTATGGCGAAACTAACAAACAATTAACCATTAATCATTCATTTGAGGTCATTGACGGGAAAAGCAATTTGAATATAAAATTGCCACCCAAAATTGAAGGAAGTATTAGCTTCGTGGATGGTTCCCCGATGCACGATGGCTGGCTGGAAATAAGTAATATGGGTGCAGTGAATACCGGGCTTTATAAGGTTGATGTTACTGCTGGTAAGTTCAATCTTTATTTGCCTGATGGCGACTATAGCATACAGACGCTGAACACTAAGGATTCAGAAAGTATACCTTTACGTACACAGATAAAGATTGTTAATGGTGAACCTGCCTCAGGGCCTATTGATATCAAAGTACCTTTAGCAATATCAGGCAAGATCTATAATGAGGACGGAACTCCATATGCTAATGGTATATTAGTGATCACAGAGGTTGGCACTGCTTCACCGCTTCTGTATGCAGCAACGATTAAGAATGGCCTGTATGATTTCTATTTGCCTGATGGCTCATACCGGGTACTTATTTTAGCGGAAAAAATGTACTCCATCTACAATGCCAAATTCCCGTATTATAGTTTCTCGGTGCTGGACGGGCAGTCTGATCCGCAAGAGCTTGTAATTCATTTGCCATCTAATAATGTTACCGGCACTCTGAAATATGATGATGGGACCCCGCTGCCGGACGGCTATATTGAATTAGGCAGTGGTCTTGGCGGAAAGGATTATCTCAAAACGGTTGAGCTGAAAAACGGGGTTTTCGGTGCTGATTTTCCGGATGGGGAATACGATGTATTCATCTATTGGGATGCCGAGCATCTTAATAGAATCGAAATAAATTGTAAATTTAAAGTTGAAGAGGGCCTGCTTGTTGATCCCCTGGACGTTACTTTGGCTAAGGAATAATAAACGAATACAGCAGTCTATGAAAAAACAGAGCAGCGCTTCCCGTCACAGGAGAGCCGCTGCTCTGTTGCGTGTAGCATTAATTCAGTATACAAACCTCCGCTGCGCCCAATAGCTGAATACGAAGATTGAAATTTCTGTCAGAATCTTGGCTGCAACCAGCGGAATTATCAGCTTCTCATTATAGAAGTAGAGCAGCCCGTAATTGAACAGCAGCACAAGGACTACGAGGGAGAAGTACTTGGGCAGTGACTGGAGGCGCGATTGTTGGCTGCCGCTGAATACATACTTCCGGTTTACCGAGTAGTTGAAGACTGAGCTGCATAATCTTGCGGCCGCGACAGCCAGGAACAGGTTATGGGTCAGGCTCTGGAACAGGAACAGCAGTACGAAGTCCAGCAGGCCTGAGATCAGCGAGGAGGTGCTGAACATCAGAATCGGCAGATAGATCCGGAAGGAGTCGATCAGCGGCCGGAAGTGGGAGGATTTATTATCCTCCAGATAGACGGTATCGATATACTCCTCAGTAATAGTATAACCCTCTTTGTGGGCGCTCAGCAGCATGTTCATCTCATATTCGAACCGTTCGCCGGGAATCCGGCACAGCCAGTCCAGCATCTGGAACGGGAAGCCGCGCAGGCCGGTCTGGGTATCATAGATTTTGGTGCCGGTAGTTAGTGCGAAGACTGAGCGTGTCACGGTGTTTCCGAACCGGCTGCGCAGCGGAATGGTTCCGCTGAACCGGCGGCTCCCGAGAACAATGCCGGGTTTGCTCTGGAGCAGCAGCTTTTCGGCAATCCGTTTGATGTCATGGGGCAGATGCTGTCCGTCACTATCAGCGCAGATCACATTACCGTGCAGTCCGGTTTCCTGGATATGACGGAAGCCTGTTTTGAGGGCGGCACCTTTGCCGAGGTTGGTCCTATGGGTCAGGAGGGTGCAGCCGAATGCCGCAGCCCGCTCGAAGATTCCCCGGTAAGCCGGGCCGCTGCCGTCATCGACCAGTATAATGGGTCCTAGCGGATATTCGTTCAGCTGCACAATTAAATCCAGCAGCCGTTCATCTGGTTCATAGGCGGGGATTAGTACAGTCATCCGGGTTCACTCCTTAATATAAAGTATGTCGCTGACGCCGCGTTCCTGGTTTTTGCCCAGCGGATTATTCACGACCCGGCCCATGAAGTACATGGTGGAGGAACCGCCGCCGTCCAAATTGTAGGCTTCTGCAGCTCCGAGGCCTTCCATCACATCAGCAAGCTCGGCAAGGGTCATCCCGCGGCTGTAGCCTTCCTTGCGTCCGTCAACTACAACGAACACGTAGTGGTTCGGGGCGATCATGCCAATGGCGGTCCGGGGATTCGCATCCTGAATCGAACGGTTGCCGAAATTGTTATCGATTTTGACACTGCTGAAATCACTGACGATCTTGCCGTCCTGAATCAGAATCGGTCCGAAGGACAAGGTGTTCGTAACCCCTTCAGCCAGCAGCTCAGACGAAGAGACTTCCTCCTCATCATAGGTCTGCATCGTTCCGTCTCCGAACAGAGCCATCGCATCCCGCACCGGATCATCCCGGTACACGGTTCCATTGCGGATAATCACGCCGTCTTCACGGAAGCCGTAGTAATCTCCGTTAATGGCGAAGATCGCATTATTAGCGGAGGCAATCACCGAGGTGTCCTCCGTAATATTCGTACCGAAGCTGTTATCGGCAAAAGCGGACCGCAGGCTGCCGGCATCCTTCAGGACCACATCTGCGACAAAATAAGTGATCTGGTCTGACCCGCTTCCCGTCTGGACCTGATCAATCTTTACCTGGATATCGTCACTGCTGTAGCTCCAGTCATCCGATGTTGCATTCACGTCAGCTGTTGTTGCTGCTGCTGTTGTTGTGCCTGTGCTGCCGGTACCAGCGGTTCCGGCGGTATCGTCTGTGACGACGACCTCAACATGCTCAATCAGATAACGGTCTGCCAGACGATATACCACTGCGCCAAGGCACAGGAGGATGACGAGGATCATAATCAATAATTTTCGTTTGCCGGTACGGATTGCAGTGTTGCCTGTATTGCGTGTGTTGCGTGACTTCATACCGAAGCACCACCTCTTCAATTAAGTTCTTAAGGCTCATGATAAGTGCCATTCCTTAAATGAATCTTAACTGGCGGTATCTGCGGGGAACGGAATGTGCGAGTAACCAAGGGTTGATCTGTTGATGATGTGTTAATCTGTTGAGCTGTATTTGCATTAATGTTGTACGTACTACAACTTGGCATTGCAAATAGCTGGTGTTCGGGAGGATTGTTGCAGGAAATACAACAATTGTCAGGATAAACCGCTTAGAGGAGGGGAAAAGCTGCATTCCATACAACAATTCCGGATTACGGCCGCTTTTATAAGCAAAATGTTGTATTATGGGCATGATTTTATAAAAAAGTAATGTAGTAGAATCGCGCCCGCAGCATTGGTATACTTTAACAAAAGCTCCATCCGATCATGATTTCAGGGAGGTCATCAGCCGTGAAAGTAAAGCCTGTCTCAAAACTGCTGTGCAAGCTGAGAATAATGGTTGTACTGTTCAAAAGGTTGTCCAGGGCAGCTCTTCCGGCGCTACTTCTGCTGGTTCTGGTTACAGGCTGCTCGTTATTTGATGGTGGCGGCTCATCCGCCATCAGTCACAAGATTGACCAGCAGGAGGATGTCATATCCTCTAACGGCGGCGTAATCAGCAATTTGGACAAGCTGGACAGTTTCATGGAACGGGGAAGCGGCAGCCAGCGGATAGTGCAGTATACGATTGAAGGCGATCCGATCTTTATTGAAACGCGGTATAAAGGCGGACGGCTGGAGCTGAGTTATGATACCACTGAGGATGCCTTCGGACCCCGTGAAGTGAAGACTTACAGCTGTGATGAGCTTGTACGGACGGAGGAGAAGCATCAGTTGAAGTACTCCCTGAAGGGCTGCGAGGGAGAGGCCGTGAATCAGGATATACTCACTGTTGACTTCGATCTGGGCCGGCAGGATAAATTTGAATTTATCCTCAAATACGGGTTTAATCTCAGGAATGAGATCAATACGGTGAATCAGAACCTGGTAAAAGATATGCTGGACGGTACTGTCATCGAAATCAGCGATTATGGCTTGCCGGTTGAAGACCGACAGAGCATTTACCGGAAGCTGGTGCTGTCCAATTATCTTGGGGAGAAGCAGCTTAGTACAAGCTGCAACCTCAAGCCGTATGAGAGCTATGATCTGACGGTGCTGATCAATAGTGCCGAGCGGCATTATGCCTGGAGCGAATGTGATACCGGGAGGGATGGCAAGACCATGACGGAGGCCGCAGATTACATTATCGGGCTTGTAGAAGCCGGGGATAGTTACTTACAGCTGCCTGCTGCTACAGGCGGCGTCAAATAGGATTACAGGAGGTTCAATATGCTGCAGCGGGTGCTGCTGATTGAGGACGATGAGGCAATCAGCGAAATGGTAGGTTCATATTTGACTAAAGAGGGCTATGAGGTGGAGACGGCATTTGACGGGGAGGCGGCGGTGAAGAAGTTTGTGGGCGGTCCGTCATATGATCTGGTACTGCTGGATCTGATGCTGCCGAAGCGCAGCGGTACGGATGTGCTGCAGATGATCCGCAGCGGGAGCCTTGTGCCGGTGCTGATTATGTCAGCGAAGGACAGTGATGTAGATAAGGCGCTGGGGCTTGGCTTCGGCGCAGATGATTATATCACCAAGCCGTTCTCGATGATTGAGCTGGCAGCACGGGTGAAGGCGGCGATCCGCCGGGCCGGGTACGCAGCGCAAGGGAGCCAGGCTGCCGCCGGCAGTCAGGCGTCTGCCGGGGAGGAGCCGCAGCCGGCATCGAAGGTGATTAAGCTGCGTGGACTAACGGTCGATCTGGATAACTTCTCGGCGCAGAAGAACGGGGAAGAAGTGAAGCTGACCGCCAAGGAATTCCATATCCTGAAGCTGTTTGTCAGCAGCCCCGGGCGGGTATTCACCAAGGCGCAGATTTACAGTCTGGTCTGGGAGGATGACTACTTCGGGGATGAGAATGTAATTAATGTACATATGCGCAGACTGCGCGAGAAGATTGAGGACGATCCCTCTCATCCGGAATATATCAAAACGCTGTGGGGCATCGGCTATAAGCTCGGAGATATGCAGCAATGACAGCCTTGTTCATTATCATCATTGCGCTGCTTCTGCTGGTCCTTGTCCTGCAAGTAATGCATTCGCGGCAGCACGCACGCCAGCTGAAATATATTCATACCAAGCTGGAGAGTATTGTGGAGCGCGGCTCGCATGAACGGCTGCTTCTGATGAGCAGCAGTCCGGAGCTGCAAATCCTGCTGACCGATCTGAACCGGCTGCTGGATGTCAATCATAAGGGAGCTGTAGAACGGGCCAGACTGGAGAAGTCTATGCGCAGTATGCTGGCTAACATCTCCCATGACCTGAAGACCCCGCTGACGGTGGTGCTGGGGTATATTGAGACCCTGCTGCATGATAAAGACATGCCAGCGGAAGAGCAGGAACGTATTCTGCGTACCATTCATGCCAAAGCGGGGGAAGTCATTACGCTGATGAACCGTTTCTTTGATCTGGCCAAGCTGGAGTCAGGGGACCGGGATATCCCGCTGTCACGTGTGGAGCTGGGTGAGGTCTGCCGCAGGAATATTCTTGCTTTCTACGATATTCTCAGTGCCAAAGGTGCTGATGTGCAGATCGAGATACCGGATGAGCCGCTCTATATGATGGGCAACGATGATGCGCTGGACCGCGTGTTGTCCAATCTGTTGTCGAATGCTATTGCCTACGGTGATGCCGGAGGGGCGCTGGGGCTGAAGCTGTACAGCGATGCCGGTCAGGTGTGTATAGAAGTGTGGGACCGGGGCAAGGGCATTGCCGAAGGCCATGAGGACAAGGTGTTCGAGCGGCTCTATACCTTGGAGGATTCACGCAACCGCGACTACCAGGGCAGCGGCCTGGGGCTGACCATCACCAAGCGGCTCACCGAGCAGATGAACGGCCGTATTTCCTTAAGCAGCAAGCCGTACGTCCGGACGGCATTTACGCTTTCTTTTCAGCGGCTGACCTTCTGAAATAATTCCGGTTCTGGCGGGGCGGTCTGCGTATCCTTACGCAGCTTAAGAATTTCGTAAGATTCAAGTAATAAAAAAGCAAACTCCGCCCTGTAGAATAAATACCAGGAAGACAAAGAAGAAGTCAAAGGGGATAACGGACATGACAACGATACTCCGGACATGGGATTTAACCAAAGTCTATGAGGATAAGGAAATTGTACGCAGCGTGAATATGGAGATTAAGCAGGGTGAAATTTACGGGTTCCTGGGACCCAACGGCGCCGGCAAAACGACGGTGATGAAAATGATTACGAATCTGGTGAAGCCGACGGCGGGCGAGATTGAATTTTTCGGAGACAAAATGACCCCCCGCTCTTATGAAATGCTAAAGCGCATGGGCAGCATCATTGAATATCCGGTCTTCTACGACAAGCTGAGTGCCCGCGAGAACCTGGCGCTGCATGGTGAATACATGGGATATTATGATGTTCAAGCGATGGAGGAAGCGCTGGAGCTGGTGAAGCTGAGTGCAGTGGACAAGAAACCGGTGAAGCAATTCTCCCTGGGGATGAAGCAGCGGCTGGGCATTGCCAGAGCGGTGATGACCAAGCCGGAGCTGCTCATTCTGGATGAACCGATCAACGGGCTGGACCCGCTCGGCATCAAGGAGCTGCGCGAGGTGTTCCGGATGCTGAGCCGGGAATACGGCATGACCCTGCTGATCTCCAGTCATATTCTGGGCGAGATCGAACAGATTGCCGACACGATCGGCGTGATCCGCGAAGGCGTGCTGGTGGAGCAATTGGCGATGGATACGATCCGTAACCAGAATACACAGTACATTGAGCTGATTACAGGCGAGTGCACCAAGGCCGTCTACATCCTGGAGCATAAGCTGTGCTTAACCAATTATAAAGTGCTCGACCCGCGCACCATCCGGATCTATGATGATATTCCGCAGCTGGAGCTGAGCAAGGCGCTGGCCGAAGCAGATGTGGAGCTGGAAAGTATGAGCAAGAAACATCATTCGCTGGAAGATCATTTTGTAGAACTGATGGGAGGTTCCCACAATGCTTAAGCTAATTCGTTTGGAGCTGCGTAAGAACAAATTCAATTTTCTCAAAAGTGTGCTGATTGCCGATCTCGCCATTCTGGGCTTCATGGTCCTTATCGCCTTTACATCGCTTAACGAAGGGGAATTCAGCACGTATCCTGATTTGTTTGATGGTGTGTTCGTTTTTGTAAAAGCAACATTTATCATCTTCGCCTCCGTATTGATAAGCAAGCTGGTAATCGACGAGTACAAGAATAATACGATCACTGTGCTGTTCATGTACCCGGTTCCCCGCAAGATGCTGCTGGCTGCGAAGCTGATTATCGTCTTTCTGTTTACGTTCCTGAGCATTTTCCTGTCTGATATTGCAATCAGCAGTATCCTCACCGGCATTGATTATTTCATGTCTGACGTGATTCAGGGTACTGTATCACAGGATCTGATCACCGCAAACCTGCTGAAGGCCGGAACGGATGCGCTCTACGCGGCAGGCATTGCACTGATTCCGTTATACTTCGGGATGCGCCGCAAATCCGTACCGGCTACCATTGTCTCCGCCGTCCTGATTGTCATGCTGATCTCATCCGGCTTCGGAAACGGGAGCTTCCGGATGGGCAATCTGATCTGGATCTCACTCTCGCTGGCGCTGGTCGGTGGGGGAATCGCGTATCTGTCGATCCGGAATATCGAGCATCAGGATGTTGCCTGACGGGCAAGGCTGAGCCGCTGTGATTGTATGAGATGAATGCCGTCCCTTCAGGGGCGGCATTGTTTCTGTTTAGTTGAACAAGCGCTCCAATCCGGCGTTTTTGTGGCGACCTATAGCGGTTTTTTTGTTATAATAGTAAATAATTCAGAGATTTCTACATAATCAGAGTTTCTCCGCAATCTATGGTCCTATAATATAGCAGGAATGAAGCAGCAGAGGAGGTGGGCCATGCATAAAGATTGGGCTTCTATCCTGGGCCGGGCACTTTCTGAAGAAAGTGCTTATAGAGCGTTGTTCGATCATCATCCGGATCTCATTATCGTGCTGGACAGACAGGGGCGTTATGCCGACAGCAACCGGACCTTAAGTGCAGAGGATGCAGCCAGGCTGATCGAATGCCGGATGCATCCTCCCGGCGAGGGCTATTTCGCATCTGCTCTGGCCGGTATTACATCCAGCTTCGGGTTAATGGTGGAAGCGGATGAAGAAAGCGGAGTAAAAGCAGGGAATTCCGGGGGTAATGCAGTTTCTGTAAGGTATGTGCCGCTTCATACAGATGAAGGCATTGCCGGTGTATTTGCCATCGTTCATGATACCGGGAACCGGCCGCTCTCTCTGCTGCTGCAAAGCTGGGAACGCATGAGCAGACAGGAATCTGCCGGTGCTGAACGCATTGGACTTGAGGGCGCGGACTTCCCTCCCCTGACGGACGAGGAATTGCTGACAGAGGAGGAACTGCCGGTTTCAGAGTTTATTTTTGAGATGGCGGAGGATAGACGGCTTAGTCTGATTCTCAATTCCGTCTCGGCGGGAATCTTCGGACTGGACACGCTGGGCCGGACGATCTTCATCAACCGTGAAGGGGCCGAAATGCTGGGCTATGAGCCGTCAGAGCTGGCCGGATTGCCGATGATGGAAATGATTCACTATATCCGCGGGAGTGCAGCCCGGCATTCACCGCTGGAATGTCCCATCCGGCTCACCATTCAAGATGGCGTTACCCGCAGCAAGGCGGATGAAATCTTCTGGCGCAAGGACGGGACCAGCTTCTTCGTGAACTACCGGATTGCCCCGCTGCTGGATAAAGGCATGATCTGCGGTGTGGTCGTCTCCTTCAGTGATATTACGAACGAACGGGAGATTCTCCGGGCCAAGGAATCAGCTGAGCAGGCTGCACAGGCCAAGTCTGATTTCCTGGCGATGATGAGCCATGAGATCCGCACCCCGATGAACGGCATGATCGGGATGGCTGATCTTCTGCTGGAAACCAACCTGGAGGAAGAGCAGCGCAGCTATGCCGAGATTCTGCGCAGCAGCAGCTACAGTCTGCTGCAGATCCTCAATGATATTCTCGATTTCAGCAAGATGGAAGCCGGCAAAATGCCGCTGCAATCGGAGAAATTTGATCTGCGTGAGATGCTGGAGGGCATCATTGATCTGTTCACTCCCAAGGCGGAGGAGAAGAAGCTCGCCCTGCGCTGGTGGGCGGATACCAGCGTGCCGGATATTGTCACGACCGATCCCAGCCGCTTGCGGCAGATTATCGTCAATCTGGTCGGCAACGCGCTGAAATTCACCGATCAGGGCAGCGTGACTCTGTCGGTGAAGAATATTCCGCTGCCGGCCTCGCCGGAATACCTGCTGGAGTTCTCTGTCCGTGATACAGGGGTAGGTATTGCTGACAGCAAGCTGAACCTGCTGTTCCAGTCCTTCTCCCAGCTGCATCCGTCCATTAACCGTAAATATGGCGGCACCGGACTAGGGCTTGCGATCTGCAAGCAGCTGGTGGAGCTGATGGGCGGAACGATCTTCGTGGAGAGCGAAGAGAACCGGGGATCGATCTTCCGGTTCATGCTTCCTTTTGTGAAGGAAGAGGTTGAAGCGGAAGCGGGAGTTGAACAGGCTTAACCTAACAAACAGCAAGCCTCCGGGAGGAGACTTGCTGTTTGTTTTTGCGGCCGGCCTGCTAGCCTGATGTTCCAGGATATAGCGAGTTCAGCTGCCCCTCAATATGATCCGCAATCAGCGTGTAGAATTCAGGGAATCTCGGGTCCCCTGGACTCCTGATTTCTTCAAAGGTACGGATATATAGCCCCTGAGAGGCTACTGAAGTGATAATATCGCCCACAGTCCAGCCCCGCGTCACCACTTGTGCTAATCCGGACCGTTCCTCTTCGGGAAGCAGCTTGGCAAAGGCAACCTCACCTTCCTTGAGTGTATCGTCAAAATAATTACCCGTAGGATGCTGAAGATTCCGGGTTGTCATCCATGCCCTGGCGAACGGGTGGAAATCCGTCAGCATGAGCCGGCCGTTTGCCGTTAACCTTCTGCTGACCACAGAAAAAATAGCATTTAAATCCGTAAAGTAATGCAAAATCCCGAACTCCATCAGGACAACGTCGAAGCTTCCCAGAGCTTCCTCACCGGGGATATTTAAGACATCTGCACAGATGTAGTTCAGCTTAACACCCGCCGCTGCCGCTACTTCTCTGGCATACAGCCGGTTCTCTTCGGATATATCCACGACAGTCACCTCAGCACCCAGCAAAGCGAAACAAATCGCCTTCATTCCGTGAGAACCGAGCAGGTTCAGTACCTTCAATCCTGCCGGGTTGCCTATGTACTTCAGCCAATGCCGCAACGGGTGCCTTGGATCCTGCTTCAACCGCCCGGCAAGCTCCTCAGGTGATCCATGGTGCTGTATCCAGGCCTGATATGCTTTCGTTTCCCAAGCCGTCTTATTCGCACGTGCCATCTGCTCCTGCATATAATGACTCCTTGATAAAAATGGAAATTGCTGCTTTCTGATTTTACTATACTTTGTTTACTATGCAACAACTAAAAACGAATCCTTATCTGCATAAGCTGCAGATAAGGATTCGTCTAAGGTAAAGCCTAATCATTCTAGTGCATATACATGAGACCAACTGTAGCAGGTCCGCAGTGGCTGCCGATCACGCAGCCGGCATGGATTACGGCAATTTCATCCACACCTGTCTGCTCTCGCAGTGCCTTCTCCAGATACCGGGCATCCTCTTCAGCAAGGGTATGGGCAACAATGAGCAGCTCCTTGTCCATATCGGCTGTATTCGCAAGTGCGTGCTGAAGCATCTGTTCTACAGCTTTTTCCTTCTTGCCGCGGATTCTGGCAACAGGTACAATCGCCCCGTCCACCAGCCGCAGCACAGGCCGGATCTTCAGCAGGCTGCCGATAAAGTTCTGCATGCCTGAGCAGCGTCCGCCCATATATAAGTAATCCAGCGTATCGACGACAAACTCGGATTCCACCCGTTCACGGGAGGCTTCGATCATAGCGGCGATGTCGGCCGCACTGTGGCCTTTGGCTGCGGCGCGGGCGGCTTTCATGACCAGCAAGGCGATCCCGCCGCATAACGTCCGGGAATCCACAACATGTACCCGGCCTTCAGGGAACTCGCCTGCGGCCAGCAGGGCATTCTGATATGTAGAGGATAAAGAAGAAGAAAGACTGATATAGACGATATCTCCGCCAGCGCTCACGACCGGCTGAAAAGCGGCAATGAAATCAGCCGGGGAAGGGGCTGCCGTCTTGGGCAATGCACCATTTGCGGCGACACGGCGGTACACTTCTTCGGGTGTAATCTCTACACCATCCTTGAAGGTGCCGTCTTCAAAAACTACATATAACGGGACAATGCCGATATCATACGTTTCCTTCCAGCCTTGCGGCAAATCGGAAGTGCTGTCTGAAAAGATTTTTACGATAGACATGAATATCTCCTTCACCAATCTTGGATGACAATACACTATATTAAGACCCTATAATCTGTTTATTATACCAAGCCTACCTGGAATCTCAAAATAAAAAATGCTAGCTTGTGAGGTTTGCGGGGATACCGCTTCTTCAGTAGCCGATCTCAACTAAGCCTCCGCACATGCAAAAACGGCCTCATCGTCCTTGTAGGGACAACGAAGCCGTTTCCGGTACAGCCTGAACAATTATTTCTTCATTACAGGAATCCATATTTCGCAGACATAATCCTCTGCTGATGTATCGCCTGGCGGATACAGCTCAAATTCGGGTCCGCCTGTATGCTCGTAGCCCGTTCCCGGGAACCATTCCTGGAAAATGCGCTGCCAGACCCCTTGAATTGCATCAGGCATAGCTCCTACGGATTTGAATACCGCCCAGGTCGCAGCCGGAACCACTGTAGTCTCATACGCCTGCGGGTCAGTGGACGCGTCTGCTTCAACTCCGATCCAATAAGACAGCATTTCCGTCTCCATATTCATATTCATACAGATGCCGAGCCATTCTTCGCGTAAGCCGAACTCAATCAGCTTATCTGATGTGCCGTCTTCATTGCATTCATTCCAGAACTGCGGAATTCTGCGGAAATTCTCCCCGTCCTTGCAGGTAACCTCCATTGATTTGCCGATAACGGTAAAAGCTTCTTTATTCACGATTTTGTAATCCATTTCCTGATCTCCCTTCAATGACAGATGGAAAGAGAGGCGCGGGAAGGCTTTGAGCTGTACCCCGGGTTCACGTGCGGCAGAGGGGGTAAGCCCATGCGCTTTGCGGAACGCTTTGGCGAATGACTCCGGGGAGTCATATCCGTATTTCAGTGCGACATCCAGCACCCGGATGTTTGAAATGGCCAGCTCTTGAGCGGCCAGAGTCAATCTGCGTTTGCGGATATAGTCTGCTACGGTGACGCCGGTCAGCATGCTGAACATGCGCTGGAAGTGGAAAGGGGAGACATATGCCACTGCGGCAATCTCTTCGATCCGCAGCGGTCCGGTCATTCTGCTCTCCATATAATCCAGCGCATTCTTCATTCGGATCAGCCATTCCAAGTTTGCCATCTCCCTTTAAGTTCATATTATCACGCGGCCTACGGGCTGGTCCTGTTATTCTCTGCTCATCTGAGACAGGTACAGTCAACGGCCTACAGTCTATGATCCTATGATGTCATATTTCAAGGGGTTTGTCAGCTTCCGGCAAAACTAGCCTAACCGGCAGACTCTCGCTTCATACGGACGCAGCGTACTGCGGTCCATGGGCGCCGGCTCCTCCGGATAGTTACCAATAATCGTTTCGGTTACGGCGTTCAGCTCGTCAGGCAGCTCTACAGTCTGCGGTGTGTCACAGAAGTTCAGCAGCACCAGCCATTTCTCACCGCCCAGTGTCCGGGTGTACGCGTAGATATATTCATGCTCCGGCAAAAGCAGCTCATATTCACCATACACCATGATCAGATGCTGCTTGCGCAGGCTAATCAGCCGCTGATAATAGTAGAATACCGAGTCAGGATCGGCCAGCGCCTGTTCCACATTGATCTCTGTGTAGCGCGGATTGAGCTTGAGCCAAGGTGTACCAGCGGTGAAACCGGCATTCGTTGAGGAGTCCCATTGCATGGGGGTACGGGCGTTATCGCGGCCTTTCGTGTGAATCGCCTGGAGAACCGTCTCATGATCTCCTCCGCCTTCCGTAACCTTTTCCCGGTACATATTGAGAATCTCTATATCCTTGTAGTCCTCCAGCACAGGGAATTTCACGTTGGTCATGCCGATTTCCTCACCCTGGTAGATATAAGGTGTACCTTTGAGCGTGTGCAGCAGGGTAGCGAGCATTTTGGCCGAAATCACACGGTATTTGCCGTCATCCCCGAACCGGGAGACCATCCGCGGTTGATCGTGGTTATTGAGATAGAGGCTGTTCCAGCCTTTGTCCGCCAAGCCTACCTGCCATTTGTGCAAAATATCGCGCAGCCCCTTCAGTGTCCACGGAACCACATTCCACTTGCCGCCCGGGCCGGAGTCGACATCCATATGCTCGAACTGGAACACCATCTGCAGCTCATGCCGATCTTCGTCAGTATAGAGAATGGCGTCTTCTACAGTTGCTCCCGGCGTCTCGCCGACGGTCATTACATTATATTTGGAGAGAACTTCACGATTCATTTCCTGGAGATACTCATGAACCCGCGGTCCATTCATATAATACTCTCCGCCACCGGCCAGCTCACCGGGAGCCAGGCCCTCATGGTGTGCGGAAGGGAGCCCTTCTACTTTGGAGATCATGTTGATGACATCCATCCGCAGCCCGTCTACACCTTTGTCCAGCCAAAAAGCAATCATTTTATAGAGCGCTTCCCGCAGCTCCGGATTCTCCCAGTTCAGATCCGGCTGCTTGCGCGAGAACAGATGCAGATAATATTCGCCCGTCGCCTCATCCTTCTCCCAGGCCGGTCCGCTGAAGATGGAGCTCCAGTTGTTCGGCAGCGCGCCATCCGGTCCGGCGGGACGCCAGATATAATAATCGCGGCAGGGGTTATCCTTGGAGGCGCGGGATTCCGCGAACCAGGCATGCTCGTCCGAGGAGTGGTTAATCACAAGATCCATCATCAGCTTGATGCCGCGTGCATGCAGTCCGGCCAGCAGCTCCTCCCAGTCCTGCAGCGTACCGAATTCATCCATAATATCCTCGTAGTTGCTGATATCATAACCATTGTCATCGTTCGGTGATTTGTAGACCGGCGACAGCCAGACGACATCGACGCCCAGCTTCTGGAGATAATCCAGCCGGGAGATGATCCCCTGCAGGTCCCCGATTCCGTCTCCATTGCTGTCCTGGAAGCTGCGGGGATAGATCTGATAGACTACGGCTTCTTTCCAAAAGGCTCTATTCATTTGGGTGGGCTCCTTTGAGATTTTATTTAGAATTTGACCTAGAGATACTCCAATGCTGATGTTGGCCGTTACTGCGGTGATTTTCGGACTTCCGGCCGCTGTTGTCCCCAGATTTCCTGATTAAACCGCTGATCGCGGTAGAAATCCGGTGACAGCACATGCTTCCGAAGCGAGCTTTCCTACGGAAAGCTTTCAGGCGGACGCTACCGCTCCTACAGTTCCGAAATTCCCCTCCGTTACTTTCATCTTTTTATTGTCTTCACAAGTTCAACTTATAAAAAAAGCCCCGAAGAAGCTTAATGCCTCCGGGGCTGGGGAGACAGAGACTACACAGTTACCGAAGAGCCGTCAGCAGTCACACTGCTCAGTCCGTTCACCGTATACTCCTTGCCATGAATCGTGAGGGATGCCGGAACATCGGTTTCATTACTAACCGTAACCTGTACATCGGTAACTGTGACCTTCAGACGGGAGCCGCGGAACATGATTTTGAACGAATAAGAGGTCCAGTGTCCCGGGTTGGAAGGGTTCAGGGTCAGCCGGTCGCCCAGCACCCGGAGTCCTCCGAAGCCGTGTACGATTGACATCCATGTACCCGCCATGCTGGTCGTATGGCAGCCGTCTTCCGTATCATTATTGTAATTATCGAGATCCAGCCGCGAAGTGCGCAGATACATCTCATAAGCCTTCTCTTTGTAGCCCAGCTCGCAGGCCAGAATGGCATGGATACAAGGGGAGAGGGAGGACTCGTGCACGGTGATCGGCTCATAGAAGTCGAAGTTGCGCTTTTTGGTATCCAGATCATAGCGGTCTCCCAGGAAGTAGAGCCCTTGCAGCACATCCGCCTGTTTAATGAAGCAGGAGCGCAGGATGCGGTCCCAGGACCATTTCTGGTTCAGCGGCAGGTTTTCCGGCAGCACATCCTTCACCTGGATAATCTCCTTGTCGAGGAAGCCATCCTGTTGCAGGAAGATGCCGCGTTCTTCATCAGCCGGGTAGTACATTTTGGCGATAATCTCGTTCCACTGCGCCGTTTCGCTCTCCAGCAGCTCCAGCTTGTCGGCCAGCTCTGCATAACGTGTGCCTTCATTCTCTTGCAGGTACGCCAACGCTTCCAGGGTATATTCCATGGTCCAGGCGGCAATCCGGTTCGTATACCAGTTATTGTTGACATTGTTCTCGTATTCATTCGGGCCGGTTACACCGAGCATTACATATTTGTCCTTATGCGGCACATAGTGCACGCGTTCTTCCCAGAAGCGGGAGATCTCTACCAGCACCTCAAGCCCGTATTGGCCGAGATAAGCCTTGTCGCCGGTATAGTTCACATAGTTGTAAATTGCGTAAGCAATCGCGCCGTTGCGGTGAATTTCTTCAAACGTAATCTCCCACTCGTTATGGCACTCCTCACCATTCATCGTCACCATCGGGTAGAGTGCGCCTTTTTTGTAACCGAGCTTTAGGGCATTCTCTTTGGCTTTCTCCAGATGCTTGTAACGGTAGATCAGCAGATTGCGGGCAATCGAGGAGTCGGCGGTACTGAGATAGAAAGGCACACAATAAGCTTCCGTATCCCAGTAAGTGCTGCCGCCGTATTTTTCCCCGGTGAAGCCCTTCGGTCCGATATTGAGACGGTCATCTTCGCCCGTATAGGTCTGATTCAGCTGGAAAATATTAAACCGGATTGCCTGCTGCGCCGACACGTCACCCTCAATAATAATGTCGCTTTCCTTCCACTTATCGCCCCAAGCCGCAGCCTGTTCGGTCAAAAGCGCTACAAATCCGGCTTCACGCGCACTCTGCAAGGCGGTCCGTGCGGCGTCTACCAGCTGGCCCAGCCCGTAATTGCGGGAGGTGACATTGGCGGCATACTTATAAATAACCACCTGATCGCCGGACTGTACCGGAATCGTTACTTTGCTGCCTACATATTTCTCCTGCTCGATAGATTCTGCTTCTGCGGCTGTTGGTTCGCCGTTGACCAGAATGTCATAGACATAGGCTGAGGTTACGTGAAAATCAAGCTTTTTGGTCTTCAGGGTGAGGTGTCCGCCCGCCGGTTCCGCTTTCTTCTCGACCTCGTTCCAGAACTTCTCGTCGTAGTTGGAATCCTTGTTCTTGATATCGCCATCCAGATAAGGAGTCACGGTAATCTCACCGGAGAAATTGAGCGGCTGGATGGAGTAGCGGATCGCGCCAATCTCATGGCGGACCATGCTGACGATGCGGATGCTCTCCACTTTCACTTCTTTGCCGTCTGCGGTCGTGGCTGTGAAGCTGCGGGAGAGAGTGCCTTCCTTCATATTAAGTACACGGCGGAATTCGCTGACTGTGCAGGCTGCCAAATCGAGCGGAATGCCGTCAACTTCAACGTTGATGCCGATCCAGTTGGTGCTGTTGAGGACTTTGGCAAAATACTCCGGATAGCCGTTTTTCCACCAGCCGACCCGTGTCTTGTCAGGGTAGTATACACCAGCCATGTAGCTGCCTTGCAGGCTGTGCCCGCTGTATTGTTCTTCGAAGTTGGCTCTGCCGCCCATGTACCCGTTCCCGATGCTAAATACGCTTTCGGAAATTTCCTGGGTCTGCGGATCAAAGGATTCTTCGATGATGGACCATTCATCAATTTTGAGGTATTGTTTCATTGTTATTGGCTCCTTTTAGATGGGGGAATGAGGTATATAAAATGAACTAAACCTGTTGTACTAAAATTACGGTGCCTCCGTCGCCACTGCGCGGAATGTTTGGACTTCCGGCCGCTGTTATAATCAGATTTCTCTATTAGTAAGCGATATTCAGCTGATGAAATCTGATTATAAAGGCGGACGCTAACGCTCCTACAGTTCCAAACTTCCGCTCCGCGGCTTCATCCCCATAATTTTAATGACCATTTTCAGTTCTTTTATAAAGAGTAGGGCAGAAGACAAGGAATCATATTACGCAGCAGCTGTTAATATTCGTCAAATGGCAGCAAAAGATTCCCGGAGTGCAGCAACGCTGATCTGCTGCAAAGAAGGGACCACCAGATTCGCTGCGCCCAGCGTCTCGGGCGAACCGATGCCGACGCTGCGCATGCCCGCACGGGTGGCGGCCAGGACGCCGGCTTCGGCATCCTCGAAGACTACGCAGTGTTCAGGAGCGATATTGACTGCCTGTGCTCCCAGCAGGAAGACCTCCGGATCAGGTTTGGCTACGCTGGTGTGCGTGCCGTCAATGATCGCATCGAAGTAGGGGGTCAAGCCGGTATTGTTCAGGATGGTCATCGCATTCTTGCTGGCGGAGCCCAGGGCTACCTTGATGCCGTGTTCCCGGCATTCCTTCAGGAAGTCCAGCGCGCCGGGCAGAATCTCTGAGCTGTCCATCTTGGCGATGTATTCGACATAGCGGTTGTTCTTCTGCTCGGCTAGTCTTGCTTTCTCATCTTCTCCAAGCTCGATACCGCCGATCTCCAGCAGGATATTCAGGGAAGCGGCCCGGCTGACGCCTTTGAGCCGCTCATTATCGTGTTCGGTGAAGACGAATCCGAGCTTTTCCGCCAGCTCTCTCCAGGCAATATAGTGGTATCTGGCGGTGTCGACGAGTACACCGTCCAGATCGAACAGGCAAGCTTTGATTTCTGACATAATGAACCTCCTAAAATGTAAGTGGATATAATCTATTTTGAGAATCGCGCCGAATGGGCGCGTCACAATAAATGGGTGGGAATGCTGCACTACGTACAACAATCATCGGTGGAGCGCCTACGGCTGGCAGAATTGTTGTACTACGTACAACAATCCAAAAGAAAAGTTGGTTAAATTGCGGAAATGTTGCACCAGATACAACAATTCGTCAGCGAAACGCTCCAGTTGGGCGGTAGTGTTGCATAAAGTACAACAATCCTCGGCTGAGCGCCTACGGCTGGCAGAATTGTTGTACCACGTACAACAATCCAAAAGAAAAGTTGGTTAAATTGCGGAAATGTTGCACCAGATACAACAATTCGTCAGCGAAACGCTCCAGTTGGGCGGTAGTGTTGCATAAAGTACAACAATCCTCGGCTGAGCGCCTACGGCTGGCAGAATTGTTGTACCACGTACAACAATCCAAAAGAAAAGTTGGTTAAATAGCGGAAATGTTGCACCAGATACAACAATTCGTCAGCGAAACACTCCAGTTGGGCGGAAATGTTGCATAAAGTACAACAATCCTCGGGCGAGCGCCTCCGGCTGGCAGAATTGTTGTACTACGTACAACAATCCAAAAGAAAAGTTGGTTAAATAGGGAAATGTTGCATAAAGTACAACAATCCGTCAGCGAAACGCTCTAGTTGGACGGAAATGTTGCACTAAGTACAACAATCCGTCTGCAAAACGCTCCAGTTGGGCGGAAATGTTGCATAAAGTACAACAATTTGTCTGCAAAACGCCCTCGGAAGGTGGAATTGTTGCACTACGTACAACAATCCATCTGCGAAACACCCTCAGCGCTCCCGGCGTGGGCTAAAGCTTGGCTAGGGCGGAAAATCCTATCCAAATGTGGTGCGATTCTATTTAGCGCAAACGTTTGTACAAAGCTCCAAAAAATAAATGAAGCGTAATTAGCTTCATTTATCTGCATGTAAAATCACTGCTGCTTGTGCATCATTGCTTACCCGGAGTATACATCGATGACTCCCGTACGATTAAACGGTGGGGAATGACAAAACGGTTAGTATATCCGTCATGATTATCCGGCTTCTGAATACTCTGAATCAGCACCTGTGAGGCCGTATAGCCCAGATGATAGATTCCGATATCAATGCTGCTGATTGGCGGGCTGGACAATTCCGAGAGCGGAATATTGTTAAAGCTGACAATCGCCAGATCCTCAGGGACCTTGTATTTCAGCTCATTCAGTCCGCGCAATACCCCGAAAGAGACCATATCATCCACCGCAACAAGTGCCGTCGGACGGTTCGGAAGATTCATGAAGAAGGACATCGCCCGGTAGCCGCTGTCCTGCAGAAACTCGCCTTCGACAATCCATTCCGCCTTCATTTCAAGACCTTTATTCTGCATTGCCTTACGGTAGCCTTCCAGACGGTCGCGCGAAACGATAAGATTCGGCGGGCCGCTGACGAAGCCAATGCGTTCATGACCCATGGAAATAAGGTGGTTCGTTGCATCATAAGCAGCCATGATATTATCATTGTCGACTGACAATATATCCTCATAGCGGTCGCTTCGTCCAACCAGCACGAAGGGATAGCCGCCTGATTCCAGAAAATCGATCACCGCATCATCTTTACGGGAATACAGCAGAATAACGCCGTCCACGCGGCGTCCTTTGAGCAAGCGTGAGACGGCTTCAAGCTCTTCCTTCTCATTTGCCCCGGAGCTGATCAGCACATCATAGCCGGAACGGCTGGACTGGGTGACGATCCCGCGGATTAATTCCATAAAAAACAAATTGGAGAACAGCTCTTCAGCCGGTTTCGGAAGAATGATGCAAATACTGTTGGTTGTCTTGGAAACGAGACTTTTGGCCATCATGTTCGGGGTGTAGCCCATTTCCTCCATAATCACTTTAACCTTACGGGAAGTTTCTAGGCTGATTCTGGGATGGCCTGACAACACCCGGGAGACCGTGGAGGGAGAAACTCCCGCTTTCTTGGCCACGTCCTTAATGGTAACTGTCATAGAAACCTCCTTATGGAACCGTTTGCTTTACACAGTAATATTAATCGAAGTGCTGATGATTGTAAATAGATAAACCCGGTGTGTTGCACAATACTGGCATAGAAAGTGATGAAATGAACATTTTTTCTGCGCAGGCCACAAGCTTTCCACAGGGATTCACTGGATGTTTATGAATGGAGTGGTTTCCGTGGGGGGAGGCAGTTTGGAGGCATCCCGGACATTGCACCAAAACTGTGCAAACGTTGTTAGATTGATGCAGATGATGATATATCTAATTTATTTTCAATATTCCTTTATAAAATAAGGATTTATTTAGACTTTCTCAGCTTTTTTGTTATTAACGAAAGCATGTGGATGATTATGAAGTGTGCAAATTAATGCAATTAATGACTTAATTATTGTGCAACTATAAGCAAATATTTGAGAATATTCTGGAAAATTACTAGTTGACAATAACTTTACCGGCGGATTAGTATGAAATCGAAATGAAGCAAGCGTTTACAAAGTCCGTTTTTATGCAGAATATTTATGTCGCTGCCCTGAGTCAATGGATAAAGGTTTGTGCACAAATGATTGCAAACGTTTGCACAATGGGAAGGGCGAATTGAGGGCGTGATGGCGTGATGGCGTGATGGCGTGATGGCGTGATGGTGTGATGGCGTGATGGCACGATTTTGGAATTTGACAAGGAGGATCGGGGTCGCTTGGGCCTGACAAGCCATCTTTACAGCAGACATCCTGCAACCGGAGATTGGGATTCTGCCGTTCAAGCGGTTGAAGTTCATAACATTCATGGGGGGATTGACGGAATGAAATTTGCTTTACGGATAAAAAAAGCTTTTGCAATCTTGATGGTTATCGCTCTTGTATGCTCGGGCTTTGGCATAAACCTGCCCAGAGTCAGCGCAGAAACGACAAAGGTTGTGCTGGTTGGTGACCTGCAGAGTAAGTTCACAGGGCTGGACCCTGCTGAAACGGCGGACTGGAACGAGAAATCGACCGTAACCCAAATGACTTACAGGGGGGAGGGTCTGTACACCTTCACCGGCATGCTGCCGCAGGGGACCTATCAATATAAAGTGGCTCTTAACGGTGCGTGGACGGAAAACTACGGATATGGCAGCTACACTAATCCCGCCGGAACAGATGCTGACGGCAACATTCAGATTACATTAAGTGAGGAGACAAGTGTAACCTTTTATTATAATGACATTACCAAAGCGATTGCAGATTCCACGTATTATTCACCGGTGCCTGCGGACCGTTTACCCCGGGTGACCGGCAGTCTGCAGACTGCACTTGGAGATGAGCAGAATGACTCCCCGGCAGATGCCCGTACACTGCTAACCGATCCTGACTTCGACGGGGTCTATGAGCAGACGGCCTTACTTCCTGCCGGCAGTTATACCTACCAGATTTATCTTCCGGGCGCTGACCCATCGGGTGGAGTCTCCTATCCGGATACGGCGCAGGAGCTTAAGCTTCCCTCCGCATTACCTGTAACATTCAAGTATAAAACGCAGGACAACAGTGTGTCTGCCCATTACACGGTTCCTGCTGAACCGGGTACGGCCGTGCCTGTTCCTGCCGGACATATAAGAGTTCATTACCACCGTGCTGCCGGTGATTATGCCGGTCAGGCTTTATGGACATGGGGCGATGTTGTATCGCCGTCCGTGAATTGGCCTAAGGATGCCGTTCCTTTCCCTGATGGACAAACCGATGCCTACGGCGCTTATGTCGATCTGCCTGTGAAGGATGGGGCGAAGACGATCTCGTTCCTCGTGGTAGACCGGACTACCGGGGTTAAGGAAATGGAGGACGGGGACAAGACCATCATCATCAGTACCCCGCAGACCAATGAGGTCTGGATCACGGAGGGCTCGAATAAAGTAACCCCTTATGAACCGGTGGAGCTTCCGGCGAATACAGTGCGGATTCATTATATGCGGGCCGACAACAATCAGAGCCAATACGGCCTGTGGCTGTGGGATGATGTGGTGACGCCGTCTAATGTGTGGCCCAAAGACGCAACTCCTTTTGCGCCCGAACACAGGGATTCCTTCGGAGCCTATGCGGATATTCCGCTGAAGGAGAATGCCAAGACTATCAGTTTCATCGTTATGAAGCCTGCAAACGGAGACAAAGACGGTCCGGCGGGCAATGAGAACAAAAGCTTCGCTTTTCTGGACCGTTACAATCAGCTGTGGGTGAAGGAGAATGACCCGAACGTCTATACTTCACCTTTTGGCGAGACACCGGTTGGGCTGTTATCCGCAGATATATTGTCCGCAAGCAAACTATGGCTCGGGTTTACGTTAACGGACGGGCTCACGGCGGATGCTTTACAAACAGCCATTTCTATAAAGGACTCGGAAGGAGCCTCTGTTCCTGTTACAGGTGTGGCGGTTACCGGCGCAACTTCGGTTGAAGTGACTACCGGTGCATTTGATCTGAAGAAAATCCCGCTGAGTGTAACGTATGCAGGCAAAACTGTATCCGCTTCCGCCGGCTGGAGAATGATGGATGAGCTATATAATTACACAGGTGACGATCTCGGGGCCACGTACCATAAGGCCGGCAAGTCGGCAACCCTGAAGCTTTGGGCACCGAAAGCGAGCTCAGTAACTGCGGTGGTCTACGATAAAGCTGACGCTAATCTCACCGTAGGCCGCGCCGGACTGACTCTGGGTGACAAAGGAGTCTGGACAGCGGAGCTGACTCCTGCTGATCTGACCGGTGCACCCGGCGCAGAGGATGTCAGAGACTTCTATTACCAGTATGAAGTGACCAATGAGGGAGTAACTAAGCAGGTGCTTGATCCCTATGCCAAATCCATGGCTGTATTCACCGTGAATACGGCGGGAGAGGCAGGTGCAGGCGGTGATACGGTGGGCAAGGCAGCCATTGTGGATTTAAGCGCTACGGATCCCGAGGGCTTCCAGGCTGCAGACATTGCCGGCTATGAGGATCGTGAGGACGCCATTATCTATGAGGCGCATATCAGAGACTTCACCTCCGATCCGGCAATCCAGTCGAGCCTCGGCGGGGAACGCTGGGGGTCTTATGCGGCTTTTGAGTCGAAGCTGGATTATATCAAATCACTGGGTGTCACCCACATTCAGCTGCTTCCGGTGATGGCCTGGTATTACGGGGACGAAACCGGGATGGAAGACAGGGAGCTGGACTATTCCGCTCAAGGCAATGAGTATAACTGGGGTTATGATCCGCACAGCTATTTCTCTCCGGACGGGGCGTATTCCCGCAATCCGGCAGATCCGGAAGAGAGGATCAAAGAGCTGAAAGGCTTGATCGATGCGGTACACGAAGCCGGGATGGGCGTCATTCTTGATGTTGTATACACCCATATGGCCAAAAAAGAATTCCTGAACGATATCGTGCCTAATTATTATGCCTTCCAGGACCCGGCGGGCAACTTCATCGGCGGTTTCGGCAACAATCTGGCAACCAGCCATAAGATGGCCGAGAAGCTGATGGTCGATTCCGTAAAATACTGGTTCCAGGAGTACAAAATCGACGGGATGCGGTGGGACATGATGGGCGATGCCACAGCAGATGCGGTTCAGGCTGCTTATGACGCTGCGGCTGCCATTAATCCCAAGGCGCTGTTCATCGGGGAGGGCTGGATTACCTTCGGGGGCGAGGCTTCGGATCCATCCCTCAAAGGCAAGGCTGCTGATCAGAAATGGATGGATAAGACGGACAGTGTCGGCGTATTCTCCGATGAATTCCGCAATGAGCTGAAATCCGGGTACGGCTCCGAAGGAGATCCGCGGTTCATTACGGGCGGAGCGCGCCCCTTGACGACGATCTTGAACAATATCAAAGCGCAGCCTTCCAATATTCCGGCAGATGATCCAGGAGATATCGTGCAATACATTGAAGCGCATGATAATCTGACGCTCCATGATGTCATTGCCCTGGCCCTTCACAAGAATCCGCAGAACGCGGCGAATGAGCTGGAGATCCAGAAGCGGATCAGGCTCGGGAATATGCTGCTGCTGACTTCGCAGGGAACCGCATTCCTGCAGGCGGGTCAGGAGTACGGGCGTACCAAGCAATGGTTGGCTGAAGGGATTCCCGAGCAGAAATATACCGAAGTCCGCGATGCGGCTGATCAATCGGTCAGTTATTTCATCAACGATTCCTACGATTCGTCGGATGCGGTCAATGCTTTCGACTGGGCCGCAGCAACGGATGAAGTGAACTTTCCGGTGCAGAATGCGACCAGAGAATACACGGCCGGGCTGATTAAGCTCAGAAAGTCTACCAACGCTTTCCGGCTGGGCGACATCAGTCTCGTGAATTCCAATGTCAAGCTTATCGAGTCACCTGAAATGCAGAAGGATGATCTGGTGATCGGTTATACAAGCAAGGCAACGGATGGAACCGGGATCTATTATGTCTTCATGAACGGTGACAGCAAGACAAGAGTTCTTACTTTGCCGGAGAATTTGAGTGACGGTACTGTGCTTGCCGACAATGACGAAGCCGGGACCGATGCGATTTCTGCTGCGGACCAGAGCGGATTCAGCCTGACGGCGGATTCCATCACCCTCGACCCGCTCACATCTGTAATTATCCGCAAGGATGCAGCCGCAGCAGTAGTGTCTCTGCTGGAGACTGACCAGGCTAGCTATTCGCTGAAGGAAGGGGCCGCGCATCAGACTGTGGTCACGGCCAAATATGCGGATGGCACTTCAAGCAAAGTGACCGCCAAAGCGCTGTATGCATCCGATAAACCGGAAGTAGCCACAGTGACAAGCAAAGGGCTGGTGAAGGGGATTAAGGCTGGAACAGCGATCCTTACCATTACCTATGGCGGCGTGTCCGCGAATGTGACTGTAGAAGTAACCAGCCCGCCAGTAGAAACCAAACGGTATGTGCAGTTCACTTACACCCGGGAAGACAGGATTTATAAGGATTGGAGTGTATGGCTGTGGTATACCGGGGCAACAGACGGTGAGGTGAAGCTCCCCGAGCCCGCAGGAGATTCAGCAAGCTCGACGGTTCTGATTGAAGTAGGCAAAGACGCAACCCAGGTAGGCTTTGTTCTCATAAAAGGTCTGGAGTGGCCTGACAATAAGCAGGATATTTCAGATGACCGCTATATTGCTCTGACTCCCGGAGAGGCTTTCACAAAAGTCCATGTAACCAGCATGGTCAAAGAGCTGGAAATCACTCCGGGCATCAGCGGTCCGCTGATGCAGGATGAAGCCATAACCTTCCTTTACCGTGATGACGAGCTGTTCCGCGGCGGCGATGTGTCTGCGATAACAGACATTAAAGTGAAGGTGAACGGCAAAGAATATCCGATGGAGTATGATCCGGCCAAGGAATGGTTCAGCTATAGGCTGAGCGGTCTGGAGGAAGGCATTTATAAGTATACCTTCATCGTAACTAAGGACGGAGTGACCCGCGAGTTCAGCGACCCGCACAACACGGTGGGCGGAGAATCCTCCCTGTACTATCACAAACCGGAGGTTAACATTACGGCAACGGTGAATCCGACGGCTGTAACCTCCAATGAGAATGCTGTAGTAACGGTGAAGGCTGTCTCCACAGAGGAAGTGTCCTATAAAGACGCTTATCTGGATCTTACCGCTCTGGGAGGACCAGCCAAGGTCAAATTCGATACAGAGCTTATGCAGCAGACCATAGCAGTGAAGGATAACGTGCCGGCGGGTATCAAAAGCATTCCAATCGTGCTTGTAGACCAGTATGGCAATCTGCACAGACAGTCTGCTGAAATCGAGGTGAAAGCCAGAACCTACAGCGGTTCCAAGCTTGATTTCGACTGGGATGAGGCGCGGATCTATTTCGCACTGACCGACCGCTTCAAGGACGGTGACCCTGACAACAATGAGAATGTGGACAAGGCACATCTTGAAGCCTATCATGGCGGCGATTTCAGGGGGATGATCGGCAAGCTTGATTATCTGCAGGAGCTGGGCATCAACACGCTCTGGATCACGCCGGTTGTAGACAATATTGATTTCAACCAGGGGTTAAGCTTTGGCGGCAAACAATATGCTTATCACGGGTATTGGGCCAAGGATTTCACTAAGCTTGATGAGCATCTTGGGGACATGGAGACCTTCAAGGAGCTGATCGAGAAGGCGCATGACAAGGGCATCAAGATTATGGTCGATGTAGTGCTTAATCATACAGGCTACGGGTTGAAGGAGGATGACGTCAATCCGCAGGTGGCTGCAGAGGACAAAGCGCGTTTTGCGGGAATGCTGCGTACGGACGGCGTTCAAGCCGATACGGATGTCATCAAAGGCGAGCTCAGCGGATTGCCGGACTTCAAGACGGAAGATCCTGCGGTACGCAAGCAGATCATTGCCTGGCAGACAGGCTGGCTGGATAATGCCCGGACAGAGCGGGGAGATACAATCGACTATTTCCGCGTTGATACGGTCAAACATGTGGAGAGCGCAACCTGGAAAGCATTTAAAAATGCGCTGACGGCTATAGATCCGGGCTTCAAAATGGTCGGCGAATACTTCGGCGGAACCGCCGATAATGACGGCGGCATGCTGCAGAGCGGGCAAATGGACGGTTTGCTTGATTTTAGCTTTAATGATCAGGCCAAGCTGTTCGCAGACGGCACCATTAATGCTGTGGATGCTTATCTGCAGGAGCGCGAAGCGAAGATCAGCAATACCGGGGTGATGGCACAATTCCTCAGCAGCCATGATGAGGATGGTTTCCTCTCGGACTACGTTGACGGGGACAAGGGTAAGCTCAAGATCGCTGCCGCGCTGCAGATCACGGCCAAGGGCCAGCCGGTGATTTACTATGGGGAAGAGCTGGGCCGGTCCGGTAAAAATGCCGGGGATATGGCAAGCGGCAAGTTCAGCGAGAACCGGGGCGATATGCCTTGGAATCAGCTTACTGCAGAGCAGGGACTTCATGATCATTATCAGAAGCTGCTGAACATTAGGGCGGAATATTCGCAGCTATATGCCAAAGGTATCCGCACCAAGCTTGCGGGCTCCGATGATCTGGGATATCTGGCCTTCAACAAGCAATACGGGAACGATAACGTGGTTACGGTAATCAACACGAAGAAGGAAGGTCTGAGTGCAGAGATTCCCGTGCCTTTTGCGGCCTTGTCTTCTGTGAGAGATGAGTACAGCGGCAAACTATATACGGTATCGGCTGACCGGAAGATTAGGATTGATCTGCCGGGCAGAGATGACGGGGGGACGGTGATTCTGGCGGCGGAGACAGTTGTAGTACCGCCAACACCAACACCAACGCCAACACCAGCGGCAGAATCCGAAACTAGTTCCGTTGTAAAGCCAACGGTAAAGCCAACACCAACGCCAGGGCCAACGGCAGTTCCGGCAGGTACACAGATTATAAGTGACCAGGATCTTCGAAATGGCAAGGATGGCAGAGTAGAACTCAGTCTGGATCAGGGCAAGACTTCCGTGCTGCTGCCGGTCCAGGCAGCTAAGCTGCTGGGGAATAACGGGCTGGTTATTCACTCGGAGGGGCTGTCCGTTACAATCCCGAATGCTGTGCTGGCTGATATTCAGGCCATGGTTACAGGTGCGGATGCGGACAGTTCACATATCCTGCTGGAGCTGACTCCGCTTAGCGAAGCTGCAGCGCAGGATGCAGTCAAGAGATTCAGTAAGGAGAACACGGCTGCTACTGCTGCATCCGGGGTATACGACCTTAAACTGCAGATTATCAAAAAAGACGGGACCAGCCTGCCTGTTACAACGTTCAAGCAGCCGGTTACTTTGACGCTTAAGCTTCAGGGCAACCCGGTTAAGGATTGGACAGGTGTGTTCTATCTGGGAGATAACGGTGAGCTGAAGTATATTGGGGGCGCAGCACCAGCGGATGGTTCACTTACTGCTGCAGTTACACATTTCAGCAAGTATGCAGCACTTCAGATAAATACAGTGTTCAAGGATGTGCCTGATACCCACTGGGCTTCTGCTGCCATTAAATCACTTGCAGCCAAACAGGTGGCAACAGGAGTATCGGCTGCTGAATTTGAACCTGCAAGAAACGTGACGCGTGCAGAGTTTACAGCATTGCTGATGCGTGCACTCGGACTGTCAGGGGAAGGGAGAGCGTTATTCACTGATGTCCGGGCGGATGCCTGGTACTCCTCTTATGTAGCCGCTGCCGTCAAATCAGGCATTGTTAACGGGCGCAGCAGCACTGCCTTTGCCCCGGATGCTACAATCAGCCGTGAGGAAATGGCGGTGATGATTATCCGTGCTCTGGAGTTCAAACAGGGCAAGGTTCTGGCATCCTCAACAGGCCAGGTCTTATTCGCGGATGCTTCCAGTATCAGTGAATGGGCACATGCTTATGTGAATGCTGCCGTAGAGCTTAAACTTGTGCAAGGCAGAGACCATCATCTCTTTGCGCCGCAAGGACAGTTAACCCGTGCAGAGAGTGCGCAGGTGATTTACAAGCTGCTCGGCAAATAGCACGCGCAACGAATCAGATCAGAACATAAACAGGGTATTCCGCAAGCCATAACGGCTGCGGAATACCCTGTTTGCTTTGCCTGGAATATAACTCAATCCAATGAATGGAGCTCCTGAGACGGAGGCTAGGCCATATTAGCCTGCAGTACTGCATAACCGTAAGCCGGAAGCTTGAGCGACAGCTTGCCGCGTTCCGCACGGAGCGGTTCGCCGGTGAACAGGTTCTTCCAGGAGCGTTCCTGTACGTCTGCCCGGAAGGTCTGCGCGGTCTCCTCAGTATTGATCAGCACGAGAATAAGATCATCGCCCAGGCTGCGTTCATAAGCCAGCTTGGTGCCCCCGGGTCCGGCTTCCAGGAACGTGAAGCTTCCTGTGCGCAGTGCCGGATGGCTGCTGCGGATCTCGATCAGCTTGCGGTAATAATTGAACAGGCTGCGGTCCTGCATCGCCGGATTCCACTCCATGCACTTGCGGCAGTCCGGATCGCCTTCACCATCCATGCCGATCTCATCCCCGTAATAAATGCAGGGAGTTCCCATGAAGGTGAACTGGAACAGCGCAGCCAGCTTCAGCTTATTCTTGTCCCCATCCGCGAGCGTCAGCAAACGGGGGGTGTCGTGGCTGTCCAGCAGGTTGAAGGCAACCTCGCTGGCCTGCAGCGGGTAGCGCGACAGCTGTTTGCCGATGGAGTTGGCGAAGCCCTCCGCATCGAGCTTGCCATACACGAAGAAGTCGAGCACCGCATCCGTGAACGGGTAGTTCATCACTGCATCGAACTTGTCTCCTTCCAGCCATGGCGCGGATTCATGCCAGATCTCACCTAGAATATAAGCCTCGGGATTCGCACGCTTCACCACCTTGCGGAAGTCGCGCCAGAATTCATGATCGACCTCGTTGGCCACATCCAGGCGCCAGCCGTCGATGCCGACCTCCCGGATCCAATACTCAGCGACTTTCAGCAAATATTCCTTAACCTCAGGATTCTCCGTATTCAGCTTCGGCATCAGCGGCTCAAAGGCAAAAGCGTCATAATTCGGAATGTTATCCACAACCTGAAGCGGGAACTCGCGGACATGGAACCACTCTTTATAAGCGGAGGCTTCACCTTTCTCCAGCACATCCACGAACGGGGCGAAGGTACGTCCGGCATGATTGAATACAGCGTCAAGCAGCACACGGATACCGCGTTCATGGCAGGCGTCGACCAGCCTTTTCAGCGTCTTCACATCCCCGAAATGCGGATCAACCTGCATGTAGTCTTCCGTGTCATATTTATGGTTGGTGGTAGCTGTGAAGATTGGTGTGAAATAGATGCCCGTGATACCCAGCTCAGTAAGATGATCCAGATGGTCAATGACCCCCTGCAGATCACCGCCGAAGAAGTTGTCAGGCTTAGGAGTGCCGCCCCATGGCTGTACATTGTCCGGATTCAGACTGGAATCGCCGTTCGCGAAACGTTCAGGGAAGATCTGATAGAAGACAGCATCCTTCACCCACGCAGGAGGAATGAACACGTCACCGCGGTTGATATAAGGGAACTCAAACAGCCGGTTTGGATTGGCGGGACGTTCGGTTTGGAAATCGCTTTCGGTCATCCAGATGCGCTCATGGCCCTTTTGCAGCAGGAAGCCGTACTTCAACCGGCGGTAAAGGGGGACGGACTCGCACTCCCAGTAATCGAACATCGCATCCGAAGTGAAAAGAGTCATAGGAATCAACTCCTTGGTGTTGTCCCAGGCGTACTTGTCCCCGGCCCAGGCGAATACCTCGGTTAAATCCCCTTTCTTGGCACGCAGACGCAGGTGGATCGTTTCATGATCGTAGGCATAAGACCAATTGAGGCGCGGACGATGATACACAGCTTCTAACAACATACTAATTCCTCCTAAGGTTTAGTGAACCAAACACCCCTGAATAACACCGGGCAAACCAGCGCTGGCTCCGGAAGCAAGCATTTTACAAACACAGTTCTATATCTGGCAAGTGCATGATTAGCACAGCAGCTGTGCCACAATCGCACTAATCATTCAGATTCTGCGCATACCAAACAGGCACAACCGGCGCCGGGTAGCTTGTCCGAGGTTGTACCCAATTGAAGTAACATTGCCTTTGGATTATGTGAAGAACAGGGGCGTTCTTAATGTTTTGGATTATAGCATGGAATAAATTGAGGTTCAATATGTTTGTACAAACATTTGCACAAATACCGACAGGCAGGAAACCGATTTCCAAAGCCTGGAAAATGAGATTATATGGAAATTAAATTACATAATTCGCTAAAATACAGCAAAAAATGCGGTTTGTAAATTTTATTAATAAGATATACAGAGATATTTGAAGAAATCCTGTGAAATTAGAAGGAAATAACAAATCATATACATAAAATCATTGAATTTGCTTAAATACACTCTGTGCAAACGTTTTAACAATCTTGCCCGCTGATGTATTATGAATTCAGGAATGAAGCGCTTTCTAAAACTTGGCGGAGCACATAAGGAAGGGTCAATCTGCAAAACTTGAATTTTTTTTGAGTCTTCTGAAATCGTTTGCGCAAAGTCGGAGGCATCATGTTCAAATCAAGTGATATACAAATCGGGAGGGGTTAAAAGCAATGAATTTGAAAAAACTCATGGTTCTCACCGCATCGTTCTCTATGGCAATGTCGATTACGGCGTGCGGCTCAAACAACAATAACGGGGGAAATGCAGCAGCAACCAATGCTCCTGCGAATAATGCAGCAGCAACAGACAACGCTGGCACAAACGGCGGGAATGCTCCGGCAACAGATGAGATTGTGCCTGAAGACGGCGCATCACTGGTGATCTGGGAGAGTAAAGAAGAAAGAGCATTTGCTGAAGAAATCGCCAAGCAGTTCACCGCGCAGTACAACGTTCCCATCAAAATTGAAGAGGTAGCACCGCCCGATCAGGTCGGCAAGCTGACACAAGATGGCCCGTCAGGTCTGGCTGCAGACGTTGTCCTCATTCCTCACGATAATCTGGGTAAGGCTGCAAGCGCGAGCCTGCTGCTTCCAAACGATATTTTCGGTGAGCAGACCAAAGCTGAGAACACAGAAGCATCCATCGTAGGCTCGTCCTATGAGGGTGAACTGTATGGTTATCCGAGAGCGGCAGAAACCTATGCCCTGTTCTACAACAAATCCCTGGTCAAAGAAGCACCTAAATCCTTCGATGACGTGATTGCCTTCAGTAAAACGTTCACTGATAAAGCCAAGAACAGATACGGAATTATGTGGGAAGTCGGCAACATGTACTTCAACTATCCGTTCATCGCTACAACCGGCGGTTACCTGTTCGGCAAAGACGGTACGGATAAAGACGATATCGGTCTGAACAATGAAGGCGCGATCAAAGGTCTGAGTGAATTTGTAAAGCTGAAAGAAATATTGCCGATTAAGAGCGGCGACATTAACCCGGACATCAAGCGCAGCTTGTTCAACACTGGCGATGTGGCCATGGATATCACTGGACCTTGGGAGCTTGCCGGTTATAAAGAAGCTCTGGGCGACAACCTCGGAATTGCTCCGATTCCTACCATCGACGGCAAAACGGCAATTACTTTCTCCGGGATTAAAATTTTCGGAGTCAACGCTTATAGTCAGTATCCGAATGCGGCTAAATTGTATGCCCGCTTTGCTTCCGGCAAAGACGCTCAGCTGACATTGAACAAATTGGTCGGTTCCGTGCCTACGAACAACGAAGCGCTGCAGGATGCGCAAATCACCGGCGACCCGTTCATATCCGCTTTTGCTGAACAGGCCAAGAACTCCCAGCCAATGCCTTCGATTCCTGAAATGGGTAACGTATGGAGCCCGGTAAATGCGGCACTTCCTGAAATTTGGGATAACAACGCAGATCCTAAGGCAGCTATGGACAAAGCAGTAGAACAAATTAAGGATTTGAATAACGGGGCATCTGCCCAGTAAAATCAGCTCTCCGGCAGTGTAATCATCAGCTGCCCTTGAGGCAACAAACAACCATCAGCACACAGTGGAATCAAATCGCCCGCCGCATAGCTCGCGGCGGGCAGTTTCCTGAATTCCGCGCGGAGAGGAGAACGGAAGGGAAATGCAGCGATACAAAGCTAGAGCCGCAGTACTGTCGGCCATTTTTATGGGATTGGGACAAATATATAACCGCCAATTCATCAAAGGACTTATTTTCATAGCAGTAGAAGCAGCCGCACTATTCTATTTCATTACCAATTTGGGCAGGGCCTTCTGGGGCATCACCACACTCGGGGAATCTCCAAGCCGCCTTGAGAAGGTTAAGGGCATCGCAAAAATGGTTCCCGGTGATCATTCCATCGTCATTCTGATTGAAAGTCTAATTACCCTGCTGTTCTTGGTTTTATTCCTGATTGTCTGGTACATGAATATTAGGGATGCCCTTAAAATCGGAGCAGAACGCGAAACCGGTCGTCCATCGAATACATTCAAGCAATCCGTACGCTATATTCTGGATTACAAATTTGCCCAGAGCTTTTTGCTGCTTCCGGGTATCGGTATTTTGTTCTTTACCATCATGCCGATTATTTTTATGATCATGCTGGCCTTCACTAACTACGCCGCACCCGATCACATCCCGCCGGCCAGGCTGGTGGACTGGGTAGGCTTTGAAACCTTCCGTAACCTGCTGGTGCTGAAATCCTGGAGCCAGACCTTTTATGGAGTACTTACCTGGACAATTATCTGGGCGGTTCTATCGACTGTAACTACTTACTTCGGCGGGATGCTCGTTGCCCTGCTGATCAATCAAAAGGGGATCCGCTTCAAGGGACTGTGGAGAATGATTCTGATCGTCCCTTACGCCGTCCCGCAGATGATCTCCCTCCTGCTGATGCGCAACCTGTTCAACGGGCAGTTCGGCCCGATTAACCAATATCTCAAATACTTCGGACTTGGCGGACTACCGTGGCTGACTGATCCGTTCTGGGCGAAGGTCACGGTTATCATCGTCAACATGTGGGTCGGTATTCCGGTATCTATGCTGCTCATCATGGGCGTGCTGACCACAATCCCGCGGGATATGTATGAAGCAGCCGAAGTGGACGGGGCTACGAATTATCAGAAGTTCCGGATTGTCACCCTGCCGATGATTCTGTTCTCTACCGCGCCAACGCTGATTATGCAATTTGCCGGAAATATCAACAATTTCAACGCGATCTACCTGCTGACCGGAGGCAGTCCGGTGAAAGGTGACTATCAGTATGCCGGGTCAACGGACCTGCTGGTAACGTGGCTGTATAAGCTGACGCTGGATCAGAATAAGAATAATATGGCTTCTGCAATAGGCATTATACTCTTCATCATTGTTGCCGGGTTCTCCCTGTATAATTACCGCCGGACCAAATCATTCAAAGAGGAGGATATGATTCAATGATCATCGGACGCAAGCTTACGGGCTTTATTCGTTTGGGCCTCAGCTACATCATTCTGGTTATCCTGGCGATTGCTGCGATCTATCCGGCACTCTGGATTCTTCTGGCATCCTTCCGTCCGGGCAAATCCCTATACAGCAAAACGCTGATTCCCGACCATTTTACACTGGCTCATTACAAAGAGTTGTTCACTTCACCGGTCTATATGTTCGGAACCTGGTACGCAAATACGCTCAAGATTGCCGTGTTCTCCATGCTGATCGGCGTGGTGCTGACGCTTTTGACCAGTTACGCCTTATCCCGGTTCCGGTTCAAAAGCCGCAAGACGACCATGTCAACCCTGCTGATCCTCGGGATGTTCCCGGGCTTCATGAGTATGATTGCAATCTATCTGCTGCTGAAGGAGTTCAATCTGCTGGATACCCATCTGGCATTGATTATCGTGTACGCTGCCGGAGCACCGCTCGGAGGGACCTTGATTGCCAAAGGCTTCCTGGATACGATTCCGCGTTCGCTGGATGAAGCCGCGCGGATTGACGGGGCGAGTAACTTCGGGATTTTCACACGGATTATCCTGCCGCTGTCCCGCCCGATGATCACTTATATGGCACTGACCCAGTTTGTCGGCCCATGGGTGGACTTCATCTTCGCCAAGCTGATTCTGCGGACCAAGGAGAACTGGACCGTCGCGGTCGGAATGTGGGATATGGTCAATACGATGCAGAATTCCAACTTCACGCTGTTCGCAGCGGGTGCAGTATTGATCTCTGTACCGATAATGATTCTGTTCGGCTTCCTGCAGCGCCTGCTTGTTGATGGTCTGACCGCAGGGGCGAGCAAGGGGTAAGCCTTTATGGAATTAGGATAATAAGAAATGCTGATCTCATTATGAATAACAGGTGCGGCCTTTATGCAGTCAACGAAGGGCTGCACCTGTATTTTTTATCGAACAAATAAGGGGAGAGCGGAATGAACCGGCAGCGGAAATTAAACTTCAGATCGGTTGGCGTCAATTTATTTGTGATTCTGTTCTGTACAATTGTGCTATTGTCCTCTGTGCTGGGCTTAACCTCCTATTATGCTGCTAAAAGAATCATTACCAACGAGGTAGCAGCGGCATCCTCACAGTCTATTGTGCAGGCGGCGGACAAGCTGGACTTCCTGTTTGCTGAATATGAAGCGCTTTCAAGACAATTCGCAGTAGACTCTGCACTAAAATCAGATATGGAGACCATCCATAATCCCGGTGCCGGAACGGTAGCCAAGGTGGCAGCTGAAGACCGGATCCGCCGTAAGCTGGATTCCGTCCGGGGCTCCGATGAGCGCCTGCTGGGCGTCCGGCTGGTCGCAAGAAGCATGGTGGATGCTGAATCCTACAAATCAACAGGCATCAGTGGTGTGCGCAGTGATGAAGGCGTTCTTGCCCGCATGAAGGCGATCGATAACGGCAAAGGCAACCCCGTCTGGTTCCCCGCACGGGCCAAAGGCTTCTTCGATGCTTACAGTGAGTCCTCTATGACAATGGGCCGTCTGCTGCGGAATATCCAGAACCCGGCAGCGGAGTATTATATGCTGATTGAGCTGAAGGGTAAAGCTCTGACCGACGTATTATCCAATCTGCATATCGGACTTGCCGGGGAGATCCGCATCCTTGACAGGGCCGGCAATATTGTGTACGGGGCGGATAACGGGCTGCTCGGACAGCCTTCTTACATACAGGCAGCGGATACCGGGGTTGAAGGGCAGAAGCAATCCTTCACTGCGGCTGATGAGCAGGGCAGCTCACAGCTTGTGGTCTATCAGCCGCTGGTGACAGCTGACTGGACACTGCTGGGTTATGCGCCGGTGAGTGATTTCACTAAATCGGCAGACCGGCTGCTCTATATTACACTGCTGGTTGTGCTGGCTGCGGCTGTGATTGCGCTGGTGATTGGTTATGTGCTGGTGCGGCTGATCGGCCGCCCGCTCGGCAAGCTGGCCCGGCTGATGGAGGAAGGCGAACAGGGGAATCTGCAGGTGCGGACGAGCTTCAAGGGCCAGGATGAGATCGGGCGGCTGGGACACAGCTTCAACCGGATGATGGAGCAGATCTCCCGGCTGGCCGGCCAGAGCAGCAGTTCGGCGGCGGCGGTGCTGGCCACGTCCGAGCAATTGGTGCTTGCTTCGGGTGCGACCCGTACTCATGCCAGGGAAGTGGCTGCCGCAACCGGCGAGATCGCCGGCGGGGCAGCCAGCCTGGCGGCAGAAGCGGAGAGCAGCAACCGCAAGGTGGAGCTGATGGGAGACAAGACGGACGAAGTAGCGGGGACGAATGCAGTCATGGCTGATTCCGCAGGAAAGGTCATGGCGGTAAGCGATCAGGGAGCGGAGCTGATGAAGAAGCTGGTGGATCAAAGCGAATCTGCCCTGAAGATGATGAATCTGATTCAGGAGAACTCGGCCATGCTGCGTGACAGCATGGTGCTGATCCGCAGCATTCTCTCCCCGATGATTGCCATGAACAAGCAGACGAATATTCTGGCTCTTAATGCTTCTATTGAAGCTGTACGTGCGGGGGCTGCGGGGAGGGGCTTTAATGTCATTGCCGATGAGATCAGGGGACTGGCTAACCAATCCAGCCAGTCAATTGCGTCTGTCTCCAGAATTACGGAGGAGATCAGCGGCCATATCGAGAACACGGTTAAGGTAGTGAGTGAAGCAGCACCGCTGTTCAGCGGGCAGATAACCTCGGTCCGGGAATCTTCGCTTATCTTTGAAAGTGTGCGGGCGGAGATGGAAGTGTTCAGCGGTTATCTAAGCCAGTCTTCGGCGGCGGTTAAGGAGCTGACCGGTTACCGGCAGCAGCTGGGGCAATCCATGGCGAGCGTAATCTCGGTCGTGCAGCAGACCAGTGCCTCAACGGAGGAGGTGGCCTCGATGTCTTCACAGCAATTCATAGTGAGCGAGGAGCTGGTGGCTCTGTCAGGCAAGCTGGAGGTGTTAGCGGAGAAGCTGAAGCAGTCGATGGTTTCTTTTCAGGGATAAGCCGGTGTGTAGTTGATAAAGTGAAGTACTATTGCCAGAACTTACACTTGTCGTTATAGTTGTCTGTAAAAAACTGAAGGTGATGTCATGGATAAGCACTTATTTCTGAATGGCGGGGGCCCGCCGTTTACGCCGGATCTGGCAAGAAAGTTTAAAGATATAGTGGGTGAAGGCGCAGGTCCTGTTGTTGTATTATTCGTGGAGCGTGGGGAGAGCTGGGAAGATTACGTGCCGGTCTATACGCGTCCGCTGGCTGATGCAGGGTTAACAGAGTTCCGTTATCTGCCGCTGCCCGCTACACCTGCGGATGTTGTTGTTCAGAGCATAGAGACCTGCTCGGGCATTATCATCGGAGGCGGGGATACGGACCTGTATGCCGATTATATTGTAGATACCGCGATCGGCGGCGCTATTAAACGGAGGTATGAGTCTGGCGTTCCGGTTGCGGGGTTCTCGGCGGGAGCTTTAATCAGCCCTGAACTATGTATTATTTCCGCTAAGGATAATGAGAGCAGGTTGTTTGATCACCGCAAGGGCTTGAATCTGATCCCTGAGCTGCTGCTGTCCGTACATTTTACCCAGTGGGATGACGAAGATCATTTAAGAACCGCCGTCCGTACGTTCGGTGAGCTTCCGAATTACGGGATCGATGAAGAAACAGGGATCTACCTGTTGAACGGAGCGCTGGAAATGGCGGAGGGCGGCGGAGTGTATAGCGTGGTGAATGATGTTCTGACTAAGCTTCATTGATGATCGAAAACAAGGGTAGGGATAGACACTTAGATAGGATTATTGAAAACAAGAGTAGAGCGCTTCGTGCCTTTGCTCTTGTTTATTCTGCGTTCTTCTCTCTGCTGCACATAAAAAATAAGCGAAAATCCTGCACGAAATACAACAATCTCCTCATCAAATTAGCCTGAATGGAAAAATATTGTATTAAATACAGCATTTTATCTAATCCAATCGAATTAATGAACCAATTCTTGTATTTCATACAACAATACTCCGGACAACTCCCGGCTATATGAACTAAAGTTGTAATACTTACAACATTAACGCGAATAGAGAGTACTGAAAAAAATTTGATTATCTGCGAGGCGGGAGCTCTGAATCTATGTGATCCTCACCTGAAATTCTAATTTACATACAAGAATGATTAACTTATAAAGATATTTATTCCAGTATTGGACTTCGGCCAGCTTCTTGTCCTGGCGGAGCTCAAGGGATACACTTGTGCTATGAATACTGGCGAAGGAGGCATGCGGGATGCCGGAGTTGAACGGAAGTCTTTTTCAGCAGGCCTTGCTTGACGGGGATTACAGCCCGCGATTCCTGGCCTACTATTACAAGCAGTGGAGCAACTACACAATGGCCTACCATCAGCATAATTCCACCGAAATTATGTATCTCATCTCAGGCAGCTGTGTGGTCGAGGTGCGGGATGAATCGGGAGGCCATACCCCCTTCCGGCTGAAGCGGGGAGAAATGATTCTCCTGGATGCGGGCGTTCCGCACAGGCTGATCGTCGAAGACGGGTCCTCCTGCCGGATGCTGAATGTGGAGTTCGCATTCACAGAGTACGTCGGTGTAGCCCCCTCGGTAGGCAGGCTGGCCCGGGAGGAGGAGACGCTGGCGGATTTGCTGCAGAGTCCCTTCGATAGTCTGGTGCTGTCAGACCAGGAAGAGGTGTTTCATGTACTAAAGGCATTGGTGCTGGAGCTGGATCAGCAGGGCAAGAGCGGAAACAGTATGGTTCAGCTGCTGTTCTCGGAATTGCTGCTGCGTCTGTCCAGACTGCGGCGGGAATCGCTGCCGGCCAGCCAGCAGCCCTCACAGCTCTATGTACGGCGCGCGGTAGAGTTCCTGCACCAGAACTATGACCGGAGTATTCAAGTCAAGGAAGTTGCGCTCACTGTGAATGTCCACCCGGGTTATCTGCAGCGGATCTTCAGGACACATACCGGCCAGACCTTAACCGATTACTTGAACAGGCTGCGAATGGAGAAGGCCCGGATGCTGCTTGGGCAGAGTGAGATTCCAGTCGCGGAGATTGCCGATTATGTGGGCATTAGCAGCAGGCAGTATTTTCATCTCCTGTTCAAAAAGTATACCGGCTGTACTCCAATCGAATACCGCAACTCGCTGGACCGCCATTCCTGGAGTGAGGAATAGATGGGTTTCTGGATCTAAAGGTGAGAATTGTTGACACAATAACGGCAAAGTGGTCATGATATTGGTTACGCTTCCCGCAGCCTCCTTGCTACAATGGACAGGAACCCACTATTCTTTGCCGGAGGATGATAACGATGTCTTTTAAAGTAACCTTTATCGGGGCGGGCAGTATCGGATTTACACGCGGGCTGCTGCGCGACCTGCTTACAGTACCGGAATTCCGGAATATTGAAGTCTCATTCATGGATATAAACAGCCATAATCTGCAGATGGTCACCGAGCTGTGCCAGCGGGATATTAAGGAGAACGGCCTGGATATTGTGATCGCTCCCACCACGGACCGGAGAGAAGCGCTGAAGGATGCCAGGTACGTATTTTGCACTATCCGCATGGGCGGCCTTGAGGCGTTCGCCACCGATGTGGACATTCCGCTGAAATACGGCGTGGACCAATGCGTAGGTGATACGCTGTGTGCGGGAGGGATCATGTACGGACAGCGCGGCATTGCCGAGATGCTGGAGATCTGCCGGGATATCCGGGAGACGGCTGCGCCGGATGTGCTGCTCCTGAATTACTCGAATCCCATGGCCATGCTCACCTGGGCCTGCAATAAATATGGCGGTGTGCGGACCATCGGACTCTGCCATGGCGTACAGCACGGACATCATCAGATCGCCGAAGTCTACGGGCTGGAGAAGTCGCAGGTGGATATTATCTGCGCCGGAATCAATCACCAGACCTGGTACATCTCTGCGAAGCATGAGGGCAAGGATCTGACGGCCGGATTGCTGGAGGCCTTCGAGCAGCATCCGGAATTCAGCCGCACCGAGAAGGTGCGGATCGATATGCTCCGGCGCTTCGGCTACTACAGCACGGAGTCGAACGGACATCTGAGTGAATATGTTCCCTGGTACCGCAAACGCAGCGGCGAGATTCTGGACTGGATCGATCTGGGCAGCTGGATCAACGGCGAGACAGGCGGATACCTGCGGGTCTGCACAGAAGGCCGCAACTGGTTCGAAACGGACTTCCCGAACTGGATGAAGGAACCGGCTCTGGAGTATACCCGGGAGAACCGTGGCGAGGAGCATGGCTCCTATATAATAGAAGGACTTGAGACGGGCCGCGTATACAGAGGGCATTTCAATATGGTGAATAACGGGGTGATCTCCAATCTGCCGGATGATGCCATTATTGAAGCTCCGGGGTATGTAGACCGCAACGGTATCTCGATGCCGCTGGTCGGCGACCTGCCGCTGGGCCCGGCGGCTGTCTGCAATGTAAGCATCTCCGTGCAGCGGCTGGCCGTGGAAGCAGCCGTGCATGGCGATGACAAGCTGCTGCGCCAGGCCTTCATGATGGACCCGTTGGTCGGTGCGGTATGTAATCCGAAGGAGATCTGGCAGATGGTGGATGAGATGCTGGTTGCCGGAGAGCCTTGGCTGCCGCAGTACGGTGCGGCTATAGCTGAAGCGAAGGAACGCCTCGCTTCCGGTAATCTGATCCCGACGAATGCCGGCAACGAAGGCGCTGCCCGGCTGAAGGTGAAGACGGTGGACGAGATGATGCAGGACCGTGAGGCCGCGAACAAAAACGCGGGGGAGTCCGATAAGGGCAAGGATAGAGAGAAGGTGCACTAAATAAGTTAATTCGGCCGGAAGCAGCGCGTTTGCTTCCGGCTTTTTGTTGATGTTCGGGGACGTGAAGGTCACACAATTTAGATTGAAGCCGGAAATGAAAAAATTGGGGGAGTTACTGGTGCAGATGGCGTAGTCGGAATGAAGCGGACTGAGAAGACGCTATTTTGGTCAAAAGCCTCATATTGCCGCTGATTCGGACTGAGATTCCGTTATCTTGTTCAAATGAGCCACAAATGAAGCCTGATCGGTCAATTAACGGAATCTCAGTCCTTTTCACAAGCTGAATGGAGCCGGAGTGGGGAACGCGCTGTTGGAACGCCCCGCCAACACCCGGATCATCACCGCAGAACGCCCCGCCAACGCCCGAATCGTCACCGCAGAACACTCCGCCAACGCCCGGATCATCACCGCAGAACGCTCTGCGGAGCATTAAGGCTCACTCCCGGACCAGCTTGTCATTTTGCAGCTTGGTAATCTTGCGGCGGATAGGCATACTTAATGAAATGAAGAACAGGGCCAGAACGATGAGCAGCAGGCCCATAATAAGGTTGATTCTGTTGAGGGCGGTGGGATTGTTCACAAACATCAGGGATATATTAAAGACGCCAATGATCAGCTCCGCCACCGCGAGCGAAATCCATAACCGGAATATTCTCTGATAATGCTTAATTTTGGAATCGGTATCCGAATAAATGGTGAAGGCACCCTCCGCTGCTTTTCTTCGAAAGATTACCCAGCGCGGGTTGACATATACAGTCTTGCCCGACGGCTTTTTGCCGGCTGGCACACGCTCGGCTCCGGTCTCCTCCATGAACTGCAGGTATTCGGCAGACTTGGCTTTCTTCGGATCTTCCTCCAGCAGCTCAAGCCTGTAGATGTATTCCCCCGGGGCGCTCTCTTCAAATACATAACGGGCCCAGGAGTATTCGACAAGCGCAAGACCTTTGGCAGACATGTCATTCAGCCACTGCTCTTCCTTCTCAAAATCCGCGAAATATTTGCGTACCACATGACTCATTCCGGTTCGCCTCCTATTAGCTTTCTTCCATTAGACAACAGCTCATCGAGCCTGGTCATTTCGCTCAGCAGTGCAGATCTGCCTGACTCCGTAATCCGGTATTCCTTCTTGCGGGAATCCCGCCCGCCAGCCAGCGGCTCAATCCAGCCCCGCTCCACCAGCGTGCCAAGCGCGCCATACAGCGTGCCGGCGCCAAGCTCCACGCGCCCGTTACTCAGCAGCTTCACATTCTGCATAATTCCGTAGCCGTGCATCGGGGTGAACAGTGACAGAAGAATATAATATACGCCCTCTGTCAGCGCCCCGTATTCATTGCTTCCTGACAAATGCCTCACCTGCCTTAGTCTAGTATTAACGATTCGTTACATCAACTGACGTTATAGCAATCACCGTTACATCGCCTGACGCTATATCGTCAACCGATATACATATTATATCGGTCGCCGATATAGCAGTCAAGAGTATTTTGCGGAAAATACAAGCAAGCAAAAAGCAAAAAGCATCCCCTTGCGATGGATGAAAAGCTCGCAAGGGGACGCTTTTTGGCCTGGATAGCAGATGGAAGGGGGAAACAATGCCGAAATAAGCGTGCTGCATGACGTTGACAACTTCTTGTTGCTGTAAGCCATGGGAAACATCTTAGCTTATGCCCCGGTAGTTTTTTTACCGAAAAACGTCTTCAGCGCCTGATAGACTTCCTTCTTATCCTTAATGACATAATGCATGAACTGCTCCTGCTTCAGGTGGCGGTAGGCGGACATCAGTGTGCTGCTGCGGTTGTACTGGTTCACTTCACCATAGCCGAACATGTTGCTGCGCTTCAGTAGTTCACCGATCAGCTTGACGCAGCGTTCATTGTCGGAGGTCAGGTTGTCGCCATCCGAGAAATGGAAGGGATAAATGTTGTATTTGGCCGGCGGATAGCGGCTGTCGATAATCTCCAGCGCCTTCTGGTAAGCCGAGGAGCAGATGGTGCCGCCGCTCTCGCCGCGCGTGAAGAAGTCATGCTCGCTGACCTCTTTGGCCTCGGTATGATGAGCCAGGAATACAATATCCACCTTCTCATACTGGCGGCGCAGAAAGCGGGTCATCCAGAAGAAGAAGCTGCGTGCGCAGTATTTTTCAAAAGTACCCATGGAGCCTGAGGTGTCCATCATCGCAATAATTACGGCATTGGAATGGGGGACGGTAATGTCATCCCATGTTTTGTAGCGCAGATCGTCCGGGCTGATGCTGTGAATTCCCGGATTCCCGCTGCTGGCGTTGCGCCGGAGATTCTCCATCAGTGTGCGTTTTTTGTCGATGTTGGACATCATGCCTTTTTTGCGGATATCGTTGAAGACAATGGATTTGACCTCGATTTCTTCCTTGTCCTTCGGCTTCAGGTGGGGAAGCTCCATATCCTGGAACAGAATATCCTCCAGATCCTCAATATCCACTTCGGCTTCGACAGTATCCTGCCCGGGCTGATCCCCCGCCTTGTCACCTTTGCCCGGCTGGGCGGACTGCGAATCGCGGCCGAGCACATCGCCTACCTGACTCTCCCCGTCCCCCTGGCCGACATGCTTCTGCTTGCGGAAATTATAGATAATCCGGTATTCATCCAGACTGCGGATCGGCACCTTCACAATCTGCTTGCCGCCCGACAAAATAATGTTCTCCTCAGTAACGAGATCCGGCAGATTGTCCTTAATGGCTTCTCTGACCTTTTGCTGGTGACGCTCCTGATCCTGATGGCCTTTGCGGTGAAGGGACCAGTCTTCTTTAGACACAACAAAGGCGTATGGACCGGTTGGCTGGGGCAAGGATGACCACCTCCCATGATTCTCTGAAATTGGTACAGGCTACGCTTGTGACGGGTGCGGCTGGTTGTAACTAAAGTATATTCATGGGGATGGGGGATATGTGAGCTGTATTATTCACTGATTTCCTCAATGAGCAGTTTATAGCTGTTCGAGCGGGCTTCGCCGGAGTATCTTCGTCCGTCTATCGTGAATAAGTATAGGGCGGTCGAGGATCCCTGAAGCGATGTGCCCATATAATCAAGGTTGATTTTCACAAAATAAGTGAGGGTGACGGTCTGCCCGGGCTGTAGTGTTCCCAGAGCCACAGTTCCGCTGTACGGGGTTTCGGGTACAGTGATGGCGCTGATGGTAACGATATCCGGATCAATTACTGCTCCTTGCGGCACAATCCGGACCACAGAGACCTCTGCGGGATAATTCCCGCTGTTGGTGACAAGAATCCGGAATTCGGCAATGCTTCCAGGCTCGACAACCGGCGGCTCTCCTTGTATTTGAATGGAGACGATTGGCGAGAACAGCAGCGTAGTCACAGCATTGGTCCGGGTGATCTGCCGGACATTGCGTCCATCCGGAAGGGTGAATGTGTATTGGACACTGCCCTGGTTCTGAATGGCCGGAGTCTGGCGGATATCGGTGGCGCCCGGAATGGATACGAGACAATCAACCCTTACCGCCGAGCCTGCTCTTACCGTTCCGAGCGGAATGCCGTCCGCAGGCCGTTTTCCCTTCTGGGGAACACCGTCAATATGGATGCTGTCCCAGATGAATAGAACACCTGCCGGAATGAAGTCGGTCAACAGAGCCTCTACAGCCAGATTTCCGTTGTTGCGCACGGTGAACTCATACCGCAGATTATCGCCGGGAGCGGCGCTGTAGAGATCTACCTTCAAGCTGGCGGATACTCCCGGCTGGACGATCGTTATGAGGACTGTATTGCTCTCAGCGGTATTCCTGTTGTCATTGACCTCATAGGTGACCAACGCCTTCGCCGGCAATACCGGGTCCGGAGGGATTGCGGCCACCCGCACACGGAAGGAAATCTCGGCAGCCGAGCCTGTACTCAAGGAACCCAGCCTGATGCCAAGGGCCGGATCGGCCTCGGGCTGGTAGACCCCGCCTGCAATGACGCTGCCGGGGATGAATATAGCACCTTCCGGAACCGGAATGGTGGCGATAATCACGGCCAGCGGCCGGGTGCCTTCATTTCTGAGCTGCAGTGTATACGTCACGGCATCGCCGACAAAGGTAGTGGGTGTGCTGGCAGAGAGAAGCGTGGACAACTGATAAGACAGCAGGGAGACAATCACCGGGTTGGAGCGGACTTCCCCGCGTACCGTTCGTCCTTCGGGTGTGGAGAAGGAATAGGTGCCGACTGCCCTGTTATGCAAGGCCAGAGAAGGCGGGAGCGATACAACAATGACCTGGAAGGCGATCGTAACTCCGGAATGCGGAGAGAGAGTGCCTACCGGTATGCCGGAAGACGGAGTGACCCCCGGAAGGGGGACTCCGTCTCTAAGCACGCTGTTGGCAATAAAGGATACACCCGCAGGAAGGACATCAACGATGGTGACCAGTGCGGACGTATTGCCGCTGTTCTTGGCGAATACGGTGTAGACGAGCGTCTCCCCCAGGGAGGCGCTCGTGTGATCCGTAAGCTTGAGAAGGGATAGAACAGGGCCCACGACGGGAGTATTGACGGTATTGGAATAGGTAATGGCGTTAATACCCTCTGCCGAGCTGAATAGGACCATAGACTGGTTGCTTACGACAGGTTGAAGCCGTGAGCCTTCTGTCATATTACAATGACCTGAACCTGGAAGGTTACTGTAGTGGACGCCCCGGCGGCAATCGTGCCGATGACTATACCGGCAGCCGGGTTCGCACCAGGGCGGAAGACTCCGTCTACGGCAACACTGCCAACGACAAATTGGCTGCCTGCCGGAATCGGGTCAACCAGTACAACATTGTTGACGGGAACGATACCGTTATTGGTCACAACAATGGTATAGGTAATAATGTCGCCTACTACCGCATCGATTGCAGGAGTGCTCTTGACTGCTGTTACGTCCGGTGAAGAGACAGGGATAATCAGCGTATTCGACAGTGCAGAACCTGAGAGCAGACGGCCATCCGGCGGTGTGAAGGTGAAGGTGGCGGCGGCCTGGTTCACGAGCTGCTGCGGAGAAGGAAGGGAAGCTACCGTGACCTGCAGGGTGACTGTCACGAGGACTGTTGCTCCGGCTGCAACGGTGCCGAGATTAATGCCGGTAGTCGGGTCTGCACCCGGAACAGGCTGGCCGTTGACCAGTACGCTGTTCGGAATGAATACAGCTCCCGGCGGGATAGAGTCTGTTAAGGTTACGACAGCTGGCAGATTGCCTGAATTGGTAACGCTGAAGGAATAGGTCACGGTATCCCCAACCGTCGCATTGGCCGTATCCGCAGCTTTTACAATGCCGATGATCGGCTGGAATACCGGAGTAATGAGATTGTTGGAATAAGATGCGCCAGAGAATGCACCGGAAGTGAAGCTTACCGAAGCCTGGTTGTTCAGGATGGCCGGATTAGGCAAGGAGTTGACCAGAATATTGAATGTAACCAGGACCGTCGCGCCCGGGGCCACTGTTGCCAGTGAAATCCCGTTAGCCGGATTCGCTCCCGGCAGCGGAGTACCGTCCACAACTACGCTTCCGGCAACAAAGGAAGAGCCGGCCGGAATCGGGTCACTCAGTACAACATTATTGATCGGCGCTATGCCGCTGTTGGTAACGCTGATGCTGTATGGAACGGTATCTCCCGGAACTGCATCGGTTACAGTAGTGCTTTTGACAACGAGTACATTTGGCGATGATACCGAAATCTGATTGATGTTCGAGCTGGCCGACTGGTTGAAGGTCCGTCCGTCAGGAAGCGTATAGCTGAAGGCGATGATGGCCTGGTTGCTGAGCTGCTGGCTGGCTGGCAGTGTGGCAATGACGACAGAGAATGTTACCGCCAGCGATGCACCTGCAGCAACCGTACCCAGAGGGATTCCGGTGGCGGGATCTGCACCCGGTGCCGGGAAGCCGTTGATCAGCACGCTGTTAGGAACAAGCGTTGTACCTGCAGGAATCGTATCGGTCAGAGTGGCAGCAGCCGCATAGTTACCCGAATTGCTGACATTGACAGTATAAATAATGGTGTCTCCAACGGTTGCATTTACAGAGTTAGAGCTTTTGGCTGCCGCAATAATCGGCTGGAAGACCGGAGTGGTCACAATGTTCGAGAAGGCAACACTGGACAGTGCCCCGGAAGTGAAGCTGACCGATGACTGATTGTTAAGCACTCCCGAGACAGGGAGGGACGTTACAGTCACACTGAAAACTACAGTTACTGAAGCGCCTGGCGCGACGCTGCCAATGGTTACCCCGGTAGAAGGTGAAGCAGCCGGACGAGGGACGCCGTCTACCACTACACTGCCGGGAACGAAGGCCGTTCCTGCAGGTAAGGCATCTGTAAATACGACATTGTTAACGGTAGCGATCCCGTTATTGGTCAGACTGACCGAATACGTAATCGTATCGCCAACATTGGTAGCGGTGGTTGTGGTCGATTTGACGACCGCCAGATTCGGATTCGAGACAGGGATGGTCAGTGTGTTGGTGAGCACCGATCCGCCAAGGGTTCTTCCGTCAGGTAAGGTGAAGCTGTAGGCTGCCGTCCCCTGATTTACCAGTGTTTGCGGTGTAGGCAGTGAAGTGATCACCACCGAGAATGAGACAGCAACGGTTGCGCCCGGAGCGATGCTTCCGGCAGCGATGCCGGTGGTGGGATTGGCCTGCGGCAGAGGCAGCCCGTTGATCAGAACACTGTTTTCCTCAAAAGTAGTCCCGGCTGGGATGTTGTCCGTTACTGTCAGGCTTGCTGCGTAGTTGCCTGTATTGCTGACAGTTATAGTGTAGGTTACTGTATCACCCACCGTTGCGTTCGCGGTATTGGCGGTTTTGACAGCGGCGATATTCGGCTGGAAGACGGGAACCGCCACGGGGTTCGAGAAGGTGGAGCCTGTAAAGACACCGGAGGTGTAAGTTACAGTCGCCTGATTATCAATCGAAGTATCTGCTGGTACCGATGTTACCGTAACACTGTAGGAGACAATTGCGGAAGCACCGGATGCCAGTGTGCCAATGGGAATTCCTGTAGAAGGATGGGCATTTGGAAATGGCACGCCATTTACAGATACGCTGCCCGGCACGAAGGCTGCCCCATCTGGCGTTGGATCGCTGAGCACTACATTATTAACCGGGTCTATTCCGTTGTTCGTGATGCTTACCGAATAGGCGATAGTATCGCCCAGTGCCACCGAGGTTGAAGTCGTGCTCTTAACAACCGCCAGATTAGGAGCGGAGACAGCGATCGTTACAGTGTTGGAGACGGCGCTTCCGTTCAGCAGCCGCCCGTCCGGCGGTGTGAAGGTGTAGGTGGAAGCCGCCTGATTCACCAGCTGCTGCGGTGATGGCAGGGAGACAATGAAGACGGTGAAGCTGACAGAGACGCTGGCGCCGGGAGCGACAACCCCGACAGCAATGCCTGTATCCGGTGCCGCACCCGGCTGAGGGAAGCCGCCGACAATGACACTGTTTGGATCAAAGACGGTGCCGGCTGGAATATTATCGGTTAACGTTACATTGGCTGCAACGTTGCCGGCATTGCTGACAAGAATGGTATAGATGACCGTGTCGCCGACAGTGGCGTTCAGGTCGTTGGCGCTTTTGACCAGAGAAATTTGCGGCTGCGTTACCGGTGTGGTAGTGACGTTGGAAGATGAAGAGCCGGAGAAGACCCCGGAGGTGAAGCTGACGGTTGACTGGTTATTGACCTGTGAAGGAATCGGCATTGTTATCCTCACCTCGAATGTTACGGCAATTGAAGCCCCAGGGCCCAGACTGCCGATTGGAATGCCGGCGGACGGAACTGCCAGCGGCTGGGAGACGCCGCCTACAATTACGGTTCCGGGAATGAAAGCCGCATTCTCAGGCAGAGGATCGCTGAGAATGATATTGCTGACAGATGTAATACTGTTGTTGGTCAGCGCGGAGGTGAACGTAAGAATGTCGCCGGTTACGGCATCGATGGCATTCACGCTTTTGACCACACTGACATTGGGGGCAGAGACGGGAACAGTCAAAGCGTTCGATACGGTATTTCCGCCGAGCTGCCGTCCGTCCGGCAGCGTGAAGGTATAGGAGGCGGCCGCTGAATTGACCACCTGCTGGTTCGGCGGCAGTGACGTAACGGTAACCAGAAAACTGACGGTGACGCTGTCTCCGGGAGCAAGCGGGCCTACCGGAATTCCGGTCAGCGGGCTGAAGCCGGGCAGCGGCGTTCCGCCTACGCTTACACTGTTGGTCTCGAAGACCGTTTGCGGCGGCAGAATGTCGGTCAGATTCAGGGTTGCGGCAATATTGCCGGTATTGCTGGCGAATATGGAGAAGGATAGCAGACTGCCCACCGAGGCTTGTGCAGGGCTGGAGCTTTTGACTAGCCCAATCACCGGGGTGAAGACTGGAGTAAGTATAGTGTCCGAAAGAGCTGTTCCACTGAATGCACCCGCTGTGAAAGAAGCACTCGCCCGGTTGTTCAGCTGAGGCGGGCTTGGAACAGAAGTGGCGTTGACCTGGAAGACTACAATACTCGTTGCTCCGGCAGCAAGCGTACCCAGGGCGATCCCGGCATTCGGATTCGCAGACGGTACAGCAGCCCCGTTCACCGTGACGGTTCCCGCTACAAAGGCGCTCCCGGCAGGGGCGGGATCGGACAGAACGACATTGTTAACCGCCACACCGCTGGGGTTGGATACCGACACGGTGTAGGTGAGATATTCCCCTACTGCTATAGCGGTGACATTGGCGCTCTTGAGGAGCGTGATGTTAGGTGCAGATACCGGAATGGTAACCGTGTTCGACACACTTCCGCCGGACAGGGCACGTCCGCTGGGCAGCTGGTACGTATAGCTGCTGCTTCCCTGGTCGGTCAAGGTTGCCGGAGACGGCAGAGATTGAACCGACGTCAGAAAAGTCACCGTAAAGCTTGCTCCGGGTGCTACTGACCCCAGCGGGATTCCGCTAACGGGTGAGTCTGCCGGGCGGACAACGCCATTCACCGTAACACTTCCGGCAACGAAGACGGACCCGGCCGGAATCGTGTCGGTCAAGCTCACCGTTGCGGCGATATTGCCTGTGTTCCTCACTACCAGCGTATACTGCACATTGCCCCCGACCGTCGCGCTGCCCGGACTCGCGCTTTTGACGATACCGATTACGGGTTGAAATACAGGGGTTAGGGTTGTATTCGATTGGGTGATTGCATTAAATGCTCCCGAGCTGTACGAAGCGGACGACTGGTTGGAGAGCTGGCCGCTTCCCGGCACGGAAGTGACATTCACCTGGAACGTAACGGTTACACTGGCTCCGGGAGCGATGGTTCCGATGGTAATCCCGGAAGCCGGATCAGCAGTCGGCCGTGCACTACCTGCTACAGTGACACTTCCCGCCACAAAGGTGCTCCCGGGGGGGATCGGATCAGAGAGTACGGTATTCGTGACTGCGACAATTCCGTTGTTAGTGACCACCGATGTATACACCAGGGTGTCACCTACGGCAACATCCGGGAAGCTGGCGCTTTTGACAATAGCGACACTCGGCAGCCTGACCGGTATGGTCAGCGTGTTGGAGGTTGCCGTTCCGGGAACGGTCCGGCCGTCGGGAACGATAAAGCTATAGGCTGCCGTGGCCTGATCGACCAGCTGCGGAGGCGATGGCAGACTGTTTACTAGCACACGGAATTGTACAGTTGAGGTTGCCCCGGCAGCAATGGTGCCAATAGGGATGCCGGCGGCGGGATTGCCTGCAACCGGAGTGCCGTTGACCGTAAAGCTTCCCGGAACATAGGTGCTGCCCGCAGGAATATTGTCAGTGAGTGTAGTTGTGGCGCCGATATTACCGGTGTTTGCAATCTGGAGCGTATAGATAATCTGATCACCGACGGTAGCGTTGGTCGTATTTGCGCTTTTGACGATGCCAAGAACCGGAGAATAGACCGGCAGCGAGCTTGTATTGGAGGGAATAACCCCGCTCACAATCGGGCCGCCCGCTACGCTCTGGAACGTAAATGCGGCATTGGCTGTGTTGGCGACAATTTGTGTGCTTGGCAAGGATGTAACCCTGGCTTGATATGTAATCGTGATTGAAGTACCCAGGGCCAGAGATCCGAGAGGGATGCCGGATGTTATGTCAAAAGCCGGCCGGGAAACCCCGGCTACCACAACGCTTCCGGCCACAAAGGTCAGGCCTGGCGGCAGCGTGTCTGACAGTACAACACTGGCTGCGCTTGCCGTGCCGGTATTGCTGACGGTAACGGTGTACGTGACCAGATCACCAACGATTGTACCGGCGACATTGGAGGCCTTGGTTAATGAGATTCTGGGTGCATTGATATCAATCTGCAGCCCGTTAGCATTAACGACGTATGCATCGCCAGACGTAGTCAGTGTCAGCAAAGCCGAGGACTGATTGTTAACCAGGCGCGCGCCAACATCCACGTTCGTGATATCCCAGCCCTGCCGGCCGCCGACAATGTTGGAGCCGGGACTGCCGTTCGTCTGGTTGCGGTTTCCGAACGTACCGGTGGTATTCAGGTTGCCGGTATCATTATTGATCTGTGAAGCGAAGAAGTTGTTGGCAAAGTTGTTCGGGCCTGACAAAGCGACCTGGGTCGCGGAGGTGGGCCCGAAGAGCGCCTGATCTCCTGAACGGTTGGCATCTCCTTCCTGGGCACTGAACATGATGCGGCCGCCGAGTGCTCCTGTGACAGGTGTGGCAAATCCGGTAATCGTTGTGACAACCGGGGCAGAGGTGGACTGGACAAGTACGGCCCCCGCCCGCAGAGACATGTTGCGGAAAGGGAGTGACGGATTCTGGTAGATGACAGCAAGCGTCCACCCCGCATGATTAGCAGTAGCGTCACCGTTGATAACGATGGTGCCGACTACGCCTCCGGTGATATAGGTTCCGGCTCCAGAGGCTTGAATAATGCTGGTCACATTGGCGGAACGGACATAGGCGAGCGCTCCGCCTCCCAGATCTACGGAATTGGCAGTGGCTGCGTCGGGGGACACGCTGACCGTGTTACCGAGCGGTGTTATGAAAGAAACGGGATTGTTGATCGCCGCAGTGAGGTTGACGTTCCCGTTAACATAGGAACCGCCCCAGATCAGTTCTGCATACAGGACCGTGCTCCCCGCCGGAAGCACCAGGACCGCTGCTGAACTGTTGCTCTGGTACAGATTTGTAGTGCCAGCAGGATAAGTGCCGAATATGGAGGCTGTATTCACCGTGGAGAAGGCCCCGATACTATCCTGGGTACCCGGAACCCCAAGCGTATCGGACCGGCTTAACCCCAATGTATTGCCTGTAAAAGTAATGGCACCTGTTGCATTAACCGTAGACCGAACGACTAGAGGAATGATTTTCACCTCCTTTTGGGAGTGCTGAATTCAAATCGGAAGACAACGAAAAAAAGCAGACCGACTCCTGCTTGAGGTCGATGTGCCATCTTTCTTGTGTGGTATTAGCCTATGTGCGGTGCAAGGCATTATTGTATGTCCATTTGCGATTCTTTTTCATTAATTATGTCTGTTCTGCGACCGGAGCCGGCGTTCGAACAGCGCGCGCGGTTCCGGATAGACTTTTCTGCTCATGGCTTCCAGCTCTTCCCGGCTGATCTCCCGCTTAATTACGGCAAAATGATACATGATTTCATGGACGACATTGGACTGCAGCGTCTTGAGCACCTCCAGCTCCTCCGTCTCATAGAGCGAGTCGTCAAAAGGATACTGATAGAACAGCTCCATCCGCAGCAGTCTGAAATCAAACGGCGGCGCAGGAGCCGGATAGTCCGGAATCTCCGGGGAGATTGGGCTGAGAGAAGGCTGAAAAAAGCTGCCGGTCAGATAACGGGGTGTATATTCGTCAAACTTCTGTTTGAACATAGGGTTGGAGATATGCGGAAAACTATGGGCATAGGGTGAGAGAATGCAGATGACCGCTTTATGCGTGCTGATTCTGTGAATCTCGGACAATGCTGCAAACAAGTCGTTTACATAGGGCATTACCCGGCTGGCCATCACGAATTCGGCGGTATTATCAGGCAGGGGAATGCCCTCGCAAATATCGCAGACAATATCCACACCGGGGTATAACTTGCGGTCGATTCCCAGATAACCGGATTCTTTGCCGGGACCGCAGCCGATATCGATTCTCAGGGGAAATCACTCCTTCAAGGTGCTGAATAAGGCTCTCCATCATTGTATTAAATCTGCGGTTCTGTGCGTACGGCGGATGCCCAGCCCCGTCCGGTAAGTTTATGCCCCCCGGCCTTTGGGGTAATCGTTAATAAGGTAAGCAGCAGACTCAGGGCTTACCGTGAGATATGGAGGAGGTAAGGCTATGAGATCACAACGTTCGCTGCCTGCTATCGCAGCAGTCGCTGTACTAATGCTGGCCTTAACCGCCTGCGGCGGGAATCATCCGGCTGAAGCGCCGGGGCTACCCTCAGCAGGCCCGTCATCTGCACCTGTAGAGAGCGCAGCTGCGCCGAGCCCCAGCCCTGCTCTCCCGCCAAGTCCTACCGGAGCTGCAGAGGCACAGGTTATTCAGGGATCCGGCGTATATATCGGACAGATTGATAATCATTCCGTAGAGATTGAGACTGAAGAAGGACCCACAGCCTTTGAGCTGGGTGCCGGCACGGAGGATGCGCCGGAGCTGCTCGAAATGGATGATGCCGTTGTTTTTGCGTATGTGGAAAAAGTGGTCGGAAGCGATGGGACCGCGGTCCAGCGTGTGTTGTCCAGCCTGTCCAAGGCAGAGGGCGGAGGGGCCGCACCGGCGGCCAGTGCGCTCCCGGATACGCAGACCTTCAGGCTGACACTGGAAGGGATGGAGGAAGAGAAGACGGCGGCACTTGCCGAAGGAGAAGGGTACTCCCTGTATGTATTCGATATCTTCAGCTTTGACGCGGCCAGCGGCAAGCTGGCGATGAAGGTAGACCCGGGGTATTACGCCGAAATTATCAAGCTTCCTGCCGATTTCGATCTGGATGCCATAGAGCAGGAGGGGAAGGCTGAACTTGCGGCTACAGGCAAGGTTACGGCGCTTACCCGGGAAGAGCGGGACCGGCGGATGTCCGGCATCCGCTTGTATCTTACCGCAATGGGCTCTGGCCTGACCCGCCAGGTTGCCGTGAAGGAAGTTGATGGCCAAGGCTATCTCATCAGGCTGAACATTCCGCAGCGGGAAGCTTCGGAAGGCTTCGGGCCGCATGTGTATGCTTCACTGGATTCACTGGTTAATCAGTGAAGCACGGAGCAGCGAAGCGGCAACGCCAGCTTACAAGATAAGAATGCATAGGCTTCACGCCATCCATTATCCTAATCTTTACCATGGAAACGGTAGTGTCCTTATTAAAGGGGCGCTACCGTTTTCACTTGCCTGCGGCATGATTCAACCTCCAAAAGATTATTTTATTGTAACCGGTTTGCGAGAAACTTTTACCCGTGATCTTACGTCAAAGAGATAGAAATAGATGAGATTTTTTTCCTATCTGGGAGGATGAGTTTGTGAAGAAGTTATGGATTTCTATTGTAGTGGGGTTGCTGATAGTTCCGTTACTATTTCAAGCCCCGGCCAAGGCGGCAGTCACACCGATCCGCATCATTATTGACGGAGTCCAGTTGTCTACGGATCAGCCTCCGGTAATGGTGAACGGACGGACGATGGTGCCGCTGCGTGCAATCTTCGAAGCCTTCAATGCCGCTATCAAGTGGGATCAGAAGACGCAGACTGTAACGGCGGTGCAGGAGGATACAACGGTTATATTGAAGATCGGCTCTAAGACAGCTACGATTAATAATCGGTCTGTAAGCCTGGATGTGCCCGGTCAGAATTTGAAGGGCAGAACTATGGTTCCGACGCGGTTCGTAAGTGAAGCGCTGGGCCGGGAAGTGGGCTGGAATCAGACCACCAAGGTTGTGACGGTAACCACTCCGGTACCGGCCGGTGTTAATACTGCTCCGGTATCCGGCGTAACCACGCAGGATATCGGTGATTTCGGTGACGGACGCGACCTGCAGATCAGCTTCAACCGGGTGGCCGATGAGTCCCTGGTGGACCATTACCGCGTTCTGATCGTCAAAGCGGGAAATTCGCTTGATCTGTCGTCAGCACTGGCTATACCCGCATCTAATTACTCCTCAGTTATGGTAACAGGCGCCAATCCTGTGGTTAAACTGACAGCTGCTTCGAGAACGGCAGATGGAGAAGTAATTAAAAGCAGTCAAGGGTATAAAGCTTATGTCCTTACGGTAGGCAAAGGAAGTAACCTCAGCGCGCTTTCCGGCAGTTCTTCCACCATTACTCTGACCAATAATATTGCACCGGTAATAAGCAATGTACAAGTGACCGATAATGGCGATTACGGTGACGGGCGCGATCTGTCCGTCAGCTTCAACAAGCTGGCAGATGAGACCAAGATAAGCTCTTACCGGATATTTGTGGTTAAAGCGGCGAACTATTCAGCCTTTAATCTGGCCAAAGCCAATTCTGTCGTCAGTGCCTATTACACACAAGTCACCAAGACAGGTGCTAATCTTACCCAGATTCTTTCCTCAGGAGCCAGGGATACAGACGGAGCACTGATTCAGACAGGGGTAAGCTACCGGGTATTCGCCATGGCTGTTGACAGCAGCAATACCGCCAATAATGTGTTATCCGCTGCTTCGTCTCCGGTTACCCTATCCAGCATCGGGATCTCGAGCCTGTATGTCACTGACGTTAACGACTATAATGACGGCCGTGACCTCAAGGTGTCCTTTACCCATGCCGCTGACGAAACGTATATCAGCCAGTACCGGATTCTGGTGGTGCCTACATCATACTACAGCAGCTACAGCCTGTCTGAGGCGAATAATGTATCGGGAGCCAACTATACTGCTGTGAGCACTTCCGGTTCTTCTACCAGTCTAGTGCTGACCTCGTCCACCAGAGATGTGCGCGGGACGCTGCTGAAGAACGGAATCAATTATAAAGTGTATATTTTATCTGTCAGAAGCGGGGGGAATGCAGGGTCCAATATTCTTTCTCCTGCCTCTGCCGAAATTACGCTATGGAATGATTTCAGCATGAGTGCTGTGACTAACCTGAGTGTGACTGACGTTAACGATAATGGGGATGGCCGCGATCTGAGGGTGTCATTCACCCATGCCTCAGATGAGACTTATGTCAGCCAGTACCGGATTCTGGTGGTGCCTACATCCTATTACAGCAGCTTCAGCTTGTCTGACGCGAATAATGTATCAAGTGCAAATTATTCCTCAGTAGGTACATCGGGCTCCACGACCAGCCAGGTATTAACTTCCTCCGCCAGAGATGTGCGCGGGAATCTGCTTAAGAATGAGATCAGTTACCGGGTGTATGTATTATCTATTGGAAGCGGAAGTTACGCGGGGTCTGGTGTACTTTCGTCAGGTTCATCGGTAATTACGTTATTGAATTCCTCAAGTGTGAGCGCAGTTTCCGGCCTAGCTGTCAGCGATGTTACCGATTTCGGTGACGGCCGTGATCTGAAGGTGTCCTTTACTCATGCTTCGGATGAAACCTACATCAGAGAGTACCGGATTCTGGTGGTGCCTACTTCCTATTACAGCAGCTTCAGCTTGTCTGATGCGAATAATGTCTCCACGTACACTTCAGCGGGTACATCCGGCAATAGCACCAGCATAATTTTAGACGCCTCAGCCAGAGATGTGCGCGGTACTACAATCAAAGATGGAATCAGCTATAAAGTGTATGTGTTGTCCGTCGGAATTGCGAATTATGCGGGCCCGAACGTGTTGTCCGGAGAATCGTCAGTAATTACCCTGGCCGGCAAAACCCCGCTCACCTCTGTTACGAATGTAACTTATAGTGTGGACAAAGGTAACCTTCTGATCGGCTTCACCAAATCATCGAACGAGGCTAATATCCTGGAATACCGGGTATATGTAGTCCCTTCCAAGCAAGGGTTTGGTGCAGCGGATGCGCTCGGAGTGCCGGCTTCACAGTATAAGGCGGTGGCTCCAAACGGATCGAATCCGACAGTTGCAGCTGCAGCCAGAGATGTGAACGGAAATGCAGTTGCGAGCGGGATTAAGTACAAGGTGTACGTTCTTGCCGTAGCCAATAATTATGGTGTGCAGAATGGCGGTCTTTCAGATTCAAGCGAGGAATTTGAGCTATAACTGCCCGGTTCTAAGCTGTAAATAAAGCTGAAAAACACAAACACAGCACGTCTCCAGTAAATGGGGAGGTGCTGTGTTTTTTGAGTAATTCATTACGCCTGCCTAGGCAGCGCCTGCATTCACCAGAACCATGGAAATCAGCAGCATGAACACCAGCAGGATAACGGCGTTAATGATGGTCCCGAGGACTGCGAATACCTTACGGCGTCTGCGGAGTGTAAGCCCGACAATGCCGGTGACAGCTCCAATCACATTAACAGCAGCCAGGATGAGCACGGATAAGCCCAAATACATAATCGCTTCCGCTGAATCGGCAATCAGCTTATTATTCTCATTCATGATGGAGGAAGCCTGTGCACCGACATACACAAACGCAATTGCATAACCGATCAGAGTAATCAGAGCGATGACAAAAGAAGCGATGCCGGGACCTGAGTGCTTGAAGTCGCGTTTGTTCTCCTGATACACGTATGCTGGATCAGCATGTATTGGCTGTTCTGATGAGCCCCATTCTGCGGGCCGGGATGGTGCGGTTTCCGGTTTGGGTGGAGGATTATGGTCCATGGGCTGCACTCCTTGGGATAAAAGATTGATAGTACCACTTTTCCATAAGATGGCTCTAAAAGCAAGTATTACGGCAGAATTATCCGTAAATCCTGCTGCTGGAAATCAGCCATGCGGATACGTTAAGATAGGAGGAGTTCAAGAGACAAAGGAGCTGTATATCCATGCAACGAAGATTGGTAGCCTGGGGAGCTGTGCTGGCTATGCTGTCCGTGGGAATCGGAGCGTTCGGAGCACATATGCTGAAGGCTGTGATCAGTGAAGAGTACCTGAAAGTGTACGAGACCGGTGTCCAGTATCATATGGTTCACGCACTGGCTCTGATTCTTATCGGCCTGACAGCAGGCCAGTGGGGAGAGAGTGCCCGGCTTGCCTGGGCAGGCCGGCTGATTGGGGCGGGAATTATTCTGTTCTCCGGCAGCCTGTATATCCTCAGCACCTCCGGGATCAAAATTCTTGGAGCCATTACACCCATCGGCGGCGTATGCTTTCTTGCCGGCTGGATATGCTTTGCCGTGGAGGCTTTCTCGCGTAAGGACTAACAAACAAGCACCCGTTCCCGGAATCCCGGGCGGGTGCTTGTTTGGGCTTGCTTACAGGAATTCGTCGATTTCATTGAGATTGAAAGTGTACACCTGCTTCTCGTCAACATGGTACACGCTTAGCGAGTTAGCGCCTTCATCAAAGTTCAGAATACGGCAGGGCATTGATACCTGCTTCCCGTGCCGGTTCGCTCTCAGCCGGACCAGCTGGTTATTCTGAATATATTGCCTGATCTTGCCGAACACGTCTGCCGGCGTTTCCGCCGGTGTCACAACAGGCGGTTTCTTGACGGGAGGTCTTTCGGCGGGCTTGTCCGCAGGCTTCTCTGGCAATTTCACTGAAACCGGCGTTGGAGTGTAAGATTCGTTTTTTAGAGCCAGCTTTGCCGAGCGCAGCAGAGTGTCTATAGTTCTTCCAAGCTCCAGACCGGAGTTAATGTTGAAATCTGTGATTTTATCGCTGTTGTTCAACATTTCAAGTAAGTATTGCAGTGCAAGCGGGTTAGTACGGGCATTAATCAGGATGTCAACATTGAAGAGATAGTTGCCGTCGGTGTGTTGTAGTTTCTTGTCCATTAATCCCCCAGCTTTATCGTTTAACACGATTCATTAAGTATTTATAAAGTATATAAACTATACCATTAAACAAGCAAAATTTATATACCCTCCGGCAGAGAATTAAGGACTTATGACCCCTCTAATTTATAAAGGAACTAGGACCATCGTCCACACGCCGTTGTAGCAGGACGCATAACTTAGATCGTGGAACGTGATAATAGGAGGTGCTGCAAATGGTAACATTGGAGCCTGTACAGGTGGGCGATTATGTCCTGGTCGGGGTTGAAGTGAAGCTGCCCAAAACTACGCTGCTCAGCATCAGCACAAGCCGGGGATATATCATGTGCGGGGCGCTGGATATAGGACTGCTCAATAATACGCTGAGTGACCGGCAGATTATTGCTGCACGGGCAGTAGGGGTGCGCACATTGCCGCAGCTGCTGGCTGCCCCGCTGGAATCCGTTACAATAGAGGCGGAGAAGCTTGGCATCGTTCCGGGAATGACTGGGGCGGAAGCCCTGCTTCTGATGGTGTAGGACAGCAGACTGGATTAGTGTTCAGCAGGGGGGCCGGCGGCCCTCCTTTTGTCTGAGGATAAGAATAATAATAATTCCGGTTGTTTCACATGTCCCGGAGCATAAGGCAAGGACTCTTGGCTCATCCTACGGGTTAGGACCGGAAGCGGCAGGACGCGGCGGGGAAAAAGCTGCTTGTCCCGTGTCCTCCTTTGTTTCGCCCTGCGGGCAGAAGGGTAAATGGAGAATAGACTACTGCATAGCCGGATGATGGACAAGCAGCCGGCAAAATATATGGATAAGGAAGGGATCAACTCATGGCTAAAGCATCAAACAAAGTAAATACCGCTTCATTGGAACAAGTACTTAACCGTCAGGTAGCTAACCTCAACGTTCTATATGTGAAAGTGCATAACTATCACTGGTATGTGAAAGGTGAGCAGTTCTTTGCCCTGCATGTGAAGTTTGAAGAACTGTACGATGATATCACGCTCAAAATGGACGAGGTTGCCGAGCGCCTTCTGAGTATCAAAGGCAGTCCTGCAGCGACGATGAAAGAATATTTGGAAATTGCCACTATTCAGGAAGCAACCGGCAAGGAAGATGCACGGGGAATGGTACAGGCACTCATCGAAGATTTCGCTACAGTAGCGGAAGAATTGACTGAAGGCATCGAACTGGCGGAAGAAGTCAGCGATCAGCCGACTGCCGACCTGTTCATCAAGATCCGCACTGATCTTGAGAAGAACCAATGGATGCTGCGCTCTTTCCTGGGCTGAGTGATAGCTGGTTAATCCTTGCTGTGTAAGTTTGAGACAAAAGTATAAACAAAGCCTCCCCTGGGATAATACCATGCGGGAGGCTTTGTTTATGCTACGAACTAAAGAAGAGAGTTCATTTAATATTGCAGCAATGAATGTATTCAGTTCCAAGTGGAAATTCAGTAATAGTTGTATATTGTGCAGTTAAAAACAGCGAAAAGGGCTGCCCGCATCTTATAACTGTATTCTGTACAACTAAATCTGCCCGAATGGGTGAGAACCAAGGTCCAAAGGCAGTTTAATTGTACGAAATACAACTAAACGGATAATTGGCTGGAAATCAGACGTTTTAGTTGTACAAAGTACAACTAAGCATACGCATATACCGGAATAGGGTCACTGCAAGCAAACCATCAGCAAGCGATTTACAAAATTAGTTATTATTAGTTTAGATCAGATGCTGTTTAAGGAGCTCCCTATGTTTACCGCAGTGACGGTTAAGCTTCAAGTTCAAATCTTAAGTAAGCCTTATACTGACTAGGAGCTCTCGTCATTATTAATCATTGTGTCACTATGACTAATCACCGTTTGGATAAATTTCAGTGAAGCCTGCAGTTCCGCCTCCGAGAAGGTGTTCAAACCCTGAATAAAGCTCTGCTCAAGGCTTTCATGCATCTCGGCGTGAACGATGAAGAGCTGCCTGCCTTTGGGCGTAAGGCTGAAATAGACTTCTTTCTTGTTGTCATTCATCCGGCTGCGCTTAATACAGCCTTCCTGTAGAAGCTTGCCGCTGATTTTTGTAATGCTTGCCTTGGACAATTTCATTTTTTCGGCAATCGAGGTGCTGTTTATGGGCTCGTGGTTGCCGATGCAATCAATGACATGAATGCTCGTCAAAGAGTTTGAAGTGAAAGTCAGCCCGTACTGGCGGGTAAGATCAGCGAAAGCATCGAGCTCGGATGCAAAAAGCTGTTCGTTTAGATGCGTTAAGTGGAGTAATCGGCCATACAGCAGCCGCTTAAGTCCTTCGGATGAGTTCATAAGGCTGGGCATCTCCCTGTTATGCAAAATTATCTTTATCCTACCCCGAAATTATTCACTTGTAAACTAACGTGCGATTTCACTGTTTAGCTATTAAAGCTCAGTCTATTTTCTAATAATTAGATTGACAGCTCTAATATTGCGAAATATAGTTTACTGGTAAACAATTTAAAATTGTTGAATGTTAACAATTTTCCGGGGAGGATAAGGATGGAGAATGTGTCTCAAGCGATAAGAGAACGGCGGACGATCCGGAAATTCAGCGCAAGGCCGGTCGAACAAGAAGTGATCGTTGCTTTGCTGAATGAGGCGGCAAGCCTGTACGAAGCTGAGGGGACGCCGCATTGGCGCTGTCTTTATTTCGGCACACCGGAGTCACGTGAAGAGCTGGCTGAGAGCATGATTGCCAAGGTGAAGGATAGTCATCTGGGAAAACTCCTTCCTGCCAGGATGACCGGATTTCTAAAAAAACAAATCACTGCTACTCCCGCCCACATCATTTTCATCGCTGAATCCGCCGAAACGCAGCGGCAGTGCGACGAAAATTACGCCGCCGTCTGCAGCATTATGCAGAATGTTCAACTGCTGGGCTGGGAACAAGGGCTAGGAATGCTGTGGTACACGGATTCCATGTTTTGCAGCGGGTCATTTTTTGAGAAAATGGGCTTGAAGGAAGGAGAACGGTTCGCCGGGATGCTGGAAATCGGCTACTTTGAGAAGACGCCGAGGGCCCGGAAAAGAACGCCGGCAGAGGAGAGTTGGAGTATAATAGGTGAGGACGACAGATTCCATCCGGATCTCAACCCTGTTTCTGCGCAAAGCGTCCTGAAACTGCTCAACGAGGCCGTATGGGCGCCTAATGACGGAATGAGAGAACCCTGGCGTTTTATCTATGTAACGGGTGGTCAAGCTGCCCGGAAACTGCGATCCTCCGGAGAGGAAGCTTCAACACCATTCCTTATGGTCGTGGCCACGGAGGAATCGGATCTTCACCGGCAGGAAGAGGATTATGCGGCGGTGTGCTGTCTGATCCAGAACTTTCAGCTGCTGGCCAAGTCCGAGCCATGGAACCTGCGCCGCCTGATTCCGGAATGGATTTATGACACGGAGCAGTGCAGTTCGTTTGGAATTCGCCCCCGGGAACGGATCGTTGCTGTGCTTGAACTGGGGGGAGACAAGAGAGTCTCTAATGCCGTGTCTGCTCCAGTGGTTGTCGAACAGTACAGCAGGGGGAGCGGTCCCGGGCAATAATCACTATTATTAGCTGTAGATACAGGCGACAGAGTAATAAAATTATAAGTCGGTATTTGTAAAAATCGGACCTTTGTAATAAAATTAGTGAGAATCATTGATAATCAACCTGATTCAATTTATAATAATTACAATGTGATATAAAATCTAATTGCTTGTAATCAGGGAAATCCTGTGACAATACAACTTTCTGATTTCGCAAATCGATCAATGGAGGGAATAATAATTATGGCAGCAGATTTTGTCATTGAGGGACTGAAAGCGACGATTGAAGGAAAAGAAATTCTGAAGGGGATCAACCTTCAAATGAAAGGCGGAGAAATTCACGCCATCATGGGACCGAACGGTACTGGTAAAAGTACTTTGGCCTCAGCCCTGATGGGTCATCCGAAGTATGTGGTTACAGAAGGCACAGCTGTGCTTGAAGGTGAAGATCTGCTGGAGATGGCGGTTGATGAACGCGCCCGTGCCGGCCTGTTCCTGGCTATGCAGTATCCGAGCGAGATCAGCGGGGTAACCAATTCCGACTTCCTGCGCAGTGCAATTAATTCCCGTCGTGAAGAGGGCAGTGAGATTTCCCTGATCCGTTTCATCCGGCTGATGGAAGCTAAGATGAAGGAACTGGATATGAATCCTGAATTCCTGCACCGCTACCTGAACGAAGGCTTCTCCGGCGGTGAGAAGAAACGTAATGAAATTCTCCAAATGATGATGCTGGACCCTAAGATCGTCATTCTTGACGAAATCGACTCCGGCCTTGATATTGATGCACTCAAAATTGTTGCCGATGGTGTGAACTCCATGCGCAGTCCGGAACGCGGATTCCTGGTTATCACTCACTATCAGCGTTTGCTTAACTACATCAAACCTGATTATGTACATGTCATGATGCAGGGACGGATTGTGAAATCCGGCGGCCCTGAGCTTGCAGAACGTCTGGAAGCAGAAGGTTATGAATGGGTTAAGGAAGAGCTCGGCATTGAAGATGAAACTGTAGGACAAGAAGCTTAGAAACGCTGGAAGGAGGAAACCACTTATGACGACGCAAACCATTCTTCCCGTGGATGCCCTGAAGCTCAGCGAATTATCGCAGAGCAGCGGCGAACCGGGCTGGCTGAAGGACAGCCGCTTGAAGGCACTGGAGCTTGCCGCTGAGCTTGCCCTGCCGAAGCTGGAGAAGACACGGATTGACCGCTGGAACATTAACAACTACGGAGAGTACAAGGCAAGCCAAACTTTCACATCTCTTGGCGAAGCACCTGCTTCAATTGCCGCTCTGATTAAGGATCAGGAGGAAGGCAGCCTGATCATTCAGCGCAATTCGGGAGCCGTATATGCCCGTCTGGCTCCTGAGCTGGCTGCGCAAGGCGTGATATTCACCGATCTGCAGACAGCAGTCAGAGAGCATGGAGATCTGGTGCAGCGTTATCTGCATAAGGCAGTATTGCCTGAAGAGCATTCCATCGCCGCACTGCATGCAGCGCTGTGGAACGGCGGGGTATTCCTCTATGTTCCGAAGAATGTCATCATCGAAACCCCGCTGCAGGCGGTGCTGTTAACGGATGATGCCGAGGCTGCATTTGTTCCGCATATTCTGATTGTTGCCGATAGTAATAGTTCATTAACCTACGTGGATAACTATGTATCAGATAAGTCCGAAGCGGGTCTGCATAATGGGGCCGTTGAGGTATTTGTAGGCGCAGGTGCCACAGTACGCTATGCCACGGTGCATCAGCTTGGGCAGGACACCACGGATGTTACCTACCGCCGTGCGGTAGTGGAGAATGACGGAACGATCGAATGGATCATCGGTGAGATGAACTATGGCGATACCGCCAGCGACACCAAGTCTGTGCTGAAGGGTAACGGCTCAAGCTCGGATGCCAAAGTAATTGCTGTAGGTACCGGTTCCCAGAAGCTGAGCTACACTACGCAGGCTCAGCATTTTGGCAGAAACACTCCGAGTGATATGATTACCCGCGCAGTGATGCGGGATTCGGCCACTTCCATTATTAACGGAATTACGAAAATCGAGAAAGGTGCGACAAGAGCGGACGGACAGCAGACCGAGAAGGTTCTGATGCTGAGTCCCAAAGCACGCGGCGACGCCAACCCGATCCTCCTTATAGATGAAGATGATGTAACTGCAGGCCATGCCGCTTCCGTAGGACAGGTCAATTACGAGCAAGTCTATTACCTGATGTCCCGGGGAATTACGCGGCATGACGCAGAAACACTGATCATATACGGCTTCCTGGCTCCTGTTGTGTCGCAAATTCCACTGGAGGGACTGCGCAATCAGCTCCAATCTCTTGTGGAAAGGAAGTTAGGCCAATGATTAGCAGCGGAGTTCGGGAGCAATTTCCCATCTTAAATCAGAATATTAACGGACACCCGCTGGTGTATCTGGACAGCGCGGCAACTTCACAGAAGCCGCGCCAGGTCATTGAGGCGGTCAAGTCTTATTATGAATGGGATAACGCCAATGTTCACCGCGGGGTGCACACACTGGGCAGCCGGGCAACCGATGCTTACGAAGGCGCCCGCGAGAAGCTGGCTAAGTTCATTAATGCCCGCAGCACCAAGGAAATTATTTTCACACGCGGTACTACAAGTGCACTTAATATTGTAGCTTCATCTTATGGACCTTCCGTCCTGCAAGAGGGCGATGAGATCGTAATTACCCAGATGGAGCATCACAGCAATTTCATTCCCTGGCAGCAGTTGGCCAAGAAGACAGGGGCAACCCTGAAATTCCTTCCTTTGCAGAAGGATGGTACAGTGACACTGGAGGATGCCGAGAAGACGATTACGGCTCAGACCAAGATCGTAGCTATCGCGTATGTATCCAATGTTATGGGGATTACCCATCCTATCAAAGAGCTTGCAGCAATTGCTCACCGCAACGGCGCTGTAATCGTGGTGGACGGAGCACAGAGCACACCGCATATGAAGGTGGATGTGCAGGATCTGGACTGTGACTTCTATGCACTGTCCGGTCACAAGATGCTCGCCCCTACCGGAATCGGCGCTTTGTACGGTAAGAAGGCACTGCTGGAGGCCATGGAGCCTGTCGAGTTCGGCGGCGAGATGATTGATGATGTAGGCCTGTACGAATCGACCTGGAAAGAGCTGCCCTGGAAGTTCGAAGGCGGGACACCGATTATTGCGGGTGCCGTTGGACTGGGAGCAGCAATTGATTTCCTGCAGGAGGTTGGACTGGATAATATTCACCGCCATGAGATGCAGCTTGCGGCGTATGCGGAGGAGCGGCTGTCAGAGATCAGTGATCTGACGATCTACGGCCCACGGAACCGCCAGGTAGGAGTAGTAACCTTCAATCTTGGCGATGTCCATCCGCATGACGTAGCTACGGTGCTGGATGCGGAGGGCATTGCTGTCCGCGCCGGACATCATTGCTGCCAGCCGCTGATGCGCTGGCTGGAGGTCAGCTCTACAGCCCGGGCCAGCTTCTACCTGTATAATACGGAACAGGATGTAGATTCGCTGGTTCAAGGCTTAATCAAGGCAAAGGAGTATTTCGCCTATGAACTTGGATGACTTATATAGACGCGTAATTATGGATCATTACAAAAATCCCCGGAACCGTGGTTCATTCGAAGATGATGCACTCAAGATTGAGCTGAACAACCCTACCTGCGGCGACCGCATTACGCTTCAGCTTAAGGTAGAGGACGGCGTCGTCAAGGACGCCCGTTATAGCGGCGAAGGCTGTTCAATCAGCATGTCGTCGGCTTCGATGATGACGGAAGCGGTCAAAGGTCAGACTGTAGCGCATGCGCTTGAACTGGCGGACAGCTTCTCCTCTCTGATGAAGGGTGAAGAAGCAGATTTCGGAGACTACGAAGATATTGAAGCCCTGTCCGGTGTTAATAAATTTCCGGCGCGGATCAAATGTGCCACACTGGCCTGGAACGCGCTACGCAAAGGCATAGATACGGAAGAGAATCACCCACAACATTAGAAACAAGGAGGCTGACACCATGGCTAAGAAAGCGCCTGATATGGAAGAGTACCAGTATGGATTCCGTGATGAGCACAAATCGATATTTCAGTCTGGTAAAGGACTCACGGAAGAAATTGTCCGGGAAATCTCCGCAATTAAGAATGAACCGGAATGGATGCTTAATTTCCGTCTGAAATCCCTGGAGCAGTTCCGCAAGATGCCGATGCCTAAGTGGGGCGGCAATCTGGACGATCTGGATTTCGAGGACATTCAATATTATGTAAGACCTTCGGAGAAGCAGGGTAAGACGTGGGAAGAAGTGCCTTCCGAGATCAAGGAAACCTTCGATAAGCTGGGTATTCCCGAAGCGGAGCAGAAATTCCTTGCCGGTGTCTCGGCACAGTATGAATCTGAGGTTGTATACCACAGCATGCAGAAGAACCTTGAGGATCAAGGTGTAATCTTCACAGATACGGATTCTGCACTTCGTGATCACCCTGAGCTGTTCAAGAAGTTCTTCGGTACCATCATTCCTCCGGCAGATAACAAGTTCGCCGCACTTAACAGTGCAGTGTGGTCCGGCGGCAGCTTCATCTATGTTCCGAAGGGTGTGAAATGTGAAGTGCCTTTGCAGGCGTACTTCCGTATCAACTCCGAGAACATGGGACAATTCGAGCGGACCCTGATTCTCGCAGATGAAGACAGCTTCGTGCATTATGTTGAGGGCTGTACGGCTCCGATCTATAGCACCAACTCCCTGCATAGTGCAGTCGTTGAAATCCTGTGCATGAAGAATGCGCGTGTGCGTTACACAACCATTCAGAACTGGGCACCGAATATCTACAACCTGGTAACCAAACGTGCGGTTGCTGAAGAGAATGCGACAATGGAATGGGTTGACGGCAACATCGGTTCCAAGCTGACGATGAAATATCCGGCAGTCGTGCTTAAGGGCCGTGGAGCCAAAGGTTCCGTATTGTCCATTGCGGTTGCGGGTAAGAACCAGCATCAGGATGCCGGCGCCAAGATGATTCATCTGGCACCTGATACCACGTCCACGATCGTCTCCAAGTCGATCAGCAAGCACGGCGGCAAGGTGACTTACCGCGGACTCGCTTCCTTCGGCCGTCAGGCAGAAGGCGCGAAATCCAATATCAAATGTGATACGCTTATTCTGGATAACGAGTCCACCTCGGACACGATTCCTTACAATGAGATCATGAATGATAACATTGTGCTTGAGCATGAAGCTACAGTATCCAAGGTCTCTGAAGAGCAGCTGTTCTATCTCCAGAGCCGCGGCCTGACTGAAGCTGAAGCTACGCAAATGATCGTTATGGGCTTCATCGAACCGTTCACCAAAGAGCTGCCGATGGAATACGCGGTAGAGATGAACAGATTGATTAAATTCGAGATGGAAGGCTCCATCGGTTAACAGGAGCTTCGATCTTCGATTATAACCACGCAATATCCAGTACGTGCCCACAGATTCTTGACGCAATATTGTCTAAGATCTGTGGGCATTTTTATGTGGTATGGGGAATTATACAATGTGAAATAATGTAGTGGACACAGGAGCAACCGTGTAAGTTATATCTTTCCGGTCTTAAGGAGGCCCCGATGAGAAAATTGGTCGTATCAGAGTTTATGACGCTGGATGGAGTAATGGAGAATCCGCAGTGGACTTTCGCCTATGGTGGTGAAGAACAGGAGAAATACAAGTTCGGTGAATTGAAGGATGCCGATGCTCTGCTGCTGGGCCGTGTGACGTATGAGGCATTTGCTGCTGCCTGGCCCAATATGCTGGAGCAGACCGGGGAATACGGCGAGATGATGAACGGTTATGCCAAACATGTCGTCTCCACAACGCTCTCCGAAGTCACCTGGAACAATTCAAGTCTCATTAAGGACAACCTGCTGGAGGAGATTAATAAGCTTAAGCAGCAGCCGGGCCGAGATATTCTGGTATTCGGCAGCTGTACGCTGGTCCAGAGCCTGATCAGCCTGGGTCTTGTGGATGAATTCCGCCTGATGGTATTCCCGGTGCTGCTTGGCAGCGGCAAACGGCTATTCGGTGAAGGACTTAAGGAGCAGGGACTGCACTTGACAGATACCCTGAGATTCTCCCCGGGTGTGGTTGTTGCCAGCTACAAGCCGGTTAAGGATTAGGATTAATGTTCAGGCAAATGGCGTAAAGAGATTTTGAATAAGTTTTACTAATAGGGTTAGCGGATAGACTTAGCGAATTAGCGCAAGCACCGGAGCATAGCTGTTATGCTCTGCTGCTTGTGTTTTTTTGTTTGTAGACACGATGAAGTGGACTGAGAAGCGCTTATTTGTTCAAAAAGACCCATATTGTCGCTGAAACGGACTGAGATTCCGTTATATTGTCTTTTCGCGCCTGAAAGGAGGGGCGCGCGATCAAATAAAGGAATGTGAGTCCGGGTGACAGGCGAATTCTCCTGATTTGCACGATTAGCGGAATGTCAGTCCGCCTCAGGCAGGAAGGGGGCCGTTAAAGGCTTACAGCGACGCTTTTGTAATATTAATACATAATATTCCTTTTAACGGACGGCCAAAAAGCAGTTTCGCAGGGTTGAATCTTGCTATATCTTAATTGAGCAGTATTTACGAGGAAATAGGAGGAATTAAAGCTATGGGAGGGCTTTACTACCTGCTTAAGCCTAGTTTTTTCCGAAAAAACAAGGAAAATGCTCATTTCTCCCCTTTGCCGCATTAAATCATGGGTGATAAACTGCTTAAAGTCCCTAAATTGAAAGCGCATAAAAAGGTGGCTTAAGATGTGAGGTTTGGGGCTAAGACCATGCTTACGAAGCGGGTTATACTTCGTAAAGCTAAGACCATGCTTACGAAGTAGCTTTACTTCGTAAAGCTTTAAGGAGGAGAGATATGGATGTTCTCAGGCAACTGCGGGGCTTTTATCGGGAGAAACTGCACTATTTGATTCTGTCGATTATATGTTTGGCGGCCGCAACTGCAGTGGGGCTTATTACCCCCAATTTGTTAAGGAGATTGATTGATGATGTTATTGTTCCCCTAAAGTTTACTGAGGTGCCCGTACTCGCTCTTAGTGTGCTTGCTGTAATTATTGTTAAGGCCTGCCTGCAATTTGCCCATGGCTTCTTCGGTGGACGGCTGGGGAATTTTCTGGCCTACCGGCTGCGCAATGCCTGCTATGAGAAGCTGCAATTCCTGTCCTTCCGTTACTATGATACGGCGAAGACAGGTGACCTGATGTCCCGGCTGACCGGGGATTTGGAAGCGATCCGGATGTTCATCGGCTTCGGATTTGCCCAATTGCTGAATGTGTTTTTCATGGTTTTGTTCGGTTCCATCATGATGTTCACAATCAACTGGCAGCTTACGCTGGTTACTCTGATCACTATGCCGTTCCTGGCTGTAGTTGCACTCAGATTCGAATCCAAGATTCACCCGGCCTTTCAGGAGATGCGTCTGGCGTTAAGCTCCCTGACAACGGCTGTACAGGAGAATGTCACCGGGGTGAGAACAGTCAAATCGTTTGCCAGAGAGGCTTACGAAGTTGAGAAGTTCTCACACCGTAATGAACGTTATAAGGATAATCAGATTTTTGCCGCCGAACTATGGAGTAAATTCTTCCCTGTGATGGAGCTGCTCGCTTCGGTCAGTGTAGCGATATTGCTGGGGGTTGGCGGTACACTGGTCATTAACAAGCATATGTCGCTCGGAGAACTCGTCGCTTTCTTCAGCCTGATCTGGTATATTATCGGCCCGGTATGGGGCCTTGGCTTCCAAATCAACAACTATACCCAGTCCAAGGCATCGGGAGAACGCGTGCTTCAAGTCCTTAATCAGCAGATTGATGTGAAGGATAAAGAGAATGCAAGTGAGCTTGTACCGTCCGAAGTGAAAGGCGAAGTGGATTTCGATCATGTTACTTTTGCTTACGGGAACAAGATGCCGGCAGTCAAGGATATTCACTTCCATGCTGAGCCAGGTGCGGTCATCGGATTCCTGGGAGGAACCGGCTCCGGGAAATCCACCATTACCCAATTGATGATGCGCGCTTATGATGTGAATCAAGGAAGTATCAAGCTCGATGGGGTGGATATCCGTGAATTCCAGGTCCGCAGTCTGCGGGCACAGATCTCGACGGTGTTCCAGGAGACGTTCCTGTTCTCCTCCTCCATCCGCAATAATATCTCCTATGGACTCAAAAATGTCAGCATGGATGAAATCATCCGTGCCGCCGAGCTGGCGAAGGCGCATGAGTTCATTATGGAGATGCCGGAGGGCTATGATACCGTGGTAGGTGAACGCGGGATGGGCCTCTCCGGCGGACAAAAGCAACGGATTGCCATTGCCCGTGCGCTGCTGAAGAACCCGCGGATTCTCATTCTGGATGATGCGACCAGCGCGGTCGACATGGAGACGGAGCATGAGATTCAGGCAGGATTCCAGGAGGTTATGCGCGGACGTACAACCTTGATCATTGCCCACCGGATATCCTCTCTGCGCCATGCCGACCAGATTATAGTTATGAATGAAGGGAAGATGGTGCAGCAAGGTACGCATAAGGAACTGATTGAGGTTCCGGGACCTTACCAGGATGTATACCGGATTCAATATGCCGATTATTTGGCCAGGGATAATGAACTAGGGGCAGGTGATCCGGCATGAATCTTGAGACATCCAAACAGACCGCAAGTGCGGCATTAGAGAAGGATAACAGCAAGGCAGAGGAACAGACTTTGGAGGAGCGTTTCGTCTACAAGGATGATGACGTGATTGACAAGGCTTTTGACTGGAAGCAGTTCACCCGCCTGTTCGGCTATATGAAGCCGTATGCCAGGCAGATGCTGCCGCTCGTCGCGGTAATGATGATTCTGGGTACAGTGACGAAGCTGACGGTTCCGTTCCTGACAAGTATGGCAATCGATAAGGCGATTGCTCCCGAGGATGGCAACTCAAGTCTTACGCTGCTATACACGCTGACAGCCAGTGTTATTGTGCTATATCTGATTCAATGGATCGCCGGTGTGTACCGGATTAAGTATACGAATGTGATCGGGCAACGGGTCATTTATGATCTGCGTTCGGATCTGTTCCGCCATATTCAGAAGCTCTCCTTCAACTTCTTCGACAAAAGACCGGCCGGATCAGTACTGGTTCGGGTGACGAATGATATCAACTCGCTGCAGGATTTGTTCACGAACGGGGTCGTCAACCTGATGATCGACTGCGTCCAGCTGGTCGGCATTATGGTCATTCTGCTGCTGATCAACTGGAAGCTGGGACTTGCGGTAATGATTACTGTACCGGTTATGTTCCTGATCTCCACCAAGCTGCGGCAGCGGATCCGGATCGCCTGGCAGGATGTGCGGATGAAGAATTCCCGGATCAACTCCCATCTGAATGAGTCGATTCAGGGGATTCGCGTGACCCAGGCCTACACTCAGGAAGAAGAAAATATGCATTATTTCGATGCCATGAACATGGACAGCCGGAAATCCTGGAACAAGGCTTCGGCAATGAACCAGGCGTTCGGTCCGATTATTGAAGTCACCGGCGGCTTCGGAACGATGATCCTCTTCTGGTTCGGGGCTTATCTGATCCAGTCCGGTGAGCTTACCGTTGGTTTCCTGGTGGCCTTCAGTACGTATGTCAGTAACTTCTGGGACCCGATTAACCGCCTCGGCCAGATGTACAATCAGCTGCTGGTGGCCATGGCTTCCTCGGAGCGGATCTTCGAGTATCTCGATGAGCAGCCTGCGGTTCAGGATAAGCCGGGTGCAACGCCGCTGTCCAAGATTCAGGGGGACATTCACTTTAACAAGGTCGTATTTGAATATGAAAAAGGCCGCGCCGCGCTCAAAGGCATTGATCTCGATGTGAAAGCCGGCCAATCGATTGCCCTCGTCGGCCATACCGGCTCCGGTAAAAGCACGATCATCAACCTCATCGGCCGGTTCTATGATATCAAGAGTGGCGACATCACGATCGACGGCAGAGATATCCGTGATGTAACCCTGCAGAGTCTGCGGGAACAGATCGGGATCGTGCTCCAGGATACCTTCATCTTCTCAGGAACGATAAGGGACAATATCCGGTTTGGACGGCTGGATGCTACAAATGAGGAGATTGAAGAAGTTGCCAAGGCAGTGGACGCGCATGACTTCATTATGAAGCTGCCGGGCGGCTATGAGACCGAAGTTGAAGAGCGCGGCAGCGCACTGTCCATGGGCCAGCGCCAGCTGCTGTCCTTCGCCCGGGCGCTGCTCGCCGATCCGCGGATTCTGATTCTGGATGAAGCGACAGCCAGTATCGATACGGAGACGGAGATCAAGATCCAGGAAGCGCTGAAGCTACTGCTTCAGGGCCGGACCTCCTTCATCGTAGCCCACCGGCTCTCCACCATCCGCCATGCGGATAAGATTGTGGTGCTGGATCATGGCGAGATCAAGGAAGAAGGCAATCACGCCGAGCTTACCGAGCGTGACGGCATTTATAACGGTTTAATTGAAGCGCAGTTCCGCTTCTTATAGCAGAATGACAGACAGAAGCCCTCCCCGGCACACTTTAATTAGCAGGGAGGGCTACTGTTATTTTTATAGAAATTCACCCTTGCCGCTTGGCGGCTCTGCCGGTTACCCGGACCTCCAGCATCTGTGCACTGATCTCCTGCTGCCACTGAGAGTCTTTCGTATGTGCCGCCAGCATGGCTTCATTATTCAGCCGGGCCATTTCCCAGCAGTACACCGTGTTGACATGAAGGCAGTGCTGCTGCTCGTCACGTTCCGCTGCGGCCAGCGGCCGCTTCAGACTAAGAGTATACAGCTCCGCAAGGCGCTGATGAACTGCAAGCATAGGTTATCTCCTCCAAATGATCTTTTGCTATCAGCCTAGCCTTGGAGGCCGGGATTCAAACCGGGGAAAATAAAGTTCTTGAAATCGCTTTTTTTTATGCTACAATAACAGTAATACAGGATTGTGACCGGTAACGCGGGCAATGCCTAAGCTGATGCGAGTATCATTTTCTTAATGATATTGGGATCAACTTAGGCTTTTTTTGTACAAACTATATGGCGGGAGGTGAGATAGAGATGATTATCGAGAAGGTACTGAACAACAATGTACTTCTGACCAAGAATCAGAAAGGCAAGGAAGTCATTGTCATGGGCAGAGGGATTTCCTTCAACAAGGTGGCAGGGGATTATGTGGATCCGGCTAAGGTGGACAAGATTTTCCTGCTCAATGAGAACGAATTCACGGCACGGCTGACGGAGCTGCTGAATGATATTCCAGTGGTGCATCTGGAGCTGGCCAATGAGATCGTGATGTATGCGAACGGGGTGCTGGGCACAGAGCTGAGTGATAACCTGTACCTGACGCTGACGGACCACATTCATTTTGCGCTGCAGCGTTTCGATAAGGGAATCATGCTGAAGAACGCGATGCTGTTCGAAATCAAACGCTTTTATAAGAAGGAATATGAGATCGGGCTGGATGCCCTTAAGATTATCGAGCAGGCAACGGGCCTAGCGCTTGGTGAAGATGAAGCCGGTTTTATTGCCTTGCATCTGGTGAATGCCAGAATGGATGGCGGCAATGAGATGAGATCAACCGTCAAGATGACGGAAATCGTGCAGAATATTCTGAATATTGTTACCTATCACTACAAGCTGGTGCTTGATGAGACTTCGCTGAATTACTCGCGGTTCCTGACGCATCTGCAGTATTTCTCCATGCGGATCCTGAAGAAGGAGACCAATAACAGCGGCGAGGAGTTTCTGTATAACCAGGTGAGGCAGACTTATGTCAAGGCCTTCGAATGTGCAAGCAAGATCAATGAGTATCTGGAGAAATCCCATGGCCAGAGCTTAAGCAAGGATGAATATGTCTATCTGACCATTCACATCCAGCGGGTGACGGACCGTAACAGTCTGGAATAACACATTCCCTAAGCGAACCCTCTAACTTCATATTTTCCATCTTACAGGGTGTAACTGGTAATGCAGGCAAAACCTGAACTGATGGCAAAACTAGCGTTTTTTGACGCCCTTTTGCCCTGAGTTCAGGTTTTTCTTGTTTGCAGGGGGGGATAATAGAACTTGCTGGCACAACCCGCCTCTGCAGCGATGTTTAATCAATCGAGAAATATAAAGGAGCATACCCAAGTGAGCAATAAAGACTTATCCAAACAGATTATTACACTCGTTGGCGGAGAAGGTAATGTGAATTCCGTATTCCATTGTGCAACGCGCCTGAGATTCAAATTGAAGGATAACAGCAAGGCCAATAAAGCAGCGCTTGAAAAAACGCCGGGAGTCATTACCGTGGTGGAGAACAGCGGCCAGTTCCAGGTCGTCATCGGCAATAATGTCAGCCAGGTGTTTGAACAGATTATGAAGGAAACCTCTTTGCAGGATGCAGAGAAAAGCGGTAATGACGACAGCTCCGAAAGTACCAGTGTACTCGGCAAAGCGGTTGATATTATTTCAAGCATCTTCTCTCCGATTCTCGGGGCGCTCGCCGGCGCAGGGATTCTCAAGGGCCTGCTGGCTCTGATTCTCTCGCTGGAATGGATCAGCGGTACCAGCGGTACGTATCTGATTCTCAATGCAGCGTCGGACAGCGTGTTCTACTTCCTGCCTGTGTTCCTGGCAGTTACAGCGGCGCGTAAATTCAAAGCCAATCAATTTGTCTCCATAGCTGTAGCCGGGGCGCTGATATACCCTTCGGTAATTGCTGCTGTGGGTTCGCCGGACCCGCTGAACTTCCTGGGGATCAAGATTGTGCTGATTAACTATTCCTCCAGTGTAATTCCGATCATTCTGGCGGTATGGGTACAATCCTATGTGGAGAAATGGTTCCGTTCGTTCATTCATGAATCGGTCCGAAATATTCTGGTTCCCATGTTCGCGCTCCTAATTGTAATTCCGCTTACGTTCCTGGCCTTCGGACCTGTAGGCTCACTGATCAGTGACGGTTTGGCTTCCGGTTATACCTGGTTGTACAATCTTAGTCCTTTGGTTGCCGGAGCTATTGCCGGGGCATTCTGGCAGGTATTCGTGATCTTCGGCGTGCATTGGGGCTTTGTGCCGATCATGCTCAGCAACATTGCTACGCTGGGGTATGATACGATGCTGCCAATACTCTGCGCAGCAGTTCTGTCTCAGGCCGGTGCAGTATTCGGCGTATTCCTGAAATCCAGGAACCCGCAGCTCAAAGCTCTGGCCGGTTCTTCCACACTGGCAGCCATCTTCGGGATTACTGAACCGACAATCTACGGGGTTACCCTGAAGCTCAAGAAACCGTTCATCTATGCCTGTATCTCCGGTGCGATCGGCGGGGCGATTATTGCACAAGGCGGCGCAAGAGCACTGTCCTTCTCCTTGCCGGGACTGCTGGCCTTGCCGACTTATTTCGGAACCGGATTCATCTGGGTAATCATCGGCATACTTGTAGCCTTCGTACTCGCTGCTATTCTGGTATTTGTGCTTGGGTTTGATGACCCGGCAGCCGATACAGCAGCTTCTGTTAACTCAAGCGGACCGGTTAACCCAACTACGCCAACTATGATTGACAAAGAAATGGTGGTAAGTCCTCTGGCAGGAGCGCTGCAGCCGCTCGAAAGTCTGCCCGATGAAGCTTTTGCTTCCGGCGCAATGGGTAAAGGCATTGTCATCGAGCCGTCCTCCGGAAAGCTGACTTCCCCGGTGAACGGAACGGTAACCACGGTATTCCCGACAGGGCATGCGATTGGCATTACTTCGGATGGCGGCGCAGAGCTGTTGATCCATGTAGGAGTCAACACGGTGAAGTTGAAAGGGAAACATTTTGACAAAAAGGTACAAGAGGGAGATAAGGTCGTGCAGGGTCAGCTATTACTGGAATTTGACCTGGAAGCTATCCGTGCGGCAGGCTTTGTAACAGCGACTCCGGTCATTGTCACCAACTCGGCAGAATACCTCGATGTTCTGAAGAATACCGGAAGCGAAGTAACAAACGGCGAAGCTTTGCTAACCCTAATACACTAGAGCCCGTGCTCCAATGAGCAGGTACTTACGACTTATAAAAAGGAGATACACATGACTAATTTCAAACAGAAATTTCCGGATAACTTCCTGTGGGGCGGGGCTACGGCCGCGAACCAGCTGGAAGGCGCTTTTGATCAGGGCGGCAAAGGCCTGTCCAGTGCGGATATGGTAGCCTACGTGCCCAAAGCAGAGCGTAGCAATGATCATGCCATCGAAATCAGCTCCGAGCGGATCGCGCAAATTCTGTCCGGCGAATTCAACGCACGTTTCCCGAAACGAGAAGGGGTCGACTTCTACCACCGCTACAAAGAGGACATCGCTTTATTTGCGGAAATGGGCTTCAAGGTGTTCCGTCTGTCGATCAACTGGGCCCGAATCTATCCGAATGGCGATGATGCCCAGCCGAATGAGGCCGGTCTTAAATTCTACGACGATGTATTCGATGAGCTGCATAAATACGGGATAGAGCCGCTGGTTACCCTGGCGCATTACGAAACCCCGCTCGGTCTGACGCAGAAATACAACGGCTGGGCCTCCCGCGAACTTGTGGGCTGCTTCACCCGCTATGCCGAAACGGTGTTCCGGCGTTATAAGGATAAAGTGAAATACTGGATCACCTTCAATGAGATCAACATGATGACCCTTAGCCCGTTCACCGGCGGCGGTGTTGTCATTGACCGTGCCGGGAATAAGCTGCAGACGATATACCAGGCCCTGCATCACCAGTTCATTGCGAGCTCGTTGGCTACCAAGCTGGTGCATGAGATTATCCCCGGTTCCCGGATGGGCTGTATGCTGGCGCGGATGGAGAGCTATGCGGCTACCTGTAATCCCGAGGATGTGCGGCTGAACCAGCATGAGAATCAGCTGAACCTGTACTTTACCGATGTCCATGCACGCGGCGAATATCCGAAATATATGGACCGTTATTTTGCAGAGCACAATATTGAACTTCACAAAGAGCCGGGCGATGATGAGCTTCTGAAGCAGTACACGGTGGATTATGTGGCATTCAGCTACTATATGACCCTCACGCTGTCAGTTAGTCCTGAAGGCGAGCGGGCGCAGGGTAATCTGTTCGGCGGGATAAGAAATCCTTATCTCAAAGCCTCGGAATGGGGCTGGCAGATCGACCCGACCGGGCTGCGGATTATGCTGAACACGATGTATGACCGTTACCAGAAACCGCTGTTTATCGTTGAAAATGGGCTTGGGGCGTATGACAAGGTTGAGCCGGACGGCTCCATCCATGACAGCTACCGCATCGATTATCTAAGACAGCATATTGCCCAGATGAAGGAAGCCATTATGGACGGTGTGGAACTGATCGGCTATACAAGCTGGGGACCGATTGACCTGGTGAGTATGTCTACTTCGGAAATGTCGAAGCGCTATGGCTTCATCTACGTGGATCTGGACGATGACGGTAACGGGACGTTGGACCGTTCGAAGAAAGACTCTTTCTATTGGTACAAAAAGGTCATCGCCAGCAATGGTGAAGAGCTATAGCCTGCGTTAAAAGAAAAGGAGATTCGCTGACCCGTATCCGGGTTCAGGAATCTCCTTTTTGCATGAATGTATATGTAGCCGGCCTATTCCATATAGATCTCTACGACCGCAATTTTGCGTTCGCGCGACAGATCAAGGAATTTGCCTTCGCTCTGCACGAGCGGCCGGAAGACATCCAGCGGGTTGTTCATAATAATTACCCCCATATCTCCGGTGCTGAGCAATACGCGTTTGCCGATAAAATTAGGCATTAGATGCTGAATGAAGGCTTGTACCGGTTTGCCGTTCAGCTTGCCGAAGCTGAGCGAGTTGATCTCGCGCAGTACGGAAATCAGCTCCTGCTTGGACTGGTAGACCCGGTGGGAGGTCATGGCGCTGTATATATCGGCTACCGCTGCAATCTGGGCATAAGGATGAATATCGTTCTTGGTAAGCTGGTGCGGATAGCCGGATCCGTCTTCACGTTCATGATGCTGCAAGGCGACTAAAGCTGTGAAAGGATCATTCATGGAATTCTGAATGATTTCGTGCCCGTAAACCGTATGTAGTTTGATTTCGTCGAATTCGGCAGCGGTCAGCTTGCCGGGTTTGTTCAGAATATCAGGGGAGATCCGGCATTTGCCGATATCGATCAGGTATCCTGCACGGCCGATCTCATAACACTCCGCCTTGGAATATCCCAGCCAGGAGGCAATATAATAAGATAGCATCCCAACCTGCAGGGAATGGTTATAGGTATAATTGTCTTCCCGGTCAAGCAGCAGAAGGAGTGAGACGACATCTTTGTGTTTGTCGAGCGTGGATAACGTCGGCTGGAGAATATCGTCTACAACGGACTGATTGAAGCTTCCCTTAGTGAGTGCTTCCATATATAGAGATTCAAAACCATCGATCATGATGTCGAAGCTGCCGGAAGCAGCCTGGATGATTGAGGACCTGCTTGAGGGTGCGGGTTCTTCCTGCACCGTTTCAATATCTACATAATCTACGCCATGCTGTATCAGCTTGGCGATCTCCTCCAACTGAAGCCGTGATCCTTTGGGGAGTACATGCAGCCCGCGTGAGCTGAAGGTATCCATCCGCAGATGATCACCCGGTTTTAGATCCATGACGTGTACTCTCAATGAATATGCCACCTTACTATAGCGATTTTTTCCAGCATAGCAACAAAGCCGGGAATATTCAATGGTTTAGGAGTACTGTTTATAGCTGGAGGATTCTTCAGCCTGGGGATCTTTCCCGAGCCACTGTGAGCCTGAATCCCGGATGTCCTTTTTCCATACGGGGACTGAGACTTTAAGCGCCTCAATGGCGTAACGGCTGGCCTCATAACAGGTATCACGATGCGGTGCGGACACGGCAATGACAACACTGGCTTCTTTGATCCCTACGAGCCCGATCCGGTGTGCAATTGCGCAGTGAGCCTGCCAGCGTTCTTGAATCTCAAGGCCTATTTCCTGCAGCTTCTTCAGAGCCATGGGCACGTAAGCTTCATAATGAAGGGCGTTTGTCTGCTGATCTCCAGTCATCTCCCTGGTCGTGCCGACAAAGAGGAGTGAGGCTCCGTGGTTAACATCCTGTACCTTCTCCAGGAGCAGCTCAGCCTTCAAGGGCTGATCAGTAATGCTGTACAGGCCGTCTGCTGTCTCGTCAGCGGCAGCTTCAGGTTCTCCGCCGGACACGGGCGGGATCAATGCCACCTCGGAGCTTTCGGCAATCTCTGTATCATCTGGGGCATATTCCCGGTCAACGGCAACCAGGGATACATTGATCTGCGGAGCAGCATCGGGATACGAAGCGGAGAGCAGTTCTTTCAGTTTGCCGGCTGTCAAAGGCGACTCATGGGCATGAAATGTCAGAGTAGAGGAGCCGATGACTTCGGCCAGACCCGCAAACAGTCGAATGGACACATGCATGATTAAATCACCTCGTAATTACATAAGTTAGGACAGCTTATAATGATTACAATATACCATAATGAGCCTGAAAATGTTATGCTAACTCTAGAAGAGCACAAGCCTGCCGCTTACACTATAAACGGCTGTACAAGTGGGAGGGAAGCAAGCTTATGAAGCCTGAGCCGCAAAGATTAACCATTCTTCATACCAATGACATACATAGCCATTTTGAAATGATGAGTCCTGTCGCGGCAGAGATTTCTGCAATGAAGGCTGCTGCAGGCGAAGGTCCGGTGCTGCTGCTGGATATCGGCGACCATATGGACAGGGCTGCCGTAGAGACGGAAGGCACGATGGGGCAGGCTAACATCGATATTATTAATCTGACCGGATATGATGCCGTAACTATCGGCAACAACGAAGGCCTTACCTTCTCACAGGAGATGCTCTCGGCTATATTTACCGGCATCCAGTGTCCTGTGGTGTGCTGCAACTTCCTGGAGTCTGCAACCGGAGAGCCTCCGCATTGGATGCAGCGCCATGCTATCCTGGAGAAGGACGGGATCAAGATCGGGCTGACCGGTGCCACGGCAGCGTTCACTTCTTTCTACTCCCTGCTGGGATGGGATGTGCTTGACCCTGAAGAAGCGCTGCGTGAGCAGTGTGAACTGCTGGCACCGCAAGTGGATATCCTAATCATTCTGTCTCATCTGGGGCTGCCCGCAGACCAGAAGCTGGCAGAGAATCTGGAAGGTGTACATGCCATTCTGGGCGGACATACCCACCACATGCTTGAGAAGCCGCAGATGATAGGCGGCACGGCTGTATGCGGCGCCGGCAAATTCGGCCGGTACCTCGGACGGCTGGTATTTGAGCGGGATCAGCCGGACGGAGTCTTCCGGCTGGCTGAAGGGGGATGTACCGCAGTCAATGGCGCGCTGACTGAAGAGATCATCGCTCCGGCGGCAGCAATTCACCTGCAGCGCGGCCGTGAGGTGCTGCAGGAGACCGTTGCCATCAGCGACCGCGGGCTGCCGCTCGACCTGCAGGGCGAATCACCGTTTGGCAACCTGCTCGCACAGGCTGTCCGCCGCTTCACGGGCAGCTCCTTCTCGCTTGTCAATTCCGGGCAGCTGCTCGGCTCCCTGCCGGAGGGTAATATTACGGCAGGCATGCTGCATGCCCTATGCCCTTCCCCGATTAATCCGTGCATTGTACAGCTCACCGGCAAGGATATCCGCACTGCGCTGGAACAGAGTCTAATGGAGGAATACCGCAACAAGGTAATCTACGGCTACGGATTCCGGGGGAATATGCTGGGCAGTCTGGCTGTCGACGGATTAAAAATCTTGTACGATCCAAGGGTCATGCCGTATGATAACGGTATTGCGATTTTTGTCGGCGGAGAGAAGCTGGAAGACGGACGGGAGTATAGCGTCGGCACGCTGGATATGTTTACATTCCGCACCGGGTATGAGAGTATAGCGAATGGCCGGGAGCCTGTCTATTTGCTGCCCCATTTTCTGCGCGATCTGCTGCGGATGGAGCTCCAGCGCCCGGGGAGTCTCGATGAGAGCGAAGTTGCCCGCTGGGTGAGCCTGGCCACCTGATACATCCCGCAATTCATTCAAACATTAGAAGTCATAGCTGCACCAGGTTTCATTGACTAGATCAGGAGGATTATATGGATACAATTACAGCAATAATTCTGGCAATTGTAGAAGGAATAACCGAGTTTATCCCGGTATCATCAACGGGACACATGATTCTTACCACGAAGCTGCTGGGGTTTGACGAGCAGGATTCCATTATGAAGACGTATGAGATTGTCATTCAGCTTGGGGCCATTCTGGCCATTGCCATTGTCTACCGCCAGCGGATTCTGAATCTGCTGGGGATCGGCCGCAGCGGCAGAAGCAGAGGCGGAGTCATGCCGGCATCACGCCTGAACCTGATTCATGTGCTGCTGGGTATAGTGCCTGCGCTCGCCGTAGCTTTTTTCGCCCGTGATTTCATCAAAGGCCTGTTCGGCGCATCTACGGTTCTCTGGGCACTGGTGGCCGGCGGGATTCTGATGATCGTCGCGGAATGGGTCAACAAACGCAAGATTCGCGTGACCGCGCATGAGCTGGATGATCTGTCCTACGGGCAGGCGTTGGCGATAGGACTCTATCAGATCATTTCCGTACTCTGGCCAGGGTTCTCCCGTTCCGGTTCGACCATCTCCGGGGGGATGCTCAGCGGGGTCAGCTACAAGGCTTCGGCGGATTTCTCCTTCCTCATCGCGATTCCGATTATGTGTGCGGCCTCGGGCTATGAACTGCTGGATTCCTACCGCAATTTCACGAATGATACGATCTGGTATTTCGCCATTGGCTTCGTGATTTCTTTCGTGGTGGCCTATGTGGTAGTTGTTCTGTTCATGCGGATGATCCAGAAGATCAGACCGACCCATTTCGCGATTTACCGGTTCATACTTGCGGCTGTCTTCTGGCTGTTCATTATGCGTTAAGCTCATCGGCTTGGCATATCACCGGGCAGGAGATGCAGTCTTACATACATGCGCTTGTCCGGTCGCTCAAGGTAACGGTATAGGCACAGCGTTTGACCCAAGGATTCCGAAACAGAATAGCAATTTACCGTTAAAGGCAGGAGTGAGCCAAGGTGCGTTTAGTATCCGTGAATCGGCTTCAGGCGGGAATGAAGCTGGGTAAAAAAATTTATAATGATGAAGGACTGGTTCTGCTCGCTGATGGAGTAGAGCTTACTGATGCCCTGATCAAGCGGCTCGCTAGGATCGATATCGGCTATATCTATATAGAGGATTCCGTCACGGAAGATGTCGTGATTCCCGGAATGCTGCAGGATGAGACGCGAAATCAGGCGCTCAAGGTAATCAGAAATCAATTTCAGCAAATGTCCGGCGCTTCGGGAATTACCAAAGGCTTCTACCACCTGGATAAGAAATTCTCCAAAGTGATGGATTCCATACTGGACGATATGTCGGCTCAGGAAGATCCGATGATTATGCTGCTGGATATGCACACCGCAGACAACTATCTGTATGTGCATTCCCTGAACGTATGCCTCTACACACTGGTGCTTGGCATTGCCCATGGCTACAGCAAGGAAGAACTGCGGGTCATTGGACTCGGTTCGCTGCTGCATGACATCGGCAAGACACAGATTCCGGTCAAAATTGTTCAGAAGCCCGGGATGCTTAGTGAAGATGAATTCAAGCATATGCAGGCGCATACCGAGATCGGTTACCGGATTCTTAAGGAAGAGCCGAATATCCCGCTGCTCGCGGCCCATTGTGCACTGCAGCATCATGAGCGGATCGACGGTTCCGGCTATCCGCGCGGTCTGACTGGTCCGCAGATTCATGAATATGCGAAGTGGCTGGGTGTGGCGGATTCCTATGATGCGATGACCTCCAACCGGATATACAAAAAAGCCATGCTGCCGCATCAGGCGGTCGAGGCGCTGTACGTCGGCTCCGGCACGCTGTATGAGCAGAAGCAGCTGGAGATTTTCAGAGACCGTGTGGCGATCTATCCTCTGGGGCTTACCGTCAAGCTTAGCACCGGCGAGAGCGGTGTTGTGGTCAAGATTGATCCCAGCATACCGCACAGACCCGTTGTACGTGTGCTTAACGGCCCGGAAGGGGAACCGGTCACCCCTTATGAGCATGATCTTGGCAAAGCCCTCTCTGTGGTCATTGTTGATGTGACTGACGGGGGAGAGCTTATAGTGAAGAGCACTTGATTAGCGTTGTTAGCAGCGAGGAAAGAATACAGGTGTCCGCTTGGCTGCGGAGCTGTATTCTCAGCCTTGCTGTTTTTTTGAAATTAAAGCAAATAAGCGGCAGATGCGCAGTTTTTCGCTTGTCGTGGTATGATATAGCGTAAGTTATCGTTCTTTTTCAATTGTTTTGGGTTAATAATAAGGAATAAGCATTAAAGGAGCATTAAGAAATGAGTATATTAGAGCCATCATCATCATCAATACCTGTACAAGAGCTGTCGCCGGAGTACGATCCCTGGGATCCGATTACCTCTCTTCGCCAGCACGGGCGGCATGTGCTGACCAGCGTAGAGATGACGGTGACCAATCTGTGCAACATGCGCTGTGAGCACTGCGCAGTTGGAGACAGCCTGACTATGAAAGAAGGGGAGCTGCTGCCACTCACCAATATGCTGCGCCGTCTGGAAGAGGTAGAGCATCTGCAGACCATCAGCATCACCGGCGGGGAGCCGATGTTCCGTGCCGGAACGGTGGAGAATACCATCGTGCCGCTGCTAAAATATGCACGTGAGCGGGGGATCCGTTCTCAGATCAACTCGAATCTTACCATGCCGTATTCCCGTTATGAGCAGCTGCTTCCATACCTGGATGTCATGCATATCTCTTTCAACTATGTTAACGGGGATGACTTCCATGAGGTGGGCTTCGCGAACAGCGGGCATCCGGTCTCGAAGGAAGCCGCCTACCGTCTGTATGACACCATGCTGGAGAATTCCCGCCGGCTTAGCAATGACGGTATGCTTATCTCGGCGGAGTCGATGATTAATTACCGTACGCATACCAAGCTCCCGCAGATCCACAAGCTGATCGGGGAGATGGGGGCAAGACGCCATGAGGTGCATCCGATGTATGCCTCCAGCTTCGCTTCGAAGCTGCCCGTATTGTCACTCCAAGAGATGAATGCAGCCATTCATTCCCTGCTGGATGCCCGGGACCCTGAGATGTGGATGCTGTTCGGCACGCTGCCGTTCTTCGCCTGCAGCTTCCTCGAGGAAGACCAGCAGCTGCTGCGCAGACTGCGCAGTGAGAAGAATGTTACTCTGCGCAATGACCCGGACGGAAGAAACCGGGTGAACGTAAATTTATTTACGGGCGATGTATTCGTAACAGATTTCGCCGATATTTCCGCATTTGGCAATATCAGCAGCACCAGGCTGGATGACATTTTCACCGAGTGGCAGACTAAGCATCCGCTGAATCAGAAAGTGAATTGCTACTGCGATGCCGCCGGCTGCTGCGGGCCCAACCTTCTGGTAGCCGATATGTATTATCCTGAGGTTGATTTCAAGACAAGAAAAGCGATCACTCTGTAGAAATGGGGCGTTATTATAGTGCATACGGAATTTGACATAGGAAGCTTAGTGCTTAATCTTTTGCTCGTTCTGGTGCTCGTATTATTGAATGGGATCTTCGTTGCGGCGGAGTTCTCGCTGGTAAAGGTCAGACAGTCACGTCTGACCCAGCTGGTCAGCGAAGGCAACAAAATGGCCGGGTATGCGCTGAAGGTCAATAAAAGACTGGATTCGTATCTGTCTGCCACCCAGTTCGGGATTACGCTCGCCTCGCTGGGACTCGGCTGGGTCGGAGAACCGGCGATCTCTGAGCTGCTGGTGGAACCGCTGATGTATCAGCTTGGCGTATCGGATCAGACCCTGATCTCTACGGTATCTGTGATTATCGGGTTCTCGATTATTACCTTCTTACATATTGTGCTGGGTGAGCTTGCACCGAAGTCCCTGGCGATTCAAAAAACTGAAGGCTCAGCGCTGCTGCTGTCCGCTCCGCTGATGTTCTTCTATAACGTGTTCCTGCCCTTCATCTGGGTGCTGAATGCGTCAGCTAATGCGCTGCTGAGGCTGGTTGGTGTTGAACCGGCCAGTGAAGCCGAAGCTGCCCACTCTGAAGAGGAGATCCGTATCCTGATGAATCAGAGTGCGAAGAGCGGGGTTATCGACAAGGACGAGATGAAGCTGATGGACAACATCTTCGAATTCTCCGATCTGCTGGCCCGTGAAGTGATGCTCCCGCGTACGGATATGGATGTACTGTACAGCAATCTCCCGCTGGAGGAGAATATGCGGATCATTACGGAAACGAAGCATTCCCGGTATCCGGTAGCCTTCGAGGATAAGGACCGGATTATCGGCTTCATCCATATTACAGATCTTCTCTTCGCACCGCTAGAGCAGCAGAATGACCTGGCTTCACTGGTCCGGCCGATTCTGAATGTTCCGGAATCGATGGAGATCAGCCATGCGCTCCGTCTGATGCAGAAGAACAAAGCCCAGCTGACCTTGGTCGTAGACGAATATGGCGGGACGGCGGGGCTGCTGACCGCCGAAGAGATTCTGGAAGAGATCGTCGGCGATCTGCATGACGAATTCGAGGATGAACGCCCGAGTGTGGAGTATAGCGGAGAATATATTTCCGTTGAAGGCCGCATGCTGATCGAAGACGTGAATGATCTTACTGGCGTCATCATCGAGGATGAAGAAGTGGATTCGATTGGCGGCTGGCTGTTCAAGGAGCTGGAGGGGAATCCGTCCAAAGGCAAACAGGTGGTGGTCGGCGACGTCACCTTTGAGGTAGAGGAGTCCACCCGGCTGCGGATTACCCGGATTAATATTCACCGGGCGAATCCGCCGGAGTCCGCAGAGGATGCAGAAGATACGGAAGAAGATAAAGAGTAAGCAGGGCAATTGCTGAAATGAAGCAGTTAAAATGTAACAGGGTACACTTGCGAACCCCGCTATTACGAAATGCTGGAGCTTGCCAAACTTCCGGAAGGCCACCGTTATGCAAAAAGAGACCTGTCTCCGAACATTAACTTTTTCATGAATGTACCTGTAACGCCTGAGGGCGGGTTAACGTTTGAGGATGGCGTATCCGGACCAGGATGTTATGTGGAGCTCCAATCCAGCTGCCATTCCATGGTGCTGATCAGCAATTGCCCTCAATTGAACAATCCATGCAACGCCTATAATCCTACGCCGGTCCAAGTGCTTATTTGGAACGAATAGAGCAGCTGGATTATATTGCATACGTTAACGAATACATTTGGCAGCCAGTCTAAGGACGGGCTGCTTTTTGGCGTGACCGGTAAAGAACTTCAATTTCAAAAAATTATTACATCAGGGCTGGCTACATTTTCTAGAGAGTGCCCTTCACCTTACGCACCGCTATCCACATAGACAGGAAGGATCTGTTTCAAGTGAATAATGTTAGCGTTGGCGAGCAGGACAAGCAGGACCATGATCATAATAATCGGTCCTAGGAATTCGCTGCAGCGGACAATCCCTTCGATCGATCCCGCATAAGTAACTTATGTAATTAACAGCACCATCAGCAGAATAATTGATTTTATAGGCGTTTCTGGAAGGGGATAAATATAGAGCCCTTGACATTTGTTACATGCATCGTTAATATATCGATATATATAAATGTATTAATATATGGAAAGGGGGGCCTGCTATGAAGCTTGACGACAACACGCTAAAAAATGCGGTGAAAATATATAAAGCCCTCGGGGAGCCTACGCGATTGAAAATAGTTGCTCTGCTCAGCAAGCATGAGGAACTCAGCTGTTCCGGGATCGGGGAGCATTTGAACTTTCCGGGTTCAACTCTTTCCCATCATTTGAAGCAACTGCAGGAGTGCGGCCTGCTTGAACTGGTAAGAAAAGAAGGAACCTATCATATCTATAAGCTAAACCAAGCAACACTTAAAAATTATATTTCAGCAGAGTTTGAAATGTAATTTTTTTTGCTCAATATATCGATATATTTAAATGTATTAAAGGAGGGATATCCGAGTAACCGTCCGCTTCATCTTATATCACTTTGGAGGTGTTCAAATATGTCAAGCTATACCTTAACAGCAGACAATAAGAAAATTACGTGGGGAACTTCTGTTGAGATTGCTCCGTTACTCCGTGCCAAGCCTTCTATTCTTACAGTGCAGGAGGATGGGAGCGTAGATTGGCGTCTTGCCGAGGGAGTATATGTAGCCAAGGATATTGTAAGAGAACTGGATATTTTATTGGAAGCTGTGCTGCTTAGACTTGGTGAAGCGGCGGATCACAGGCTGCTGCTGGATAATCTGCAGGCTAATCTGGCGATTGAGGGCAGAGAAGCGGATTTGCCGCTGGGTCAGCTGGAACTTACAGGAAAAGCCGGAGTTGAAGTGACCCGCCAAGCCAGACAGATTGGGGAAAAGCTGTCCCTTTGGGCCCGCGAATATAATGTGGAGAAGTCAGCTGCCAGACAGCATGACCCTCAAACGCTGGGAAATGTGTATTTCCGAAGCCATTGCGAGAACCATCTTTGGACGCACAGAGTAGCGGATTTATTGATGGGTCCGGCTGGAGGACCTGTTGTTATGCAGATGTTCAATGAATATTTGCACCAGTTCATTCTCCTAAGAGATGCGCTGCTTCCTTTCGAGAATTGGGAAGAGGTTCCGATTGAGATCAGGCAGGGGGCAGGCAGCGACAGAGGAGTAAGATTTATTGAACAACCGCGTGCCAAGTTCCTCACGGCAATTATGAGCAAGAAAATCACGCACAAAGCGTTGGTTGAATACGCACAAGGCTGGTTAAGTCCTGAATTATCCGCTGTGGGATACGGGTTCCAATACCGGCTGGGGACGATTCTTCCGGCGAGTCTGAACGGACATCCGGGAACTGCCCCGGGCTATCTTCTTCAGTGGTATCCCGTATGGACGGTTTTGGCGGATGCTGCAGGTGCAGCTGTGCCTGTTGCTTTCCGCTACGGGGAAGAGGAGTATTTTGCGGCACCGCGAAGCCAGGTCCTTGCGGGGGAAGCATGGAATCTGGCTCAGCCTGATCCACAGCAATTGCAGCATGTCACCGAAGCACGTATCGTCCCGATTACGGTTCAAGATCGTGTACTCCTTAACTATGATTTGGAGCTGGATGGGGTTACCTATCGGGTGGACCTGGGTCAAATCTTCAGAGGGCATCGCTTTATGTACCGGCCGAACGGTCAGGTTGAACCCGGGCTGCCAGCAAGCCCCGCAGAATATGCGGATATTACCGGACACCGTCCAGCAGATATTCTCGGCTTGCCGGGGCTGGTCACGGATAAGGAAGGCATCCATGTGATCTCCGCCGGAGGAAATCCGCTTGTGCTGTGGGCCTTGCTCGGGAAAATATACCCAGAGAATGTTGTTGTGTTAGACAGCCTTTCCGATCACGGGCTCCGGTCTGCCCAAAGTGCGGGAAAAGGATTTGGACCCAAATTTTTATTGTCTTTAGGAAATTCTGGACAGTGAAAAGTTCTTGTCGGCGGCTGCAGAAAGCGTAAGGTCAGATTTATCGAAAATGAACAAGACAATTTTGATATGCCGTTAGACGGGGCTTTGAGTAGAGGGATTCACATAACTACATATTATCCGTATTCTTTTACCGAGCTCTGTCCATGACTAAAACAGACGCAGAGGAAAATAAAGATAAGCGAGAGAATCGTCGAAATAGCGGCTATATTTTAACGGGAACATAAAGAAGCCATTACAGGGCTGCTTGATGTTCCCTTTTTTGCGAAGGGGTTCTATTCCTCTCTGGAGCCGTCATAAATTAGTTAGGAAGGTGAGATCTGGAATAATAAAGGTATACCATTAATCTATAAGGAGGAATGATCATTGAACTCCCAGGAGCGTGTATGGACGCCGTACAGGGGACCGTTTGATCCTTGTCCGCCGGTGCCGTTCAAGACGTATGTAGTACCGCCGAACCAATTCATTAATTTTCAGCCCCCGAATCTGCCGCAGTTCTCCCTGCCGGAAGCGCTGAAGTACGGAACGCTGTGGCCCGCGCTGTTCAGCCCGTATGAGTCCAAGTCCAAAGGAGGGAAGTAGGCGATGGAAGCTAATCCTTGCGAACCCCGTTATTATGAAATGCTGGAACAACTGCAGGTGCTCGATTTCGCACTTGTTGAGCTGAACCTGTACCTGGACACCCACACGGAGGATCTGAAGGCCATAGAGCAGTTCAATCAGTTGACCTTCGAACGCACCAAGCTGGCGAACCAGTTTCAGGAGCTTTACGGACCCCTGCAGAATTTCGGGCGCGCCTACTCCAAGTGTCCATGGGAATGGAGCCAGAGCCCTTGGCCGTGGCAAGTCTGAACCGTAGGACGGAGAACATAAAAGTCTGAGGAGGGGGAAGCACACGAATGTGGATCTACGAGAAGAAGCTACAATACCCGGTGCGTGTAGGCAAATGCGATGTGCGGATGGCGCGTTACCTGATGGAGCAATACGGCGGTGCGGACGGGGAACTGGCGGCGGCCCTACGTTACATGAATCAGCGCTATGCAATACCGGATAAGGTTATCGGTGTATTGACCGATATTTCGACCGAGGAATTCGCACACCTGGAAATGATTGCTACAATGATATATAAATTGACAAAAGATGCATCGATCAGTGAACTCGAAGCTGCCGGGCTTGGCCCGAACTATGCACAGCGTGACCACGCGCTGTTCTACCAGAATTCAGCAGGGGTCCCCTGGACAGCTGCGTATATCCAGGCCAAAGGTGATCCGCTGGCTGACCTCTACGAGGACATTGCCGCCGAAGAAAAGGCCCGGGCTACATACCAGTGGCTGATCGATATGACGGATGACGTGGATCTGCAGGACAGCCTCAAGTTCCTGCGGGAGCGGGAGATTGTGCATGCGCTAAGATTTAAGGAGTCTGTGCAGATTCTGATTGAGGAACGGGATAAGAAGAAGGTGTTCTGAGGAGCTTAATCCTGCCCAAAATACAACATTTCGCTCATGAATTCGAGCCTAACCGGAAATTGTTGTACAAAAGGCAGGATTTCTGCTTGTCTACGCGGCTATGCGGGATCATTGTTGTATTTCATACATGAATCCTCGCGAACCCTCAGGTATCTTGGAGTCAAAGCTGCAAAACGTACAACATTGTTGATACATAACTAAGGGGCTGTTCCCAAAGCCATGAAATGGGCTGGTTGGACAGCCTCTTTTTCCTGTAGCTAACTCCCTGCTTAAGTGCTGCCTTGCCTCGACTCCGGTGCCAGATACCGTCATCTGTGAGATAATACTGCTACTGATAATCTATCTGGTGCAGGAAGCGGAGAGGGGGCGTAATGGTTATGGCATTTGAACGGTGGCGCGGGTTCATCCGGGCCTGGCGGGATTATCCCTTCCCGGAAGGGGCTGTAATTGGCGGGAATTATACAATAGAGGCATTGCTGGGAGAAGGCAGCTACGGGCTGACGTACCTTACCCGGAGTCCTGAAGACGGGACGCCTCTGGCACTCAAACAGTCCAGACCCAGTAAGAAAGCGGTTGGCCGGGCGATGCTTGCCAGAGAGAGTACAATTCTACGGGTAATGGAGCATCCTAACATTCCGGCTTGCCGTGATTATTTTGAATATAAAGGCTCGAATTGGCTGGTTACCGATTACATTGCGGGGAAGACGCTGGAGGATCTGATCTTTGATGAGCGGATTGTCTACGGTGAGCGGGAGTGTCTGGCCACGACACTGAAGCTGATGGAGCGGGTTGCCCATGTCCATTCTCGCGGATACGTTCACCTGGATCTGCGGATTCCCAATGTGATTCTCCAGAATGAAGACCTGTACTTAATTGATTTCGGATTGGCAGCAAAGATTGGAGAGGCGGATACCGTGCCTGGGCGGCTGAAGCCGAGGGAGAAAGGGCTGCCGGAACATAGGCCACCAGAGATCACCTCGGATTTGTACGATGTAGGACAACTGATGCTGTTCATGCTGTATTCCGGTTATAAGCCTGTACGGGGAGGGGCGGAGCGGAGCTGGCGGGAAGAGCTGGAGCTGTCGCCGGGAATGCTGCAGATGCTGTCCCGTCTGCTTGGAGAGCAGGAGGCCTATACGGACACGGCTGTGTTTATTCGTGAGGCTGAAGAATTGTATAAGAGTCTGCTGCGTTGATATCTGTTCAAAAAAAGGCGCCCTCAGCCAAATGCTGGGAGGCGCCTTATGAATGTGTAGGAAGTAATCAAGCTGACATCAGCTTGAACTGCCGTAACGGTTCTTATAGTATTTATGTCCGGTTCCTCCGCGGCGGGCGTCTGATGAGGAATGCCGTTTGTATCCGTGGCTGCTGCTTGAATGCCTTCTGGAGATTGGCCTCCCTTTATGACTGCTCGAATGCCTGCGGTGACCGCCATGTTTGGACTGCTCTACGGAGTGCAGGACTTTACCAAGAATTTTCTTAAACATCTTGTTTCCTCCTCTTAGGTTGTAGTAGCCATTGCAGTGCGGCTTTAATCGTTAGTTACCCTTAACTACGGCCTCCGTACCCGGCAGGTTTCAATAAAAATAAACCCCGTCCATTTGCGGCGGGGTTGTTTGTATACCAAGCGTAATGAGCGCGATGATTATGTTATTCAATATAACTCTTCATTGCCTGATACATATTGACCGCGTATTCATCGATCTTATCCCGCGACATGCGCAGCCGGTCCACTGAAGTGCCATAGCCGATTTCCTGCAGTCCCTCCGCTAATCCCTGGAAGATTCCATCCGTGAACGCATCTAACGGTTCGCCGTGCACATGCAGCCCGCTTCCGCCGAGATCCGTATTTACTGCCGGAGGTGCAATCTCGATCACTTCTACAGAGGTATCAGAGAGCTGGAGTCTCAGGCTCATCGTGAAGGAATGGAGCGCCGCCTTCGTCGCTGAATAGATCGGGCCAATGGCAAACGGTGTGAAGGCCAGGCCGGAGGTGACGTTGAGGATAGCCGCCGCTTCCCGTGCTGCGAATAATGGAGCGAATAGCATAGCCAGATGAAGAGGGGCTTCAAGGTTAGTTGTGATTTCTTGATTGAAATAAGCCCAGTTGTTTCTCGCATCTGCTTTGAGTACATTGAAGCGCTGCTGGGTCCCGGCATTGTTCACTAACACATTCACTTCGGGATAGTTCGCAGTTACCCAGTCGAACAAGGCGGTACGCTCGGATTCTATATTCAAATCACTTACACGGGTAATCAGGCCGGGGAACTTGTCCTTGGCATCCTGTAGGACCTGTTCACGCCGTCCAGTAATGATGACTGTATTTCCGCCGCTGATGAAGCGTTCGGCAAAAGCGAGACCGATTCCCGAGCCTCCGCCAGTAATAAGGATTGTGTTTCCTGTAAGTTTCATTTTAGAACCTCTTCTCATTATTTTGATAAATAATTTGTATAACGGGCAATTTTCTTGTCGATGCCCTGCAAGGATTCTGTCATGAGTGCAATTTCCGCCAGCACAGCCTGCTTGTGCTCCTGAAACATTTTAAGCCGGAGTTCAGTCGTGCTCTCCCCTTCTAATATCCAGTCCACATATTGCCTGATACTGCTGATGGGCATATGCGTATTTTTCAGATAAATAATGATCTTAAGGAAAGCAATACGATTCTCCGAGAATATCCGCCTCCCGGCTTCATCACGCTCCATCTGTGGCAATAAACCCTTTTTCTCATAATAACGGATCGTTGATTCCGGAATCCCTAACTGGGCTGCAGCTTCGCTAATGGAAACATATTTCATCTGGAGACCTCCATGGGGTTGTTTACTTGTCGACAGGAATAGGATACGACTTAAACCATGGTTTAAGTCAATGGAATTTTTTGGAGGGGGGGAGGGGGAGATGATTTATGGTAATGCAATAAAAACATTACTAATGAACTACATCTTATTACCCTGGTAATTTAAGTATGCGAAAGGTTCCTGTAACTCATAAGGGTTTAATGTACTATAATAACAAAAAATGTTATATGAGTATAAACTATTTAATAATGTTGCCGATAAAACATAATATATATTCCATTTTAATGAAAATATACATATTTATTTAAATTTTTAATTGATATCTCCGTAATCCAAAATTCCTATCCAGTGGTAATGAAAAAATGAACAATCAAGAAATGTTAACTAATCCAGGTACAAAGACCCCCGGGGATTAAAGCAAACTACCCGGTAGGCAAGCTGAAGTTATTAAATCCAGTCAACCCTCGGGAAAACCGACATTCTCATGGTTTACAATCATTTCCATTCAAAAAGTTAATGATTAATCCAAAATCCTGTTTTAATTACATATAGTATAAATTCGGATTTGACTACATTACAAAGGGTGCAAATGATGAAGGCAGAAGTCTTAGAAGAAAAGAGTACTCAGCTCAACGAAGAGGAGAGGATTAGGAAAATCGATACTGGGCTGCACTGCTTAATTCTGGTAGCTAATTACCATAACATCTCAGCAGATTACGAGCAGATTAAACATTCTTTTGCAATTGATGATGATGGGATGAATACGTTGCAGATGCTTAAAGCATCCGCAGAACTTGGTCTAAAATCTAAGAAGGCAAAGGTTCAACTGAAGCGATTATTCAAGCTGCCATTACCTGCGGTTTTGATTACCAAAGAGGGGGAGTATCTGGTTCTCGCTAAAGTGAACGAAGATCAATTTCTGATTTTCGATCCGCTGATCGGTAAACCGTCTTCTCTCTCTACACAAGAATTGATAGGGCAATGGAGCAACGACATCATTTTATTCTCTCCTAAAGTGAAAACGGAGCATACGGAAGAGTTCGGAATCAAGTGGTTTCTACCTGCGCTATGGAAGCATAAAAAGATACTTGCGGAGGTCCTGCTGGCGTCTCTATTCATTCAATTATTCGGGCTTGTCTCTCCTTTAATTACTCAAGTCATTATTGATAAGGTACTAGTTCACCATGGACTCTCGACCTTGAATGTGCTAGCAGTTGGTCTGTTGATTATAATCACATTTGAATTAATTCTGGGAATCAGCCGTACATATGTCTTCACCCATACGACCAGCCGTGTGGATATAACTCTCAGCACAAAGCTGTTCAGTCATTTGTTTCGCCTCCCCTTATCCTATTTTGAGAACAGAAGAACAGGTGCAACTATTGCCAGGGTCCGTGAATTAGAGAATATTCGCCAATTTCTTACCGGATCGCCTTTTACGGCTGTACTTGACCTGTTATTTATTGTTGTATACATAGCTGTCATGTTTGCGTACAGTTCTAATTTAACTTTTATTGCGTTGGGTACGTTGCCTTTATATGCTCTGCTGTCTTTAATCTTTACTCCATTACTGCGTAACAGGCTAGAGGAACGATTTCAACGCGGTTCAGAATCTCAATCCTACCTGGTTGAAGCGGTGTCCGGAATTCAGACGATCAAATCATTCGCGCTTGAGCCCATTTCTCAGAAGAAGTGGGAAGGACTGCTATCCAATTATACGAGAGCTACATTTAAAGTACTCCTGTTATCCGGTACGGCGGGTTCTCTTGCCCAATTCATACAAAAAATCTCTAATCTTGTTATCTTGTTCTATGGCACACATTTGGTTCTGGCAGGGACAATATCTGTCGGACAACTGATTGCTTTTCAGATGCTCGCCTCACGTGTAAGTGATCCGGTATTACGGCTGGTACAAATGTGGCAGGACTTTCAGCAGACCGGAATTTCCATTAACAAATTAAAAGATATTTTTGAGGTCAAGCCGGAACCGGCGGTCTCCGTATCCAAAACTAGGTTGCCTCGGATTCAGGGGAAGATTGCCTTTGAGGCTGTCACCTTCCGCTATAAAGTGGGTGGCCCGGAGATTATAAGAGATCTGTCTTTTGCTATTCCGCCAGGAACAGTCGTGGGAATCGTAGGCCGAAGTGGTTCCGGGAAAAGTACGGTGTCGAAGTTAATCCAGCGGCTCTATGTGCCTGAGTCCGGTAAAATTCTGATTGATGGGGTAGATATTTCTTTGGCTGATCCCTCATGGTTACGCCGACAGATCGGTGTCGTCCTGCAGGAGAACTACTTGTTCAGCGGAACGATCCGGGAGAATATCGCTTTAAATAACCCGTCTGCCCGAATTGAAGATATTGTGCGGGTGGCTAATTTGGCCGGGGCACATGACTTTATTATTGAGCTGGCAGAAGGCTACGATACGATGGTTGGCGAACGGGGAGAAGGGTTATCCGGCGGCCAACGTCAAAGAATAGCTATTGCCCGGGCATTGCTGTCGAACCCGCGAATTCTTATCTTCGACGAAGCGACCTCCGCGCTGGATTATGAATCAGAACGCATCATTCAGAATAATCTGCAGAAAATCTGTGCGGGCCGTACAGTAATTATTATCGCGCACCGGCTCTCTACACTCAGAACAGCCAGTAAGATTATCGTGCTGGATAAAGGACATCTAATTGAAGCTGGATCACATCAAAGCTTGCTGGCAAACAAAGGGCTGTACCACTATCTCTACAACCAGCAGGAGAGGGAATAGACATGTTTGGACACAAATCGGATCGGTTAGAATATGAGTTTTTACCTGCAGCAGTGGAAATTGAAGAAACTCCTCCGGCGCCACTTGGACGCTGGCTGATTTGGACGATCATTATTTTATTTGTTATTGTACTGGTTTGGTCATACCTGGGGAAGGTTGATGAAGTAGCGGTGGCCCGTGGAAAAGTCATTCCGGATGGCCGGACCAAGGTGCTGCAGCCACTTGAAGGGGGAACTATCAAGGAAGTTATGGTAACCGAAGGGGAACATGTAGAGAAAGGGCAACTGCTTATTGAACTCGATTCTACGACTTCTGAGGCGGATATTCAGGAGATGGTCAAGCAACTATATGTAGCCAAGCTGCAAAAGGCGATGCTGGAAGCAGAACTTGCAGGCAAAGCATTTGATGGGATAGAACAGGGAGAAACTCCCCTGGCGGGTTCTGCTGTTGATGAAGAGGAAGTGTTGCAAGTGCAGATGCAACTGCGTGAGGCAAGGGATGAGGAGTTTGACAGTAAGATTAAAGCAGCGGAACTCGTTGTATCCCAGACCCGGCAGGAGCTTCATTTGGAACAGTCCGCGCTGGAGTTAGCCAACAAAGACTATGCGCTCGCCTTGATGAAGTCACAAAACGGTGGAGATGAGAACTTCACGGAAAGTGCGGATCTTCTCCAGGCAGATAATGATTTGAATAAAACATTACTAGAGATAGATTCCCAGGAAAAGAAAATTGCCAAAGCAGAGGATGCTCTGGCTGAGGCTGAAGAGAACGTTATCTCCATTCAGAAGCAGCGCAACAGAACTGTTCTGGATGAACTTGTAGAAAATGAAAAGACCTTGTATACTCTCGAGTCCGAACTCACCAAAGCAGAAAAGCGCTTTGAACTACAGCAGTTAGCTTCACCAGTAGATGGAACTGTGCACGGGCTGTCTTCTTTTACCATTGGTGGTGTGGTGACTTCAGGGGAGGACGTCATCTCGATTGTACCGGACGATACGCCTCTAATTATAGAAGCAACTATCGCCAATCAGGATATTGGATTTATTAAAAAGGGTCAGGCTGCCAATGTGAAGGTAGATACTTTTCCCTTTCAGAAATACGGCTACCTGCAAGGTGAAATTATCTATGTGAGTCCGGATGCCTTTGAAGATGAGAAGCTTGGACCTGTTTTCAAAGCTAAGCTCAAAGTGATGTCTGCGGAGACATCTTCCGGGAATCAGATCCGTTTGAGTCCAGGGATGTCTGTATCCGTAGAGGCAAAGACAGGGCAAAGACGAATCATTGATTTCTTCCTGTCACCACTCAAAAAAGTTGCTGAAGAGAGCTTCACGCTAAGATAACAACAAAGGGGAAGTACGATGAAGAAGCAATTTGCAACCAGTATCCTATTAAGCATGCTTATCACTCTATTGTTCTGGCCGGGGGCCTTGTCTGCTCAAAGTAAGAATGTGGTAGCCGGTACTGTGGGGAAAGTAAGTGTTAACAAAAATAGTTCAATCGAGATTATCGAACCTTACTTAGTGCAGTGGGGCAAGAATAATGTGCTGTCTTTCAAGGTTCGGCTATTTAACGGAGGCGGAGCCCCTCTGGATTTGTTGAGATATGGAATCACTGTGAAGACAAATGCCGGAAATCCGGGGAATGCCATTCAGGTTAAAGAATCTCAGACAAATACAAAGGTATTGCCGCAATCCAGCAGAGACTTCACTTTCTACGCAACAGTTCCTAATCAGACGCAGCTTACCAGCGTGCAATTTGATGTGAAGGAGTGGAACATTGCTTATGCGGGCTTCAGTAAGTCGATGGGTACAATTAAGATACCAAGTAATTATTCGAATACTGTAGCATCTGGTGACAGCAAAATATCAGTGCTGCAGAATAATCAAATCCGGATATCACTCAGTGATTTCTTTAGTTATGAAACCGCAAATGACCGGATGTACACTCTGACACTTCTTGAAGAGAGCTGGGGAACACAGCCGGTTGAGCTTCCTAAATACAGCTATTGGCTGCAAGCAGAATCAGGTGACCTTTATCCGCTTCAGACTGATGGCAGTGATGACAGTACATTGAACCCTAAGGAAAAAGCTGCTGTTGATTTGTATGCGACCATTCCCAAGGCATCCAAAGCCAAAAACTTCAAATTACTCCTGACTACGACAGAAAACAGTCTGAATTTGACACTTCATGCTTTTAAGCTGGCACAAGCCAGAGCTTGGACATCAGTTCCTGTAAACATGGAGAAGGGACATTATATCAGACCCGATGAAGATCAATTCTCTCTGCAAGTAGACCCGCTATACATAACCGAAACCGATTTGCCTCAAATGGATGTAGGAACAACAATCATACTTAAAAATAATAATAAACTCAGTGTCGTTACACCGAGTCTGGCTTATTTCGTTGAAGTAAACCATATTACCTATGTGCTGACTCCAAGCGATACTACAGCTGAGAAAACACTGGAAGCTCTTGAACAACTAAAAATATCTCTTTCTGCGGATATGCCTAAATCGTTAAGCAAATACAATATGAGCCTGATTATTGCCAAAGTACTGAGCGGTGATGAACATCCAGTGTATAAACCACTATTAAAAATACCGCTTAACAAAGCCGCAGAAGTAGAACAAACCAAAGTAGATAGTATTACCAAGACGGCACTCAAAGACGGTTCACCGTATTCAATAAGTGTGAGTAACGTCATGGGGTATATGGACGGGAAATACCAAATAGTCGAAGGTACGATTACTCTCACAAATGATGGTCAGCAAAAAATTGAATTACCAGAGTTTAAACTTAAGGGTTCTGTAGACCAGAAATACAGCTATGAAGGAACTTTAACAGATACTCAAACGGTGAATGGTTTAAGTCCGCAAGATCAGATGAGCCAGACTTTTCAAATACAGCTTCCTAAGAACGCAGGACTGCAGGATTTTAAACTGTCATTGGAAGAACCTTTTTTACAGGGGAATGATAAGTTGTATCGGCCCGTTGCCTCATTTAGTCTTCAGGGATTACAGAATTCGCAGATGACAGCGAAGGATTGGGTGTATTTCTCAACAAAGGACGGGGATTTCAAAATTAAAAGGATATCAACTTACCGTCTGCCTGTAGACGGGGAAGATGCAGTTGTGACTGAATTTGAATTATATAGCAGCTCCCGTCAAAACGAAACGTTACCTGAATTTAAGGCAGCTTATACTGTGAATCATACTTCCATAGAGGCCCAGCCGCTCGTGTTGGATAAAGTAATCAGTACTTCACCGGATACCGCAATCTCCTTGCAGGTGATCGGGAAAGTACCGTATTCAATGAGCACAGGTGAGGTGAATATGCTGCTCCAAGTAAATGAAGATGGGGCAGAACGGAGCATTGGTCAATTTCTGATTGATAGTATGGATACAGTACCAGAATATGATGCTAATGATACCTATTCCCTGAAGATCGCTGGCCGAGAATCAGAAACACAATTGTATAAAGTTCTGGTGTATCCCGGAATGAGTGAAGATCTGGTGGAAGTACAGATGATTCAGAGGAATAATAACAAAAGAACCTTAGTTCATAATCCCTTATATGGTTACTTTCAGAGCAAGGATGGAAGCTATTACCCTCTGGATTATGAAACAAATGCTGAACAGAATGTGAAGTATGGAAGTGTGTCCATTCAATCATTAGCTGGCAAAGTGCCTAAGGGTACAAATCTGGCGGATTTAAAACTGCTCTTTGGTCTAGCGATCAATGATAAAGAAGTCGCCGGAACCAGCGGTAATGCAGACGCCTTTGTCAGACCTGCGTTTTTCACATTAGTAGAGGATACGGGAACTGCAGCTGCTGGGCTTATCGGTATGAATGTGGGTCCTTATAGTCTGGATATCTCGAATACGCAGACCAAACTGGTCTCTGGTTACAACGGAACAATGGAATTTACGGCAAGCTTAACGAAACAACTGTCGTTTGACTCATTTGATACAGAACACAAAATCATCATTCAATTAGAAAATGCCGGAGAGATCATCACAACGAAAGAATACGGATTAAATACGGCGGAAGATACAAGCAGCTTCACTGTTCTCTCCAGAAAATACAAGATAGAGGGTATTTCAACAAACCTCACCACACCTTCTCTACAAGTGAAGGTGTACCTGAGCTATAAGGGGGAGAAGAAACTGATCGGGGAACAGGTGGTGGGGGTGAGTTTTGTGAAATAATGATTTTTGAGGGGGAAATATTTTTGTGAATTGGGGAGAAGCACTATGAGTAAAAAAAAAGTGATTATTATCATAGGATCATTAATATTATTTTTTTATATAATTAATCCTTATTTTTGGTTAGCAACTATGTTTATATTGGATCGACCCATTGGTCAAAGTTCTCTAATTCGTCAAACTCAGACGTATTTGAAAGAAAAGTACAATCAAGAATTCAAAGTGATTTATATGAGAGAAAATGGCCTTAAAGGGGAATATGCTGGACGTATTTACTCTGAAGAAACGGGGCTTTATTTTAGCGTTAGTGGACATGAATTGAAAAATGGATTGAAGTTACAGGATGATTATAGATTGAAGCTTTGGGCGAAACCTGTATTAGAGGATTATCTATCCTATGCTTATGCTTATGAAATTCGCTTTGAGGCACCTAATTTATTTAATCATAATTGGAATAGAAGCTCTCCAGACGATATCTTTTTAAAAAGGGGGGAGAATTTAACATTACAATTAACTATTGTTTTTAATGATGCAGATGAGAAAATAAAGAGCAAAAATGATTATTTCAAGCTAATCAAAAAAATAAAAGAATTAGAGATATCTGATGTACTTATAGTTTCATATCATATCACCAGTTATATAGATGAAAAAAAAATGTATTCTGAACCATTAGGCAATTTAGCTTCTACAAATGAAGAGAATATTGATGAAATTTGTCGTATCTCTAACTTACCCCAAGTTAAAACGCTAAAAGATATTGAACTTGATTGTACTTCATCTAATTAGGAGGACGTAAAAAATGTCTCAATTATCAGATTATCAATTCATGGAATTATGTCGATTAATCTATCAGAAAGATTATAAGCTTAACAAAGATCAAACTATAACAATGGATGAGTTTCGAGGAGTTCCTTCATCAAAATGGAAAGTACTTTCTATTACTGATGGTGTATACTTCACAGGAGCTTCTTTCGGACTTATGCGGGATGGGAAATTAACAGGAGATGTGATACTGGCTTGCAAAGGTACAGATGAAAAAAGAGATTGGCTTGAAAATCTCAATCTAAAATGGCTTACTGGAGAATATGAAAGTGCAATTCAATTATTGAATACGACTACTGCTATATTAAAGAGTGAGGTATCGGGAGGAAAGCTTGGAACTTATACTTTAAATTATGCTGGACATTCTCTAGGCGGTAAACTGGCACAGCAATTGTTTATAGATAGTTATGAAGAAAGAGGTACATTTACAGATGTACGTAGAAGTGATCTGGGGAGAACTGTACTATTTAATGCTGCTCCTACTCAGGGAAGGGGTAAAGATCTTCTTTCTATACCATATACTGACTATAATATAACGAATTATATTACTGAAGGAGAGGTTCTGAATTCGGTACTCCCTTCTGTACCTAATGATCCACCATATGGCCTTGGTTTTTTACCTTTTTCAACGCATTATGGAAAGAAAGTATATTTACCTTATAGTCGTGAGGTTAATAATGCTGTAGATCCAATTACTAAGCATAACGCATTTGATTCTTTTAAATATTATTTTGATGATAATGGTAATTATGATTCAAAATATATTTATGGTACTGATGTTAATGATTATATTGAAGGACGAGCAACTAACGATACTATTGTCGGCGGAGCTGGTAATGATATCTTAAAAGGTGGTGATGGATCGGATACATACAAGTTTTTTGCTGGAAATGGACAAGATACTATTAATGAAATAAGAGATAGTAAAAATACGATAGATAAATTGATTATCTATGGTCATTCTTATGACAGCATGAGAGTTGTATTCCTGTCTGGTCAAGGTATATCCTCAATGAATAGAAAGATTAAGATTGTTTTTGAAGGATCGACAGATAGTATAACCTTACAATATAGTTATAGCTCTAATGACCTTGTGGGGTGTGTTGAAAAAGTATCTCTTGCAGATATAAGTACGAACGAGATTATAAAAACAATAGATATGAAAGAGCTAATTACAGGTGTTCTTGAAAATTACTCACCTAAATTTAATGTAAGAAATGGCTTAGACGCTCTATTCGACAGTCTATATAACCCCCAAAAAGCTTATATTGAGCCGGTTATTTTAGATTTGGATGGAAATGCTAATAATAATACAGTGGGTATTGATGATGGCGGAGTTCATTTTGATCACGGTGGAGATGGATTTGCTGAAAAAACAGGATGGGTTAATCCTGAAGACGGCCTGCTAGTAAGAGATATCAATCAGGATGGAATTATTAATAATGGTTCTGAGTTATTTGGACAATACACGCAACTGCGTGATGGTTCACTTGCTGAGAGTGGTTTTGAAGCATTACTAGATTTGGATGGAAATGGTGACGGAATTATTAATGAGCTAGATACTGCATTCAAACAGCTTAGGATATGGCAAGATGACAATGCAGATGGAATTACTGGTCAGGGTGAGTTAATAACGTTAAATGAAAGAGGAATTACAGCTTTTAATCTAGTTGATCATGGAAATCTAGAATGGCCAGACGGAACGACTGGAAATATTGAGGTTGGACAAGCAACTTACGGTACAAGTGACCAAACTTACCACCCAATGATTGAGTACAGTCTAAAAATAGCACCTTACGATACGGTGGCAAATGAATGGTTGGAAGAGCCAGAGGCCATTCAATTGGTGCCCGATGTGGCTGGCAGTGGGCTTTTATATACTTTCCATCAAACGATGATGAGAGATACAAGTGGACAACTTAAACTCTGGATACAACAATTTCAGACGGAAACAGATTTGTCGGTTCGTAATAACCTGCTTGATCGAATGATCTATAAGTGGACTGGTGCAGATCAGGTGGAACCTGATAGTCGTGGAGGGATTGTTGACGCACAGAAGCTGGTTGTTATCGAGAAGTATTATGGTGTTAGCCAACCTGGGTATGTTCCACCCGGTGATACTGCCGGGACAATTCTAGAATTTTATAACGATATTAAAGAAAATGTATATGCCCAGTTAATGGCACAGACCCATCTGGCATTTCTTTATGATGAAGTATCTATTGTATGGGGAAATGATAAGTTTGTTGTGGATTTGTCGGGAGTGCAGACTCGGCTGCAGTCTTCCTTACTAGGTGGAAGTAGTTTAGCCAAGCTACAACTGGGAGAGTTCATGCGCACGGCCAAACAATTGTATAATGCGGATGCTATTGGACTGAGTAAGTTTGGAAACTATTTTTCGAGTCAAAATATTGAATGGGCCTGGATCGTAGAATCGAATTTAAAGAGCAGCATTATGGGTACTTCCCAAGGGGAACTATTAACAGGGACAGCATGGGACGATGCAATCTCCGGTGGCGATGGAAATGATATTCTCCATGGGAATAAAGGAAACGATGCGCTATTCGGTGGTCTTGGCAATGATACTTATATGATCGGCAAAGATAGCGGGACCGTTCAAATCTATGAAGAAGATGCTACAGCAGGGAATACAGACAAAATACTGCTTGGTGAAGGCATTTTACCAGATAACGTGAAGTTGAGCAGAGATCAATATGACCTGGTAGTATCTATTGATAATAGTGTTAACAAGATAAATGTCAGGAACTTTTTCAAGAGCGAGAAGCAAAGAATTGAAAGTATTGTATTTGCCAACGGGAACATCTGGGATGTTGACTACATATTAAATCATGCGTTCACTGAAACTAATGGAACAGATCAACTGGATACTTTCTATGGAACATCAAATAACGATAAATATAGAGCAGGTGCTGGTGACGACACCGCTTTTGGAGGAGCGGGCCACGATACCCTAATGGGTGAAGCGGGCAATGATTATCTCGCCGGGCAATCCGGCAATGACACGTTAGATGGTGGAACAGGTAATGATTATCTTGATGGTGGAATCGGCAACGACACCTACATATTCGGCAAAGGATACGGCAGCGACACTATTATAGACAGTGATTCTACGGAAGGTAATTACGATCGTGTGCTATTTAATGCTGGCTTGTTGCCTAATGAAATAACCATCGTACGCAACGGAACTAACCTGGAACTGGTCGTTACAGGGACTAGTGACAAACTAAAGATTATCAATTATTTCGGAGCCACTAGTAGTGTTGTTGAAGCGCTAAGTTTCTCTGATGGAACGGTGTGGGATTACAACTATGTCTTGAATAATGCTATAACTCCTGCGGTGGGAGCGGCAGGAGTTACGTTAACAGGTACGAGTGGAAATGATGTTTTGCAGGGTGGAGTGGGGAATGACAAGTTGTATGGTGGAAGCGGAAACGATGTGCTCGACGGCGGGGCTGGAGATGACAAACTGTACGGGGATCGATTGAGTTCAAGTTCACCATATAATAGTAACGGAAACGATACGTACGTGTTTGGGAAAGGTTACGGACAGGATACAATCTACGATGTTGATACTGTAAGCGGCTATGTTGATACAATCCAAATGCTGGTGAATCCAGAGGAAGTAGATGTGCTGCAGGACAACATGGATCTAATGATCCGAATTAAAGAGACGGGCGAAAAGATTCGGGTAAACTCTTACTTTAGTGGCACGAAATATAAAATAGAACAAGTAAAGTTCGCAGACGGAACGATGTGGACTCAACTTCAGCTGGAATCAAAAGTGATTACGGAGGGAACCGAGGGCCATGACGTCCTGTATGGAGTGGATGGCTATGTGGACTGGATGCGAGGATTGGCAGGGAATGACATCTTGTATGCGGGAAGCGGAAACGACGTGCTGGACGGAGGCAGTGGGGATGACATGTTGTACGGGGATCGATTGAGTTCAAATTCACCATATAATAGTAACGGAAACGATACGTACGTGTTTGGGAAAGGGTACGGACAAGATACAGTCTACGATGTTGATAGTTCAAGTAATGTAGACACGATCCAAATGCTAGTGAATCCAGAGGAAGTGGATGTGCTGCAGGACAACATGGATCTAATGATCCGAATTAAAGAGACAGGTGAGAAGATTCGGGTAAACTCCTACTTTAACAGTTCATACTACAAAATAGAACGGGTTACGTTCGCAGACGGAACAGTGTGGACTCAAACCCAATTGGAATCAAAAGTGATAACAGAGGGGACGATAGGTGACGATAGTTTGAGAGGAGTGGATGGCTATGTGGACTGGATGCAGGGTTTGGCAGGAAATGACAAGCTGTATGCGGGAAGCGGAAACGATGTGCTCGACGGCGGGGCTGGAGATGACAAACTGTACGGGGATCGATTGAGTTCAAATTCACCATATAATAGTAACGGAAACGATACGTACGTGTTTGGGAAAGGGTACGGACAGGATACAATCTACGATGTTGATACTGTAAGCGGCTATGTTGATACAATCCAAATGCTGGTGAATCCAGAGGAAGTAGATGTGCTGCAGGACAACATGGATCTAATGATCCGAATTAAAGAGACGGGCGAAAAGATTCGGGTAAACTCTTACTTTAGTGGCACGAAATATAAAATAGAACAAGTAAAGTTCGCAGACGGAACGATGTGGACTCAACTTCAGCTGGAATCAAAAGTGATTACGGAGGGAACCGAGGGCCATGACGTCCTGTATGGAGTGGATGGCTATGTGGACTGGATGCGAGGATTGGCAGGGAATGACATCTTGTATGCGGGAAGCGGAAACGACGTGCTGGACGGAGGCAGTGGGGATGACATGTTGTACGGGGATCGATTGAGTTCAAATTCACCATATAATAGTAACGGAAACGATACGTACGTGTTTGGGAAAGGGTACGGACAAGATACAGTCTACGATGTTGATAGTTCAAGTAATGTAGACACGATCCAAATGCTAGTGAATCCAGAGGAAGTGGATGTGCTGCAGGACAACATGGATCTAATGATCCGAATTAAAGAGACAGGTGAGAAGATTCGGGTAAACTCCTACTTTAACAGTTCATACTACAAAATAGAACGGGTTACGTTCGCAGACGGAACAGTGTGGACTCAAACCCAATTGGAATCAAAAGTGATAACAGAGGGGACGATAGGTGACGATAGTTTGAGAGGAGTGGATGGCTATGTGGACTGGATGCAGGGTTTGGCAGGAAATGACAAGCTGTATGCGGGAAGCGGAAACGATGTGCTCGACGGCGGGGCTGGAGATGACAAACTGTACGGGGATCGATTGAGTTCAAATTCACCATATAATAGTAACGGAAACGATACGTACGTGTTTGGGAAAGGGTACGGACAGGATACAATCTACGATGTTGATACTGTAAGCGGCTATGTTGATACAATCCAAATGCTGGTGAATCCAGAGGAAGTAGACGTGCTGCAGGACAACATGGATCTAATGATCCGAATTAAAGAGACGGGCGAAAAGATTCGGGTAAACTCTTACTTTAGTGGCACGAAATATAAAATAGAACAAGTAAAGTTCGCAGACGGAACGATGTGGACTCAACTTCAGCTGGAATCAAAAGTGATTACGGAGGGAACCGAGGGCCATGACGTCCTGTATGGAGTGGATGGCTATGTGGACTGGATGCGAGGATTGGCAGGGAATGACATCTTGTATGCGGGAAGCGGAAACGACGTGCTGGACGGAGGCAGCGGGGATGACATGTTGTACGGGGATCGATTGAGTTCAAATTCACCATATAATAGTAACGGAAACGATACGTACGTGTTTGGGAAAGGGTACGGACAAGATACAGTCTACGATGTTGATAGTTCAAGTAATGTAGACACGATCCAAATGCTAGTGAATCCAGAGGAAGTGGATGTGCTGCAGGACAACATGGATCTAATGATCCGAATTAAAGAGACAGGTGAGAAGATTCGGGTAAACTCCTACTTTAACAGTTCATACTACAAAATAGAACGGGTTACGTTCGCAGACGGAACAGTGTGGACTCAAACCCAATTGGAATCAAAAGTGATAACAGAGGGGACGATAGGTGACGATAGTTTGAGAGGAGTGGATGGCTATGTGGACTGGATGCAGGGTTTGGCAGGAAATGACAAGCTGTATGCGGGAAGCGGAAACGATGTGCTCGACGGCGGGGCTGGAGATGACAAACTGTACGGGGATCGATTGAGTTCAAATTCACCATATAATAGTAACGGAAACGATACGTACGTGTTTGGGAAAGGGTACGGACAGGATACAATCTACGATGTTGATACTGTAAGCGGCTATGTTGATACAATCCAAATGCTGGTGAATCCAGAGGAAGTAGACGTGCTGCAGGACAACATGGATCTAATGATCCGAATTAAAGAGACGGGCGAAAAGATTCGGGTAAACTCTTACTTTAGTGGCACGAAATATAAAATAGAACAAGTAAAGTTCGCAGACGGAACGATGTGGACTCAACTTCAGCTGGAATCAAAAGTGATTACGGAGGGAACCGAGGGCCATGACGTCCTGTATGGAGTGGATGGCTATGTGGACTGGATGCGAGGATTGGCAGGGAATGACATCTTGTATGCGGGAAGCGGAAACGACGTGCTGGACGGAGGCAGCGGGGATGACATGTTGTACGGGGATCGATTGAGTTCAAATTCACCATATAATAGTAACGGAAACGATACGTACGTGTTTGGGAAAGGGTACGGACAAGATACAGTCTACGATGTTGATAGTTCAAGTAATGTAGACACGATCCAAATGCTAGTGAATCCAGAGGAAGTGGATGTGCTGCAGGACAACATGGATCTAATGATCCGAATTAAAGAGACAGGTGAGAAGATTCGGGTAAACTCCTACTTTAACAGTTCATACTACAAAATAGAACGGGTTACGTTCGCAGACGGAACAGTGTGGACTCAAACCCAATTGGAATCAAAAGTGATAACAGAGGGGACGATAGGTGACGATAGTTTGAGAGGAGTGGATGGCTATGTGGACTGGATGCAGGGTTTGGCAGGAAATGACAAGCTGTATGCGGGAAGCGGAAACGATGTGCTCGACGGCGGGGCTGGAGATGACAAACTGTACGGGGATCGATTGAGTTCAAATTCACCATATAATAGTAACGGAAACGATACGTACGTGTTTGGGAAAGGGTACGGACAGGATACAATCTACGATGTTGATAGTTCAAGTAATGTAGACACGATCCAAATGCTCGTTGGTCCAGAGGAAGTGGATGTGATGCAGGACAACATGGACCTGATGATTCGGATCAAAGAGACAGGAGAAAAGATCCGGGTGAACTCCTATTTTACGAGTTCATATTACAAAGTGGAACGTGTTACGTTCGCAGATGGAACGTATTGGACCCAAACCCAGCTTGAGTTCAATGTAATTACGCAAGCTGCTGCAAAGAATGCTAACCTTTTGAAAAATAATTCATACAATGTGGAAGCAGCTAGTCAAGCAGCAATTTCGGCTCAAACTGAACAGCTCATCCAAGCGATGTCAACGTTCTCGGCCACTTCCGATATGGATACGTCGCAATTTGCAAGTGAAAAAAGATATACTGAGCTTCCAGTATTAACGGAATCTTGGACGAAAATATAAATCATCTTTTGAATTAACAGTTTTCTACTCCGTTCAAAATGAAATTTTGAACGGAGCAGGTCCTAATTGTAAATTGATTTATAATGCATTGTATAAAGACTAAAGGTCAGCCATGATCCAATACGATCATGGCTGGCCTTTTCATACTGCCGAAATATAGTTTTGAGATGAATTACCATTTTTGCTATAGTAAGAGAATGCGTTTGCAATAAATAAGAATTATCCAAAAATGGGAGGAATAATGAATGACATTAGCGGATTTCAATACTTACAAGTGGATGAATGAGGGGAACATCAGGTTTGAGGATGATGCTATTATATTAGAAGCCACTGCTAACAGCGACTTTTTCTGCAACAACGGTGCTATAGCCGAAGAAGGGCTTACCCCTGAGAGTCTGACCAATGCGCCTTTCTTCTATACAGAAGTGTCCGGTGATTTCGTGCTGCGGGTGAAGGTTAGTCATGACTTCCGGGATACCTACGATTCCTCTTCCATTATGGTGATGCAGGACCTGACGGTCTGGGCCAAAGCCTGCTTTGAGCTGACAGATTTCGATACCCACGCTGTAGTCAGTGTAGTGACGAACCAGACCTCGGATGATGCAAACGGCTGTAATATCGACGGCAATGAGGTATGGCTGCAGGCCGCCAGATCCGGTAATGCCTTCGCTTTTCATTATTCGACAGATGGTGTAAGGTTTGATATGATGCGCTTCTTTAACCTACCGGTGGGAGAAACGATCAAAGTAGGATTATTGGCACAAGCCCCTACAGGCGAAGGCGGAGAGCGAATCTACCGGAATTTCACACTGGAGAACCGGACGGTCAAAAATATAAGAGCGGGTGAATAAGCCGTGAATAAGCTGTAACGAAGGTCTGGAAAATGTTTCAGCGTGCGCTGCCCTTTATCTGTCTGGGCCAGATGAAATAGGTAACGGTGATGATCAAGTCAATGCCGACTACAACGGACCATACCGTCAGAATGCTTAACAGCGCTTCCGTGCGGGCGGGATCGTCAATCCAGACGATGAGTCCATATAGAATGCCTGCGGCGAGCGCAAAAGAGAGCAGATGCTTCACCCAGCCTTTGAAATAATGGCGGGCATGCTCCATACCGTACCGTTTGACCGGCTGTGCCCCTTGCCTGGTGACATAGTAGCGGAAGCGTTCGTCGGCCCAGGCGATCATGCTTTTGCCGAACACGATGGATACTGAGATATACACAGCCGCAAGCGCATGCGCTGTCGTAGCGGAAGCTCCCCCGGCCAGATCCACACCGGAGATGACTAACAGAATAATATCCAGCACCGGAGTCAGCGCCAGGAGTATCAGGCCCAGCGTGTTGCGCTTGAAAATATATCGTGCCGTGAAACCGGCAAGAATGACCACCCAGAATAATACTTCGCACGTAACAATTGCCCACGCTACCAGATTCATAATGCACCTCTTGTCAGGATTATTTGTGGTAATAACGGAAGTATAGCAGTGAATTTTAAACAATACAACCGTATTATTTAAATTGTGTTTCGTATTCTGCTTATGCTACAATATGGGCATGCCAAAAATAGTAGATCATTCAGAGCGAAAATCGAATATTGCAGAAGCGACCTGGCGTGTCATTATCCATCAGGGAATCAAAGGGGCAACTGTGCGTAATATTGCTGCTGAGGCGGGTGTGTCTCTGGGAGCGCTGCGCCATTATTTCACCACCCAGCATGAATTGCTGGTGTTTGCCATGAATCTGGTGAAGGAACGTGTCACTGCACGGATCGTGGACATCATGCAGACAGACCTTCCACCCAGGGAACAGGTTGCCAGGGTGCTGCTGGAGCTGCTTCCCACGGACGACGGCAGCATGGCGGAAATGGAGGTATGGTTCGCGTTTATCTTCCATCTCAAGTCCGCCGGGGAACATAACGATGAGCGTCATGACGCTATCTATCCCCTGGTCATCCAGCTGATTGATTATCTGGACCAGCATGAGCTGCTCCGGCAGGAGCTGGATAAGGACAGTGAAGCTGAGCGGCTGTATGCCGTGGTCGACGGACTGGCCCTGCACGCCATGCTGGAGCCTGAACGGCTGAATTCACAGCGGATGATCCGGGTGCTGAACGTTCATCTGGATTCTATTTGTAACAGCGGAGAGGCACAGTAATTTGCTATATTGCTAGAGTTATGTTATAAAAAGTAGTGTATATTTTTCGGGTTGTTACTGTTAAATCAGGCAAAACCGCTACCTTATCAAAGGTGTGGTTTTGCCTTTTCTTGTTTATTCTGCAGTAATAGCTGAAACCAAAAACTATAAAGAGAGTTGGAGAGAAGCATGCAAACAACATTCAGAATTATCGACGAAGACGGAATTCACGCACGTCCGGCCACGGCGCTGGTCAATACAGCTACCAAGTTTAAGGACACTGAAGCCTTTGCTGAAGCAAAGGGTAAGAAAGTTACTTTGAAATCCATTCTAGGTGTATTGTCACTCGGACTGGAAAGCGGCGATACCCTGACCCTGATCACTGAAGGCGGCCAGGAAGCAGAAGCCCTTGGCGCACTTCAGGATGTAATGATTAAAGAGGGCTTGGGCGAGCTCAATGATTAAGATTTCAGGCATCGCGGCTTCTGCAGGTATTGCTGTTGCTAAAGCGTTTATCCTGAAGCATCCGGACTACACGATCACGAAGACCGCCATAAGCGATGTGGAGCTTGAGATTGTCCGGCTGGAGAGCGCCCTGGAGATATCCAAGGGTGAATTGGCGCGGATTAAGTCGCGTACACTGGCAGAGCTGGGAGAGAAGAAAGCAGAGATTTTCGAATCCCATCTGCTGATTCTGGAAGATCCGGAGCTGATCAGCCCGGTGATGGACAAAATCCGTGAGGAAGCTGTTAACGCGGATTATGCGCTGCAGGAGGTCGCTAACCAGTTCATCGAAATGTTCGAGAATATGAAAAGCACCTATCTGCAGGAACGTGCTGCCGACATGCGTGATGTAACCAAGCGTGTGCTGAACCATCTGCTGGGAATTTCCTATGTCAGCCCGGCGGAAATCAGCGAAGAGGTTATTGTAATTGCTGAGGATCTGACGCCTTCAGATACAGCACAGCTTAACCGTAAATATGTAAAAGGCTTCACTACCAATATCGGCGGACGTACCTCGCACTCGGCAATTATGGCCCGTTCCTTGGAAATACCGGCAGTCGTTGGAACAAAGCATGTAATGTCTGAGGTGAAAGCCGGAGACCTTATCATTGTAGACGGGTTAAGCGGAGATTTGCTGGTGAATCCCGGCGAAGCTGAAGTAGCCTTGTACATAGCCAAGCAGAAGGAGTACGACCTGCAGATCGCAGAATGGAAAAAGCTCCGCGAAGAGCCTACGGTATCCGCAGACGGCAAGCATGTAGAGCTGGCAGCCAATATCGGTACGCCGAATGATGTTGCAGGCGTCATTGACAATGGTGGCGAAGGTGTAGGCTTATACCGCACAGAGTTCCTATACATGGGCCGCGACAAGCTGCCTTCCGAGGAAATTCAGTATAATGCCTACCGCACCGTGCTTGAGAATATGCAAGGCAAGCCGGTTGTTGTCCGTACACTGGATATCGGCGGCGACAAGGAGCTGCCATACCTGGAGCTTCCGAAGGAAATGAATCCCTTCCTCGGGTTCCGCGCGATCCGGCTCTGTTTGGACCGCCAGGATATCTTCCGTACCCAGCTGCGTGCTTTGCTGAGAGCCAGTGTGCATGGCGATCTGCGCATCATGTTCCCGATGATTGCCACTCTGGGTGAATTCCGTGCAGCCCGTGATCTGCTGCTGGAAGAGAAGGCTAAGCTGCGTGAAGAAGGCAAGGCAGTATCGGATCAGATTCAGCTGGGTATCATGGTTGAGATTCCTTCTACTGCGGTACTCGCAGACCAGTTCGCGAAGGAAGTGGATTTCTTCAGTATTGGGACGAACGATCTGATTCAATATACTATGGCTGCTGACCGGATGAATGAACGGGTCTCCTACCTGTACCAGCCGTACAATCCGGCCATCCTGCGTCTGATCAAGAATGTAATTGATGCTGCTCATGCAGAGGGCAAATGGACGGGAATGTGCGGCGAAATGGCCGGAGATGCCACAGCTATTCCGCTGCTGCTGGGTCTGGGCCTCGATGAATTCAGTATGAGTGCAACCTCCATCCTGCCGGCACGCAGCCAGATTGCCAAGCTGTCCGCGGCGGAGATGAAGGAGCTGGCTGCCAAGGCACTGCAGCTGGGTACTGCGGAAGAAGTCGCTGCACTGGTGCAGGCTATTAAGTATTAAGTATTTTCTCCGGATGATGCTGTTCGTTTTTGAATCCACTTTTTCCAGTTCATTGTTGCCGGCATTCTCTTAGTGGAATGCCGGTTTTTTTCTGTTCAGACAGGATATGAAATCAATGATTTACAGCCTTATTTGCGCATGATAAAATGTTTATAAATCACAAAATATTCAAATTCGCAATGAAATACATCATATAGATTGGCTGTTCATTAACCGGGTGTCCTCTAAGTGCCGTTTGCTGAGGGCACCCTTTTTCTTGGATTTCTTAGCTGTCTGCCAGACATCACAGCTCATTTCATTGGGCTATCCGTATTCGTGAAGCACACTGGAGGATTAGGATGATAAGAGCGGTAATTATCGATGATGAAAAACCGGCACTGGATGTGCTCCATTACCTGCTGCAAAAGGATGGACGGGTAGAGGTTGTCGGGGCATTTCAAAGGCCTAAGGAGGCACTGGAGCAAATACGGGTGCTGCAGCCGGATATTGTGTTCCTGGATATGGAGATGCCGGTGATGAACGGTGTGGATCTCGCGGGAATACTGCTGGAGAGCTTCAGGGATCTGGAGGTTATTTTTGTGACTGCACATGATTCGTATGCCGTGGAAGCCTTTCGGATTGAAGCCCTGGATTATTTGCTTAAGCCGCCGACACCTGTGCAGCTTGACCGGGCAGTAACACGCTATCAGAAGAAACGGCGGCTGTACGGAGAACAGATGATGCCGCTTAAGCAGGCAAGGATTGTCAGCTTCGGGGGGTTCGATGTGCTGAATGCGGGCGGCCGGGAGGATACGGTCAAATGGAGAACCTATAAGTCCAAGGAACTGATGTCCTTCCTGTTTCTGAAAGGGCCGGCTTACGTTCCCAAAGGCCAGATTATTCAGGCGCTATGGCCGGAGTGCAGTGACGTGCAGGCTAACTCCAATCTGCATACCACAATCTACAAAATGAAGACTGCACTCAAAAAAGCGGGAATCCATGTGGAAATTCATTTCAAGGGCGGGAGCTACCGGATGGAGATTGCCGGTGCTGCCGGGGATTTATGGGAATTTGAGGATTTTGCCAGGTCGAATCCTCCCTTGACCCCGCTTAGGGTACCCAAATATGAATATATCTTGGAGCTGTATCAAGGTGAGCTGTTCGCGGATGATGATTATTTATGGAGCAGCTCGAAGAGAGCGGAGATGCTCGGATTCTACGTGATGCTGTCGAAGAGGCTGTGCAGATACTTTATCGCGGAGGGACGGTTGGAGGAGGCTATGCACCGGGTTCATCTGCTGCTGGATAAATCACCGCTTGATGAAGAGGCGCATGAGCTGCTGATGGGAATTTATTTCCGCCAAAAAGACCGGATCAGCCTGATCCGGCATTATCATGCGATGAAGGAACTGCTAAACTATGAGCTGGGGCTTGAGCCGAAAGAATCGGTAAGGCAGCTGTACAGTGAAATGCTCTCTAAACAATAGCTATGGGCTGGGCTCAGGTCCATTTGGCGGACCACAGCTTCATTTCATGAAGGATCTGATGCAGATCCGCACCTTTGGGGGTCAGTGTATATTCCACAGTAACCGGAACGGTCGGGTAGACGCAGCGTTCCAGTACACCATGATCTTCAAGATGTCTCAGGGTGCTGGTCAGCGCACGCGGGCTGATGCCTTCGATATTGCGCTGCAGCTCGCCGAAGCGTTTCGTGCCGCCCTGCAGCTCTCTCAGCACCAGGAAAGCCCATTTTCCGGCTAGTACCTCCAATGTTTTTTCTATGTTGCATTCAATAGAGACGGGATTCTTAGGGATGTAATTACTGGCAGAATTGGCTGCTTTCAAGGGATTTCCTCCTGTTCCAAGGCACTATACCAGAGTATAGCAACTATACTGGATGACATATAATAAACTATTTTTCACTTCTTTCTATTATATACAATCTGTTCTAGAATGAACATGTGTATGGAGCAACCGGTTAACAGGGCCGGATTCAGAGAGGAGCAAGGATTCATGAAATACCGCAGATTAGGTGGAACCGGACTTAAAGTCAGTGAGATCAGCCTGGGAAGCTGGTTGACCTACGGAGGATATGTAGAACAGGACAATGCCGTTAGAGCCATTGAAACCGCTTACTCCCTGGGTGTTAATTTTTTTGATACGGCTAATGTGTATGAGAAAGGGGCAGCGGAAAAAGTGCTGGGTGCTACCTTGAGCAGCTATCCGCGTGAATCCTATGTGCTGGCGACCAAAGTATACGGCGTAATGGGTGACGGTCCCAATGACCGCGGCCTGTCCCGTAAGCATATTACCGAGCAATGTCATGCCAGCCTGAAACGGCTGGGTGCTGAATATGTGGATCTGCTGTATTGCCACCGGTATGATCCGGAAACGCCCATTGAAGAGACGCTGCGGGCGCTGGATGATCTGGTCCGGCAGGGCAAGGTACTCTATGTAGGCGTAAGTGAATGGACTGCGGCGCAGATGGCCGAGGCCCTTGCGGTTGCCGACCGGTATCTGCTGGATCATATCGTGGTCAACCAGCCGATCTACAATATGTTCGAACGTTATATCGAGAAAGAGATTATTCCGCTGGGCCTGCGCAAAGGGATCGGACAAGTCGTATTCTCGCCGCTGGCCCAGGGGCTGCTGACCGGCAAATACAGCTCGGTCTCCGATATTCCGGAGGATAGCCGGGCCGCTAAGCTCGACTGGATGCGTAAAGGAATCACGGAGGAAAAAATCGCCAAGGTTCAGGAGCTGGGCACGATTGCCGCTGAGCTGGATATTTCTGTAGGTAATCTGGCGCTGGCCTGGATTCTGCGTCAGCCTAATGTAGCTAGTGCCCTGGTTGGCGCCAGCCGTCCGGAGCAGGTGGAAGAGAACGTGAAGGCTTCGGGTATCGAGCTCACCGGGGATGTATTAACACGGATTGAAGAAATTATCGGCTAAATTACCGGCTAAGAGAGGAAGGATGCAGGATGAAGGTTCTATTTATCGGAGGTACAGGACTCATCAGCCAGGCCGTATCCCGGCTGGCAGTGGAACGGGGAATAGAACTTTATCTGTTCAACCGTGGAGAGCGGAGCAGCTTCGTGCCGCAAGGCGCGCAGGTGATTCAGGGTGATATCCGCGATAAGGAGAAGTCGGCCGAGGCGCTGAAGGATTACGAATTCGATGTGGTGGTGGACTGGATTGCCTTCACACCGGAGCATGTACAGACGGATATTGCCTTATTTACCGGAAAAACAAAGCAATACATCTATATCAGCTCCGCTTCCGCTTATCAAAAGCCGCAGCGTAATTATCTCATTACTGAGGAAACGCCGCTGGTGAATCCGTACTGGCAGTACTCCAGGGATAAGATTGCCTCTGAACAGCTGCTGCTGGAGGCGTATCAGAACAGCGGCTTCCCGGTTACGATTGTCCGTCCATCCCATACTTATGGAGACACGGCCATTCCGGCGGCACTGACCAGCTGGAGTAATCCATGGTCGCTGGTGGAACGCATCCGCAAAGGCCAGCCGCTTGTTATTCACGGCGACGGCACCTCCCTATGGACGCTGACGCATAATTCCGATTTTGCCAAAGGGTTCGTCGGGCTGCTGGGTCACCCGGAGGCGATCGGGGAAGCGATTCATATTACCTCTGACGAAGTGCTGAACTGGAATCAGATCTATGCTGCTATCGGCGAGGCCGCAGGCAGAGAACCGAAGGTTGTGCATATCTCTACCGACTTCATCGCTGCGAACACACCGCCGGGGACGGCGGATGGGCTGATTGGGGATCAGGCAGTGAGCAGCGTGTTCGACAACAGCAAGATCAAACGCCTTGTTCCTGATTTCGAAGCAACCGTCCCCTTCGCCGGAGGGGTGAAGCGCTCGGTCGCTTGGTTCGAAGCTCATCCTGAATGTTGCACGGTGGATCAGGATTGGTCCAAGATGCTGGACGGACTGATTGCGAGGCATGGAGTGGATGCGAAGCTGATCACGTATTACGTTTAATGAGGGAAGAATAGTATCAGCTATGATTTAATAGTAGAAACAGGTGCCGTCCTTAAAGGGAGGGTGCCTGTTTTTTTGTGCAGGAGCGGCGGGTCCGTTATTCCGGGTATAGCATGAAATACGGATTCGTGAATATACTCTCACTACCGAAATCCCCTCATAAAAGGAGTCCTGGTCATGCCGACACATCCATATGTCTCCCGTTTTTTTGTGAATACCGATGTACGCCGTGAGAAGCTGATTTATGATTTGCCGGAATCCTGGTGGAGCCGTCCCTATGAATACGAATGGTGCACCAACTTTATTTCACCGCATGATGTGGTGCTGGATGCCGCCTGCGGAATATCCCACCCGCTTAAATTCTACCTTGCCGGCTATAGCGCAGAGGTCTTCGCCTGTGATATTGATGCCCGGATTCTGTCACGGGAAGCGATTATGCAGGGTATTGCCGATGATATCGGAGAATTGGCAGCCCAGCAGGTGCAGGCCAGAAGAACGAACCGGCTGCATCTGACCCAGGCGGATCTTACCGCACTGCCGTATGAAGATGAGAGCTTCGATACGATTTTTTGCATCTCGGTACTGGAGCATCTGTCCGTGCAGGATTCTGTGCTTGCGGTGCGGGAATTTCACAGGACTCTTAATGGAGAAGGTCTGCTCGTGCTGACCTTTGATTATCCGACCGTGAACCTGCCGCGGATGAATGAGATTCTGCTCCAGGCCGGATTTCAGTATTGGGGCGAGACAGATTTCAATCTTCCTGCAGATGCGGTGCATACCGATCAGTGGGGTGGCCTGAACTGCTTCCGGGCGGTGCTCAAGAAGGCGCAGGGTTAGTCCCAGCGTAGAACGGTAGAGGTATAATCCCCATCATTTGGTTGTTTCCTTCCGGTATAGTAGAATAGGCACAAGACGGAAGAGAGAAGGAGACAACTTCATGGGGATGATTGGTAACTACATCACTGTAACTGCGGAGCTGCTTCAGGCCATCCGGGATGAAGAGATCAGTCTGCACGGAATCGAACCGAAGCTGGATATCGATAAGGCCTGGCAGGCGCTGCACTATACACTAAGAGGCGGGGGTACAGAGGAAGATTCAGCCCTTGGAGCAGTTGTGCCAATGAATGGCCAGCATTATGCCGGCCACTATTCCGATGCCGAGGTATTTGTGATGGAGCCGGAACAGGTGAAAGAAACCGCTGCCGCCCTGGAGGGAATAGAAGAGTCGTATATGCGGGAACGGTATCAATTCCGGCAGATGCTGGACGAAGGGGTTTATCCGCTGGTGGATGATGATGAACCGGAAGAGTTTTTTGACTATATGTATACGTATTTCACGGCTATGAAAGAGTTCTACCGGACCGCAAGCGCTGATCAAGCGTATGTAGTATTCTATATCTCATAACCCATTTGAATTTGTGGAAAAGGAGCCAGACAACTTGCGCAGATACGCCATTATAATTATGATTCTGCTCCTATTAGTACCGGCTGCGGGTCTCAGTGCCGAAGGGGCTGCTCCGCAGGACAAGATTCAGCTTGCTTTTGCCGGAGATATTCTGCTGGACGGTTTTGTCGGCGAGCAGATTGCCAAATACGGGGTCAATTTCCCGTTCGTCAAAGTGGCGCCAGTGCTGAAGAAGGCCGATCTGGCTTTTGCCAATCTGGAGACACCGGTCTCGGTGCGGGGAGACGCCGCCGAGAAAATGTTTGCCTTCCGCTCCAAGCCGGCAGCATTGGCCGGACTGAGCTACGCCGGAATTGACGGAGTATCGCTGGCGAATAATCATATTCTGGATTATGGACAAACCGCCATGCTCGACACGCTGATCCATCTGGACAGAAATAAGATCGGACACACCGGGGCAGGCGCGAATATACAAGAGGCTTTTAAACCTTACATTAAGACGGTCAAAGGCAAGCGGATCGCCATGCTGGGCGTAAGCCGGGTATTGTCTGACCCTTCCTGGTATGCAGGCAAGAACAGTCCGGGTGCAGCTTCCGCCTATACAGCGGAGCCTCTGCTGAGTGCGATTAAGCAATCAGCCAAGGACAACGATTATACCATTGTCTATATTCACTGGAATCAGGAGTTCAAGGACTACCCTGAACAGTATGCCCGGACTCTGGCGAAACAGATGATCGACAGCGGGGCAGATATTATCCTCGGAGCGCACAGCCATTGTCTGATGGGGATCGAATATTACAAGCATAAGCCGATCTACTATTCGCTGGGCAATTTCGTGTTCAACCGCTCTACACGGGGCGGGGACAAGACGCTGCATTCGATGCTGGTCAACTTCACGGTCAGCAATTCCGGGGTGACGAGCAGTATTACTCCGGTCAAAATCATTGGCGGACAGCCCAATTTCATGGGTGAAGCCTATAACAAAGAGACCTACAAGCTGCTGAATGAGCTCTCCTTCAATGCGAAGATCACAGCGGGCGGAGCGGTCAGCGAGAAGCTCTGAAGCAACAGGGAGAGCTGAGGATATACTTCAAAAGCCCGGAGAAGCAGACTCTTCTTCGGGCTATTTGCATTGGAGCCAAGTCATATTCATTTTGTGCTATTCATTATTAGCATTGTACTAACGGCGTAAAGCTAATCTACTCTACAATATGAATATTAGTTCATCAAGGAGGTTTTTGCAGAAGTGAGAACGGGAACCGTTAGAACCAAAGTCAAGTTTGATGAGAACTGGGGCTTTTATAAAGGGGAGCTCCAGATTCCTTATGCAGTCAAGGGTGGAATGACAGGCGGTATTACAGATACGGGTGCTCTCCGGGAGGGGGAGTGGCTGGATATTGCTTTTAATGATAAAGGAATGGGTGAGCAGCAGCTGGAATGGACCGCACTCAGCCTGCCGCATGACTGGTGTGTGGAGCAGCAGTATGTTCCGGATGAGATGCTTGGCGCAAGGGACGGCAGTCATGGTTATCTGCCGGGCGGTACAGGCTTCTACCGCAAAACCTTCGAGCTTCCTGCAGACGCTGCAGGCAGTAAATGGACGGTACGCTTTGACGGAGTATCGGGCACCAGCACGGTATGGGTTAACGGGCATCTGATCGGCTCGCATCATGGCGGATATATAGGGTTCAGTTACGATCTGTCGGATGTTCTCCGCTATGGCGGGGAAGGCAGTAATGTCATTCTGGTCAAAGTAGATGCTAGCGAATGTGAAGGCTGGTGGTATGAGGGCTGCGGCATTTACCGTCATGTCTGGCTGGAGAATACGGACCGCCTGCATGTAGCCGAGTATGGAACCTATATAACGACACCGGAAGTGGCCAAAGAGCAGGCCGTAGTCAACATCCGCACACGCCTCCGCAATGATTATACTGAGTGCCTGCCGGTATCGCTGCGCACGGTGATTTATGATGCTGATGGAATGCAGATCTGCGCGCATTCGGCGGATGCCTTTGCGGACTGGCATGCTGAGACGGAGATTGAGCAGAGCTTTGAGGTGAAGCAGCCCATGCTCTGGGATACGGAATCGCCGTATTTATATAAGGCGGAATCGACTGTTATATATGAAGGGAAAGAGCTAGACCGGTATGATACGGTGTTCGGCGTCCGCAGCATCCGCTTCGATGCGGAGGAAGGCTTCTTCCTGAACGGAGAGCCGCGGCTCATCAAAGGGACATGCAACCATCAGGACTTCGCCGGGGTCGGCGTAGCGCTGCCGGACAGCCTGATCGAATACAAGCTTAGATTGCTGCAGGAGATGGGCTCCAACGCCTACCGCAGTGCCCATCATCCGCCGACTCCCGAGCTGCTGGATATGTGTGACCGGATGGGGATACTGGTGATGGATGAGAACCGCAAGCTCGACAGTAGCCCGGATGGCCTGAGCCAGCTGGAGCGGATGCTCTACCGGGACCGGAATCACCCCTGTGTAATCATCTGGAACCTGGAGAATGAGGAGGTTCTTGAAGGTACCGTGACTGGGGCCCGGATACTGAAGACGCTCGCGGATCGGACCCGCAGAATCGATCCAACCCGCCCGACCTCTGCGGCGATGAACCATGGCTGGAACGAGAATGGATATAACGATGTGGTAGAGATTACCGGCTACAATTATGGACACCGGGACACCCATAATATCGACATCCGTGACCACGGGCTATATCCGGAGCGGCTGATGATCGGCAGTGAATGTGCCAGTTACACGGCAACCCGGGGAATCTACGAAGATGATCCGATCAAGGGCTACTGTTCCGAATACGGCACGAACATTCCTTCCTGGGGCTGCACTCCGCAGCAGGCGTGGAGCGATCTGGTGAATCACCGTTTTCTGACCGGCGTCTTCATGTGGACCGGATTCGATTACCGGGGGGAGCCGACCCCTTATCTGTGGCCGTGCATTAACTCGCATTTCGGGCTGATGGACACCTGCGGGTTCCCCAAAGACAGCTATTACTATATGCAGGCGGTGTGGAAGGACGAGCCGATGGTTCATGTGCTGCCGCACTGGAATTGGCCGGGCTCGGAGGGGAAGCCGGTTGAGGTGCGCGTATTCTCCAACACCGAGACGGTGGAGCTGAGTCTGAACGGCAGAAGTCTGGGCGAACAGCAGGCAGACAGAACCGGGTATTTATCGTGGGAGGTCATCTATAAGCCGGGTGAGTTAAAAGCTACCGGCAAACGCGGCGGCCTGGCCATTGCCGAGAAGGCTGTAGTCACAGCAGGCCAGCCGTACCAGATCGCGTTGTTCCCTGACCGGCTGGAGGGCCGGGCGGATGGCTGTGATACGATCCCGGTCCGCGTGGCTGTTCTGGATAAGCAGGGGTATGTCGTTCCTGCGGCCGACAACGAGATCCGGTTTGAAGTGTCGGGAGCCGGAGGGCTGCTCGGCGTCGGCAACGGCAATCCAAGCAGCCATGAGCCGGATAAGTCTCCGCTGCGGCGTGCTTTTAACGGCTGGTGCCTGGCCTTGATTCAGGCTTCAGCGGAAGCGGGCTCCATCCAGGTACGGGCGGTGTCCACGGGACTGGCCTCTGCGGAAGTGGTGCTGCAGGTGACTGCGGAATAATCATAAGGCGCAAAGTGAACTTGTGGAGCGGCTATTTATTTCCGGCGGGTGGAACGATAATATATAAATAACGAATTCCATGCAGAGGATGTCCCGCGAATGATGCCTAAACTGAAGAAATACATGCCCTTCACTTATAAAATGATGATACCCTACCTGCTGCTGGTCCTGCTGACCGATGTGTTCATCGGCTACATTTCTTATTCCATGCTGACCGATTCGAGAACGGAAATGGCCGAGTCCAATATCAAGACGGGAATGGAGCAGGCAAGGAACAATATCCGCTATCAGATGGATGAAATTCAGCGGATGTCGGACAACCTGTTCGGCAGCCAGCCGTTTCAGCGTGCGCTTGAGCAAAAGGGGACACCGTTTGAGATCTATCTGACTATGATCGATGAGATTGTTCCCCAGATCACCGCACCGCTGCAGCTGTTCGGGAACAAGATCCGCTTCATGCTCTATACCCCGAACAGTGATCTTAATATTGTATCGGGCGATAATCTGGATGAGCCGATCTATGACAGCGATTATTATATTCTGCCCTTTGAGGATATTACGGACAGCGAATGGTACCTGTCGCTTAAGGATTCGAAGCGCGATAATCTATGGCTGCAGATTGATACCGACCAGAAGCTGGGTAATCTCTCCCACGTCCGCAGGCTGGTCAACTTCAGTGATTACAAAACGGTGATCGGCTATGTGCGTATTACAGTCTCCCTGGAGGATCTGTTCGGCGGCTTCGATACCTTCCCTGTGGAAGAGGGGATTACCCTGCGGCTGGTTGAACAGACTACAGGTTCGATTCTGTTCCAGCGCGGAACCGCCAATTATGACGATGGCCGGCAGAACTTCCTCAGTCTGCATGAGCAGATCCCGGGCAGTAATTTCGTTATTGAGGCGCTTGTCCCGCAAAAGTATCTGACCCAGGATGCCGGCCGTCTGCGCAAAGTCATTATTGCTGCCTGCTCGCTCAGCTTCCTGGTCATGACCCTGATCGGGTACGTGGTGGCGCGTATTTCCGGGCGCAAGATGAGCCGGATCGTAGGTTTGGTCCGTTCCTTCCAGGAAGGGAACTTCCAGAAGCGGATCCGATTCTCCGGCAATGATGAATTTGTGCAGATTGCCGACTCCTTCAATGATATGGCCGCCAATATCCAGGGGCTGATCAACAGCGTATATGTGCAGGGCATTCAGAAGAAGCAGGCGGAGCTGGAGGCGTTGCAGGCGCAGATCAATCCGCATTTTCTCTACAATACGCTCTCGACGATAAGCAGCCTGGCCAATCTGGGTGAAATCGGCAAGGTCACGGAGATGGTCCAGGGCCTGTCACGTTTCTACCGGCTGACGCTGAATCAGGGCAATGTGTACATTGAACTGGAGAAGGAGCTGGAGCAGGTGGCGACTTATCTGGAAATCCAGCGGGTCAAATATGCGGATGCCTTCACTCTGTATGTTGATGTGGACGAGGAGATTATGCAGATGCAGGTCATTAAGCTGCTGCTGCAGCCTTTTGTAGAGAATATATTCAAGCATGCCTGGTTTGGCGAGTCCATTGCCATCCGTCTGACAGGCCGGAGGGTCGGTAATAGTATTGAGCTGAAGATTATCGACAATGGAATCGGCATGCGTCCGGAGGTCGTTAAGAAAATGATGCAGGGCAAGGGACAGTCCGGCGGGTACGGGGTGAAGAACGTCAATGAGCGGATCAAGCTCAGATACGGTGACGCCTACGGTGTGACAATTGCCAGCTTCTACGGAGGAGGGACAACGGTCCAGCTGCTTCTCCCTGCCGGGGTTCAGGATCACGAGGACCTGTGAGGAATTTCGCTGACCGGTTACGGGGCAGAGCATCTTGTACAAACACAGGAGGAAATGATTGCGATGAGTATCAATGTATTGCTGGTAGACGATGAAGCTGTCGATCTGGAGTGGCTGCGGCGCAGGGTGCTGGCAAGCCCGCTCGATATTGCAGTAGTAGGAACGGCGAACAGCGGCTTTAACGCGCTTAAGATCATGGAGCAGGAACGGGTTGATATTATCCTGTCAGACATACGGATGCCCATTATGACCGGAACGGAATTTGCACGCAGGGCTAAGGTCATCCATCCCAAGGTCAAAATCGTCTTCATCAGCGGCCATGAGGATTTCAGCTATGCCAAGGAGGCTATTGAGATCAATGCCTCCGGCTACTTGCTGAAGCCTGTTGAAGATAAGGATTTGTACGAAATGCTGGACTCCTTGTGCGCAGCTATGGAGCAGGAGAGGGAGCAGAACCGTTCCTTCAGCGAAGCCTTGTCCCTTGTGAACAAGGAGCTTATCCTGCGCTGGTTCGAAGAACCTTCGCCTGAACCCGCTGAGCCGCATCTGCGCAGTGCCCTTACCCCGCTTTTGGTGAAAGGGGCGGCGGCTGCATTTGTCGAGATCGATGATCTGGAATGGAAAATGCGTGATCTGTCCGAGGAGGATGCACGCGTGAAGACGCGGCAAATGGCGGGCTTGATCAAATCCTTCGTAGAGGATGGGAAGCTTGGCACGCTGATTCCTGTTCATCATCACCGGTTTGTCATTCTCTGCAGCCTCCCGCAGGACAGCTTCATGAACCTGCTGGACGAGCTAATCCGCAAGATGGCAGAGTCTTCACCCTGTACGCTAACCGTTGGTGTCGGACGTTATGCCCAGGACGAAGCGGGACTCCACGAATCCTACCAGCAGGCACAGGCTGCCCTCAGCGCGAAGTGGCTGCTCGGGAAGAACCGGCTGATCCGTGATAACATGGAATCTTCGCCGCGCGGGACGCCGGGAGCCCGGATGGAACAGACTGTGGTGAAGCTGCTGGAGGCAATCATTCAATATGATCTTGTGGCCATCGACGACCAGCTGCTGGAGCTGTTCACGAGTGCAGGCAAGAAGGATGTCTATGAGCTGATCATCCGCATCACCTCCAAGCTGCATGCGGATCTGCAGCAGCAGAACGAGAATCTGTATGAGCTGCTGCAGTGGGAGTCGCATCAGCCGGATATTCTGTTCCAGTTCGAGACCATTCACGATATCCTGTCCTGGATGCGGCGCAGATTCTTCGAGCTGTCGGAGCTGCTGTACGTGAAGCGGCAGCGGCAGAAGCGTAAGCTGATCGATGAGATTATGAACTATGTGGAGGAGAATCTGGAGAAGAAGATTACCCTGAAGGAGGTAGCCGCCCATTTCGACTTCACACCGAACTATCTGGGTTATCTGTTCAAGGAAGAGTACGGGCTTCCTTTCAGTGAATTCGTGAATGAGCGCAAGACCGGCCGGGTCTTCGAGCTGCTGGGAGATCCGACACTCAAAATCTATGAGATTGCCGAGCGCATGGGCTACAAGAACATTATCTATTTCAACCGGCAGTTTAAGCAGATCACAGGCATGACGCCGGGAGAATACCGCAAGAAACAGAAAATATAGCCTGCCAAACGTTGCCAGTCCGGTTATTACAACCGGGGGCAACGTTTTTTTGTTTTTGGGGAATGGTATATATTAACCGATCGTTGAAAAAGTATTACTTTTAGTTGCTAGGCCTAATCCACACCAGGAAAGCGCTTCTTTATAATAAAGCTATAGAGAAAAGGGATTGATGGAAAGGGGATTCAAGATGAAACAGAAACAACATGGATTCTGGGATGATGTGAAGAAGTACAGATCCTTGCTCCTCATGCTTGTACCGGCGGTATTGTTCTTCCTGCTCTTTGCTTATATACCCATGTCAGGCATTATACTGGCGTTTAAGCAATACGACTACACCGGCGGGGTCTTCGGCAGCCCATGGAACGGATGGGATAACTTCAAATTCTTCTTCAATTCCGGTGACGCCTGGCGCGTAACACGAAACACGGCGCTGTACAATATTGCTTTTATCGTTGTGAATAACGTGGTTCAGATCTTTGCGGCGATCCTGCTGTTCGAGGTTGCCGGCAAATGGTTCCGGAAAATTACTCAAACGGTATTGTTCCTGCCTTACTTCATTTCCTGGGTTGTGGTTGGTGCCATTGCCTACAACCTGTTCAACTTCGACGTTGGTACCATTAACGTATTGCTCAAGGGACTCGGCATGCAGCCGGTGGACATTTATAATACCGCTGCCTACTGGCCGGTAATCCTGGTGGTCGTATCCGCGTGGAAGACGCTGGGCTATGGTACAATCATGTATCTGGCGGCGATCACCAGCATTGATACCGAGATGTATGAAGCGGCTGAGATTGACGGGGCGAATATTTTCCAGCGGATTATGAAGATTACGGTTCCGAACCTGATGCCTACAGTGATCATTCTGGTGCTGCTGGCTATCGGTAACGTCTTCCGCGGGGATTTCGGGATGTTCTACAATATGGTCGGCAACAACGGCCTGCTGTTCTCGTCAACCGACGTCATCGACACCTTCGTGTTCCGCTCACTGACCACTTCCAATGAGATCGGAATGTCCGCTGCGGCCGGCTTCTATCAGTCCCTGCTTGGTTTCGTAACCATCATGCTGGCTAACTATGCCGTACGTAAATACGATAAGGATCGTGCTCTATTCTAGGAAAAGGAGGTCAACCGAAATGAGTTCAACTACTGCAAACATGAAAACTCCGGAGGTTATCCGGAAGCGCGGCAATAAAGACAAGATGATATTGTCCATTATCGGCTACGTAACGCTTACTGTGCTCGCTATATTCTGTATCTTCCCCTTCATTCTGGTCGTGTCCTCCTCTTTGAGTGAGGAGAGCACGATTATCGAAAAAGGGTTCCAGATCTTCCCGTCCGCTTTCTCAACAGAGGCCTACAGCCTGCTGTTCAAGTACCCGGAGGAAATGCTCAGAGCTTACGGCATAACCATATCGGTAACCGCCATTGGTACATTGTTCGGACTGTTCCTGACTTCAATGACGGCCTATGTGCTGTCCCGGAGAGATTTCAAATGGCGCGGCCGCTTCTCCTTCTTCTTCTTCTTCACTACACTGTTCAGCGGCGGTCTGGTCCCTTGGTACCTGATGATTGTCAACTATCTGCATCTTAAAGATACTTTGCTGGTGCTGATCCTGCCTTTGCTGATGAACGTGTTCTACATTATCGTCATGAAATCGTTCATGAGCAGCATCCCGGATGCCATTACAGAATCCGCCAAGATTGACGGCGCAGGAGATTTCCGGATTTTCATGCAGCTGATTGTGCCTTTGTCCAAGCCTGCCCTGGCTACCATCGGCCTGTTCATTGCTCTGGCTTACTGGAATGACTGGTACAACGCACTCTTGTTCATCTCCAAATCAGAGCTGATGCCGCTGCAGTATTATCTCTACAAAATGCTCGGCAATATGGATGGCATGCGCAAGGCGATGATGGCCTCCGGCGCCGTTGTAAATACGGATCTGCCTACGGAGAGTCTGAAGATGGCCATGACCATTGTGGCTACAGGACCGATCCTGCTTGCTTATCCGTTCATCCAGAAATATTTTGTAACCGGACTTACAATTGGTGCAGTCAAAGGATGATCACAGGGCAACCTGGTTATCAATATAAACCCAATACTATTTTGAATTAGGGGGAACATCGGTCATGATGAAAAATAAGACAAAGAAACTTACAGTTACGCTGGCAACAATGATGGCACTGGGTACCATTCTCAGTGCATGCGGCGGCAATAACAACGCCAATACAGGTGCGGAGGCTACGAAGGCTCCGGCAACGGCTACAGAAGGGGCAGCTGCGAATCCCGGCGCTCCGGACACTTCCAAAGAAGTGAAGCTGAAGATGCTGCTGATCGGCGGCCAGCCGGGGGACTACGATAAGGTGTTCGGAGAGCTGAACACGAAATTGAAAGAAAAAATCAATGCCACCGTGGAGACAGAATTCCTCGACTGGTCGGATTGGACACAGAAGTACCCGCTGAAATTTGCGGCTAATGAAGATTTTGACCTTGTGTATACTGCCAACTGGGCACTCTATAACGATCAGGCGCTCAAAGGCGGTTTCCTGGAGCTGACGGATGATCTGCTGTCGACTTACATGCCGCAGACTTGGGAAGCGATGCCTAAAGTGAATTGGGAGCAAGCTAAAGTGGACGGCAAGCTCTTCATGGTTCCGAACAACAACGTTGAGGTTACCGATAAAGTGGTTCTGTACCGTGAGGATCTGCGCAAGAAATACAATCTTCCTGAAATCAACAGCCTTGAATCCTATGCCACTTACTTGAAAACGGTTGCCAAAGAAGAAACTGGAATTACTGCATACGGTGCCAAACCTGCCGACGGCTGGAAATGGCATGAGCTTGACCAGGCTACGCTGGAGCAGAATAATGACTGGAACCTTGTAGATGCTAACCTGCTGCCGCTGGCTTACAAGCTGGATGATGCAACCGGCAAAATTTTCAACATCTATGACACACCTGAATTCAGAGAACTGCTTACCTACTACAAGGATCTTGCAGACAACGGCGTATGGTCCAAAAACGTAGTCAGCAACAAAAATGACGTATGGCAGGATATCAAAGCTGAAAAAGTTTCCTCCTACGCTCAGAACCTGGGTACTGTAGCAGCGAACGTATCTGAAATGCGCCGTGACAAACCGGATGTGGAGCTGGCGATTGCCGACCTTACACCGGGCAAGAAGAAAATTGCAGCAATTTCGACTCAGAACGGTATGGCGATCCATGCTACTTCCAAGAACGTGGAACGTTCCCTGATGCTGATCGACCTGCTGCAGAATGACAAGGAAATTCATGACTTGACGATGTACGGCATTGCCGGAACCAACTATATTCCTGATGGCGACAAGAAATACAGTGCAGGGCCAGCAGCTGCCAACTACACGGGCTTCTCGAACTGGGGCTGGAACTCCCCGCTGAACCGTCAAGATTCGGCGTATCCGGTAGAAGCAGACAACATGTTCAACAGCTGGCAGTCCAGCATCTATCACTTCCCGCTTGAAACCTTCGTCTTCGACTCCACACCGGTGAAGAACGAAGTAGCCAACATCGGCAACGTGATGCTGCGTTATGCCATTCCGCTGGAATACGGCTTGATTGATGATCTGGATAAAGGTCAGGCAGATCTGATCAAACAGCTGAAATCCGCTGGTATTGACAAGGTGCAGACAGAGCTGCAGAGCCAGATTGACGCTTTCCTGGCAGCGCAGAAATAATAGCTTAATAAGGTGAAGCTAATGTAACGGCTTCCGGGCCACTCCAGAGCATAGCTTTGGGGTGGTTTTTTATAGACATTAACGAAGAAAACAAGCTAATTGCAGAGGAGCCGATCACATGAAGCATACGATACAAGCCCATATTTCCCCGAAGGAAATCTATCCATCCACCCTGCGACTCGGGGGAAGCAACCCGGAGGGTGACCAGATCAGCTTCACCAATTACTACATGGAGCTGAACGGCAAGCCTTATTTCGCCATCTGCGGGGAGTTCCATTATTCGCGTTATCCGGAAGCGGACTGGGAGACAGAACTCCGGCAGATGAAGATGTCAGGAATCAATGTGATTGCCACCTATATCTTCTGGAATCATCATGAAGAAATAGAAGGGGAATTCGATTGGAGCGGCAACCGCAATCTCCGGAAGTTTGTGGAGCTGTGCCGCGATAACGGGCTCTATGTTATCCTGCGTGTCGGTCCGTTCTGTCATGGCGAGGTCCGTAACGGGGGACTCCCGGACTGGCTGTTCGGGCGGGAATTCGATGTCCGCTCCAATGATGAAGGGTACCTGAGTTATGTAAGACGATTGTTTGCAGAGATTGGCCGGGAGGCTGATGCGCTGATGTACAAGGATGGCGGGCCGGTGATCGGGATTCAGCTGGAGAATGAATTCAATGCTGCCGCTGCGCTCTGGGAACAGACGGCGAAGCAGGGGGACGAATATCTTAGCGGCGGAATAGGCGGCGAGGAAGGTGCAGCACATATGCGCCTGCTCAAGGAGTATGCGGTGGATTCCGGCCTGATTGCGCCGATCTATACCAGCACCGGCTGGGGCGAGGCGCCGTTCTTGGAAGATGAAGTCCTGCCGCTGTATGGCGGATATGCCTATACCCCGTGGAGCATCAGTGACCCGGGTCAAACCCAGACACCGACACCTGAATATGTATTTGTGAATTTCCATGATGATCAGGCGCCGGGGGGAGAGTTCAATCCGCCGTATCCCCGGACAAAATATCCCTTTGCCTGCTGCGAGATGGGCGGCGGCATGCAGACCTGGTATCTGTCCCGGTTCCAGGTAGAACCGGAAAGTGTACTGGCCATGACCCTGATGAAGCTTGCCGGCGGCTGCAACTTCATCGGTTATTATATGTTCCATGGCGGCACGAATCCGGTGGGCAGAACAGGTTACCTGAACGAGAGCACAACGCCTAAGCTGACGTACGATTTTCAGGCACCGATTGGCGAGTTCGGACAGATCCGTGAGTCTAACGGCCTGCTGCGCCCGCTGCATTATTTCCTCCGCCAATTCGCAGACCGGCTTGCCCCTATGGCAACCGTGCTTCCGGAAGGTGCAGAGGCTGTTACTCCTGATGATGCGCATACGCTGCGTTATGCCGTCCGCACGGATGGCAGGTCCGGGTTCTTATTCGTCAATAATTATCAGGATCATGTAGAGATGGATGGGCATGAGGAGGTTGTGTTTGCGGTTGAGCTTGAGGCGGAGACCATCTGCTTCCCGCAGCGGAGCACACTGAATATTAAGCAGAAGGCTGCATTCCTGCTACCGTTCAACTTCGCACTGGACGGACTGAACCTGAAATATGCAACGGCCCAGCCGGTCACCGCTGTGGAATCTGCTGAATCCATCACCTATTTATTCGCGATGCCGGAGGGTGTGGATGGTGAGTTCCTGCTGGATGCGCAGGACGGTATTCTCAGTGTATCAACCGATGCCGGAACGATTGAGGGGAACGGCAGCAGCTACAACGTGCTCATTCCCCATCAAGTGTCCTCAATGATCGTAATCAAACGTGACGGAGCCCGGGAAGTCCGGATTTACGCGATGAGTGCCGAGGATGCTGCAAAGCTGTGGGAGCTGGAGGACGGCGGTCAGAGCCGGATTGTGTTCTCGGAGGTTCCGCTTGTTCAGACCCCCGAGGGCATTGAATTCCTTAGCAGCGGGCAAAATGCCTTCACGTTCCGTGAATATGCCGGTGGAGCAGTGGTGCCAGCCGCGCAGTGGAGCACGGTGCAGGCTGAAGCAGCTATCAGCGGACGGACGGAAGGCTGGTTCCGGATCTATGATGTGCAGGTTCCTCTGAAGGAGATCGCGCTTACCACGCGGCGGCTTCATGACCATAAGCTTGCGCTCGGGCTGCCGGAGGATGTTCTTCAAGGAACCGGGGAAGTGCTGCTGAGTATCGACTATACAGGGAATGTGGGCTATGCCTTTGCTGGCGGGCAATTATTCCATGATCATTTCTACAACGGCCGGCCTTGGGAGATCGGCTTGTCCCGGTTCCGCGATGTCCTCCGCAGAGGCGAGATCATCATGGAAACCACACCGCGCCGCACAGGCAGCGTAACTTTGGCTGCTGATGCTGCGATGGCGGTAGAGAAGGTATTCGAGGGTGAAGCCATTGCCGTGTTCCACAGTGTTACGGCTACACCGGTGTACCGGGTTGCGCTGAAGCTGCAGTAGTCGGCAGACGGGAGAACTAAGGGGTAAGGCCAAAACCGATATACGATATAGAGAAAATGTGGATAAGAGCAGGACAGAGAAATGAACGGTGAAGTATTGCACAACAGAGAGAGAATGCTGGACGGAGTAAGGAAGGTAGAGGAGTAGAAAGAGCGGTTGGTTGTAGACTGTATATGAGGTGGATTAGCAAAGGTATGTAAAGTAGCAGGAATATCCGGCTGGTTGTCTGGAGTGGACGAAGCATGTGGACGGCGGTAAAAGATTTATGAGTAACATACGAACTATGGCTTTTATTGGGAAGCAACGATGGGGCGCACCATTCTTTTATACGTCCTTACTTAGAAGGCAAACGATGGGAGTGCTTGAAAGGGGAGGGAGTGGCGGAGGTCGTGCGGACTGTAGGGACGTTATTATACTCGAAAAGCTGCATTATCCGCCCATGCGGACAGAGAGCCGTTAAGTTCCTGATTCCCGCCGTTTCGGACCCGAAACAGCAGGATAAGTGCATCTGAGCCGCAACGAGAAAAAGAGGCCATTATTGGCGAAATAAAGTAAAGTCATCTGAGCGACTAGAATAAAGTCCGTTACGCCTTGCCGGCGGGCGGGCTTTTTTATGTATAGGGAATTATGATCTTCGTCTGTTGTGGATAGGATTCTTTGGAATTTCGAGCAGCACAGTTTGAAGGACGAGTGTGTGCCTGATCCGGCACAGAAGTCGGCAGCATGGGCAAATCAAAGGGATAAATCCCTCTATTTCCGCCGAAAGTGGGCGGAATGGGGAAATTAAAGGGATAAATCCCTCTAATTCCGCCGAAAGTAGGCGGAATGGGGAAATTAAAGGGATAAATACCTCTAATTCCGCCGAAAGTGGGCGGAATGGGGAAATTAAAGGGATAAATCCCTCTAATTCCGCCGAAAGTGGGCGGAATGGGGAAATCGAAGGGATAAATACCTCTAATTCCGCCGAAAGTGGGCGGAATGGGGAAATCGAAGGGATAAATACCTCTGATTTCCCTGAATACGCGCCAAAGGAGGAATGAGGGGCATTAGTGCCCTTGAATTCCCCGAATGAGAGCCAAAGGAGCAAATGAGGGGCATTAGTGCCCTTGAACTCCCCGAATGAGAGCCAAAGGAGCAAATGAGGGGCACTAGTGCCCTTGAATTCCCCGAATGAGAGCCAAAGGAGCAAATGAGGGGCACTAGTGCCCTTGATTTCCCTGAATACGTGCCAAAGGAGCAAATGAGGGGCACTAGTGCCCTTGAATTTACATGAGCTGCACAGGCTCCATAAGCCGCATAAGTTCAGCTAGTTTCACCCGTCAGGGTGACTTTTTTGTTTGAGGTTTTTAGATGTTTTCCAGCTTAAACAGCGGAGAGGACGGAACGATTGTGTATCAGCGACAGCGGCCGCCTGAAAGCTTTCCGCAGGAAAGCTCACTTCGGAAGCAGCAGCAGTGTCCAGATTTTCACCACTAAGAAGAATAAATAAAATCTGGACACAAGAGCGATGGGAACAACGGTCCGTTCACGCAGCGTCCTCACAAAACGCATAGGTAGATCCTGCACAACAGCAAAAGGCACGGCCCAAGCGAAATCCGCTTAGCCGTGCCTTATTTGTCTCAGGCGAGGGGGAGGAGCAGGATCAGGGATCAGCCCTTAACAGCTCCGGCAACTACGCCTTTGACGATGTACTTTTGCAGGAAGATGAAGACAACGATGGATGGCAATACGGCCATTACCATGGCGGTCATGGCATACTGCCAGTCCGAGGTATATTGACCTACGAAGGTGTAAGCGGCCAGTGTCAATGTCTTCGTATCCGGCGAGCCGTTAACCATCAGCAGCGGGAGCAGGAAGTCATTCCAGATCCACATCACGTCGATGATGACGATAGTGGTGGTTACCGATTTCAGCAGCGGGAAGATGACGCTGAAGAACAGGCGGAAGCCGGATGCGCCGTCAATGGTCGCACTTTCATCGATCTCCGTCGGGATTCCCTTCACGAAGCCGTGGTAGATAAATACGGCCAGCGGAGCGCCGAAGCCCCAGTACAAGAGGCCCAGCCCCCAGGTACTCTCGGACAGATGCAGGTTCTTGGCCGTCTGCAGCACAGTCAGCATGATCGACTGGAACGGGATCAGCATCGGCATAATGCACAGGAAGTAGATCACACCGCTCCATCTGGTTTTGGTCCGTGCCAGCTTATAGGCGGCGATGGAGGAGATGAAGACGATGCCGAGCAGGCCGACGCCGGTAATCACGAAGTTGTTCAGGAACAGCCGCGGATAGTTGATGAATTTCCAGACGTAGGAATAGTTGCTGAAGGTCAGGTGCTTCGGCAGCGCGATAACGTCGGTCATAACCTCGCTGAAGCTTTTCAAAGAGTTAATAATCGTCAGGAACAGCGGATACAGGAACAGCAGAGACAATATGACCAAAACAACTTCCAGTATGATCTTGCCGGCCTTGTTGTTGTTTGTTTTCATTATGCCTCAACCTCTCTCCGTTTGAAGACTGTCAGCTGGATGATCGTCACGACAAGTACTGCCAGGAACAGGATAAGCGCTTTCGCCGTACCGTAGCCGTACAGATTGTTCTGGAACGTATCCCGGTAAATATCATAAGCGATGCTGTAAGTGGTTCCGCCAGGACCGCCGCCGGTCAGCGACAGAATGACGTCGAATACCTTGATCGAATTGGTCAGCGCCATGAAGACGGATATCGTAATCGATGGGGCAAGCAGCGGCAGCGTAATGCTGAAGAATCTTCTCATCGGACCTGCGCCGTCTACGGTAGCAGCCTCCTTAAGATCCTCCGGCACAGACTGCAGACCGGCGATGTAGATGACCAGATAAAAACCGATCGACTGCCAGATAGATACGCCTAAGATGGAGATGAACGCCAGTCCCGGTGTCCCGAGCCAGCTTAAGTCGAAGATGGCCCAGCCGGTGCTCTCACCGAGTGAGTTGAAGCCCTGCATGAAGATGAATTTCCAGATGAAGCCGACAATCACAAGACTGAGGATATAAGGGATAAAGAATGCCGCTCTCAGCCAGGAGGTGCTCTTCAGCTTCATGTCCAGCAGCACGGCCAGCAGAATCGCCAGCACGTTGACGATCACAATGTAAAGGATTGCATATTTAATCGTGAACCAGGCCGCATCGGAGAAGTTCGTATCCCCCGAGAAGATCTGTTTGAAGTTGTCCAGTCCGACGAATTTGGGATGCTTGGAAATCCCGTTCCACTTCGTCATCGAATAACGGATGGTCATGGCAAAGGGAATGTAGAATGCAACTGCGATACAGATCAGAACCGGGAGTGTGAAGATTCCGAATTCGAATTTCTCGCGCCATCTTTTGCCGAGTGTTTTTAACATGGATGCACCTCTTCTTGAGTTATAGGGTGGGAGTATTGTGCCTGGCTTGCCACACATAACCATTCCGGTTAGTCTATATTGTGTATTATAGATCAGACCCCTATACTCAAAAATGGATTTAAGAGTACAGTTAGGGGTAAAAAGGTGAACTGAGTCCGGATGACCAAAATGAGTCTGGGACTGAGGCCTGATACACCAGCGGGGAGACGGAGAACATGATTAAACGAACGCTGTACAAGCTGTTTGAGCCTTTACTGGAGCGCATTTCCCGCAGGCTGGCCAACAAACTGATTCTTTTGTTCACTATAATCATCATTCTGGTGGTAAGCTCATTGACGTACATTTCCTATGGAATGCTGCGCAAGGAATCGGTGAACAACAGCATTGCGAGCACGAGCAACAATCTGCTGCTGGTCGGACGCAATCTGGAGAGTTACCTGAGCGGAATTGAACAATTGTCCCTGCCGCAGATCTCATATGATGAGTTTGCCTATGCCATCCTGCATGAATCAGAGGACTATGGCTCCAAGATGTATGTGGAGGATTATCTGAAGAATCTGTATTTCTCCCGCAATGACCTGGAGGCGGTATACCTGTACGTGATCAAGGAGCACAAGTATTATTATGTCACCAAGGAGAACTATAATATTACCGTCCGGGTGACCGAACATCCGCCGATCGACAATCTGTCCTGGTATAAGCGGGCACTGGCGAGTCCGTTCAACCGCTCCTATCAGTCTTTTGTGGAAGAAGCCCCGGCTGCGGAGAGCAGTGTGGATTATCCCGTTAACAAGGACAAGGTCTTCATGGGCTATCACCGGCTGCTGCGTTCCATTGTGTCTAGGGAGCCGCAGGCCGTACTGTCCCTATACCTTAACTCGTCGGTGACCGATGAGATTATGAAAGATATTCCGTTCAGCACCGGAGAGCATCTGATGTATATCAGCCCGGATAATGAGCCTTTTACAGTGGACGATAAGGAATTCTATCAAGGGAGCAGAGAGGCGGGGCTGCTGGACCAATTGACACCGGAAAAGAACGGGCGTGTGACGTGGTCGGATGAAGAACAGAAGTACCTGGTGATCTACGACATCAGTCAAAAAGAAGGCTGGAAGCTCGTCAAGCCGATTCCGTATACAGAAATCTATGCCGCGGCGACAACGACCCGTAAGCTGAATGTATTCATCGGCCTGCTGTTCCTGGTATTGTCCGTGGTGCTGGTCAGCGTCACTTCGAATAGAATTACGCACCCGCTGAAGAATCTGTCGCTGCAGATGAAGCGCTTCAGTACGGGGAGCTTCGATGCCGAGGCAACGGTGGAGGGCAAGGATGAGATCGCCTATCTGTCACGCCACTTCAATAAGATGGTCGAGAAGACCAATGAACTGATTAATGAACGCTATAAAATGAAAATCGTGGAAAAAAACGCGGTCCTCAAAGCGCTGGAGGCCGAGATTAATCCCCATTTCCTGTACAATGCGCTGCAGGCCATCTCTACCAAGGCGCTCAAGAACAACAATGATGATATCGTCGAGATGGTCGACAATCTGGCCATGACGCTGAGATACTGCATCAGCGGGCGGGATGTTGTGCAGGCCCGGGAAGAGCTGCGGCATATTGAGCGTTATCTGGCGCTGCAGAAAGCGCGGTTCGGCAGCCGGATGCAGGTCGTGTACGACTGGGATGAAAGCCTGATGGAGCTGAGGATTCCCAAGCTGTCGATTCAGACGCTGGTGGAGAACTGCATCAAGCATGCGCTGGAAAAGGTATCCACTACGGTTACCATCCGTATTGAGGCGCATGTTACCGCTACCCACAGCGTAATTTCTGTACGGGATGACGGGCCGGGAATCAATGAGGAGCGGCTGGAGCAAGTAATGAGCTCTCTGCAGATCCAGTGGGAGGACCGCGATTCGGATGCGGAGGAAGAGGATGGCAACGAGAGCATTGGGCTTAAGAACCTTAACACCCGGCTCAAGCTCTTATATGGAGAAGACGCGGGATTGGCCATTCACAGCAGTGAACACGGGACACAAATGGATATGCGGCTGCCGCGGGGAGGAGTAGGACAACATGTATAAAGTGCTGATTATAGACGATGAGGAGCCTTTGCGCGAAGCGATCAATATTCTGGGGGACTGGAAGGGGCTGGGTGTCGGACAGGTACTGGAGGCGACCAATGGCCAGGCGGGGCTGGAGATGCTGCGCCGGGAGAAATTCGATCTGGTGCTGGTGGATATGAAAATGCCGGAGCTGAGCGGTGCCCAGCTGCTGCAGATCGCCGAGGAGGAGTTCCCGGATCTGCTGCTGATTGTGATCAGCGGCTACAATGATTTTGAATATACGCGCCAGGCGATCCGCTCCAAGGTGGTGGATTATCTTTTGAAGCCGGTCAACCGTACCGATCTTAACCATGCACTGCGCAAGGCGGTGGATATACTCGAAGCGAAGCGGAAGCGGGAGAGCGAGTTCATCAACCGCAATATTACACTCAATATGTCTCTGCCGAAGCTGAAGGAGAAGATGTATTTGTCCATTATAGACCGCAGCTTCAAAACCCAGTCCAATGAAGCCTTCCTGCCGCTGATCGGTGCGGACGGGGCGGCCAGCCATTTCGCTGTAGGTATTCTGCGGATGCTTAATCTGGAGCAGGTGCGTAAAGAAAGATTCCATGAGGACCGGGATTTGCTGCATTTTGCCGTAACTAATGTAATGAATGAGAACAGTGACGGACAGTTTGAGTCGTTCAGCTTTGCCAGTCCCAAGGGGGAGCGGGAGTTTATCGCTATCTTTACGATGAAAGGCGGATATGGGGCGGACGCTGCTTTTCTGTCTCTGCATCATATGAAGAAGGCCGCATCTACGCTGAAGGAGCTGTTCGGCATCGTCTGTGCCGGTGGAATAGGTGATCCCTACAGCGATCTCCTGAGTATTGCCGGTTCTTATGAGCAGGCCAAAGAGGCATTGGACCGGATTGACCTGCTGACCATGAAGGACAGCATGATCCTGCAGAGCGGCGGCAGCATGATGGAGAAGCCGGCGTCCAGGGACAATCCCTCACTGACCGGGCGGATGCCGCAGATCCGCAGCAGCTTGGAGAGCGGGAACGTGAACCATGCGCGAAACATTTTCAGCGAGTTTGTCTCCAAGTGGAAGAGTGCGGAGCATTTCACACTTGGTGAAGCGGACAGAACACTGCAGGAATTCATTATTCTCCTCAATGAGATTGCTGCACAGCTGGATGCAGTGCCGCCGCAGATCCGCAGCAGCAAGGATAAGGGGCTGAATGCCCTGGGCATCCGCAGCGATTTTGCCTCCTTTGAACAGTTCGAGCGTGTACTTAACCAGATATTCGACGTTTATGCCGGAGAGATCAGCCGGACATTATCCGGAGACCGCAGCAGCGTGCTGGAAAATATTAAAGCATACATTGATAACCATTATTTTGAGGATATTAAGATATCGATGTTCACGGATAAATATTTCCTGAGCAGAGAATACTTGATGAAGCTGTTCAAGGGGCAGTACGGATACGGCATTCATGAGTATGTGCAAAAGGTGAGAATGGACAAAGCCAAAGCACTGCTGTCCGATCCCGGCCTCAAAATTCAGGATATTTCCGAAATGCTGGGGTACAAGGATAAGAACTATTTCAGCAAGGCGTTCCGCAATTACTATGATTGTTCACCTTCTGAATTCCGGCTGCAGCTGCCTGGGGTAGAAAAGTGAAACGGTTACATGAACACACTTTTTTACCCTCATAAGTTCACTTATGTACATTCTTATCCTTTTTCTTTTTATTTAGAATGATGAGCAAGACCACAAGATGCATAAGGAAAAGGGGGCAACATCATGTTAAAACGATTTATGGCACTATCTGCGAGTCTGCTGCTCGTCGGCGGACTGCTGGCCGGTTGCGGCGGGAACAATACTAATAATGCCGCTAACAACACGGCTGGAACAAATGGAGCAGAGAATACAGCTACAGATTCTTCCAAGCCCGTCACGATTAATATGTTTACCGCATCTCCCGAGTACACAGACGCTTTCAACGCCTACATCGCTGAATACAAGAAGGTTAAGCCAAATGTAACGATCAATCTGGAAATTATGCAGGCTGACTACAATACGGTGTTAAAATCCAAAATTGCCGCAGGCAGCACGCCTGACGTGTTCCAGACTACCGCTGGCGGCGATATCGATACTTTCGCTGAATACAGTGCCGACCTCACCAATGAACCGCTGGCAGCAGCGATGACAGATGCTGTCCGCTCCAACATGAGCTCCACAGACGGCAAAGTACTGGGACTTCCGGTCAAAGGCAACCTGTTCGTTCTGATGTACAACAAGAAGCTGCTGGCAGATGCCGGCATCACTGAAGTTCCCAAGACTACCGCTGAAATGGATGACGCCATCACCAAGCTCGAAGCTAAGGGCATCACGCCATTTGCGAACGCCTACAAAGAGTGGTGGGTATGGAAGCATATCTTCCAACACTTCGTTGACGCTGCAGCAACTGATGCAGGTACTGACGCTAAGACACTCGTAGCTGATTTCATCGCCGGCAAAACGACCTTCGCAGATCATCCGGTGCTGAAGGACAACTTCTTCACTTTCATTGATACAACAGTAAAACACGGAACGGACAAGCCGCTGGAACGCGACAGCAATGCTGAAGTCAGTGACTTTGCCCTAGGCAAAACAGCATTCATGACAGGTAAAGGCGCATGGGATGAAGAAGCGATCAAGAAAATCACCCCTGACTTTGATCTTGGCATCGCCGGCTACCCTGTCAGCGACAAAGCTGAGCAGTCCCAGATCATCACCGGTGCCGACCAGGCGCTGCGCATCAACAAGGATTCTGCTGTAGCTGCTGAAACGATTGAATTCTTCAACTGGCTGTACACTTCCGAATACGGTAAGAGCTGGTTCTCCACAGTAGCTAAGGTTATTCCTCCAATCAAGGATGCACCGATGCCTGACCTGCAAATGCCTAAGGAAATGGAAGAAATCCTCAAAACCGAGAAATCCGGCGACCTGTCGGTGAACTACTCGCTGGATACGTTCCACCAGAAATTCGGTGAATTGATGCAGGCTTATATCGGCGGCAGCAAGACTAAGGATCAAGCGATTGATGAAATTCAAAAGGCCTGGATTCAATTCGGGTCCGCTCAATAAAAGCTTTAGTACCGGGAGGGCCTCCGAAGTAGAATTATTACTGAGGGGGCCTTCTTTATATGTAACGCGGATTTGTGGCGGTGGCGGGCAGAAGTGGCTATATGTAACTGCGGGATGTTTGGATTTCCGGCCGCTGTTAGGTTTGGATTTCCCGATTTAAACTGCTGGCCGCAGTAGAAATCCAAACCTAAAGGCGGACGCTGCCGCCCTCCAATTCCAAACCTCCCTCCGTTACTTCGCCACTTATGCAGCAGCGCAAGAAATCAGGAGTTACGAATATAAGAGAAGGCCTCATAATCAAGGGAGGCAGAGAAACCAAAGAAACCAAAGAGACTAAAGAGACAAAAGAGATCAAAGACAACAACATTTGTCAGGAGGCCAAATTACACATGAGCAGCAAGCTGATCGATATTGCCGAGAACGGACTTTATCTTACAATTGAAATAACGGAAGAACAGGATGTGCGGCTGCTGCATTTCGGGGCGGCGCCGCTTGAAGCGGGAAGGATTGAAGAAAAGAGCAAGGTGGGCTTCCGGCTGCTGGAGCTGCAGCTATCAGGGGAAGACCGGGCGGAGTATCACGGGCGGACGCACCGCGCGTCGTATCCGGGGCTGCGTATGGTGTATGGCGGGCACAGCGATACGATGAATCCTCTGGGACGCAAGCTGGAGATTACACTCGTTGATCCGCTGACAGGAGTGAAGGCGGTACAGCATTATCAGTTCTATACAGGCGTGCAGATTGTGCGCTCCTGGACAGTACTGCGCAATGAAGGGGACGGGGATGCTGCGGTAGAATACATTTCTTCGTTTGCGCTTACGGGTGTGGATAAAGAGGGCAGCGGAGACCGGGGGGATAAAATCGAAGTAAGCCTTGCTCACAGCGGCTGGCAGAGTGAGCTGCAGTGGAAGAGCTACAGCCTGCCGGAGCTGGGCATGTCCCATCTGGCCGACCGCGGCTCGAAGCGGATTGCCGCCAGCAATACCGGCTCCTGGTCGGCGGCTGAGCTGCTGCCGATGGCGGTACTGCAGAACAAGGAGAGCGGGACAAGCCTGTTCTGGCAGATAGAGCACAACGGCTCCTGGCACTGGGAGCTGACGGATCAGTACGACCAGCTCACGCTGCTGGTCAGCGGGCCTACGGAGCATGACAACCACTGGTGGCTGAAGCTGGCCCCGGGTGAAGAGTTCACCTCTGTGCCGGTGGCCGCAGGCGCTGTGCAGGGCGGCTTCCAGGGCGCGGCAGAGCAGCTGACCGCATACCGGCGGATCATCCGCAGACCGAATGAGGACAATGAGCTGCTGCGGATTATTTTTAATGACTATATGAACTGCCTGTGGGGAAGCCCGACGACGGAGAAGCTGCTGCCGCTGATTGATGCCGCCGCCGATGTCGGCTGTGAATACTTCTGTATTGATGCGGGCTGGTATGCCCCAGGCGAGTGGTGGGACGGCGTCGGCCAGTGGGAGCCGTCAATCGAGCGTTTTCCGGAAGGCATCAAATATGTGCTGGACTATATCCGCAGCAAAGGAATGATTCCCGGACTCTGGCTGGAGCTGGAGGTTATGGGGGTCAACAGTCCGAAGCTGGCTGAGACCGACGACAGCTGGTTTTTCATGCGCCACGGCAAGCGGGTGAAGGACCGCAGCCGGTATCAGCTGGATTACCGCAGCCCGAAGGTCATAGAGCATGCCAATGGCGTCATTGCCCGGCTGGTGGAAGAATACGGTGTCGGATATATTAAGATGGACTACAACATCAACGCAGGGATCGGCACAGAGACAGATGCCGACAGCTTCGGGGACGGCCTCTTGCAGCATAACCGGGCCTATCTGGCCTGGCTGGACAGTATCTTCGTCCGTTACCCGCAGCTGGTGATCGAGAACTGCTCCAGCGGCGGTATGCGGATGGACTATGCCATGCTCAGCCGCCACAGCATCCAGTCGACCAGCGACCAGGAGGATTATGTGCAGTATGCGGCTATTGCCGCAGGCTCCCCGGCGGCGCTGACGCCGGAGCAATCGGCCGTGTGGTCGTATCCGCTGCGCGAAGGCGATGATGAAGAGGTCATCTTCAACATGGTTAATGCGCTGCTGCTCCGCGTCCACCAGAGCGGCCATCTGGCCGAGCTTGCGCCGCAGCGCAGAGCCCTGGTGAAGGAGGCACTGGATTATTACAAATCCATCCGTGCCCATATTCCGCAGGCGTTCGCCTTCTGGCCGCTCGGTCTGCCGGACAGCCGCGGGGAATGGGTCAGCTTCGGCCTGCGCCATGGCGACATCCGTTATATTGCCGTATGGCGGATTGCCGGAGATGCAGCGGGAATTACGCTGCCCGTCCCTGAGCTGAAGGGACAGGCCGCAGAGGCCCGCTGCGCCTATCCGCAGGCGCAGCGCTCCGAATGGAGCTGGAACCCGGCGGAAGGCAGCCTGAGCGTCTCGCTGCCGCCAGGCAAGACCGCGAGGCTCTTCGAGCTTCGGTCTTAGGATTAACCCTCAATAAGAACCGCCCCCTCAAGGGCTGGAGGATAGTACTCCAGACCTTGAGGGGGTATTTTTATTAATAGGGAAATCAACCGTCTGAATCAACTGTCTGAGTCATCCGTCTGATTCCGCCGAACCCGTTGTTCGATTCACTTCCCGCGATTTTGTGTATAGACGAAGCAGACGTTGTAACGGTCCGGTAAATATAGGAAGTGGAAAAAGGTATCTTATTTTGCCCGTTTACTAAGTTTTGGACCTGTTAAGTGGAAAAAGATCATTTAATTACCGCCCTTATTACAAACCGAGCAGGTTAGGCATGATTTAAGTGTCATTTTTCCAACTCTTGTTCCGGCAGAGGGACTTGAGCCAGTATTAAGTGCCTTTTATCCAACTGTTCTCGAAGCGGATCATGGACAACAATAAAAGGTGGGGGCAGAAGAGCAGAAGAGCAGAAGAGTAGAAGAGTAGAAGAGTAGAAGAGCAGAAAGGCAGAAGGGCAGAAGGCAGATGGGAAACGGGAGCGGGAACAAGTATGAACATGTTCATGAACATGAACAGACATAGGAACGGAGTCGCAGCGGGTAGGCTAACCGGAAGCTTAAAAACGCTGAAATCAAGGTTTTTTCTAAAATTTAAATAAAAAACTGTCAATCCGAGAGGAAATTGGATAAAATATGATTCAGGCTATTATTTTGTCGAATATACTCTAAACTTTGTCGAATAATTTGTCGATATATATCAAAAGATGTAGAAATAAAATTGACAGGAAAGAAATAGCACTTTACAATGCAGATATAGCATAATCATTTCTACTATTTAGAAGCTTTGATAGCTTTTAACACTGAATGATGAATCAAGCGTTATTTCAAGGGAGGATGCATAATGATGAAAGCAACAGGTATTGTAAGAAAAGTAGATGAACTGGGACGTATCGTGATTCCGATTGAACTACGCAGAACGATGGGAATTGACATAAAAGACCCGCTCGAAATTTTTGTGGACGGCGAAAAGATCATTCTCAGAAAATATGAACCTACTTGTATCTTCTCCGGAAGTGCCGAGAACCTGATCAACTTCAAAGGCAAAATGGTCAGCAAAGATGTTCTTGACGAACTGATTGCAAGCTTCGACCACGTATAAGTTTTGTTCTGAACCGCACCATAAATAATGACAGCAGGGACCGCAGCGCAGGCACTTTAACAGTGTTTGCACTCCGGTCCCTTTTAAATAGCATGAACAAAGACGGCAGTTCCCGGGCTTAGGCTTAGGGAGGACTGCCGTCTTGTGTTGTTTGCGGGTCTATGCGCGGCTATGCTGATAGTTCAGCTCTCCAGCGCACTCTGCACTCTTCGGATAAAAGCATCGTATTGCACCAGCCCCAGCTCAATACAGAGCTTCTGGGAGGGCGTCAGCTTGCCGATCTTGTCCAGCTCCTGCAGCTTATGCTCCAGATCCTCGTACATCTCCTGTTTGGCCCGGAGGGCTTCGCGGAGCAGGGTGTGCATCGTCTCTTCATCTGCCATGTCCCCGAAATACAGATGCATCAGGAAGTCGGAACGGAGCACATCCTTCTCCGCAGGCTGACGCAAATACTTCTGGAAGTGCAGTTCACCGTCAGGTGTAATTGTAAACAAGTTCTTATCCGGTTTGCCCTCCTGGCGTACCGCTTCCCTGGAGATCAGACCCAGCTTCTCCATCTTGCTTAAGGTGGGGTAGATCGTGCCGAAGCTGGCATCGAAGAAGAAGGAGAAATACTCCTCGAAATGCCGCTTGATATCATAACCGGAATGGGGCTTCTCACTTAGAATCCCGAGTATTACATCTTGAATGTTCATTAACGTCTGCCGCTCCTCTCTCTCCTTCCTACCATATCACATCTGTCCTGCCGGACTCAATTTGAACTGGCGAAGGTGTCAGGGCCAGAGAAGCTTCACAGGTACTCAGGCATTGGCTGCCGCTCCGGTCCGGACTGCGCGTTTCTCCCGGCGGAACAGGGTAAGCAGCACACTGGCAGCGGTAGCAACAGCAGCGATATAGAGCAGCGCCGTCACGTCGTGCAGAATGCCCTCACCGCCTATGACGAGATCCAGCATGCCGTCCACAGCATAGTAAGCAGGGAAGAATTGGCCGGCCGACTGGTAAAAGGGGGACAGTATGTCCCGGGGAATCGTAGCCCCGGAGCTCAGCATCTGTATGGACAGCAGCGCAATGTTCAGCCATGCTCCGGCATCGCCGAACAGCACAAGACTGAGATTGGCGACCGTCATGCAGGAGAGGATGACGACTAATTCGAACATCCACAGGCTGAGGAAGCCTTGCGAAGAGTGGATGCCGAGAACATGCAGCAGTGAAGCGCTGATGAGTGAGCCGGCAAGTGCAGTACCAGCCATCAGCACATACCGGGCGCTAAGCCTCTGCCATTTGCTGGCAGCAGCGGCCAGACTGGCAGAGACTTTGCTCAGGTTCATGGCCAGCAGCATGGCGCCGGTGAAGGAAGCCGTAACGACCATTAGCGGAACCATGGTTTCAGCGAAGTTGGTAGCCGGATTCACAATCTGGATATCGGAGCTGATCCGGCTTGCTGCGCTGCTTCGAATCATTGCGGCTTCTGCCTCCGGCAGCTTCATGGCAGTGAGCACGCCTCCAAGTCCCGCAGCACTGCTCTTTGCATCCATGGCAGCAGTGACTTTGGCCGCTACGCCCTGCATGACATTAGAGACCATTTGCGGATTGGATTCGTTCAGATAATAGCGGATCTTGGCCCCGGACGAAGGCTCGCTTAGTGAAGCGGTGAAGCCTTGGGGAAGCTCAATAATCATTCGGAGGGATCGATGCCCGAGCCGGTCCTGCGCCTCTGCCAGAGAGAGGCCCTCCACCTGTTCGAAGTTAAGGGACGTGGATATATTGTCAGCGATGGACTGGGCTGCACTGCCGTCTCCGTTAACAATGGCGACCGGCAGCTGATCTACCCGGTCAGTGACATGATCGTAGCCGGTGATCCAGATGAGGCTGAAAAAGACCTGGAACAGCAGCGCAGTAATAATCCCGACGATGGTTACGGGTTGTTTGAGAAACTGAATGATTAATTTCATTGTGTAAACACTCCTTATACCAATGTGTTATATGGCAATATGTAATATATCATTATGAAATAATAAAATCAATGCATATTCTTGGGTTCGTAGACAATACGTGCTGCTTTCCTATATCATTAAAGCGTGTTATGGAAGCTCCAGATGAACTAGAGAGTCAGAGGCAGAACAATTTGGAAGGGATGGGTCACCTTATGAGTTATGAAGAAAAGACACAGGCAGAGCACGGGCAGCTGCCGAAATTGAACAAACCGGAAGCTATCGTATTCGATATGGATGGTACGCTGTTCCAGACGGAGAGCCTGCTATTGCCGGCCTATCATAAAATGTTTGATATCCTGCGCGAGGAAGGGCTGTATTCCGGGCCTACTCCGCCGGAGGAGCGCATTCTGGGCAGCCTTGGCATGCTGCTGGCGCAAATCTGGAAGAATGTAATGCCGGAAGCGGACGCGGCGGTGCACCGCCGGGCGGATGAGCTGCTGCTGCAGCTGGAAATTGAAGGACTGGAAGCCGGAGGGACCCTTCTGTATCCTAAGGTAGTGGAAACGCTGCGTGCGCTTCATGCGCGCGGAGTGAAATTGTTCGTCGCCAGCAACGGGCTGGAGGATTATATTCACAGCATCGTAGTGGTGCATGAGCTGAAGGAGCTGTTCGAGGGCTTATACAGTGCAGGCGGACAAGGAACGGCAACCAAGACTGAGCTGCTTGGACTCCTGCTGGACAACCACAATATCAGCAGTGCCTGGATGGTGGGCGACCGTTCCTCTGACGTGGAAGCGGGCAAGGGCAACGGGCAGACGGTAATTGGCTGCGGCTACGCCGGATTCGGACGGCAGGATGAGCTGAAGGGCTCCGACGTTATTATTTCTTCCTTCGATGAATTAATCGGGCTGTACGACAACAGCACAGCGCAAGACCTGTAAGGAAGCAGATCCCGGAATAGTTTGTACAAAAGCAAGTACACACGGATGTCTTTACTGCCGGATCACCGGCGTTAAGGACATCCGTTTTGGCATCAGCGGGGACGGGTACGGATAAATCTCGAAATTTCATACCTTTTCTCGAATGTGGACCGTTTCTTTGGAGGTATGCAAAATTTATACTGATAGTGTAAGCGTTTCACCAGAAGTGAACCTCAGGAGCCCGGCGAAGGCGGGCGCAGAGGCCCGGACAATGTGGATGAGGAGGGATAGGCTTGCACAAGCTGTTTCTGGTTGAAGACGAAGCTCTGATCCGTTCGGGCCTCAAACATTTGATTGAGGAGGTTATCGGCGGCTTTCAGGTGGTGGGTGAAGCAGAGAACGGAAGACTTGCGCTGGAGGCGCTCAAGAGTGTGAAGCCCGATGTTCTGATTACGGATATACGGATGAATGAAATGAACGGTCTGGAGATGATCCGGCGGGTCCGTGACCAGTACCCTGACCTGTACATTCTAATTCTAAGCGGGTATGCCGACTTTGAATATGCGAAGCAGGCGATCAAATACGGCATCAGCGATTATCTGCTGAAGCCGGTTGACCGCACGGAGCTGGCCCAGGCACTGGGGGATTTCAGGCGCAAGCACGGAACCCGGAGCGGCCTTGCGGACCTGCCGGAAGAGGGCGGAGCAGACCTGAAGGGCAGGCAATTGATCCGTAAAGTGAAAGAGTTGGTTGCGCAGCGGCTGGATCAGGAAATTTCACTGCAATATATGGCGGAGCAGGTGCATCTGAATCACCAGTACCTGTCGGTACTGTTCAAATCAGAAACGGGGCAGAACTTTACGGATTATGTCTCGCAGTGCCGGATGAACCGGGCCAAGCAGCTGCTGAAGGAAACGAATCTCAAAATCTATGAGGTAGCCAAATTATCAGGCTATTTAAGCTCCAAGCATTTCATGGCGGTATTCAAGGACTATACCGGCAGCACTCCCACGCAGTACAGGGAACAGCTGTAATGTAACCGTTAACTTAAAAGGGGAAAAGGAGGAGCAATGATGCGGAAATATGAAGTTGTTGTAGCAGGCGGCGGGGTTTCAGGCTCGATCGCGGCCATCGCGGCAGCAAGAGCAGGCGCCGCAACACTGATCATAGAGGCAGGAGGTTTCCTCGGCGGAACTCTAACCGCTGCGGGTGTCGGGCCGATGATGACTTTTCATGCCGGAGATAAGCAGGCTATCCAGGGGATCACTGATGAGCTGATCCAGCGGCTTCAGGCGCTCGGCAAATCACCGGGGCATATCCCGGATGCGACTAACTACACTTATTCGGTGACACCATTCGATGCCGAAGCGATGAAATACGAGCTGGATCTGATGCTGCAGGAGAGCGGAGGCGAGGTGCTGTATCATACGATGCTGGCCGGGGCCGAAGTATCGGGCAGACGCATTGAGTCGCTTACCCTGTGCAACAAGGCGGGGCTCAGCCGCATTACAGCGGATGTGTTCATTGATGCTACCGGAGACGGGGACTTGGCTGCCTGGTCCGGAGTGCCGTTCACCAAAGGCCGTGAATCCGATGAGCAGTCACAGCCGATGACCCTGAAGATGAAGATGAGGGGGGTGGACACGGAGAAGATCAAGGCGTACATCCGCGAGCACCGCGAGGACTTCCCGCGCATGAACCTTGATATCACCGTGATGGACTCGGCGGCCAGATTATCTGTCGCCGGCTTCGACAAGCAGTTCCGGGAAGCCAAATCGCGCGGCGAGATCAGTATTCCGAGAGAAGATGTGCTGTTCTTCGAGACGAGCAATCCCGGCGAGATTATTATGAACACGACACGCATTCTGGGCAAGGACAGCACAGATCCGTGGAGCCTCAGCGAGGCGGAGATTGAAGGGCGCAGGCAGTGTAGGGAGCTGGAGCTCTTTTTGAAAAAGTATATTCCCGGCTTTGAAGAGTCCGTGGTAGTCTCCACAGGTCCGTCCATCGGTGTCCGCGGCTCCCGCCAGATCAAGGGTGTGTACACGCTGACCGCGCAGGATATTCTGTCGGTGAAGCCCTTTGCGGATGTGATCGCCCACTCCGGCTATCCGATTGATATTCACAGCCCGGACGGCGAGGGAACCGCAACGGATCATCTGGAATGGGGGGCGATGTACGGCATCCCTTACCGCTGCCTGATCACGAACGAAATCGACAACCTGATTGTGGTCGGCAGATGTCTCTCAGCTACTTTTGAAGCCCAGGCGGCTGTACGAACTACACCTACGGTGGGGGCAATTGGTCAGGCGGGCGGTACTGCGGCGGCATTGGCCGTGAAAGAAGGAGTCCCCGTGCAGCAGGTGGACTATAAGGAACTGCAGCAGACACTCGTGGCGCATGGCGCTTATCTGGAGGTGTAACGGGCGGAGCATGGTGCGCAAAAATAATGTAATGTACAGCTTGAACTGTTAATCTTTCGGATTAGCACGCCGTGCTCCTTGCTAGAGCCGCAGGCTGGTGGCTGTGACGGGACCGCGCCTAAGCTCTAACTGTATTTTGTGCAACTAAAGTGAGCGTTTATGGCGCTACGAAGGTTTTAATTGCATTTGATACAGTTATAATCCCCATATTCCTCAAAAGGGGACTTATCGTTATTTTTAGTTGTACAGAATACAATTATTCCGGTAAAACCGGCTTTTCGCCAGATTTTAGTTGTATGAAATACAATTAAATGCTGTTGCTGCAGTTGCAGTTGCTATTGCTATTGCTAATGCTATTGCTGTTGCTATTGCTAATGCTATTGCTGTTACTATTGCTGTTGCTGCTGTTGCTGCTGTTGTTGCTGTTGCTATTTCTGTTTCTGTTGCTGCTGCTATTGCTATAGCTCTGTTACTAGCTTCTTACACCCCACGCTGGTTGCTCTCAAAGACTGGGAAGCGCGGACGTGATACGGAAGGTTGTCATTTTCAAGATTAATCTATACCGTTCATTTGATTCCAAGCTTGCTTGGTTTCCGATGGTAATTAAGCACAATAATTCTTATAACAACGTATATTTCACAAAAATTTAGGAGGAATTGGTTTGGAAACTGTGCAGATTATCGGCATTTTACTTGTATTCATTGTGTTTGTGGGCTTGATGATGACCCGCAAGCTGACCACGCTGCTCGCCCTGCCGATGATGGCGATTCTGCTGGCGGCGATCGCGGGTATCCCGCTCCTGTCCGATAACCCGGATACCTTCACCATCACCAAGGGTGTGCTCGCAGGCGGGGCCATGAAGCTGTCTACCGCCATCGCCGGACTGATCTTCGGTGCCTGGTTCGGCCAGATTCTCAGCAAGGTCGGCATCACGAAGACCATTATCCGCAAAGCTGCGGAGCTGGCCGGTGACAAGCCGCTGGCGATTGCCCTTATCTTTTTCCTCGCCGCGTCTGTAATCTTCTCGGCTGCCAACGGGCTGGGCATGGTCATTCTCGTCGGAACGATCGCTATTCCCATTATGCTCACCGCCGGTCTGAAGCCGTTCGTCAGCGGCCTTGTTGTCCTGCTGGCCAATGCGGTCGGCGTGGTCTTCAACGTCTCCACCTGGGCGATTTATACCGATGTGCTTAAGGTGCCCACGAACACGATTGCTTCGTATTCACTGATCTGCGCTATTCCGCTGATTGTCATTGCCTTGATAATGATCGTCTACTATACCCGCAAAGACGGCAAGGTCCGCCGTGCCTGGGCCATGCCGCTCAAGCCGGAATTCCAGGCTCAGGATACCAAGAACGTAAGAGCCATTGCGCTTATCAGCCCGCTTGTTCCGGTGCTGCTGGTATTTTTCCTGAAGGTTGATATTGTCTCTGCAGTCTTCATGGGGGCGGTTGTCACATTGCTGCTCGCCACACCGAAGCGTCCGATCCATGTGCTGTCGAGTGCGCTGGTGGAAGGGATTCAGGATGTGGCCGGTGCGCTTGGACTGATGATCGGGATCGGGATGCTGCTCAGCGCGGTAACTGCACCTCCGGTGGCGTTGCTGATTCAGCCGCTGATCGAAGGCATTATTCCAACCAGTCCGCTGATGTACATTCTCGTCTTCACTTTGCTGTCTCCGCTTGCGATTTACCGTGGACCGCTTAACGTCTGGGGACTCGGCAGCGGAATCGCGGCACTGATTGTTGCCGGAGGAATGGCACCAGTTGCGGCTATGCTGGCACTGCGTATCGTGAGCAATCTGCAGGCTGTCAGCGATCCGACCAACTCCCACAATGTCTGGATCGCCGACTACACCAAGACGGATATTATTGAAACGCTGCGCAAAACCCTGCCATGGATGTTCGCGGCTGTGATGATCTCGATGATTATCGCGGGTCTGACCGTTTTCTAGATTAAGCTCTGGTTAGGCGAATACAGATTGCAGATTAGAGACATAAGCTTCATGGAGAGGAGAACCTGCTATGAACAATAAACAAATCAGGATCGGCATCGATGTCGGGGGAACCTTCACGGATGCCGTTGCGATAGACAATGAGACCTTTGAGGTGTTGTCCAAGGTCAAAATGCCCACAACACATCACGATGAACGCGGAGTCGCCAGCGGGATTGTCCAGATCATTCAGCGGATTATGAGCGAGAACGGCATTCTTCCCGGTGACATCAAGTTCATCGCCCACGGGACGACTCAGGCCACCAATGCTCTGCTCGAAGGAGATGTTGCCCGTGTAGGCATCGTGGGGATGGGCACGGGACTGGATGCCCGCAGTGCCCGCTCCGAGACCAATGTGGCGAATATCGAGCTGGCTGCCGGTAAATATCTTACCACCTATCACAAGTTCATTGATTCGAAGGAACTGACGCCGGAAACCATCGATGCGGCGATTGATCAGCTGCTCGCCCAGGGTGCAGAGGTTATTGTGGCCTCGGAAGCCTACAGTGTCGATGATCCGGCCAACGAGCTGAGAGTGATGGAAGCGGCGCGCAGCCGGGGAGTGTACGCCACCGGCGGACATGAAATCTCCCAGCTCTATGGGCTGAAGACGCGGACCCGTACAGCGGTCGTCAATGCGAGCCTGATTCCGAAGATGATGGAGACCGCCAACATGACTGAGCAGGCCGTCAAAGAAGCGGGGATTACCTCCCAGCTGATGATCATGCGCTGCGATGGCGGTGTCATGAGCATCGACGAGGTGCGCAAGCGTCCGATCCTGACCATGCTGTCAGGGCTGGCGGCCGGTGTGGCCGGCGCCCTGATGTATGAGAAGATATCGGACGGTATTTTCTTCGAAGTCGGCGGAACCAGTGTAGATATCTCCGTGATCAAGAACGGCAAGGTGATGATTGAGAATGCCCAGGTAGGCGGACATAAGACGTATCTGCGTTCGCTGGATGTACGGACGCTCGCCGTTGCCGGGGGCAGCATGATCCAGATCGGCGGAGGCAAGATCACGGATGTCGGCCCGCGCAGTGCGCATATCGCCGGTCTGGAGTACGAATGCTTCACCGGTAAGGAGAATCTGGAGCAGCCTGTCATCGGTCTCGTCAGTCCGCGTCCGGGAGATCCGGATTACGTCACCGTCCGGGGTGCGGGAGGACATGAATATGCGCTGACCCTGGCAGGTGCGGCGAATCTGCTGAATCATGTGCCGGAGACGGACTATGCCCGCGGGAATATGGAGAGTACCAGGATAGCCTGGCAGGCGCTGGGTTCCCGGCTCGGCATGTCTGCGGAAGACGCAGCAAGGGCAGCAATGGATATTGCCATCCGCAAGGTGATGGCGGTTGTCAATCAGATGATCAGCGATTATGAGCTGGACACCGGGTTTGTTACGCTGGTGGGCGGCGGCGGCAGCGGAGCAGTGCTCGTTCCGGCAATGGCGGCGAGTGAAGGCTTCAAGCACCAGATCGCCAATAATGCGCCGTATATCTCCACGATCGGCGTTGGGATGGCAATGGTCCGCGAGCAGATCGAGAAGACTGTGGTCGGTGCGACAGAGCGGGATATCAAGCTGATCCGGGCGGAGATTATGGAGAAAATCGTCCAGTCCGGAGCGAATGAAGCCACGGTTGACGTGACGATCGAGATCGATTCGCAGCGCAATATTCTGCGGGCCATCGCCACCGGCTCGACCGAGCTGCGCTCGAAGGATCTGGCCAGCCGCGAGGTGCCCGTGAACGAGCTGATGCTGACGGCGGCGGAAGCACTGGGCCAGCCGGCCGGTCAGACGGAGCTGAAGGCGGCCTCCGGCAGATGGTTCCTGTTCGAGTCCGGCGAAATCAAGAAGTCCATGTTTGGGCTGGTGAAGAAGAAGCTCAGCCATGTCGGCGTGCTGGATCGCGAGGGCGTGGTGCGATTTAAGAAGACGAATGCGTATCATCTGGCTTTTTTGAAGAAGAATATGGCCGACCGGTTTGCCTCGTTCCTGGAGGAGAATACAATCTATTCGGACGCTAATGCGACGATCCCGAAGACCTTTGTCTTCTATAAGGAAAAAATGCTCGATCTGACCGGGATGCAGACCAAGGAGCAGCTGTTCTCCATTCTCGAAGTGGAAACCCAGCTGCTAGAGGACAACAGCGAAATACTCGCTGTCGTCTATCAGTAGGAGGTGTACAGGATGATGAAGACAGCTGAACGGACGCTACCAAGCGATAGTGTGCTGGGATATGCCGAACTCACAAATGATCTGCTGTTTCACAGAATACCGCACAGCAAACGGCGTTATTATGTAGAGCGCCCGCTGGCGATCGGCAGGGAGCAGGCCACTTCATTCAAAGCCCGCTACGGCACGGATGTCGGGGCCATCTGCCGGGACCGCGGAATCAGCGTCAATCTCAATGAACGGCAGGGCACCATCGGGCAGATCCGCTTCCGCGCCCAGATTGAGCTGTCGGCCAAGGAGCGCGCCATTACGCTGTATAAATCGTCCATGGAAGAACTGCGGCAGTGTGCCGGTGTGCTGCTTCCCGGCCGTTCCTTCACGCTGAAGGAAATCACAGACATCCATCTCGCGCATGAGCTGTTCCACGATCTGGAGTTCACGGAGCTGGGATACACCAACAAGCGGCTTGACGACATCAGCAGCCTCTCCCTGGGTCCGCTGCGCATCCGGGCCAGCGTGACCAAGACCTCGGAGATCGCCGCGCATGCGTTCAGCCGTTATCTTCTGGATCTGCCCTGCCTGCCGAATCTGCTGGATTACGCTTATATGATTCACAGCGGTACGCTGACTGCTGCTGAATTCTGGAGGCAGACGGAGGTTTGGTCCGGAGAGCTTGAGAATAGCTGAGCGGACTTCTTCAGACAGCAGCCTTGTGCACGTAAGCAGACAGCAACCTTAAGAGGTGTGCTGTCTGCTGTATTTTTGTAGAGGAAGCTATTGCGCCAGCCAGGGAGAACGTCTCTGACTTCGGACTCGAATTATGCTATGTTGGAGTGGGTAACCAGAGTTTGGGGAGGCTGTCCGCGTGCCATTCAGAAAAGGGTCAAACAAATCAATATACGTGCCGCTGCGCACCAAGTTTATCGTATTGTTCTGCCTGCTGATTACGATTCCGTTTCTCGTGATCGGCACCATCAGCTATAAGAAATATACTGCCGGTGTGGAGCGCAGCACTGTGGAGCTCTCCAATCAGGTTGTGAGCCAGATTAATATCAACCTGGAGCATTACATTAAGGAACTGGACCGGCTTACACTTACGCCGCTGTACGATGAGGATATGATGCAGATTCTCCGCAAGCACAGCGGCAGCGGCTCGGCGAACACTTATTTAACTACGGATGAGACGCTGAAGATGAATCTGTTTATTTCTTCGCTGGCTTTTGACCGGGGTGAGATTGAGAGCATTCTGGTGTTCACCAATGACGGAGGAATCTTCAGTAATCTGGACCAGAGCGTCAGGAAGCGGTGGGACCGCAGCATGGCAGACTGGATGGAGGCGGTTGAGCAGGAAGACGGTGGTCTTGCCATCCTGCCGCCGCATGCTGCGGCCTACTATACAGAGGCGAAGCAGGGGATTATCTCGGTGGCCCGGGTTATCCGTGAGCCCTATACGAATGACATGCTGGGGATCGTCAAGGTGGATCTGACGGCACGGGGGTTCGGTTCGATTGTATCTACGGTGCGTTCGAGCGGGAGCGGTCTGCTGCAGATTACCGGCAAGGATCAGGTTATGCTGTACTCAGGGCCAGACGGGCTTCCCGATTCAAGTGAATCCTATATTACAGCCTCTGCCCACTCTTCATATACGGGACTTAAGGTGACCTCACTGATTCCGCGGACGCAGCTCCGGGAAGACGCACGCGAGCTAACGAATTCTACATTGATTGTCTCAATCGTAGCCCTGATGGCTGCTTATGCGGCGGCGATTCTGCTGTCGAACCGCCTGATTAAGCCGATTGCCCATCTGCAGTCGAAGATGAGGCAGGTGAAGCGGGGGCTGTTCCTGGAGCGGGCGACGGTCACTACGAGCGATGAAATCGGGCAGCTGACCGAAGGCTTCAATACGATGATCGGCGAGATCGACCGTCTGGTCAAAGAGGTCTATGAGACCCGGCTGAAGGAGCGGGAAGCCGAGCTGCTTGCGCTGCAGAGCCAGATTCATCCGCATTTTCTGTACAATACCCTGGAAATGGTGAACATGCTGGCCCTTCAGGGCAATACCCGGGAACTCTCGGGTGTGGTGACCAGTCTCGGGAAGCTGCTGCGCTACACGGTCGGCCATCAGGAGCAGATGGTGTACGTTCTGGATGAGGTAAGATTCGTAGAAGCGTATCTTCGAATCCAGGGTATGCGTCTTGGAGACAAGCTGCAGGCTGTAATCCATATTGACTCTTCCTTCGATTACTGCGTGGTGCCGAAGCTGATTCTGCAGCCGCTGATTGAGAATGTTATTGAGCATGCCATGGGCCAGGACACGCTGCAGCTTGCCCTGACGGCTTCGGTGGAAGAGGAAGACTTGGTGTTGTCCGTCAAGGATGATGGTCTTGGCATAACCGGTGAACGGATGCAGGAGCTTGAAGAACAGCTGTATCAGAATAAATCCCGGCCCGGTACAGAGACGGAGCAGGGCGGCTTCGGCCGGATTCAAAAGGGATTTGCGTTGCGCAATGTCCATCAGCGGCTCCGGCTGCTCTATGGAGAGCCTTACGGATTAACTCTTGATCATACGGCAGAGCGCGGGGTAACGGTCTCACTGCGGCTGCCGATGAACTGGGAAGCCATGAACAATGCCGGTCCCGCCGGGGACAGGCAGGAGGAGGATTAATGATGCGGACAAGGCTGCTAAGCCTTATGATAGCGGTATTAATGGCTGCGGGCTGCTCTTCAGGGGCAGGAAGCGGGGCGTCTGTCGGGAAAGTGGAAGGTGAAGAAGCAGGAGGAAGTGAGGCGGCTGCTGTGCAGGAGCCTGTGAAGCTGAAGTTCAGCATTTGGGGCAACGATGCGCAGAAGGCAATGGTTGAGGGCCTGGTGGATGAATATGAACAGCTCCATCCCGGGATGGAGGTAGAGATCATGACGATTCCGTTTGCCGATTATCAGCAAAAGCTGTCGATCATGCTGGCCTCCCGTACCGCGCCTGATGCCGGCTGGCTGGCGGAGCGGATGATTCCCCAGCTGCTGGAATCCGGCCAGCTGGTGGACATTGCAGCAGAGGTCAAAGAAGATCCCGGATATAACTACGCGGATATTTATCCGTCTACACTTGACATCTTCAAGCGGGAGGATCGGCTGTACGGAATCCCATTCTCTACGCCTCCGGTGCTGATCTACTACAATAAGGACCTGTTTCTTGAGAAGGGTCTGAAGACGCCAACGGAGCTGTATAAGGAAGGGAACTGGAACTACGAGGAATTTCTCAAGGCAGCGCGCAGCCTCACTGATTCACAGCAAGGCATTTACGGCGTGAAGCTGGTCCGCGACTGGAACAACTGGTCGGATGCGCTGCTGCCGCTGTTCTGGTCGCATGGCGCCGAGCTGTTTGACAGCAGTGCAACGGCTTTTGCGCTGAATTCTCCGGCAGGGAGAGAGGCGCTGCAGCTCTACAGTGATATGATGTTCAAGGACAAGGTGCATCCGCTTCCGGGCGATGAGCTAACCTTCGACAGCGGCCGGATCGGTATGTATACGGACCGTTACAGCTATACCTCGAAGGCCCGTGCGGTTACTGATTTTGATTGGGATATCGTTCCAATGCCGGCAGGTGTGAAGGGTACAGGAACTTCACTCGGCTATGCGGGAGTCTCTGTATTCGAGACCAGGCATCCGGCGGAAGCCGCGGAATTCCTGAAGTTCATCACCAGCGCAGAAGCCATGAGCGTTACCGCGCAATACTTCGTCCCGTCCCGGAAATCCGTGCTTGAATCGGATGTCTTCCTGAGAGCGGCTTCCAAACCTTCGCCGGAGAGCATCCAGCTGGCCGTGCTCGACCAGATCGCGGATGCCCGGATCGCGCCGGGCCATAAGAACTGGCAGCAGATTGATACGAAGATCCAGAGGCTGCTGGACGGGCTCTACACGCAAAGCTCTACCGTGGACGGACTGCTCGGACAAATGGAGGTTGAGGTGGGCCCGCTTATGAAATAAGAGGGGACTTTGTACACGTTAAAGACCGCCTTCGGCCCCCCAAAGTGCCTGAGTAATCATCGAAGCCACAGCCCCACTTTGTGGGGTTATTTTGCATACGTGGATAGAGACTGGTTTGAGCAACGCGACTGCTGCAGGAAACGGAATGAATGCGAATTTGCTTAGACTTGATGCAAAATCCTGCACGAAATGCAACAATTATCCCGTTAAATCGGCTATTATCCAAAATTATTGTATAAAAAGCAGGATTTCCTCCTCCACCAAGCCGATATAAGAAATAATCCTGTATTTCATACAACAATCCTTCCGGGCACCCGGTTTATTCAGGAGCAAAGCTGTATTACATACAACAATTTGTAGCTGTCCGCACACTGTGAGCTGAGCTTTTGGCAGCCCGCTTTACTGCCGGAGGGACTGCTGAGGAACAGCGTACGTAATGCGTAATCACAACCCCAGACCGCCAAATTTACAACAATCCGGCTTGTGAACTGAGCTGCCTGACTTGCATGCCCGGATAGTGCAGGGGCGGATATTTGCCTAAAGATCGTTTATACTGAGTTTACATACAAATTTTATTTTAATAGCAGCGCTAGTGAGTGCAGACTTGGAGGTTTGATCGCTTGGAATTATTTGAATATATTTTGCTGATGCTGGCCGCGGTCTCGTTGTCCAATCTGGTGAACCGGTTTATCCCCTCGGTTTCCGTGCCCATCATTCAAATTGTGCTGGGGATGGCTTTGACCTGGCTGCCTTTGCATTTTGAACTGACGTTGAATCCGGAGCTGTTTCTGCTGCTCTTCATTGCCCCCTTATTGTTTAATGACGGCAGGCTTGCGGATAAAGTGGCGTTATGGAAGCTGAAGAAGCCCATATTGCTGCTCGCGCTGGGACTGGTCTTCCTGACGGTAGGTGTCCTGGGTTACTTCCTGCATTGGCTGCTGCCTATTCTACCGTTAGCTGCGGCGTTTGCTCTGGCGGCGGCACTTGCCCCTACGGATGCCATCGCTGTAGGCGCGTTGGAGCAGAAGGTCAAAATCCCGCATCAGACGATGCAAATTCTCGAAGGGGAGTCCTTGATCAACGATGCTTCGGGTCTGGTATCCTTTCAGTTTGCCGTGGCCGCTATGGTCACCGGGGCATTCTCCCTCAGAACAGCCAGCCTTAGCTTCATTACCATTTCACTCGGCGGTGTCGTGCTGGGGCTGCTGCTCACGCTGATTAAATACGGGATAGTCCGATGGCTGCGCAGACTCGGGATGGAGAACGTTACGTTACATATGCTGATTGAGATTCTGACTCCATTTGCGATTTTTATGGCGGCAGAGGAGCTGGGGGTTAATGGAATCCTGGCCGTTGTCAGCGCAGGTATTGCCCATTCTTTCGGATATAAGCAGATGAATCCCGAGGTGGCTAAGCTGAGCATCGTGTCCAAAAGCACCTGGTCCGTCATTATTTTTGTCTTGAACGGCCTGGTCTTCCTGCTGCTGGGTACACAGCTGCCGGAGATCATACAGACTGTCTGGAACAATCCGGATATCGGGAATTTCCAGGTAATCCTGTACACGTTATTATTAACAGCGGCCGTTCTTGGCCTGCGTCTGATCTGGATGCTGATCATGGATATTCCCGAAGGGGAGGAGCCGCGGGGACACTGGAAGCTGGAGTTCAAGAAAGCCCTCATTCTCACGCTGTCAGGAGTCCGGGGAACGATCACACTCGCGAGTACGATGTCACTGCCGTTTTTCCTGGATGACGGTACCCGGTTTCCGGCCAGGGATCTGATTATTTTCCTTGCGGCGGGTGTGATTCTCTGGACCCTGCTGGCCTCCAACTATCTGCTGCCGCTGCTGCTCGGCAAAGAAAATGAAGCAGAGCATAATGCCGAAGAGGTTGAGGCCAAAATCGAAATTCTGCGCAACGTAGTTTCCGGTCTAAACGATCAGGCTACGGATCATTCGAGAATGGCCCTGAGCCACTTAATCAGCACTTACACCTCAAGAATCCGCATGCTGAAGAAAAATGAAGCTGCAGAGGAAATGGAGCGGATGCTGGGTGTTACTTCGCTCAAGTGGCAAAGAGAGTACACCCTGACTGCGATGAAGCAGCGGGAGGTGAATCCGTACACGGCCTACCGTTATCTGAACCGGCTGAACAAGCAGCTATTCATGCACACCCGTGATCCGGAGTACAGGAATGACCTGGTTCCAATCAAAAGCTGGGAAGAGATTGTAGGAGTGATCCAGCAGGTGCGTCTGAGCGGCCAGGAACGGCGTGAGGAATGGAACCGGCTGCAGTCCGCCAATTTTGCCTACGTCTTGAAGAAGCTGAGAGCGCTGCAAAGTGAAGGGGAGACCGAACCCGAAGCGGTCAGCGCCCTGATCATGCGCTATGAACGGGGGCAGATGAGATTGACCCGTACGGAGTCACTTTCCTCCACTAAACGGGAGTTTGAAGAGGCGCTGCAGGAGCTGTCCAGAGCAGGGATTCAGCTGGAGCGTGACAACATTCAGCTGATGTTCGAGAGCGGACGGATTTCCAGAGCTAGCATGAAGGAAATGAAACGTGATATCCTGTTTATGGAACATGAATTGAGGGAAGAAATGGGCTGATGAGTCCTCTTCTGTATTAAGGCTGAAATTCCACAAGGAGATGAACATATAGAGTATGCGAAAACAAATCGTGGCGGGTACATGTGCAGTTGTTGCGGCAATCGGAATCTTTATTTATGCCGGAAGCGGGGAACGAAACACGGCTGACGTCGAAGAGGCGCAGGCACAGGGCAGCAGCCAGCCGGTTAGTCAGGCGGCCACTCAGGATATTAAGCAAATGGTGTCTGATTACAGCTCGCGCGCGCTGACGTCCCAGTCCGCCTCCATCACCTCCACCCAGCTTATCGTGGACAGCGGCGGTCCAAACGAAGTCACCTATGCTTTGCCGGAGAACGAATTCTTCCTGTCGGTTGCCCCGTATGTGCAGAAGACGCATCCGTGCGCAACACACAGCCTGACCGGCTGCCAGGGGGAAATGGCAGGTCAGGAATTCGACGTATACATTGAAGACGCCGAAGGCAAGGAAGTGATGAAGCAGACCTTGAAGTCCCAGCCTAACGGGTTCATCGACCTATGGCTCCCGCGCGACCAGAAGCTTCAGATCACCGTCACGCATGACGGGAAACAAGCCAAGACCGAAGTATCCACCTTCGAGAGCGATGACACCTGCCTTACCACTATGCAATTAAGTTAATTTATTTCTATTAGGCTTACGGTCTCAGCCGTCTTCCGGGTACCGCTATTCAGCGGCAGGGAGGCGGCTGTTTGCTTTGATCATTTACTTTTTTCACCATGCGAATCACTGGCCTCCGGCTTAGTAACACAACGCAGGAGTCCTCCGCTTTGATCCAGAGGCACCTTTATGAAATGCTGCACAAATTACAACATTTTCCTCGTGAGATTGATCGAAATCGAAAATTGTTGTACTTTTTGCAGCATTTCCACGTCTCCCAGCCAATTAAAGAAACTATTCTTGTATTTCGTACAATAATTCGCCCAAATACAGGGGTAACTGGCGACCAGAGTTGTACTCCGTACAACAATTATGCCTAATCAGCCCGGCGGGCTTAAGAAACCGGCTTCGCTGCGGCTACAACTCCCGGGGGGAGTAACGAATAATCAGCTAAAGCTTATCCATACGTCTATCTTTCCCTCTCAATCCATCCATCCCTCTATCTAACCCTCTACCCACCCACCCAAATCCCCCTAGCTCTGCTCACGCCTCCCCCGCCCAGTCAACCGCCTAAGGTCTTCTCCTCTTTTGAATATAAAACCTAATTTACTATTCCAGAACCCGGTGTTACGATGGGGTGGAGTTGAGGCAAATAGGGGGCAAACAGGTTACATGAAGCGGATCACCCGGGTTTTTCACAATTGGAGTGTGACCTCAAAGTTTGTTGGGGTATTTGTTCTGATTCTAACGGTCTCGTCCATCATCACAGGGGTCATCATTTATGTGCAGGCGTACAATTCAGCCATCTCCCAGGCGCGGAGCGTGATGGAACAGAATCTGCTGCAGACCAAAACCACGATCGATGAAAAGGTGGACATGATCGAGAACATTTCGGAGATCATCGCCTTTGATTCCAGGATTCAGACGCTGCTGGACAGCGCTTTTATTAATGAGAGCTTTCAGCTTCAGGACTACCGATACAACGTTGCCCCGATTGTAGACAACATTATGCGGCAGAATACGTACATCCACTCGATACATGTCTATATGAACAATCCGACGATCCCTGAGATCTTCGAGCTTTACGACGGCTTCTATAGTATGGACCGGATTCGCGGGGACGGGGAGTATGTACGGTTTATGAAGGATGTCCAGAACTCCACGGACTGGCGGGGACTGCATCTGGAGAATCTGCTGACAACGAGGCCTGATGTGAAGGCCAAAGCGGATGTCTTTTCGTATAACCGGAAGATTCTCTCCGGACGCAATAACGAGGTGAACGGTCTGGTCGAAATTGAGGTGACACAAAGCGTGCTGTTCCAGCCGCTGGAGGATGCCAACACGGAGGTTGGAAGCGTTCTCGTCCTCGACAATAATCACAAGGTTGCCTCCAATAACAACACTCCGCTGTCCGATGCGATGATCAAAGAGCTCACCGGGGGGATGCCCGGGGATAACATGAGGCTGAATATGCTGGCAACGGTAGGCGGGGTCAGGTCCATAGTGATCTCGGTCCCGCTTACAGGCCCGGATCTTCGCCTTGTGGGTGTTTTTCCAGTCAGCAACTTCGTGGATAAAGTGAACCAGTCGATCCGGACCAGCTTCATGGTGCTGATTGCCGCGCTCATTATACTGAGCCTGCTGGTGTATTATCTGACAGTGAAGCTGCTGTCCCGCATGAAGGTGCTGCTTAAGGCGATGAAGCAGGTGCGGGAAGGCTCCATTGACGTATCGGTGCCGGTTGTCTGGAATGACGAGTTCACCCAGATGGCACTGAGCTTCAATCATATGACTACCCGGATCCATGATCTGGTCGAAACCGTATACAAATCCGAGCTGCTGGAAAAAGATGCCGAACTCAAAGCGCTGGAGTCCCAGATCAATCCGCATTTTCTGTACAACACGCTTGCGACGATCTCCTGGGTGGCCCGCAAGGCTAAAGCGCCGGATATCGTGAAGCTGTCGGATTCCATGGCGAAGTTCTACCGGCTGGTACTGAATAAGGGGAATTCGGAGACATTGGTGGCGAATGAGCTTGATATGGTGGGGGCTTATCTGGCGATTCAGAAGTTCCGGTTCGAGGACCGGTTTGACGCGGTTTTTGAAGTGGAGGAGCGGGTCAGGAACTGTTATACGCTGAAGAATATTTTGCAGCCGCTGGTTGAGAATGCACTGATCCACGGGATTGAGCCTAAGCGTTCACATGGTACCATTATCATCAAAGCAGCCCTCGAAGACGATCAGGTGGTCATCCGCATCATCGACGATGGGGTAGGCATGCCGCGGGATATGATCGGGGATGTAATTGCAGGCAAAGTTCTCAATACACGGGGCAGCGGGTTTGCCATTGCCAATATAACCAAACGTCTTCAGGCTTTTTATGGGGAATCCCAGCATATTGAACTTTACAGCAGACAGGGGATTGGAACGGTAATTACCTTGTCTTTTGCAGCCAGGGGGATGAACAATGTTTAAAATGCTTATTGTCGAAGATGAACGCTGGGAGAGAGAAGGGTTAATCGAGTTTCTGGACTGGGCGTCGATGGGCATCTCTGTGATTGAGACGGCATCGGACGGCATCGAGGGATTGGACAAAGCGCTGGAGATCAGGCCGGATATCATCATCACGGATATACAAATGCCCGGCAGGAACGGAATCGAGATGGCCAAGCTTGTTCTGGAGCAGCTTCCCGGGGTGCGGATCGTTGTGCTGACCGGGTACGATGATTTCGAATTTGCCCGTGAAGCCTTGCGGTTCGGCGCGGTGGATTATGTGCTCAAGCCGGTGGGGGAAGAAGAAATGCTCAGCACGATGCTCAAGGTCGTCCAAGGCTGTGAGGATCAGCTGCTGAAGCGGAGTGAAGAGGAGCGCATGTGGCTGGAAAAAGATGCGGTGCACCACCTCTCGCTGCGCCAGCAGGTAATGGATTGGCTGCTGGGCCGGGGCGGTGCGGAGGCGCAGCAGCAGACGATTAATGAACTCCGGGACAATGGCTATCTGGAAGCGGGCGCCTTCTCTGTGTGGCTGTGTTCCCGGCCGGGCCTGCCGCCGAAGCCCGATACAATGGAGATGGAGCGGACCGCCGGAACTGTACTGGGGCGGCAAGTGCTTGTGCTTTCGGCCGGGGCGGGGGCAGGGCAGGGAGAACTAGCGGCCTTCGTACTGCTCATCGCCCTGCAGCAGGATGAGCTCAGCGGACAGGCACAGCTTGCAGAGAAGCTGCTGCAGGTGCTTAATCTGCAGCCAGTGATCATGGAGGATACAGCCCGGGAACAGGTTGATCCAGCGGGGTGGATCATCGGTATAAGCTCACCGCGGGAGGATATCGGACTCATCCGCGAATCCTTCCGGGAATCGCAAAGTGCATTTAACTTCGCGGTGTTTAATGGCCTGAGCGGCGTTGTTGCAGCAGACGGGGAGCAGCTCGCCAGGAAGCAATTCACTAAGGACTCCGAGGTGTTCACCCGGCAGTTCCGGGAGCTGGCCAAGCGTCTGAGGTATGATCTCGGGAGCGGGAGCCCAACCGGACCGGTCATGGACGGACTATTCGCCTTGCTTGCCGCGCATCCCGGGGCAGGAAAATCCTATATCGCTTCCTTGCTCGGCGGTGTGATCGAGAGCTGTTCCTCGCTTGCGATGCCCGCTGCCCAAGCTACCACAGCAGTTGCCGCCAATCATATGGAGGCGCTGCTGGCCAGCAGCCGTCTCCCAGACATGAGAGCTTATACAGCAGGCGTTATCGGTGAAATGTCGCTGCTGCTGGAAGAGAAGCGGAACCGTAAGGACGACTATCTGATTAACAGGGTCATCGTTCTGATTGAGGAGCAGTACGGGAATCAGGATCTGAGCCTGGCTTATTTAGCCGGCGAGGTATTCGTCTCCCCCAACCACCTGGGGATGATCTTCAAGAAGAAGACAGGCAAGACACCGAGTGAATATATCCAGGAGTACAGGCTCGCACGTGCGGAGGAGATGCTGCGCACAACCAAGCAGCGCATAGCTATAGTGGCCGAGCAGATCGGCATTCCGAATCCATCGTATTTCGGGCTGCTGTATAAGCAAGTCTATGGAATGACACCCGGAGAGTACAGGGAATTCGTACAGCGTTAAGGATCAGATCCTTCCCGCAACGATAATAAGTCAGCCTCAATCGCAGATGATGCGTTTGGGGCTCTTTTATTTAGATAGCGCTTACAAACTTCGTGGGATTCTGATACCCGCGTTCATTTTTGATATATAACCCTGGCAGGCGGCATTTTATAATTAACCCATAGGAAGATGAGAAGTCGAACGCAATCGAATGGAGAAGAAAGGATGTAGCTTATGAGCAGTTTGCCCGTCAAACGGAGCGTATCCAAGCGGTTCTGGCAGCAGCGGTATCTGATGTTGCTGACCCTGCCGGCAGTACTATGGATGATCATTTTTAACTATATCCCGATGTATGGTGTGATTATTTCCTTCAAGGAATATACACCTTTTCAGGGGTTTCTCCACAGTCCCTGGACAGGGCTGGCGAATTTCCGGGAATTATTCAATGATCCGACGTTTACAGAATCACTGGTTAACACGTTCAAGATCAGTATTGCCAAGCTGGTATTTGGTTTCCCGGCACCGATCCTCCTGTCGATCCTGCTGAATGAGGTAGTATTCAAAAGATTCAAGCGGATTGTTCAATCGCTGACGTATTTGCCGTATTTCGTATCCTGGGTGCTGGTAGTCGGCTTAATGTACACCCTGCTGGACCCGGAGACTGGTGTAATCAGCAAAATGCTGGTCAGCACCGGGATAATTGGAAGCGATACCATGATGATGGGCAGTCCCCATACGTTCCTGACCCTGGTTGTGTTTACGGAGATCTGGAAAAATATCGGCTGGAACTCCATTATCTATCTGGCAGCCATTGCCGGTATTGATCCCCAGCTGTATGAAGCGGCCATTGTGGATGGTGCGGGCCGGTTCCGGCGGATCTGGCATATTACATTGCCTTCCCTGAAGCCAACGATCATTATCCTGCTGATCCTTTCGGTGGGCGGGCTCATTAATTCGAACTTTGATCAGATGTACCTGATGCAGAATTCGATGACCCAGGATGCAGCCAATGTGCTGTCAGTGTATTCGTACAAAACGGGCCTCGTTACAGGCAGATTCTCCTACGGGACTGCGATTGGCCTGTTCCAATCCATCGTTGCTTTTGTGCTGATGTACATTGCCAATTATTCTTCACGCAAAATCACTAAAGAGAGCTTGTTCTAGGAGGCGGGACATCATGTTAACGTATTCGAAAAGGTGGCCGGAACGAGCCTTTGACATCCTGAATGTGCTGGTGCTGCTGGCGCTCTGTATTATGACCCTGTATCCGTTCTATAATATCGTAATTACTTCTCTGAACGATCCGACGGATGCCGCCCGTGGAGGGATCGCCTTCTGGCCGCGCGTGTTCTCCATGGAGAATTACAAAGTCGTGTTTCAGGATGAACGTATGGGGCACGCCTTTTTCATCACCATCGCCCGGACTCTTGCCGGAACAGCAACTGCGGTATTGTTTACAGCAGCCTTTGCTTATGGCGTATCCAAGACCGAGCTGATGGGGCGTAGAATTTTCCTCATGATGGCTATTGTCACCATGTATTTCAGCGGCGGTATTATTCCTTATTACCTTGTTGTAGCCAAATACCTGCATCTAAAAGGGAGCTTCCTGGTCTACATTATCCCTAATCTGTTCAATGTGTTTAATGCCATCATTATGCTGACCTTCTTCAGGGGACTGCCCAAGGAAATTGAGGAATCGGCCAAAATTGACGGTGCCAACGATTTGCGGATTTTCTGGCAGCTGGTCCTGCCGGTCTCCAAGCCCGTGCTGGCGACGATTGCACTTTACAATGCGGTGTTCCACTGGAATGCCTGGTATGATGCCATGTTATTCGGTAATGATAACCTGCTGACACTCCAGCAGATTCTGATGCAAATTATCAGCTCGAACAGCAATGTCAGCCTGATGGCCAGCAATCTGGGGCTGGGTTCAGTCTCTGCGCAATCGCTTAAGCTGGCTACGATGGTCATTACCACACTGCCGATTGTCTTTACCTACCCGTTCGTACAGAAATATTTCGTGCAGGGCGTGATGATCGGTTCGGTCAAAGGTTAATAACGGCTTTAACGGCTCCGGCCGTTTAAGTATATAGATTTCATTTTATGGGAGGTCAATGTATGAGAAAGAAAGGCGCACAAGGAATGGCCGCTGCTTTACTCGCCGTCACTCTGCTGGCAGGCTGCAGTTCTAATAATACCGGCACTAATGCAAATGGAGCGGCTGAGGGCAATGCGCCGGCTACTCCGGCAGCGAATGCATCGGCAGAACCTGCTAATGCAGGAACAGACACCGTAAGCACGGAATCATGGAAGCAAGACACCTCACCTTTTAAATTCACCCAATATTTCTACGGGAACTGGGCATCTGCATATCTGTGGAAGGATCAGTATGCGATGAAGCTGGCTACAGAAAAAACAGGTGTGACGATAGACCGCAAGCTGGCAACAGGGAACGATGACGATTATCTGAACACCATGATTGCTTCCGGGGATCTGCCGGATACCATCATGCTGGACTGGAACAATCCTGCGGTAAGCAAGCTGATCAATAATGGTATGGTCTACTCCATGGATGAGCTGATGGACAAATATGCACCGGAGCTGAAGTCCATGCTCGACCCGGATATGGTGAAATATCATTCGGTCAACGGAAAGCTCTGGTACTTGCCGAACCTGTTTGAAACCGCTGACAGACTGACCAGCGGGGTGCCGATTACGCCGATTCGTCCATGGTTCTTCCGCGACGATATTTACAAGGCTATTGGCAGTCCGGAGCTTAAGACGACAGATGATCTGATGAACGCCCTCAAGCTGGCAAAGGAGAAATTCCCTGAGATCAGTCCGGTCGGTGTGGAGAACTTCGATGTAGCCAAAAACAGCTTCGGCGGCAGCTTGTCAATGAACTTCCTGATCAGCTCCTTCTCGCCGAATCTGCTGGAGGAACGGATCAAGGATGATCAGCAGATCGTAGAATACCCGATGCGGAACAAAGGCTTCATCGATTCCTTCCGTTACATGAACCAGCTGTACCGCAATGGACTATTCGATTCACAGCTGCTGATCTATAAGCAGGAGCAGTATGAAGAGAAGCTGTATGGGGCGCAATATGCCGCAGCTTCGCAGTACATGTCCAATATGTACACCCAATACAATCCGAAAATTGAAAGTACGCTGGGTGCCGATCATAAATACACCATTATCGGCGGACTTCAGGCGAATGGCCAAGACCCAAGATATGCCGCTTCCCGTCTGATGGGCTGGCAGGGCTTCTTCATCACCAAGAATGCAAAGAATCCGGAACGGATTATCCGCTTTGCTGAATATGCCTGGTCGGATGAAGGACAGCTTGATGCACGCTACGGTACTGAAGGCGAGACTTATGACATGGTTGACGGCCTGCCGAAATTCAAGCAGGAAATTATGGACTTGAAGCTTAAGGACAACAACGCTTATAACGCCCAGTACGGCTTCGATGATTCGACACTCCTGATGCGGGCAGGTAAACTTTGGGACGATGCGTCCGCCCGTGACTTCCAGGAGCAGCAGCCGGAGCAATTCGCCGGAGCGAAGCTGCTGGAGAAATACAACTTCGACAGCTACTCCCTGGGCATGGACAATCTGGAGCCGGACGGCTCTTCACCTGAAGGTGTGATCAACGGCAAAGTGAAGGATCTCTGGAACAAAACCATTCCGAAGCTGATCCTGTCCGAAACCGACGCTGATTTCGACAACGCCTACAACGATTTCATCAGCCAAATGGACAAAGTCGGTGCAGAGAAGGCCGAGAAAGTGATGTATCAGCGCCACCTGGAGGATATGCAGAAGAAGGGCGTTCAATAAAGGATAGTGGGTTAGAGGGATTCGAGGGGGACCGTGTTTATCACGGTTCCTTTTTTGTTGTTCTGTTGATCTACACTAATCATGAGGAGAATCCGATAATCCGGTGTAAAGGGAATATATTCAATAGATTCCTGATATTATATCTGGCCGATGAGGAATAGTGACCAAGTCAAAGGAGCGTAATATGATTATCAGTTTGATTTTCGTTGCTTTAAGCGGATTAATGGGAGTAGGGATGTACTTTCTAGTCATCGGCATAGTTTTTTCTGCTGGCGGAGGCGGTTTATTTTGGGCAGCAACCGACTATACTCAACTGTCGTTTTATATTGTTCTATTGTTAGTGTGCCTGGTAATCTGCTTTTTCTTCGCAAAACACTTATTAGAGAAGAACCTGCATCTTTTGCTTCTGATCTGTTTTAGCACGACAGTGCTCTTTTTCTTCCTTGCGCCTTGGCTTACATAATTAGAAATTCCAGATATACATTCAAAGAATAATCATTTTGCCTAATACATGTTAAGCAAGGGAGATAAACAATGGAGAAATCCATAAAGACAGTATTCCAAGTCATTCTATATATGTTAGCAGCAATTGCAATACATTTGATCTTAATCTATTTTCTCGGGATAAGAATTGAGGGAGGAGGGGGCACAGAGTTAATCATTTTACTGAGTACAACGTATGTTCTTCCCCTCGCCATGTGCTTTCTCAACGGTTTATTGTTTAGTAGGGCGAAGAGAGTCAGGGACCGGATCACCTGGTTCTTATTTACAGTTATCCCAAGCAGCTTACTTCTGTTTCTTTTAGTGGAAATGCAAAGTGCTGGAGGCAGTGAAGATGCGTTGGTATTTATTACAATGCCGAAGTATTCGGCTGAAATGATCTATCTGCTTCCAATAGTTATTATAATCATCCAATTAATTATGACGGTATACTATCTTATTAATGTAAGGGTATGGAATAGGAATTAATGTAATCACTATCGAATGAAATGATTGCCGCACCTGTTGTGCTGGCTTATAATTAACTCAGACGAAGAACGTCCCAAGCTGCTGCTGGCAGAGGGGCGTTCTTTTTTGCGTAAATGAGAGAGGGAGGTAACTGATTATGGAGTTTGAAAATGCACATCAGCTGCTAATGGAGCAGCATTTATCGGTCAGAACAGGGGAGCGCAGAGGCCGGTTGGCACGGGGGCATCAATATGCCGAGAAGCTATTCCTGCAAAATGTCTGGTGGCCGCTGTTCGGCAATCTGGATCATCTGCATCCTGAATATGAGGTGTATGACTGGAACCGCAAGTCGCAATTTCTTGATTTTGCTTTTCTTCCGCCGTACGGGAAATTCGGTTTGGAATGCGATGGGTATCAGAGCCATGTGAAGGATATGGACCGGGAGAGGTTCAGCTATTCGCTTAACCGGGATACTTTTTTGAATGGACTGGGCTGGAGGATTATCCATTTCTCCTTCGATGATGTGCAGAACCGCCCGGAGATCTGCCGCATGCTGCTGCAAATGGTCATCGCCCCTTCATTGATCCGGGTTCCGTCCGGGCAATCCCTCTCCCCGCAGGATAAGGAAATCGTTAAACTGGCTTGGAGCCTGGACAAGGGACTACGTCCCAAAGACGTGATGCTGCAATACAATCTGAACTTTCGGACGGCGCGTAAGCAGCTGCAGGAGCTGGTGCGTAAAGGGCTGCTCCGTCCGGTGATGCAGAATTCATACATTTGTTATTATGAGCCGGTGGAGGGAGTACCTGATATGTTCGTGTAGCTGTTTGTGTAGTTGTTTCTGTAGCTGTTTATGTAAGAGCTGATGTAAGAGCTGATGAATTGTCCGGGAAAATATGCTCTGAGCTTTCAAGCAAGGTTTGTAAGTTAGGCAAACTGCTTAGAATGTGCTGTTGTCTCAGAGCTCCGGCCTGTAGCAGCGAATGGGATTCTTAAGTTGGCGTCTGTATATAGGGAAATGTTGTATGAAATACAACTCGGTTACATGCATACCCGGCTATTTTGGAGGATTGTTGTACGAAATACAACAATTATTCCAATAATCGGCCTGGAGGAGGATAATTGCTGCATTTTATACAACATTTTTCAATTTTTACCCTTTTAAGGAGGGGAATGTTGTATTTAGTGCAGGATTTTGAGTAATAGTGACCATACTTCTCTCCATTCGCACCATCCGCACCATTCGCACCATGAGGATGCATGCGGACCCAGGCAGGATTACTCTATAGACATTAAGAAGTTTATCGACCTGTTCGCCCACGGATTTGCGCAGATGAACCTGCTCATAGATTCGTGTAATGAACCTGCTCATGGACAGCTTATAGTCTTGTTAACGTTCTATTCACAATACTCTGTTAGTCTCTATAAGTGTCAGGCGGATGATTATCCGGCCTACAATATGTAAGATGATGCGGAGGATAATATGGTAATAACTATGCAAAAAAGGCTGGCCGCTGGTCTGACGATATTAGCTGTAATCGGGTTAAGCGTGAGCCTTATATTTCCCGGGAAACATGCCATGGCCGAGACGGCTCAAACTCAGCCAGCGGTACCTCAGACTGAAGCATCTGCCGCCAATCTGAAGGATATCGCGGGTCTGACTGCTTTCGTTGACGGAATCATGGAAGAGGATATGAACCGGCTGCAAATTCCGGGAGCGGTGATCTCCATCGTCAAGGACGGCAAGATCATTTTGGGCAAAGGGTATGGCAGCTCCAATCTGGAGCAAGCGGCTCCGGTTGACCCTGCAACCAGCATGTTCCGTATCGCTTCTACGACCAAGCTGTTCACCTGGACTGCTGTAATGCAGCTCGTTGAACAAGGTAAGATTGATCTGGATACCGATATTAACACCTACCTGAAATCCGTGAAGATTCCTGCTACTTATCCTGAACCCATCACCATGCGCCATTTGATGACCCACACAGCAGGATTTGAAGAGGGCGGAGTCGGTTATCAGATCGTCACTGATCCTGCCGGATTGCCCGGTTCCATCTCGGAGACACTCCATAAACATATGCTGGCCCGGATCAGACCGCCCGGTGAGATGAGTGCCTATTCTAACTATGGAGCCACGCTTGCAGGTATGATCGTGGAGGACGTCAGCGGTATTCTTTATAATGATTATATTCAGAAGTATATCTTCGATCCGCTGGATATGAAACATTCGACGGTCGTGGAGCCATTGCCGGAGTCATTCGTCCCTTACCAGGTGGTAGGGTATAATAGCGAGAACGGCAGCTTTATTCCAGGCACGCCTACTTTCGAGGGCGGATTTCGTCCTGCCGGCTCGGGCACCGTATCTGCAGTAGACATGGCACATTTCATGATCGCGCATCTGCAGAACGGGAAATATGGCAAAGGGCAGATTCTGAAGCCTGAGACTGCTGCATTCATGCATTCAACGGCCTTCCAGCTCGATAAGCGCCTGCCGGGAGTAGCTCTCGGATTCGCAGAGAAGCGGGTGAACGGGGTAACATTAATCTCTCATGGCGGCTCCGATCCCATGTTTAATACGGAATTGTATCTCGCACCTGCCAAGCAACTGGGGATTTTCTTATCCTACAATGGCGGTCAAGGCAGTGAATCGGCAGCAAATCTGGTCCAGGCCTTTTTCAACCGGTATTATCCCGCTCCCGAAGTGAAGCAACCGGAGTTCTCCGCTTCCGCGGAATCCGTACAGAAATATGCCGGCTCCTATCAATTTACACGCCGCAACATAAGTGATATTGACAAGTTCTTTAACTTTTTTGCCCAGCTGAATGTTACGATTGCGGACAATAAGCTATCCTTGGGAAGCGGCAGTGAACAACAGCTGTACAGAGCCATCGGTCTTAACCTGTTTCAGCTTGAAGGAGGGACCGATCAGATCGGCTTCCTTACGGATGAGTCCGGCAAAGTTACACATATGCTCCTGGACATGGCTCCGGAGATGCCGCTGGAGCGTACGCCACTTTTGGATCAGAGTAAGTTTTGGCTTATCCTTCTTGGTGCCGCAGGATTCATTTTCATCACCGCTTTGCCCGGACCCCTCTTCTTCAGACGCAGGTTCAAGGCGATGACGCTCGCAGAAAAGCGGGCCATCCGATTATCTGCGGGAACTGCAGGCTGGGCGCTGTTATCTTTTATTACTCTGTTTATGGTTATTATGTCCATGGACATTATGCAGAAGCTCAGCGGTATCAGTCCTTTGCTGTCTGTCAGCTTGGTTATGCCAATCATTATGGCGGGCTTGACCTTAGCAATGTTGGTCTCGGCTATATTGGTTTGGAAAAATAAGTACTGGACCGCCTTTAAGCGGGTGCATTACACGTTAGTGACGCTTTCGGCTGTCGTACTGATGATCTTCTTCTACTATTGGAATCTGCTCGGCTGGCAGTTTGGATAACGCTTAAGAGAGAAGGATGATCGTGGCTACTATACTTATCGCGGATGATGATGACAATATCCGGAAGCTGATGTCTCTATATCTGCGCAAAGAAGGGTTCGACCTCGAAGAAGCCGGGGACGGCACCAAGGCCTTGTCCATCATAGAGGACTCACAGATCGATCTTGTCATTCTGGATATTATGATGCCGGGACTGAATGGCTGGGAGCTGTGCAGGGAAATCAGGCGTTCGGATGCCAACCTCCCCCTCCTCATGGTGACGGCCAAAGCGGAATCTGCCCACAAAGTGAAAGGATTTCAGCTCGGAACGGATGATTACCTGACCAAGCCGTTTGATCCGGTGGAACTGGTGATGCGGGTAAAAGCGCTGCTCAAACGCGCACTGGTAGTTACTTCCCAGTCCGTGCAGCTCGGCAATGTGGTGCTCAACCGCCGGACCTTTCAGGTTACACGCAGTGGGGCACCGGTCACGCTTCCCTTGAAGGAATTTGATCTTCTGTTTCTCCTGGTCAGCCATCCCGGGCAGATCTTCACCAGAGAACAACTGATTCAGCAAGTCTGGGGACTCCATTATGAAGGGGACGGGAGGACTGTAGATGTGCATATCAGCCGGCTGAGGGAGAAGTTCAGCGGCAATGGCGAGGGTTTTCAAATCGAAACTGCCCGCGGTCTGGGATACCGGCTGATCCCTGAGCCATGATCAAGACACTGTATGTTCGGGTCATTCTCACGTTCCTCAGCATCATCATCTTCAGCCTGATCTGTTCCTTTTTCATCGGCTTGTATGTTTTTCAGCAGCAAATAAGCTATAAGGGACAGAGCGAAATGCTCGCAGTGGGCCAGGAGATCATTCACCGCTATGATGACGCCAAGCCTACAGATACGGACGAGTTCCTGAATAGTATGGTTAAAATATCGGCACATCCCATTAACCTGTACGATCCATCCGGAGAACATACTTTTTACGGGCTCATAGATAGCCCTGCTGTACCCATCACCTCAGAAGCTGTCCGGCAAGTGCTGCAGGGGAAGGTCTATCGTTCCTCCAAGGAAGATAAGGATACGTTCATCGGAATGCCCTTTATGCTCAAGGGGGAGTGGCATGCAATGTTCCTGCAGTACTCTGCAGGGAACGAGGCTATCGTCAACCGGATGGTACTCTTTGTGCTGCTGCTGGTGCTTGTGCTGGGAAGTGTATGTATCGTTGTTGCTGCCAGATATCTGGTGGAGCCGATCAAGGCTTTGACGAATGCTACCAAAAGACTGGCCAAAGGTGACTTCGAGGTGGATCTTAAAAGGAACCGAGTGGACGAGATCGGGGAGTTGACACAAAGCTATGTGGAGATGGCCGGAGAATTGAAGCAGCTGGAGCAGATGAGGCAGGACTTCGTATCGAATGTTTCGCATGAAATTCAGACACCGCTTACGTCTATTTCCGGCTTTGCCAAGGCGCTGCAGAACAATGATCTGATTGCAGAGGAGGAACGCAAGGACTATCTGGATATCATCATTGCGGAGAGTGGGCGTCTGTCGAGGCTAAGTGATAATTTGCTGAAGCTTGCTTCCCTGGATTCCGAGCATCATCCCTTCATAACAGGCTCCTTCCGGCTTGACGAGCAGATTAGAACCATCGTTGTAACCTGTGAGCCGCAATGGTCAGCCCGAAGCATCGTTATTGATCTGGAGCTGCCGGAAGCTGTCCATATCATTGGGGATGAAGATCAGCTGAAGCAGGTATGGATGAATCTGCTCAGCAACAGCATTAAGTTCACGCCTGAAGGCGGAAAGATCCGCATCTCTTTAGACAGCAGTGCAGCAGAAGTATCCGTCACCATCAGCGATAATGGCATCGGGATTTCCCCGGAAGAGGCTGGCGCCATCTTTCAAAGATTCTATAAAGCTGACAAGTCGCGCAGCGGAAACAACAACGGGAACGGTCTGGGGCTTGCAATTGTCAAAAAAATCGTCTCTCTGCATCAGGGGAACATTGAGGTGGAGGGAGCACCTGGAGGAGGGACGACGATGATTGTCAGGTTGCCCGTACGCCAGACATGATGAAGTCCCTAAATTGCCGGTCCGCTGCCTGGTCTTCCTCCGTAACCAAACCGCCCCGCTGATGAGTAAGAATCACGGCTTTTTGCAGGTACATGAAATACAGGTGGGTGGACTTCTGCAGAATGGGCATGGGGATACAACAATCCGGAATAATTGGGAGGTAATAAGACCATACCTCGGGGTATACCGGTTCAGGTCCAAGGCGTAAGCGAAGCGACTGCCCAGGCGGAAAGTAAGGAAACAGACAATGCCTCAACGAGTGCCAGAACAATATGGGTATAGGGAAAGCAGTACTAAAGAAACACCAGGGTCAACGAAAACGACAACTCCGAAAGCCATGCAACTAACGGGACTGACAGATATCACGAGCATAACTGCGAATGCAAATAGCTCAGCAGAAGTTCTTGCAGTTGATAAAGCTTGAATATGAATTTAGAAAATTCTTAACTGTGGTAATTCTGTCGCATTACAATGAACAAATGTCCCTCCGGTAGCTGCGGAGGGGCATTTGTTCATGTACAGGAAATTAAGCAAGAAGAAATATTGTGAAAAAGACGGTGAAGAGACGGCTAAAGAAATTTAGAAGAGTATTGTTTAGAGCCTGGGTGTCCGGTGTTCCTGAAATAAATGGATTTTCTCCACTTGCTAGGAATCGGAGGAGTGAAAGTCCAACAGCAGTTGGAAAAACAGTACTTAATTGGCAGTAAATCGGTCAAAGTAAAGGAAGGATGAGAATTTAAATGCCATTTTCCAATTAAACTCCGAAAATAATCCAAAATGATAAAATTAAGATATGTTTTTCCACTTAAATTCTTCAGAGGTTGACCTAACCAACATCAGCTAGCATGAGTAAGCAGCTTGCTTACAAGGAGATCCTTCGCTGGAACAGAGAGCAGCAGCAGGAGCTATCGCATGGCAACCCGATAAGTTTGCCTGGAGGAAAATTTTGTTCGTTGCAGAGCTAATCCTCTATTCCTCAACCGTCTTTGCCGAGCTCGGCGTGTTCTTGTTCTTATACACCCACATCGCGTACTCCAGCGGGCGGATCAGCGCTTTGCGGTAGGTGCTATTGTCGCCGGAGCGGGCGAAGACCTCGCGGGCCGGCTTGGGGTTGACCTCCAGCACGTAGATCTTGCCCTCGCGGTCGATCGCGAGGTCGAGCGCCAGCTCGCAGAGTGCGCCGAAGCTGTCTTCGAGGTACGCGGCGGCTTCGAGCCCCAGCTTCTCTGCGGTCCGCATGGCCTTGTCGGCCCGCTCTTCGTTGCCGAGCCACTGCTTCAGCAGGGCCTCGGCCCGCATCGCATGCCCGCCGCCATGAAGGTTCGAGGTGACGCTGCGGGCAGCGCCTACCCGGCCGGCCATGCCGGTGAATTCCCAGACGCCCTGGCCGTTCTTCTGCACGAGCATCCGGTAATCATGGAACCGTCCGCTGGGCAGACGCAGCGGAATGCCCTGCTGGATGAGGAACCGTCCGCCGAGGCACCACTGGCGCACAATCGACTCCAGGCGGTTCAGCGACACCTTGCGGGGCGCGATGATCTGGCGGCTCTGGCGGCGTCCCTGGATATCGTAGAGGTGCTTGCCTTCCCGCTGCCGTTCAATCCGCAGGATGCCGCGTCCGCCGGTGCCGTTAACCGGCTTGACGTAGACGACCGGACTGATCTTCAGCATCCGGTGGAGATCGGCGGAAGACTGATATAGAAGAGTCTCCGGCATATGCTGCCGAAAACGGCTTTTCTGTGAAAAGGTCTGGTGAACCGTCCACTTATTACGCAGCGGGCGGTTCAGGAAGGTCAGGTGGTCGTACCGCGCGCGGAAGCGCAGCAGCTGCTGGAACCGCTGGCTGCGCTGAATGCGGCAGCGGTCATAGATCATATTGGGGAAGGAGCGCCACCTGCGCGACCATGTTCCGCTTTTAACATCATAGACAAGCGCATGGATCTGTTCCTTGCTTACATGCACATCTGCGGGGGTAAAGACAAAGACATCCAGGCCAATCCGGCTGCCTTCAATAATCATCCTCCGGTACACGCTCTTCTCCTCAAGCTGTTTGGCGTCATTCAGATATAGCGTGAGGATGCCTAAGACGGGCTCTGGCACAGGAGTTCACCTTCTTGTGGGAGAATAGTAGGTCCGGCTGCAGTCCGGGGAGACCGCAGCAGCAGCGTGGGTTTGCCCGTAGGGCCGTTAACCAGGTCTACGGCGGCAAGCCCGCTGTTGAAGCACATTTTCAGGCTGGCCGGGTTATCGCAGGCCACATGGCATTCCAGCTGTCCAAGACGTTCCAGCTGCGCGGTAAGCAGGGCTGTGCCGGTATGCCTCTTGCGGTACAGGGGATGAACGGCTACTACACAGGCCTCCTTGCCGTAGCCGGAGACGAAGCTGACACCTGCGAGCTGACGGCCGTTCTGACCCCGGACAGTGGCAACGAGCAGCGAAACTCCCGGCAAGGCGAGCTGCTCCGGTGTCAGCCGGGCCAGCTGCCTGCAGCCGCGAAGTGTAATCCTCTGCTCCCCATACTCCCTCAGGAACTCAAGCAGTCCGGATAGTCTGGAATTCCACTGCACCGGATTGCTGTCGTAGAGTGAGGATATCTGCATGGTGTCACTTCCTTTACGGGTTTAATTAGGGCTTGGTCTGGCGGGACAGATGCTGGCCATAATGAAAAATGCGTTCCAGCGACAGCTTGCGGATCGCCGGCTCATCGAATTTCATCGGCCGGGAATTGGCCTCGAAGAACCACAGCCCGCCTTCTTCATCGACGCCGAGGTCCATTGACATCTCGCCCAGCATGGTCGCCGAAGCCCGTTCAATCTGCCGGGCAATCAGCAGCGCCGTAGTGGGGACATTCTTCAGGATGGCCGCCGCCTGCTCCGCCCCGAAGGTTCCCTCCAGCATGCTGGAGGGCTCTTCAATGCTGCCGCCGCGCGGCACATGGGTAGTGATGCTGCGGGCTCCGGCCAGCCGTGCGCCAATGCCGGTGACCGACCAGGCGCCCCGGCCGTTCTTCTGCAGCAGCACGCGCAGATCGAAGGGACGCCCGTGGTGCGCAGCAAGCACAATGGCCTGCTGCACGATATAGCGGGATACTCCTTTTTCCCTGACGATTCTGGCCCACAGGCGTTCGAGGGACGCGGCTTTGTAGGTTGTATTCTTCTTGCCGCTCTGGATCTGCAGCCGGTAAGGCAGCATAGCATCCATCCGGTATCTCAGCCGCATAATCCCTTTGCCGGCTTTGCCGTTCTCCGGTTTGAGGTAGAGACTGTCGTGATTCTTCAGCATGGCCGTCAGGGTAGCTGCACTGCGCAGGCGGCGGGTCTTGGGCACATGCTTTGAGGTTGCTTTGGATTCCTTGAGCCACTCGAAGAGATTCCATTTATTGAAAAAGCTCGGATTGTACAGCTGGATCTCAGGATGCTCCAGACACTCCGCTATTTTACGGGCGACCGGTGCTTTCTCCTCTTCAACGCGGTTCGGAATCCGGTTATAAATCACCTGCGGCAGCGGGACAGGAATGGAGTACCAGAGCTTGCCGCTGGCAGAGGGGACGAAGCCGTTCACCATCCGCTCCTCCAGCTTCAGATCGCGGACGGTTACAACATATACCAGATAACCCATTTCTTTGCCGGTGCGGATAATATCGCGGAAGTTATTGCGGTTGCCGCGAAACTGCTTCAGCCGGTCACTGGTCGTCAGGATGGCGATAACAGGCTTGCCGGGGTCTGGGATACGGCTGTTCACAAGTCATCCCTCCTGCGGAATTTGCTGAGATACAGACAATGCTCCAGGATGTGCTCAATGGAAGCTTTGCCCTCAGCGCGCAGGGAGGGGTGGCGGAAGATAGAGCGTCCCGGTTTGGCATTGGCCTCGAACATCCAGATATCCTCATCCTGGTCAATCCCGAGATCAAATCCAATCTCACCGAGCAGATGCCGGTGCTGGATTTCCAGGGATTCAGCCAGCTTGACGGCTGTTGTTTTGGCGCGCTGCAGCACTTCATCCGATCTTGCGCCGAAGACACGGCCCAGTGCCTGCTGCGGTGTAAGCAGGGCGCCGCCGTTCTTCAGGTGGGTGGTGACACTGCCCCGGCCGGCTTTCTTGGCCCCGATGCCGACAACTACCCATTGGTTGCTGCCGTTCTTATGCATATGGAAGCGGAAATCAATCGGGCAGCCGTCAATCTCAATCAGCCGGATACCCTGCTGAACCACATAGTTCTGCAGGCTCTGTCCGTGACGGCCGCGCAGCATGCGCATCAGGCTGTCGAAGCTGGTGAAGCGCAGCAGCACATTCTTGCCGCTCTTACGGTAACGGGCGAAGTACCCCTTCTTGGGCAGGTAGGTCAGGCGGTAGATGCCGTGTCCAAGACTGCCTGCGGAAGGTTTGTAATAGACAAAGTGGTGGCGGTCCAGCATATCGCGCATCTGTTCTGTGCTGGGGTTGCTGTGTGTTTCAGGCACGAAGCGGTTGGCGGCACCGTCATTCTCCAGCAGACGGTATACATCCGATTTATTGAAGAAGCTCCAGTTGAAATAGGGAATCTTCTTGCGTCCGAAACGCTCGCGCAGCTGGTTGATGTATGGGGAAGTCTCTGCTCTGCGGCTGGGCAGACGGTTGTAGACGACATCCGGCAGCGGCACCATTTTACGCTCGAATTTGCCGCTTGCACTCAGGAAATATCCGTTGACCTGCTCCTGCTGCCAGTCGATATCACGCGGCATGAAGGCGAAGATATAGCATTTGTTGCTGCCTTCGCGCAGCAGCTGCTTGATGAAGCCGGTACGGGAGCCGAAAGGCTGTGACGCTGAGGCGGGCCCATCGGAAAGTACCCCGACCAGCGGTCCGAGCTGGACCTCATCATTCTGCAGGTTGCGTAAATAAATGCCGCCTGATTTCGGAATCTTGATTGCGCTCTTCACTCCCGAGGCCAGGAAGAGATGCTTGCCGGCGCGTTTGATCGGCTTGATCATCGCCGGTATGGCATCCTTCCCAAGGCGCAGGCGGATGTTTTTCTTGCCGGATAATTTCAGGCTTTTCATCAGTTCACCCGAGACATAGACCACTCGTTGGGGCTGCTTGGTGAAATGAACATTGCAAAAAGTGAGACCCATTTATGAATCCTCCTTAGGAACCATTGATATCATTCTCCCGTTGAACGGAACTGCCTTTGAAGCAGCTTGTGGTTTGCTGCCAGGGTGCAAGCAGCAGATGACGCGCATAGCGCAGCGGATTCTCAGCGGCGAGCCTAGCAGCCCGGCGGTCGCCCGTCAGCCGGAACACCGTGCGCCCTGGTTTGGAATTAGCTTCAAGCAGATACAGTCTTCCTCCGGCATCGATGCCGAAGTCTAGACCGAGCTCTCCCAGTCTCCCGCAGGATTCTTCCAGCAGGGGAGGCAGGAGTGCGGCGGCTGAGATCAGCTCCTGATACAGGTCCCGGCCTGCTGCGCCGTATTCGGCTAGCAGGAAGGGCAAAGCGGGAACCGCGGTTCCCCCGCCGTGCAGATTCGAGGTAAGAGATCCCCGGCCCCCCAGACGAACGGCCATGCCGGTCAGGGTCCATGCGCCGGTGCCGTTCTTTTGCATAAGCACACGCACATCGAACGGCTGTCCCCCGCTGCCGGTGAGATGCAGATAAGGCTGTATGATATAGCGGTGCTGGCCGATGAAGCGGTGGATCCAGTTCAGGCCTTCGTCCAGCGTACCGAAAACATATTGAAAAGGTTCATTCATCCGGTCTCTTCCCCGCACACTCACTCCGCAGCCTTCGTGTTTGCCGAGGAGTACTGCATGCAGGGTGCGTTTGCCGTGGGAGCCGGTTTTGGGTTTCAGGAACACACCGTATTCCCTTTCGGCCAGCAGGTTGCCGAGCGCCTTCCGTCCGCTGTAGACCAGCGTTTCAGGCAGCAGGGCAGCGGCTGCGCGGCTGCGCCGCAGAATTTCGTATACCCCCCATTTATCCGGCAGTCCGCGTGACCAGGGAAGCGAACGGGATAATACAGCCAAGGCGGCAGCTGCAGATTGCTTCTCCTCCGGAGTCCGGTAGAAGCAGCGGTTATACAGGATGTCAGGCGGAGGCGCCTGGGCAGGCACCCATTGTCCGCCTTGCCAGAGATATCCGCTGACTGAAGCGCCATCCTTCGCAACACCCTCCGGATGAAAAACAAGGACCTTCAGATCATACAGCGGGGCCGCCCGGCATAGATGACTGCAGAACTCCGGCTCTGCGATGGGAGGATTCCCGTGGCGGCGGTCTGTCATTATGCCAAGGAACCCCATTGCTGTTTCTGTCATGATGTCCTCCTTACAACCCGGCCAGATAGCGGCAGTATAGAATCATTTGTTTGACGGAGGGTCTGATCTTCTGGTCGTTCAGCGGCGTGTTGTCATTCTTGGACGGCTTGGAGTTGACCTCCAGCAGCCAGATTCTGCCGGACTGGTCCAGCGCAAGGTCGATGCCCAGCTCCCCGAAATGCGCGGGGATATAAGTCTCTACGCCTCTGGCGATTGCCAGTGCAGCCCGGGGGAGCTGAACCTGGGAGCTTTCCTTCGCCCCGGGCGGGAGATTGCTTTTGCCGATGGCTTCGCGGACCGTACTGAGCGTCCCGCCCCGGGCGAGATTAGAGACAAAGTGATTACTTCCGGCGGTCCGGGCCACAATGGAGGTGACGCCCCATTTGCCGGTACCGTTCTTCTGTACGAGTGCCCGGAAGTCCACCGGCCGCCGTCCAAGCTCCATCAGGGGCAATCCCTGCTGAATCTGGTAGCGGGTCGTTTTCATCTTCGGGGCAATGGACCCAAAAAGCTTCGCCAGACTGGGATAGCTCTGCTTGCGTGTCCCCAGCGGTGTTGTTGACAGCAGCCGGTAGCCGCCGCCGTCTTCTTTGGAGATGCGCAGAATGCCTTTGCCAAGGCTGCCGCGTACAGGTTTCAGGAACACACTTGGGTAATTGCTGCACATTCTTTTCAATACGGCGAAGCCGTTCAGGGCATGCGACTCCGGCAAATACCGCTGCAGGGCGGGATCTTGCGCCAGCGCTTCGAATACCTCTGTCTTGTCAAGGAACTTTTCATTGAAGAAATGAGTTCCGTAGCGGGATTTTACATCCGCCAAAAAATGCTGTACGCTAGGTTTGTTCTCTACCTTTCGTGTCGTCAGCCGATTGTTGATCACATCGGCCACAGGAAGACTCAGCTTCCGCCAGCCCTCATCGTATACCCAGCCCTGGATGGTAGTGCTGCGCGTTTCCAGCGCTTCCGGGGTAAAGAAATATACATAGGCGCCCTGTGCATGGCAGGCATTGGTCAGTTCCCGGCAGAACATCGTGATCTGGCCGAACACTCTGTCGGGATGCTCGGGATGGTCCCGGCTCACCAGAACTCCAATCAGCGGCCCCAGCCGCAGATTGCGGCTGCCTGAACTATAGGAAGCGTTAAGCTTGAGGCGCTGCCTTAAGCCCAGCCGCCGCGCCAGCCCTTCGCTTACGCGCAGGCTGTCGGATTTGGGAACCGGAATAACGGTAACCTCCTGCCGGAAAGAGCCGAAGGTAAGCTGGATTGTTCCGTGCGCCGGTATTTTGAGCCTCTTCATGGATTTGTCGCCTAGCATTACAGCGTTTTCCTGCAGGATGCCCGAGTGGACCGTTTGGACCGGGATCTTGAGTTGGGACATCGTGGATCTCCTTCCGGTAGGCAGCATGATGCCGGCAATATGAATCTTAAGGGTTACATATCATTCATCATATGGAGACATCTGACCCTTGGTGATTGACCTATTCTTTAAAAAGCCGTGCCGGACGGATTAAATGTCCGGCAGCGGTGAAACCATTCGGCAGGTGGAGTACAGGTGCAGGCTACAGGTGCAGGCGCACAGACAGAAGTCTGGCCGCTGGAGGGGAAATAACGTGACCGCGAAATTTGGGCGGATGCACAAAGCTTAAGCGAAGTGAGTTTTGTACGAAGTAACTCAGGAAATGTAGCTCACAACAAAACTTTTAGGAGGATTTATAATGAACGTAATTGACAAGGCACATGAACTGGCGAGAGCCATTAAAGACAGCACCGAGGTATCGGATATCACCAGCGCGATGAAAGTGATCGAAGCAGATCCGGAGAGCAAGCTGATGCTCGACAACTTCCGTCAGAGCCAGATCGAGCTGCAGCAGCGGATGATGAGCGGAGAGATGCCTCCGCAGGAGGAAATGGAGAAGATGGAGAAGCTGTTCGAGGTGCTTAACCTGAATCTCGGGATCCGCCGCCTGTTCGACGCAGAGCGCCGCCTTAGTGTAGTCATCGAGGATGTGAACAAAATCATCACCGACAGCCTGTCCCAAATGTACGGCGGACAACAATAAGCGCTATAGGAGGGGAATCCTCCTGATAATAGCAAGAGGGTGATTCCAGGGCCATTTGGCTCCGGAATCACCCTCTTTTTGATGCTAAGGCCGGTTATTTCTAATCCTGTTTGCCTTCAATGGCACAGAGCAGAATCGCGGCAGCTACGCCAATACGTCTGTCGAGCACACCTTTGCGGTCCTCGGAGAAGTCGGCGATGATTTTGGTGACAAAAGGGTTGAAGTTCTGCCGGAAGGCCGGGATGACCATGCTGCCGATCTCCACATTATATTTTTGCGGAATTAGAGTAATGACACGCCGCAGCAGCGCCATGAACACACTGTCCTCTTTAATGAATCCGATCTCGTTATCGCCGGTGTCCAGAATCACCCATTCATCTTTGAAGATGGACTTCAGGCCTTTGCGGCGGAGTGCGCCCAGAGATTCCCCGGTCTCCGAATCATAGACATCATAGGTGGCGCTGAGATCTATCATTTTGCGGGCTTTAATGCGCAGCAGCTCTCTCTCCATGCTCTCGTCCGTGTACAGGGCTATATCCTCTTTCAATTTGAACGCTTTCATTTGCGAAAAGAGCACCAGCTCCTCCGAGCTGTTGTAAATATGCAGCTTCGCCCCCATGACGGAGAATACCTTTTTGCGGATTATGTACTCGGACTGGCCCCAAATGTTATTCAATGTAAATTCCTCCTCTTCGTGGCTCCATCATCTCACACCCCCGGCATTCAGGCTAGACTAAACCCGGAGGCAGCGAAATCAGCGGGATGAAAAATTAGCAACTTGTCTCATAATCCGGACCTGAAGTTCATAGAGTAGAGATATAGATTCAGATTCAGCCTGACAACCCTTTAGAACGAAGGAGCGGTTCGACAATGAAAAAAAGAAACAAATTCAAGCATTCCGTGTATCTGCTGGCGGCTCTGGCGATGCTGCTGTACGCGCTGCCGAAGCTGTCTTTTCAGAATGGCCCCGGCTGGGTGCTGGGCTTCGGTATTATCTGGTGTGCGTTTGCCTTCCTGGTGATTGCCTCGCACCTGCACTTTATCATCGGAGTGGATGAAGAGAAGCAGAAACGCCTGGAGGCGGTCCGCAAGGTTAAGCTGGAGCAATGGCAGGGCCAGTGGAACGAAGAAACCCGGGTGTCCCAGAGATTATAGAATTTGGCCGGGCCTATAGGCAAGGTGCAGCGGCTCGCCCCCTGTTTCGCGAAAGCTGCGGACTGGGGGTTTGCTGTGTTTGCAGTAATGTGGATGTGCGGTTATACAGTGTATTTATGTCTTGTGAAATGATGTGTTATAGCTATATTCAAGGCTGTACTCATGCATGCATTATATGTGTGTGGGCATAAGCGCGGCTGTAACTTAATTGCCTCTGGCATCGCTTGTCATACGGCTGACATATCTCTTGAAAGAAGCATACCCGTTCTGTTGTACTCCGTTGTAACCAGCGTTATAATGGGTACAGAATAGTACAGATCGGGGTATGGGGGTGTAACAGTTGGAAGGTCAAGGCGATAACATTACAAAGCATGAACAACTGCTGCAGCATATTGAAAGCCTGAAGGTGGGAACGAAGATTTCCGTCCGCAAGCTGGCCAAGGAAATGGGCGTCAGTGAAGGTACAGCTTACCGTGCGGTGAAGGAAGCGGAGAACCTGGGAATCGTCATTACCAAGGAGCGGATCGGTACGGTCCGGGTAGAAAAAAAGCCGCGCAATATTTCTGATCAGCTTACGTTTGGAGATGTGGTCGACATTGTCGAGGGACATGTCCTCGGCGGAGCGGAGGGTCTGAACAAACATCTTCATAAATATGTGATCGGCGCGATGAAAGTGGATGCTATGATCCGTTATATCGATGCCGACAGCCTGCTGATCGTGGGTAACCGTGATGATGTGCATTCACTTGCACTGGAGCAGGGGGCAGGGGTGCTCGTAACCGGGGGCTTCGGTACCAGCCGCGAGGTGAAGGCGCTGGCGGATGAACTGGACCTGCCGGTGATTTCATCCCGGCATGATACGTTTACAGTAGCTTCGATGATTAACCGGGCGATTTTTGACCGGCTGATTAAGAAGAAGATTATGCTGGTGGAAGATATTGTGGAGGGCAAGCCGCGCCTGAATACGCTCAAAATCTCCAGCACAGTCGGCGAATTACGCGAATTGTCCCTGGCGAGCGGCGAGCAGCGCTTCCCGGTGACCGATGAGTGGAACCGGGTCATCGGCATCGTGGGCCGCCGCGATGTGGAGGATCTCGCAGAAGGGCAGAGCATCGAGAAGGCCATGATCCGCAGCCCGGTGACCGCCGCACTGCAGACCTCGCTGGCTTCGGCGGCGCAGATTATGATGTGGGAAGGGATCGACTTCCTGCCGATCGTGGACCGCAACCGCAAGCTGGTCGGGTCGCTGACCCGCAGGGAAGTGCTGCAGAGTCTGCGTGATGCCAGCAACCAGCCGCAGCTCGGGGAGACCTTCGATCATCTGATCTGGAACGGTTTTGCCGATGAGCGCGATGAAGAGGGCAAGCTGTTCTTCCACGGCTTCATCACACCGCAGATGGCGACGGATCTGGGGACGATCTCGGAAGGGATATTGTCCACGCTGATGACCCTTTCCGCATTTAAGGCGGCCAAGGACATCACCGGCAATGACTATGTGCTGGATAACATGTCCACCTATTTCATCCGCCCGGTGCAAATCGAGCATTCCATTATCGTCATGCCGAAGCTGCTGGAGATCAGCCGCCGTACCTGCAAGCTGGAGATTGAGATCAGCCATATGGAGACCATTGTGGCCAAGGCCGTCCTGATGCTGCAGTCGATTGACCACGGCTAAACCGCTCAAGTATATACATTCAGCAATAGTGTAGGCATACATGCATTCTTCGCACAGAAAATGAATACAGAACGAATACAGACGAGTCAGAAACTAGTCAGAATCAATATAAACGAATACAGACGAGTCGGAATCGAATAAAACGAATACAGACGAGTCAGAACCGAACATAAACGAATATAGACTAAATAGACCAGACTATCCTGTAATTACCGGAAGAGTACTCTGGTCTATTTGGCATTCGAGACTAATCGGGGTTATTCGGCAAGCCATGGAACAACTGGTTGGATTATGGCTGCGAGGCTAAGAAGCTGAACAGCTGAACAGCTGAATACTATATGAGCGACGGACTGGACATCTGGTTACATGGGACACTAAGTGGGCGAAGGACTGGATATCTGGTTACATGGAGACTGAGTGGGCGACGGGCTGGACATCCGGTTACATGGACACTGAGTGGGCGACAGACTGGACATCTGGTTACATGGACACTGAGTGGGCGACAGACTGGACATCTGGTTACAAGGATACTGAGTGGATAGGTCTCTCTTATGAGCAGCGGGAGGTAAGTGGAAAAAGGGCATCTATTTGTCCTGGACTTCCCGATTTTGGAACAATAAGTGGAAAAAGGACAACTAATCCGCCCGAATCTGCACCAGGGGAGGAAAGCGGACGAAATAAGTGCCTTTTTTCCAACTGCTTCCCTGAAAGGTACGGCTTGGCCAGAAATAAGTGTACAATTTCCACTTCGCATAGATTTTACCGGAGAGCCGGGTGGGGAGATGCAGCGAATTAGCTAGCGATTCAAAGATAAATACCGATTCAAATAGCGATGCAAAGATTCAAATAGCGATTGAACTACCGATTAATAGCCGGATTAAAATTCCCATTCAGATACCGGTTCGGACACCGTAAACACTCAGCTTCCGCTCCCGCTGCGGAGCCGGCTGTAGTACCCGTGGCTGCGCAGCCCCGAGAAGATGTTGAAGATACCCAGCAGCAGAAAAGCTGCTTCAATGACAACATTAAGCGTCGAGCCGCGGAAGATGAACATCGACATTAGTGAGAGCGTTACCAGCATTGCGCCGAGCAGCACGTTCATAATTGATCGCTTAAGCCCTTTGATGAGCGGGTCTACGGCCCTGCGGGAGGAGAAACTATACATCGCGGCGCTGATCATAAAGACAACCAGCAGAACAAACAGCAGATACTTGATGAGCATAATCATGGACAGACAGCTCCTTAGTGGAAGGTGGGAAACAGTGCTTCGGCCTATCTCTACAATTCTATGATTTGCCCACTATTGTACCATGATTAGGACTCAGGTGCGCTTATAAGGACCGATCTCCACCCAGATTTGCAGCACACCCTCCATAACGAGCATAGTGCGGATTTTGACGGTGTATTCCTTCTCGCGTACAATGTAGATTTTGCCGTCCAGCAGCAGGCGTGCCAGCTTCCCGTCGGAATCGATTTCAAACATGCTGCGCCCGCGCATCGGCTCCAGATCGCTGACCAGCTTCCTGAGGATTTCCTTAACAGTTACTGTGTCCAGCACAGCGGTGCCTTCCTTAACTTTGCTGTCCTCGGTGCGGACCTTAATCTCCCGGATTACGGTGGAGGTATTGTTGTATTTTTTGAGCGTGTCAATGTCATCGCGGTACTCCTCGATCTGTATCCGGAGTTCCTGATTGCTTAGCCAGAGCACGTTGTACCCCATATGATAAATGGCGTTATATACCACGGCGCCCACAATCATTCCCAGCACAAAAACGGCAGCAATCTGCGAGAAACGCCGGTAGCGGTGAAACGGCGGCAGGCGCATGGATTCATCCCCCCTTTAAATATATGAATGTATCTGCTCAGCGCTATCCATTATCCTTCCGTTTCTACTTGCCGCACACCCATTTGACTAGCTCACTGCCCATATGAGCGCCCAGAAAGGCGAAGACCAGATAGAGAATCTGCTTGATGGCGGGGGATAGGTTGCCTCCCAGCATGTTGCTCTCAATGACCCGCATCGGGTCGATCGTTCCGCCGACGGCGGCGGCCAGTGCCCAGATTTTGATCCGGTCAGCGATATCCAGCATGGTGTGCGTAGGCGGCTGCAGGGAGACCACGGCTCCGATCCCGCCCAGCAGGGAACCGCCCAATACAATGCCGAAGGCGATGAAGAAGTCGAGGACGGCTTTGCTCAGGAAAATATTCATCATAAGGCTCCTTCCCGGTCCAGGCAATTACTTATCCGCTGCCTGTCCTTATGCTCTTAATCCATTCTATGGGCGGTTCCCCCTCTAATATGATAAAATAGTTTCATCTTATGTTTTGATTTTGGAACTGAAGGGAAGTGGGGATAATGAGCCCTTTCGTGCATTTGCATGTGCACAGCGAATACAGTTTACTGGACGGGGCGGCGCGCATTACGGATCTGGTGCGCCGGGCCGGCGAATACGGCATGAAATCGCTGGCGCTGACGGATCATGGAGTGATGTACGGGGCTATCCCTTTCTATAAAGCTTGCCAGGAGAACGGCATCAAGCCGATTATCGGCTGTGAAGCTTATTTGACCGCAGGCTCGCGCCGTGAGCGGGGCAGCCGCAAGGATCAGCCGATCTATCACCTGATTCTGCTGGTGAAGAACGAGATCGGCTACCGGAACCTGATGAAGCTGATCTCCATCGGCCATCTGGAGGGCCAGCACTACAAGCCGCGGATTGATATGGAGGCACTGGCGGCGCATGCCGAGGGCATCATCTGCCTCAGCGCCTGTCTTGGCGGAGAGGTGCCGCAGCATCTGCTGCATGGGCGTGAGGAGGAAGCGCGTAAGGCGGCGCTGCGTTACAAGGAGATTTTTGGCGCGGACTTCTACCTGGAGCTGCAGGATCATGGGATGCCTGAACAGAAGCGGGTGAATCCGAAGCTGATTCAGCTTGCTGCCGAGCTGGATATTCCCCTGGTGGCTACGAATGACGTGCATTATATGGACAAGGAAGATGCCGAGGTTCAGGATGTGCTGATCTGTATTGGCACAGGCAAATCTGTGGATGATGAGGACCGCCTGAAGATCGGCACGGATCAGCTGTTCTTCAAGAGCGGCGAGCAGATGGCCTCGCTGTTCCCGCATGTGCCGCAGGCGCTGGAGAATACGCTGCGCATTGCAGAAGCCTGCAATCTGGAGCTGACGTTCGGCAATCATATTCTGCCGGAGTATTCCCCTCTGCCGGAAGGGCTGGATGCCGCCGCTTATTTGCGTGAGCTGTGCCGCAGCGGGCTGGAGGAGCGCTATGCGGATACGCCGCTGTGGGCATCTCCGGAGCAGAAGGAAACGGCCGAGAAACGGCTGGCCTATGAGCTGGGCGTCATTGAGAGCATGGGATTCAGCGATTATTTCCTGATTGTTTGGGATTTCATCGCTTTTTGCCACCGGAATGGTATTATTACCGGCCCCGGCCGTGGTTCCTCGGCAGGCAGTCTTACAGCATATACGCTGAAGATTACGGATGTAGATCCGCTGAAATACAATCTGCTCTTCGAGCGTTTCCTGAATCCGGAGCGGATTACGATGCCCGATATTGATATTGACTTCAGTGACGAACGCCGTGATGAGGTTATTGCCTATGTGGTGGACAAATACGGCAAGGAGCATGTGGCGCAGATCATCACCTTCGGAACGATGGCGGCAAGAGCAGCTGTTCGGGATGTAGGCCGTGCGCTGAATCTGCCGTATAACGAGGTGGACAAGGCGGCGAAGCTGATTCCGGGCCAGCTCGGCATCAGCATCACCCGGGCGCTGGAGAGCACGCCAGAGCTGAAGGCTCTGTATGATACCAATCCGAAGACCCGAGGGCTTCTCGACATGGCGATGAAGGTTGAAGGCATGCCGCGTCATGCCTCAACGCATGCTGCCGGAGTGATCATCTCCAAGGGGCCGCTGACCGATGCCGTTCCGCTCCAGGCGGGCAGTGAGAGTACAGCGCTGACCCAGTACTCCATGGAGCATCTGGAGAGTGTAGGCCTGCTGAAGATGGACTTCCTGGGGCTGCGGACCCTGTCGATTATTGAACGCTGCATGAACTGGGTGAAGGAAATGACCGGCAGCGTCCCTGATTTCCGCTTCATCCCGGATCATGATCCGCTGACTTACGAGATGCTCGGGGCAGGCGAGACCACCGGCGTGTTCCAGCTGGAATCCGCGGGTGTACGGCGGGTGCTGAAGGATCTGAAGCCCAGCGGTTTTGAAGATATTGTCTCCGTGGTGGCTCTGTACCGTCCGGGTCCGATGGAATTTATTCCGAAATTCATCGGGGGCAAGCACGGGGAGTTCGAGGTCGTATATCCTCATGCTGATCTGAAGCCGATTCTGGCTGATACTTATGGCATCATTGTCTACCAGGAGCAGATCATGCAGATTGCCTCCCTGATGGCGGGGTTCTCGCTCGGCGAAGCCGATCTGCTGCGCCGGGCGGTGTCCAAGAAGAAGCGGGAGACGCTGGACAAGGAACGCAGCCACTTTGTGGAGGGCAGTCTGAAGCAGGGCTATCAGGAGGCAGATGCCAATGAGGTGTATGACATGATCGTGCGGTTTGCCAACTACGGCTTCCCGCGTGCCCATGCTGCCGCCTATGGCGTACTGGCGTTCCAGACTGCGTATCTCAAGGCGCATTATCCTGTGCAGTTCATGGCAGCAATGCTGACCGCAGTTATGGGGACGCACCGCAAGGTGGCAGAGTATGTACTGGAATGCCGCCGCAGCGGGGTCGGCGTGCTGCCGCCCGATGTTAACGAGAGCGGCGTGCTGTTCACCCCTGTACCCGGCGAAGGCAGCGGGCACATCCGCTTCGGACTGGCAGCGGTCAAGAATGTCGGGACGCTGGCGGTGGAGAATATTATGGCGGTCCGCAAGGAGCGTCCGTTCGACAGCCTGCTTGATTTCTGCCGCCGTGTCGATCTGCGCGTCTGCAACAAGCGCGTGATTGAATCACTGCTGCAGACAGGCGCCTTCGACCGGCTTCCCGGCCACCGGGCCCAGCTGCTGGCGATGCTGGATGAGACAGTCGATGCGGCAGCGAAGTGGCGCAAGGAGCGCGATGAGCTGCAGATCCAGCTGTTCGACGATCTGATTGAGACGCCGAACTGGGAAATCCGTTATCCGGATATCCCGAAATTCTCCGTGACCCAGCAGCTGGAGCTGGAGCGTGAGCTGCTGGGCCTGTACCTGTCCGGCCATCCGCTGGACGACAGTGCGGCCCTGCTGGAGGAGCCGGGGATGCAGAAGCTGATGGATCTTGGCGAAATGGCAGACGAGAGTATGACGGTAACAGCCGGCATGGTCGTGTCGGTTAAGGAAATTACGACAAAGGCCGGCAAGGCGATGGCCTTTGTCGAATGGGAAGACCAGATCGAGCGCTGCGAGGTCGTACTCTTCCCAGAGGTGTGGAAACGCAGCCGCGGCCTGATCGAGAAGGGCGCGCTGCTGGCCCTGCGCGCCAAGGTGCAGCAGGAGGACGAGGGCTTCAAGCTGCTGGCCGAGGAGGTGGCACCGCTCACCGCGGACAGCGTGCGCGGCCTGCTGCAGCGCCGCAGCGCCGGAGGCGCCCGGCCCGCCTACGCGGGCCGGAACGCCCCCGCAGGAGCGCCAGCGGCAGCTCCTGCAGCCCGTACGGGCGCCGGAAGCCCCGGCGCCCGCAGCGGCAGTGCAGCTGGCGCAGCCGCTGCACCGGGCACGCGCACACCGGCGGCACAGCCGCCCGGTGCGCGCGCTAACGCGGCCGCTGCGCAGGCCGCGCCCCAATCCCCGGCCGCGTCAGCTACGCGGCCGGGAAGCCCTGCCCCGCTGCGCACGGGGCAGCCCGCTCCTGCAGAGCGCTCCGCAAGCTCAGCGCAGAGCACCCAGCGTGTCTTCATCAAGATCACGCCGGGCGCTGAGCTCAAAGGTCTGCTGCCGCGCCTCCAGGCACTGCTGCAGACCCATCCGGGACCAGCCGCAACGCTGCTGTTCTACGAGCGCAACCAGAAGGTGCTGGCGCTCAGCGACAGCTACCGGATCGAGCCCACGGAGGAGCTGTTTGCGGCAATAGAGAGCATGCTGGGAGCAGGAACCGTCAGAATCAGGTAGGAACGGCTTGCCGTCCGCTAAGGAGGCTTTGCATCCGAAGCAGCAATACAACGTATCCCTTTCAGGTATCCGCTTCAAAGGTATGTGATTCAACCCAATAATTAACGGATCAATCGCCGTGGGGTTAGCGGATTACGTTCATTGCTTACACTAGATTCGCTGCCGGCAGTATAGAGACTTCCAGGTAAGCACTGCAGACAAGAATGTTGTACGTTTTGCAGCTTTGATTCATAATTAGCCGGGTGTACGGGAGAATTGTTGTATCAAATACAGGAATTCTCCCGCTAAGCCGCCTGGACAAGAGGAGTTGCTGCCTTTTGTACAACAATTTTGGATTTTCATTCATTAAATGAGGAAAATGTTGCACGTTGTGCAGGATTCTGCAAAGTAATCCGGTCTCTGCCGCAAAAAGCGGATGAACCGGGAAATTCCCATACAGCTTAAACATATTTTCTTATATTTAAAATAAGCACATTTCCGCCCTTTTCCGCATACATTAGGGAACCACAGGGCATTGTCCCGTGCGGAAAGGGGAATCACATCATGTCCTATCAATTGGCAGCAGACCTGCTGGAGCGCCGGGGAGTTTCGCTTGATTCTATCGCTGAGATCGTATATATTCTGCAATCGGCCTATTATCCCGATTTGACTGAGGAAGAGTGCCTCGTAAGCGTCAAGGCGGTGCTGGGCAAAAGAGAAGTACAGTACACGCTGATGACAGGTGTCGCGCTGGATGAGCTGGCGGAGAAGAAGCTGCTGCCGCAGCCGCTTCAGGCAGTGCTGGAGGCGGATGAATCGCTCTACGGGGCGGACGAGACTCTGGCGCTAGGCATCACGGGTGTATACGGGATGATCGGGCTGACAGGTTTCGGTTATCTGGACAAAATAAAGCTTGGAATTATCGGCAAATTGAATGATGATAAGGGTAGCATTCATGTATTTCTTGATGATCTGGTAGCCGGGATTGCAGCTGCGGCATCGGCCAGAATTGCCCACCGCCACGAAGGGGCGAAGGTCTATTCTCCTGCCTCCGGAGAGGCATAATTGCAGCTCTTGCATTTGTTGGAAGCGGCCTCCCGGTCCAGCAGCCATCCTGCCGAGCCTGTTGCGGGAAAAAAGAAAACTGTGTTATCATGATTCCATTATATACAGGATACGGCTGGGATTTGAGATTAGGGAGGCCTTGCAGGGCATGTGGACGGTAATCTATATAGCGCCGACCGCCAAAGTGGCGGAGATGATTCAGAGGAAGCTTACGGAAGAAGGATTTCTGATAAAATGCCGTCCGATTAATATGTCCAAGCAGCAGTTTGAGATTCTGGTTCCTTCAGGAGAGCTTGAAGAAGTGCAGGAGGTCCTGAATCTGATTCTGCATCCTTGAGAATTACAACTTAGAGATACATGAGCGGTCATGACAGCGGCAAGCTGCTATCTACGCAAATAAACGGCTGAAGAGGTGCGACCCTTGTTCAAAGATTTATTTCAGAAAAAACGGAAGTACGCGATCATTCCTTCAGAGCGTCTGGAGCGAAGCGGCGGACCGGCGGAAGGCGAGCGCCCCAAACGTGAGATTCCAGAAGGACTTATGAACAAATGCAACAAATGCGGAACGATCCAGTACAGCAAGGAACTGGAGAAGAATTTGAAAATATGCCCATCCTGCGGCTATCATATGCGCCTGAACGCTTCGGAACGGATTGCGATGACGCTGGACCCTGAAGGGTTCATTGAGTTTGACAGCGAAATGGCGTCCGTTGATCCGCTGCAGTTCCCCGGCTATGCCTCTAAGCTGGAACAACAGCAGTCCAAAACTGGACAGGTTGAAGCTGTAATCACCGGCCAGGGCACTATTGGTGGCCATCCGGTGATTGTAGCGGTGATGAACTTTGAGTTCTTCTCCGGGAGCATGGGGTCCGTAGTCGGCGAGAAGATTACCAGAGCGGTTGAAGAAGCAACAGAGCGGAGACTTCCGATGCTGATCTTCTCCACCTCGGGCGGAGCGAGAATGCAGGAGAGCATACTCAGTCTCATGCAGATGGCGAAGACAAGTAGCGCACTGGCCCGGTTCAGCGAAGCCGGAGGCCTGTATATTTCCGTAATTACTGATCCCACAACAGGCGGGGTGTCGGCGAGTTTCGCCAGCCTGGGTGATATTATTATTGCCGAGCCCGGTGCGGTATTCGGTTTTGCCGGACGGATTGTGATTGAACAGACGATCCGCCAGAAGCTGCCGGAAGATTTCCAGACAGCAGAATTCAATTTGCAGCACGGCCAGCTGGATATGGTTGTGCACCGCAAGGAAATGCGCTCCACGTTAACCAAGCTGCTGGAGCTGCATGATGTGAAAGGGGGATTTTAGGTTGGCAGGAGAGTTGCCTTTTGAAATGCCTCTGGTAGAAATGCGCAAGAAAATTGCTGAACTGAAGCAGTTTGGCGAAGAAAAGGGTATTGATTTCAAAGATGAGGTAGCCCGTCTTGAGGAGCGTTACCACATCCTTGAGAATGAAGTATATTCGGATATCTCCCCGGCCCAGAAGATGCATCTGGCCCGGCATCACGGCCGTCCGACCTCACTGGATCTGATCGGACTTATCTTCACCGATTTCATGGAGCTGCATGGCGACCGCTTGTATGGTGATGATCTTGCCGTAGTTGGCGGGATCGCCAAGCTGAACGGCCGTCCGGTCACCGTAATCGGACAGCAGCGCGGTAAGGATACGAAGGAGAATATTCTGCGTTTCTTCGGCAGCGCGCATCCGGAAGGCTTCCGCAAGTCATTGCGTCTGATGAAGCAGGCAGAGAAATTCGGCCGTCCGATTATCACCATTGTCGATACCAAAGGGGCTTATCCCGGCAATACGGCAGAGGAACGCGGACAGTCCGAAGCGATCGCCCGGAATTTGTACGAGATGTCTCAGCTGGCCGTACCGGTCATCTGCATCGTTATCGGCGAAGGCGGCAGCGGCGGTGCCTTGGCTTTGGCCGTGGGCAACCGGGTCCTGATGCTGGAGCATGCCATCTATTCGGCGATCTCCCCCAACGGGGCGGCGTCCATTCTGTGGAAGGATGCCACCAAAGCGGAGCAGGCAGCTGAAGCAATGAAGATTACGGCGTCTGACCTGCTGGAGATGGAAGTGATCGAGGAGATCATTCCTGAACCCAAAGGCGGGGCACACCGTGACTACGAGGCAACGGCAGCGGCAATCAAGGATGCGGTATGGCGACATTTGCAGGAATTATCCGTGATGGATTCGGCAGAACTTAAGGAAGACCGTTACCTTAAATTCCGCAAAATCGGCGAGTTCTCGGAGTCCCTCCAGGAACAGGATGCGCCTGAGGAGGAAGTGCAGATTATAGAGTAATCTACACTTATCATTTGCACTTTCTGACATATTCCAGTGTATTCCTGTCCGTAAGCCGGTCGGAATACTTTAACCATTTATTCCCACTCCAATCATCCTGCAGACTTTGCGGGGTGATTTTTATTTTGACGGCATTCTTATAAAATTCGACTTTAATTTACAGCAAAAACAGGCACTAACATTGATTTTGTTTTCAACTTGCAGTAATATTCATAAGGGCGCAATAAAAGGTACATGTGACTACATGTGATAAAGTTCCTATACAGAGAGCAAGCCTTATAGTAGATTTTGTAGTTGGAAAAAGTGAGACAGAGAGAACGAAAAAACGGAGGAAAACCTAATGCGGAAAAGTAAAATTGTATGTACGATCGGACCTGCAAGTGAATCGTTGGAGAATATCAAAAAATTGATTTTGGCTGGTATGAATGTGGCCCGTCTGAACTTCTCCCACGGCGATTTTGAAGAGCACGGTGCCCGGATCAACACGATCCGTCAAGCTTCCAAAGAACTTGGCAAGACTGTTGCCATTCTGCTCGACACCAAAGGACCTGAGATTCGTACTGGTAAGCTGGAAGTAGAACCGATTGAACTGGTTCAGGACGAATACCTGACATTGACTACGGAAGAAATCCTGGGCGACCAGAACCGTATCTCCATCACGTATAACAACCTTCCTAACGATGTTCAAGTAGGATCGACTATCCTGATCGACGACGGCCTTATCGGTCTTACTGTTGTCGACATTCAAGGCACCGAAATCAAGACCCGTATTGTTAACGGCGGTACAATCAAGAGCAAGAAGGGCGTTAACGTACCAGGAGTATCCATCTCCCTGCCGGGTATTACGGAAAAAGACACCAATGATATCGTTTTTGGGATCGGACAGGACATCGATTTTATCGCCGCTTCCTTCGTTCGCAAAGCCAGCGACGTTCAGGAAATCCGTGCATTGCTTGAGAAGCACGACGCTTCCCACATCCAAATCATCTCCAAAATCGAGAACCAAGAAGGTGTCGATAACCTTGATGAAATTTTGGCAGCTTCCGACGGCCTTATGGTTGCCCGCGGCGACCTTGGCGTAGAAATTCCTGCTGAAGATGTGCCTCTGGCTCAGAAGCTGATGATTCAGAAATGTAACATCGCCGGCAAACCGGTAATCACAGCTACCCAAATGCTGGATTCCATGCAGCGCAACCCGCGTCCTACCCGCGCTGAAGCGAGTGACGTAGCGAACGCTATCTTCGACGGAACAGATGCAATCATGCTGTCCGGTGAAACTGCTGCCGGGAAATATCCGGTAGAATCCGTACTCACAATGTCCCGCATTGCTGAGAAGGCGGAATCTGCCCTGAACCACCGTGAAATCTTCATGAAGCAGCAAATTGCTCAAGAAACTACGGTAACTGAAGCGATCAGCCAATCTGTAGCGATTTCCGCTCTGGATCTGAACGCTAAAGCTATCATTTCTTCGACTGTAACTGGCCACACTGCACGCGTGGTTTCCAAATACCGTCCTAAATCACAAATCATTGCTGTAACTACCCAGGAAAGAACTATGCGTCAGCTGGCGCTGGTTTGGGGCGTAACTCCAGTATTCGGCAAAGAAGCTACTTCGACTGACGAATTGCTGGAAACTGCACTTCAAGGCGGTAAAGCTTCCGGTCTGGTAAAAGCCGGAGATCTTGTAGTCATTACTGCAGGTATCCCGCTGGGCCGTTCCGGTTCCACTAACCTGGTGAAGGTAGACACGATTCCAGCCGACTAGGAACTGGAATAGGTTCTGCAGCATTAACAGAATACACCTATTAGAGCAGTGGCGTTCTTAGCCGCTGCTCTTTTTATTGTGCAGGAAGGCACAGCCGTTTCCGCTTGCGGGTTGATATAAACGGTGCAAATGTATATATTGAATTGAGAGTTTTGAGAAACCGGGCAATCAGGTTCTTGTAAATATAGGGTTTCTGGAGTACACAGCAGGATGGCTTTTGCGGTAGATCCGCCGGACCGAGAAGGAATCGCCGCGGGGACCCGGCAGAGTCGGCACGGCCAGCAGCGTTTTATTCTGGACCATAATGCCGCCGTCTTGAGCCTTGAGCTTGGGACTGCATCCGTTAACCCGGCAGCAGGTGAATCTTACCAGTGATACCTTGGACAACGGTGCGATATTCTGTCCCACCTGGGGAGCTTCCATGATCCATTCGGCAGAGGTTTGCGGCCCCTGATAGCGCTGGACAGTACGGAAAACCCAGTTTTTGCTGAGATTGCGCAGAGTGATACACCATTTACCCGGACTGAGCTTGACGATGGAAGCACGCATATGGTCTCCGGGAGATACAGGCAAGGGGATAACGGTCTCGGCAGCGGGCAGAATTTCCCACCAGGCATAGTACCGGACGGTTCCGTTTACCGATTCATGGCCGGTTCCGGTCTGAATCAGGCTGCTGTTCCGGAAGCCGTCGATGCCGATCCAGGCCGAAGAATACGTGGCTTTGACCGTAGGTTTTACATAAGGGACAATCCAGTCGGCCGATATCCGCCGGTAAGTGCCTTTTTTGCCCGAGATGGCATAACCGCTCCAGTTGCTGGATGTCCAGCCGAAGCCTGAGCTGACGGCTCTGCCTGTGTTGAGTTTATCTTTCAGACAGGGTTTGCTGCTTAGCAATCTATTGACTTGGCCCACTTGTCCACCGCCTCATAATATGTTCTGCTCTATTTAATGCAGTAAGAGGCTCTTAAGGTTGGGTATTCTGTTAAAAAGGAAGAGAGAGGACTTATAACTCCAATGGAAAAAATATCGAAGCTGCGCGGGTTTTATCTGTTTCTGGGACTCGCCGGGGGCTCCTTCGGCTCTTATTTGTCACTGCTGCTCAAATCGAACGGACTTAACGTCAGCCAGATCGGCATGCTGATGGCTACGGGCACACTGATCGCGATCTGTGTGCAGCCCCTATGGGGAGTGATCTCTGATAGATATAACCAGGCGCGGCTGGTGCTTCTTCTGAGTGTGGCGGTTCCGGCGCTGCTTGCGGTGCTGTACCGGTCGGAGTATTTCATTGTGCTGATGCTGGTGTACACGGTATCCACGATCTTCTCCTCCACACAGGCTCCTATTGCCGACTCTTACGCCATAGCAGCGGCGAACAGAGCCGGATCGACTTACGGCAGCATCCGGATGATGATGAGCATAGGAGCCGCTGTAGGAGCCATAGCCGGGGGGCAATATGTATCTAAATTCTCGGTATCCACGATCTGGCTGCCGTTTCTGCTGCTGAATGCCGTTGCAGTGGCCATTGCCTTCACCCTGCCGAAACAGGCGGAAGAGAATCACATGATGAGCCAGTCCTTCTCCCAGGGCGTCAAAAAGCTGCTCGGCAACCGTATATTCCTGGCCTTTCTCGGGGAAGCTTCCTGGTGAACCAGACGATGACGGCGTTCGGTACTTATTTCGTCCTAGCCTTCCAGTCGGTCGGCGGCTCGACCAGCTATGCGGGGATCGCCCTGTTTCTGGCGTCGATCACTAACGTACCATCCATGTTCTTCGCCTCTAAGGTTATCCGCAGGCTGGGCATGGAGCGGACGCTGCTGCTGGGTGCGCTGATCTATGTGCTGCGCTGGGGGATTCAGGTGGCCTTCCCGTATCCATCGGTCATGATTGGGGTACAGGTGCTGCACGGCCTATCCTTCGGCTTCTTTTATATTGCTGCAGTTGAATATGTATCGAAGATTACCTCTGCGGAGATGCAGGCGACGGGACAAAGCGTATTTAACATCGTATTCTCCGGCTTTGCCGGTATTCTGGGCAATCTGCTGAACGGAATGCTGCTGAATCAGGGCGGGGTCGGCCTTATGAATCTGTCCTGTATGCTGAGTGCGGCGGCCGGCGCGGCTCTGCTGTTCTATGTCGCCCGGAGCTCACGCAGCAAGCTGCCGCTGAAGGCCTCTTCCGGCGGAGTCAGCGCTTAGCTGCCCGCCTGCCATTACAGAAAGGAGCATGAATATGAATTCACATAAACCGGGGTGGTCCAGCCGCTGGCATGAAACTTCATTTCGTGTGCGTTATCAGGAAACCGATCAGATGGGTGTGGTCTATCATGCCAATTATTTGACCTGGTTTGAAAGCGGGCGTACGGAGATGTTCCGCGGACTGGGCTTTGCCTACCGCACACTTGAGAGCCTGGGGCTGTTATTGCCTGTGACCTCTGCAGATTTGCAATTTAAAAGCCCGGCGCGATATGATGATCTTATTGCCGTGTATGCACGGTTAACAACCTTCTCGGCGCTAAGGGTTGTCTATGAATATGAAATCCGCCGTGTGGCGGAAGAGCACGGGGAAGGCGGAGCGTCCGGAGCCTCCGGACGCTCCGGGACCCGTAAGGCGCATCCGGCGGACAGTGAACCTCTTCCCGGCGAACTGCTTGTCAGCGGCACGACGAGCCATGTCTGGCTGAACAAGGAATGGAAGCCTGTGCGTATCGACAGGGCGCAGCCTGAGCTGTTCCGCGCTATCACTACGGCGCTTAAGGAAGAAGAAGGAGGAGCAGTATGATCAGGAACAAATGGCTGTGGGCTGCATTATTTGCCGTCCCGGCCGTGGAATTATTCGGTTTCATCTATGTCTCAAGTTTTCTTGGAGCGCCCAAGACCCTGCTGATCATGCTGGCCACTTCGGTCATCGGTCTGCTCATGATGCGGTTTGAAGGCAAAAAAGTGCTGCAGGACAGCAGAACACATATGCAGGAAGGACGGGTGCCCGGACGGACCATGCTGGACGGCTTATGTATCTTTTTTGGTGGTCTGCTGCTGATTCTGCCGGGCTTCGTCACGGATCTGATCGGCTTTACACTGGTATTTCCGCTGACCCGGCCGCTATACCGGGTTTTTCTGCTGAAATGGATCGAGAAGAAGATGAAAAACGGCACCTTCACCTTCTACCGCAGGTAGAGGCGGGGGCGCCGCAAGGACAATGAGGTTTGGAAAAGCGTTCGGCTGCTGGATAATGCGGCTGAGCGCTTTTCTGCTTGCAGCCGAACCGGATGTAGCGCAATGTTGAAGATTATGCAGGAGTATGCGGTGGGAAATGCGATGAACAAGGACCGGGCCCGATGTATGCGAAAAACCGAATACAATGTGCGGCTGACAGCGCAAACGGACCTAATGTATGTGGAAAACCGAATACAATGTGCGGCGAATAGAGTAAATGGGCCCGATGTATGCGAAAAACCGAATACAATGTGCGGCGGATAGCGCAAATGGGCCCAATGTATGCGAAAAACCGAATACAATGTGCGGCGGATAGCGCAAACGGGCCCGATGTATGCGAAAAACCGAATACAATGTGCGGCAGATAGCGCAAACGGGCCCGATGTATGCGAAAAACCGAATACAATGTGCGGCGGATAGTGCAAACGGGCCCGATGTATGCGAAAAACCGAATACAATGTGCGGCGGATAGCGCAAGCGGGCCCGATGTATGCGAAAAACCGAATACAATGTGCGGCGAATAGCGCAAATGGGCCCAATGTATGCGAAAAACCGAATACAATGTGCGGCGGATAGCGCAAATGGGCCCAATGTATGCGAAAAACCGAATACAATCGGTGCGACCCCCTTATCCCGGAGTCCTCCGTATAAAATCAGTACTTGTTGTAGATATGCTCTTTATTTCGCTTTTTCTCTCGGCCAGAAGAAGCGGGAGCGGTCTTCTAGGGTCAGCACCCACTCTGCAAAGGTAGCTGGCGGCAGGTTACGAAGGCTCGTATGCATTCTGCGATTGTTGTAAAAGTCCATGTACCGGTCCACCGCTTCATAGGCCTCTTCGAACGTTTCGAATGCCTCTTTGCGGAACAAATCCCGATCGATATTACTGTGGAATGATTCAATAAAAGCATTTAAATCCGGCGTTCGAGGCGGAATACGTTCATGGGTCATTTCCCAGCTTTCACACATGTCGCCAAACAGGTGGCTGATGAACTGTGGGCCGTTGTCGGTGCGGATCACAGGGCGAGCGCCTTCAGGGGCGCAGTGATGCTCCATGGCGCGCGCCAGCGTCTGGCAGGCGTGCTTGGCCTCACACGACGATCCCCGGTGGTAGCCGACGATGACACGGGTAAACACATCGATAATGCTCAGGACAAAGAAATGCCGGTCACGTCCCTCCACATACCCGTATTTAATGTCCATCTGCCAGAGCTGGCTCGCTCCTGTAATGACTCGGTTCTCCGGCAGCTTCCGGGGATGCTTAAAGCGCTTCTGACGCTGGGGCTGCAGGATATCCAGCGCCTGACACAGCCGGTAGCTTTTCTTGTGATTGAGCTTCAACCGGCGCTGGTTCCACAAGCACTTGGCCAGGAGTTTGTACCCGTACACGTGCTCTTCTCCAGCGATTAATTCCAGCAGCCATTCCTGGATCTCCTCGTCACTAATCTTTTCCCCAGACTCGTTAAAGGAGTAGCCTGGCTGGGGTCTTCCACGCCCCCTTTGATCGGCCTTTGGGGACAGTGACCTGCGTTTCTTACGGTCGTAGTACGTGGACTCTGCTAGCCCCATGAGACGCAGTACCAAAGCTGCGGTATTCCCCTGCTTAATGAACATGTCGGCTACCTCGATTTTTTCGGATAAGCAGGGGTTGGCTTTTTTAGCAGTTCACGCAGAATCTCAATCTCTAACTCCTTTTCGCCGAGTATCTTGACGGCCTTCTCGTATTTCTGCTCCACTTCCAGGAGGCGCTTCAGTTCCTCCACCTGCTCCTGGGGATACGGATGATCTTGTTCCCCATGGGCCCCTCGGTAATCTCTCACCCACTGATTCACCGTCGCTGGGGTCACCCCATATTTTCGGGCAACCACCGCTGCCTTAATGCCAGACAACACCTCTTGCGCTGCCTTCTCTCTTGTTCCCGTTAAGTGTCCCATTGTGTTCATCCTCCTCCTGTATTCAGTCTACATTTTTATGGGGGAGGACTCCAACTTCATTAGGGGGCTGTGGAGCAATGTGCGGCGGATAGTGCAAACGGGCCCGATGTATGCGAAAAACCGAATACAATGTGTGCCGGATATCGCAAACGGACCTAATGTATGCGAAAAACCGAATACAATGTGCGGCGGATAGCGCAAATGGGCCCAATGTATGCGAAAAACCGAATACAATGTGCGGCGGATAGAGTAAATGGGCCCGATGTATGCGAAAAACCGAATACAATGTGCGGCGGATAGAGTAAATGGGCCGATGTATGCGAAAAACCGAATACAATGTATGCCGGATATCGCAAACGGACCTAATGTATGCGAAAAACCGAATACAATGTGCGGCTGACAGCGCAAACGGGCCTAATGTATGCGAAAAACCGAATACAATGTGCGGCCGATAGCGCAAACGGGCCTAATGTATGCGAAAAACCGAATACAATGTGCGGCCGATAGCGCAAACGGGCCCGGTGTATGGGGACGGAGGTTCAGACCGTGACCGGCTATTTGCTCTACTGGCATTTAAGGAGCTTGTGAGGTATTGGCGTATAAAGCTAATGCAGCCGGCCGCTGAGGATGTAGCTGCGCAGTGCGCGGAACACGCCGGCGCGGCCGAACGCGTCCAGTATGACGAGCAGCACCGGGCCGAGGATCAGGCCGAGCATGCCGAACAGCTGAAGTCCGGCGAACATGCCGATCAGCATGGCGAGCGGGTCCAGCCCGATGCTGCTGGCCAGCACCTTCGGCTCAAGGACCTGCCGGGTGATCAGAATGATGCCATACAGCACCAGAAGGCCGACCGCCAGAGCCAGGTTCCCGGTCATGTAGGAATACAGCGCCCAGGGGAGGATCACGATGCCAACCCCGAGATAAGGCACCAGATCGACGATGCCGATGGTCAGGCCAATGGCGAAGGCAGAGTCTACGCCCAGAAGCAGCAGGCCGATGATTACGATCACTGCAGTTACGGAGATCAGCACGAGCTGGGCACGGAGGTAACCGAACAGCGCCTTGCGCAGATCCTTCCAGATCTCCGAGACCGGCCGCAGCAGCGGTGCGGGGAGGAGTGAGAGCAGCTTGGCGTTATGCCGTTCCCAGCCGGTGCTGAGGAAGAAGGCGGCCAGTACGATCACGATCAGAATCGTGCCGAGGCTCGGCAGCGAGGAGATCAGTCCCAGAATCATGTTGAAGAATCCGGTGATCAGCTGTGTCATGGCGTGGCCTACAGTTTCCGTAGTTCTGCTGATATTACTGTCAATCGTGGCATGGTAACCCGGATTGTCGTGGTAAAACTGGTTGATCTGGTTAATAATATTCTGAATGCTGGCGTTGCGGCTAACCTTCAGCAGCAGCTCGCGCCATTGGTCTGTATGGAGGTCGAAGGTCTGGAGCAGCACAATGAGCTCCTTCACCAGCCGGGTAATCAGCGCGGTCAGTACGAGGCCCGTACCTCCAATATAAAAAAGCAGTGAGAGGGCCACCGCCAGCCAGCCAGGGAGCTTCAGCCCCCGCAGGATCAGCACCAGCGGATGTATAAGGTAAGCCAGCAGCCAGGCCAGCAGCAGGGGATAGAGGAGCGGCAGCAGTACATAAACAGCCAGCAGGATCACGGCGGCGGCAAGCACGACCCACAGGCCGCGCAGCACTCTTTTGAGTACAAGTGTATCGATATCCGGTCCCTCCTACTCTAACGGGTGTACAAGGAATAACTGCTCGTCTTATGTATATTCATAGAGCATGCGAAAAGACTAGCAGGGACGAAAAGGGCAGAATGGAGAAGCTTACTAACCTGAAAGCGTAATCATGAAACAGGTTTTTCGTTAGTTTTTTTCTATCTCTCCGATAAAATCATTTGATCCGCTGCAAAGCTCCCACGTTGTTCACATAACCGTCAAAATCCGGTATGATTATTACAGGTTAAACAGCAGAAATATAGTTGCAATCTTCAGCCCCTGTCCTAACGCCTTTTGCGGAGAATTGAAATACTTAAAAATGTAAATGTTTTCATGAGGTTAGAACCAGCATTATATACCCTTGTTGGCAAAGGAGAGAGATACTATGACAGCTACTAAAGGACTTGAAGGCATCGTTGCAACGACCTCATCGATCAGCTCCATTGTGGATGGAGTGCTCACTTACCGCGGTTATGATATTGATGATCTGGCGGATAATGCCACCTTTGAGGAGACCGCTTATTTGCTGTGGTTCGGCAATCTGCCGACGGTACCGGAGCTTGAAACGCTGCGCCGCGACCTGAGCGCTTCAGCCCAGATCCCGGATCAGGTGCTTGCCCAGATGAAGCTGTATCCGAAGGAAGCCAACACGATGGCGGCCCTGCGCTCCGCCGTATCCGCCCTGGCACTGTACGACGAGGCTGCGGATGATATGAGCCGTGAAGCGAATCAGATCAAAGCTGTGAAGCTTCAGGCACAGATTCCGACTGTGGTTGCCGCATTGGCACGCATCCGTAAGGGACTTGAGCCGGTAGCACCGAAGGAAGGCCTGACCATCGCCGAGAACTTCCTCTACATGCTGTGGGGAGAGCAGCCGGATATCGTATCCGTCAAGGCACTGGATACAGCCCTCGTGCTGCATGCAGACCATGAGCTGAATGCTTCCACTTTTGCCGGACGGGTAACTGTGGCTACACTGTCTGACATCTATTCCGGAGTTACTTCGGCTATTGGCGCGCTTAAGGGGCCGCTGCATGGCGGTGCGAATGAAGCCGTGATGAAGATGCTGGAGGAAATCGGCACGCTCGATGCCGTTGAGCCGTATGTCCAAGGCAAGCTGGAACGCCGTGAGAAGATCATGGGCTTCGGACACCGTGTATACAAGAACGGAGATCCGCGGGCCAAACATCTGATGAAGATGTCCTATGAGCTGGGCACGATGAAGAATGATACTACGCTCTATGACATGTCGGTCAAGGTTGAAGAGCTGATTGCGGGGCAAAAAGGGCTCAAACCGAATGTCGACTTCTATTCGGCATCCGTCTATACACAGCTGGGTATTGAACGTGAGCTGTTCACTCCGATCTTCGCGATCAGCCGGACCTCGGGCTGGACTGCGCATATTCTGGAGCAGTATGAAGACAACCGGATTATCCGGCCGCGTGCGGAATATACCGGCATGTCCGACATGAAATACGTCCCTGTAGACGAACGATAACAAGGCGGCCCCTTGCGGGCCGCTCCACCCCTTTAGTACAATGAACTATAATATATGCAGCAACTGCTTATTGATTATTGCTTGTACATCATACTTTTAGGAGGAATTCCCACTAATGTTGAAACTGGAAAAGTACGATCTGCCCACAGAAGGCGAACAAATTACAATCGAAGACGGCAAGCTGCTGGTTCCGGATCAGCCGATCATCCCTTTTATCGAGGGTGACGGTACAGGCCGTGACATTTGGAAAGCCTCCAAGCGGGTGCTGGATGCGGCTGTAGAGAAAGCTTACGGCGGCACGAAGCAGATTGCCTGGTACGAAGTTTTTGCCGGCGAGAAAGCCTTCAATACATATGGTGAATGGCTGCCGAATGACACACTGGAAGCAATCCGCGAGTATATTGTAGCCATCAAAGGCCCGCTGACAACTCCGATCGGAGGCGGTATCCGCTCTCTGAATGTGGCGCTGCGCCAGGAGCTGGACCTGTATGTATGTCTGCGTCCGGTACGTTATTTCGATGGTGTTCCTTCACCAGTGAAGCATCCGGAGCTGGTGGATATGGTTATTTTCCGTGAGAATACTGAAGATATCTATGCCGGGATTGAATATCAGGAAGGTTCCCCTGAAGTGAAGAAGGTTATCGAGTTCCTGCAGAAGGAAATGGGCGTGAACAAGATTCGCTTCCCGGAAACTTCCGGTATCGGCATTAAGCCTGTATCCGAGGAAGGCTCAAAGCGCCTGGTGCGTTCTGCGGTTGAGTATGCCATCAAGCACGGACGCAAGAGCGTAACGCTGGTACACAAAGGCAATATCATGAAATTCACCGAAGGTGCATTTAAGAACTGGGGCTACGAAGTGGCTGAACAGGAGTTCGGCGACAAGGTCTTCACCTGGAACCAATATGATGTCATCAAGGAACGTGATGGTGAAGCTGCAGCAAATGCTGCCCAGAAGGAAGCCGAAGCAGCCGGCAAAGTTATTGTCAAGGACGCTATCGCCGACATTGCTCTGCAGCAGGTATTGACCCGTCCGACCGATTTCGATGTCATCGCGACGCTGAACCTGAACGGGGATTACCTCTCCGACGCACTGGCTGCCCAGATCGGCGGCATCGGTATCGCTCCGGGAGCGAACATTAACTATATTACTGGACATGCTATTTTTGAAGCTACTCATGGTACAGCACCTAAATATGCGGATAAGGACGTTGTGAATCCGGGTTCGGTTATTCTCTCCGGCGTTATGCTGCTTGAGCATCTGGGCTGGCAGGAAGCGGCTGACCTGATCTATAAGGGAATGAGCACCGCGATTAACAATAAGACGGTTACTTATGACTTTGCCCGCCAGATGGAAGGCGCTACAGAGCTGAAATGCTCCGCCTTTGCTGACGAGATTATCAGCAATCTATAAGCAGGCTAACTGGTATATAACAAGTATAAGCTGCACATACGTGCAGCTTATACTTATGCTTGTGCATCTGCCAGCCCATTCAACATCATTGGTTCATGCTCCGGGGCAGTCTTGCGAAGTGAAATGAACGAAGTGTATGCTATCCAACCCTTAGGAGGTCTTCCCGTGGCCATCAAACGTTATAAAATCACTGTCGTAGGTGCCGGATTCACCGGTGCGACTACGGCGCTTATGCTTGCCCAGAAGGAGCTTGGCAATGTAGTGCTGCTCGATATTCCCCAACTGGAGAATCCGACCAAAGGTAAAGCGCTTGATATGCTGGAAGCCGGACCTGTGCAGAAATTCGATGCCCAGATCACCGGAACTTCAAGCTACGAAGATGCAGCCGATTCCGACATCGTCATTATTACGGCAGGGATTGCACGCAAGCCCGGCATGAGCCGTGATGATCTGGTCAATACCAATGCGGGCATCGTCAAGTCGGTCTGCGAGAACGTGAAACGGGTAGCCCCCGAATCTATCGTGATCATTCTGAGCAATCCGGTCGATGCCATGACTTATGTGGCTTACAATGCACTCGGCTTTCCGAAGAATCGCGTAATCGGACAATCCGGCGTACTCGATACAGCACGTTACTGTACATTCATCGCCCAGGAGCTTAATGTTTCGGTTGAAGATGTACGCGGTTTCGTACTGGGCGGTCATGGGGATGATATGGTTCCGCTTGTGCGTTATTCCAGTGTTGGCGGTATTCCGATCGACACGCTCATCCCTGCGGAACGCATTGCTGAGATTGTGCAGCGTACCCGTGTCGGCGGCGGTGAAATCGTCAGCCTGCTGGGTAACGGCAGCGCTTATTATGCACCCGCCGCGTCACTGGTTCAGATGACGGAAGCAATCCTCAAGGACAAGAAACGGATTATTCCTGTAATTGCCCTGCTTGAAGGTGAATATGGTTACGATAATTTATTCATGGGTATTCCGGCGCTCCTCGGTGCGGATGGCATCGAGAAGATTTTCGAGCTGGAGCTTACGGCAGAAGAGAAGGCAGCTCTGGATAAATCAGCCGATTCTGTCCGTGCAGTCACTTCAGCAGTAACTGTGTAAATAACGTTAGCGGGCGGCTGCTGAAGCCCCTTTTTGCTGGCAGAGATTGGGCTTTGCTGCTATTTAATCCTACAATGTAATCGGAGGAGATTGATATGGACCGTATTTTCTTTTTCCTGCATATGATCGGCACGCTGGCGCTTGGCTTCTATCTGGTATTGCCGTTTATTCTGAGCGGGACGGCGAAGCTGTCCGCCCCGGCGAAGGAAGGTACCTTGAGCGCCATCGGCGGCTTCAACCGCTTTGCCCAGTATGGACTAGTTATCCAGCTGTTGACCGGAGGCTATATGATGACCAAGGGTGACTATTCTGTCGCCTGGATGATCGTTGTTGTTGTGCTGCTCCTGGCGATGTTTGCGCTTGGCGGCATCATGAGCAGACCCCTGCGCCTGGCTGCGGCCGGAATGCGGGAGAACCGTGATGTCTCTGCCGAAACCGCCAAGATCCGGACCATGAGCCTGCTGCTGATGGTCGTGCTGGTTATCATGATCTTTTTCATGGTGTACCGTCGCCTTATTTAAACCTGGCTCCTGATTTATAGGGAGGAACGCGAGTATCAAAGGCTCTGGCAGCTTAGGCTGCCAGGGCCTTTTGTTGTGTAAGACACTGAAGCAGATCCGTTTGAAGGACGATGTGTTCTTGCAACGGGAACTCCGCTGAAGCTCCGGAAGCTGGGCCAAATGAGGGGATAATGTATGCGAAAAATCGAACACAATGAGCTTCCGAGAAGGTGATCGAGCCGAATGTATGCGAAAAACCGAACACAATGTGCCTCCGAGAAGGTAACCGGGACGAATGTATGCGAAAAATCGAACACAAGGTGCCTCCGCGGAGGTAACCGTGCTGAATGTATGCGAAAAATCGAATACAATCAGCTTCCGGGGAGGTGATCAAGCCGAATGTATGCGAAAAATCGAACAGAATGTGCCTCCATGGAGGTAACAGGGCCAAATGTAGTTGACGGATGCGCAGAAGGCGGTGCTGGAGGTAACGGCGGCGAACAAGATTATTGCGTTGAAGGCAGTGGCGGATCAGTTGTAGATAGGACTGCCGGGAACCATACAGGGCACTATAAATTGAAAAAGGCCGCTTTCCTTGGGAAAGCGGTCTTAAATCAAACAATATAACCCCCTATTTCGATACGACCCTGCCGTCCATCATCACAAATCTGACTTTCCGGAGATTGTCTATATCCGTAAGCGGGTTGCCCTCTATCACAAACAGATCTGCCTTTTTGCCCGTCTCAATCGTGCCAATCTCTTCCGCCAGATTGCATATCTTTGCACCGGTTGAAGTGGCGGCTGTGATAATCTGCATCGGGGTGAGACCCGCCTCGCCCAATAAACGAATTTCTTCCCATGGCATTCCCAGCCTGTACCACGGGCTTTCTTCTTCGATGAAATCATCCCCGAGGCCAATTTCTCCGCCTGCCTGAACGAATCTCCGGACATTATCCAGTCCTTGTTCTAACAGAGGGGCGCCGAATTTGTCCTGAAACATCTTCAGTACAGTGAGTGTGGGGACGATCCGGATACTGGAGGCTGTCATTTGCTGGATCAGGTCATCGTCCAGCCGGTCGTAAATCATATGCGCAGCATCGTTAATCCCCGCATTCACCAGAATCTGAAGGTTGCGTGCACTGGTTACATGAGCTGACACATAAGCCCCCATCCTCCGGGCTTCCCTGCAGATGCTCTCCAGAAGCTCCTGATTCAGCTGTGGCAGTCCGATTGTACTGGAATCGTAACCGTCTTCAAGCGCTGTTTTGATACAATGTATCCCTTGTTCTAATACCTCGCGGACCTTCAATCTGGCTTCATCCGCACTTCCAACTCCGATAGGGGCCTGCCCGCCATACCCGCCGGGAGCCGTGAAGACTTTGCCGGTTGTGATTATTCGGGGAAAAGATCCGCGGTCCAGTGCTTGTGTGTGTGCCGTCACATCGTCAAGCGTTGCGGCTGTAGTCATCCCCTCGTCACGGATCGTGGTTATTCCTTCTGAGAGACAGGCGGCTAAATATTCCTTATGGTACCCGTGAAGAGGCTCGTTCTGTATGAATTTGAAGCTGGTGTGTGCATGGGTATGAATAAATCCCGGCAGGACCACAATCCCCTCAAGATCTATCTCCGTTACTGAGTCATGCTCCAGCCCGCTGCTCCCTTGCCCGGCAACCATGCCGAACCGGCCATTAACAATTTCAATGCTTGCATTGTGCAGCGGCTGGCGCCCCGTTCCGTCGATTAACGTCGCGTTAGTCAATCGTATAATCTCATTTTCATTTCCCATTGCAGATAGTGAACCCTCCAGTGAAGATGGTTGTCTTCCAAGAAAAAGTATAGGATATAAAAATGTCCGGATATATATAATATTCTTGTAGAAACCGTTCATTACTTACCGTAACAACCCTTCCAGCTCAAAAATGCCGTGCTCCTGAAAGTCAGCGATAATCTGCGGTGACAGCAGGGCGTTCATTTCGCTCACGGTGCACCAGCGGTAATCGGTATGCTCTTCCGAGAGCTGGATTTCGCCACGGGCTGCGCGGCATAAATAGGTGATAATCACTACCTGTCTCGCAGGGTCTGTGAGCAGGGTTACCGCGTAAAGGATACGTTCTGTCGTAACCGCCAGTCCGGTTTCCTCGAGAATTTCTCTTTCCAGTGCAGCCTCCAGACTTTCACCGAATTCGATTTTGCCTCCGGCACATTCCCAGCTTCCGGCACCTGCAGAATCGGCGGCAGCCCGCTTGACGAGGAGGATTCTGCCTTGATACAGGATGACACCTTTGACGGCAACGATGATGGTTTTTGATTTTTTGGACATGAGGATAACTCTCCTTCTGCAGGCTCTATAATGGACCGGGGAACGCGTTGGACTGAAGATTTTCTGTTTGGCCGGCTTCCCTATGTGGTAAGTAAAATAACGTAAAGCGATTTTTGCTAGGCAAGTATGATGCATAAACACCAGACTTTTAGCCAACCTAACATGATTAGTAAAAACAGTATAACGGTACAGCGAAAGGAGAATGGATTATGCCAGACACCAGCAAACAACCCGTCAAAACCCTGCCTCCGCAGGTACAGGACCAGCAGCCCGGAATTGAAAGCGAGATGAACCCGCTTCCGGAGTTTGAAACCTCAGCTTACAAGGCAGCAGGCAAGCTGCTGGGCAAGGCCGCACTCATTACCGGAGGGGACAGTGGAATCGGGCGTGCGGTTGCCGTTCATTTTGCCAAAGAAGGCGCAGATGTGGTGATATCCTATCTGAATGAGCATGAAGATGCGGAAGAAACCAAACGCCAGGTGGAGCAGGAGGGTCGGAAGTGTATTCTGATCTCCGGTGATATCGGGGTCGAGGCCTTCTGCCAGGATCTGATTAATAAAACCATTGAGGGACTCGGCAAGCTGGACATCCTGATCAACAATGCGGCAGAGCAGCATCCGCAGGATAAGATTGAGGACATTACCGCCGAGCAGCTGGAGCGGACGTTCCGGACGAATATATTCTCCATGTTCTATCTGACCAAGGCAGCGATGCCCCATCTCAAAAAAGGCTCCACGATCATCAACACTACGTCTATCACGGCGTACCGCGGCAGCCCGCAGCTGCTGGACTATTCGTCCACCAAAGGAGCAATTCTCAGCTTCACCCGCTCCCTGTCGATGAATCTCGCAGACAAAGGCATCCGCGTGAATGCGGTAGCACCGGGCCCGATCTGGACGCCGCTGATTCCGTCTACGTTTGACGCGAAGAAGGTCAGTGAATTCGGCGGCACCCAGCCGATGAAGCGTCCGGGACAGCCCGAGGAGCTGGCACCGGCCTATGTGTATCTGGCTTCTGACGATTCCTCTTATGTAAGCGGTCAGGTCATGCATGTGAACGGCGGCGAGATCGTTAACGGCTGACCATTGGCACTGCTATGTAAGCCGGATCAGTTTATACTGGTTTAAAGAATCAAACGTTCAACAGATGAAAAGTCAGCCGGAAGGCTGGCTTTTTTGCCGCTTCATCCGCTTGGAGCAAATGATTGAATCTATTAAAGAATAGCTCTTACAGGAATAATATGCTAATATACAAACTGCAAGAACAATAGAATATGAACGATCACTAGGGGTGCCGCAAGGCTGAGACGAACATATCTGTTCGGACCCTTTGAACCTGATCTGGTTTATACCAGCGTAGGGAAGTGGAGAATGAATAATGCAGCGGGGGTAACGGCTTACCCGGTATTCCTGCTTATATTCCGGACTGCTTCCTGATACAGGGGGCGGTCTTTTTGTATTTTCCGGAATGCCGTATAGAAGGGAAGGTGAAGGTGTTGAAAGAACTCCATTTGATCTCGGACGGGAGGCTGAATCAGGAGCAGTTTGCCGGACTGGCTGCTGCTGTACATACCACGGTGGATTATATCCATCTCCGGGAAAAAGCCCTGTCCGCACAGGAGCTTCTGGCTGCCGCTGAGCGGTTGCTCCAAGCAGGGGTTCCTCCCTCTAAGCTGGTCATTAATGACCGGATTGATGTGGCTCTGGCAGCAGGGGCAGCCGGCGTCCAATTGGCTTGGCACAGCCTGCCGCCTGCCAAGGCGCACGGCATTGCCCCGGGCCTGCGGCTGGGCAGGTCGGTGCATTCCCCGGAGGAAGCGGCACGCGCCGGACAGCAGGGAGCGGACTTTTGTCTGTATGGACATGTATTCCCCACGGTCTGCAAGCCCGGACAGCAGGAACGGGGCCTGGAGCAGCTGGAAGTGGCCGTCCGCTCCAGCAGTATACCGCTGATTGCTATCGGAGGCATCACACCGGGCAATACCGGAATCGTTCTGTCGAAGGGGGCTGCCGGAATAGCCGTAATGTCCGGGATATGCGGAGCGATGGACCCTGCTGGCGCCGCTCAGGCCTATAGATCATCCGTTCAGGCCGCAGCGTATGCTGAAGTCCTGAATGACTCCCCATACCGGGCAAAGGAGGTGAACTGGAATGAATTTGACCGTTAACGGACGCAGAGGAAGGTATGAAGAGAGCTGCCGGACGCTGGCTGATCTTCTGGCCCGGCCTGAGTGGACCGGGAAGCTGGTTATTGTGGAGCTGAATGGTGAGCTTGCCGGCAGAGAGGTTTATGAAGATACATTGCTGAATGAAGGTGACCGAGTTGAGCTGGTTCATTTTGTCGGCGGAGGCTAGGTAACTGGTAACTGTGCGTGCGGCAGATGCAAGAATGCAATAAGCAATTAAAATAAAGGCAACGACTTATCACAGGAGGCGATATGATGCAGGATCCTTTGATTATTGGAGGAGTTACTTTAACGAGCAGACTGTTCATCGGGACCGGAAAATACAGCCGCAACACTCTTATTCCCGAAGTGATCGCCCGCTCGGGTTCACAGGTCATTACGGTTGCCCTGCGCCGGGTAGATCCGGAGAGCAAGGACAATATTATCAGCCATATTCCTTCCCACATGACGCTGCTGCCCAATACCTCCGGTGCGCGCACCGCAGAGGAAGCGGTACGCATTGCCCGGCTGGCAAGGTCAGCGGGTCTGGGAGACTGGGTGAAGATTGAGGTTATCAATGATCAGAAATATCTTCTGCCTGATAATACCGAGACGATCCGAGCCACGGAAATCCTAGCTGCGGAGGGTTTCGTAGTTCTGCCCTACATGAGTCCTGATCTGTCAGCCGCACTCCGGCTGAAGGCGGCCGGAGCTGCAGCCGTCATGCCGCTGGGAGCGCCAATCGGCTCTAACCGCGGGCTGCAGACCAAGGAGCTGATCCGGATTCTGATATCAGAAACGGGTCTGCCCATCATCGTGGATGCCGGTATTGGCAGACCCTCCGAGGCTGCTGAGGCGATGGAAATGGGCGCAGCCGCTGTGCTGCTGAATACGGCAATTGCCACCGCCCGGGACCCGCAGCTGATGGCGGAGGCATTCCGCGAAGCGGTGTCGGCGGGGCGGAAGGCCTATCTGGCCGGGCTGGGGCCGGTGGAAGAGACAGCCGCAGCTTCTTCGCCGCTGACCGGATTTCTGGCATGACTGATGCTGTTTATGAAGAGGGAGGAAGGACATGAGCTTTTATGATAGGCTGACCCGGCTGGACAAGCTTCCCTACGAGGGGGTATGGAAGCAGTATACTGCGCTTGATGTGAAGCGGGCGCTTCGTCTGGAGCAGCTGGACGAGGACGGGCTGATGGCTTTGCTGTCACCGGCAGCGGAGCCTTACCTCGAAGAGATGGCGCAGAAAGCCCATAGATTGACACGTGCTCAATTCGGTCATGTGATGCAGCTGTTTACACCGATGTATCTGGCTGATTTCTGCGTCAACCATTGTACCTACTGCAGCTTTAGCTCTATCTATGATTTTCCGCGCAAAAAACTGACACTGGAGGAGGTCCGGCGGGAAGCGGAGACGATCGCAGCCACAGGGCTGCGCCACATTCTGATTCTGACCGGAGAATCCCGGAATGAAAGTCCGGTCAGTTATCTGAAAGACTGCGTGGAGGTGCTCCGAGGCTATTTCTCTTCAGTCAGCATTGAAGTGAATCCGCTCACTACCGAAGAATACGCTGACCTCAGACAGGCAGGAGTAGACGGTCTGACGCTGTATCAGGAGGTCTATCATCAGGAGACTTACCGCCAGCTGCATGTGAAGGGTCCCAAGCGGGTGTACCGCAACCGACTGGATGCGCCTGAGCGTGGCTGCCTGGCCGGATTCCGCTCGGTAAATATCGGAGCCCTGCTGGGAATGTACGAATGGCGTCAGGAGGCCCTCGCGACTGCACTGCACGCCAGGTACTTACAGGACAAGTATCCGGAGTGCGAAATCGGTTTGTCCATTCCCCGTTTTCGGCCGTACCTGGGGGAATTTAATCCTGCGAGTGATGTAACCGACCGTGCGCTGGTGCAGATTATCCTGGCCTACCGCCTGTTTCTGCCGCGTTCCGGTATTTCACTGTCCACGCGGGAGCCGGCAGCCCTGCGCGATCATCTGGTCCATCTCGGCATCACCAGGATGTCTGCAGGGGTATCCACTGAAGTAGGCGGACATTCTCTGGAAGGCGGCACCCCGCAGTTTGAAATCTCAGACAACCGCAGCGTGCAGGAGATTAAGGAGATGCTCGAGGCAAAAGGGCTGCAGCCGGTGTTCAAGGACTGGGACAGCCTGGATGAGCCGTTAGCCATGCCTTAACTTGATACAAATAACCCGCCGTGAGGCGGGTTATTTGCATTGCAGGGCTAAACGGACGGTGCGATGCTGCATTCTTCAAGAGGCCGCAAGGTTTCCGGCTAGTCGGCTGGCTTCTCAGGACTCATACTTGAAGACAGCTCGTCCAGCGACAGCTCGAAGCCCGGAGCCATATGGGTAAGGAAATACTCCATCTCCGGCAGGGCGAGCCCGTGCAGCTTCGCAGCCGTCTGCTCCCGGGCGGCCGCGAATTCGCGGTTGCCTGCGGCGGTTTCCCAGACGCATTTCAGATAGGCGTCGAGCACATCCGCCGCCTTGACGTAGCGGAGCAGTCCGGCATCCTCGGAGCCGGGCGGGCTGTCCTGCGGCTGCAGGAGCGGCGCATAGACTGCGCTCAGCTCCGGCGGGATCATCGCCGCGAGGCGCTCAGCGGCGACCCGCTCCATCTCGCGGAAGCTGGACAGCAGCAGCGGGTTGTTATGCTTCACCGGCGTGGCGATGTCGCCGGTGAATACCTCGGTGGCGTCGTGGAACAACGCCATTGTGGATGCGCGGTCGGCGTTCAGCGACCGGCCGAAGTGGACATTGCCGATGGTGCACAGCATGTGCGCCAGCAGGGCCACCTGGAACGAATGCTGCGCCACGTTCTCCGGGGCGGTGCTGCGCATGAGGCTCCAGCGCTGGATATATTGCAGCCGGTAGAGATAGGCAGAGAAATGGTAGTTCAATTTTTAAGTAACCCCTTTCATGAGCGGCTTAATATGATATGATAATAACTAATTGTAACAGAGTTAGGGCAGCTTGAAACAGATGGAGAGGAGACTGAATGAAGATGCAGCATTTTGAAGACAGCATTTATAATCTGATCGTAGAGACCTCCACGAATTTGCCGGGTGATGTACGCCGGGCGGTCGCCAAAGGGCGTGCGCTGGAAGACAAGGCGACCCGCTCCGGACTGGCACTGACCACGATTGCCCAGAATATCGGCATGGCTGAGCTCCAGGTATCGCCGATCTGCCAGGATACAGGGATGCCGACTTTTATAATTCATACGCCGGTAGGCGTGAATCAGATAGAGATGAAGAAGGATATTCATAGCGCGATAATCCGGGCGACGAAGAACGGCAAGCTGCGGCCCAATTCCGTAGATTCCCTTACAGGCGAGAACAGCGGGGACAATCTGGGTGCAGGCACGCCGGTGATTCATTTCGAGCAGTGGGAAGAGGAAGGCATTGATGTAAGGCTCATTCTGAAGGGCGGCGGCTGCGAGAATAAGAATATTCAGTATAGTCTCCCGGCAGAGCTGGAGGGTCTGGGCAAAGCCGGACGTGATCTTGACGGCATCCGCAAATGTATTCTTCATTCGGTCTATCAGGCGCAGGGCCAGGGGTGCAGTGCAGGCTTCATTGGCGTAGGCATCGGCGGTGACCGTACAACGGGCTATGAGCTGGCCAAGAAGCAGCTGTTCCGCAAGGTCGAGGATGTGAATCCCACCCAAGATCTGGGCAAGCTGGAAGATTACATTATGGAGAATGCCAACAAGCTCGGGATCGGAACGATGGGCTTCGGCGGTGAAGTTACGCTGCTGGGCTGCAAAATCGGAGTGATGAACCGGCTGCCGGCGAGCTTCTTTGTCTCGGTGGCATATAATTGCTGGGCCTTCCGCCGTCAGGGGATACTGGTAAATCCGGCAACCGGGGACATTAAGGAATGGCTCTATGAGAGCGGCACAGGCATTTCTGTAGAAGGGGAAGAAGCCTTAGTGCAAGTAACTGAACCGGTAGCTGTCTCTGCTGCTGACGGCATTTCGCAGGGCATGATTCCAGAGGATGCAACGATTCCTGCGGCTCCGGCCATCTTGTCAGGAACTGGGGAAGCTGCTTCTGATGCTGCTATCCCGGGTAACGGCAAGGTAATCGAACCTGCTGCCGCAGGCTCCGCCGTATCGGGTGGTTCGCGCGAAATCCGCCTGACCACGCCGATCAGCGAGGAGGATATCCGCAGCCTGCGCGTTGGTGATGTAGTTATTCTCTCCGGCGAGATGCACACCGGCCGCGATGCCCTGCACAAATATCTGATGGATCACGACGCTCCCGTCGACTTGAACGGTGCTGTCATCTATCACTGTGGTCCGGTTATGCTGAAGGATGATGAGGGCTGGCATGTGAAGGCTGCCGGTCCGACCACCAGCATCCGCGAGGAGCCTTATCAAGGCGATATCATTAAGAAATTCGGCATCCGTGCAGTAATCGGCAAAGGCGGGATGGGCCCGAAAACGTTGAAGGCATTAGGCGAACACGGCGGCGTCTATCTCAACGCTATTGGCGGTGCAGCCCAGTATTATGCGGAATGCATCAAGAAGGTTAACGCGGTTGATTTCATGGAGTTCGGAATTCCGGAGGCCATGTGGCATCTGCAGGTAGACGGATTCGCCGCTATCGTCACCATGGATGCGCATGGCAACAGCCTGCATGCCGATGTGGAGAAGGATTCCGCGGCCAAGCTGGCCCAGTTCCGGGAGCCGGTATTTAAATAAACAGCTTAGCAATCTCCCTGTGACAGTGATTTGTTGGATGATATGAATAAAATAGTATATTTATTCAGTGATAGTGAGACCTCTTTCTGTTTGATGAAAGGGGTCTTTTTGCGGTGCGCCTCTAAATGAAATCGAAACCGGTGCCTGTCCGCGGAGGTGCATGCTGCCGGATGATGCTAAACGGGGGATTTTCTGCGTATTGCAGAATCGTTATCCTATATGGGATACGGGTTCTAAGGAAGATCAATTTATATGTCTTGACAGCGCATACAAGTCCATGTTAATTTTTAGTGGGGAAACCGGTTTCCCTGAAGTGAGTAAGATGAGGCTGTAGACGGTAGCTTGTTCTTTTTGGCAGAAAGTGTTGTGCATACGCATTTATGAGAGGGAGATGAAGAATGAAACGTAAACATTGGCTTATCCCCGTCCTTATCACATCCATGGTTCTTTCGATCACGATGAATTTATTTGTTCTGCCTCCAGTTAAGGCTGAAGCGGCCAGTATCGGTACGGTTACAGAGAATGACACGATTTATCAGATTATGGTTGACCGTTTCAATGACGGAGACTCCTCCAATAATGCAACAGGAGCCGCCATCCGCTATGGAGAGACCTCTGAAGAGGATTTCCGTTATATGAAGGGTGGAGACTGGCAGGGAGTTATCAATAAGCTCCCCTATATTCATAATATGGGCTATACGGCGATCTGGATCTCTCCGGTTGCCGAGCCGCAGATGACCAACCGCGAGAATAACGGGACAGGGAAGAACACAGCCTACCACGGCTACAATGTCAAAGATCCCAATGCGGCCAATCCTTATTTCGGTACAAAAGAGAAGCTGAAGGAGCTGGTAGATTCAGCGCATGCGCTCGGAATCAAGGTCATCATCGACGTTGTTCCGAACCATATCGGCGATTATATGCTGGGAACCCAGGCTTATTATGATATCCCGGCGTTGCAGCCGGTTGCCCCTTTCAATAATCCGGCCTGGTATCACCATAACGGGGATATCAACTGGTCGCTGGCAGACGGACGATATGATCAGTGGGCCCAGGATTATTTGGAGAATCACGATCTGGGCGGACTGGATGATATCGACTTCGATGTTCCTGCCGCCAAGCAGGCCATCTTCAGCTCGATTAAAGGCTGGTTTGATTATACAGGTGCAGATGGTGCCCGCGTTGATGCCGCCAAGCTGATGAAGCCGACGGATATCGGGGAGCTGCAGACGCTGCTGGGTGTGAACACCTTCGGAGAGAATTTTGACGGCAATGCCGAATTTGTCTCCCGCTGGGTTGGCAGCAGCAAGGAATGGGGGATGCTTGATTTCCCGCTGTTCTTCTCCGTGCTGAATAGCTTTGCTTACGGCCAATCCTTCGATTCCAATATTAAGAGTACACTGGCTCTCGATTCCTATTACAACGGCAATGCGAATCATATGGTTACCTTCATTGATAATCATGACCGCAACCGCTTCCTGACAGAGGCCGGAGGCAGTGTTGAGAAGCTGCAGAATGCCTTGTCCTTCATCTTCACTGTGCGCGGAACCCCGGTGGTGTTCCAGGGTACAGAACAGAATAAAGGCAACGGGAACGGCCAGATTATGACTGGCGGTATTGCTGATACGTGGAACCGCTGGTCTATGGTGAAGCGTGATGCAAGCGGCAACGTGGTGGAGAATTATTTCAATGAGAACGCCAGCACCTACAAGCATGTAGCCAAGCTTAACGAAATCCGCAAAAATAATCCTGCGCTGCGCACCGGCACCCAGCGTGAAATGTGGTCTGCCCAGAACCTGTACGCGTTCTCCCGCCGGATTGACAGCGGGACCAATGTGGGACAGGAAGTCATCTCCGCATTCAGTAACGCTTCGGGCGGATCGCAGACCGTTACGATTCCGCTGCGCGCCGAAAGTACTCTGACTGTGGGGACAGTACTGATTAACCAGTTGAATACCTCAGACACGGTAACCGTACAATCCGGCGGGGCAACCGGGAAGCAAATTACAGTCACACTCAGTGCGAACTCCGCCAAAATCTACTCCAAGACGCAGCCAATAGTTGATACCCAGGCGCCGTCTGTTCCGGCGAATGTAACAGCCACTGTGCAGAATGCCTCCAGTGCGCTTGTGACCTGGACGGCTTCCACCGATTATGTCGGGGTTACAGGTTACGAGATTTACCGCAATGGGGTCAAGATTGGGACCTCGGCAACTACCTCTTACACAGACAACGGCTTATCTGGCAGTACGAACTACTCGTATACGATAAAAGCGTATGACGCCGCCGCCAACCTCTCGGCATTCAGCGCGGCTGCACTGATCGTCACGCCTGCCGGAAATAGTGTGACGATCTATTACAAGCAGGGCTACACCACACCTTACATCCACTACCGCCCGGCTGCGGGAACCTGGACGACATCGCCGGGCGTAGCAATTCCTGCGGCTGAAGTGGCAGGTTACAACAAAATCACCATCAACATCGGTGCGGCCACCCAGCTGGAGGCCTGCTTCAATAACGGCAGCGGCACCTGGGACAGCAACGGCGGCAGCAATTATCTATTCGGTACCGGCACTTGGACGTATACTGGGGCCGGGAATATTCAGGCGGGCGGACCCGTTGCGCCGTCATCGATGCCAACGGCAACACCAACGGTGACGCCGACACCGACCGCGACACCAACGCCAACCGCAACACCAACAGCTACACCAACAGCTACACCGACCGCGACACCGACAGTGGCACCTACCGCTACGCCAACAGCCACACCGACCGCGACACCAACGGTTACGCCGACAGCAACTCCGGTGCCAACCGCCACTCCGGTAGGGAATACAGCGACGATCTACTACAAGAATACGGCCTATACCAACTCCTATATCCATTACAAGCTGGATGGGGCAAGCACCTGGACGACCTCGCCGGGCGTGCAGATGCAGGCATCCGCATTCAGCGGCTACAAAGCGATTACCATCGAGCTCGGAACCGCAACCGGACTTACTGCAGCGTTCAATAACGGCAGCGGAACCTGGGACAGCAATGGCGGCAGCAATTATCACTTTGGCGCAGGCAGCTCAAGCCTTGTGGGGGGAAGTCTTACCGCCGGAGAACCTCAGGCGGACAGCGTGACCTTCCGGGTCACTGTTCCGGCCACCACTCCAGCGAGCGGGCCTGTCTATCTGACCGGGTCGTTCAACAGCTGGAACGCGGCTGACCCCGCATATCTGCTGACCAAGGGCAGTGACGGAGTCTATTCCATCACCCTGAGCCTTCCGGCAGGAACAGCAGTGACGTATAAGCTGACGCGCGGCAGCTGGGCTACGGTAGAGACCGCATCCGGCGGAGCAGATATTGCGAACCGTGCGCTCACACCGGCGGGCGGCGCACAGACCGTCACGCTGACCGTGCAGCGCTGGAAGGATCAATAGGGAATGACAGGGGGCAAAGGATGAATTCCGGCGCCCCCGTTCTTTTGAATAAGCTGATGTGGTTGAAGAGAGAGGAGCTGGTTGCTGATGAAGAAATCCAGGTATTGGCGCAAAATCACAGCCCTGCTGCTGGGCATGCTTCTGATTGTTCCGGCAACAGTCACCAATGTCTCGGCAGATATTGCCGCTACGCATGTGTACCATAACCATATGCCGAATTTCTGGGCGTACTATGATTTGAACTCCTATAACGCTGCCCCGGCAGGAAGTCCGATCCGCTATACGTATGATGGTGAAGTCATCCAGTTGAAGCAGAACCCTCCTGCGGGATATACCTATTATTTGCCGAACGGTTCCCCGATGCCGCATGATGATCTGGTCTCCTATTATTCACATCACGCGAAGACAGGAGCCTATCTAACCTGGCCCTGGAGCGTGGCTAACACGCTGCACAGCAATTATCCCCAGGCGCAGATGCATGTTACAATGTCCGGCTCGGTTGTAAATAACGTGAACAGTATTATTCAGCAGGGTAATGTAAGCGGATACAATAATCCGGCTTGGGGTACTCCCTGGAAGAACGCCGTCGATCAGCTCAAAACAACAAACGGCAGCAATATGCTCGATCTGATCCATTTCTCCGGGCATCACTCTATGGGTCCGCTGGTCGGCAACGACTATTTGCTCAAGGATATGATCTATCATGGAGCCACATTGGCTCAGCCTTATTTTCTCGGAAGCAGCTACAAGTCCTCTAAGGGATTTTTCCCGACAGAGCTGGGTTTCTCTGAACGGATAATTCCCGTCCTGCAAAAGCTCGGCATTCAGTGGTCCGTAATCGGCAACAACCATTTCTCCCGTACGCTTAAGGACTATCCGCTGCTGAACAGTCCCGGCACGGATACGATGGTCTCACCGCCCAACCGCAGTGATCTGCAGAATGTCAGCACCGTAGGCTCCTGGGTGAATGAACCGATGTTCAACGAACAGCAGGTTGTCTATAACAAGTATCCTTTTGCCTCTACAGCCCATTGGGTCCGTTATGTGGACCCGGCAACCGGGGCAGAATCCAAAGTGGTCGGCGTTCCGGTTGCACAGGCGCAGTCATGGGAAGAAGGGTATCTGGGTCAGGTAAAAGCAGATGTGCTTAAGCCGTATGAGAATCTGGTCGCGCAGAAGCAGATTTTTGTGGTCGCGCATGACGGGGATAATTCTTCGGGCCGGGCAGGTTCCGAGGAGACCTGGCGCAATGCCGGGAATGTGACCTATGCCAGCAGCGGTGTTACCGGTATGGGAATTGACGAGTATCTGCGCAATAATACACCAGCCGCCTCCGATGTAGTCCATGTTCAGGACGGCTCATGGATTGATACCCGGGATTCCTCCTCCGATCCGACCTGGTACCACTGGCATCTGCCGTTCGGCATCTGGAAAGGCCAGTTTGCCAGCTTCAATCAGGTGAACGGCACCTCTTATGCGCCGAAGAAGAATCTGTCCGGTGTCGAAGAAGGCATGACCGTATCCTTCGAGAAGGGGTACCACTATCTGGAGCGTAACTTCGCCCTGCTGCAGGCTTCCCTGAATTATGCCAAGACAGCCGAGCAGATCTGGCTGGATGAGCATCCGAATTACTGGAAGCCGGTCAATCCGATTGACCGCGAGGTGACTTACGAGGGCAATCAGCTTAACCCTTGGATGATCTCCTATCCGGTCAAAGGGAACACCGCAAGCGATTATGCCGGCGGCGCCAATCCGGCTGAATTAGCCTGGTATTTCCTGCTCCCGGCGATGGACTCCGGCTTCGGGTATTACGATGAGAATGTGGATGACAGCGTGAAGCCGGCACTGTCCTTCAATCAATCGCTGTATTTCTCCAAGCCTTATGTTACGCAAAAGCTGGCCAAAGACAAAACCGGCCCCTCCGTATGGTGGCCGCAGCGTTACCCGTACAATCCGGGCAGCGCGAATGTCAGCAAGGCGGAGGGCTGGACGCTGCAGCATTTCAATAATGTGTTCTCCATTTATACCTACGCCTTCGACACCAGCGGTATCAGCGATATCAAGGTGAAGGTCCGGGCACACCGCGACAAGACGGCAGATGCTGCGGACAATACTTTTAAGGTCTATGACCCGGCGGGTCTGGCCGCAGCAGGAATATCCAATATTGACCCTGCCAAGGTTGGTGCCTGGACGGAATACCCGATGACGGTCCGCGACCTCAGCACCGATATCAACGGGGTCGACTGGCAGCCAAGCAGCAAGGCCATCATGCAGAAGGTTCCGGCTACGGACATCGGCAATCTGTATTTCAGTTATATCTCGGATTATCGTGACCAGCTGGTGGACTACTATATTGAAGCCACAGACGCTAAGGGTAATGTAACGAAAAGCGATATCCAGCAGGTCTATGTCGGAGCCGGCAAATACACATTGGCAAACGGAAAATATACCGAGAGCATGCAGGGAACCGTTGAGGGAACGCATCCGTTTATTACCGATGTGCCTGCAGTTCCGGACACGGAAGCCCCGTCTGTGCCGGCTAATCTTCAGGCAGCTGTGGTCAATGCCTCCTCGGCCTTGCTGACATGGAATGCAGCTACCGATAATATCCGTGTGACAGGGTACGAGGTCTACCGCGATGGCATTAAGATAGGTACATCACCGTCTGCTTCTTATACAGACAGCGGCTTGTCCTCCTCTACGACATATGAATACAAGGTCAAAGCGTATGACGCTTCGGGCAATCTGTCCGGACTGAGTGCAGCAGCAGTGGCCACAACTCCGGCGGGGAATAATGTGACGATCTATTACAAGAAGGGCTACACCACACCGTACATTCACTACCGTCCGGCTGCGGGCACCTGGACGACGGCGCCGGGCGTAGCGATTCCTGCGGCTGAAGTGGCAGGTTATAACAAAATCACGATCAATATCGGCTCCGCCACCCAGCTGGAAGCCTGCTTCAATAACGGCAGCGGTACCTGGGACAGTAACGGCGGCAGCAATTATCTGTTCGGCACCGGCACCTGGACCTATACCCCTACCGGGCAAATCCAGGCGGGCGCTCCGGCTGTTCCGACGGCCACGCCGACCGCGACGCCGACAGTGGCGCCAACGGCCACGCCGACAGTTGTGCCAACGGCTACGCCGACAGTGGCGCCAACGGCTACGCCTACAGCGGTGCCAACGGCTACGCCGACAGTGGCGCCAACGGCTACGCCGACAGTGGCACCGACGGCTACGCCTACAGCGGCACCGACGGCTACGCCTACAGCGGCACCGACGGCTACGCCGACAGCGGTACCGACGGCTACGCCGACTACGACTCCGGTGCCAACCGCCACGCCGGTGGGCAATACGGCCACGATCTATTACAAGAATTCAGCCTACAGCAATTCGTATATTCATTACAAGCTGGATGGGGCGACGGTCTGGACCACCTCGCCGGGCGTGCAGATGCAGGCATCCGCATTTAGCGGTTACAAGGCGATTACCATCCAGCTCGGAACTGCAACAGGCCTTACTGCAGCTTTTAATAACGGCAGCGGAACCTGGGATAATAACGGCGGCAGCAATTATCACTTTAATGTTGGCAGCTCGAGTCTGACCGGCGGAAGTCTTAGCACCGGAGAGCCGCAGGCAGACAGCATAACCTTCAGGGTGACCGTTCCGGGTTCTACACCAGCATCCGGGCCAGTCTATCTAACGGGGTCTTTCAACAGGTGGAATGCAGCAGATCCGGCGTACTTGCTGACTAAAGGCAGCGATGGTATATACTCCATCACCGTGAGCCTTCCGGCAGGAACAGCAGTGACGTATAAGCTGACGCGCGGTAGCTGGGCTTCGGTAGAGACAGCATCCGGCGGGGCGGATATTGCGAACAGGTCGCTAACTCCGGCGGGCGGTGCACAGACCGTCACGCTGACCGTTCAGCGCTGGAAGGATCAGTAATGGACGCATTCCGTGCTTACACCAAAAGTTGGTTCATCTATTAGAAACGGATATGATCTATCCTAATTACACTTTAGTTAACAACTCCACAAGTTGCCAGTAATCGCTGGTGGGATTAGCGCAATAATTCATTTCTCTCTTCACACCTGATTAGTTACCGGCAGAATTGAGACTCTGAAGAAGCTCTGCAGGCATAATTGTTGTACGTTTTACAACTTTGATCCCTAGATATCTGGATGTGCGGAAGGATTGTTGTACGAAATACAACAATCCTCCCGTTAAACCTCTTGTAAAAGAGAAAATGCTGCATTTGGTACAACAATTTTGAATTTGGGCCAATATAATGAAGAAAATGTTGTATTTTATGCAGGATTTTATAAAAACCTTTCTGGTCTGAGCTACAATAAGCGGTTGCATCGGTATTTGTTGCTGATTAATAACAGTTAAAGGAAGAATATTGATCTATAGACTATAATGTGTGTTAAAAGAATCGCTCCTTTTAAATGGTGTGTGGTCCAGCCATTTAAAAGGGGCGATTTCTTGTCTTCTATTATTTTATGGGGGGATTAAGGATTGGAGGGTTGATGGTTGATGGTTGAGGATTGGAGGATTGGAGGGTTGGAGGGTTGGAGGGTTGGAGGGTTGGAGGGTTGGAGGGTTGGAGGGTTGGAGGGTTAAGGGTTGAGGGTTGAGGGTTGAGGGTTGAGGGTTGAGGTGTTGAGGTGTTGAGGTGTTGAGGTGTTGAGGTGTTGAGGCTGAAGCATTCAAGGGTCTACAGGTTTGCCGTAACTTCCCCCTCTTAAACAGCGGAGCGGACGGACTGATTGTGGAGAAGCGATAGCGTTCGCCTTTGTTCACGGATTTTCACCGCTAAGGAGAATAAATAAAATCCGGGAACAACAGCGATCGGAACAACGGTCCGTTTGCGGAGCGTCCACAGCAAGTTCTAACGTTGCTCCTACTCCGATCGGAGGAGCGTCCACAGCGAGTTCTAACGTTGCTCCTACTCCGATCAGAACAACGGTCCGTTTGCGGAGCGTCCATCCAAGTGCTAAAGCAGCTTTTACTCCAAGACTATAATATCTGTTCATGCAACCCATTTTACACTCCGTTGATAATCGCCGCCGGATCTGGTATTTTGCCGAAAATGGAGGTAGGATGTTCACAAGGACACAATGATAAGAAAGAGGACTACTACTGATGAAACCGTTCCGCGTTCGGCTTACATTCATACTCATGGCCCTGATCGGGATATCCATGACCGGGGCTGGCATTACTATGGCCCAGCTGTTTAAGGACTCACATATTTCCGTACTGGAAGAAAACATGTCCCGGGAAATAAATCTGCTCTCCGGCACGTTTACGTTCAAGGATATGCACAGTCCGGACGCCATGGATTACTATACAGACCAGGCCCGGACGATATCCACACTGACAGGATCGCGCATCACCTTCATTACGAAGGAAGGCCGGGTGATTGGCGATTCGGAGCGCAATCCGCTGGAAATGGACAACCACTCTACCCGGGAAGAGGAGCTGCTCGCCGCGAAAGAAGGGATTGGCCGGGCAATCCGCTACAGTGATACGCTGGACCGCGAAATGCTCTATGTAGCTGGTGCGGTAGTCTCTGACCAGGGCTTCGACGGATATATCCGGCTCTCCATGGGACTGGATGCAGTGACGGAAGGACTGAACCGGGCGTGGATGATTATGGCTGGGGGACTCGTGCTGCTGTTTATTGCGGCCACTTTTGTGAGCTATAAGGTAGCCTCCAGCATGACCTCGCCACTTGAGCAGATTACCAGAGTCGCGCGGCGTATCACCGATCTGGATTACGATGCCCGTGTGCCGATGAAGCGCAAGGACGAGATCGGCCAGCTGGCAACAGCGATCAACGCGATGGCAGACAGTCTGCAGGCCCAATTGAAGACCATCCGCGACAACGAGGATCTGCTGCAAAGCGTACTCGATAATATGACCGGCGGGATCGTGATGATTAACGCCGAAGGGGAGATTGCCCTGCTCAACCGTGCGGCAGAACGGCTCCTTGATGTGAAGAACAGCGAGATGACCGGGCATTCCTACAAAGAAATCAAACATCATTATGAGCTGACCCGGCTGATTGAAGAAGGCGTATCCCGTAATGAACCGGTCCATGAAGAGCGTATTATCTATAATCCGGTGGAGCGGATTGTACGCCTGGACGGAGTGCCGATGATTCAGGACGGCTCCACCCGGGGAATGCTGTTCCTGCTGCAGGAGGTGACGGAAATCCGCCGTCTGGAGAAAATGCGCAGCGAATTCGTCGCGAATGTCTCCCATGAGCTGAAGACACCGGTAGCTGCGGTAAAAGGCTTCGCCGAAACCCTGCTCGGCGGAGGCGTTACGGATGAGAAGACCGCACGTTCGTTCCTGCAGATTATTTATGATGAGAACGAACGGCTCAACCGCCTGATTGGAGATATTCTGGAATTGTCCAAAATCGAATCCAAACGCGTCCAGCTGGACTGCTCGCCGGTTCATTTGATCGAGTTCTTCGATTCTGTGCTGGAAACACTCAGCAAGGTGGCGGAGAAAAAGAAGATCACCTTGAGCTCGGATGTACCTGCGGAGCTGTTTATCGAGGGGGATGAAGACAAGCTGCGCCAGATCTTCATGAATCTGCTCTCGAATGCGATTAACTACACGCAGGACGGGGGAAATGTAAGGGTAACCGTAGCCAACGTTCAAAAGGCAGACGGAACGGAGAGTGTGCGCTTTACCGTGAGCGATACGGGCATGGGGATTCCGCGCAAGGATCTGCCGCGGATCTTCGAGCGCTTCTACCGGGTGGACAAAGCCCGCTCCAGAAGCTCCGGCGGAACCGGCCTGGGCTTGTCCATCGTGAAGCATCTGGTAGAGCTGCACAGAGGATCAATTACAGTAGAGAGCGATCTGGGCATCGGCAGCTCTTTTATCCTGGAACTTCCGCTGCTGCAGGAAGAGAACGAGTAACCTGCAAGCAACGATTCAATTCTGGCAGGACATCCTTCTTTAGCCCGTGGATAGGGCGTATGTCCTGATTTGATTGTATGCTGGCAAAGGGGTAATATTAAATTCGTAATTTTACACCAAGTTAACATTGTGGTGCTATGATGTGCATGTGTGCAGTTTTGTAAATTTAATAACCTATGAAAAGACGGGGGAACCTATGGCACAACGATTGCTTGTCATTGAAGACGAACCGACACTGGCCCGGCTGCTGTCTTATAATTTGACACAGGAAGGCTATGAAGTGACGGTGGAGGATCATGGAACGGCAGGATATGACCGTGCGACTAGAGAACCTTTTGATTTGATCGTACTGGATCTTATGCTGCCCGGCATGAACGGCATTGACATTCTGGATAAATTGCGTGGACAGGGCATACGTACACCGGTCATTGTACTGACGGCCAAGAATGCCGAAGAAGATGTAGTCCGGGGCCTGAAATCGGGGGCCGACGATTACATAACCAAGCCGTTTGGCGTCTCCGAATTACTGGCCCGTGTCAGCGCGGTCCTGCGCCGGATATCCGGTCTTGCCGAGGAAGCCCCACCGGAAACGGCGGTATCTGCTTCGACCATTATCCTGGGACAGCTGGAAATCTACCCGGAACGTTATGAAGTCTCTCTGGGCGGACAGAGCATTAATCTGCGTCCCAAGGAGTTTGAAGTCCTGCTGTATCTGGCCCGGAAGCCGGGTGTGGTTCTGACGCGTGATGATCTGATGAATGCGGTCTGGGGTTTTGATTATATCGGCGGCCAGCGTACTGTAGACGTTCATGTCAGCTCGCTGCGCAAGAAGCTTGAGCTTGATCCTGAATCCGTGCATATTGATTCCATCCGCGGGGTCGGCTATAAGCTGGTCGTGAACAAGAAGAGAACACCAGTCATTTGATATGGCGGTGTTCTTTTTCAGATACACCTGTCCTGCTGAATTTTGATTTTACACAGCGTTAACAATTCTCTGGAGCTCTATTTACACTGAAAGCTTATCATGGGGAACGAAGATGATGAGAAGGAGACAACAGAAACTAATGAAATCCATCATTGACATAGAGAAACTTGATCTCTACTATGAGTCATTTCACGCGCTGAAGAATGTGGATCTGCAAATTCCGGAGAAACAGGTTACCGCTTTTATCGGTCCTTCCGGCTGCGGAAAGTCCACGCTGCTGCGTACCCTAAACCGAATGAACGACATGATTCCCGGAACGCGTATTGAAGGAACAGTAAACATCGGCGGTAAAAATATTTACAGCGACGAGATTGAAGTGGAAAGTCTGCGCAAGCAGGTAGGTATGGTGTTCCAGCAGCCCAATCCTTTTCCCAAGTCGATTTATGACAATGTAGCTTATGGTCCGCGCCTCCATGGGGTGAAGGGCAAAGCCGAGCTTGATGTCATTGTGGAGCAAAGCCTGCGCCAATCCGCACTCTGGGAGGAAGTGAAGGATTTCCTCAAAAAGTCTGCACTCAGCTTGTCCGGTGGCCAGCAGCAGCGTCTCTGCATCGCCAGAGCCCTTGCCGTACAGCCGGATATTCTGCTGATGGACGAGGCCACCTCCGCACTTGATCCGGTGTCCACGCTGAAGATTGAGGAGCTGGTACAGGAGCTGCGGGATAAGTATACGATTGTAATGGTCACGCATAATATGCATCAGGCCGCCCGGGTGTCGGGGCGCACCGTATTTTTCCTGAACGGCGTTATCGTGGAGGCTCAGGATACGGAACTGCTGTTCTCGAATCCCAAAGACTCCCGCACTGAAGATTATATATCCGGACGCTTCGGTTAAACGGCAGAGGAATCCGTTCCCGGAAGGAAATCAGCGGTATAAGCTGAACTTAAGAATGCTTTACGGCGTATTCTTAAGTTCACTCTATATGACCATATGTTTTTGAGGAGGATCGTTTTCAATATGATTCGCAGAAAAGAATTCGATAAAGATCTGGAAGAGCTGCGTAGTCTGCTGGAGCAGATGGGCGAGCATGTTACGGATGCGCTGGAAGGTGCAGTACTTGCTTTGCAGAATCTGGACACCGTACGGGCACAGGAAATTGTTAAGAACGATTTACGGCTGAATGCGATGGAAGACCGGATTATGGAGATCGGCTCACGGCTGATCATCACCCAGCAGCCGGTAGCCAAGGATCTGCGCCGCATCATTGTAGCCTTCAAAATCTCCAGTGACCTCGAACGTATGGGCGATCTGGCACTGGATGTGGCTAAGGTAACGATGCGGATCCAAGGGCAGCAGCTGATTAAACCGCTTGTGGATATTCCGCGGATGGCCGAGATTGTTACGGTAATGATCTCAGAGGCAATTCAGTCCTATCTGGATGAGAATACGGATCTGGCCTACAAAATGGCCCAGGACGACGATCAGGTCGACGGGCTGTACAGTGCAATGATTAATGAACTGTACACTTACATGGTTCAGAAGCCCGAGTCGGTTAATCAAGCTATGCTGCTTACGCTGGTTGGCCGCTATATTGAGCGTATCGCGGATCATGCGACCAACATTGGCGAGAGCGTAGTTTATCTTGTAACGGGCAAACGTCCGGATCTGAATCAATAAAAGCATCAGGCACGACAGCAAGCCTTCATCCCCGGAGGCTTGCCTTTTTTGTTTTAAAGCGCTGTCTGATTGGAAATCCTGCTTAGGATGCCATAAGCTGCAGACCCCGCGTGAATCCGGCGGGCTTCATGAATAGGCTTCACTAAAATCAATCATCCTTATGTTTCAACTTGGTGCGGGGCATATGGTACTATATAAGAAGTAAGCAAGATAAAGGCGAGGTGCTAGAGTGGACAAGCTGATACTGATTGATGGAAATAATATCATTTACCGGGCGTTTTTCGCGATGCCGCCGCTGACGAATACAGCAGGACAGCAGACGAATGCGGTGTACGGTTTCACGACGATGCTTCTGCGTTTGATTGAAGAGCATAAGCCGAGTCATATGATTGTGGCCTTCGACGCCGGGAAGATTACCTTCCGGCATGAAGGGTATGAAGACTATAAAGGCGGACGCCAAAAGACCCCGCCGGAATTGTCCGAACAGTTCCCGCTGCTGAAGGAATTGCTGCAGGGATTAGGGGTGCCGCAGTTTGAGATCGGCGGCTATGAAGCTGACGATATTATCGGCACCATCTCCCGCGAGGCGGATGCCGCAGGGCGGCAGGTAATGATTGTGTCCGGGGATAAGGACATGCTGCAGCTGGCGTCAGAGCATACAACCGTCGCGCTGGTCCGTAAGGGCGTTACGGAAGTAGAGCTGTACGGGCCGCAGCAGATCCGGGACAAATATGATCTTACCCCGGAGCAGATCATCGATCTGAAAGGGCTGATGGGCGATGCCAGTGACAATATTCCCGGTGTGCCGGGAGTAGGGGAGAAGACAGCGCTCAAGCTGCTCCAGCAGTTCGGATCAGTAGAAGGGGTACTGGCCGGAACCGGTGAGCTGAAGGGCAAAATGAAGGAAAAGCTGGAGGAGCATGCTGACAGCGCCATCATGAGCAAGAAGCTGGCGACGATCTACCGCGAAGTTCCGCTGGCGCATGCCTGGGAGGATATGGTCTTCAGCGGTATCAATACGGATACGGCTGGTCCTGCACTCGCTAAGCTCGAATTCAAATCCCTGCTCGAACGCCTGTCACTGAGCGCTTATTCGCATGCGGCCGATGGCAGCAGTTCAGATCCAGCAGCGGTGGAAGCGGCAGCGCTTAATATCACTATAGTGGATGAAGCCGGATTGGCTGACCTGATTGCTGCGCTGCCGGGCATTTCGGCGCTGCATGTGGAATCGAATGGTGAGAATCCGCACCGTGCAGAGGTCATTGGTCTCGGGCTGTCTTCGCCGGATCAGCACTACTTCGTGCCGTTTGCCCTGCTGAAGAGCGCCGCAGCGGCGCCGCTGCGGGACTGGCTCGGCGATGACAAAGCGCCGAAGAGCGGGTATGACCTGCACCGTGCCGATCTGGCGCTGCATTGGCAGGGGATTGCTTTTGCCGGAGCTGCTAATGATGTCCAGCTTACCGCATATCTGCTCGACCCGACGGAAGCGAACCAGAATCTGAATGACCTCACGAGCAAATACGGACTGCCCCGCTTATCGCCTGATGAAGATGTATTCGGCAAAGGGGCCAAATATAGAATACCGGAGCTTGAGATTCTCGGAAATCACGTAGCCCGCAAGAGCGCAACCGTGCTCGGCATCGTGCAGAAGCAGCAGGAGGAGCTGGAAGAGACCGCGATGACCGGACTGTTTCAGGATCTGGAAATGCCGCTCTCGCGGATTCTTGCCGATATGGAGAAGCAGGGCATTGCGGTTAACAAAGATGACCTCATAGAGCTCGGCAAAGAATTCGAAGCACAAATCTCCCGGCTGGTAGGAGAAATCTATTCGATCTGCGGAACAGAATTCAATCTCAATTCACCGAAGCAGCTGGGGGAAATCCTGTTCGTGAAGCTCGGCCTGCCTGTCGTGAAGAAGACGAAGACCGGGTATTCCACCGATGCCGAGGTACTGGAGAAGCTGGCTCCTTACCATGACGCTGTGCGCCTGATCCTGCAATACCGTTCCATTGCCAAGCTGCAATCCACCTATGTGGAAGGCCTGCTGAAGGAAATCTCGCCGGAGACCGGCAAGGTCCATACTTTCTACCGGCAGACGATTGCCGCAACGGGACGTCTCAGCAGCCAGTTCCCGAACCTGCAGAATATTCCGATCCGGCTGGAAGAAGGCCGCAAGATCCGTAAGGTGTTCGTGCCTTCCGAACCCGGCTGGTCGATTCTGGCGGCGGATTACTCGCAGATTGAGCTGCGGGTGCTGGCACATATCTCCGGCGATGAGCGGATGAAGGAAGCTTTTGTAGAAGACATGGATATTCACACGAAGACCGCTATGGACGTATTCGGCGTTACAGCCGATATGGTGGACAGCAATATGCGCCGTTCTGCCAAGGCGGTTAACTTCGGGATTGTGTATGGCATCAGTGATTATGGCCTGTCACAGAACCTGAACATTCCGCGCAAGGAAGCGGCCCAGTTCATTGAACAGTATTTCGAAGTGTTCAAGGGTGTCCGCCGCTATATGGATGATATCGTGGTCGAGGCACGCAAGCAGGGGTATGTGACCACATTGCTGGAGCGCCGACGCTATCTGCCGGAGATCAATGCGAAGAACTTCAATCTGCGTTCTTTCGCCGAACGTACCGCCATGAATACGCCGATCCAGGGAACGGCTGCCGATATTATCAAGCTGGCAATGGTTCACATGGACAAGGCCCTGTACGAGCGCGGGCTGAAGAGCCGCATGCTGCTGCAGGTGCACGATGAGCTTGTGTTCGAGGTGCCGGAAGATGAACTGGAGCAGATGAAGCAGTTGCTGCCGGAGGTTATGGCCGGAGCGCTGAAGCTGTCCGTTCCCTTGAAGGCAGAGGTAAGTTTTGGCAGTAACTGGTATGAAGCGAAATAGGCTCCCCGCATCCGCTGGATATCCGGTATAATGGAATGGAGGTGAGCCATTATGCCGGAACTGCCGGAAGTCGAAACAGTCAGAAGAACACTTAATGATTTAATTACAGGCAAGCAGATAGAGCATGTCACCGTCCGGCTGCCGCGGATTATTCAGCGGCCGGATGATATTCAGGCTTTTGCCCATATGCTGGCAGGCCATAGCGTAGTAACGGTTGAGCGCAGAGGCAAGTTCCTGCGGTTCGTCTTCGATGGACTTGTGATGGTCTCCCATCTGCGGATGGAAGGCCGTTACGGGGTGTACCGGGAGGGCGAGCCGCTGGACAAGCATACTCATGTGATTTTCCATTTCACCGATGGTACGGAGCTGCGTTATACCGATGTGCGCCAGTTCGGAACGATGCATCTGTTCCAGCCGGGTGAGGATCTGCTGCTGAAGCCGCTGAATAAGCTGGGACAGGAACCGCTGGATGCAGATTTCACCCTGGAGCGTTTCAAACAGATTGTCTCGCGGAGAAGCACCAAAATTAAGCCGCTGCTGCTGAATCAGGAATATATCGTCGGTATCGGCAATATTTATGTGGATGAATCCCTGCACCGTGCCGGTATTCATCCGGAAGAAGCCGCAAACTCTCTCTCGGAGGACCATCTGGCCAGGCTGCATCATGCGATCGTTGCAACCTTGACAGAGGCGGTGAATGCGGGAGGCTCCTCGGTGAAGTCATATGTCAACGGCCAGGGGGAGAGCGGGAATTACCAGGATCAGCACCGCATATACGGACGCAAGGATCAGCCTTGCGCTACCTGCGGAACGTTGATTGAGAAAAGTGTTGTCGGCGGCCGGGGCACGCATTATTGTCCGAACTGCCAGCCTGTACCGGTGCAGATAAGGTAAGCATTCAGCCGGGCTTATGAAGTGGATTTATAAGGAAGTTCTAAGCGGTGTTGTCCATGCTTCATCAAAAGGCAGGCACTCACTGCCCGTCCCGCCCATATAATGTGTGAAGATTGCTGATTAAGGCGAACGGAACCCGGCTGACAAGGCCGCCAGGTTCCGGTTCTTCACGGGAGGGATTGCGGGTGCTGAGCCCATTGTTGTCATTGCTGCTGCTTGCGTTTGCTCTTAGTTTGGACGGATTTGGTGTAGGCATTACATATGGACTGCGTAAAATGAAAATTCCTTTGCTCTCAATTATGATTATCTCGCTCTGTTCGGGGGTAGTCATTTGTGTGTCTATGCAGGTCGGCGTGCTGCTGGCCAAGGTGGTCTCACCGCATGCCGCTTCCAGTATCGGAGCGGTTATTCTCGTCTTGATGGGCTGCTGGTCGCTGTTCCAGATGCTGACACAGAAAGAGAAGGAGCAGGGGGAAGCAGGGCTGGGAGCCGGAGACGGGTTGCCAGACCGGCAAGCCTTGCTGGAGACGGCTGCTGCCGCTGCGATTGAGGCAGAGGCAGAGGTGCTGAAGCCGGCTGTATTCTCACTGGAGCTCCGGCATCTGGGAGTAGTCATTCAGATCCTCCGCACCCCGTCTTCCGCCGATATGGATGCTTCCGGGAGTATTTCCTCCATGGAAGCTATGGTCCTGGGCATTGCGCTCTCGCTGGATGCCTTCGGCGCCGGTCTCGGTGCTGCGCTGCTCGGGTTCAGCCCGGTGTCGACCTCGCTGATGATCGCTGTGTTCAGCGGAACTTTCCTGCTGCTGGGGATGAAGACAGGACTAAGATTGTCAGGCAGCTACTGGATGAAGCATGCGGCTGTTCTGCCGGCGTTATTATTGATTGCAATGGGTATAATGAAGCTATTATGAGGTGAGTACATGATTATGGGCTTAACCGGAGGGATTGCTTCCGGAAAAAGCACCGTGTCCGCACTGTTTGTCGCTAAGGGAGCTGCTCTGGTGGATGCCGACGTCATCGCCAGAGAGGTTATGCTCCCCGGACATCCGGTGCTGGCCGCTGCTGTACAGGCTTTTGGAGAGACGATTCTGCAGCCGGACGGAACACTGGACCGGGCGAGGCTGGGGGAGATGGTTTTCCGGGATCCGGAAGCACTTCAGACCTTGAACAATCTGACACATCCGGCGATCCGCACAGAAATTAAGGACCGTATGTATGCGTTAGATCAGGAAGATCCGCAACGGCTGGTTATTGTGGATATTCCGCTGCTCTATGAATCACAGCTGGACAATTTATTCGATCAGATTATTGTGGTATATGTGCCCCGCAGAGTCCAACTGGCCAGGCTCATGGCGCGGAACGGAATGACGCTGGAACAAGCCGAGAACCGGCTGAAGTCGCAAATGGACATCGAACTGAAGCGCAGGAAAGCCGACTATGTGATCGACAACAGCGGTGATCCCGGAGCTACGGAGCGGCAGGTTGCCGGCCTGTGGGACAGGCTGGGCCTCTCATGATGAAGTGGCTGCGCAAAAAAAGAGTACTGCTGCTGCTGTTTATCGGCTTTACAGCGATCCTGTTCCTGGGTACCAATTGGATGTCGTGGTTTTATCCGATACATTATAAAGATGAGATCCGCAAACACAGCCTTACTTATGAGATGGACCCGTTCCTGGTGGCGTCAATTATCCGCGTTGAGACCAATTTCAAGACCGGACGCGAATCCAAAAAGGGTGCACTCGGACTGATGCAGCTGATGCCGGATACCGCCAAGTGGGCGCTGGAAAAGGCCAAGCTTCCCGATGTGTCTCTTGAGCGGCTAAAAGAAGAGCCATCCTCCAATATCGAACTGGGCACCTGGTATTTGTCTACGCTTTCGCGGCAGTTTGAGGGCAACCGGACAGCGGTTATAGCCGCCTATAATGCCGGACCCGGCAAAGTACAGAGCTGGCTGGATGAAGGCCGGTGGGACGGAACAGAAGCGTCTGTGAAGGATATCCCGTTCGGCGAGACCCGTCATTATGTACAGCGCGTCATTTATTATTATGACCAATACACGGAGCTCTACAGTGAATTCTGAGGCTCTGCTTTAAATATTGCATTTGTGCCGACATAAAAAGAAGCATCAAACGGCCCGGAGGCCGTTCAATACTTCTTTAGGCAAGCTTATGGAGACAGGTTATTTGTATTGACCTGCCAATTGCTGTTCAGCCAGGGTTACAAGACGTTTAGTGATGTAACCACCGATCGAACCGTTTTCGTAAGAAGTTTTATTGCCTTGGTATCCATCTGGGGAGAGGGTGATACCTAGTTCTTGGGCAACTTCGAATTTCAGTTGTTCCAAGGCACCGCGTGAATTTGGAGCTACCAGGTTATTGGAGCTGTTGTTTTGGCTCATTGCTGTTCACCTCCTATCGGTTGGTAACTGTATTATGTGCCGGACTTGCCATATTCATAACAACAAATAAACGGTGATTTCTGGAAATTAACATATCCCCGTGTAGCCTGGGTTTTCAGGAGCGGGGCATACCCATTCTTACTATGAGGAAGTGATGAAGCTTATGAAATGCCCTTACTGTGATCACACCAATACCAAAGTGCTTGACTCCCGTCCAGCCAATGAGAATAAGTCAATCCGCCGCAGGCGCGAATGCGAACTGTGCAGCCGCCGCTTCACCACCTTCGAAATGATTGAAGAGACCCCGCTGATTGTCATCAAAAAAGACGGCAGCCGCGAAGAGTTCAGCCGTGACAAAATCCTCCGTGGCCTCATCCGCGCCTGTGAGAAGCGTCCCGTTTCTGTAGAGCGTCTGGAAGTCATCGTATCCGAGGTTGAGAAAAGCCTGCGCGGCATCGCCCTGGCCGAGATCGAGAGCCGCCAGATCGGCGAGCTGGTCATGGAGCAGCTCTATCCTGTAGATGAGGTAGCTTACGTCCGCTTCGCGTCCGTGTACCGTCAGTTCAAGGACATCAACATGTTTATGAAGGAACTGAAGGGACTGCTCTCTAAGGGGACTGAGGAGCTGGACGGGCTGTAGGAGGCTTTGTGAAGAGGTAATGTGCCATTCCTGGCATAAAGGGGCTAGCCTTGATATTGTGAGGCTGGCCTCTGTGTGAAGCGCCTCTGCATAGAAATTAATTAATTTTATAAAAGTGTTGACACTGATGCTGAATTTCTGTATTATATAGAAGTCGCCTACGAAACATAACAACTTGAAAGCGACTTGAGCGAACCGCTCAAAATGGATTTCAGAATACATAATGTGATTCGAAATCAAGCGTATGGGGAATTAGCTCAGCTGGGAGAGCGCATCGCTGGCAGCGATGAGGTCAGGGGTTCGAGCCCCCTATTCTCCACCATACTACGGACTCTTAGCTCAGTTGGTAGAGCAGTAGACTCTTAATCTATTTGTCCAGGGTTCGAGCCCCTGAGAGTCCATCACAGAAGAAACGGCAGAGATGCCGTTTTTTTGTTGTTTCTTCATACCATATATATAGCTGTAGACGGATATCAAAAATTATCTATTCGTTCTTACAGCATGTTCCTCCGGGGACTTTTCTATAAATCAAGGGAGCATCTCTTCCCAGGCGGGTGATACTACACCTGGAATATCGAATGTTGAAACTAATTTCCCCAAAAAAGATAGTTGGTACATAGTTCCGAAGAACAGCGGCGAACTGGATGTTTCCGTAAATGCTACAAACGTTGAAACGATTCTTTTTTTTGGCGGTCCCAACGGGCACAGAAGCTTGGGGAGAGAGAGAACTTGTCGGTTACGATATAAATGGAGAAGATGGTTGGAATCTAACCTGGAATATATCTGGGATGTCATTAATCATCGAATTGCCATCCAAGCATTAGGGAGCGATGGAAGAACAATCACCGATGAAACGATACAAATTACTAACGAATAGATCACGATTGGATAGCCGATTCATTTTCAAATTGCGATTTGATGAAGAGGGGCTGGGGTGCACCAGCCTTTACTCAAGGATAGTTTCCACGCAGTGTACTCTTCGCGGCTAGTCAATGATTCTTTAAGAAGGGAGTAATTCCATGATCATTGATAATCAGGAATACCTTGTCAAAGGTTTAAACTACACGATCCGTTCAGCAGTTAAGGCAGATGCGAAGTCTCTGTCCGGGGTAAGGCTTCAGCTTGACGGGGAGACCGAGCATATGGACCGGGTGCCGGGAGAAGCTTTTATTGATGAAGCCGGATTTGAAACAATTATTGAGAGGGATACGAACCATCCGCGGAATATATGTCTGGTTGCGGAAGCGGACGGCAGAATCATTGGCTATTCCCGGTGTGAAGGACATGATCTTCAGCGGTTTAAGCACAAGGTGGAATTTGGGGTAGGAGTCTTGAAACAATATTGGGGCTTCGGAGTAGGTAAAAACCTTCTGCAGGCGTCCATTTCCTGGGCTGACGCAAACGGAATAACCAAAATCATTCTAAGCGGCGTTCTGGAAACCAATGAGAAGGCTATCCGCTTGTACCAAAGCCTTGGTTTTGAAGTTGAAGGGATACTGAAGAAGGACCGTATCCTGTCAGACGGCAAATATTACAGTACATATATAATGGCGAGATATACAGATTAGGTCTGAGAGTAGAATGGCTTGATTATCCCCAAGAACGGCAGAGCTGCTGTTCTTTTTTATTTGTCTTGGGTATCTGAGCCCCCTTTTCTATTTACAAACCGATGGTCGGTATGTATAATCATGATAAATTAAAGTCCAAGCAGAACGAAGGAGGAGAATCGCCATGAAGAACTCAGATCGCCGGAAGCAGACCATCCGGCAACTACTGGATGCAACCAAGGAATTGTTGCGGGATAAAAGCTGCCATGCGATCACCTTAAAGGATATCATGGAGCAATCGCAATTATCGAAGGGTGCAATATTCCATTATGTAAAGAGTAAGGATGAGATTTTTGCCTGGGTGCTGGAGGAGCGGCTTGAAGCTGTGAATGAACGTTTTGAGGAAGAAGTGGCAGGCAGCCTTAACAAAACATTCGACGGGCCGATGCTGGCCATCTCCAGGAGCCTTGCAGGATTGGAAGACAGCCATGAAGCGACCAATAAGGTTCTTCTATACTTGCTGGGCAAGGAGAATGAACCGGCGGTAGCGGAAGTCCTTGCGCATTTTCATGAGCGGTCGGTATCAGTCTCCAGGCAGTGGATTACAACGGGTCAAAGGCACGGGGTGATCAAAGAAAACGTGAACCCTGATGAGACGGCGGAATTGTTCGTACTGCTGTCACTGGGTCTGCGTGTGCGGGCATCCCTGCGCCCATCATCTAAGTCTGTTGCAGCGAAAGAGGTATCGGACTTTATGGCAGGAATTCTAAAAAAATAAAGTTAAGGGAGGATTATGAAATGGTTCCTTTTAGAGCGCTCATCTTATCCTTTTTGCTGTTTCGGGTGGTTGGTTTCCTGGGCGTGACTTATTGGAATGACTGGCATACCTCCATTCAATGGGCAGTATCCATAATGCTCCTAATGGGTGCTTCTGCTCATTGGGGGCGGCGGCGGTCTGATTTGGTAGGAATGGTGCCGCCTGGTTTTCCGCAGAAAGAATGGATTGTGACGGTTACCGGGATCTTGGAAATTGCCGGAGCTATCGGTATCCTTCTGCCCGCTTTCTCACCAGCTGCTTCAGTGTGCCTCGTTTTGCTTCTTATCGCAATGCTCCCCGCCAATATCTATGCCGCCCGCAACAAGTTGACAACCGGCGGCAAGCCTGTGCCGAAATTGCCGGTGCGCATAGGAATTCAGATCATATTTATCACTGCAGTACTGCTTGCCTCCCCAGTGTTCTATCTACCCGGTTAGCGGGGGGAACACTCAGCCATCCGCTACAAGCAACAAATTAAGCTGCTGCACCTCTTGCCCGCCCACTCACACGCCTCTACCTGCCACGACCGGAGCGACATAGTGCCATTTGTTGTTGCATACAACACTATTATTTATAAACCATTCCCTAGTTTTGACGCCAGGCAACCATTCCTCCCCTAAAGATCGTTATAAGAACAGATCAAATTATCAGGCAATTTAGCATGCTGCCCACCCCTGTTACTTAGTTAAACTCTTAGCTGATAGGCACGATTACGCTGCTGCCCGCCGCTTGCGATATCCAATCTAACATCAAGATCTCTGGCATGAGGTCCTTAGCCCTGAATCTCAATTCCGCCCTTTACACCTCCAGGCATATAAGCCAAATCCAAATGTCGGTACCCGTTATTGAAGTCGCGCACTTCCCATTCCGGAAACAAATGATCCAGATTCCCGATTGCCAGAAACCATACTGTGCGGAGGAACTCAACGGTTCCATGGCCTAATCCTTTACCGAGTAACTCCTTTCGCCAGTGGTTACTTTCATTCTCAAGATTGTTTTTCGCGGTGCTCCTCCTTGAGCGCTATTTTCCCTCGCCAAAAAGCCGCCTTAATACTCACCTCTTCCTTAAATCAGTCTCGGATGGGGGAGAGCATTAAAAGCGGCGTGTGCTTCAAAACCTATGTCTTCTATTATAACGCGAAGTGAAAAGTGAATTCAATTTATTTCGTAGGAGTGTGTAGTAAGCTGAATTATCGAATTGCCTTTTTGATAATCAGCATATTTTGCCGAGCTAACGGACCATACGGTACTTATCCCATGGCATCTGGCAATATTTCACCCGAATATCTGCAAATAAGTACATCTGTGTCCGTAAGAAATACGAAACAGGGTTTTTCAAGGAAATAAGAACTCTCTGGTCCGCAACCGAGCCCCTCTATTTGCTCCCGGCTTCCCATCTCAGATTCCAGTTATAGTGCTGATCTAATTCCTCGTGTCCGGCGAAATATTCTACGAGCCGCTCCACGCTGAAGGTCTCGTCCTGCTGATTACGAATCATGGCGATGGCACACATTCCCTTATTATTGTTGTGCTCATCCAGCCGGACCTCGATCTCAGGCCCGTTCTGCTGCCTGATAGTCACACGGGCGTCAGCCTGCGACCAGTTCGTGATTCCCTCATAGATAAAGGCAAAGACAACAATCCGGCTGATCTCGGAAAGATAATGGCCGTTAATCCGCAGATTCTCACCTGTGGCGATCGATCCGGTGCGGTCATCCCCGTCCAGGGAAATGTAGGGCGGCCTGTTCAAGCTGCCGAAGGACTCACCGAGTGCCTGGACAGAGCCCTTAAGCCCGTTTTTTAATTCAAACAGACAACCGAGATCAAGATCGATACCTTTGCTGCCGAACCAGCCGGATGATTGGGTCTGCACCCAGTTCAGGTTAATCAGAATCTCGCCTAGTGATCCTGCCCCTTTCTGCAGATTGATCCGCTCCCCGCGTTTCTTGAGCAGGAGGGTACCCGGATTTAATGGAGGGGCTGGCGGTGCTGCTGGCGATGCTGGAGGTGAAGCTGGTGAAGAAGGAGGCAAATTACCCGCCGGTTTAGGCCGTGACCTCAGCTCAGGGAGAATAAGGGGAGACTGCTGCGGCTGAACGACCCGGCTGGCGGGCTGAACAGACGGCAGAATGTCATTGACCCAAATCCCATAACTTTGGCATAGGGCAGCTAAACCGCCTGCATATCCGGAACCCACTGCGCTGAATTTCCATTCATTCTGGTATCTGTAGATTTCTCCGGCGACAATCGCGGTCTCTACAGTGAACGCTTTACCCAGCCTGTAGCGGAGAAGCTCAGTTCCATCAGCAGCGTTGATGATCCGTAAATATGCATCGTCCAGCAGCGAGAAGCTGTGCTGCCGCTTCTCAGCCTCATAGATCGTTAGTGCAAATGCAATCCGCTCGTATTCTGCGGGAATCTGACTGAGACTGACAGCGATTTGTGTGTTGTCGGTTAACCCTGCGTAGGCTTTTTTATCAGACTGCAATACACATACAGATTGGTCCGGAGTAGAAGGGTTGCCATAAAAAATTAGGTCCTCATCTTTTGAGACGCTCTGGGATGGCGTAAGCAAAAAGGCGGAAAAATCAACCTCAACCGCAGAGCCCGTATTGTGCCAGCCCATTCCGACGATGATACGGGTAAGGAGAGGCGTATCTTTTGTTAAGTTGCATTTTTGTCCCTTTATCAGCTGAGCGGTCATTGGAACCAGCCTTTCATAAGATTAGTAGAATTGAATGAATACGTGAAGGAGCTTAGAATCTGCCGCGTCTTCCGGCATCGAGGTTCGGACCATTCAGACTGGATAGCTTATCTAAAGAATGTTCGTAGATACGTACAATATCCTGCACCTTTTGGAATTCCGGATCCGAGGGGCCCAGATTGTCCATGAACATCCGCTGCAGGATTTCTCTATAAAAGGAGATGCGGTTCTCGACGAGACTACATTCGTAATCAATGACCTCTTCCACCGAGTGCTGCTGAACAAATTCCATCAGGTCATCAGCCGGGTTATCGTAGGACTCCCGCTCATTGCGCGCGGCAACCGGAGTGTTCACATTATCGAGGTTAACAGTGGAACGTATATCGGTGAAAAGAATTCCCTCTTTTGCCAGCATGACCTGAAAAGGCTTGTGCTTGAACAGCTCTTGGGCGACAAGAGAGCACATTGCCGGATTCCTCAGCAGAATGCCGTCAAAGGGGTGAAGCACCCAGCCTCTGTCATCCCGGTACAGGCTGAACGTGAAGTACTCGCCTCCATACTCATATTTCAGATTAATTGTAGTCTCTGAAGTAAGCTCATATTGAAATGCATCCATTCAAGTTCGTGCCTCCTGCTTCTTATTGGGATTTCTATTAGCATAGCAGAAGATGGGGAATCTTGGGAGAGCACGGTTGATTATTTATATCAGATTTAGTAGTTTAGTAGTGAGGTGATGAACGATGAAGAATAATGAAGGCATAGCCTTTAAAATAACTTTAAGCGACAGGAACGGTGCGGTTCGTGGACGGCCTTTCCGTAATATAGTCATTGCTGCCGAAGACTCATTGTATGCTCTGGCGGAAATTTCGATTGAAGCCTTTGATTTTGATCTGGATCACGCCTTTGGTTTCTATGATAATATCAAAAACTGGACACGCTCTGAAAATGGCTACGAGCTGTTTGCCGATATCGGTGAGAAGACGAAGTTCGGAGACGAAGAAGAATATAAGGACGAAGATGAATAACCTGCCGGCATGTAGTCCGCGAAATCCTCATTGTAGGTTTTGTACTGAAAACGTCAACACGACTCTCTGAGCAATAGCCGCTTTTAAGGGCGGAGGCTTTTAGGTGCTACGGGCAGAAATAGACCGCATCCTTTGGACTAAGGCGGTCTATTTCTTTTTGAGGTAGTTGAGCAATGCAATAATGAACATGCCGAACATGATCATCAGAGTTAGGTATACGGAGAATACAAATGTTCCTGAAGCGCATGTGAGCGAAAGCTCCTTGCGTTTTTTTGTTTTAGACATTTTTTTCGGGGAGGAGAGTTTTTTTTCGCTTTTTCGAGAGATTTCCCCCATGTAGGACCTGGTGAGGCGTTTTTTGTCGAGAATTGTTAAGAGTTTGTTTAGAGCTGTCTGATAGAATGGACCGCAGATATGAAAATTTCTAGTTAGATTTAATTGTTTTTTGTCCGCGGATAAGCAAGATGAAGGGAGAATGCGGGAGCTAAGGGAGCGTATACAAACTGCAGCAAAGCTTGCTATACAGCGGACGGAAAATGATGAATGAATAAGGGGGAGCGATACATTGTTAATGAGCAGGGGATTGAAGAAGTATTTCTCGTTGTTACTCGTAATCAGTTTATTTGTGACAGGAGCATTGCCCGCATCTGCAGGTACGGAGAATACAGCTCCGGTAAGCTGGGAGAACCTAAGCCCGCTGCCAAGCGGCAACAAAGTAATGGGAGTAACTATAGGCGCAAATACAGTCGTTGTGGTAGGTGAAGGAGGAAGCGTGGGTACGTTCAGCAACTACACGACCTGGGCGATCCGTAATTCAGGGGTAGTTAATGACTTGAACGATATTATAAATATAGGCTCAGGGGCTAACGCCAAATTTGTTGCTGTAGGCGACAAGGGAACCGTCATAACGTCAACAGATGGTGCTTCCTGGACCACTCAGACTACAGGCATATCTGAAAATATATCTGAAAACTTGAATGCAGTTGTTTACAGCGGCAGCAGATTAGTCGCAGTCGGCGATTCAGGCAAAATAATTACGTCTAGCGATGGCGGCGTCACTTGGGCTGCTTCAACCTCAGGCGTTAGTGTGAATCTGAACGCTATTGCTTATGGTGACAGCAAGTTTGTAGCTGTTGGCGATGGCGGGAAAATTATTAACTCTTCGGATGGGCTGGCCTGGACGCCGCAGACTTCCGGTTCTACTAATGATTTGAACGGCATCAGCTATGGCGGCAATGTATTTGTTGCGGCCGGAGCTGCAGGTGAGATCCTAAGCGCCCCGAACGCTTTGGGCACATGGACAAAGGGAACGAATAGCATTAAGTCGGATTTCAATAGTGTATCTTACAGAAACAACAGATTTTTCATTGCCGGCGATGCAGGCAAACTGATATATTCAGCCACCGGAACGAGCGGTTGGAGCAGTTCAGTTTCAGTAGCCGGAGCTACGGATAATCTGATGAAAATCAAGGCTACCGATTTTGGTTATTTTATAGTTAGCTCAGAGGGTACTGTATTTTTCGCGACAGCAAGTACTGGCGGAACGAGCAGCTGGGAAAAATTCAGCTCCCCCACCTCCAGTGCACTGAAGACGGTAACCTACGCCAATAATACCTATATTACCGTTGGTACGGATGGATTGATCGGCACTTCCACCGACGGTAAGGTCTGGTCGAAGGTTGCTAGCGGCACTACTAATGCTATTAACGGCATTGCTTATGGCAACAGCAAGTTCGTAACGGTCGGCTCGAACGGCCAAATCCTGACCTCCAGCAACAACGGTACTAGTTGGACAGCCGGAACCTCAGTGGACGCTATTACACTTAATAGTATTGTTTACGGCAGCGGCCTTTTTGTTGCAGTAGGCAATAGCGGGAAAATTGTAGTGTCTTCAGACGGAGTCAACTGGGCGAGGATCTCCGACAGTAAGACCGTGAATCACTTAAATGCTGTTACCTATGGCAACGGCAAATACGTGGCTGTAGGTGCTGGCGGTACCATCGTAACTTCTTCCAATGGAGCGGAGTGGAAATCGGAAGATTCCAAAACGAACGGTAAATTGTTGAACGGCATCAGCTACGGCAGCGGTTTATTCGTGGCGGTCGGCGCGTCCGGAACGGTCGTAATCTCTGCGGATAGCTCAAGATGGTCGGCCAGAACCATTGACGGCCAAGTGAATCTGAATGGAGTTGCATCCGGAAGCGGCGTATTTATGGCAGCGGGAGACAGCGGGAATGTCTACTACACCGCTGATCCAAGCCAGACTTGGCACCCTGAGACTACAGGCACGACTAAAAAACTTAACGGCATCGGGTTTATTGCCGGGCAAGATCGTTTTATCGCAGTCGGTGACCCCGGCGTGATGATTGTGTCCTATCCGGTTCTCAACATTCCGCGGGTTATAAGTCAGTCTCCAGAGAATGCTGAGAAAGATATACCAACCGATGCTGAGCTGGTTCTGACTTTCAATCAGAAGGTGACAGCAGCCAGTGGAAATATTAACATTTACAAAGCTTCGGATCTGTCAGCTCCGTTTGAAACCATCCCGGTGGACGACAGCATCAGGGTAACCGTACAGAATAATACTGTAACGGTTAATCCCAAAAAGGATTTGGATAAAGGGACTAAATATGCAGTCACAATTGACAGCGATACGTTCTACAACGAGAGTGAAATTGGGAATGTAGCGATTGAAGGTGATGCCTGGAGCTTTACGACAGTAGCCGTGCTGGATGAAACAGCTCCAATTGTAACTGCTTATTCTCCTGATAAGGGAAAAACGGGAGTAGCCATTGACGCGGATCTGACGCTTACATTCAGCGAGGATGTAACGAAGGAGAGCGGCAACATTGAGATTTACGAAAGTACGGATAGCGATGTACCGGTGCAGATTATTCCGATCTCTTCTAATAACGTAGCGATCGATGGCAGCGTGATTACTATTGATCCGTTTTTCCCGTTGAAATACAATACAAGCTACTTTGTGAATATTGGAGCTGGTTCATTCATTGATCCGGCAGGCAACTATTATGCCGGAATCACGGACAGCGGGACCTGGCAGTTTACAACAGAAGAGGCGCCGGATACTACACCACCGGTGGTGAGCTCTTATTCGCCTGAGGATAGAGCAACGGAGGTTGCCACTGGCGCGAACCTGACCCTTACCTTCAGTGAGAATGTAACGAAAGGTGAAGGAAGCATTGAGATTTATAACAGTGCGAATAGCATTACCCCGGCTGTGACCATTCCTGTCACTTCCGAAATTGTAACGGTCCAAGGCAACGTGGTAACGATCAATCCGGAGGATAAGCTGGACTACAGCACAAGCTACTTTGTGAAGATCGGGTCCGGGGCATTCAAAGATACGGCCGGCAACAATTATGCCGGCATCGCGAACAGCACAACCTGGCGGTTTACAACAACCGGTGAACCGGATACGGCTGCACCAACCATAAGCGCGTATTTACCTGCTAACGGTGCAACAGGTGTAGGGGTTGAGACCAATCTTGTGCTTACTTTCAGCGAGAATGTATCGGCGGGTGAAGGCAGCATTGTGATCTACAACAGTGCGTCTGACAAGGCGGTAGCTACGATTTCCGCCAGTGACCTGACCATCCTGAATGATGTAGTGACGGTTAATCCGGCTGACAATCTGGAGTATGGTACCAGTTACTTTGTTCAGATCACGGACGATGCATTCACAGATACAGCGGGCAACTACTTTGCAGGCATCTCTGACAGCACAACCTGGCAGTTTACAACAGCTGCTGCACCAGATACGACATCGCCAACAGTAACCGTGTTTTCACCTGAGCCTGGGGCAACGGAAGTGGGGATTGATGCCAATCTTATCCTTACCTTCAGCGAGAATGTAACGGCGGGAGAAGGCAACATTGTGATCTACAATAGTGCCAATAATGCACCGGTAGCTACAATTCCCGCTGCTTCCGGAAATGTAACCACCCAGAATCATGTAGTGACGATTAATCCGGCTGACGATCTGAAGTATAGTACAAGTTACTATGTACGGATTGGAACCGGGACGTTCAAAGATACTTCAGGCAACAGCTATGCTGGCATCAACGACAGCGGAGTATGGAACTTTACAACAACCGGTGTACCAGATAGAACCTCACCAACGGTGAGCACGTATTCACCGGAGCCTTGGGCAACGGAAGTAGCACTTGGCGCTAATCTGGTTCTTACCTTCAGCGAGAATGTAAAGAAAGCGGAAGGCAGCATTGAGATTTTCAAAAGTACAGATGAGATTCATCCGATAGTGACGATTCCCGTCGCATCAGACATCGTAACGATTCAGAATAATGTTGTAACTATTAATCCGGCTGACAATCTGGAGCATGGTACAAGCTACTTTGTCCGGATTACAGAAGGCGCATTTAGAGATAATGCAGGCAACAGCTTTGCCGGTATTGCAGGCATCACAGCCTGGCGGTTTGTAACAGCCAGCGGGCCTGATACAGCAGCGCCGCTGGTGACAGCTTATAGTCCGGCAGACAATGCAACCCAAGTATCCACATCCGCTGCGCTCTCATTGACCTTTAACGAGAATGTATTAGCCGGGGATGCCAATATTGATATTGTGAATGCGGCGGATGATATGATCGTAACGACGATTAAAGCGGGTAATCAGGCGCTTGTCTCCGTTACGAATGCTACCGTCAGCATTAATACAGGCGGTATATTGAAGCAGGGCGGCAGCTATTATGTATTGATTCACCCGGGTGCATTTACTGATGAGTCAGGGAACAGCTTTGCGGGGATTGCGGATAAAACCGTCTGGAACTTCTCAACCGTTCCTGTACCCGTCACGCCAACAGATCCTCCGGCATCGGGTTCTGGAGGTTCCGGAGGAGCGGCACCTGTAGCAACACCAAGCACGCAGACCGAAACCATTAATCTAAACGTTGAAAACGGCTCAACCCAAGGCTCCAATGTATCCTCCGTTGTCGTTAGCCGTACGAAGGATGCAAATGGTGTGAAAAGTGATGTTATTACGTTCGCATTGGATCAAGCGCTCAGAGCGATTAATGAGCTTAAGGCGGCTGGCTCCAATATTGCCAGAATCATCGTTCCTGATGCCAATGATGAGGTTGCGGAAACTAGAATGACTATTCCAGCCGCTTCAAGCAAGGCGTTTGCCGATAATCAAATCAGTCTGGACATCTTCACGGTTAATGCGGAAGTGAAGGTGCCGGGAAGCTCTCTGGTTGGGTTTGGTACAGATATTTATTTCAACCTGGTACCCTTAAAAACGCAGCAGCAGAGTGCAGATGCTGAAGCGCGTGCAAAAGCACAGGTTCAAAGTCTGTCCGGCGGTGGGGCGGTGACGCTGGTAGGCCGTCCGGTAACGATTGATACCAATCTGCAGAGCCGTCCGGTGACGCTGGTGCTGCCGATTAACAACACTTCGTTAACTGCAGAACAGCTGAAGGCACTGGCGGTCTTCATTGAGCATAGCGACGGCACCAAAGAACTGGTTAAGGGCGAAATTGTACCCTTCGGCCAAACCGGCAAGTCCGGAATTCAATTTAATGTCAATAAATTCAGTACATTTACAGTTGTTCTTGCGCAAGATCCTGCGGTACAAGTGAAGGCTTATATGACGGGTTACGCTGACGGCACCTTCCAGCCGGGCAAGAGCATTACCCGTGCAGAAGTTGCCAGCATCATTGCCCGTACCTTCAACCCGTCAGCCAGTACTTCCGGCGTTGCATACACAGATCTTGCTGCCGGCCACTGGGCAACAAATGCAATTAATCTGGTGAGCAGCAGCGGTATTATGAAAGGTTACGCTGACGGAAGCTTCAAACCAAACCAAACGATCACCAGAGCCGAAATGGCGACCATTCTGTCCCGTCTGGTTACTAACGGTCAGGGGAATGCAGTCAGCTTCAGCGATATTGCCGGCCACTGGGCACAGGCAGCCGTTGAAACGACGGCCAAAGCGGGCATGATCACCGGTTACGAAGATGGAACCTTCCGTCCGAACCAAACGTTAACCCGAGCGGAGGCCGTAACCATCGTCAACCGTGCCCTGGGCATCACGCCGCTGACAAGCGCGGCACCACAATGGTCCGACGTCCCTGCGCAGTATTGGGCATTTAGCAATATCCAAGCGGCATCGGTGGATCACACAGCAGAATAATCACTACAAAAACAGCCCTTCCTTCCGTCTTCTGACGGGGGGAGGGCTGTTTTTTGCAAATTCGTTTAGACTGCCGGCGACTATTTGCTCATATCGAAATCCGGCATGCCGATCGAAGAGAACCACTGACGGATCTGTTCCTGATCCTTGGAGAAGGTGAGGCCGAGCTGAAGCAGGATTCTCGCTTTCTGCGGGAGCAGGTCGCCTGCGCCTATGATTCCTTTGGCTCCAGTGTCATATACCGCCCCTGAGCCCGCGCGAGTCGCGCTGACGAACAAAACGCCCTTCTCGATTGCCGCTGTGCGGGCGGCTTGCTGCGCGGTGGAGATACCGCCGGCACCGTGACCCGCAGTTACAATCCCTTTAACCCCTTCATCGGCCAAGGCAGTGATGGGGGTTGCGGAGGCTTCCGTGTAGCTGTATACAACGTCAACCTTAGCCAGGTCCTCTGGCTGGATCGTGCTGAGATCAAATGGAGTTTTCCACTTATCCGTTCCGGCATCCTTGACGCGGGCTGGAGCACGAACGGCACGAATCCGGTTCTCGTCTACCGTTCCCAGAGCGCCGTACCGGCCCCCGTCAAAGGTATCCAGACGCAGGGCATCTGTCTTGGTGACTTCTCTTGCGGCGAAAAATTCATCGTTCATCATCAAAACAGTGCCATAATAGGCTGTTTTTTGACTTGCTGCCAGCCGGATAGCATTCAGCAGATTGGCTTCCCCGTCGAAGGAGATAGTATTGGATTGTCTCATGGATCCTGTGAAGATAACGGGCTTTGGACTGCGGACGGTGAGATCGGTCCAGTAGGCCAGCTCTTCCATGATGTTGGTGCCGGTAGTAACAACTACTGCATTAACAGCCGGATTGGCCAGTTCCTTATCGATAGCGATCGTGAGGTTATATAAGTCCTTGGAGGTGGTTTGCGCCGAACTGATGTTGCTAAGCTCAGTGCTGGTGACATTAGCTACTTTGGATAGCTCGGGCTGTAATCTTTGGATAATATCATTAATCGGTACCTTGGGTGTGCCGTAAGTCTGAAACAGTTCTCTGGAAGGCGAAGTGGAGGTGATCGTTCCGCCGACGCCTACCACTACGACATTAGGAATAATTTTCCCGGGTACGCTGACTTCGGCGGCCTTCGTGATGGAAGGGAATGACAACATGGTGAAGAGAACAAGTAGGGCGGTGAAGAGACGTAGACTTCTTTTGTGAATAAAATTCATAAGTGACCTCCTTTTATTTTAAATTCAATGTAATTATATATGACATAAATCATAAATGTCAAAATGATATTTTTACTTTTATGTAAAATAAATCAATAATTATGCATTAATCATGTATAAATATTAAATAAATTAATTTCAATGTTACTATATATAACACGATAAGTATATTTGGCTCCGATAACCTGTTGCCGGTGCCAGCGTGGATGTCATGAGCGGGCTTCGCAAAGTTCATTGCGGTCGGGACGGGGCCGAGAAGCTGGCGTCCGAGCTGGCTGCTGTGAAGTAAGAGGTTGTCCCGAATACAACAGAATGGGCCGATCACATCCCTGTGACGGCCCATTCTGCTTTTGTACATTAAGCTTTCGCATTCTCATAGATATTCATGACCACCTGCTGGATCGGCAGTTCCTTGACGGAGATGTCGGAGAACTGGTGCTTCCGGGAGATATTTTCGATGAAGTCACTGATAGAAATCCGTGCTGTATCCACCTCAAGCGTAATCTGAAAGTCAGACGGCCGTTCGATGACCTTGGTGTAGGTGTTGTCGAAGTCAGTGCCCTGTGCAGATTCTACAAAAGTAAAACTAACCTGTTTCTTCTCCCCCAGGAAAAGCTTCAGCCGTTGAAGCGAATCATCAAACACCTTCTCCCCATGGTTAATGACAATCACCCGGTGGGCAAGCTCTTCCACGTCCTCAAGATCATGGGTCGTCAGGATACAGGTCATATTCTGTTTCTGATTCATCTGGCGGATGAATTCGCGGATCTTGACCTTGGCGATTACATCCAGGCCAATAGTCGGCTCGTCCAGAAACAGGATGTCCGGTCCATGCAGCATCGCCATGACGAATTCGCATTTCATGCGTTCACCGAGGGATAGCACCCGGGTGGGCTTTTCGATCACAGAAGCTATATCCAGCAGCCCGGTCAGTTCTTCCAATCGGTTGTTGTAATCCTTAGTGGTAATCCCGTAGATGGCTTTGTTCATGTTGAAGCTGTCGATCGGCGGAATATCCCAGATCAGCTGGGATTTCTGGCCGAAGACGGCCCCGATTTGGCCGACATAACGCTTCCTGTCCCGGGCAGGCGAATAACCCAGTACCTGAATTTCTCCACTTGTGGGGTAGAGCGCGCCGCAGAGCATTTTGATAGCGGTGGATTTGCCCGCCCCGTTGGGCCCCAGAATGCCGCAGATTTCACCTTGCGCAATGGAGAAGCTGATATCGCTTACGGCCTGAACTAGGACTTCTTCACGCTGGAATAAGCTCCTGAAGGTCTGCCCCATGCCTGCGCCACGCCTATAGGTTGTATATGTCTTGGTCAAATGCTTCACATCAATAACCGGCTTCATCCGCCTACCCCCTCGTACAATCTGATCATATGCCGGTATACCCATACGGCTGCTGCCATAAATAAAAAGCAGGGCACAATCGCCGCGAAATCGCTCGCTTGCACCCGTCCCAGTAAAGCGGACGCCGGGAGGAAGCCTACCATTCCCACTGGAATGATCATCGTGGCTACGGCCTGAACAGCCTGAGGGAATATCGGCAGCGGATATTTGCCGACCTGCAGCACGCTGTCCGCAAGCTCGGAAATTCGCGAATTGCCTACCCATTTGAAGGACATCGCGGCCATCATCAGAGATAATCCGGCCAGGACAGCTGTCCCGGCGATGAACATGCCGGCGAACTGCAGCCAAGCGAGCGCAGAAATCGCGCCTACATGCAGGGCTGAGAAGATGAACAGCGCCACACCGCCCAGGAACAGGCCGATACTTTCGGTAGAAAATGTCGTGGCCACAATGAAAAACAGCGGGTTCAGCGGTTTAAGCAGAATCACCTCGAAGCTGCCCTCGCGAACATGCGACATGGTTGTCCAGAGAACCCCGCCGAAGACAAGGCTGGAGAGGCCGCTGGACATGGTGAACACAGACTGGATCAGCAGTACTTCATACAGGCTCCAGCCCGGAAAGCTGGTGCCTGCCCTGTAGATCAGCAGGGTCACCAGCGGAAAGAGAATGTTGCCGGCCAGCGTGATCAGGCTGCTGACGATGAAGTTCATCCGGTAGGCCGCAGCCGATTGAACAGCGGAGTACATACACTGCTTATACACTTCCAGATACCGTTTCATGTTGAGAATTGTCCTTTCATCAGGGCATTCACGCGCCGACAGCCGTGAATTGCTTCATGGCCTGGCGGCGGATAACCTCGTTAAGTCCAAAAGTAATCAGCACTGCCACGGCCTGCAGTCCTACCGCCTGCGGAATGGACAGCTCCAGGCCGCCGAGCGAATAATACCCGGTGAACACCATTGCCGGCATGTAGGCGATGTATTGGAACGGCAGGAAGAACTGGATGACCTGCAGCCAGTGCGGGAAGAAGGCGAGCGGAATGAGCGCCCCTGAGAAAATAGCCGACACCAGCATGAACGCGCTGCGGATTCCGCCCGACTGCACTAGCCAGAATGAAGTCAGGCCAATCGTATAGTTCACATAGAAATTCATCAGAAAGGCAAGCAGCACAGACAATAGTGTCCACGGGAGGCTTGCCGGCCGCATATCGATTCCGAATATAAAAATAAAAATGAAAAGGCAGGGCACAAATTCAAACAGGAAGCCCAGGAAGCGGTGCCCGAGCTTCTGGAACAAGGCGAAGGAACGGTGATGAACCGGCCGCAGATGAAAGGTCAGAAACTTGCCGGTGCGCACGAGCATGGACAGGTTCCAGTCGGCAAAATCCATAATCAGATAACCGATCAGCGCCGTTGCCCCGAAATAGCGGATCATCTGGTGGAGATCCATTCCCCCCAATGTAGCTTGCCCGCCATATACCGCTGTCCAGATGAAATATTGCACCATGAAATATACAGGGCCGACGATAACGGAAACCAGGGAATGGGTGCGGTAGGCACTCCACTCTTTATAGGTCACCTCCGCTACCGAGCGGCAAACAAGCCAGTTATGCTTAAGGCGGTTCATTTAGATCAGTCCTGACCAGATAATATTGGTTACATTGAACAGCCCTTCCGCATACCAGTTATCGTCAGTGAAAGGCACGAACCATACCGCAGCAAGCTGCTCTGCAGGGTCGATAGCCATGCAGCAGGCACCTGCACCTTCATGGAAGTAACTGCCCTCAGAGTAGAGGAAGGCAGGACCTTGTCTCATATCCAGTCCAATCCCGTAGCTCCGGTCTTTGACATTGTTACCCCAGCAGTAATCGGGCACGCCATAGAGGGTGCGGGTGGTGAGCTTCTCGACGGCCTTGCGGCCCACAATCCGGGTATCGCCCAGCGTGCCCATGCCCAGCAGCATATTGGCGAACAAGATAAGATCGGCGGGTGTAGAGACCAGGCCTCCGCCGGTACTGGACACCGTCTCCCACAGCTTTTCTGCCGGAGAGAGCTCTGGCTGAGTACCATGGATCAGGTCATGGAGCCGCTTTTCTTTTCTTTCGTTTCTTATAATGAAGCGTGCAGCCAGCTCCGGAGTCGGTTCCCACATCGTATCCTTCATTCCGAGCGGCTTCAGAATCTGCTCCTCTATGTACTGCTCGGCGGTAACGCCAGTGATTTTCTTAATAATCTCACCGAGGATACAGAAGCCGAATGAGCAATATTGCCACTCCTCGCCAACCTTTTTATTAACCCCGCAGCTCAGTGCAGCTGAAATCCAGTCGGGCTTACCGTCCTCAGGATTATACTTGTCGAAGTACTCTTCGATCAGCTGCCAGTAAGACTTATGGTAGGGGATCATGCTGCCGGCACAGTCGGGAAACAGGCCCGAGGTATGGGTCAGCAGGCTGTAGATATCGATTTTGCTGAATGGCTCTACGTTAAAGGGCTCCAGAATCGTCCCGACAGGAATGTCCAAGCGGATGAATCCGTCCTCCACAAGCTTAGCAATGGCTACTGAGGTAATGGCTTTGGTAATGGATGCGATATTATGGACCGTTGCCGGTAAAAGCGGTTCCGTCCGGTCCTCACGGTACGAGCGGGGGCCTATGGCACCGTGCATGAATGTTTTGCCGTATCTGGATACGCAGTAAGAGGCAGCCTGGATCTTCTTGTCATCGATCAGATTCTGGAAATGGCTGTGCAAAACACCGATTCGTGAAGCGTCATAACCTACCTCTGCCGGTGAGCAGTCGGTATTACCAAGAGTGTGCAGCATAATATGCCTCCTTAAAATTTAGTAGTGCCGTGTATGGCTCAAATAAATATCTAAGCGCTTTCACTGTGACAAGCACATGCCAATCAGGATGGCAATGGCTACTGGCACGATACGTCTAAGTATATTCCAGGGATTGGATGTTGCAATGGGGAGTTTGTTTATAACCAAACTTGACTTAGTGAGCTGCTGTTATGGAATAACAAGAATGTGATATAGTGGTGGGAAATTAACAGGGAGAGACAGGATGGCGGGGAATGTTCGTGTTGAACATATATTAAAGGAGTGAATCACCTATGTACGAGCAGAAAACGAAAGAGACTGAGCAGAGCGTCACCCAGTTTATTGAACAAATAGAGAGTCCGGGGAAACGTGAGGATGCTTATAAATTATTAGATATTTTCAGCGAAACTACGGGTTATCCGGCGAAAATGTGGGGCCCGAGCATTATTGGTTTCGGAACGTACCACTACAAGTATGCGACAGGGCATGAAGGGGATGCACCGCTGGTAGGCTTCTCGCCGAGAAAAGCGAAGATCAGCCTATACTTTGCAGCGGGTGATACCCAGCGGGAAGAGCTGCTGCAGAGGCTGGGGAAGCATACAGCGGGCAAAGCCTGTATATACGTAAATAAGCTGGACGATATTGATGCCGTTGTCCTGAAGGAATTCATTCAGCAATCTGTGAAGTTCTTAAGAGAGACTTACGGAGCTTGAAGCCTGCAAGTGACAGCAATGTCACATGAGACCTCTTAATTAGCAGGTGAATCGCACGACAGTGCTTACCCGAACCCCTACAATGAAGGAGTTGGCTGGAACGGACACTTCACTCCGCCCTTTGGAACTCCAAATTTAAGGACATTAGGGAGAGGCTGCAGTTGAAACAAGGTAATATCAAAAGGAATAACAAAAGGGATAACACCCGTATCAAGTCCGGCATTCTAAGCGCTCTGCTTATACTGGGTTGTGTTAATGTGGGAAGTGCCTATGCTCAGCAGCCGGAATCTTCAGTGAGTCCAGCCTCTATCGAACTGCATGCCGAACTCAGCCGCGCATCCGCTGCAGATGTACAGAATGGCCCCCATGATGCGAAGGAAGTCGAGGCGTTTCTGGATGGTTTTTTTGCCAGAGCGGATATTAAGGCGAAAGCCGGAGCTGCTGCGGTCTCAGTCGTTCAGGACGGGGAAACCCTCATCTCGAAGGGATATGGGGTAACCGGCAAATCAGCGAAGTCAGGGGTAGATGCAAGCAGGGATACGTTCCGGATCGGCTCCGTGTCCAAGGTGTTCACTGCAGCTGCCATTATGCAGCTGGCCGATCAAGGGAAGATCTCACTTCAGGACAATATTGAAAAATACCTGGACGGCTACACGCTAACGAGTCCTTATGATACTCCGGTAACGGTGGAACATCTGTTGACGCATACGACAGGTTTTGAAGTACGCGAACCTGCCGACGCCAGCTATCTGTACGACACTTCCCGTAAGCCGGTTTCTTTAAAGGATAGCATCTATGATGTCTTTCCTCCTGTGGTCCGCGAGCCGGGAGCCTCTTACATGTACGATAATTTCGCTTCCAGACTACAGGGTTATATCGTGCAGCAGGTAAGCGGAGAATCCTTCGGGAGCTATGTGGAGAACCATCTGTTTAAGCCGCTTGGCATGAATTCAAGCAGCTTCCGTGTAACTCCTGAATTGGCATACCGGCTCGTGCCTTCCTATGACGGGGAGGGCGGCGCTATACCGCTATACGGCTTCTCTCCGGCGGAGTGGCCTGAAGGCAGCATGTTATCAACCGCATCTGATATGGCGCTATTCATGGAAGCTTTTCTGAATGGCGGCAAGGCTGCTGACGGTACGGTAATCCTGTCCGGGGAATCGGTTAAGGCGATGTCTTCCTACCGGATGGTTATTCATCCCGATCTGCCGGATACGACCTATGGCTTTGAATCACCTGTAATCCCGGCCCGGACGAAAGGGGAGAAGGTGATCTCCAAAGGCGGAGACATTCTAGGTTACAGCTCTTTGCTGTGGATTCTGCCTGACCGGCATACTGGAGTGTTCGTATCATACAATACCAATCAGGATTTGCGTAATGATCTGTTCACCGCATTTATGAATCACTATTATGCAGGGGGACAATCGCCGTATGAACCGAATGGGTATCAGGTGCAGGCTGCGGAGGAACTGGCCAGGTTCGAGGGCTTGTACTCCGATCTAAGAATTAAGCTGCTGACGAAAGTTCAAGCAAACGCAGACGGTACCCTAACGGTGAGTGATGTGCTCAGCCGTCATCAGTTGAAGCAGATTGGCGAGCTGCTGTTCGTGGATGAGGAGGGGAATCCGCTGGCCTTCAAAGCGGATAATGAGGGCCATATCCTCTATATGAAATACTCCAATCTATATAGCTATGCGTCCAAACTCCCGGAGAATCCAGCCGGATTTCCGGATGTGCCGGCCAATCATCCGTATGCCGGCTATATTCTGAGCCTGCGGTCACTGGGCTTCTTGACAGAGGAGCTTTCGGAGCCGTTTGAGCCTGAGCAAAAAGTTACCCGCGGAGCGTTCATCCATACGTTTAATACGATATGGAGCATCCCGGAGTCATCGAATCCGTCCTTATTCAAGGACACCGGTAATTCACCATACCAACAGGATATTCAAGCTGCGGTCGAGGCTGGCATGCTGAATGGAACCGGCAACGGGTTGTTCGAGCCGGACCGTCCGATTCTGCGCGAAGAAGCGGCAGCAATCGTCTACCGCCTGCTTATAGCAACGGGGATCAGGGTACCGGGTTCTACCGCCGGGCTTGCACCGGGTACGTCGAAGTGGGCTGCCGATGCTGTCCGTTCAATCGTTAGCTGGAAGCTGCATGGACCGGAGGTTACGGAGTCGGACGGCATGTCTGACTACGGTTCACTACGTGCGCTGAGCAAACAGGAGATGGCGGCTCTGCTGTTCCGCATGCTGCTTCCGCAATAAGAACATACAGGGAGAAGGGGCGATTCATTCGCTCTTTTTTTGTGCTGCAGGTAATTTTCACATTGCCTGTTAACTTTGTAATGGTATTTCTTATTATTCCATGCGACAATGCCATTCTGGCTATTATTTTTCTGTAATGGTGGAAGAATTTAATTACCCTCATCAGAAATTTGTCCTGTGCAATAGGGGAGTGCAGAGTTGAATTTAGCCTGGAGGACGTTTGATAAATAAAAACCTGAGAATGAAAGGACAATGAATCACATTATGAATTCGAAGCCGTTAACCAAAAGTATCACCTTCATGCAAGCCCTGGCCCTTGTGGTAGGGATGATTATCGGATCGGGGATCTTTCTGAAGCCCGGGATTGTGCTGAATAACGCGGGAACTCCATGGATGAGTATCCTGGCCTGGGGTGCCGGGGGGATTATTACACTGGCTTCGGCGCTGAGCGTGGCGGAAAATGCTGCCGCGATTCCGAAGTCAGGAGGTTTGTATACATATTTAAGTGAATTGTATGGCGGGGTATTCGGCTACCTGCTCGGCTGGGTGCAGGCTGTGATCTCCTATCCGGCTTCTGTTGCCGCGCTGGCGATTGCTTTTGCCACATACTCCGGCTACTTCCTGCCGTTGAATCACTGGCAGCAGAAGCTGCTGGCCGTGGGTATTCTGGCTTTCATTCTGCTGATAAATGTCATCGCCACAAGGTTCGGCGGAATCATCCAGACTGTGGCAACTGTGGGCAAGCTGATTCCGGTAGCGGGCATCGTGGGCGTAGGCTTGTTCTCGGATCTGGCTCCCGGCTTTGGAGGAATCAGTGCATCAGCGGCAGGCGCGGGCTTCGGGGCGGCGGTTCTGGGCACACTCTGGGCGTATGACGGCTGGATCAGCGTGACCAATATGGCGGGTGAAATCAACAATCCGGCCAAAACACTGCCAAAAGTCATTTCGATCGGCGTTATATTTGTAATTGCTGTATATGTACTGTTCAACATTGCAGTGTTCAAAGCGCTGCCCTATGATCAGATTATTTCCTCCCAGACTCCGGGTGCAGATGCGGCAGAAGCGCTATTCGGCAGCGGCGGCGGAGCTTTTATTACAGCAGGCATCATTGTCTCCGTATTAGGAGCGCTGAACGGGTATCTGATGACCGCTGCGCGGGTGCCGCAGGCGATGGGGGAGAAGCGGCAGATTCCATTTTCCCGGGTGCTCAGCAGTATTCATCCGAAGTTCCAGACCCCGGCGAATGCGCTTATTTTTCAGAGTGTGCTGGCGGTGATCTACATCTTCTCGGGAACTTTCAATACGCTGACAGACCTGCTGGTGTTTGTCCTGTGGATTTTCTTTACGATGGGTGTGTTCGGCGTGTTCATCCTGCGCAAGAAAATGCCGTATGAACCAGGCCGCTACCGCGTGCCGCTCTATCCGTTCACCCCGATACTTGGCGTGGCAGGCGGAATCTATATTCTGGCCAGCACGATCATCAGTGATCCGCTGCGTTCGCTGGTGGGGATCGGCATTACGCTGGCCGGACTCCCGATTTATTATGTGATGATCCGGAAGAACCGTGTGTAGAGTAAGTCCACAGATTGTCCGAGGGTAAGCTGAATATGAAATAAACTGCGCAGTGCAAGGTGCTTCAGGGCTTTGTACTGCAGCAGTTAACGGCTGAGCAAGAGGGAATATAATTATTTGTTGACAAGGGGAGTTATATTAAGTATACTATGAAAGTATCTTTTGAGCGGGCGTTCACAGCTTAGAGATTATCGTCTTGTAGATCAGAATACATAGACACATACGGACTCTTAGCTCAGTTGGTAGAGCAGTAGACTCTTAATCTATTTGTCCAGGGTTCGAGCCCCTGAGAGTCCATCACACAAGAAACGGCAGAGATGCCGTTTTTTTATCGTTTAAGGCGTGAATAATAAAGTTGGAATATCGCTGAAGAGGCGGCTAAGGCATCCGGGAGCAGCGTTGGCGAGGGTTGGGCTGAATCAGCGCCGGAAATAGTTATGATTTTCTCCACTTGCTGATGAATAGAGAAGCCCTCGCCGGACAGCAGTTGGATAAACAGCACTTAATTTGCGGTAAAGGCCATAAAGTAGAGTGAATGTGAGAAATTAAGTGACGTTTCTCCAACTAAAATCCTGAAATTAGTCAAAAGAGCGAAATTAAGATACGTTTTTCCATTTAATACTCTATGTACTGGGTAAACTACGGCGGCGATCTCTAAGCACGACTCATTAATTAGCATTAGCCTATACTCAATTACCGTAGTTTGCTGATTCGCTTGAAATTAAACTTGATCATGCTTGTCAGAACAGGAGCTAGCAATGCTCCGCAATCTGTACTTCGAAGCCGTCCGGGTCTAGAATGTAAAAGAACCGCAGATGCGGATTCGGCGAGACGGGTCCGCGTGCTACCGGAATTCCCTCGTTACTAAGCTCCTTCATAGCCTCGTCCAGTGAACCTGCCTCGAAACCTACTGAAATACCGCACTCCGGCTTTAGCGCCGGATCACTTCCCTGAATAAGCTCGATCTTCGGTTGTCCTTCTGCACCCAGCATGACAATTTGCCTGCCTCTGCTCTCAAATCTGCGCTCAATGGGAAGGCCCAGAATCCTGTGATAGAAATCAAGGGAAGCCTCCAGATCGCGCACTCTGAGCGTAATCCAGTTCATACTCAAGTTCATGTTTCTCATATCCTTTGCTGTGAATTTTGGTAGTGTCTATTATACGCTATGTGTACGGCTTTTTTAACATACACAGTCTGCCGGTAACGTTATAATCTATCTGGAATGATTCTGTTATATTGCCGGAGGCCGGAAGATGAGGAAGTATGTGCTGCTATTGATATTTCTAGTACTTATGGGACTGCTGGCCTTCATAGGAACGATATGGCGCGAGGGTCCGCAACAAGAGGTGCCTGAATTAACAGCGGCCCGGAAGCGGGAGGATTTTGAATATCTGGCCAAGCTCGTGAAGGAGGTTTATCCGCTGGATAAGGCGCTTGAGCAGGATAAAGGTCTTGAGAATATGGACGTAATCGGTCAGGCATTCATAACCCGGGCCGGGGAATCTGCCGATAATGCTGAATTTCTCCGGCTGTTCTATGAATACATGACATTCTTGGGGCAAGCCGGCCATGCACAGGTGGTCTTTGATGAGCCGTACAATCCTATGCTTGCTTTCTTCTATAACATTGATAAACAAGCCTACCGCTCCAGAGACTACTGGCTTAACATGGCGGCCGGTGTGGAGATGTATGTGCACAGCAAAGCAGACATCCACTATGAGCAGGGTAAATATGTGCTGGCGCAGGATTATCAGGCGAGAGAGACTCTTTTTCCGCAAGGTTCAATAATTGAGCGAATTAACGGTCTGGATGTTGAGGATTATGTTAAGTCTTTGCAGACACGGCTTCATCTAGTTTGGGATGCTGCGCTTCATCGGGTATACCTGCAGACGCTACTTAGTGCTGATCCGGGGAACGGTGCTTGGATGATTGAAGCGGTCCGCCCGGATGGCACGATGGCCAAGGGGGATTTCTTGGTGTACAAGGGATATGCGGCGCCATACCGGAATGAACAGCCTGACAGCAATGTTATCCCCGTTGAGCTGGATGACCAGACCGGATATATAAGGATTTTTAGCTTTGCAGATATGTATAAGGAGCAGGACCGACTGGTTATTCAGGATTTCATGAAGAAGTCGGGAGGGAAATACAGTAAGCTGATTATTGATCTAAGGAGGAACGGCGGCGGTGATGATGATTATTGGGCGGATAATCTGCTGAAGCCTTTGTTAAAAGCGCCCGTGGATTACGAGCAATCCGCAAGCGTGAAGAAATTATTCGGTGAACGTTTCGGGCTGCGGTTTCGCCTGTACAAACAATTCGTCAGCTCTACTCTGACCAATAAGGACAGATATGACGTAACAGAGGTTAAGAAAGAGCAACTCCCGGGAGTAGACTCTGCGGACTGGGACACTTATACGGTGACCAAGTACTGGCAGCCGGAAGATTCTTTTCTCTTTGACGGAAAGGTATATGTGCTTGCAGACGGTGACAGCTTCTCGGCAGCAGACAACTTCACGGCCGCTGTCCGCAAGCTGGGCCTGGGAACGGTGGCCGGAACGAATACGGCGGGTGGAGCCTGTGTCTATATGGAGCCTTACAGGTACGCTCTGCCGAACAGCGGGATTATATTTAAACTCGAAACGGACCTGAACAGCAACGCTGAAGGCCGGATTAATGAAATCTACGGGACTGCGCCGGATGTGCTGATGGACGAATCCCGCTATCCAACGGCCTATCCGGAGAGTTATGAACCTGAGGTTTTGAAGAATGAGGAGTGGATCCGCAAGGTCATGCTGAGTCTATAATGGAATGTGAGTTCTAAGTACATATTAGGAGGATTTGGTAATGAATATAACACCAGTAGTAAACGGCGGAAAAACGATAGCCGTAGTGAGCGGCAGCGAGACCTTAGTCAGTGATGTCCAGGATGCGCTGGATCTAATGGCAACGGTACGGTATGAAGTCGATTGCGACCGGATAGTCATACATAAAGCTCTGCTGAGTGAAAGATTTTTTGATTTGAAGACCCGGCTGGCCGGTGAGATTCTACAGAAGTTCATCAATTATCAGCTGAAGGTGGCGATCGTAGGAGATTTCAGCGGATACACGAGCCGGAGTCTGCGTGACTTCATTTATGAATGCAATAACGGGAAGGATGTTTTTTTCCTGGCGGATGAGCAGCAGGCGGTTGAGCAGTTAAGTAAGGTTTAGAGATACGCTATAAGAAACAACTCAAACTCCGATCCGGCTGGATCGGTTTTTTTTGTATTTTCCAGTGAGGCAAAAGAACAATATGCGCTAAAAAGGCATTACGTCTATACCTTCACTATTAAATTCGAATACTACTATATTGAAAAATTGTTTTATATCAATCTGAGTGAAAGGGGAGTGGTGACGATGAGCTTATTATCTACGGGACCGATTGAGAACAATGTCTCAGCCTCAACCGGGGTAAGGCCTACGCAGCAGGTGACAGTCAAAGTCGATAATAGAAGCAGTGTCTCCAGTTCGACGGTTGTGGTCGAAGGCTATTTTTTGGATGGGACAAGAACATTATATGTGAGTGAAACTCTGAATCTGTCCCCGAATCAAGTGATAACCAGAACTTATTACGCGGATTTGAATGCCTTTGAATTTCTTTTCACCACATCTGCTTCCGTGAACGATGAGATCTGGATTTCTGCATGGGGAAAAGACGCTACGGGTAATTTGGTGACGGCGCACAGGCTGGTTTCCGCTGAATTATTAGGAGCAGTGACGGGGGTGACGGGAGCCACGGGAGCTACGGGAGTGGCTGGTGCAACGGGTGCGAATGGAGCTACGGGAGTGACAGGAGTGAATGGGGTGACTGGAGCCACGGGAGTGACTGGAGCTACGGGAGTTACAGGAGTTGCGGGAGTTACAGGAGCTACGGGTGCGAGTGGAGAGACCGGAGCCACAGGAGCCACAGGAGTTACCGGAGCTACCGGATCAGCGGAGCCCGCCTCGGTTAATCTGATGTACGTGACCAACAACGGCGGCGACAATATTTCTGTGATAGACGGGAATACGAATGCTGTTGTAGCTACGATTGCAGTTGGTGCGGGGCCGTTTGGTGTAGAGGTGAACTCTGTAACCAACCGGATTTATGTAGCCAATGAGGATAGCGGGAATGTCTCGGTGATAGATGGAAGCACTAATACGGTTATAGCTACTGTTACTGTGGGGACTACACCAAATGGGGTAAGAGTAAATCCCAATACCAACCGGATTTATGTTACGAATTCAGGGAGCAATAATGTCTCGGTGATTGACGGGGGCAGCAATGAAGTGATTGCCAGTGTGGCCGTAGGAGCCGGGCCATTCGGTGCGTGGGTGAACCCGATCACCAACCGGATCTATGTAGCAAATACAGGCAGCAACAATGTCTCTGTCATCAGCGGAATATCCAATGCCGTTATTGCTACGGTTGCTGTTGGGGCTGTTCCTGTAGGAGTAACAGTGAATACCCGTACCAACCGGATTTATGTGACAAATTCAAACAGCAGCAATGTTTCGGTGATCAGCGGTTTGTCAAATACCATTATCGCTACGGTTCCGGCAGGTATAGTACCAAGCGGCATCGGATTGAATCCTAACACTAATCTGATTTACTCCGCCAATCAGGGCAGTAACAATGTGTCCGTCATTAACGGAAGTACCAATACCGTTGCCGCCACCATTCCAGTGGGGATCAGTCCGCTCGGTGTAGCGGTAAATCCTCTGACCAATGGTGCGTATGTGGCGAATGCCGGGAGCAATACGATCTCCGTTATCGACGGGAACAGAAATACTGTCACTTCCAGCATAACGGTAGGTACCACCCCTTTAGGAGTAGGGATCAATCCTTAACAAGAGGTGAGCGCGATGATTACAATTAGTCTGTGCATGATCGTGAGGAACGAGCAAGCTACACTGGAACGATGTATACAATCTGTACAGGAGGCCGTGGATGAAATCATCATTGTGGATACCGGATCAACGGACAGCACCAAAGAAATAGCCGGGCGATGGACGCCTCATGTCCGGGAGTATAAGTGGAAGCATCATTTCGCCGAGGCACGGAACTATTCATTTGCGCAAGCGGCAATGGATTATATCCTATGGCTTGATGCAGATGATGTGTTGCTGCCTGCGGAGCTGCAGAAGCTTTTGGAGCTCAAACATTCTCTGTCTCCTGACATTGATCGGGTGTCTATGCCTTATCACTGCGACTTTGATGAATACGGGAACGCCACATTAAAGGTCCGGCGCGTAAGGCTGGTCAGACGCTCCCGGAATTACGAGTGGACCGGGGCGGTGCATGAGGATTTGTCGATAGAAGAAGGCTGTCTGGACAGTGATATTGTGATTACTCATCTGAAGAATCATAGCCGTTCAGATACTAAGCGGAACCTGAGAATTTATGAACTGCTGTTGTCCTCCGGGGTGGAATTTACAGCACGGGATACTTTGCATTATGCCATGGAGCTGCATCAGCATCGCTTCTATGAACAGGCAGTTCTCTTTTACCTGCAATTCATAGACTCTAATCAGCGTACAATAGAAGATATAATTCATGTCTGTTCGAAATTGGCAGATTGTTATTACCACATGGGAAACCGGGACAAGGAGCAGGAGTGGATTTTCAAATCGTTCACCTATGATATTCCCCGTCCGGAATTCTGCTGCCGGCTGGCTTATTTCTTTTTGGAAAAGGAGCAATTTCATCAGGCGGTGTACTGGTATAAGCTGGCTATCGAATCGCCGCCGCCTGTTAATCCTTGGGCCATCTCTAATGATGTGGCCAGAACCTGGCTGCCCCACATGCAGCTGGGCCTGTGTTACTACCACCTTAATGAATATGAACTATCCTATCATCATAACAAGTTAGCCTCCGGATATCTCCCGGATGATCAGAGCATCCTCAACAACATTAATCTGTTGGAAAAAGAAATTCTTAAGGTTAAGGAGCAGGCCGATTTGCGTTTGACAACCTTTCCATGTTGAAGCACAATAAAAAGGTGATGATGTAAATTTAAGTGGTGCAGGGAGAATAATACATGAATAATAAATCAGGACGTCAGTCCTTCCGGGAAAGACTGGATTATATGGTAAGCAAGCTCCGAACAGATATTCTTAGCGGTATTCTGCAGCCGGGAGCGTATCTTCCTGCCGAGAGCCTGCTGGCCAAACAGTTTGAGCTCAGTAACAAATCCGTCCGCAGAGGACTGGATGTCCTTGTACAAGAAGGTCTGATTCTGAAGATTGACCGTGTGGGCAGCGTGGTAATGGAGTCGGTCAGGGAGCGGATTCGCATCCATTTCGGCTGCAGCTCTTCCCTGACCAAGGACTTCAAGCTGGACGATCTCATAGCAGAATTCCACCGGCTGCATCCCGGGATTCATGTTCTGCCGCTCGCCTTGAATGACTTCGATCATGTGAATTCGGCCTTGGAGCTGATGAATAACGGAATGCTGGATGTGTTGTCCCTCAACAGTACCCAGTTTCAGGAGATGGCCGAGAACGGGTCCGCAGAGCTGCTTGAAGCGCTGGAGCCCGATCCGGGGCTGTATCCAATTACCAGCGAAGCCTTTTTGCATGAGGGACAGCTGTTTGCTTATCCGATTTCCTTCTCTCCCGTGGTGCTCTGCTACAACAAAGCCCATTTCCGTGAGGCTGACCTGCCTGAACCGGACAGTTACTGGACCTGGGATGATCTGATGGAGTCGGCACGGCAGCTGTCGGAGAAACGGGGGCGCCATGCCGTGTATTTTGTACCCGCCTCCGAGAACCGCTATTCGGTGTTTCTGCTGCAGAGCGGAATCCGGATCACGGAGGACGGAGGACACCATCCCACACTGAGTCCCGAGACCGCCAACAGTCTGGATATATACAGCAGGCTGGTGAACAATCATCAGATCTTCCCCAAATATCTGGCTGGCAATCACGAGGATGAGACAATATCGCTGTTTGTGCAGGAGCAGGTATCGATGATCCTGGCGACCTACTACAATCTGAACGAGTTCAAGGACCTTCCCCTGGATTATGACTTGGCCCCGCTTCCAACACTCAAAGCCAGGGACCCGCAAAAAACACTGCTCGTCACCATCGGTGCGGCGGTTGTGGGGAATTCCCGGCAGAAAGAGGCGGCACGGCAATTCGTCAGCTTCCTGGCTTCGGCAGAGGCGCAGCGGATGATCCGCGAACGTTCGGTCAGTATTCCGGCACGCAAACGGATTGCTGAAATGACCGTGGATGATCATTTGAACCGTCCTTCGAGATATCTGATGTACAGAGAGCTATTTCCAACATTTTCATACCTCAGAGATCTGGGGCTTCCTATTGCTGTACTGCAAAGCTTCCGCAAGCTCTTGAATGCGTATTGGTCCAGAATGATTGATGAGACCTCTATGTATGAGGAAATGGGCCGGCTGATTGCTGAAGAAAACAGGGCGAAGGCGGATAGGGCAACGGACACGCTCACCTGAGCGAGGCTGCAGCGGTTCTGGATCGGTGATTAAGCGTAATGATGGCAGGATTCTGCTATTATTACGCTTTTTTTGCTGTGTTACTGCTAGAAGTGGTGTAAAAAGAAAACATGAAATGAAAATAATGAAATATTTCATATCAAATCATGTTAGCTTTTTCACAATATTATGATGAGAAATTCGATTGATGAAATATCAATGTGATGTATAATTACATAAATGCTGATAAATAGTCAAAATTTAATTGACTTCAATGGAAGGTGAAAATATAATGTATACATCAGATGTATATCAGTAATGCGAAAATATAGATCTGAATAGCTTGGATATAAATCAAAAAGAAGTCAAGATTGAGAAAAACGTCACAATTATTGAGAAATGTACAGGCTGAAGGAGAAAATCAAGAGGAAAGGCGCTGATAGCTATTCCGTAAAAACGAAATGTTGATGTACTGTTGATTCCCTTATCGTGTGTTAGTAAATATCTCATAGGAACTATCTTACTTTTACTTATTAATAGGGGGCTGAATTATGAATGTTGCTAAAAGGAAGCTAGCTCTGCTGTTGCCGGTCCTGACACTGCTCGTTACACTGGTGTCCGCCTGTGGAGGGTCAAACAATAATGGAGGCAACGCCGCTGAACCATCGGCCTCTTCGGGTACTCAGAGTGAGACGGCTGCTCCTGTAGAAGGAAGCCGGTCCGTTGGCGGCCTTCAGGTGCCGATTGTGGCGGACAAGCTGGAGCTGTCCCTTTGGTCCCCAAGCGGGGGGAATTTCCGGGGAACCGATTTTAATGAGAAGTACTCCTTTCAGCAAATGGAAGAGAACACCAACGTTCATATCAACTTTCAGCACAGTACAGAAGCCAGCGCAGAAGCATTCAGTCTGCTGATGTCCTCCGGCAAGCTTCCGGATATCATCTATAACGATCTGTGGGGGACGGAATCCGGCAAATACGGCGCTCAGGGAGCGCTCCTTCCACTGGAAGATCTGATTGACCAATATGCACCAAACTTCAAAAAGCTCCTCGATGACCACCCGGATATCCGGGGACAAATCACCTCGCCTGAAGGGCATATCTATTATCTGCCGAACCTCGTACTCGATTCCCAGGATTTGACCCAAATGTTCCCTCAGGTCCGCAGTGACTGGGTGGAGAAGCTGGGACTCCAGATGCCGCAAACTACAGAAGACTGGTATAACATGCTTAAAGCCTTTAGGGAGCAGGATCCCAATGGTAATGGCAAAAAAGATGAAATTCCGCTCGTCACCGTCAATCTGGAGAACATTATGATGCTGTTCGCACCGGCCTTTGGTGTCGAATACGGGTTCTTCGTGGATAACGGTGAAGTGAAATTCGGGCCTAATGATCCGCGGTTCAAGGATGTTGTTGCCTATCTGAACCGTCTATATGAAGAACAGCTGCTGGACCCGAACTATCTGGTGGACACAACGTTCCAGACGCTGACCGAGAAGGTTACCACGGATGTGGCCGGTGCCTGGTTCGGCTGGTCGGGGTCCTATATGGGGAACTTCACAACGCTGATGGAAGGCAAGCATGACACCTTCAAAATTGCAGCAGCCATTCCTCCAAAGGGGCCTAACGGTGATCAGCGCCATGTCTCCTTCCGCTGGCAGGCTGCGGCCCATGGACTTGCAGTATCCTCAAAGACTGCACATCCCGAAGAAGTGATGAAGTGGCTGGACTACCAGTATTCCGAAGAAGGTATTCTGCTGAACAATTTCGGGGTGGAAGGCAAGTCTTATGATCTGGTGAACGGCGAGCCGGTATATAAGGAAGAGGTTACTCATCCTACGAACGGGCTGACCAATACGCAGGAGCTGCTGAACCATACCATCGGCGGCGGAAGCTGGGCTACAGTGGCCGATACCCGTTATGCCGAACAGATCCGTGAAGCGAACGGGCAAACGGAGAATCCGCTGGAGATTTACAAGGATTATATTGACTTTGACGCGAAGCTGCCGCCAGTACAATTCACGGCTGAAGAAAATGAAACTGTGGTCCCGCTTATGGCTGACATTCAGACCTATGTGGCTGAAACGATCAATGCCCAGATTATGGGACGCCAGAGCTTCGAGGATTATGACAAAGTCATGAAGCAGCTGGAGCAAATGGGGATTGGCGAGGTGCTGAAGCAGTATCAGGCTGCATATGAGCGTTTTAAAGGAAAATAAGCGGAGCAGGGCTGTCTTAGCCGGGTGGGCTGGAAATTCCGGCAGCTCCCTGGCACTAAGATAACCGGTACCCTCGCCTCTGTCCGGGAAAGGAGCCCCCTATGGCAGTACCCGTAAATGCAATCAAGGCCAAAAGCAGGAAACAGCGGACGAAACGGAGTTCCCTTTCGCTGAAGCGTATGATGGCTAACCGTTATCTCTATCTCATGCTGCTGCCCACTGTGCTGTATTTCCTCATTTTTGAATACAAACCGATGTACGGGGCGATAATCGCCTTCAAGGATTTCAATCCTTTCGCAGGAGTGGCCGGCAGCCCCTGGGTGGGCTTCAAAAATTTCGAGAAGTTTTTTGAGAGTTATTATTTCTTCCGTTTGCTGAAGAACACCTTCCTAATGAGCTTTTATTCGCTGCTGTTCATTTTTCCGGCTTCGCTGGTCTTTGCGCTTTTGCTTAATGAGCTGCGGATCAAAAAGCTGAAGTCCTTCCTGCAGACGGTGTCTTATCTGCCGCATTTCATTTCATTAATTGTCATCTGCGGCATGATTATTGACTTCACGAAGCCCGGAGGCATTATCAACAGCCTGCTGCTCGGCATTGGAATCATCTCTGAGCCGATTCAGTTTCTAATCCTGCCGGAGTGGTTCCGCACCATTTATGTCGGTTCAGGCATGTGGCAGAGCCTGGGCTGGAACTCTATCATCTATCTGGCAGCCTTGTCCGGCATTAACCCAAGCCTCTATGAGGCTGCAGTTGTGGACGGGGCCGGGCGCTGGAAGCAGCTTACCCACATTACACTGCCGGGAATTCTGCCCACAGTGCTGATCCTGTTGATTCTAAATGTCGGGACCTTGCTGAATGTGGGCTGGGACAAAATTATATTGCTGTATAATCCGGGAACCTACGTCACGGCAGACGTCATCTCCACCTTTGTCTACAGACGCGGTGTCATGGAAGCCGATTACAGCTTCTCGGCGGCGGTGGGACTGTTCAACTCCGTGATCAACTTCACGCTGCTGGTGCTGGCGAACCGGATCAGCCGGAAGACCACCGAGAGCAGCTTATGGTGAGGGGAGCTATGCTTCCGAAGCCAGTTTAAGTGCGCTGTTCACACAGGAAGTATAGCTCCATTAAACTCTGGCGTATGCTTCCGAAGCTAGTTTTGTACGAAGCTGATCAGTGAAGTCATCCTAACAAAACTCTTAGGAGGGAAGACAGTGGTAATCAAACGCAGCATTCCGGAACTGATATTTGACAGCTGCAATGTTCTGTTCCTAATCTTCTGTTCCTTCCTGTTCCTGTATCCCATGTGGTATGTACTGGTATCCTCATTCAGTGATGCGCATGCAATCGCCGCCGGCGAGATCAGCTTCTGGCCGAAGGGCTTTAATGTGGATGCGTACAAGCTGGTTTTTGAGGACCAGCGGATCTGGACCGCTTACGGAAATACGTTCATTTATGTCATCGCGGGCACTTTTATCAATTTGGTTCTAACCACTCTGGGCGCTTATCCGCTGTCCAGAAAGAATCTGGAGGGGCGCAGCCTGATCATGGCGTTCATCGTGTTCACGATGTTCTTCAGCGGGGGGCTGATTCCGGCCTATCTGAATGTGCGTGAGCTCGGACTGTACGATACAAGATGGGCGCTGCTGCTGCCGGGCGCGGTCAGTGCTTTTAACCTGATCGTCATGCGGACCTTCTTCCAGTCCATACCGGAGAGCCTCGTGGAATCGGCCAAAATCGACGGTGCCCATGACTTCCGCATTCTGCTGCGGATTGTGCTGCCGTTATCGATGCCTGTACTGGCGGTAATGACGCTGTTCTATGCGGTGGGACACTGGAACAGCTGGTTCTCGGCGATGATCTATTTGCAGGACCGTGATCTGTTTCCGCTGCAGCTGATTTTGCGGGAAATTCTGATTCAGTCCTCCGCGCAGAATATGCTGGCCGGCGTTACGCAGGATGAGGTGTTCCGCATCAGTGAATCTATCAAGTTCGCGACGATTATTATCGCAACGGTGCCTATTTTGATGATCTATCCGTTTTTGCAGAAGTATTTCGTCAAGGGCGTTATGATCGGAGCACTGAAAGAGTAAGCGGACAATGGAGCAGAACAGAGCAGTAATAGAGCAGAAACACAGCAGAAACAGAGCATAAATAGAGAAAACAACATTCGCACCGTAATCTGCGCGAAGCAGTCGGGAGGAGAGAGGCTATATGAAGGCGGTACTATCCCAGAATGGTGAAATTAACGTGGCTGAGATTCCCGCTCCGGTGCTGGAGGACGGATTCGTGCTCGTTGAGACAGAATATTCGGCCATCAGCCCCGGAACAGAAATGATGATGAATGGTGCTCACCGCCCGAAACCTATAGTTCTCGGATATAGTGCGGCAGGGATCATCCGCTCCCGTGGACAGGGAATGGAGCATTGGCCAGTTGGCCAGCGGGTGGCCTGTTACGGGGGGCCTTATGCGAAACACGCGGAATGGCTGCTGATGCCACAGCATCTCATGGTGCCGGTTCCGGAGCATGTCAGTCCGGTGGAAGCGTCAACGGTGGGTCTTGGAGCCATCGCAGTGCATGCCGTAAGGCAGGCTGACCTGCAGTTCGGCGAGACGCTGGTGCTGATTGGAGCAGGAATTCTCGGCCAGCTGATTGCGCAAATTGCCAGGGCTGCCGGCTGCCGGGTCATCGTCTATGATCTGCTTGAAGCGCGCTGCAGTATCGCCGAGAGCCTTGGCATCCGCCACATTGCAGTGAGTCCGGAGCAGGTCAGCTCGCATCTGGAACAATTGACGGCGGGAATGGGAGCGGATGCCGTAATGATCTGTGCCGGGGGCAAATCCGGCGGGCTTGTCGATCAGGCGCTGGAATGGGTGAGGAACCAGGGGAAGGTGCTGCTGGTCGGAGATGTGAAGGCGGACTTCTCGCGGGAGCTGATGTTCGGGAAGGAAGCGCAGGTACTGATCTCCAGAGCAGGCGGTCCGGGCCGTTACGATCCTGTCTATGAAAAGCAAGGGATTGATTATCCTTATGGCTACGTCCGCTGGACCGAAGGACGCAACATGGCGGAATACATCCGGCTGATCGCTGAAGGCGATATTCAGGTAGGACCGCTGATCAGCAAGGTGTTCCCCCTGGAGCGTTCAGCCGATGCGTTCTTACAGTATGCACAATCTCCTGCAGAGCTGCTGGGAGCAGTGCTCGCCTATCCTGTAACCGGTGTTCAGGAAGCAGAGCCTGCTGCAGCCCAAGCCCGGGAGGGGCAATAATCATGGAGGCGCTGCGGATCGGCGAGCCGCTGAACGGGCTTGCGGTATGGGCATCGGCATATGGCAAGCGGCAGGGGCAGGACCGGATCTATGCCGTATCCTCCGGCAGTCCCTGCATGCTGTTTGTACTTGATCCTGCTGGTACCGAGCCAGTGCAGCAATTCGCGCTGGAAGGCTCGGATCATTGCTGGGGAGTGGTTGCGGCGGTCAGCGGAATCTACATCGGCGGCAGCGGGATTCTATACAGATTTACGCATGAACAGGGCATCGAGAACCTGGGGGAGATGATTCCAGGCGAATTCTACACCTGGCGGCTTGCCGCCGACAACGCAGGCAACATCTATGGAGGCTGCTATCCCGGCGGCAAAGTCTTTCAATATAACCCGTCCACGGGACAGTTCAGAGATTACGGCGCCATGGTGGACGGAGAGCAATATGCCCGGTGCATGCAAGCCTGGGAGGGCAAGCTATATGTGGGGGCTGGAACCCGGTGTCCGCATATTGTGGAACTGGACACAGAGACAGGTGAACGGAGTGAAATCAGCCTGCCGGAAGAGAGCCGCACAGAGCAGCTGGTGTATGATCTGAATATTGTACACGGGAAGCTGATAATTCGGATAACACCGAGTTCTAGATTATATATCTATGATCTGAAGCTGCGCGAATGGGAGAATTCTATCGATCATGTAAGTGGACTCAGTGTGTCGCCGCCTGACCGTTACGGGAACATCTATTTCATCAAGGATGATGTTCTGCAGCGTTATGCATTGGCAACGGGCGTGCTTACCCCTACTTCATTTGCCATGCCGGAACCGGCAGGAGACTACGGCTGGCTGGAGGGCCATCCGTTGAATCCGCAGGCAAGCTGCCTGGCAGGTGTGCGCAGGGACGGGACCTGCTGGATCTATGATCCGGAGCATGACCGGCACACGGTCATGGATTTCATGCTGCAGGGGCAGCCGGTTCACCTGCAGTCCCTGGCCTGGGGGCCGGAAGGGAAGCTGTATACCGGCGGTTATTTCGCCGGGGGATTGGCCAGTTACGATCCGGCCACCTCGGAAATCGTTTCCCGCCGGGGGATCGGGCAGATCGAGGGCATGATGGAAGCCGGCGGCATTATGTATCTGGGAGTGTACCCCAAAGCGAATATCTTCGCCTATGACCCGTCACGGGAATGGAATCCCGGCCTTAATCCCAGGCTGGCTTTCTCCCTGCAAGGCGAAGAACAGGACCGTGCTTTTGCCTGGACCCGGGCGGGAGAAGAACTGGCTATCGGAACCGTACCGTCCTACGGCCGTCATGGAGGTGCGTTAACCCTGTTGCATCCAGAAACCGGGGCGCGGGAAGTACTCAGGGGGCTGCTGCCGCAGCAGAGCATCGTGTCACTGACTGCAAGTGAAGACCTTTTGTTCGCCGGAGGCTCTGTCTGGGGAGGGCTCGGCATAGCGCCGGAGCGGACGGAAGCGTCCCTGATGATCTGGGATGTGAACACCCGCCGCAAGGTGTGGGAGGGCGTTCCGGTACCGGGAGAAAAGGCCATCCCGGCGCTGGCGCTGGATGATGAAGGCAAGGTATGGGGACTCACTGCAGGGCTGCTCTTCCTGTTTAATCCGTTCACGCTGGAGACTGAAAGGACGATTCGGGTATGCCCGGCGGATTGGGAAGAAATGACCCACTTCTGGCGGGGAGGCAACGAGCTGCTGTACAGGGAAGGCATATTGTACGGAACCGCAATGAAAACCCTGTTCCAATATGATGTGCGCCAGGACAGGCTTGAGGTGCTGGACGACGATGCCCGGCTGCTTGCGGTGGACGGCGAAGGGGAACTGTTTTTTGCCAGAGCAACCGCGCTGTACCGGATGCAGGCCTTGACGGCAAGTCAGGAGGAATCATGAAAATCCTATATTTCTACAAATTTTGCCTGCTGGGCGGAGTCACCACGCAGCTGGCGAACAGGCTTAAGTTTCTGCGCGGCCGTGCGGAGGTGCATTTTGCTTTTCTTGAGGACTACGGCGGGGCCGGCGCTTTTGAAGGCTATGCGCATGTCCGTATCCTCGGAACACCTGATGAAATCAGGAGCTACATTAAGGAGCATGACTTTGACGTAATCATCACCATTGATACCTATGAGCTGTATGAAGCGCTGGGCCCGGCGGAAGCACGGAAGCTGATCATTCACGAGGTGCACACCACCTATGAGGAGCCCTTGCGGATACTGGCTGAATCCAGGGACAGTCTGCCCTTTCACTATGTCATCACACCCTCGGCCTATATGAAGGAAATGCTGGAGGGAATCGGGATTACAGATGCTTGTCATATCAATAACTGCCTGGATACGGAACTATTCAAATACGAACCCCTCTCCGGCGAGCGGCCGCCTACCATTCTGTGGGTAGGCAAGCTGGACCGGCATAAAAACTGGGAGTCCTTCATGAACATAGCAGGCAGGCTGAATGCGCAATTCCCGGACCTGCAGTTCCTGCTTGTCGGCGGTTACACCGCTCCCGAAGAAATTACCGGCAAACTCCGGGCGAGAGTGCAGGAGCTGGGAATCCGGCATTTTGAGTGGTTGCCCAAAGTGGATTATGAAGAGATGCACCATTATTATTCTGCGGTTGCCGGGAGTGGCGGGGTGTATATCAGTACTACCAGCAATGAATCCTTCGGGATGACCGTCATGGAGGCGATGGCCTGCCGGTGTCCGGTTGTCGTGCCGGAGGTCGGAGCGTTGCCTGAGCTGCTGGATGATGAGCTGAGTGTATCGCTGTATGCTACCGGAAATGAAGAGGAATGTGTCCGGCGTGTGGCCCTGCTGCTCGAACAGAACGCCCTGCGGGAACGCTTGATGACCTTGGGCGAGCAGAAGGCAAGAACGGTGTATAGCATTGAAGAGGTTGGAAAAGCATACATGGCGCTACTGGAACATTTCGTAAGGGAACGTGCATACCACAGTTAATCTAAGTTGTCCGCAGGCACAAGGGGGCGTTCATTAACTGCTATATAGATTGAACTTAATAATATACGGACTGGGAAAAGTAGCGGAGGGGAAATTTGAACTGGAACTGTATGAAGGTAGCGTCGCCAGAAAGCTTTCCATAGGAAAGCTAGCATCGGAAGCATAAGCTGGCTGAGATTTTCCACTGCGAACAGCGGATTAGATCAAGAAACCTGGGGACAGACAGCGGCCGGAGGGCCAAATATTCTTTGGAGTCACGGCAACCCATGACCCGATTACGGCATATGTCTGGGCGTTTGCGGTAAACGGTAAACGGTAAGCGGTAGGCAGTATGCGGTAAGCTGTAAACGGTAAACGGTAAACGGTAGGCGGTATGCGGTATGCTTAATTGCACTTTGTACAACTAAATCGCCTGATTTTCAACCAATAATCCGTTTAGTTGTATTTCGTACAATTAAACTGCCTTTGTTCCTTGGTTCTGGCCCATTCGGGCAAATTTAGTTGTACAGACTGCAGTTATATGATGCAAGCATCCCTTTTGAGCTTTTTTAATTGTACATTATACAACTATATACAACTATCCCTGAATATCCATTTGGAACAGAATACATTAGTTGCTGCAAGTACTAGTTAACCCAAGTCTACGCGGGCGGAGGTGCAGAGTTGAAAGAGCTGAACATTGGTATGGTGGGCATGGATACCTCACACAGCAGAATCTATGCTTCGCTGCTGAACCGTGCGTCCCATCCGCTGCATGTACCCGGCGGGAGGCTGACTTGCGGGTATGCCGGGGGCTCGGCGGATTTCCCGTTAAGCGCCTCACGGGTGGAAGAGATCAGCAGGGAGCTGCAGGAGCACTATGGTGTCGAGCTGGTGTCTTCCATTGCTGAAGTAGCCGAAAGAACGGATGCGGTACTGCTGACTTCTGTAGACGGAAGAGTACACCGTGAACAGTTCGCGGTTCTGGCACCCTACGGCAAGCCGGTGTTCATCGACAAGCCGCTTGCGCTCACCAGCGCGGATGCCCGGGCCATCATGGAGCTTGCTGCAAGCTACGGGACACCCGTTTTCTCCAGCTCGATGGTCCGGTTCGGCGGGCCGCTGAATGAGGCGCTGAAGGATGAGAGTGCAGGCTCCATTGTAGGAGCAGACTGCTGCGGTCCGCTCGAGCTGCAGCCGACCCAGCCGGGATTATTCTGGTACGGCATTCATACCGCAGAGATGCTGTACGCGGCACTTGGCGGAGGCTGCATATCGGTGAGAGCCCAGAGTAATGAAACCCAGGAATGGGCAGTCGGGCAGTGGAGGGACGGACGGATCGGCACCATGCGCGGCAACGTAACCGGAGGCACCGATTTCACTGCTGTGCTGCACAGGGAACGGGGCAGCACCGCAGTAAATGCGCTGGGCGGGCACTATGAAGCAGGCCATCAGAATCTGCTAAGGCAGTTTCTGTTGATGGCGGGTGGAGCGCCTCCGCCCGTTAGCCCGGCGGAGACGCTGGAGCTGATCCGCCTTCTGGAAGCGGCCAATGAGAGCAGGGTAACGGGGCAGACCGTACTTCTGTAAGGAGCTTAATCGTACCCGATGATACGGACAGGCTGTTCTTTTGTGAAGAAGAGTTACATTCGGAAAGGGGAGAAACGGAATGATCAAGACAGCAGTGATCGGCTGCGGCGGTATGGGGAACATTCATGCGGACAGATATATGTCCATGCCTGAGGCTCAGCTCATCGCGGTATGTGATATCAACGGGGAAGCGGCCGAGAGGCTTGGATTGCTGGCAGGTGTGAAGTATTATCTGACGGCACAGGAAATGCTCGAACGGGAGAAACCGGAGGTGGTCAGTATAGCTGTACCCACCTATCTGCATGTGCCGATGGTACGGCTGGCAGCGGACTACGGTGCACATGTGATCTGCGAGAAGCCGCTGGCGCTGACCTCCGCGGAAGCCGAGGAGGCGGTCCGTTACTGTAACGGTAAAGGTGTCCGGTTATTTGTCGGACATGTGGTCCGCTTCTTCCCCGCCTACAGCCAGCTTGCGGAAGGGATCAGGCAGCATGGCGGAGGCGGGGGCGGCATCTACCATGCCAAGAGAGCAGGCTCGCATCCCGGCCAGGTTCAGGAATGGTTCCGCGACCCGGCGCTGAGCGGCGGCGTGATTGTGGACCTGATGATTCACGATATTGATTATATCCGCGGGACCTTTGGCGAAGCGGAGGAGGTGTATGCCTTCGAGCACCGGACGGAGACAATGAATTATGCTTCCGCGACCTTCCGCTTCGGGAACGGAACGCTTGCCCAGCTGGAGGCCTTCTGGGGGTATCCTGGCGCGTTTCATACTGCGTTTGAATATGCCGGTGCAGAAGTCATTATCTCGGGCGGAACCCCGGACGGGGAAAGCGTGCATATCCGGCGGGCAGCTGCCTCGGGGTCTGCTCCGGGGTTCGTGGAGACTCCGGCAAGCGTGCTGCTGAAAGACCCCTACTATGAAGAGCTGGAGCATTTCCTGCGGTGCATTGCCAGCGGTGCGGAGCCTAAGGTCACGGCAGAAGATGCCGTTCAGGCTGTACGCTGGGCGGAAGCTGCCGTGAGCTCAGGGGCAACCGGACTTCCCGTTAAGCTCGATGCCAAAGGAGGGATTCTATGAGACGTCTCAATGTGGGAATGCTCAGCTTCGCCCATGCCCATGCCTATGATTATCTGGCCTGTCTTCAACAGATGCCGGACGTGAAGGTAGGCGGAATCGCTGATCCCGTGCCGGAGCGGACAGAGGAATTGGCCATGCGCCATGCCATCCCTTACTACAGCGATTACCGCGAACTGCTGGCCGATGCGTCGATAGATGCGGTGATCATATGCTCGGAGAATGTTCATCATGCGGAGCATACCCTTGCCGCTGCTGAAGCAGGCAAGCATGTTCTCTGCGAGAAGCCGCTTGGCCTCTCTGCCGGGGAGATGCAGCGGATGATTGCAGACTGCGAAGCCAAAGGGGTCCAGCTGATGACCGCTTTTCCCTGCCGCTTTCTAACCCCGGTGGTCCGGGCCAAGGAGGCATTTGACAGGGGGGAGATCGGAGAGATTATAGCTTTTAAAGGAACCAACAGAGGCTCGTTCCCGGGTCCGGCGTGGTTCGCCGAGCCTTCGCTTTCGGGCGGTGGCGCTGTGCTGGATCATACAGTACATGTGATGGATCTGATGAATTGGTTCACCGGCTCACCGGTCGAGCAGGTCTATGCCTATGCGGGAACCTTATTCGATCCTGAGCACAAGCGGACGATTGATGATTCCGGCATGGTGCATGTCACTTTTGCAAATGGCGTGTTCGGCGTTCTGGACCCGAGCTGGTCGCGTAATCCCGGATTTCCCACCTGGGGGGATGTAACCCTGCAGATCATCGGGACAGAGGGAGTCATCTCCATCGATGCCTTCAATCAGAAGAACAATGTGTATGGCAGAGCATCCGGCAAAGGCAGCTGGTCCTTCTGGGGAGACGATATGAACGGACTGATGCTGCAGGCATTCGTGCAGGCACTGCTGGAAGGCACGCCGGTACCGGTGACCGGACTGGATGGTCTCAGATCGGCGGAGGTCGCATTGAATGCCTACCGTTCCGTACAGGAAGGACAACCGGTTAAGCTGCACAGGTAATGCCAGGATTTGAAGGTATGTAACCACATTAAAGAGGCGGGATGAACAATGGACGATCAGAAGCTATTCGATACGATGTGTGAAACGCTCTATTCGGCGGTTATCTCCGATACGCTGGATCAGCTGGGCTACCGCAATCAGGTGATGCGCGAGAATATCAATCCGGTCGATCCCTCCTGGGTGGTGGCCGGACGTGCGAAAACCATTCTGTCGGTGGATATCCACCATCTGCCCGAAGATCCCTACACTAAGGAAATTGAAGCGGTAGACAGCGTCAAGCCGGGAGAAATTGTGATCGGCTGCACGAATGAATCCAGGCAGAATGGCCTGTGGGGGGAGCTGCTGTCAACGGCCTCCAAGATGCGCGGCGGGCGGGGAGCGATCGTGGATGGCTTAATCCGGGATACAGCCAAAATTCTGGAGCTGGGCTTCCCCGTCTTCGCTACCGGCACCAAGCCGGTAGATTCGCAGGGACGCGGGATCGTTATCGACTACGATATTCCCGTGCAGTGCGGAGGTGTGCTGGTGCAGCCCGGCGACATTATCTTTGGCGACCGTGACGGTGTCGTGGTGATACCGGGCGCCATCATTGATGAAGTGTTCGCACTGGCGACGGATAAGGCGACACGCGAGAATCATACACGCGATGAGCTGCTGGCGGGCTTTACGCTGCGGCAGGTCTATGATAAATACGGAGTACTCTAAACCACGAAGGCGGGGTGTCTACATCATGAGGCTGGCTGGAAAAAGAGTGCTGGTAACCGGCGCCGGGCGGGGCATCGGGCTGGCGATTGCCCGCCGTTTCCTGGAAGAGGGGGCCCGCGTGGTCCTGCTGGACCGCAGCGAAGCAGAGCTGCTTACTGCCGCTGATGAACTGGCAGACTACAGCGGAAGCTGGACCACGGAGGTCTGCGATCTGCGCGACCCGGCACAGCTTGAGGCGTCTGCGGCCAGGGCCTTCGCGCATTTTGGCGGAATTGACATCGTTGTGAATAATGCAGGAATTGCCTATAGAGAATCCTTTCTCGATATTTCCTTGGAGCACTGGAATGCAGTCTTCGAGATCAATGTCCGTGCGGTGTACAGGCTTGGCCAGCTGGCTGCGAGGCAGATGATTGGCCAGGGCGGCGGCGGTGCAATTATTAATATGAGCTCCAAAAACGGAATATCGGCCAGCGCGGAGCTTGCGCATTACAATGCTTCCAAGGCTGCCGTTATCCTGCTGACAGAGTCTATGGCGGTAGAGCTGGCTCCGTATGGTATCCGGGTCAATGCAGTGGCGCCGGGCTTCGTGGATACCCCGCTGGACCGCAGGCTGCGCGAGGAAAGCGGACTGCCGTCCCATTCGGAGCATACTCCGATGAAACGGGCAGCGGCTCCAGAGGAGGTTGCCAGCGTGTTTCTCTTCCTGGCCTCAGACGAAGCGGCGTATGTGACGGGAGAAACGGTCCGTGTAGATGGCGGACATCTGGCTAACGGAAGTGAATTGTAGATTGAAGGAGGTGCAGAGATGATTTTTGATTCACATACTCATTTGTTTGGACCGGGAATGGTGGCCGGACCTACGGATGCCGCGATCAAGCGCGCCTGGGGCCCGGATATGAATATTGAGGCTACACCGGAGCAGCACCGGGGCAACCTGGAAGGATTCTCGGGAGCCATAGTACTGGCGATGGCGGCGTCTGCCACCGGGCTGGTGGTGCCGAATGAATATGTGGCGGAATACTGCCGTACGGACCCGGGAAGGCTGTTTGGTTTTGCCAGCGTGGATCCGAATGATCTGGACTGTGTAGGCAAGTTCGAAACGGCTGTCCGCGAGCTCGGGCTGAAGGGACTGAAGCTGGCCCCGATCTATCAGAACTTTTATCCGGAGGATCCGAAGCATATGGCGCTCTATGCTAAGGCGGAGCAACTGAACGTTCCGGTTCTATGGCATCAGGGAACATCCTTTGTCCCGGAGGGATATCTGGATGCTTCCCGCCCGGCGATGCTTGATCCAATTGCCAGGGCTTTTCCGAAGCTGAAAATGATCGTAGCCCATATGGGTCACCCCTGGGTGGATGAATGCATCTCGCTGGTGCGCAAGCATCCTAACCTGTACATGGACGTGTCTGCACTCGGCAGCCGTCCGTGGCAATTCTATAATGCACTGGTCTCCGCTGCGGAATACGGGGTGCAGGACAAGCTGCTGTTCGGCTCGGATTATCCGTTCTTCGGTACGCAGCAGATGCTGGATGCCTTGTACCGGATCAATGATCCGGTGGAGGGAACCAGGCTGCCGCGTGTAGCGGAGGATTTCATTGAAGACATTATTCACCGGCCGACACCGGAAATCCTCGGGCTGGTCTAATTTGTACAACAGCAGGCTGGAAGCCAAAGGGAGATGGAGCATGGAGGAGCATACGGAAACCAGCCGGGCGGACAGTGACGGGAGCGGTGCTGCCGGACGCAGACTGAAGAGTGAAGCCTATTTCCAGGAAAAAGATCTGTGGGGCTTCATTCACCGTTCGTTTACAAAGTCGATGGGATATACAGAAGAGGATCTGCGGAAGCCGGTCATCGGCATCTGCAATACCTTCAGTGAGCTGAACAAGTGCCATTCGCACTTTAATGAGCTGGTGGATTATGTGAAGCGCGGGGTCTGGCAGGCTGGCGGGGTGCCGATGGAATTCCCGACGATATCGATCGGCGAGCCATATGTCAAGCCGACGACGATGCTGCTGCGCAACCTGATGGCGATGGACACGGAGGAAATGATGAAGGGCCACCCCATAGACGGGGTGGTGCTGCTCGGCGGCTGTGACAAAACAGTGCCTGCCCAGCTGATGGCCGCGGCCAGTGTGAACATTCCGGCCATTGTGCTCACGGGCGGGCCGATGCTGAACGGCCGCCTGGGCGGACGCAGCCTGGGTGCCTGCACCGACTGCTACGGCTTCACGCTGGAGCATAAAGCGGGAAATATTACGGACGAGGAGCTGGCGGTGGCGGAGGACGCCATCTGCCGCAGCGACGGGCACTGCATGGTGATGGGCACAGCCAGCACCATGGCCTCGATTGCCGAAGCCATTGGCATGGCGCTGCCGGGGTGCGCGGCCATCCCCGCGCCGGACAGCCGCCGCAGGCATCTCTCCGAGCGGACCGGCAAGCAGATTGTGGAGCTGGTGCGGCGGGATATCCGCCCGCGCGACATCATGACGGCAGAGGCAATGGAGAATGCCATCACGGTCACGATGGCCAGCGGCGGCTCCACGAATGCCATCATCCATCTGGTGGCGATTTCCCAGCGGCTGGGCCGGAAGCTGCCGCTGGAGACATTCGATGACATCAGCCGCCGGACGCCGTTCATTCTGAATCTGCGGCCTTCGGGCAAATATCAGATGGAGGAGTATTTCGAAGCAGGCGGCGTGCCTGCGCTGATGAAGGAGCTGGAGCCGCTGCTGCATGGCGGCTGCCTGACCGTAACCGGGCGGACGGTTACGGAGAATCTGGTCCAGGCGGTCACGCTGGACCGGGAGGTGATCCGCAGCGTGGCGGAGCCGCTGGACAGAGAGGGCGGAATTGCCGTGCTGCGCGGCAATCTGGCCCCGGACGGCGCGCTGATTAAGCAGACTGCGGTATCAGCGCATCTGAAGCGGCACACCGGGCGCGCCGTGGTGTTCGAGAGCCCGGCGGATCTTCAGCTGCGGATCGACGACCCGGAGCTTGCGGTAGATGAGCACAGTGTACTGGTGCTCAAGAACGCCGGCCCCAAAGGTGCGCCCGCGATGCCGGAGATCGGGCAGATCCCGATTCCGCAGAAGCTGCTGGTGCGCGGCATAAGAGACATGGTCCGCATCTCCGATGCACGGATCAGCGGCACCTCCTACGGCGCCCTGATCGTGCATGCGGCGCCGGAAGCGGCTGTAGGAGGAACGCTGGCGCTGGTACAGGACGGCGATGAAATCGAGCTGGATATTGCAGCGAGAAGACTGGTCCTGAAGGTGCCGGATGAGGAGCTGGCCCGGCGGCGGGCTTCCTGGAAGGCGCCGGAGCCCCATTATGACAGAGGCTACGGCCTGCTGTTCCATGAGCGCGTGCTGCAGGCGAATCTGGGCTGTGATTTCGATTTCCTGCTGCCGGCAGAGCTTCGCCGGGAGCTGCTGGACGGAGCCAAGCAGGACTAACCATAAATTTTATCCACCTAAAGGAGAATTCTTATGCAAATGCCAACGCAAGCTGTGATCCGGTCTGTTCAGGAGCTGGAAGACCGGCTGGCCCGTCCGTCTGCCGCACTGCTGGAGGAGCTCGCCCGGCTCGACGGGGATATCATGCTGCTCGGAGTAGGCGGCAAAATGGGCCCGAGTCTGGCCAGGCTGGCCGTAAATGCCATCCGGGAGGCAGGGCTGGACAAGAAGGTGATAGGCGTCTCCCGCTTCTCGAATGATGCATTGAAGCAAGAATTAATTGAAGCCGGAGTGGAGGTGATCGCGGCGGATTTGTCTGACGACAGCGCGCTGCGGGCACTGCCTGACACGAAGAATATCCTGTACATGGCCGGCAATAAATTCGGCACAACAGGCAATGAGCATTTCACCTGGATGATGAACGCCTATCTGCCGGGGCGTGTGGCGGAGCGCTTCCGCGATTCGCGGATTGTCGTCTTCTCGACAGGCAATGTCTACCCGTTCACGCCGGTGGGCCAAGGCGGAGCAACAGAACGCACCTCACCGAATGCGAACGGCGAGTATGGACAGTCCTGTCTGGGGCGTGAGCGGATCTTCGAGCATTTCTCGCATAAGAACAATACGCCGATGTTCATCTACCGGCTCAATTATGCCATAGACCTGCGCTATGGCGTTCTGCTGGAGCTTGCCCGATCCGTTAAGGAGCAGCGGCCCATCGATCTGACGATGGGACACGCCAATGTCATCTGGCAGGGGGATGCCAATGAGCTTGCCCTGCGCGCCTTGCTCCGCTGCAGCTCGCCGCCGAATGTCATGAACATCACCGGACCGGAGACGGTGTCGCTGCGCTGGGCGGCCGCGGAAATCGGCCGCAGGCTGGGAACTGAGCCTGTCTTCACGGGTGCTGAAGCCCCGGAAGCCCTGCTGAGCAATGCTGCGAAGGCCGCGGCTTCCTTCGGATATCCCCGGGTATCGCTGGCACAGATGATCGATTGGGTGGCGGACTGGGTGGCTGCGGGCAGTGAGACCTGGAACAAGCCGACACATTTTCAGGAACGGGAGGGCAACTATTAATGGGAGCGAGCAGACAACCGTTAACTCCGGAGCTCTATGAAGCGCTGCATGAAGGTCTGGCGATTCCGGCGCATCCTCTGGCCCTTACGGCAGAACGCAAGCTGGATGAGCGCCGCCAGCGGGCATTGACCCGTTATTATATCGCCTCCGGGGCAGGCGGAGTTGCTGTAGCCGTGCATTCCACGCAGTTCGAAATCAGGGACCCCGGGATCGGGCTGCTGGAGCCGGTGCTCAGGCTGGCTGCGGAAGAAGTGGAGCGTGCCGGCCTTACCCGTCCTTTCCTGAAGGTGGCAGGCATATGCGGAGACACGGAGCAGGCTGTCCGGGAAGCGCAGCTCGCCGCAGGTCTGGGCTATGAGGCGGGACTTCTCAGCATGGGCGGACTGCAGGACTGGAGCGAGGAGCAGCTGCTGGAACGCACAAGGAGAGTGGCGGATGTGATTCCCGTCTTCGGCTTCTATCTGCAGCCTTCCGTGGGCGGCCGGATATTAAGCGTTGACTTTTGGCGGAGCTTTGCAGAGATTGAAGGCGTTATCGCGATCAAAATGGCACCGTTCAACCGTTATCAGAGCCTCGATGTGGTCCGGGCGGTGATGGAGTCCAGCCGCAGCAGCGAAATCGCTCTCTATACCGGCAATGACGATAATATTGTTACGGATCTGCTCACCACCTACCGCTTCAAGGTTAACGGGGAACCCATGGAGAAGAAAATTGTCGGCGGGCTTCTCGGTCACTGGGCGGTCTGGACAAGCAAAGCGGTTCAGCTTCTGGATACGATCCGGAAAATGCGCAATGAGGCTACCCTGTCATCCAGCTGGCTGACCCTTGGCATTGAGGTGACCGACAGCAACGCGGCCTTGTTTGATCCGGCCCATCAATTTCACGGTTGTATTCCGGGCATTCATGAGGCGCTGCGCCGCCAGGGACTGCTTGAAGGCTTATGGTGCCTGAATCCGGAGGAGCAGCTCTCACCCGGGCAGCTGGAGGAGATCAGCAGAGTCACCAGGGATTACCCCCATCTCACGGATGATGAATTCGTGGCAGCGCATTTGGAGGAATGGCTCCGTTAAAAGAGGCGTCTGCACATTCCCCAGTGGAACCCGAAAGCCCGGATATGATAAGCTCATGGCATCAGGCCAGCCCTGAACCAAGGAGGGAAATCTATGAGCAGCTTAATCACAGGCCAAGTCTATTCCGGGTTTCAAGTCATGCATCAGGAGTATATCCGGGAAATCGAATCCTCGGTATATACGCTGGAGCATCAGCAGAGCGGCGCAAGGCTGCTATACGTACAGAATCAGGATGATAACAAGGTGTTCAGTGTCAGCTTTCGGACTCCGCCTGCAGACAGCACGGGAGTGTTCCATATTCTGGAGCATTCGGTCCTGTGCGGCTCGGATAAATATCCGGTAAAGGAACCATTTGTAGAGCTGCTGAAAGGCTCAATGAAAACATTTCTGAACGCCTTTACCTTTGGCGACAAGACGATGTATCCGGTGGCCAGCCGGAATGAACAGGATTTTGCCAACTTGATGGAGGTTTATCTGGACAGCGTGTTCCAGCCGAACATTTACAGCCAGCGGGAGATTTTTGAGCAGGAGGGCTGGCATTACGAGCTGCCGCGCTCCGGGGATGAGCTGATCTATAAGGGTGTCGTCTACAACGAGATGAAGGGCTCTTATTCCTCACCCGTCACGGTATTAATCGACCGGATCAAAAAGTCGCTCTACCCGGATACGGTATACCGGCATTCCTCCGGCGGAGACCCGGAACATATCCCTGCGCTGACCTATGAGCAGTTCCTGGAGGCGCACAGCCGTTATTACCACCCGTCCAACAGTTATTTCTATCTCTATGGAGACTTGAATATCGAAGCGAGGCTGCAATTAATCCACGAGGAATATCTCAGCCGGTATAACCGCAAGGATATCGATACGGGGATTGCCCTGCAGCAGCCGACAGGAATAACCGGGCTTACGGCGGAGTATCCCATTCTGGAGACCGAAACCGCCGCTGATAAGACTTACGTGAGCCTGAACTATGTAATCGGAACCTCCCTGGACCGGGAGCTGAATCTGGCCTTTGCCATTCTGAAAAGCATGCTGATGGACAGCAACGCCGCTCCGCTGAAACAGGCTTTGCTGGAGAGCGGACTCGGCAAGGATGTCGTCTCTTTCTATTCCGACAGTATGGTCCAGCCTATGCTTGGCATTGCCTTGACCCATTCTAATCCCTCCGCCAAGGAGGCCTTCGTGAATCTGGTCAGAACGACGTTAAGCCGCCTTGCCGCGGACGGCCTGGATGAGAAGCTGGTGCTGGCTGCGGTGAACAGCAAGGAATTTGAACTGCGCGAAGCAGACTTCAACCAGTACCCGAAGGGCCTGACCTATAATATGGAAGTGATGAAGGCCTGGCTGTATGACGGCTTGCCGTCCACGTATCTGGAGTATGAAGCTGCAATTGCGTCTATCCGCGAACAAAGTGCTAACCGGTATTTCGAGCGGCTGATCGAGACCTACCTGCTGAATAGCGACCACTGCAGCGTCGTTGTCCTGAAGCCTTCCCAGACCCTTGCGGCAGACAAGGAAGCGGCGGCCCGAAGCCGTTTGACTGAATATAAAGCCTCGTTGACGCCGGTACAGCGCGAAGAGCTGGTGCTGAATACGGAGAAGCTGCTGGCCCGGCAGAACCGTCCGGATGCCGCGGAGGATCTGCAGAAGCTTCCGAAGCTGTCCCTTCAGGACATTGACCGCAGCGCTCCGCCCGGGGTGCCCACTAAGGAGCATAGACTGGATGGAATCAAAGTGCTGCATCATGAAGCGGCTGCGGGAACCATCGCCTATATTAAGCTGTATTGGGACACCCGGGTTCTGACGGCAGAACAGATTCCTTATCTGGAACTGCTGGCGAGGGTACTGGGGCAACTGGAGACTGCGGCTTACAGCATTGAAGAGCTGACCAGTGAAATCGGGATCACAACCGGCGGCATCCGCTTTCAGAATGAGATATTTAGGGCCGGCACAGCTGGCGAAGGAAGCTACCAGCCCAAATTCAGCGCCCGCATCAAGGTCATGCAAGGCAACATCGGCGGTTCCCTGAAGCTGCTGCACGAGCTGCTCTACAATAGCAACTTGAATAATTTATCCAAGCTGCAGGAGATTGTCCGCCGGGAAGCCTCCGGCATGGAAGCAATGCTGAACCAGAAAGGCAATGAAATCGCAGCCGGCCGGGTGCTCTCTTATTTCACGGATAGAGGGATGCATGAGGAGCAGCTCGGCGGTATCGCCTATTACCGCTTCATCAAAGAGCTGGCCAGCCGGATTGACCAGCAGGCTGAACTGCTTGCTGACACTCTGAAGGAAATCTGCGGGCTTCTGTTCAATACGCAGAATGTAACACTGTCCGTAACCGGAACGCTGGATACGTATGCGGAATTCACTGCACACCTGGCGCAGCTGGATCTGCGGGACCAGCAGGTTCAGTTCTTGCCGCTGCTGTCTGCGCTGGACCAGGCGGGCAACGAAGGGTTCATGTCTGCCAGCCAGGTGCAGTATGTGGTCAAAGGGTATGACTTCACGAAGCTGGGGTTTGCTTATTCCGGCAAGCTGCAGGTGCTCAAAAGAATCCTCAGCCTGACCTACCTGTGGAATGCTGTCCGGGTCAAGGGCGGAGCTTATGGCGGCAATCTCGTTCTGCGCAGAGACGGTGTGCTCCTGTTTACTTCTTACCGTGATCCGAATTTGCAGGAGACGCTGGAGATTTATGACCGGGCATATCTGTTTGCCGGGGAATTTGCAGCAGATGAAGAGGAGATGACGAAGGCGATCATCGGTACGCTGGCGATGGTGGACCAGCCGCTGAGTCCCGGTGCACAAGGACGGCAGGCGGACCGGCATTATTTCGAGCAGATTACCGCTGCAGACCTGCAGCAGGAACGGAATGAAATTCTGTCAACAACCTCAGGGGATATCAGGCAATATGCCGGCCTGCTTCAGGCAGTGACGCAGCAGAATTACTTCTGTGTGGTCGGCAATGAGTCGAAGCTGAAATCGGTCCGCGATCTATTCGGCAGCCTGGAGGAACTGGTGAAGTAATTGGCGTATTCTTCTGCAGTCCCGGTTAACATAACCGGGACTGTTTTCAGGTTATAGAGTAGCGGTGATGTATCTCCAGAAGGCTATTACAGACCACCGGTTATGCCGGACTCGCCCTAGGTTAATCAGCAAGACAGCCCAAGGCGGCGGAGGACTCCGGTTTTTTGCCGCGCGGAAATTTAGTTTTTGAATATTTAACTATTTAGATTTAAAATATAAGGATTACTGACTATGCGTATGCTTTCGAAGCAAGTAGCAAGTTTTGCTAAGGGGACTCCCATGGAGCAGATGCTAACATAACTTTTAGGAGGAACAACAAGTGGAACTTGGAATAAGCACCTTTGTCGAGACAACGCCTGATGTGAATACCGGTGAGACCCTGAGCCACGCGCAGCGGCTGCGTGAAGTGGTGGAGGAAATCGTGCTCGCGGATCAGGTGGGACTGGATGTATACGGCGTAGGTGAGCATCACCGGCCTGATTTTGCAGCTTCATCGCCTGCGGTTCTAATGGCTGCTGCTGCACCGCTGACGAACAGAATCCGTCTAACCAGTGCAGTCATGATTCTCTCGTCAGCTGATCCGGTGCGTGTATTTCAGGATTTCGCCACACTGGACGGGATTTCGAACGGCCGTGCCGAGATTATGGTAGGCCGTGGCTCATTTGTGGAGTCATTCCCGTTATTCGGCTATGATCTGAAGGATTATGAAGCACTGTTTGACGAGAAGCTCGATTTATTGCTGAAGCTCCGCGAGTCGGAGAAGGTGACCTGGAGCGGGAAGCACCGCCCAGCAATACATAATCTGGGGATTTACCCGCGTCCGGAGCAGAATCTCCTGCCTGTATGGATTGCGAGTGCCGGAAGTCCGGAGTCTGCGGTCCGTGCCGGCACACTGGGCTTGCCGTTTGCCCTGGCGATTATCGGCAATGTGAATCCTTCGGATTATGCCACGCATGTACGGCTGTACAAGGAAGCAGCGGCCAAGGCCGGTCATGATGTGTCACAGCTGCCGATTGCCTCGCACTCCCATGGCTTCATTGCGAAGAGCAATGAGCTGGCGCTAGAGAAGTTCTTCCCGTCCACTCACGCGAGGACGAATGTCCGGGCGGTGGAGAAGGGGCTGCCGCCTTATCACCGTGCGGATTATGAAGCGGCGAGCAGCTTTGACGGAGCGTTATATGTTGGCGATCCGGTGACGGTTGCCCGCAAAATCATCCACCTGTACCAGCACGTGGGGATCACGCGGTTCCTGCTGCATGTGCCGCATGGCTCCATGCCGCATGCGGAGGTCATGGAGGCGATCCGCCTCTTCGGAACTGAAGTAGCGCCACTTGTGCGGGCGGAAGCCGCTCGTTTGAAGAACGTATAGCTGCTGTTTCCGCGAGAAACTTCTCATTGATCGCAAAATCCTGCACAAAGTACAACATTTTCTTCACTAACCCGGCCATAATCGGAATATGTTGTATGAAATACAGCATTACTCCTCCATCAAGCGGTTTAGCGGGAGAATTCCTGTATTTCATACAACAATTCACCCGTAGCCCCAGGCATCGCAGGCTCAAAGTTGCAATCCTTACAACATTTTAGATTTATTCCGTTCCGATGGACCTTTAGCGATGGGGCGGTTACTGCTTTGGGATTAGTCTAGTCGTATGTTTGGCTTATTTAACAAAGAGACCCCGGGACATTAGTCCTGGGGTCTTCGTCTGCTAATCAAGCAACTCTATAGATTGGGTGGGAAACTTAAGAGAAAAGGCGGAGCAGCGGAGGCTTCAAGTTATGGAAGCCTCGTAGATCGCAAGGGTGGACGCAGCAAGTATGCTATTAAATTCATCGTCACTCTGCTGATCGCTGAGGCCCTGGGACAAGGCGCGCGAGAAGCTGGCGATGAGTCCATGCTGGCGGGCCAGCTTCTCATTCGCTTCTGCCTGGGTATAGCCACCGGATAATGCCACGATGCGGACTACATGCGGATCTGCGGCGAGTTCGCTGTACAGATTATCTTCAGTTGGAAGAGACAGCTTCAGCATGACCTTGACGCCCTCTTCCAGAGCGGATAATTGGGCGGCCAGTTCGCGCTTCAGCAGCTGCTCGGACTCTGCTTTGTCCGGGCTGAGAATGTCTACTTCCGGTTCGATAATCGGAACCAGCCCGTAACCGGCGATTTGCCCCGCGACAGCAAACTGCTGTTCTACGACTTGCCGGATACCCTCCGCGTTAGCTTCATGGATTACTGAGCGCATCTTGGTGCCGAAGATATTCCTCTTGACTGCCCGTTCCAGCAGGTCATCAAGACCGGGAATGGGCTTCATGAGCTGAACCCCATTTTCCTGCGCGGCCAGTCCCTGATCGATTTTCAAAAAAGGCACGATGCCTTTCTGTTCCCATAAATAATCGGCGGTTAATTGTCCGTCTATGAAACGGTCCATCGTGTTCTCAAAAAGAATAGCGCCGAGGATATGCTCCGAATTAAATGCGGGACTCTGAATAATGCGTGTTCTCATCCCGTGGACCATCGCGTACATCTCTTCGTCACCGGAGTAGCGGTCTTCCTTAATGCCGTATTGCAGCAGCGCTTTGGGTGTGCTTCCCCCGCTCTGATCCAGAGCAGCTATAAAGCCCTTGCCTGTGTGAATTCTGTCCAATTGTTTCGTATTCATGGATATTTGTCCTTCCCTTCTACGAAATGAAATGGTGACTCCATCTGTTTAGTATAGCACTTTTGGTTGGGGACATACATTTGAGCCGGCAGAGCTTTCCATTTGAGTTGAGAGATATGGTATGTTACCTTGTTCAATAGGATGGTATGATAGGAAGCGGGGTGAAAATAATTATGACAAATGAAACAACCAATGAGACAGCCAGTGAGACAACCAATGAGGCAACAAACGGTGAAGCAGAAGCTGCCGAGAAGGTCATGACCGAAGAGAAATGGAACGAGCTGCTGAAGGCTGTTTTTCATAACGGCATTGTAGCTCTAAAAATGAGTTTCAGTGAAGTGGAAGGCCAGGTTCTGAATTTGGATACTTACGGCCCGGTGTTTGTGTATCGTGTCAAGGACAGTGCCAATGATGATTATTACTGCGGGTTCTTCCTTCGTGAGTTGGCCGGCAGATTCCAGTCCGGAAGCAGTCCGGAGATCTGGATGGCCTCCTTCTTCCACGAATTGATGAAGACCAAGGGAGGCAACTCCTTGCCTAAACCTCTTCCGAATGAAGAGGAAGCCAAGGCCGTTGTTGATAATGTGCTGGTTCCCATGTGCATCGCCGCTGTCCGTGAAGAGTTCGCACCGGAGCAGGTCCATGCAGGCCTGGCCTTTAACCCGGAGCACGGCCCGGTCTTTGAAGCAGGATTCCCTGCAATCACTGACGGGAACAACGTATGCGCGATCCCGCTTCATCTGTTGCTGACGCATTTGCAGCTGAACCGCGATCCTTCGGAGCTGCTGCTGCAGGGCTTGTACAAAATCCGTGAAGAGCACGGAATGGAGTAAAATGCAGGTAAAAGCATAAGATAAGCACAGGCCGCTCCTCTATGGAAGCGGTCTTTTGCTGCGAAATTAAGAGTGTATAGGTTACACACAGTCACTTCTCCTTCTGTTTCTGCCGGGTTCGCTGAATTGTCAAAATTACAGTTCTTACCGGGAGTAAAAACGATATATATGGGGTGTAGCGGATGAAGACGCTCTCAAATGCCATTATCGAAACCGGTTGGGTTAGGTTTCAACTGCACGAACGTACGCGTGCATTGAAATAGGATGGGCAACCTTGAATAGCAAAGAGGAGGACAACGATGTTGAGAAGAGGAAAAGTCTTAAGTTTGTTTCTGCTGTTCACGCTTTTGATCGCACTGGTGCCTACGGGGAATTCCAGCGCAGCTTCAACCTGGAATCTGGCCTGGAGCGATGAGTTCGACGGCTCTTCCCTGAACACCGCCAACTGGACTGCCGAGACCGGCACCGGCAGCGGCGGCTGGGGAAACAATGAATTGCAATATTATACGAACCGGGCACAGAATCTGCAGGTTACCGGCGGCAACCTTGTAATTACAGCGCAGAAGGAATCCTATGGCGGCATGAATTATACCTCAGCACGGATCAAGACTCAGGGCCTCAAGAATTTCACCTACGGCAAAATAGAAGCCAGAATCAAGCTGCCTTCAGGCCAGGGGTTATGGCCTGCATTCTGGATGCTGGGCTCCAATATCACCACGGCCGGCTGGCCGGCCTCCGGGGAAACGGATATTATGGAACGGGTGAATAATAACGCCTTCGTCAACGGTACAGTGCATTGGGATGCAGGCGGGCATGCCGAATATGGGCAGGTGTCCGGAAGTCTGGATTTCTCCCAGTATCATGTGTACAGCGTGGAGTGGGATTCGAAATATATCAAGTGGTTCGTGGACGGCAACCAGTTCAATCAATTCTATATTGAGAACGGAACAGGCAATACAGAGGAATTCCAGAAACCGTTCTTCCTGCTGCTGAACCTTGCGGTAGGCGGCAATTGGCCGGGCGCACCGAACAGTGCTACCAGCTTCCCGGCACAAATGCTGGTTGACTATGTGCGTGTGTATCAGGAAGGCGCTCCATCGAGCGGCATTGTCAGCGGCGGAGTATACACATTAATGTCCAAAGTAAGCGGCAAAGTGCTGGATGTGAAGGATGTCTCCACGGCAGACGGGGCCAAAGTGCACCAGTGGACTAATTATACTGCCAGCAACCAGCAGTTCAGAGTGGAGAGCACAGGGGATGGCTTCTACAAGCTTACTGCGATGCATAGCGGCAAGGTGCTGGATGTTCCGAATGCCTCTACTTCGAGCGGAGTCCAGCTGCAGCAGGCCAATGACAATGGCAGCAATGCCCAGCGCTGGAGCATCATCGATGTAGGCGGCGGCTACTACAAGCTTATATCCAAAGCGAGCGGGCTGGCTATGGATGTCTCCTCGTCCTCTACAGCGGATGGTGCGGCAGTGCAGCAATGGACCGACAACGGAACAGATGCCCAGAAGTGGCTGCTCACCAAGATTAACTAGGGTAGCCTGGCTATAACTCTAAGGCTTATACCATCTTCCCGCTCATCAGACCGGGATGCGAATGGAGATTATTGACAGGGGTACGAAAGACCGCGGAAGCTGCGGTCTTTCGTGCTTGTATATGCTTGTACGTGCTTGTACTAGAATAATATTATTCAAAGCGGATATTCTTGCTGAAGCGGACTAAGTTCCAGCTTGATCCAGCTCCAGCCGGCAGAATAGTCATACCACAAACATTCATTGATATGATAATGTTTATTGTAAACGTTATTATTCGGTGGGATAAATGGAATATTGGAGGCGATTTATGCAAAGCCGCGGAAATGCCAGGTCTAAACTAAAGGTGCTAACGATGCTAATCATGCTAATATGCTGCATGTCGCTTGTGAGTTGTTCTTCCGGTACAGATTCAGCGGCCGTCCAGACAGCTTCCCCGGAAGCGTCCGCAGCCGCAGCCGAAGGGACTGCGTCAGCAGCACCGCTGCAGACCCCCGGAATTCAAAATTTAACATTCCACAGTGAGGCGCTGGATCAGAAGATGCGGCTCAGTATTTACCTGCCCGTAGGGTACAGCACGGAGCAGCATTACCCGGTCCTCTATCTCATCCACGGCTATGGCGGCAAAGAAACGGATATGATCGCTGGCCTCGGGCTGCATCTGAATGCAGAAAGGCTGGCCCAAGCCGGTCAGATCCATCCGCTCATTATCGTCTCCCCGCAGATGGATAACAGCTATGGGCTGAATTCTTCTCCTACCTATGCAGTGAACGATCCGGGTGATCCCCTGACGACCTATAACGGGATGTATGAAGATTATCTGGTGAAGGATGTTGTGAATTATGTGGATTCGCATTTCAGCACGATAGCTGAGCGGGATTCGCGCTATATTGGCGGTATTTCAATGGGCGGTTTTGTCAGCCTGCATGCCGCGCTGCTGCACAGCGATGTCTACAGCAGGGCAGGCGGGCATAGTCCGGCGCTGTTTCTGGATGACTGGTCTTCGGTGGGCGGTGAATACGGCCTGATCCGATTCCTGTATCCGACAGAAGCGGAGCGGCAGGAGCGTGATCCGCTTATTTTGGCGAAGGATAGGGATTTAAGGGGTCTGGCAGTATACCTGGATTGCGGGGAAGAGGACAGCTACCGGTTCTATGAAGGTGCAGAGCAATTATATACACTGCTTAAGGATAAGGGCGTGCCGGTTGAATATCACTTAAGAGCAGGGAAACATGACGGGGAGTATTGGAGAGCCCACTTGGATGAGTATTTGATTTTTTATGCCGGAAGGACTAACTGACGATGATGCTTACGAATTATAAATTGAATTTTGAAAAGCTATGTGCTACATATAACTTGGGGTCACTGCGCACTGAGCCGGAGCAAATCTTCGGCGGGTTCCTGCACCGGATGTACCGGATGACCACGGATCAGGCAGAGTACGCAGTGAAAGCGCTGAATCCGCAGATTATGCTGCGGGAATCGGTGATGAATAACCTGACAGCCGCCGAGAAGGCCGCGGAGCTCGCAAGCAGACATGGAATCAATGCTCTCCCGGCTCTGCTGCATGAGGGGAGCTGTATGCATGAAGTGGACGGGCAGTATTATCTGCTGTTTCCATGGATTCAAGGCCGCTCTATATCTGCAGGCAACGCGGGGCTGGAGCACTGCAGCACTATGGGGGAAGCTCTCGCGGCTATACATGCCACAGACTTCTCTCCGCTCCATAATGAGCTCCATAGGGATAGCACAGCGGAACAATTGCAGACCGATTGGAAAGGGTATGCCGTACAAGGTCAAGTGATGGATCTTCCATGGTCCGCTTCCCTTATGGATGCTCTGGACAAGCTCTACCGCTATGAGGAATTGGTGAATGCTGCTATGCCGATCCTTAATGGCAACAGGATTATCAGCCACCGGGATCTGGACCCGAAGAATGTGCTATGGGATCATGACGGCCGGCCCGTTATTATTGACTGGGAGGCTGCGGGCTGGATCAACCCGGCGCAGGAGCTGGTTGAAGTGGCACTCTATTGGTCAGACTTTGAGAGTGGTCACATCCGCAAGGAGGCCTTCTGTACGCTGATTCAGGCTTACCGTAATCATGGGGGAGAGACGCGTGACCCCTGGCCGGAGGTGCTAAGCAGCGGTTACCACGGGAAGCTGGGCTGGCTGGATTACAGCATCCGGCGGTCGCTGGGGCTGGAAGGCCCGGATGAAGCGGAGCGGGAGCTTGGGACAAGCCAGGTGCTGCCTACGCTGCAGGCGCTGAAGGATTATGAAGCGTTCATTCCGCTTTGCCTGCAATGGCTTACGAACTTAAGTATGAACTAGAAGGAGTTGGGCCCCGATGGAAAAGAATAAAGTCACCTATGAATCTGTCGATCAATATATTTCCGCCTATGCACCAGAGGTCCAGGAGATTCTCCAGACCTTGCGCAAGGTCATCCGGGAGGCAGCGCCTGAGGCAGAAGAGAAGATCAGCTATCAGATGCCGACCTTCTTCCTGCATAAGAATCTGGTGCATTTCGCCGCATTCAAGAATCACATTGGATTCTATCCGGCACCGCAGGGAATTGAAGCGTTCAAAGAGGAACTTGCGAAATATAAAGGGGCCAAAGGCTCTGTGCAATTTCCGATTCATGAGCCGCTTCCGTATGAACTCATTACGAGGATCGTTAAATTCAGAGTGGAAGAAAATCAGCAGCAGGCAGCGGGTAAGGCACAGAAGAAGAAATAAGTAGTTTCAGGCAGAACGGGAGGCTGAACAAAACATATGATCAGGGTAATGGCAAGAGCATGCCTGAAGGATTCAGGCGAAGCGGGCAAGGATTATTTGCGGTCCGGCGGCGAAGCGGCAAGGCTGATCCGGGAGGGCCGCCTGATGACGGCTGCGGGATTCTGCTGGAATCACAATGTGTTCCTCTACTATGAATGTATGGAGGAAGCGATCCTGCCGGAAGAACTGCTGCCGCAGGCGGCGCAGTATCTGGCCGACTGGCCGGGAGAAGCTCAGCCCCGCCAATGGATTCCCCTGATCGATGTGTTTCACTTCAATGCGCCAGCGGATGCTGCGCACTGGCGGCGCAAGACCAAGCCTGAGCAGATGGTCGGAAGAGTGGCGCATCTGAAGCCGGAGAGGGTAGCGAGCTATGTCTATTACCACTATCAGCTGCAGGAGGAACAGGCTTTCCATGGACCGAAATACGAGGTGATCGGAATACATGAGAACCTCCTGTTCGGCTATCAGGAGTTCCCGGCAGTGGTGGAGGTACCCGTACTGCTTGGGAAGCTGGCTACATCCGGAACTCCGGAAGTGTGGGCGGACTCGCGGATGGATCTGCATTTCCAGCCATGGCCGGACGGCCATCTCTACTTCAAGCCGGTGGAGACTCTGTTTGCCCTGCAGGAGCCGCCGCTGGAATAGAGCTGTTATACATAGATTACATCCAAAAAGCACTCCGACGCTGGTACTGGCCGGGAGTGCTTTTTGGGGTTTGGGGTATAGCTTGGCTACCTGTTTCCCGAATAAATTATAAGCCTGCAAGCCATGCGGCCAATTCTTCGGTCTGGCTAAGAATAGCTATCGGGTCCCAGTAACCGGAACGGTCGCTTGTCCATAAGAACACATGATTATTCTTGACTGCGGGAAGTGCTCCCCAGATCGGGTCCGCCTGAAGTTCATCCAGCGTTTCCGAATCGGAGGTCAGAATAATATAATCTCCCGCATACTTGGGCAGGACCTCCGCAGAGAATGAAGCCCAGCCGGGATCGGCCATTTCCGCTGCAATCTCCGCAGGCGGCTTGAACCCGAATCCGTTGTATATCGGGTGGCCGCCTTTGCCGAAAGAGGTTCCGACGGCCATCAGGCTATTGTCGCCCGATTCAATAACGGAGAAGGTGCTGTCGGCAGGTATGACTTGGAGCACCTTTTCTTTGGCTCTGGCGGTACAGGGTGGAAGGCACTTTATAGGAGAGCGGGGATTCACCAGCCCTGATTGTGACCCGGCGGATATCTATGACCTTGCAATTCGCCTGATTCCATAGAGTGATTAGATCGTTGATGTCCAAACGCAGCCTCGCCTTCCCCCTGTCCTTAAGGACTTTTGAGAGTAAGCATAACATCTTCAGTGAAGTAAGCAAACCACTCAAGACAACGGAGCCACTGATAAACAATCCTATTCTAAAAAATTGAAAAATGGGGGAGCACATTTTCCCGGAATGCAAAACGAGCCTTGGAAGTGATTCCAGAGGCTCGTTATTAGAATCTTTTATTTAAGTTAATTGTTCAGTGGCTTTGTTGCCATAGGAGATTCCCTGCTTACAGCGCCTTATCATCAATGCTGTTCAGCCAGCTCTCAATATCCCCGATGACGGAGCTGACGCAGCCGTCCTCGAACGGTGAGATCAGTCCGGCGAGCTCTACCAGCTTCGTGAAGGACTGGCTTCCTCCAGCCTTGCAGAGGCGCAGATAATCCGACCATGCGGATTTGAAATCCTCATTCGAGCGTTTCCAGAACTGGAAGGCGCAGAGCTGGGCCAGCGTATAGTCAATATAGTAGAACGGGGAACGGTAGATATGCGCCTGCTTTTGCCAGAAGCCGCCCTGCTCCAGATAGACGTTGCCGTCATAATCACGGTGGGGCAGATATTTCTGCTCGATTTCCCGCCAGGCCTGCTTACGTTCAGCCGGAGTCGCCTCCGGGTGCTCATAGACAAAATGCTGGAACTCATCGACAGAGACACCATAAGGAATAAACAACAGACTCTCTGCCAGGTGGTTGAAGCGGTATTTGTCCGCATCCTGTTCGAAGAACTGGTCCATCCACGGCCAAGCGAAGAATTCCATACTCATCGAGTGGATTTCTGCGGCTTCAAAGGTTGGGAAAGCATACTCCGGAACACCGGAGTTGCGGCTGGAATACACCTGGAAGGCGTGCCCCACTTCATGGGTCAGCACATCAATATCCGCTGAGGTTCCGTTGAAGTTGGAGAAAATAAACGGTGCCTGATAGTCGCTGAAGTAGGTACAGTAACCGCCGAATTGCTTGCCCTTCTTGCTAACCAGATCCATCAGCCCGTTGTCCAGCATGAAGGTGAAGAACTCATCGGTTTCCGGTGACAGCTCCTTGTACATCTTCGCTCCGTTTGCCACAATCCAGTCAGCATCGCCCTTGGGTGTAGCATTCCCGGAATTGAAGCTAATGCCCTCATCGTAAAATTTCAATTCATCCAGACCCAGACGCTCCTTCTGGCGCTGCTTCAGCTTCGTTGCAAGAGGAACGATATTCTCAAGCACCTGCTTGCGGAAATTAGCAACCATCCCGGCATTGTAATCCGTACGCATCATCCGTTCATACCCCAGCTCCACAAAGCTGCTGTATCCAAGCTTGGCAGCTATGCTGGCCCGTACCTTGACGAGCTCATCATAAATCCGGTCGAGTTCCGGTTCATGCTCTGACATGAAGGCATATCTGGCTTCAAAAGCTCCCTGGCGCACAGAACGGTCAGTCGATGAATCATAAGGGATCAGCTGGGCCAGGGTACGCTCTTCACCGTCAAATCTAATTTTGGCTGAGGCGATCAATTGGGCGTATTCGGAGGACAGCTTGTTCTCAAGCTGTAAGTCTCCGATAACTTCAGGGCTGAAGGTACGCAAGGAAATTTCGGCCAAGCTTAGCAGCTGCGTTCCCCATTCCTGTTCAAATTCGGCTCTGTACCTGGAATTTACAAGTGCTCTGTAATAATCCGTTATGTACTCCTGGACCACCGGACCGATCTCGTCCATGTAATCCTGTTCAGCCTTGTAGAACTCATCCTCGGTATTAATCGAGTGGCGGACGCTGACCAGTGTCTCCATCGTACCAAATTTGCTGCGGAGCTCATTCATGGCGGCAACCGCAGCCTTCTGCTCCTCCAGACTGCCATTCTCCAGGCCTTTCAGCAAGGTTGTGAAATCGGTCTTAAATTGCTCCACATCCGGACGTTCATAACGGTATTCTGAGAATTTCATTGGATTATCAGCACCCTTTCTTTACCATATAAACCCCATTATATAATCGACTCCCGCAAAAAACCAACTTTTAGACAGTAAAGTTTAATTATATTTAATTTCTCAAGGCGAAAGGACAGTGAAACTTCCACGTTGTGTTACGGATAGTATTATTTTAGAATAGTAATGATCTGCATCCATAAAATGTAACTGTTACGGCGGCGCTCAGCGCTGCCCTGGGAGGTGAAGGACCATGTTTAGAATGAACCACTATGTGAACGGCACGCTCCATGCAAAGCCTGTGGAATAACTAAGGCGAAAGCTTGGCATGGAGCGGATAGTATTCGCCTGAAGTAACAGATAGGTACAGTTATTCATACAGGCTTTGCCCTTAAAAGATCAATTTTATTTTAAGGAGCGGGCCAAAGATGAAATGTGTAAATGCAGCAACGTTATTGCCAGATCACCTGCTGAAGGAAATTCAGCAATATATTCATGGGGAAGCCTTGTATATCCCCACCCGTCCGAGCAGCCGCAGAAAATGGGGCGAAAGCTCCGGTGCAGCCGGTTACTATAAGATCCGGAACGGGGAGATACGCAAATGCTTCCGTGAAGGCGCGGACATGAGCCAGTTGTGTGAGCAATATGGATTATCCATAGACAGCATCCGAAAAATCGTATATTCCAAGAACCCGCAGAGCTGATCTGCGGGTTCTTGCTGTGAGATAAAACAATTCTAGAAGAGCTTGGTATATAATGTTCTCTGCCTGTTCCGTAGAATGAAGGCATGACAGAGCCTCTGGAGGACGAAATGACTAAGAGAACAGGGAGAGCAGAATATAGAGCCTATACTCCGCAAGATATGATGAAGGTGCGGGAGTATATTTCGCGGGTCTACTCCAGGCTGAAACGGCCGAACAGCTGGTCCATTGCCCGCTGGGAATTTGAAGTATTCTTTATTCAGAAGAGAGCGGGCATGTTGCCCGGCTGGGAGCAGCATATAGGACTGTGGGAAGATGAGGCGGGTGAGCTGGCCGCCGTTGTCTGCCGTGACGGGGACTACTATTTTCAGCTGGATACGCTGGAGCCGCAGGAGGAGTTACTGAGCGAAATGTTCGGATTCATAGAAAAGAGTTCCAGTCCGGACAGCCCTAAGCTGGCCATTCCGAAATTCATGCCCGCGCTGGAAGCGATGGCGCGCAGCCGGGGATATAAGCTGCTGCGCAATGAAAGTGATAATATCATTTCGGTCGCGCTGGATCAGGAATTCCGGGCAGACCTTCCCCATGGCTTCACCCTTTGCTGCGGGGATGAAGTCAGTGACCGTGCGAAGGCGCAGGGGCATATTATGGCTTTTGACTATGCAGGCACGAAGAAAGCGGAGCAGACGCTGCAGCATTATGGCGGACTTCGTGAAGCACCGGGGTACCTTCCCGGGCTGGATCTGTCGCTGGTGAACGCTGCGGGAGAGGTCGTGGCCTTCTGCAATATTTTTGTGGATGAAGCGAATAGGATCGGCATGCTCGAACCGGTTGGAACACATGTGAATTACAGAAGACAGGGGCTGGGCAGAGCCGTGATATATGAAGGCCTGAACCGTCTGCGGACGCTGGGCATGGTCAAAGCGTATACGGGGCCTATGCAGCCCTTTTACCGGAGGATTGGCTTTGCGCTGGAGGAAGAGATGACCATCTGGGAGAAACAACGCGGGTGAAAATGCGGGAATGAAATTGCAGGAATGAAATTAGGGAGAATAGTGTGGACTCTCTCCTGGGGAGACTTTTGCAGCCCAGGCTCAATTGTAGGATAACCTTTGATAAGACGGGATTTGAAACAGTCAAGATGTTCAGCGGGGCAGGGACGGGTATCTGGCGCCACTTAGCGGTTGTAGCCGAGCTGAAAATCATATATAGAGAGTACAGTAGTTGAATTTGTACAGTGGCCGAAAGCCGCCGAAAGCCGCGGAGAGTCGCGGACTGAGATTCCGTTATTTTGGATTTATGGACGGTTTTGGGTTGTTCGCGGACTGAATGCCATCCAGTGCGAGTAGACAATGCCGTCTGCACAGGTCTTTGAATCTTCTGACATCCTGGCATGAGGGCCGAAGCCCTGGATCTCGATTCCGCCTTTTGCTCCACCGGGCATATACGCCAGATCCAAATAGCGGTAGCCGTTATTGAAATCCCGGACCTCCCATTCCGGAAAGAGATGATTGAAATATCCGATAGCGGGAAACCAGACAGTGCGCAGAAATTCTCTGGTTCCGTGCCCTAGGCCTTTTTGGAGCAGCTCCAAGCGTATTGCACCTGTCTCCTCATGAATCTGTTCCTGCAGCCATTCTTCATAAAATCTCGACATTGCCGTATCTCCCCTTGCGAATAGTTTGTCCCCTGAGTTTGAGCTGAGCTGATCCGATCCGAAAAACAAGAAAAGCCGCCGCAATACAACGTATCCGGTAGGCTAGCTCCAGACAAACGTTCTATTGCGGCGGCGTGTGCTTCACGACCTATAATGGTTATTATACCGTATTACCGCACAGCTTTGGCATCTTATTTCACATCGCCCGGAAAGCGACTTGGATCATACTCGATCTGCCAATGTTGTGATAAGGTGGGAAATCAGGACTTGGTAAAATACTAAGGAGGATTCAAGGTTGAAGAAACACAGAAGCAAGCGGAGAACCGCTTTGCGGATATTGATGATTGGCCTGCTGCTAATCGTCCTGCTAATTGGAGTAGGATTCGTCTTTCCGACATGGACTCCAGGTATTAAAGGAAGCAACAGTATAAGTACTCTGCAGCAGATTAAGATTAACGGCGCCAGGCAGGAAGTGATGATACGGGGGAAGGACCGGAGCAATCCGCTGGTGATTTTTGTACATGGCGGGCCAGGGGTCCCGGAGACTCCGTATGTAAGGAAATATCAGAATCTGCTGGAGCAGAATTTCACGGTTGTCCAGTATGATCAGAGGGGCAGCGGGAAGTCCTATCATTTCTCCGAGGATTATTCGAATTTGACTTCAGAGTTATTGGTTGAGGACTTATTGGCCCTCACTGAATATCTTGAGCGGGAGTTTGACCAGAAGAAAGTGCTGCTGATCGGCCACTCCTACGGTACATACATAGCAACACAGGCGGTAAGCAAGGCGCCGGACAAGTTCAGTGCCTATATCGGGATTGGCCAGACGGCCAATTGGGTTAACAGCGAGCTGGAAAGTCTGCAATTCATGATCGATCAGGCGAGGCTTGCCGGCAATAACGCAGAGGCGGAGGAATTGGAGCACTTGAGGGAACCGGTTAGAACAGGAGACGCGATCAGTCCCCGTGACAAAATCAGCAAATACGGCGGTTCAGTAAGACAGATTGACGACATCACCGATCTTTTCAAAGGTTTACTGTTCGGAACGGAGTATAATTTGCTGGACGCCGTCCGCTTTTTCAAGGGGAATTCGATCTCGGAGCTTAAACTGCAGCCAGAATTGTCAGAGCATGATATGACGGAGCTGGTGGATCACATGGATATACCCGTTTATTTTGTCATGGGGAAATTTGATCTGATGACCTCGGTGAGCGAGGCGCGCAAATACCTGGATGAGCTGGAGGCGCCGTATAAGGAGTTCGTGGTGTTCGACGAGTCGGCACATTATCCGCAGTTTGAAGAGAAAGAGAAGTTTGCACAGTGGCTGAACGAGACATGGGCTAAATTACCGCAATAGCGTACGTTCTCTGGGCGGTACATTAGCAATTGCAGCGGAAGCCGAGATTGAACGGCGCACTATCCTAATCCAAAGGACGGTGCTGCCGTTTCTTTTTTGTATATAGTATCCTGACCTGCAGAAATTGCAGCTTGAAGCCGCTGTAGCGCAGCTTGCGCAAAGGCCATTGTATAAGTTTTTTAGCAAAAATATACTGTAACTGTAAGGAGAAGCGCAGGAGGCGATGGGCGATGAAAATTACAATTGAGAACGTTCCGGAGGGCGGTGAGCCTGAAATTATTCTAAGGTGCAACGACCCGGATGAATCTTTGCTCAGGTTAATCTACTCCGTGAACTCCAGCTCCAGAAAGCTGATCGGGATGACCGAGTTGCAGCTGCATATCATTAGTCCAAGGGATGTGTATTACTTCGAGGCGGTGGATCATAAGGTGTTCATTTATTGCCACGAGAAGGTGTATGAATCCCGGCTGAAGCTGTATGAGCTGGAGATGGATTACGAGCACGGCGACTTTTTCAGAGCATCCAAATCGACCATCCTGAATATTGCCAAAATCAAATCACTGAGTCCGGTACTCTATGGAAGATACGAAGCGCTGCTGCAGAACGGTGAAAAGGTCTATATCTCCAGACAGTATGTTCCTGTGCTTAAACAAAAATTAGGGTTATAGCGGATGATTCGTGCTGGAAGAAATGAGCTGCTTAATATTCGGGAGGGAATATCATGATTACAACCGGTAAATATATATCTTTTTTCGTGAAAGATCTGTTAACGGCCTGCGGCTTTTTGACGGTACTTGCGGCGGTTGTGCTGGCTCTGAGTTCTACGGAGACGATCAACGGCTCGCTGTTTATGCAGCTGTTCCTGGGGGCCTTGGCATTTACCTGCTTCCGCTATGCACTGGTGAATACCTATGAGGTTGATAAAAAAGTACAGACAATCAGCTTCTACATTTGTTTTATCCTCGCCGATGTTTTTGTGATTCTATGGCTGTGGCTGTTCGCTACAGGTCCCCGGCTGCTCGATAACGGAGTACTGGTGCCGTTCGTCATCGTAATTCTCGTAGTCAAAACCATGGTTTACACAATGATGCACATTGACGGTAAAAGGGAAGCCAAGCAGCTGAACCAGAAGCTGGAGGAGTATAAGAAGGACGGGGATAAATAAGCAGTAAGAAGTTAGCAGATAGCCTCCACACGTGCAGCCTTATAAGCGAATATTCGAAAGCCGCCTTGGTGCCGGATCTGCCAGGGAGGCTTTTTATTTGGTTTATTGTATTTAGAGAACACAAAAATCCTGTTACCATTCTGCAAATTAAGCGTAACTAAGACGGTGTTATACATAATCTTCCATGGAGCTGATATCATGCTGCTTAACAGATCATCACTGATAGAGATGATGAATGGTACGGGTGAGCCAGAAGTCCGGCTTGAGAAATCACTTAATTTGTACCTGGAGCGGTTCGGTCAGCTTGAGCCGCAGATCCGCGCTTTTGTTCCTGAAGCGGACGCTGAACAACGGCTTGGCCGGGAAAAAGCGCTGCTGCTGCATACTTACAGCGAAGCTGACAGCAAACTGCCTTTATTCGGCATTCCTGTGGCGGTTAAGGACTTGCTGCATGTGGAGGGACTGCCTACCCGGGCCGGTTCGCAGCTACCCGCGGATCTGCTGACCGGACCAGAGGGCTCTTTGGTCCTAAGACTCCGCTTACTCGGCGCGCTGATTGCCGGGAAGACAGTTACCGAGGAATTTGCCTATAACGGGCCTATTGCAACGCGTAATCCGCATAACACCGCGCATACTCCCGGCGGGTCAAGTGCAGGCTCAGCCGCTGCGGTTGCTGCGGGAATCTGCCCGCTGGCGGTCGGTACCCAGACACTGCGCTCAGTCATCGCTCCTGCATCCTTCTGCGGCGTGGTCGGATTCAAGCCGAGCTATGGCCGGGTTCCGCTGGACGGGGTGCTGCTGCTCTCGCCTTCTTTTGACACCATCGGCTTCTTCACTCAAGATTTGCCTGGTATGGAGGCCGCCGCAGCTCTGCTTGTACCGGATTGGGAAGCCATTCCCGCTATATCTGACCGCAAGCCGGTCCTTGGCGTTCCCGCCGGGGTGTACATGGAGTTAATGAGTCCGGAAGTAAAAGCTGTCTTCATCGCTCAGATAGGGATACTCGAACAGCTGGGCTACCAAGTCCGCCACGTGGATATGCCCTGGAAGGATGAATTCATCTATGGAGATGCCATGATTCGGTTTATCGAGGGAGAACTGGCGCGGGAGCATGAGCATTGGTTCGCGGAGCATAGGGAGGAATACGGACTTCCAGTTCAGGAAGCTATCGTTAGAGGCAGGCAGATTCCGGATGAGGAGCTGGAGCAGTACCGGGGACAGCAGATGATTCTGCGGCGTGATCTGAAGGAACTTATGGTTCAGGAGGGCATCGACCTGTGGGTGTCGCCAGCCCAAGGAGGCACGGCACCCAAGGTAGAGGAGAATAATACAGGCTGGGCAGGAATGCCTGCCATCTGGGGATTCGCCGGATCGCCGTCAATCAGTCTGCCGGCTGCAATGATCGGGAGTATGCCGCTCGGCTTCCAGTGCATCGGCACCCATGGAGAGGACGAGACACTGCTGGCTTGGGCGCAGGAGCTTTGGCCTCACTTATGCACAAGCGCATAAGCCTCCAGCAATTTCTCCACAGGGATATCATTAATCCGCAGGCTGGATATTTCACATTGCGAGATATTTACTCCGGACAGATCACAGCCGCTGAACTGACTTCCTGCCAGATCACAGCGTTCGAACCGGGCGGGCTTACCGGAAGCACCCAGACTCGTATCATGGAAATGCACACCATCCAGTGCCACCAGCGCAATTTCGCTGCCGCTTAATCTGGAGTCGGCAATCAGGACACCGGTCAGATTAAGATTGGTGAACCGGGACCCGCTCAGGTTGCAGTCACTAAACAGGCTGCCGAGCAGATTGCTGTTATTGAAGCTGGCCGTCGCAAGATTTATGTTGTAGAAATCAGCCTTATCCATTGCACAGTTCTCAAACTCCGCTCCGGAGAGCCGCTGATCTTCAAACTCGATTCCCTGCTCCTCTGGAGCTGGCAGGGATCCGGTTATTTTCATATAGCCGTATTCATCCGGGGATTCGTAGATTCGCATATACCCGGATTTTTCATAGAAATAGTGGTTCCTTAGCTGTTTGCTTGAGGTTTCCAGCTTCCATGTACGCATTGCAGGATACTGCTCTTCAAGGAAGGAGAGAATCTTCGAACCATAACCCCGGCCTTGATAGGAATGATCGATGTATATTTTGTCAACCCGGGCATGTCTGCCTACTATATGTACGTTTGCACCACCAATGATCTGCGAGCCGTCTTCAATTACATAATAATCAGTTTCTCTTATGGCATACCTGTGTTGCTCAATTGAATCATAACCCGGCGGGCGGAGATTGTTGTCCTGCAGCGCTTCCCCCGGCAGCCAGCGCTGCATTTCCCGGTCAAATGTTCTTTTCATAACCGCAGCCAGTTGTTCGGCATCTTCGGCCATAGCTTTGCGAATATTAATCATAGACCCTCACTCCAGTTGGCTAATAGAATTATCTACAGTTATAACGAAGCCTGCAGCGGAATGCCGGACAGAAATTGCGGATGTTAAATACATACTCAGGAGGGACCTATGGAAATAAGAAAAGCTGTTGTAGCTGATGCGGCGGTCATTTTGGAGAATAGGCTTGTTTTTATTGAGGAGGTTACGCATGCCGTATTGCCGGCAAATTTCAAGGAAGAGACTTATGCTTATATTCAGGAGAATCTCGCCAATGGGAGGCTGGTTTGTTATATCGCTACTGAGCAGGACAGAATCATCTCCATAGCAGTCATGAGCACCTATGAAGTTCTGCCCACAGTCAGCAACCCCTCCGGTAAAAAAGGATATCTCTATAATGTGCATACTGCTGCAGCGTTCAGGAGACAAGGCTTGTCTACCCGTGTACTCCATACACTAATTGAAGAGGCTGAACGCCTCGGTATAGCTGAAATATTCCTCGATTACACCGCAGACGGGAGAATGCTGTACGAGAAATTAGAGTTTAAGCATTTGGAGAAAGAAATGGTTCTGAAAATACGTTAACGGATGAAATAATTGAGTGAAAGGATTGAACCTTCTGTAGGTTGTATAAGTTAAAATCCTGCACGAAATACAACATTTCCGCTAGAATATCGACCCAAATCCCAAATTGTTGTATAAAATACATTATTTTCTTTCCGCCAAGCTGATTAACGGGGAGATTCTTGTATTTCGTACAACAATTCTCCTAAACTCTCAGGTGACTCAGCATTCGAGTTGTAATCCGTACAACATTTAGCTACCTCCCGTTTAACCGCGGGCCGTTCACTGTTGCTTTGGGATAAAAAAAGCCCTTAAGCAAAACGGAAGCGGGCTGCTCCCGTTATGCTAAAGGGCTGCTTCCGTAAGCTAAAGGGCTGCTTCCGTAAGCTTAAGGACTGCTTCCGTTACGCTAAAAGGCTGCTTCCGTTATGCTAAAGGGCTGCTCCCGTTACGCTAAAAGGCTGCTTCCGTACGCTAAAGGGCTGCTTCTACTTGCCGCCAGGCTTAGCGCAGCGCTTCAGGAAGCGCACATCGATCTCGCCGCTGCCAGCAGTATTAGGCTTCAGGCCAAGGGAGAAGGCGTTCCGCTTCAGCAAGGACTTCACCTGGCCGGGCGTCAGGCAAGGGCGGAGCTGCAGCAGCTGCGCCGCTGCACCGGACACGATCGGCGTGGAGATGCTGGTGCCGGATAGCTTGAAATACTTCCTGCCAACCTTGTTTCCCGGCAGTTCGCGGACCAGCTGGGAGCCGGGTGCACGCAGGGAGATCACCGAATCGCCGGGGGCAACAAGATCAGGCTTCACCTTACCGCCGGGAGCCGGTCCTCGGCTGGAGTAGACGGCGATACGGTCGTCCTTTTGCGTCACCGTACGGCGGTCATTCACGGCTCCGACGGTGATGGCGGAGGGACTGATTCCGGGCGACTCAACCGTTCTGCGCCCAGGGCCGCTGTTGCCGGCGGCGATGACTACTGTGAGTCCGGCTTTGACGGCTTTTTCGACGGCCTGGACGAGAATATCGTCTTTAGCTGACGGATTTACCGGTCCGCCGAAGGACATGGACAGGATGCGCAGCTTCAGCTTTTTGCGCCGGGCCATGCACCATTCAATGGCTTTAATGATGGTGGAGTCATAACCGTCTCCGTTTTTGTCCAGCACCTTAATTCCGACGATCCCTGCTTCAGGTGCCGGCCCTCTGTATTTACCTTTGCTGGACCAGCCGTTCCCTGCGGCATCGCCGGTAATATGTGTGCCATGCCCGTTATCGTCATACGGACACTTCCGGTGATTGATATAATCCTTGAAGGCAATAATCCGGTTCACAGGCCGGGTCAGATCGGGATGCGGATACACACCGGTATCGAGCACGGCGATATTGATGCCTTTGCCGGTAAGCCCTCTTGAACGCTGCACGGCGGTGGCACCAATGGACGGGGTAGCGATATTTAAGGTGGTTTTTTTGATGCCATCGAGATAGACCTTATGGACCCCGTTCCAGCAGCATACCTGCTCCAGACATTTCAGCGTAATATGTGAGGCAACTGCACGGTGCAGGGGCAACAGATGTTTAACCGGAAAAGCGTGTGTCCCCAGATGCTTCTGCAGAGCCTTCATTCTGGCTGGAGTCAGCGGATGCTTGAACTGTATAATGACCGGAATGGCAGCCGGTTTCACGGTAGATGTATAGGATTTGCGGATCTTTTGCTTCAGCGGACGGTTAAGCTTGGCGGCATGATGCTGAACCCATAACTTATCAGTCATTAATGTGATCACCTCTATGGAAGCATAGTATGCGGCCGGGTGATCAGTGGGTACGAATCTATTAATATAGGACAGTGCTACATTTCTATGAATACCAGGCAATAACGCGTGTCAGCCGGTTCTTCAGTTGCATTTACTACTGTATTCCAACAGAAAGTGGTGAAGCAATTGAAAGAATCAGAGAAGAAAGCACTCATGGCAAAACGTCTCCTCATGGCCAAAAAAGCAAAATCATCGGCGGTAGTAAGACCTAAGAGACGGCGGATCAAACAGATTTTCTCGAATTTCGTTGTACTTGCTGTGGATACAAGCAACATACCTTATGAAACGCAAGGCTGGACGGCTACATTGACTAGAACCACTGGTGCTTCATTCTCCGCATTGTTCGATGAGTTCGGTGTAGCCCAATTCAATGGTGTAAATGCACCAACTACTGTAAGTTACACGCTGAGAATACGGGACGCAGATAATAGCCTGCTCGCTCAAAGAAACGTCCCTGCCAACCGTGAGTTCTTTGTAGCCCGTTTCTAAAAGGCCGGCGCGTCCTGTTCTATACGGGGCGTGCCTTTTACTATACAGAATAATAGAGATGATTCCTTGTACGTTTAAGCGAAATGTGAAATTATAGAAAAAAGAGTTTTATCATACATAGCAGGGGGAACAACGATGAAAAGCTATTTTGTTCATAATGGAACTGCTTTATTGCATGTGATGGAGAGCGGGATGCCGGGTGCTGAAACACCGTCACTGCTCGTGGTCAGCGGATTGTGGGAGCCGGCGGAGCGGGCGATTCCGCTGCTCAGCCATTTACCGGGTCATGTAGTGGCTTTCAGCTTCCGCGGCCGCGGCTTAAGCTCTACACCGGATTCAGGTTATGATCTGGAAGATCATTTATCCGATATTGAGGCTGTAGTTAACCATAGCCTTCTTACAAACTATATTGTACTCGGCTTCTCCCGGGGCGCTGCCTATGCTCTTGGCTGGAGCCTAAGGCATCAGGATCAGATGAGGGGCCTTATCCTGGTTGATCAACCGCCGGTTCACAGGGCCATGTCCCTTGAAACGTTGGAGTTCTGGAGCAGCCTTGTCTATCAGCAGGTGCCTCTTCTGAACTATATCCGCCGGGAGGCTTTGCAGGGAATGGGGCGGGAAGCCCGTGAAGTGGACTTCTCGGCACAACTGCCGCAGCTTGCAATTCCCGTCACGCTGTTTGCCGGCAGGAATCCGGAATCTATGATCCCATCGGATATATCAGATGAAGTAATGGAGAAGTACCGCACATTGGTGCCCTGCTGCACTGTAGTCGAATTTACACAGTCCGGGCATATGATTCCGGATGAAGAGCAGGCAAAGTATATAGCTGAGGTTGAGAGATGTATGTCTGAGACTTTTCGCTAAGAGGAGGTAAGTCTGTGTTTAACTGGATTCAGAATCATACGAGACTTGAGTATATCACGGAGCTGGAGCCTTTCGATTTCAGCAGCGTGACGGAGCAGGAGCGTATCCGCAGAATGGAGCCGCAGGAGCAGCCTGCTGAAATGACTGCACTCGCGCAATATTTCATAGCTGCCAGTGCCTGGCTAACGGAGAATATGTCTATTACGATCCCTATGCGCAATGAAGAAGCCGCGAAGCGGGTGCTGGAAGAGGTTAGCCCGCATTTCAACAAGGTTCTGCAGTACACTGCTGCGGACAGAGGAAGTGGGATGGTTCTGCAGAAGCTGAAGCCGGCGTCCAAAGCACTCTTCGGGGCTGCACGCACCGCAGCGCTGCCGTTAATGGAAGATCTCTACCGGCATCATGATATCGGTGTATGGGATGCCGGCAAGCGGAGTATTGTGAATTATACCGTTAACCGTGCGGAGCTTGAACCCTGTGAAGGTCCGGAAATAGAGAAGCTGCAAGCCCTGCTGCATAAGCTGTATCTTGATCCGCCAGGGGAGGACTTTGGGCTGGCCCCGCTGGGCTGGAAGTTTGAGGATTCCCTTAAGGATTCCCTGATGCTGCGCTTCCTGGCAGGATTCACACCGCATCTGACGCTTGCTGTGGATTCCGGCACCATGGAAGTCATTAGCATTCATCTGTCTCAGGAGGAATTCAGCCGTCCGGTTCTGCTGCGCTCGGGATGGCCTAAGCCGCCGCGCAGGAATGGGGATTATCTGTATCTGGATCTCGGCAGGAAGCTCGTATATGTAGTCGATCTAAGCAAGCAGGCCAAGCTTGAGAACTGGGCTGATCTGCATGAAGAGGCCCGGGTGTACCATATCCTGCCGGACGGGGATTTTGCCCGCTTCAATCACCTTACCGCTGAGCCGAAACCGGCTGGTGTGGGCTTATTCTTTGATACAAATACGATTGGCAGAATGCTGGAGACAATCAACCTTGAGCTGGAGTCTTTTTGAAATAATAAATACTATAGAGGATCAGCGGAATGACCAGGAAATTGGCCAGCTGAATATATAGCAGATAGTCGAGCAGCTTGAACATATCGAACAAATCCCGCGAGAACAGGTACGAGAAAAGTATCGTCAGCGCGCAGACATAATGCTCCTTGAACCGGATCTTCAGGCCCGACAGCCGGATCAGCTCCATCAGTGCAAAGAAGCAGACGATATAACGGATGAACCAGCCGGCGACCACCTGCAGCATGACGAATAGCTCACCGGCCTCCAGGAAGCCGAAGGCGCTGATAATCTGGGTCTGTGTCAGCTTGGGGAACAGCAGGTTGACCGCACGGTCCGGCCCGAAGGTAGTAATGACGCCAAGCATCGAGAAGATCTGCATCTGGATAATGAACAACAGGGCAATCGACGTATGCAGGAGCAGCTTGGATTTGTCCCGCACACTGTCCAGGTAAGGGATCATAATGGTGACACAGCTAAGTGCGCCGAGAATCTTCAGGGTGCTCAGCAGCAGTGCAGGGGTTACTCCATGCTCCAGGATCGGATAGATATACTTCATGTCTTTGTATTTATGAGTCAGGAAGGCGAGCAGCATACCGGACAGGCTGATGAAGAAGATCACCACAATTGTCGTAATCGTTACGGAAGCAATCCCTTTTTTGACCACATAGACCGTCGCTACCGCAGTCACCAGTATAAAGACCCATACAGGCGTGAACAGCTGGAAACCGGTGTGAATGACACTGGCCTCGGCGCCCGCACTCTCAAATATAGTTAATAGAAGGGTCAGCAAAAACAGCACGGAAAAAAAGCCGCCGCCCCATTTGCCGAGCGATTTCGCATAGATGTCGAGCAGGTTATAATTTTTAGTCCTCTTCTTAATCGTCAGAATAACCCACATGTAAACAAGAATACAGGCTGAAGCGGCAATCATCGCAATCCAGGTATCTCTTCCGCCTAGCCGGATGAATGACGAGGGGAAGGTCTTAAGAGTGACAATCGCCAGGCTGCAGATGATGAAAAACAGATGTTTGGAGTTCATACTTCCCACTAGTACGCCTTCTCTCAGAAAAATTTAGACTTAACCTTTAGTATGGTCCGCTGTAAGGAATATTATTCCGGGAATCCGGCATACTATCCCTACCACTTAAGAAGGGCGGGAACCCGGATGACCGTACAGGCGAGTGAGCTTTCCTCTATACTAAGCGGCTGCTTTGATTTCATTAAGCGGGATATCGTGATGAACGATGCTGTCATTACTCTCTTTTATATAGAGACTATTTGTGATTCTACCTATATCAGCCAATATATTATCGAGCCGCTGTCGCAGGCGTCAGGGGGGATTACCAGCAGGGAAGAGGTGGGTAAGGCCATCTATGCCGCTAAATTCGGGGAGGTCCGGGATGCGGACGAGGCGCTTGAGCATCTGCTGGCAGGTGATCCGGTGCTGATTTTTGAGCAGCTCCAGTATGCTGTTTATTGTGACGCCCGCAAGCTGGAATCCCGTCCGGTTGAGAAATCGCAGTTCGAAGCGTCGCTCGTCGGCTCGAACGAGAGCTTCAATGAGCTGCTGGTCAACAATGTCAGCCTGATCCGCAAACGGATGGCTACGCAGACGCTGAAGATCGAAAGCCATATTCTGGGCAAGCAGTCGAAGACGCAGGCGGTTCTGCTCTATGTGGAGGGGACGGCTCCGGAGGATCTTGTCGCGACTGTCCGCCAGAAGCTGGAGGCTATGGACAATGAATTCGTGCTGGGCGCACAGTATGTTGCGGAAGCCTTAAGTCCGGGCAAGACAATGTTCGATACCATAGGATACACCGAGAAGCCCGATGCGATAGTCGCCAAGCTGTTTGAGGGCAGAATCTCCGTAATTGTGAATGGTACGCCGTTTGCACTGACCGCGCCCTGTTTCTTTTTTGAGAACCTGCAGTCCCCGGATGATTATGCCACCAACAGGCTGTTTGTTACGCTGCTGCGCTGTGTGAGATTCGGCTCGGTGCTGGTATCGCTGCTTCTGCCGGGATTCTATGTGGCGCTGACAACGCATCACTTCTCGCTGATTCCTTCTGCGTTTGTGTTCAAGCTTGCCGTGTCCCGTTCGGGGGTGCCTTTTCCGACAGTGGTGGAAGCGGTCCTGATGTTCCTGTTCTTCGAGCTCTCCCGGGAAGCGGGACGGCGGCTGCCGCATCAGATCGGACAAGCGCTCAGCATTGTAGGTGCCCTGATTCTGGGCGATGCCGCTGTCGGCGCCGGACTGGCTTCCCAGGCTACAGTGGTCGTGACAGGGATTTATGCCATTACCTCGTTCATTAATCCGCGTCTGACCTCGGCCATTTCTGTATGGGCAGTGTTCTCTATCATCATGTCTGCCTGTTTCGGGCTGCACGGCTTCTATCTGGGATTCATCCTGCTGGTGGCCCATTTGGGATCGCTGAGATCCTGTGATTATCCGTATCTGTTCCCGCTGGGCACCGAGAAATCGTTCCGCGCCGCCAATCTGGATGTGCTGGTCCGGGGACCGCTGAGCAAAGTATCGAAACCCTTCCTGTACCGGGGCAGAAAATGATCAAGGCGCTCCGCAGAAAAGTACTCGTCACACTGATGCTGGCGGTGCTGCCCCTCCTGCTGGCTTCCTGCTTGGGCTACAGGGATCTTGACCACATCGCATTCGTGACCTCCATTCTGATTGATCAGGATGAGGAGGAGAATCTCGTTTTTTATTTTGAGACGCTGAACTCCATCCGCAACTCCTCCAAAGAGGCGAACCAGGAGGAACGGATTGTATATAAAATAGCGACCCAGAATCCGGGTGATGCAATCAACCGGCTGGAGACCCACACCAGTGCCCCGGTTACCCTTGCCCACAACAAAGTAATCCTCTTCACGGAACGCTTTGCGGCGGGCGGGCTGGACCAGGCATTTGATATTTTTGACCGGTGGCAGGAATCCAGCACACGTACACTTCTGGGCGTGTATGTAGGAGAGACAGAGGATTTCATCAAGCCCAACCACGAGGAAGAGGTTATGACCGGCCTGTATCTCTATGACATGCTGGGCAACAAAGCATCCGTAACCTCCTATGGCGTCAAGCTGAACATCAAGGAGTTCATGAATCAGAAGATTATCGGCGATCATGTGAATTCCATGTCGATCATGAATGTGTCCAAGGATAAGGATACTAAGGGGCAGTATTTCCTGGACGGACTGGCGCTGATTAAAGAATATAGAATGGTAGGCAGACTGAGCAGCGAGAAGTCCATCTACTTCAACTTCCTGCTCGATAACGAGGTATCGGGCAATATCAATACACAGAATCCCGAGGACCGGACGAAGACGGTGAGCCTGCTGCTGCAGAATAACCGCTACAAGTCCAGGCTCGATTATAAAGACGGCATACTAAAGATGGAGATAATCCTTAAGCTGAACACCGATGTATCCTTAATCCAGGGGAAGCTGAAGCTGAATGAGGAGAATATTGCGAAGCTGGAGGCGTCCATGGCAGCGAAGATCAGAGCCGATTGTCTGGCGCTGTTTCAGAGATGGAAGGACAAAGGGACCGATATTTTTGATATCCAGGAGAAGTTTGACCGGAAATATCCTAAGCTCGCCGGCCGGAATATCATCGGGAGTACAGAGCTCGACCTTAAGGTTACGGTAGATATTAACGGCACGACAACGCTTAGGGATGCGGAATAGCAATATGATAATTATAGAAGCTGTTATCACGGCCATAAAGGCTGAGGTTGCAGCTTCTTTTTGTTATGACAGATTTCATGCCGCGAATAAGCGGCTTGCACGGGCTGTTGTATCTTTTGTCAAGATTTAATGCGTAATATTTATAAAATATTGTTCGATTATACAAACCAATCCGCAAATTTTAGCTATAATGACAATAAACCTGCCACGAACATTTCAAAGCCGGTGCATTAAAGATATAATGTGGCCATAGGTATAGGTATGATACAGTGCGGAAATGCCCGTAATTACGCAGCCTAAAGATGCCAGCGAAAGGTCTGAGGATGATGAGCCTGGAAGCCTTGAATGAACGTGTGAAGACCGATCTTTCCTACCTTGCCTATGGCGGCACGGACTGGGTACGCCCTCTGGAGCATCCCGAAGGCCATGTCTATGATGTTGTGATTGTGGGCGGGGGGCAGAGCGGATTAGGCGCAGCCTTCGGCCTGCTGCGTGAACGGATATCCAACATTCTGATTATTGATGAGAACAGTGACGGGCTGGAAGGTCCTTGGGAAACGTACGCGCGGATGGTGACTCTGCGCACACCCAAGCATTTGACCTCCATTGATCTGGGCATTCCATCGCTCACCTTCCGCTCCTGGTGGGAAGCGCAGAAGGGAACAGCGGCCTGGGATGAATTAGGCAAAATCCCCCGCGGCGACTGGATGAATTATCTGCGCTGGTACCGGCAGATTCTGCAGCTGCCGGTGATCAATGAGGTGCAGCTTAAGCTGATCGAGCCTGGTGAGGACGGGATCTACCGGCTGCGGATTGCCGGAGCGGGTGCCCCGTCCGGTCTGCTGCTGGCGCGTAAGATCGTACTGGCCACAGGTATCCAAGGCGGAGGCGAGTGGCATGTCCCGCCGATGATTGCGGAGCATCTGCCGGAGCATCTGTATGCACATACCTCGCAGAAGATTGATTTCGCCGCTCTCCGCGGCAAGCGGGTAGCGATTCTCGGCGGCGGGGCCTCGGCCTTCGACAATGCTAACTTCGTCCTTACTGAAGGAGCGGCGGAAGCGCATGTGTTTGTCCGCCGCGAACAGCTGCCGAATGTCAATCCGATCCGCCAGATGGAGGTTTCGGGCATGATTGAACGGTTCCATGCCTTAGCGGATGCAGATAAATATGCGGTGATCTCGCATTTCTTCAATTATAATCAGCCGCCAACGAACGACACCTTTGCACGGGCGGCGGCCTGGCCCGGCTTCCGGCTGCATCTCGGTTCTCCCTGGCTTAGTGTGGCGGCCTCCGGAGAAGAAGCGGTAGTGACTACGCCTAAGGGTGAATTCAGCTACGACTTCCTGATTGTCAGCACCGGGCTGCTCAGTGATCCCGCCCTGCGGCCGGAGCTGCAGCAGGTCCAAGCTCATATTGCCCGCTGGCGCGACCGCTATGAGGCGCCGGCCGGAGCGTCGAATGCGCTGCTGGATGCGCATCCGTACCTCAGCCCGGGGTTTGCGCTGCAGAGCCGGGATGAGGCAGACCGCAAGCTGCTGCATGGAATATTCATCTTCAATTATTCGGCCCTGGCCAGCTGCGGCTTATCGGCATCGGCGATCTCCGGCCTGAAGAATGCGATACCGAAGCTTGTCTGTGGTGTAGCCGACCAGTTGTTCATGGATGACCGCCAGCAGACCCTGCAGGCGTATTATGATTACGACGAGATTGAGTTTACCGGCAAATAATACAAGAAGAGGCTGTACCGGGGGTCAGGAAGACCTTTGGTACAGCCTTTGTGCTGTGGAGCGTGTCCAGAGAAGTGGCCTGGTGCTTACATGCTGCTGCCTGGCAGCCGGGTCTAGGTTGTGATCCTGGCATACACCGCGAAGAACAGCGCCAGCTCGCCCATGATCAGCACATTCGGAACATGGATTACGAGATCCAGCACGTAGAAGCAGATCAGGATAGCGGTGAGCAGCGCCAGATGCTTAACCCCCAGCCGGTGCTGCTTATGTCTGTAGACATGGAAGACCAGTGTGGTCGAAGCGAAGTAGAGCAGGACTGAGCCGAAGAGCAGATTCAGCATCAGGTCATAATGAAGCTTATTCAGGAAGAGCAGCTGGATCGATGCGGCAAGCATACATAACGACAGATAGATAAACAGATGTCCGTAGATAATGGTCTGTCCGGCTGTTTGAATATGCATATCGACCTTCTTCTCCAGGTTGTCATAATACTGCCACCACATCGCGATAATCAGCACGAAGGTGAGGGCGGCGAAGCCGACAGATTGTCCGGTCCAGGTACTGGACTGCAGTACGGCAAGAATGCTGACAACAGATTCACCCAGGAGAATTAAAGCGAACAGTGAGAACCGCTCCAGCAGATGATGCGTATTGGCGGGAGTCTTCACAAGAATCCGCCGGCCGGTCAGCGGGAGGATAATATCCAGCGCAATCCCGGCGTACAGCACGGCATACCGGAGCCAGGAATCGAAGAACAGCGAACACGCCGAAATCACCAGTCCGATCCAAAAGCGTGTTCCCAAATAACGGGCAGTATTCCGCAGATGGCCGCTTTCTTTGGAATGTGCGTAGTGATACTGGACGGCGGTCATGATCCGGAGTCCGAGATAGCCAATCAGAAACGGCAGATAGTTGGCATCGAAATCCACAGACAGGCTGGCTGTCATAATCAGCACGAAGAATAATTGGATGATCAGAAAAATCCGGTGCGCCACCGTATCCTGTCCATAACGGTTGACGAAAAGCGTCTGGCCTACCCAGGCCCACCAAATCGGAATGAAGATCAGTACGAATTTGCCCAGTGTCTCCAGAGAGAGAACCTCGTCTTCTACATGCAGAAGCACATGGCTGGCCTTGGAGACCGCAGCGACAAACAGCAAATCATAGAAGAGCTCCAGCCAGGTTACTTTTTTGATAATCATTCTGCAAGTCTCCTTTGCCGTATGTTTACCGGAGCAGTCCGGTTAACAAGTATAATAAAGGCTCTGGATAGAAGAAGGCAAGACAGCAGGTGATTAATCCAGGTTCATTCCGGCGGCAATTGACCTGGGCTGCGCTCTCACGGATAATATAGAGGTTCATATTCTTTACAGGATCGGGGTAGAAGCATGTCATATCGTAATATGGAAGAATGCATTATTGACTTGGAGAAGCACGGGCATTTAATTCGCATACATGAGGAAGTTGACCCGCATCTGGAGATGGCGGCGATCCATATGAAGGTCTATGAAGCGGGCGGTCCCGCGCTGCTGTTCGAGAATGTCCGGGGCTCAAAGTACCGTGCGGTATCGAATCTGTTCGGAACGATCGAGCGCAGCAAATTCATCTTCCGGGATACCTGGCAATCCTCCCAGGATGTTATCGCTTTGCGCAGCAATCCCATGAAGGCGCTAAAGCAGCCTTTTAAATACATTGGAACCGCCCTTGCAGCCAGAAAAGCACTTCCGCTGAAGAAACAGGGCAGTGCTCCTGCCGGTTTCGAGGAGATTCAAATCTCCGATCTTCCCCAGATCAAGCACTGGCAGGGAGACGGAGGGGCATTTGTCACGCTTCCGCAGGTGTATTCGGAAGATCCGGACAAGCCGGGGATCATGAACTCCAATCTCGGGATGTACCGGATTCAGCTTAGCGGCAATGAGTACGAGATGAACAAGGAGGTCGGTGTGCATTACCAGATTCACCGCGGCATCGGCATACATCAGTCCCAGGCCAATAAACGCGGCGAGCCGCTCAAGGTGAGCTGCTTCATCGGCGGGCCTCCGGCGCATACGCTGTCGGCGGTGATGCCGCTGCCGGAGGGCCTCAGCGAGATGACCTTTGCCGGGCTGCTGGCCGGACGCCATTTCCGCTACACCTATGTGGACGGATTCTGCATCAGCAGTGATGCCGATTTCGTAATTACCGGAGAGATCCATCCCGGTGAGACGAAGCCGGAAGGTCCGTTCGGAGATCATCTGGGCTACTACAGCCTGACCCACCCGTTTCCTGTGATGAGAGTGCATAAGGTCTACGCCAAGCGAGGGGCCATCTTCCCGTTCACGGTCGTCGGCCGTCCGCCGCAGGAAGACACCGCCTTCGGAGAATTGATTCATGAGCTGACGGGCGGGGCAATTCAGTCTGAGGTTCCCGGCGTTAAGGAAGTACATGCCGTAGATGCCTCGGGAGTGCATCCGCTGCTATTCGCCATCGGCAGTGAACGCTATACGCCTTATCAGCAGCTTAAGCAGCCGGCGGAGCTGCTGACCATTGCCAACCGGATTCTCGGAACCGGACAGCTCAGTCTGGCGAAATATCTGTTCATCACTGCAGAAGAGGACCAGCCGGTCAGCACGCATGATATTGAAGGTTTCCTGACGTATATCCTGGAGCGGATTAATCTGCACCGCGATATTCATTTCCAGACGAATACCACCATAGATACACTGGATTATTCCGGCACCGGAATCAACAGCGGCAGTAAGGTGGTATTCGCTGCGGTAGGCGGGCAGAAGCGGAGCCTATGCACGGAAGTGCCTGGGATTCTGCAGGCACAGCAGAGCTGGGGACCGGCGGTGATGATTATGCCGGGTGTTGTGGCGCTGCAAGGCAAGCCGTTCGCGGATTATCAGTCAGCCGCAGAGGAAATCGCCGGCCTGTGTGCCGCCATTGCAGAGCAGGGGCCGCCCGATTCCTGCCCGATGATCATTCTGTGCGACGACAGCGGGTTCATGTCGGAGCATCTGAACAATTTCCTGTGGGCGACCTTTACGCGGAGCAATCCTTCCCATGATATCCACGGGGTGAACAGCAGGGTAGAGCATAAGCACTGGGCCTGCGATAATATCATTATCGATGCCCGGGTGAAGCCGCATCAGGCACCGCCGTTAATCCCCGACCCTGAGGTGCAGAAGAATATACAGCGGGTATTTGCTCCCGGAGCCAGCCTGGGCGGTATGCGGGGATAGAATGGGGCTTACTCCCTGACGGGCACCTCGACTTTAATGTATTCACCTTCACTGTTTAAGACGGCGATTGCTTCTGCTGTAGGGATATCATTAATGGCGTATAACTTGCTGCCTTCAGAGAAAGTAGTGGAGAAGTTGTTGGGAGTATCTGCGATAGGCTCCAGGGACTGCAATGTGATTTCGCCGATTTGTTCCCCTACATCAGTAACCTGCGTTTTCGTAATTTGATAAATCCGGTCATTCCATTTGACACATGGAAAGGCAATGGACCCCGCAGTGCGGACCTCTACGTATTGACTAGAGGGACCCGGCTGCGGGGTTTGTACTTCTTGGCCGGCAGATGAGCAGGCAGCGAGGAAAATTACGCTTGCGGCAACAATGAACTTCTTCATTCGTCTGGTTTACTCCTTTCAGTAAGCTTTTAGATGGAAAAACGTCACTTAATTATCTTGGCGATACCCAAACAGTAACATTAACTGGAAAAACATCACTTAATTCTGCCCATATCTCCGATATCCCGCAAGATGGGTTAAATTAAGTGTTGTTTATCCAACTGCAGCTCCATTTAGGAAGATTTCCCCGGAATTAGTTGACGTTTATCCACTTGTTAGCTTGTCTTGAATTTGTTTTATTCACTCTCGCTGTCAGGCAGTGTATAGGTATGCACAGTTTCTTTGCTGCCGTCCAGATAGTTAACAGTGAAGGTGAACACATTGCCCTCACGTTTGGTGAACTTAATATGGTCCCCGGGGAACATATAATCTATTTGCTCCACATCAAGCTGCCCTTCAGCACTAAGCAGCTCTTTGTACAGCAGGGTTTGCTCGCCGGTAGTACGATTGACGAGTGTCAGGAGGGCTGTATCCAGAGGGCGGACCAGCAGGACATCCTTGAAGACAGCTTCGACATTATAGTAGACATCTTTCGTGACGGTTGCGCCCATCAGGTGCGGTAAATCAATTGTTTCACTGACCGCTCCCGTTCCATCCTCAATCAGCCGCAAAGTCTGCCCGTCATTCAATACCAGCTTCCCCTCAGACCATTCGGCGGCTGTGCCGAAGGAGGTGTAGGTATCTATATGCCCCTGACGAATGACACTGCCATTTTTCAAAAGATAGGTGTAGTACCCGGCATGCAGATGCGGTTCGCCGTAAACATTGCTTACACGCAGCAAAGTCAGGCCTGCAGGTGTATGCTCGAAGGTGAAGTCAATAACATCCAGACCTCTGCCCAGCGTAGCAAGCTTGTGCTTCGTGTTCTGCTTGGTGGTGAGGTACAACTCACCGCTGTCAAGGGATAGGGAATACACTCCGCCCTCGAAGGTTTCCGAATAGCTGCGGTACATATGCAGATGATTGATCAGCAGAGTCTTCTTTGCAGAGTCCCACCGGACAGGTCCCCCTTCAAGTGCCGCTGCAATAAATTTAACAGGTACATACAGCTCTTGTTTTGACATATACGGAGTGCCGCCTAGCGGAACCTTCTGCCCGTCGAGCACACCGGTGGAGCTGCCCAGCTGCACACTGAAGCTTTTATTCCAGCCGCTGAATGCCGCAGTTTTAGCCGCATTGTTCCATAGGATCTCAATTCCGGTAGCTTTCACCAGATTGGCAGGCATGTAGGAGATTCCATTCTTGATCTGTGCGTTCCCCGCTGAACTCCCCGATATACCGCTCTCACTGCTATAGGTAAAGTAGATCTTTACCTCAGAAACAGACTTGGCGGAAGCCGGGACTGCAGGTGTGCCCGTTGCCATTGCAAGCGCAAGTGCGGGGAGGAGTAATATTTGCCGGGTAATCTTCATCGTTCCCATCCTTTCAATAAAAGCGTAATTGCCATGGCTCTGGCATTAATCTTCTGTTCCATATAGACGAATATATAGACGAATATAACCATGGAAGGTTTCGGGTGTTTGTAAAAATATGGACGAAGTGATGTTGAGTATGCCCAGTCTCCTGTGGATATGCTACTATGTTGTTTAGAGTGGCAGAATAGCGCTTTCATCCGAAAAGGAGCGAATCATATGACCAAAGAGCTTTGGCTTAATCTCCCTGTAAAGGATATTAACCGTTCGCGGGAATTCTTCGGCAAGCTGGGGTTTGCGTTTCATCCGCGGCATGAAGGCAGTGATGAGATGGCGGGACTAGTCATCGGGGATCAGAAAGTACTGGTGATGCTGGTTCCGGAAGCAACGTTCCGCAGATACACCGGGCAGGAGATTGCTGACACCTCTCAAGGGACAGAAGTTCTCTTCTCTATCGATGCTGCCAGCCGGGAGGAAGTAGACGAACTTGTCCGTAAGGCGGAGGAGGCGGGCGGACATGTTTTTGGCAGGCCGAAGGCGGCGGGCGGAGGCTGGATGTACGGCGCAGGCTTCGCTGATCCCGACGGACACCGCTGGAATGTGCTCTATATGGATATGGATCAGATACCCGAAAGTTGAAATTAGGGAAAGTATACACTGCATACAGGGGGAAACAAAGATGAATGTATTAGAAACGCAGCGGTTACTCTTACGGAGCTTCAGAGCAGAAGACGGGGACGATCTGCATGCCTATCTCTCGCAGGAAGAGGTTGTGAGATTCGAGCCTTACGGCGTATATGACCAGGCTGCAAGTAAGGCCGAGGCAGAGCGCCGGGCAACCGATCACGCCTTCTGGGCCGTATGTCTGAAGGACAGCGGCAGACTGATCGGGAACTTGTATTTCCAACAGCAGAACCCGCCGCAGTTTCAGACCTGGGAGCTGGGCTATGTGTTCAACAGTAACTATCAAGGAAAAGGCTATGCGGCAGAGGCTTGCCGTGAGCTGCTGGCGTACGGCTTCGGTACACTTGGAATCAGACGTGTAACCGCGCATTGTGATCCGGACAATCATCCGTCATGGCGGCTGCTGGAGCGGCTGAAGCTGCGCCGGGAGGGGCATTTTCTGCAGACAGGTTATTTCAAGCCTGATGAACAGGGCAACCCGGGATGGCATGATACCTATGCCTATGGTTTGCTTGGGAGTGAGTGGATGAGTATGAACCAAAGGGATGATGTTACCGGCAGATCGTTGTGAGGCTGGCGGGATACGTTCATTCCCTATACTAGATTCGTTTCCGGCAGGGTAGAGACTCTTAAGTAAGCACTAAGGGCATAAATGTTGTACGTTGTGCAGCTTTGATCCCTGAATATCTGCGTGTTCGGGAGGATTGTTGTAGGAAATACAACAATAGTTCTGCTAAACCGCCAAGTGGGGGAGAAATGTTGCATTTTCTACAACAATATTGGTTTTTGGACTGGTATAGTGAGGAGAATGTTGTATTACGTGCAGGATTTTACAAAATCTTCGAAGTATAGCCCCCACAGCCCCACTGTGTGGGGCTATTTCACGTATACGGCAGCGGCTTTACATTCAGTTTATGTAAATCTTCAAGTGAGCAAATACTCGTCTCCTATAGTAGTTAAAAAAGTAGTTAAAAAATAAACTATAGAGTACAGGAGTGACAATCACTTGAATTCATCCAGTAAAGCCATCCTTTCTCTTCTCCTCGCCGCAGAGCTTGCGGCCGGATCCGCATGGGGCGCAGGCCCGGTAGCCGCCGCCCCTTCGATACAGCCAGGCACTCCGTATAATGCTTCCGGCAGCTATGATGTTGCCGTTCCGCACATTGTCGTCAACCAGATTTACGGCGGCGGTGATGCCGGGACAACAGAGGGCTACTTCTCCAAAGGCTTCATTGAGCTATATAATCCTACAGATTCGGATGTGAATCTGAGCGGCTGGTCGGTGCAGTATTCCGATCCCGGCATGAACGGTGCCTGGAGCAAGCTTGCCCTGACAGGTACCATTAAAGCGCATGCCTCCTACCTTATTACGGACGGTAAATTGAATCCCGTCTATCAAAGTGACCTCAGCGGCAAGGGGGATCAGAGCTGGGACGAACTTCTTTTTAATAATAAAGGCATGAAGGTGGTCCTTCTTAGCAGTTCCGCTCTGCTGGAGAATGCTAATCCGTTCCTGGACAAGTCGCCGGCTTATGTAGATATGATCGGCACAGCTGGCAATGACAACGGTGCTACGATCGATGGCTATGAGGCGGATTATCCGACGGGCAAAACCGGCGGGACCTCCAAGCAAAAGTCAGTGCGACGTACGGATTACGTGGACACGGACAACAATAAAGCGGATTTTGCGCAGATTTCATTCGATAAGCTGGATGGGGCAGCGATGAATCAGCTGAAGCCGCATAACAGTGCCGATGGCGCCTGGGGGATAACGGCTCCTGCCCTGGGCATAGCGACCGCTTCCTTGCCTCAGGCGACTGCAGGGGCGCCCTATTCCGTATCGCTCTCGGTATATGGCGGAACACAGCCGTATTCCTACACGGCAGCGGGCCTGCCTGACGGGCTGAGCATAGACTCCGTATCCGGTGCAGTTAGCGGTACTCCGCTGAAATCCGGAACGGCAACGGTGAGTTTCTCTGTATACGACAGTGCAGCTCCTTCCAACAAGGCTGAAGCGATGCTCCCGCTGACGGTCCAACCTGAGGCTGCTCCGCCTACGGAGGATGTCATCAGCATCACCAAAATTGGCGGGTATGCGGTTGGTACGACCAGTGAGGATGGCGGTGTAGCCGAGATCATTAAGTACAACCGTGATAACGGGAGATTCTACCTTGTCAACGGCTCAACCCATCCGGCATCGGTGGACATCGTGAATCTGAAGGATGGCATTCACCCGGAGAAGGAAACCAGCATCAATGTGGAGCAGCTGTCAGAAACGGGGGGCTTCAGCTACGGTGACTTGACGAGTGTCGATATCAACACGGCCACCAAGCGGATTGCTGTTGCTGTACAGGAAGAAGATGCGCTGAAGAACGGTAAAGTGCTTGTGCTGGATTATGACGGCAGGCTGCTGGAACAATATGAAACCGGCGTACAGCCGGATATGCTCAAATATACGGAAGACGGCCGTTATATTCTTACGGCAGACGAGGCTGAACCCCGCACACTTGCGGGTGATCCCGAAGGCAGTGTAACGATCATCAATACGGCTACCAAAGCAGTGAACCTTGTGAAATTCGACGACCCCGCGGTTATTGATGACCTTGTGCATTTCCGTGGTGCTGTTGACCCTAAGACCAAGCTGATTACCGGGAAAGGGAGCAAGACGGATGCCATACGCGATCTGGAGCCGGAGTTCATCGAGCTGTCCGGGGATCAGGCAACAGCGTATGTCTCGCTTCAGGAGAATAACGCGATTGCCGCGGTTGATGTTGTCTACGGGAAGCTGTTGTGGGTCAAGGGCCTTGGATTCAAGGATTTAGGCAAGCCGGAGAATAAGCTTGATTTGTTAAATGACAACACGATCCATCTGGAGAATGTGCCGTTTAAAGGAGTCTACATGCCGGACGGCATCAGCCAATACACAGTAAACGGCAAAACCTATTTGTTCACAGCCAACGAAGGGGATGCCACCGAATGGGACAGCAAGGAGAATGCAACCAAGATCAGCAAAGTGAAAGGCCTGCTGAATCCGGATTCTGCTGCGGCCAAGTTCCTGAACGGCACCACGAAATATGACGGGGTAGAAGTGATGTCGGATATGGGCAATGAGGACATCTATCTGTACGGAGGCCGTTCTTTCTCAGTATGGGATGCGGCGGACATGACGCAGGTTTATGACAGCGGCAGCGATTTTGAGCAGATTACTTTGGAACGTCTGCCCGGCTATTTCAATGCAAGCAACAGCAACACGACACTTGACAGCCGCAGCTCCAAAAAAGGGCCGGAACCTGAATATGTCAAGGTAGGCATGGTCGGGAAAAGGGCGCTGGCCTTCACCGGACTAGAGCGTATCGGCGGTCTGATGACCTACGATGTAACCAATCCCGGGCAGCCGCAGTTTGTGAATTATATCAATTCCCGTGAATTCACGCCTAAGAATAATCTGGAGACCGACACCGGGCCGGAAGGGATTGATTTCATCCCGGCAACGGCCAGTCCGACCGGACTGCCGCTCGTGCTGGTCGCCAACGAGGTTGGGGGAACGGTTGCCGTCTACCAGCTGAACGTGACGAAAATTACACTGGACCAGTCCTCGCTGTCTCTGACAGCCGGAGGAACGGCAGCAGTGCTCAAGGCGACGGCCCAGGCCGGCGGAGGCACGGAGGGCACGCTCAGCTGGAGCTCTTCCAATGCTGCTGTCGCTTCTGTCGATCAGACAGGCAAAGTAACACCGCATGCCGCGGGAACAGCTGTTGTCTCGGTGTACAGTGCAGACGGCTACGGTGTAGCTGAATCTCAGGTGACGGTTGCGGCTGCTGGTCCGGTTGCCAGCTTACCGGGGGCGGGTTCTTCCGGTGGAAGCGGAGCCTCACCAGCTGCAGCAGGGGCTGCAAACGCAACTGCTGCAGTTACTATAGAAGGCGGAAAAGCTGTCATGGAACTGAAGGGACAAGCTGATGCAGAAGGCAAACTCAGCTTGTCGGTAACCGCTGCTGAAGTGGCAGCAGCACTTGAGACCCTGAAGACTTCAAGTGCAAGGGAGCTTGTATTGCATATCATTTCGGGTCATGCGGCCGAAGCGGTGTTGCTGAAGATTCCAGCCGCAGCATGGGCTCAGATTGCCGGCAGTTCACTGGAGGCAGTGAGTGTGACCGGAGGACCCGGTACAGTTACCTTCGACCGGGCTGCCTTCTCCGCCATTCATGCGGCGGCAGGCAACGAAGATATCAGCCTGACCCTTGCCAAAGCCGAGCTCGGCAGTACCTTGACCGGTCAGGAAGGGGCAGGTTCAGCCAGCATCATTGGCAGCCGGCCGGTGCTAAGTCTGATGGTTCAGGCCGGAACGCAGACGCTTTCGAGCTTCGGTGAAGGTAAGGTGGAAGTTAGCATCCCTTATACACTGGCGTCCGGTGAAGATGCCAATGCGGTTGCTGCCTATCAGGTGAGCGCAGGCGGCGAGCTGGTTGTCCTTCCGGGCAGCAGCTATGATCCGGGGAACGGCCTGCTCTCCTTCCGCACGAATCATTTCTCGGTGTACGCGGTTGGCTACAATAAGCTTGCATTCGTGGATACGGCTAGCAGTTATGCCAAGGATTCCATTACGTACCTTGCGGCACGCGGCATTGTTACCGGGGTCTCCGCCGAGAACTTTGGCCTGAAAGACAAGCTGAGCCGCGGCGATGCCGCGCTGCTCCTGGCCCGTCTGGCCGGGGCAGAGCTGGAGTCCTCAGCTGCCGGCAGCTTTACGGATGTGAAGCCGGGGGACTATTATGCGGCCGCTGTGGATTGGGCGAATCAGAGCGGAATTGTCCAAGGAACGGGAGACGGAAGATTTGAGCCCAAGGCACCGGTCACACGCGAGCAGCTTGCCGTGATGATGATCCGTTTGTCAGATTCATTAAAATGGAGTCTGCCGGCAAACGGCGGCTCAGCGGCCTTTGCAGATCAGCAGACGATTAGCCCTTATGCAGTGGAAGCCGCAGCTGCTGCAGTGCAGGCCGGCATTCTTTCCGGTCAGGCGAGCGCTGACGGCAGTGTCAGCTTCGCACCGAAGGCAGCCGCTACACGTGAGGAAACGGCGCATATGTTAGCCAAACTGCTCAAAGCAGTGCAGTAATAAACCATTTTAAATGATTCCTGAGGGGTGTTTAGAGGCCGTGAAGCGGCTTCTGGACACCCCTCTCGCCGTTGATGGGAGCAGTTAGATGCATCATGGAAAAATCCGGGGCTTCAGGATAAGCTACAAGGGACATATGAAGATGAGGATGGAGCGTGGAGCTGACCATGAAGATTAATCGTTTGCTGGGCATCGTAGTCTATCTGCTCAACCGGGAGACCGTCAGCGGGCGGGTGCTGGCCGGGAAGTTCGAGGTCTCGGCGCGGACCATTCAGCGGGACATTGAAGCGATCAGTCTGGCCGGGATTCCCGTAGGTTCGCTGCAGGGGCTGAACGGGGGCTACTACATCATGGACAGCTTCAAGATGAACAGGCAGCTGCTTCAGCCGCAGGACTATGCGTACATTCTGGCAGCGCTGAGAGGTTTCGTGTCCGGCTATGACAGCAGGCAGGCTCAGGATACGGTGGAGAAAATGGTTGCGCTGTCGCCGGATAATGCGGCGACAGCGCAAGCTTTTCAGCTGAATCTCGGGGTGCTTCAGGAGGGTGTGGGGACCGGCGAAACCATCGCTGTACTTGAACAAGCCATCCGTGAGAAACATGCTGTCCAGTTCCTGTATACGAATGCCCATCTCAAGGCTTCCTGCAAACGGGTAGAACCGCTGCTGTTGACGTACAAGTGGTATGCCTGGTATTTATTTGCCTATTGCTGTGAGCAGGAGGATTACCGCCTGTTCCGGTTGTCGCGGATGCGTGATATCTTGCCTCTGCCTGAACCATTCACTGCGGTTCACCGGGATGCGGAGCTGCTGCTGGCTGGGCATGGTGACAACCGGGTCTATATACATATTAAGCTACTCTGTCCGGTAGAGTACCGGGTACTGCTGGAAGAGGCTTTGCCGAATGCCAGATTGCTGGAAACACGCGGGCAGAAGCTGGTGATGGGCTTTACGGTACCCGGGGAGGAGCAGGGCTGGTTCGGCATTATCCTGCAGCACAGCCATCAAGTCACTGTTCTGGAACCGGAGTCACTCCGGGAGAAGCTGCTGGCCAGGGCCAGAATGATTCTGGATACCTATAGCTGAATGGCGACATAATGCTGTCTAATATAGCCCTCTATAATGGATTTATTCCATATCATAAGGAGAGCTTAGCATGAAAATAGAAATATCAGATCCTTACGTAACCAGTCCGGTGTGTGAAACCAAGCGGTTCCGGCTCAGACAGGTACAACTGAAGGATGCAGAGGATTTATTGGGCTGTTACAGTGACCCTGAAGCCAGCCTGCTGTTTAACAGTGACAATTGCCGCTCAGATTTCCGGTTGAACACCCTGAAGGATATGCAGAATATTATCGGGGTATGGCTCGGGGAATATGAGAAAAGAGCCTATATACGCTTCAGTGTTGTGGATAAATTAGCGGGCACAACTGCAGGGACCGTTGAATTTTTCTGCAGAAGCGGAGTGGACGGGGATGAGCAGAGTACAGGCGTATTGCGGCTGGATTTGGCCTCACGCTATGAGACAGAAGAGAACTTGTGCGAGCTTATCTCTCTAGCAGGAGAACGTTTCCGTGAATGGTTTGAATTCAGCGGGATTGTGACCAAAGTAGTGCCGCAGGCAGAACGGCGGATTCGTGTGCTGCGTCAGGAGGGGTACCACCGCTTAGAGCTGAACGGAAGCTTTGGCTATAGCGATTATTATCTGAAAAGATCCAATTAAAAGTAAATGAATAGTATTATTTGTCTCAGCCCTTTTTGTCTCCCCTTTGGAGTACAGGAAGGGCTAAATTTTTTGCTGAACAATGTCGAAAAAAAGAGTAGAGCTACGATGACATCTGCGTATAGAATAGATAAGCGCAGATTTCTTTTGCAGAATGATAAATTGATTGAGGCAAGGGTGGTAACGTCAGATGGATACACATAAAGCCAACACATGGTTAGGAGGATTGGCCGTCTACATTGTTGCCTATTTGGCAGCAGTGCTGCTGGATAATCATCTGATGTTTGGAATCGTCACAGTCATAGCGCCTATGCTGGCCTGTCTGTATTACCGGATATCCGGACCGCCTCCCGCGCTGCTGAGAAGGCCCTTCCGGCTGATCAGTTACGGGTTCTTCCTGTGGGTGATCTGTGATGCACTGCTGCTGACAGGGTTATACGGCTTCCATTTCTCAGCTGACGACACGTCAACTTTTACCCTTACCGCACTTACGCTCTATTCGGTTACAAGAACGATTATTCTTGTTGCAGTCCTGCAGATGTATGGAATCTTCAGACAGGGCATCAATAAATTACAGGTGCTGTGGGATCAGATCACAACGCTGGAATGCATTGTGGGCAGTATCTGGTTTGTTTTTTTTCAGGACGGGTCATTCCGTTTGGCGGATATGAATTACCGTACCCTGATCCTCTTCTTCTATCTGCTGGCCCCCCTGCTGACCCTGGCCTCACTGATGCTGATCTGGGTGTACATGAAGCGGGAATACCGTACAACGGGCTTCAAGCTGCTGATTGCCTCCATTGCCCTGGTATCCTCCGTGGATCTGGTCCAGGCGCTGAATAATGGGATTATGTCCGGCTACCTCATAGACGGACTCTATAAATTATCCATTGTGTGCATAGCCGCAAGCTGGATTCTGGTGCGCCAGTATCCGATACAAGCGGAGCAAGGGCTTGCCGAACCCCAGCCCGTAACGGAAAGCCGGACCTTGAAGAGCGGAGTGCTGTTCATGGCGTATCCGGCACTGATTTTTATACTCAAAGGATTCTCTGTATATGTGTTTCTATATTTCACCATCATTATCATGGCTTATTTCATCGTCCGGCTGTATGCCAAACAGATCGCCTATACGAGAAAATTGCTGGACACCGAAAGGGAGTACAGCGAGAAGCTTCGGCTGTACATGGATGTGGTTGAACAATCCCCATTGTCTATAGTAATCACCGATATGGATAGCCTCATCGAATACATAAACCCTTATTTCACGGAAGTTACCGGTTATTCCAAGGAGGAGGCCGTCGGCAATAAACCGTCGATTCTGAGGTCGGACAAGAACCAGGCTGAAACGTACCGGAATATGTGGGAGACGCTGATACTTGAAGGCAAATGGCAAGGGGAATTCATTAACCGTAAGAAGAGCGGGGAAGAGTACACGGAAGCCGTCATTATCTCTTCTATTAAGAATGAACGGGGCCAGACCACGCATTATGTGGGCATTAAGGAGAACGTCTCGGAATATAAGCGGATCAAAAAAGAGCTGTCGGACCAGCTGTATTTCACCTCCCAGCTGGTGGATACTTTACCGCATCCGCTATTCTATATGGATGCCGAAGGGAACTTTCTCGGCTGTAATACGGCCTATGAGGAAGCGTTCCAGGTATCCCGCAGGGTCTTTACGGGAACTCCGATGAGCCGGCTGCCGCATCTCTCGCGGGAGGGCTTCGGAATTCTGAGTGAGATGAAGGATGAAGTGACGGCCAGCGGACTGCCGGCGACCCGGCAGATCCAGCGCAACTTCGCCACCGGGGAAGAGCATGATATTCTCTATTCCCTGTCTGCTTACCGGTTGTCTGACGGCACAGTGGGCGGGTACCTGGGGATTCTGACAGATATCAGTGATCTGAAGCATAAAGAGAAGGAGCTGCTCAACAGCCGCAATTTCCTGGATGCGATTATTAACCATATTCCGGTCATGATTAACGTCAAGGATGCGCAATCCTTGAAGATATTCAAGGCAAATCAGGCGGGAGCTTCCTTCCTCGGTATGACTCCGCAGGAGATGGAAGGCAAGGATAATTACGATTTGTACCCTGAAGAGCTGGCGGGCAAGCTGAACGGCAGTGACCGGAAGGTGCTTGAGACGGGCAGGCTCTTCAGCGAGATTGAGATTGTTACGGATGATGCCGAGCTCTGCAATCTGAAATACGTGCTGGCTTCGAAGGTGCCGATTCTGGATGCAGAGGGGAAGCCCCTCTATCTCCTTAGTGTGTCCGAGGATATCACTGAAGTGAAGCGCAAGGAGGAGGAGCTGAAATCCGCGCTTAATCTGGCGGAAGAGGCGACAGCTGCCAAATCGCAGTTCCTGGCGAATATGAGCCATGAGATCCGGACGCCGATGAATGCCATTATCGGGATGGCTTATCTGGCGCTGAAGACAGAGCTGGACCCCAGGCAAAGTGACTATATCTCCAAGATTCATAATGCCGGAACCTCACTGCTCGGTATTATTAATGAAATCCTCGATTTCTCCAAGGTGGAGTCGGGGAAGCTGGAGCTGGAGAATATTGATTTTGAGCTCCCGGATGTGATCGGGAATGTGGTGGATATCTCAGGACAGACTGCACTGGACAAGGGGCTGCAGATGTCCGTTCAGCTCCCTCCGGATGTTCCGCGCCAGCTCAGCGGCGACCCGTTGCGGCTGGGGCAGATTCTTACCAACCTTCTGAGCAATGCCGTTAAATTCACCGAGAAGGGTGAAGTGGTTATTCTGGTAGAAAGAATCAGCATGATCGACAGCATGACGAAGCTTAAATTCAGTGTGCGGGATACAGGGATCGGCATGAGCAAGGAGAGTGAAGGAAAGCTGTTCCAGGCGTTCACGCAGGCGGACAGCTCTACTACAAGAAGGTTCGGGGGCACAGGACTGGGTCTGGCCATCAGCCGGAAGCTGGTGGAGATTATGGGCGGCAGCCTGTGGGTCGAGAGTGAGGAAGGGCAAGGGAGTACCTTCGCCTTCACCGCCTGGTTCGGAATTTCTGCTGTGCAAGACTCAGGGGCAAGGGCAATGAGAGATGAAGCAACTGGTGTGAAGGACAAGGATTACGGCCTGTCCGGTGTACGGGTACTGCTGGTGGAGGATAACGAGATTAATCAGCAGATTGCGGAAGAACTGCTGCTGAGCCAGGGAATGATCATCGACATTGCCGGCAACGGAGCGGAAGCCGTGCAGAAGATTGAGGAGATGTCCGCGGATCAGCCTTATCAGCTGGTGCTGATGGATCTGCAGATGCCGGTCATGGACGGGTTCGAAGCGGCGCGGAGGATTAGGGCCGCAGAAGCTGAGCTGCCGATCATTGCCATGACCGCTAGGACCATGCAGGAGGAGCGGGAACGAAGCTTCACGGCAGGTATGAACGGCCATGTGGCGAAGCCGGTCGATCCGGATATCCTTTTTGCCAAGATCAGCAGGTGGACATCGGATGCTTCCAGGGAGGAGCAGCCGGATTACGATGAATGTGAGCACGGCCGTCCGCAGGAGGCGCAAGGGACTTCCGGATTCCGCATAGAGGGTATTGATACGGAGAACGGCCTTAGACGTGTCGGAAATAATGAGGCTTTATATATACAGCTATTGCTGAAATATTCAGAGAGCCAGCGCGATACCGCCCGGAAGCTCCGCAGCTTCATTAAGCAGGGGGATGAGGAAGCCGTGTATATGCTGGCTCATAGTCTGAAGGGAGTTGCCGGGAACCTGGGGGTAAAAGAAGTGCAGAAGCTTGCCGATTCGCTGGGCAGAATGCCGAATTATCATGAGCAGCCTGAGAAGCTTGAGGCGCTGGTGCTGAGGCTGGAGGCGGCTGTGCTGGAGAGCTGTACAGCGATTCGCGGGCAATGGGGGTCTGACGAGCCTTCTGCCGCCCTGATGGCTGAGCTTGATCCGGAATCGGTTGCACAGCCGCTGGCTCCTATGGCCGGGAAGCTGCTCGGAATGCTGATGGACAGTGACAGCGAAGCCGTTGATTATTTCATTTCGGTGCGTAGCCAGCTTGCAGGATATATGCAGCCAGAGCAGCTGGTTCAGCTGGCTGACTGTCTGAACCGGTTCGAATATGAGGCCGCCATAGAAATGATTGAAACGGTAATACAAGAAAGTAATTATGAACAGAGGTTGATATAAATGCTGGACACTAGACCTGTAATCCTGGTAGTTGACGACACGCCGGACAATATCTCACTTCTCAGCGGGCTGCTTAAGGAGCAATACAAAGTAAAGGTAGCCATCAACGGGGAAAAAGCATTACAGGTGGCCAAAGCCTCACCTCCTGATCTGATCCTGCTGGATATTATGATGCCGGTTATGGATGGCTACGAGACCTGCCGCCGGCTTAAGGAAGACGGGGAGCTGAGAGAGGTTCCGGTAATCTTTTTGACGGCCAAGGAAGAGGTGGAGGATGAGAATCTGGGATTTGATCTGGGGGCCGTAGATTATATTACGAAACCGATCAGTTCGCCGATTCTGCTATCCCGTGTCAAAACGCATCTCACCCTGAAGCAATCCAAGGATTTCCTTGCGGACAAGAATGAGTTCCTTGAGGCGGAGATCTCCCGGCGGATTAAGGAAATCTCGCTCATCCAGGAAGTCTCGGTTATGGCGATGGCCGCGCTTGCCGAAATGCGTGACTCGGAGACCGGCAATCACATTCAACGGACGAAGCTCTACATTGAAGAGCTGGCCACCCAGCTAAGCCGGACGGGAAAATATGCGGAGGTGCTGAGTCCGGAGCATATTAACCTGATTGTGACTTCCGCGCCGCTGCATGATATCGGTAAGGTGGGCATTCCTGACCACATCCTCCTGAAGCCGGGGGCGCTGACCCGCGAGGAATTCGAAGTGATGAAGACGCACACGACACTCGGCAGGGAAGCCATTCTGCGGGCAGAACGGCTTATGGACAAGCCGGAGACTTTTCTGCGCTTCGCCAAGGAAATTGTCTATTCCCATCATGAGAAATGGAACGGAACCGGATATCCCGAGCAGATTGCCGGTGAACAGATTCCCCTGTCAGCCCGGCTGATGGCGGTAGCCGATGTCTACGATGCGCTTACGAGCAAGCGGGTATATAAAGATGCAATGCCGCATGAGGAGGCGGTCGGTATTATAGTAGGCGATGCCGGAATACATTTCGATCCTGATATCGTGAAGGTATTCATGAAGAACAAGCATAAATTCAAGGAAATCGCCGAGCGGTATACCAGCGAGCTGGCAGGATGACCGGTCGTGGATTGGCGAATAGTGAATAGCGAAAAGAACCGGATCACCCCGCATAGAAATTACTGATATTTTAAAGTTATACAGATCAATCTGGAGGACCGTCCGCTGCATATACGGATTGCGCAGATTGTTTATTTTGAGGGGGCGCTGGCTTCGTACGTGTAGGTTGGCGTTATGAAATAAGCAAAAGGCTATAAGCAATAAGCAATAAAGATCTTTTTCCATCCTTTATGGGGTGGAGGAGGGTCTTTTTTTTAGAAGCGATTTGGAGCATCCGACCCTGGGTACAATCTGCTGCTTCGTACGCCTTGATTGGGCTTAAGAGAACGAGAGTGGAGACGAGCCGAATGTATGCGAAAAACCGAACACATTGTGCCAATGGTGGGGTAGACGAGCCGAATGTATGCGAAAAACCGAATACAATATGCCAATGGTAGTGGAGATGAGCCGAATGTATGCGAAAAACCGAATACAATGTGCCAATGGTAGAGTAGACGAGCCGAATGTATGCGAAAAACCGAATACAATGTGCCAATGGTAGAGTAGATGAGCCGAATGTATGCGAAAAACCGAATACAATGTGCCGACGATAGGGTAGATGAGCCGAGTTATTTTACTTTTGAGGTGCCGCTTGATTCGTCCTCCGGGCGATTTTGTTATTACTTTGGAGATTAAGCACCGTTATCTTGGGGGGAGAGGGCTGGAGGCGGAAATGTAGGGGATAAATGAATGCTTGCTTTAAAGTGCACTTTAAGGATTATGATGGTTCATGAAGGCGAAGGCGCTGAGGCAGGTGAGTTTGTCGGTTCCTATTAGTTATGTAGAGCGGGTAGCCGGCCATGCGCCTGGAAAGAAACTTTACTTAGGAGGTACAACTATGCACAAGTATATAAATAGCAGCGCAACACCCCAAGCTCCGATTGGGAGCAGTTTTGGTGCCGGGACTACGGCGGAACAAGTAATCGGCAACCTCGATTTGAGCGGAAAAATAGCCATCGTAACCGGCGGATATTCCGGCATTGGCCTGGAAACTGCACGTGTACTCGCCGGTGCCGGAGCTACAGTCATTGTACCGGCACGGACACCGGACAAGGCCAAGGCTGCAGTCGCCGGAATTCCGCGTCTGGAGCTTGAAGCCCTTGATCTCATGGACCCTGCTTCCATCGACAGCTTCGCCCGGCGTTTCCTGGATTCAGGACGGCCGCTGCATATACTGGTTAACAGTGCCGGCATTATGGCTGCACCGCTGGCGCGGGATACCCGGGGCTATGAATCCCAGTTTGCCACCAACCATCTGGGGCATTTCCAGCTTACGGCCAGGCTCCTGCCGGCATTGAAGCAGGCAGGCAATGCCCGCGTTGTATCCGTAACATCGCGGGCACACCGCCTGGGCGGTGTCGATCTGGACGATCCTAATTTCATCCACCGTGAATATGACAAATGGACCGCCTATGCCCAGTCGAAGACGGCAAATGTGCTGTTCGCCATAGCATTGGATGAGAAGGCTAAGGGTCAGGGAATCCGGGCCTTTGCAGTGCACCCGGGATTAATTCCATCCTCCGGCATCGGGCGTTTCTTGGAAGCGGAAGAGCTTGGCGTCAAGCCGGTCCCGGAGGCGCAGGATGTGAAGCATGAACAGCCGGCTGGCAGTGCCGGAGCAGACCGGATGAAGACAGTGGAGCAGGGCGCGGCAACCGGCATCTGGTGCGCAGTAAGTGAACAACTGGCAGGTATGGGGGGAGTCTACTGTGAGGATGTTGATGTGTCCGAAGCTGTCCCGGCTGGCAGTGTGCAAGGCTCCGGGGTATGGCCCTGGGCGGTAGACCGGGAGAATGCGGAGCAGCTGTGGACGCTCAGCGAGAAGCTGACGGGAGTGGGATTCGCGATTTAAGCGGATATTCTGCTGCAGGAATTCAGCGGACGATCCGCAGTTGAGAAGCTAGGGGAAGCACAACGCTGGCTCAGGGCACCCAGGTACTCAAACGCTCAGCTTGACTTAAAGTGCATTTTTACCCCTATACTATAAGAAAAACTTGATCACTGCCGTGATCTGAGGGAAGTGACTGCTTTGAGTATATTGATCAAAGAAGCTGCGGCCAAGCTGGGGCTCCCCGCCCATACCATCCGCTATTATGAGAAAGAAGGGCTGCTGCCTTCTCTACAGAGGGACGGGCAGGGGAACCGTGTTTTTGAACAGGGTGATCTGGACTGGATCTCGCTTATGACCTGCTTCCGGGCCACAGGAATGCCAGTGGCCGGACTGAAGCAGATCGTTAACCTAGCCGCAGAAGGAGATTCCACGATACCCGAAAGGCAAGCAATTCTGGAAGCCCACAAGCTCGAGCTTCAGCGCAGACAGGAGGAGCTGGACCGGGCTTTTACAGCGGTAAATATGAAGCTGTCACGGTATGAGACAATCCTGAAAGGCCAGCCGGACCCCGATGCAGGTAACCCTATGGGATTGTGCTGAGCCTAGCTTTTATAGGGCATCGAGCTTCTGAATCCAGTCAAATATAGCTTCACCTACTGCCAGCGGCTGCTCTTGTCAATATAGTGGAGACGGTGGCCGTTCACTTCCGCGTAATGCGAGTCGAATGGGAAGTCCGCGCGGATAGGAGGGGTGTCAGAACGAGCTCCGCCGGTTGATTAGTTGCTGGCAGTTCCACTATACTTCAAATTTAAGTCTATTTCCGCAAAAAAGACGCTCCCGGGTCCGGGAGCATCTTAGGAGTATCGTTATACTATTTTCTTAATAATAATATTCAAATATATACAGACCTAACCCTCACCCGCACCATGACCCATAGTAGAAATTAATTGGGAGCTATTAAGATCTGTTGTGAATCCGATACCTCCAACCGGTAAAATAATTACAAGTAGCAGACTAAACGAAGTTAGAAACATGATGAACTTTTTGGTCATTTGGATCCTGCACCTCTCTGATTAGAAATTTATACTGCACTTGCTCTTCTTCGCTGGCCTCATGCCGGTGCTGCTCAAACAAATTCACACATTTAATGATTAGGCTTTCATTATTGATTCTAACGGATGATTCCAAACTTTTGAGTATTACGCTAATTCCATCGTGCCGTTTGTTGTGCAGATTATACATGGCTAGCTCAGTGAGAAATCTGGCATGCTGGTCTGCAATAATCTGATGATTATATTTGCCGAAGCCGGAGTTGTAAGGTTCATAAGGAACATGCTTGGAAAACCTGGCAAGAATGTAATCTATATTCCATCCGTAGCGGTTTGCTGATTTAATAATATTATAGACAGCTGTAAAAACCTGCCCCTCGTGGTTAGAGATATAGTCTACATAATCCTGCAGCCCCTCATATTGCCCGGCCATTACACGGTAGAGGTGGGTGTTTGCCGTTCCCCAAAGCTTAAATTGAGCTAACGTCTCCCGGACCTCATCACTGTCTTCCTGTATCCAGTCTGCCTCCATATATTGTGGAATAAGATTCAGAGCCGCTGTATAGTCCCCATACTCTTCCTGCACACTGGAGCGCATAAGATAGGAATATAGAATGTAGAAGTATAACGGTTTCTCAGGAGCTTTCTCGCTTCTGTCCTTGCGGCCGGAGGGATGCTGGAAATTGTAGCTGAGCGTAGCCAAACGGAGCATCTCCAGTGCCAGCTCATCTACCTTGTCCCACTTGTGCAGTGAATAATAGACATGCATCAGGTGTTTCAGCCCATCCAGCTGATCCGCTACCTCTAACCGCTCAATATAGCATTCAAAAAGAAGAGCCGCCTGCAGATTGAGGACTTGGCTGTCACCAATGGAAATGCGGAATAAGCGGTATTGGCATATAGCAAGCCGTTCGGAATGCTGATACTTCTCACTTGCACTCACATTCTTGTACAGAACCGCTGCTGCCTGCCATTGGCCCTCCTGAAATAAGCCTTCGGCCACTTCAAACAGCATGGGTGCATAGATTAAATTGTCGAGCAGATTCCTAACCACAAGTTCAATACAGTCAAGCCGCCCAAGCGCTGCTGAACTCAGAATGAACGGGCGCAGTCGCCGCCAGGTTGGTGCTGAATGATAGAAGCATTCGTCCACATACAAACTATAGAAATGGTCCTCCGGTACTCCCATCCCCCGGGTAATCAATTCCAAATGACTCATGGCGATCGGCTGCTGGCCGTTAAGCAAACGGCTGAGCGTTCCCGAATTAATGCCGGTCTGTATGGAGAATTGATTAATGGACATATGCTGTGCAGAGAGATAAGCCTCTAAATGACTGCGAATCGTGGCTGCAGGCTCCAAAGAAACACCACCAATCCAATACCATAATTTAGGTCCTTAATGTTATAAGTGTATAATATGCGCCATTATACCACCGGTCAAGAGTGTGATTGGTAGAAACAGTGAACAACAGGAAAAAGCATCCCCAATGTAACAGGAACGCTCTCCCGAATTATTGCAGATGGTGGTAAGAGATGCTTAGCTTCCGAAGCTGGACTAGGCAGTGAAAATACCCGCCCCTCCTTTGCTCTTCCGGCTCTCGATCACCTCTTCGTAATCCTTGATCAATCCGTCGAAAATATGCTCCCAGGAACGTCCGAGCGCGAGGCGCCGCCCTTCCCGGCCCATAGACGCCCGCAGTGCATGCTGGGCGGCTAGGATACTAATCCCGCGTGCCAGCGCTGCCGGATTACGGGGTTCGAACGGATTCCCGGTGACACCGGGAACGACCAGATCCCTGGTGCCGCCAGCATCTGCGGCGATGACCGGCAGCCCCGAAGCCATGGCTTCAAGCACGACATTGCCGAAGGTTTCCGTGCAGGAAGGGAAGACAAACAGGTCGGCTGAAGCGTACAGCTCCGCCAGCTCTTCGCCATGCTTCGCACCGGTAAAGGTTACGTTGTCCGGTGCCTGTGATCTGAGCTCAGGCAGGAGCGGCCCGTCTCCGACAATCAGCAGCTGCACACCGGAGCGTACGGATTCCGGCAGAAGCTGCATGGCGAGCAGCAGGGTGGCGATATCTTTTTCCGGGGCAATCCTCCCGACATAGAGCATAACCAGAGGCGCGCGCATACCATACCGCTCCCGCAACTCTTCACTTCGTTTCTCAGGGGAATAGAGAGTGCAGTCGACGCCTCTGGACCACAGGCGCAGTCTCATGAAGCCCTCTGCGCGCAGCGAGGCTAATGTCTCCTGGGAAGGGGCCAGCACAGCATCGCAGGAACGGTGAAACCACTTCATATATTTCCAGTAGAGCGGGACAATTCTTCTCATTTTGTAATATTCCAGGTAACGGTCGAAGTGGGTGTGGTAGGAGGCGACATGAGGGAGCTGCTGTTTGCGGGCATAGCGGAGGCCGGATAAGCCGATGTTGAAGGGGGTGGCCAGATGGATCAGATCAGGGGCGAAGGCCGTTAGCTCACTTTGAATAGAGGACATGCCCGGCAAGGCCAGCCTGCACTCGGGATACAGAAAAAACGGGATGCTGGCGATGGGGCGGACAGGATCTGGGTAGCTGCTCTCCGGTGCGGATTTAGGGGTAAACAACAGATGCTCAATCCCCCTGCGGTGCAAATGGCCGGTTAACCGGCTAAGCGTGCGGGCCACACCATTGGTCTGCGGAAGAAACGTGTCCGTGAATAGAGCCAGACGCATCGGAATCCCTCCCTGTATTCTTGTTGCCTTGAGCTTAGCAGGCGAATATTTCATGGAGATCAACCGCAGGTTAAACATCTGGCATAGAGGAAGATTGGGGAGTTTCGAATCCGCTTTTTTTCAAGAAGGGGTGGAGCGGGTATACATAGGTATCAGGAATGAAGGAGGTAAGAGGATATGAATAAAGATCTGCCGCCAGAGGTTCCACCGAAAGTTGTACCCGAAGTGAAGCCGGACATGATCCCTGAACCGGGACCGGTTGTAATTCCGCCGGAGGTTCCTCCGCAGAAGCAGCCGGAAATTATTCCGCAGACCCCGCCGGAGATTATTCCGAGGGAGCCTTTGTAATTGTTGATATAAGCCGGGCATGGAACGGCATCGGAATTATCACGACAATGGGATAATAGGAACAATACGTGACAATAGGAACATTACCAGTGATTATAGGAACAGTACGTGATGATAGGAAAAATATAGGATGGATTACAAGGAGCGTCCGGGAAACCGGGCGCTTTTTGGCTGCTTGGGAGATTATACAGTTGGAATATGCGATAACTCGGTTTGGAGGCGCCGGAAGCGGGCGGGATGATGTTGTTCCAAAGTAAACTTTGTAGTTGCTTCGCGCCAGTAATATGATTTGTCCTTTTCGCTGAAGCGGACTGAGATTCCGTTATTTCAGCAAAAAACCTCCATATGAAGAGTATGCGGACTGAGTCCGGTTGGGCGGGAAATCTGCTTGTTTTGCTCAAATAGCGGATTTTCAGTCCGCATCATCAGCTGACGGGTCATGAAGTTACTGTGAGGTGCCGCCGGGAGCGGCGAAGTTACTGCAAAGCGCGGCCGGAAGCGGCCAAGTTACTGCGAAGCGCCGCTGGGAGCGCCCAAGTTTCTGCCAAGCGCCCACCCGTTCCCCGCGCCGCCCCCTGGGCGGCTTCATTGCCCGGTTGAAGCGGCGGCAGAGCCGGATGAGACGCTGACTGCGATCAGCTGCCAGGCAGGCTGGTCCAGATGGGCTCTGCATATTGGTTCTGCAGGTTCATGCTGCATTCCTTGCCCGTATCATAAGAGCGGTCGCCCAGTACTGTGATGAACTGATCGAGCTTGTGCCTTGCCGCGGCGGCGTCCGTACATTCCAGCCAATCGGCGAGCGCGGTGAGCACGGTCCGGCCTTCCTCCAGCGCCTGCTCCCACAGCTCCCAGACAGATTCCGTCCGGACCTCGGAATACAGTGCGGAATGCCGCCACTCGGAGTGCCGGTCATTCAGATAATCCAGCTGCTCTTCATGGGCAGTCAGCTTCCGGGAGAACAGACGGCGGGTACGGCCCCAGGCTAGGGCCTTCTTCCAGCCCTTCGGATCATAAAGACATCTGTGAGCCAGCACCATATCCCGGTAGGAGCTCTGCCAGATCTCGGAGGGCAGCTTGCCCATGGCTTCCGGATAGTGCCGGAGTGCAGTGGTGTGAAGAATATGATGAACCGGCTCAGGCAGCCGGGGACCTGCGTCTATTCTTGTCCAGGCGGCATTCTGCCAGGTATTGACGCCCCGCAGCCGTTTCATGAACAAGGTATCCAAATCGATTTCGAACCGCTGGTGATCGCGGAATTTGTAGCCTGCCTTCCAGTTAATGTACGGATGCAGGTTCCGGTCCAGCAGATGATGGGTCAGGAAGCCAAGGAAGTAGAGCCGGGCCTGGTCTGCCTCTGGCCCTTCGAGAGTCCGCGCAGCTTCCCAGCAATCAATAAGCACAGGCCCGCAGTGCTGCGTATGCATCAGATCCCCGAGATGAAGGGCCCCCGCATCCTTGCTCCAGGGCAGAAAACTATGATACAGCAGGAAATCCGGACCCTGACAGCCTAGATTATACAACTGTTCCTGCTGCTGAAGCTTATGTAAGAACGGGAACCGGCTGCGGAATTCCCCGGCCAGCTGTTGCCCGTATTCGAGATGCATCCAGATATTAGGCATGATTAATCCTCCTACAGGTTTTGTGAGCACACTTAGTTATGATCTGAATCCATTGTAACGCCTGCATGTTAAAACAAAATGAGAAATGTGGATGAATTTCATTCCATCTCTAGACATCGCAACGGGCATAAGAGTATTCTTATATGGCTTTAATACAACCACAGCTATGAATTTACAACTGGCAAAAGGAGGTCCGTACGTATGAAGTCCCGTCTCTCTGACCTTATTAGAATACCTCCGGGATTCTGGGCAGGCATAAATCACTTAGGAATTGCCTCCCGCGACGTGGCCCGCCATGCACAGCTGCCTGAATCGATAACAACGGAATCCTCAGTCACCACTGCCCAATATTTCGCAATCTGGCAGGCGTATTCCGAGCTCACCGGGGACACTGCAGAGGGGATCATCAAGCTTGCAGCCGCCTTTGAAACCACGCAGTATCCCCCCGCCGTCTTAGCAACGTATCACGCCCGTGACTACCGCGATGCTCTGAAACGTATGGCCAGATACAAGCAGCTGTGTCCTCCCGAAAGCCTGCGGATCACGGAGGAGAACGGGCATTGTACAGTTGAACTGGAATGGCTGAATACCGAAGCATCCGGTCCTCCGGTGCTGGCGGGGATCACTTTGGCCTTTCTTCTGGAGCTTGGGAGGAAGGGGACAGGCCGTCCCTTGAAGGCGCAGTCCGTCGAATTTACGCAGTCCATGGGCGATGAACGGGTCCTCGAAGCCTACTTCGGCTGTGCAATCCAGGCAGGCGGGCAATGTAACCGGCTGACGCTGCATCGAAGTGATCTGGATCTTCCCTTTGTATCGTATAACGAGGAGCTGCTGGAGATCCTGACACCCGCTCTGGACCGGTCACTCGTTGAACTGCATGACAACCGCTCTATTACCGGAAGAGTCAAAATGGTCATTAAACACAGCCTCGCAGGAGGATGCCCCGGCATTCAGGCCGCTGCGAAGCAGCTTAAGATGAGCGGCCGGACCCTGCAGCGCCGGCTGACTGACGAAAATACGACCTTCAAGCAGGTGTTGACAGAAGCGCGGCATGAGCAGGCCCGGGAGTATTTGGCAGACCCTTCGCTTGATATTAAAGAAGTGGCTTACCTGCTTGGCTACGAGGACCAGAACTCCTTCTACCGTGCTTTCCGTCTGTGGGAGGGGGACACTCCTTCGAAGTGGCGTGCTGAGCATCTTCCGGATGCCGGCATTTTGTGAGCAGTATTTTTTTGGCGTGTTAAACAAGAAGTTTGGCACATGGGGCTAGTTACTGAATAATCCCGGCGGGGTACAATAATCACTATCCGGAACACAGGAATGTTCGAATAAGGAGAAGTGAATTATGGATATGGGATTAAACAACACAACAGCATTAGTTACAGGATCTACGAAAGGCATAGGGAAAGCCATTGCTATAGAGCTTGCCAAGGAAGGCGTTAACGTATTGGTCAATGGACGAAATTACGAAGAGGCAGAGCGGACCGTCAGTGAATTGAAGATGAATTTCCCGGACACCACTCCTCAGAATGCCGCTGCTGATATAGTGGACGCTGCACAAAGGCAAGCATTATTCGCGAAATTCCCCAGCGTTGATCTTCTGATCAACAATATGGGCATTTATGAATTGATGCAGTATGAGGATGTTGACGATGACATATGGGAGAAGTATTTCCGTACGAATGTGCTTGCTGCAAACGGATTAACGAAATTATATATCCCTGGAATGTTGAAACAAGACTACGGCCGTATCCTCTTCATCGCCAGTGAAGAAGCCGTCATGCCTTCAGGACAAATGCCTCAATATGCAATGACCAAATCCATGCTGCTGTCCTTGTCCAAGAGTCTGTCCAAACTGACAGCAGGAACTGAGGTCACGGTTAATACAATCATGCCTGGACCTACACTGTCTGAGAATGTGCAGCAAATCATTGACGGGATGTATCCTGACGAGAAATTGACGTTTGCAGAAAAAGAGAAGAAATTTATGGCTGCAAGTCTGCCGCAATCTGAATTACAGCGTTTCATCAAGCCTATGGAGATCGGCAGGCTGGCTGCTTTTGTATGCAGTCCCTATGCGGCAGCATTTAAAGGCTCTCCAATCCGTATGGATGGGGGAATGGTGCCGGTTATTTACTGAAGGAGGAGGATGTATGGATAAACGGTTAACATTCAATGAGGATGCGGCGAATTATGATAAATGGAGACCGGCTTATTGTGCGGAATTATTCCGGGACATTATAGCGTATTCCCGGATCGGGCAGGGCGGGAAGGTCATTGAAATCGGGATCGGAACGGGCCAGGCTACCCGGCCTTTTCTGGAAACGGGCTGTGAATTAGCTGCCATTGAACTTGGGGCAGACCTTGCGGAATACTCACAACTAAAGTTCCGGGAACACAAGAATTTCAGGGTGCATAATACTACATTTGAAGAATTCACAGGCCCGGACGACAGCGTAGACCTCATTTACTCCGCTACTGCATTTCATTGGATTCCAGAGGACGTTGGTTACCCGAAGGTTCGTGAATTGTTGAAGAAGGGCGGAACAGTGGCCTTATTCTGGAACAGGCCTTTTGCAGCGCGGGAGGATGAAGAATTACATCAGCATATTCAGCGTATTTACCAGCAGTACAGGCCCTCAAATACCAAATTAATCGAACATGATACGGGAAAATACCAGGCCATCTCACAGAATCTGCGTACCTACGGGTTCAAAGATATCCAGTTCAAGTTGTATCACCTAACCAGAAGCTTCTCCTCGGCGGATTACATTGCCCTGCTTAATACATATTCAGACCATAGAAGCATGCCGTCTGCTATTAAAGAGCCGTTTGAGGAAGAGATCAGCGCGGCGATTATGAAGTCCGGTGATGTGTTAACTATTTATGATACAATCGACCTGCATTTGGGCAGAAAATAAAGGATTTCCGATTATCGATTTCTGCTAGCTCGGCGGAATAGGTCATCTGCAATGACAATGAAACAGCGGCAGTTCAGGGACATTTAGGTCCTTGGCTGCCGCTGTTTGCTGTATCAGAGGGGCATTTTAGTCCATACTGATCAAGTCGCGGAATACGCCGGGAAAAGAATCAGGGACCGCAATCGCGCCGACAGTCTTCTCATAGAAAGGCACTGCGTCCACGACCCAGCCGATGATGGCGTAGCCGTAGCCGTTCCGGTGCATCGCGGACAGGCATTCCAGCAGCAGTGCCTTCCCGATGCCGAGGCCCCGGTAATCCTCCAGCACGCCGGTCGGGCCGAAGAAGTTCTTCACAACAACATCGTGACAGGCAAAGCCGATCACTTCGCCCTGCTTCACGGCAATATAGCAATGGACAGGCAGATGCGAGAAGGCCGTCTCGCATTCATTCCGCCAGCTATTCGTGAAGTGGCGGCCGACAAAATCCACAATGGCCTGCTTATCCCCGGTCATTGCCCGTTTGATGGCAATTCCTTCTCCCCGCAGACGTTCCAGCAGCGCACTATTGTCAGGCAGATCATATAACTTAACGAGCATATCAGGCATCAGCTATCCCCCGCTTTCTGTTCAATCATCTCAAGATCAGTGATCATTCCGTGCAGGTCCGCTTCGAATAATTCCGGCCGGTAGAACCGGGAGCGGATGAACAGCTCCGCCATCTGCGGAGGGAGCAGCTCTGCAAGTACGCTCTGCATCCGCTGCTTGGCTCTGAATAGATCGCCGTATCCGCTTCTGTACTTATCCCGGAGGAAGGTAATCACTTCCTCACTGCCTGGCGACATTGCTCCGCGGAAGAGGAACGTATGCAGCGGAGAGCGGCGCTGCGCTGGAATCTCATACTGAATCATCGCATCGATCAGCTCGGCAGTGAGGCGGTTCTTCCTCACAGCCGGAAGCAGCTGCGGAATCAGGGAATAATAGTCGGTTACCGCATAATCTGCCCATTCTTCTCCGCTCAGCTGGCTCGTATCAAGCCCGTGGAACTGGTGCAGAAAACGGGCCAGGAAGGATGAAATATCCGCCTTGGCATTCCAGCTTTGTTCTGCGGCAAAAAACGCCGGATAACGCGAGGTCTCGAACAGGCCGTAGGGACTGCCCAGCGAGAACGGGCATCCCCAGTTCGTATGAATGATCCCTTCCAGCTGCTCCGATTGCGCCAGCTGAATCCAGTCTAGCACATTCTTGATCCGGTTATGAATGACCGGATAATTCTGGTCGCCGTTATCATCCCAGCAGCGGACAGAGGAGGCGCCGATGGTCTCAATGCCGGCGTCGCGCAGCTTGTGGAGAATGAGCCGGGCATCCGCCTTCATCCGGTGCCCGCCGTAGATCCAGACCACCACTACGACACGCTTGTCGAGTGCGGCGATCTCGTCCAGGGTGGCGTGCATGATCATGTCATGCCAGATCATCGGTGTTTTGCCGAGGCTGATTGTCTTCTCAGCCAGCTGATTGACAAAGCGGATGAAGGAGGCCTCCGGGGTAAGCCCGGAATTCCGGCAGTCTTCACAGGTGCCGAGCGTCCAGACCTCATCACAGCCCAGATGGAGATAATCGCTGTGCGGATGAAGTGCAGCCACTTCCTCCAGAATTCCGGCCATCATCTCGAAGGATCCTGTGCGGTGCGGGCATAGCTCCGACACGGTCTCGGGGACCTCGCGCAGCCCGATGTAGACCGGATGCTTCAGAATATATTCCAGATGCCCGAAGGACTGCTGCTTCGGAATCACGGTGACGAAATGGTCATGTGCATTCTGCAGGAGCTGACTGTGTTCTTCCTCGGTGAAGGCCAGCCCGGGATGGCGGAGGAAGCTCAGCTTCCGGAACGGCAGCTTGTCCTCATATTCGATGATCAGTGTATTAATCTTATAGCGCGCCAGCTCCGCAATATACTCCAGCATATGCTCATAGGTCGGATAGACGGTGCGCAGATCCAGATAATCGCTGCGCAGCCGCAGATCCGCCCAGTCGGCCACCGTCAGTGCAGGTATGGCGCCTCCGCCGCTATCCAGCAGCTGTTCCAGTGTCTTAATCCCGTAGAAAAGCCCGGAAGCGCTGAGCGCGTATAGTTCAACCCGGTCTGTATCTGTAATCAATACGTATCCGTCATGCTTGCCTTCTACCCGCCGGGCCATGCGGGGATTGAAGCGGGTTCCCTCCGAGACCAGTGCGTATACAGCGCTGCCTCCTGGCTCCTGAACCTCTGTCACCCCCGCGAATATTCCTTGCGTTGCCGCCAATAACCGGACATCATTCCCGGGAATCCATAGCTGCACCGTCCAGCCGCGGATGCCGCTGACCGGTTCCGGTCCCCGGCTCTGCACCACCTGAGGCTGCGGAATCAATGGAATGTTCATAGCCAGCGGACCCGGCCTTTGAAGCGCTCAATGAAGCGGTTATTCCATTCATCCCCGCCCGGAGCGTTGCCGCTGCGCCAGACCGGCACCTCAATCCCTTTTTCCCCGAGACAGGCAGCCGTGGTCATCATCAGTGAATTCAGCAGGAAAGCGTTGGCGAAGGTTGAGGTCGAGCCCATCTTCGGTTCAATTCCCTCAATATGCAGTGCAGCATCGCCCGGCTTGACCTTGCTGTCCAGAACATAGTCGCACAGCTCATACAGGTTCTGCCCCGAAGGATGTCGGGCAATATGATTCTTGGGGGTAGCTTCGGCATGGCCGACAGAGGTAACGGCAATCGTTGTAACCCCCCGGCGCCGCGCCTCCAGGGCAGCATCGACACAGGCGGTGTTAATGCCGTAGGCATTGGCAAGGATGAGGATGTCACCTTCGCCCAGCCGGTTATCTTCTATAACAAGTGTTCCGTAGCCGGGAGTACGTTCAACGGCCATCGAGCGCAGAGCGCCGTTCGAGATCATCGTGCCTTCATCTAATATAGCGCTGATATGCATCAGGCCACCTGCGCGGAAGAAGACCTCGGTAGCATTCATGTTGGAATGCCCGCCCGGACCGTACAGATAGACCAGCTTATCCTCTGCAATATGATCTGCAAGCAGCTCCGCCACCTGCACCAGCTTCTCCCTCGGCTCACTCCGTATCTCATTCAGCAGCTCCACAATGCTTTCCATATAAGCGGACATAATATCTGACTTTGCGTTCATTTACATTCCTCCTAAAAGTTTTGTAAGCATAAGCCCCCTGAGTCTCTTCGCAAAACTGGCTTCGGAAGCATACGCTTTAAGTTTTGTAAGCATAAGCTTCCGCTTGCCTAGAAGATAACAAAGCGGGCAGGCGGAGTAAATCAACTATTTTGCGCAAATCCGCACCGTTTTTGACTGATTTGGCCAGCAGCATGCCATGATGTGTACAAATCGCTGATTGGGACAACGGCAGGTAAAAATTTTTCTGAACGGGTCAGGATCGTGACTTATGTAAAATTCTTTGCTTTTCTATAATGAGAGATAACATCACGCAAGAGGGGGGACAGAGCCTTGAAGACGTCAGTTGCCTTGCCACAGTCCCGGGAGAATCCGGTCATCCGCCGAAACAAACGGAAATGGAAAGAAATATGGATGGGTTATCTGTTCACCGGGCCCATGCTGCTCGGAGTAATTGTATTTACGCTGATCCCTATGATTTTCTCCTTCATACTCAGCTTCACCAAGTGGTCGTTCGTCACCGGGTTTGACAAGATCCGCTGGAACGGACTGGACAACTTCCGCCAGCTATTTCAGGATGAAGTGTTTCTGAAGTCGCTGGGCAATAATTTCATTATGCTGCTGGCGGTACCGGTGGGAATGGCTATAGCGCTGATCCTGGGGGTGATTATCACCAATCATGTCTACGCGCCGGGAGCGTTCAAGGTCATCTATTTCATGCCCCAGATTTCCAGTGTCGTCGCTGTCGCAGTAGTATGGCAGGTTCTGTTCCATCCCTCCTACGGTCCGGTTAACGGTTTCCTGTCGGCACTCGGAGTGGACAATCCGCCCAAATGGCTGGCCGATCCTTCGTATGCGCTTCCATCGGTCATGCTGCTGATGATCTGGATAGACCTCGGGGTCTCGCTGATTATCTACATTGCGGGAATCAAGAATATTCCTGCCGATCTGTATGAAGCGGCGACAATCGACGGTGCCTCGAAGTTCGCCCAGTTCCGCTCCATTACTTTTCCGCTGCTGACGCCGACGACCTTTTTCCTGCTGGTGACCGGAATTATCGGCAATTTCAAATCCTTCGCGCTGGTCAAGGTGCTGACGGAGGGCGGTCCGGCCAACTCTACTTCCGTTGTGGTTTATGACATGTATCAGACCGCATTTGTGGATCTCCAGACGGGTTATGCTTCTTCTATGGTCATGGTTCTGTTCGTTATCGTACTCGCCATCACCGGCTTGCAGTGGCTGGGACAGCGCTATTGGGTCAATTACTAGAAAGGGAGGGACCCCTGTGAAATTAAAGAATCTGGACTGGGGAAAAGCGGTTATCACTCTACTTATGGCGCTGCTGGGCATCGTATTCCTGCTCCCTTTTATATGGATGCTGTCCGCTTCGCTCAAGCCGGAGGCTGATGTGTTCAAATATCCGATCGAATGGATTCCGCAAACCTGGAGGGCAGCGTTCAACTACCACTCTGTGTGGTTTGGCAAAGCGAACTTTACCCTGTATTATTGGAACTCCATCAAAGTCACAGCACTCACGACACTCCTGTCCGTAGCCGTCTCCAGCATGGCCGCCTACGGCTTCACCAAAATCCGCTTCCCGGGCAGAAACGCATTATTTGTGGTGGTGCTGGCCACTTATATGATTCCTGCGGAAGCCACGCTGGTGCCGCTGTTCATCATGTTCCGCACCATCGGCCTGTACGACACCCATCTGGGCCTGATTCTGCTGGGCGGGTTCAGCGTACTGGGAACCTTCCTGCTCCGCCAGTTTTTCGCCTCACTCTCGAATGAATATATCGAATCCGGGCAGATCGACGGGGCGGGCCATATCCGTATTTTCCTCTCCATTCTGTTTCCGCTGGTCCGGCCGGCGATTGCCACTTATGCCATTCTGCGGTTTATCTGGACCTGGAATGATTTTCAGACGCCGCTGGTCTTCCTGAACAGCAAGACGCTCTATACCCTTCAGCTTGGCATGAATGCCTTCGCTGACCGGAACGGCGCATTCTACTCCCTCATCATGGCGGCTTCCGTCTCGGCAATTGTACCGCTGCTCGTAGTGTTCATCCTCGGCCAGAAGCAGGTCATCGAGGGCATTTCCTTGGGGGGGGTGAAGGGGTGAAGGCTGGCAAGTTCCCGGAAGTTGCATAACCGGAGGTGGATGGAGCGGACGTGACTGTCAGTGTATACATCAGAAAGTCCAGACGATAAGGAACAGCTGCCGGACAAGCTTCATAGGCAGGGAGAACTCACATTAGAAGGGGTGTTATTAATGAAAAAGAATGTATTCGCGTTGGTATGGATCACCGTGCTCCTTGTAGCCCTGGCGGGCTGCGGCAATTCGAACAACACTAATAATGCATCTCCCACTAATAGCAGCACTGCTGCACCGGATGCGGCGGAGAGTGCTGCACCTTCTGCAGAACCTGTCACGATCAAAGTCGCCAACTGGTCACCTGCGGCGGATATGGAACCTATTCTGCAGGCGTACGAGGATTCCCATCCGGGAATTACACTGGAATACGTGGAGCTGGCTGACAACGGCGATTCCGTGGCCGGGATGAAGAAGCTGGATCTCCTCGTTGCTTCCGGCGAGAACCTGGACGTTGTGTTCATGCCGGGTGCAACCGACTACTCACAGCGTGCGGGACTCGGACTGCTGGCTTCGCTGAATGACCTGATCAGCAAAGAAGGCATCACGCTGGCGGATGAATATACGATTGATCCATCCGTAGACGGACAGGTGTATGCACTTCCCGATACCCTGGAGAATTATTTCGTCCTGCTGAACAAGGACAAGCTGGATGCGGCTGGACTGGCTGTGCCTACGGAATGGAGCTGGGATGACTATCTTGACTATTCCGCCAAGCTGACCAGCGGTACCGGGCCGTCCAAGACCTTCGGCACTTATTTCCATACCTGGGCGATGTACTGGGAGCTGGCCATTATCAACCAGGAGAAGGACAACAATCTGGTCAATAACGGCATCGTAAATATTGACAGTGCGGGTATCCGCCAATCGCTGGAGCTGCGCAGCAAGGCAGAGGAATCCGGAGTGGCTGTACCTTATGCAGATACCATCTCCCAGAAGCTGGCTTACCGTTCTGAATTCTTCACCGGACATGCCGCGATGATTGTGACCGGCAACTGGATGATTGGAGAAGCGGGCGGATCGGAGGAATTCCCGGCTACGTTCACCACTGCCTTTGCACCGATGCCTTCCAACAGCGCCGGACAGCCTGCCGGAGTCAGTATTGCCAACGGCAATTATGTGGGCATTCTGGAGAAATCGCAGCATCAGCAGGAAGCCTATGATTTCATCCGCTGGTATTCTACAGAGGGCGAGCAGATGCAGAATGTATACTCCGCCTGGAAGAAGCAGGATGTCGATCAATACATCGCCGGAGTGAAGGCGTCAGCCATGAGTCCGGACAAAATTGACGAAACCTCACTGGCCTACGTCATCAAGAATGCCAAGCCGGCTCCGCTAAGTGTGCCGCCGACCTATCAGGGCGAGCTGGAAACTGCTTTTACCAAAGAAACCGAGCTGTACATCCTGAAACAGCAGGATCTGGAGACTACGGTCAGCAAAGCGCAAGCTGAACTGCAAAAGATCGTGGACGCCAATAAGTAAATAAAGCGAACCGTCATATTTTGTCGAAATATTACTGGGAAATGAATTACTGGAGGCGGAAAGCTGATATGATAGAAGCAAAGAAAACGATCGTCTGATTGTGAAGGGGGGATTGCCATTGCTGCCAAAAGGATGGAAACTCGGTTTTCGCAACAAGCTGCTCGTCGCTTCCTTGCTCTGTCTGCTGCTTCCCGCCTCCATTACCCTGTATATTTCCAATTCCTATACCGAGCACATCCTCCGCTCCCAGGTGATTCAGAATGAACGCCGTTCGCTGGAGCAGGAGAGCATGTATATCTCGAACCTTCTCAGCAATATGGTGCTGGTGTCGAATTACATTCAGTTCGATCCCGGGATTACGCTTATTCTCAAAGAAAATTGGCAGCGCAGTAAGCTGCATCAGCCGGATACAGCCAAGAATGTACTGGAATTCAAAGAGGTTACCGAAAAGCTCGAAAGCGTGACCTCCATGATGGAGAAAACATTTGTCACCGTGCTTACCTCAGACGGCCAATATTATTCAAATTATCCTTATGCCAAGCTGGATGTCGGCGCCCTGCTGCTCCAGCCCTGGATGGAAAAAGCACGTCAGCAGCCTGTCTTCGATCTCTACTGGGCAGGTGTGCTCGATAACTATATTCCTACCGTTGCCCGGACCAGCCCGCAGGTGCTGACGATTGCCCGCAATCTCAAGCTGTCCTCCAATTCCACTTATGCGACGGTCATTATCAGTATCGCCGAGAGCCGGATCAGCCAGATCTTCAATGATAACCGTAAAGGCCAGGAGACACTGCTGATTGCACCTGACGGAACGGTACTGGCCTCCCGGGACAAGACGCGCCTGGGTCAGCCGTTTGCGCTTGCGGATGAACTGACGGGTACAGCGGATTCGCGTTTCATGGACTACCGGAATGAACAATATCTGCTTAGCAGCCTGGATATTCCCTATGGGAATTACCGGATCGTCAGCCTGTCGCCTTACCGCGAGGCGGTCAGCCAGATCAGTGCAACCCACCGCTGGAGTACTGCCGTGCAGATCGTATCGGGAGCGTTCTTCCTGCTGATCCTGGTCCTGCTGGTCCGTCAGTTCACGAAGCCGGTAATCAGGCTGGACAGCGTGGCGGCCAGAGTAGAGCAGGGGGAGCTTGGCATCCGTTCCGGCGTGCGCGGGTATGACGAGATTGGGCGGCTTGGCAAGTCTTTTGACCATATGCTGGACCGGGTGGAGAAAATGATCGAACAGATTAAGGTGGAGCAGGCGCAGAAGCGCAAGGCCGAGCTGGCGATGCTGCAATCGCAGATCAATCCGCATTTCCTGTTCAATATTCTTAATTCCATCCGCCTGCGCATTATGATGCGGGGGGATGAGGAGAATGCGGAGCTGCTGTTCTCGCTGTCCCGGCTGCTGCGGATGACCATTCAACAGCGTGATGAGTACACTTCTCTGCATGATGAGCTGCATATTGTCAGGAGTTATGTGGAGCTGCTGAATTTCCGCCAGGCCGATGAAGTTACGCTGAATACAGACTGCACCTCGGAGAGCCTTGGGGTAAAAATCCCGCGCTTCCTGCTGCAGCCGGTCATCGAGAATGCTTATATTCACGGCCTGCGCCAGGAGAGCGGACGCATTTTGATCCGTACCTGGACTCAGGACAGCCGTCTGTTCATAGCGATTGAAGATAACGGCCGGGGCATGGATGAGGTGACCCTGAACCGGCTGCGGGCAGAGGTTGGCTCCGAGCCGCCGGAGCTGGAAGCCATGCCGTCCAGCAGACTGGCTCATATTGGAATGTCGAACGTATACGAGCGTCTGTATCTGACATACGGTTCAGCCTTCCAGGTTACCATTGACAGTATCCCCGGACAAGGGACAACCTTCCTGTTTGTGCTTCCTGAAGAAATTCCGGATCAAGGTTAGGAAAGGGAGAGTGGGAACGATGTATAGCGTGATGCTGGTGGATGATGATTATCCGGTACTGGACTTTCTCTCGGCAGTAATTCCCTGGAACGAGCTTGGACTGACCCTTCATTCAGCCTGCAAAAATGGTCTGGTTGCCCTGGAGAAAGCGCAGGCCGGTATGCCGGATATTGTGATAACGGATATTGGCATGCCTTATATGGACGGCATTGAGCTGATCCGCGAGCTGAAGCTGATGAACGAGGATTTACGCGTTGTGGTGCTGTCATGTATGGATGATTTCACGTATGCGCAGCAGGCGGTGAAGCTGATGGTGAGCGATTACATTCTCAAGGAGATGATCAGCCGCGAGCTGATTACCGGTCTGCTGCAGGAGATTGGCGATGAGCTGCGGCGCAGGGATGCGGACAAAGCCCAGACGCTGAAATGGAAAAGCATGGCGGAGAATCAAAAGGTGCTGCTGAAGCAGAGTGTGCTGCGGCGGATTGCCGCCCGGGAGCTGCCGGACACCGAATGGCTTCCGGATGCCGCCGAGCTGGGGATTATACCCGATTTGACGGCGAATGTAGCCGTTCTATGCCGGGTCAGCGGCAGTACCGGGGAGCCGGTCCGGGATGATCTTGCGCTAATGGCACTGGTGGAATCCGCCGCCGAAGCGGTGCTTCAGGATGGAACGGCCGCCGTATGTCTGCCCTACAGCGGGCGGGACTGCGTGCTGGTCTTCACCGGAGGGATGGGTAATGGCGCAAGTGCCGGCCATATCTCCATGCTCGGCAAGCTGCGTTCTGCGGTTCAGAGCATGCCGGGGGTAGGGGCATCCTTTCAATATCTGTGTATTCCGCCCGGCAGCGGGCATTTCCGTGAAGGGATTATAACGCTGCTTACACAGGGGCGGGAGAACGCCTTTTATCTGAAGCCGGGCGGGCTGACCGGGCTGAAGGAGCTCCAGCCGTTCACCGGCGAGGATCTGTTTCTGCATTACACCGAAGCCTCCCGGGAGATCCGGGAAGCGTTCCTGGAGGAATCGGCCGGGCGGCTGGAGGAGCTGCTGTCCAAATGGATGGATTATATCCGGGTGAAGCGCTTTGCTCCGCGCCAGGTCAAGGAATGGGTGCTCAAGCTGCTCTATGATAACCAGATGCGGCTGATGGCCCGTCAACAGTTCCAGTCGACCTTCTCTCTGGAGATGCTGCATGACACTATCACTGCCATTGAGCATATTGACAGCCTGGAAGAGTGGTCCCTGCAATTCTTCTATGAACGTCTGCCGGTGATCCGGGAGATGTACCAGGAGACACGGCGGGATGAGATCAAGAAGGTGAAGCAGTATGTGGACCGGCATCTGAACCGTAAAATTACGCTGGAGGAGGTAGCCGAATACACTCATCTGAATTCGAGCTATTTCAGCCGCCTGTTCAAAAAAGAAACCGGGATGAGCTTCATTCACTATGTCACCCACACCAAGATGGAGCATGCCAAAGAGCTGCTGGACCAGTCTCCGCAAAGTGTGGAGCAGGTCGCCGAGCAGCTGGGCTACGAGAACAAAAGCTATTTCACCAAGCTGTTCAAGCTGCATACAGGCTTCACTCCGGGTGAATTCCGGGGTGAGGAAGGAACAAGGAACGGACAACCACAAGGCACAGGGAGGAACTACTCATGCTGAAAGTGACACCAATCCATACCGAAATGGCAGGTTCCATGCTTGTCCGTGTGTTTGAGAACCGGCAGCTGCTGGGATCTGCGGCAGGGCGTGAAGCAGCCGCGGCGATCCGGGCGCTGCTGGCGTCCAAGACCTTCGTAAGAATTATTTTCGCCGCCGCCCCTTCCCAGAATGAATTCCTTGCCGAGCTTGCCGCAGCCAAGGATCTGGACTGGAGCCGGATTACGGCCTTCCATATGGACGAATATCTCGGACTCCCGGAAGGCTCGCCGCAGAGCTTCGGCAGCTTCCTCCGGGAAGCGCTGTTCGACAAGGTGAAGCCGGGCAGGGTTCATTATATCAATCCTGCCGCAGAGCTTGAGGCTGAATGTGAGCGTTATGGCAGGCTGCTGGCGGAGGCTCCCATCGATATTGTCTGCCTCGGCATTGGCGAGAATGGCCATCTGGCCTTCAATGACCCTCCGGTTGCGGATTTTCATGATCCCCGGCTGGTCAAAGCGGTGACCCTCGATGCCGCCTGCCGCACACAGCAGGTGAATGACGGATGCTTCGCCAGTCTGGAGGAGGTCCCGCAGCAGGCACTGACCTTGACGATTCCTGTACTGCTCTCTGCCAAGTGGCTGTTCTGCATGGTCCCGGGTCCGACTAAGCGCGGAGCAGTTACCCGCACGCTGCATGAATCTGTCTCCACGGCCTGTCCGTCCACAATCCTGCGCAGCCACGGGGATTGCCGGCTGTTTGTGGACACGGATTCCTTCGGAGCGGTTGTGCGATGATTGTGGATGCGCTGCATTACCGTACAGGCGAGCCGGTCCGTATCCATCTGGAGGGCAGCATTATTGCTGCCATTGAACCGTTGGATGGACCGCTGCTGCTGCCGCCGGACGAACTGCTGGAGCTGCCGGTAGCTGCGCCCGGCCTGGTAGATCTGCAGATCAACGGCTATGGAGGCCATGACTTCAACCATCCGGTGCTGACCGCGGAGGCTGTCAAGGAAGCCATCCGCGCCTTGTGGACTGAAGGCATAACCACCTGCTATCCGACCGTGATCACCGGTGCTGCGTATACGATTCACGGCGCCATGCGGGCGATTGCCCGGGCCTGTGAAGAGGATGCTGCCGCCGCTGCCACGATTGGCGGCATCCATCTGGAGGGGCCATTTCTCTCAGCCGAAGACGGTCCGCGCGGAGCGCATAGTCTGGAGCATATCCGTCCGCCGAGTACGGCCCTGTTCGACCAGTGGCAGGAGGCGGCAGGCGGGCGGATCTCCATCGTGACGATGTCCCCGGAATGGGAAGGGAGTGCGGAGTTCATCCGCCACTGCGTGCGGCAGGGCGTGACGGTCTCCATCGGGCACACCTCGGCAAGCCCGGCACAGATTTCGGAGGCGGCCGCTGCCGGAGCACGGCTGTCCACGCATCTCGGCAATGGGGCGCATGCCATGCTGCCGCGTCATCCGAATTATCTGTGGGCCCAGCTCGCGGAAGATGAGCTGTGGTGCACCCTGATCGCCGACGGCTTCCACCTCCCTGATGAGGTGCTGAAGGTTGCGATGAAGGTCAAGGGCAGCCGGGCGCTGCTGATCAGCGATGCCGTTGCCCTCGCCGGCCTGCCGCCCGGCAGCTACGACACGCCGGTCGGCGGCCGCGTGGTGCTGACCCCTGAGGGCCGGCTGCATCTCGCCGGCCAGCCCGGGCTGCTGGCCGGTTCGGCGCAGATGCTGCTGCGCCACATCGCGCGCCTTAGCGCCGCGGGCCTGGCCGATCTGCCGGACGCCTGGGACATGGCGTCCGTGCACCCGGCAGGCTTCATGGCCCTGCCGGAGGCCGCGGGCCTGGCCGCCGGCGCGCCGGCGGATATTGCGCTGCTCCGCCGGGGCAGCGCGGGGCCGGCGCTGGCGGCGCTCTGCAAAGCCGGCGAATGGGTGTACCGCCGGGGCTGATGCCCGGCGGCAGTTTTTTTGCCGGGAGGTGCTGCGGGGTGCTGCGCCCGCCCTCGCACCTGCACTCGCGATTGCATCTGCACCTACATCTGCATCCGCACTAGCTAACGCAACTACACCTACATCTGCACCCGCACTAGCTAACGCACCTGCCCCTGCATCTGCCCCTGCGATCGCACCGCCACCCGCAACTTTTTGCCTGAGACAAGTTCATGCTATAATGGTGCGGAACACACTCCATGGATGCAGAGGTGATTAGAAAGTGGGATATAAGGCAGGCCAGCTTTTTGTTAATTTGCCGGTGAATAATCTGCAGGATTCGATCAACTTTTTTACCGCGCTCGGATTTGAGTTCAACCCGCAGTACACGGATGAGAACGCAACATGCATGATCATCAATGACAACACGTTTGCCATGCTGCTGACCAAAGAATTTTTTAACACCTTCACTTCGAAATCGGTTGTGGATACTGCCGGACACACGGAGGTTATCCTCGCCTTCTCAGCAGCAAGCAGGGCAGAGGTGGACGAACTGGTGCATAAGGCACTTGGGGCCGGCGGCAAACCGTTCAATGATCCGGTAGACCATGGGTTTATGTACAATTGGAGCTTTCAGGATATCGACGGACATCTGTGGGAAGTCATGTATATGGATGAGAACGCGCAATAGCATGGTGTGGATATAAGTGTGCATGAGGACAGGCTTCCGGATACGGGGGCTTGTTTTTTGCTCGTTTATACGAGGAACCTTTGGAGGGTTGGCAGTGATGCTATTATGGTATGCGGAATGCGGTGCGTGGTATGCTTAAGTGCACTTTGTACAACTAAATCGCCTGATTTTCAACCAATTATTCGTTTAGTTGTATTCCGTGCAATTAAACTGCCCCTTATAGATGGTTTACGCCGCTTCGGGCAGATATAGTTGTACAGAATACAGTTATAGGAGGCGAGCCTGCCTTTTCGCGGTTTTTAGTTGTACAATGTACAACTATCCTTTAAGTTTCCAGTTGAAGCTGAAACCGAACACATAAATTTCTGCATGAAATGAACTCATTTCATTAGTTCTGAGATTGTACCAACCGGGCATTGTAGAATGGCGGAGGCATACCTGAAAGACAGATTACTGGTGGTGTTCTGAAGCGAATGGCCGCCAGTGTGGCAGGACCGTTAGCTCAGCAGATGGCGATCAGCAGGGGAATGCGGACTGAGAAGACGCTATTTTGCCCAAAACACTGCATTCAACGCCCAAACGGACTGAGAATCAGTTATTTTGTTCATTCGACCCTAAAATGTGGAGCTGGCAGCCATGTAAGCGATTCTGAGTCACAAGACCGAAAAATCACCTATTTTGCCCAAATAGTGGATTCTCATTCCTATTCACGAGCGTACACGATCGTGAAGCTATTCATCCCCCGCCCAGCTCCCGCCGAGTCCCGCCAAGCCCCGCCGAGTCCCGCCCAGCTCCCGCCGAGTCCCGCCCAGCCTCGCCAAGTCCCGCCCAGCTCCCGCCGAGTCCTGCCGAGTCCTGCCAAGTCCCGCCCAGCTCCCGCCGTGTCCCGCCCAGCCTCGCCAAGTCCCGCCCAGCTCCCGCCGAGTCCTGCCGAGTCCTGCCAAGTCCCGCCCAGCTCCTGCCGAGTCCCGCCCAGCCCCCCGAGTCCCGCCCAGCTCACAGCGAGTCCCGCCCAGCTCCTGCCGAGTCCCGCTCAGCTCCCGCCAATCCCCGCAAATTTCCCGCCAGTCCCCGCCAGCCCCCTAAATCACTCTCCCGCCAACTTCTCTAAATACAAGCAGTGCAGGACCTAATACTCCAGCAGGCGCCCGTTATCATGCCATTGGCCGTACATAGTATTGGCTCTGGTGTTTGCGATGAATTTCTCCAGTCTGCGCTGATACACTTCAGGCTGATGGATATAGCTTTGTATGGTATCGATCCGCACCCGCCGGTAGAGCGCCGGAAAGGCCATGAAGTTCTCATACACCTGCGTTTCCTCTTTCAGCTTCTCTTCGATAACCTTGTCTATTCTGAAAGAATTGATGTCCATATCAGGAAGAACCCGCTGTCCTTCCTCACGCATCAAGCCCAGCTTCTCCAGGCGGCGGACACGCTCTTTATTAAGCTCAGTCCATGAGCTCCGCTTGCTGCGGGGAGACAATCTCTGGACCAGCTTCGCTTCAGCGTTCACCTTCTTCACGCCATCGATCCAGCCGAAGCACAAAGCCTCTTCAACGGCGTCCAGGTACAGCAGCGTACCCGGGATTGGCTTCATAGTGGCTTCGACCCAGCAAAAGGGTTCAATCGTGCTGTTCACCAGCAGCCAGTTCCGCAACTCTTCCCTTGATGTAGCCGCAATCCAATTTTCAGCGCTCATAGTTACTGTACACTCCCTTCTGTCAACTATATAGCCCGAACAGGAACCTGCACGGACGATTTACATGAATGGCAGTTTGTATGGCGGGAAGACTCCCGCTCAAGTCTAACTGTAGTTTCTCCTAATCCGGTTTGTACAGTTATAACGAGCTGTCCCTGCAAGATATTCAACTATCCGCTAGGCGTAACCCGCTTGAGAACGGTAGAACTAGCTCATAATTGATTGCACTTTCTGCAACAGATTCTGCGTTATCCTGCGCTAAAACCAATTCTGATGTATTTCATACAATTGATTTCCAGCTATCTGCCCAAATTCACCTATTCCATAGAGTTCTGTTGTACGAAGTGCAATAGACAATAGATTTCAACCTGGCTCTCACAAGAAGACCAGGCAGCTTAGCTTAAAGGTGAAACAGTGTTGGAGAACCGATCGTGGTTCGTTGAAGTAATCCTGCACGAAATACAACATTCCCCTCGTCAAAACCGGCCCTGACCGAAAACTGTTGCACAAAAGGCATCAATTGTCCTTCACCAAGCAGCTAAACGGGGAAATTGTTGTATCGCGAACAAGAATCCTTACGGTTACCCCAGTAACTATGAATTAATGTTGCAAAACGTACAACAACATCGACTTTTCAACTCATCGCTACAAGAATTATACTGACAATCAGCCCGGACAGGAAAAAATAGCTCCCGCTAACCAGTCCATAGACCAGCGGCCGGGGAATGTTGGGGTTAATCCCGGTATTCACGGTTGTGGCCGCCAATAGTCCTGCTCCGACAATCCCGCCAAAGATGAGAGCATCGGCAAAGGTTTCGATCTCGAACGCATAGAACAGTACCGCCATCGCCACTGTTGTTACCAGTCCGCATACCAGGGGACCCAAGATGAACCGGAGCGCCGGTTTTTCTTTGGAAATAGAAGGATTCATATGTTGCTTCGTATGATTAACATTCCTTCCATTTCCCGCTGAACCGATACCGTCCTCCTTAAGGACGGCAACGCCGTTTTCATTTGGCGAATGCTCTTTTCCCAGAGCGTAGGCATACGCCTTGCCCCAGACCACAGTGAACCATAGGCCTCCCACCAAAGACAACGCCAGCGCCCCGAGCACAACAGCCAACCCATTGATCTCCTGAATTACATTAAACATAATGTCCTCCTCGTGTGTTTAAGTCTGCTTACATCATAAAAAAAGAAGTTTGACAACAGCGTGTCATACTTCTTCATAAGGTTTGAGTGCGTTTTGGAGCTGCTCTCGGATGATGGCGCGCAGGGGGATGGGTTCGAGGACCTCGGCACCGCTGCCGAAACTGAGCAGAATGGCCCATAACCAGCGTGCACTGAGCGGCTGATATACCGGAATGCGCATCGTCATACTTCCATCTTCGTGAAACTGTTTGTCCATCTGCTGAAACTGATCCAGCGCGTCGGCCAACGCTTCCGGCCTTACCCGGATCACTACATCCTCCAGCTGGTTCTGCCGTGCGTGCTCTGAGGGAGCTGTCTCTTCCGGCACCTCCGGGTGCGGTCCGAAAGTATCCCCGGTCAGCATCAAATTCATCAGCCGGGACAGGCGGAACTCGCGGTAAGCTTGACGGGTGCGGCAATATCCGAAAATGTACCAGTTCCGGTATTTGAAATGAAGCCGCAGCGGCTCGATATCACGGGCCGTACGTTCATTCATGGTGTCGATATAATCGAAGCGGATCACTATGCGCCCGGTGATGGCAGTCCGTATATGACGCAGCGCATCGGGTTCCGTCCGCAGGGTGTCGAGGTCTACGGAGAGGCTCTGCGTCAGATGCTCCGGTCCGATGGTCTGCAGCCGCTCAATAGTCCCCTGCGCACGCCCGTCTTCAAACACGGTAGAAAGACTGCGTAGCACGGTAATCAGGGCGTTAACATCATAAGTGCCGAGCAGGCTTTTATCCATTTTGTAGCCGTCCATCATACCATATCCGCCTTTCATCCCCTGATACGATACGACCGGGAAGCCCGCTGCACAGATTACATCGATATCCCGGTAGATGGTCCGCTGCGATACCTGGAACTCTTCAGCCAGCATGGCCGCAGACAACACCTCGTGATTCAAAAGCTTATAGATTATAGAGATCAGCCGTTCCAGTTTCATAGGTATACATCCCCGTCCATTGGTTCTATTTCCTTAAATATTGACGTTTTGTTAACAGTTTCGCAACATATTCTTTACGCTCAGCATACACAACTTAAGAGAACAGTTAATATCCGGCTTCTACAATGAGGATATTAGCAGAATATACCTATTGTAAAGACAAGCTAGATATGAAGGGATGATACTTTTGAAGGGGAACCTGCTGCACTTTTCGATGAAATGGAAGCTAATCTTCAGTTTCTCGGCAATTACGCTCATTTTTCTGGGCGTGGCTCTGTACCAAGGACATAAAATTAACCAGGTAGAGCTATCTATGGAACAGCAGAAGAGCGAAATGGAGAAAAGAATTACAGTCTCAACCATCACCCAGCTGCTGCAGGAGCTGAACCGTGCGGAGACTACCTTCGCTGAATCCAGCGATATAGAGCTGGCGGAGCCATTACAGGAGAAACAGCAGCAGATGTTGGCTGAACTTGCCAAGGTGGAATTTGAGCAGGACACACCAGCATTCACTATGCTTGGACTTCTGGGCACTCAGGCCGCAGAATATGGGGAATTCATTACGGAACTGCTCGGAGCAATGTCGGATGAAACACTTGATCCACTAACTGTATTGGAACAGATTGATGATATACATACGAAGGCACTTGCGCTGAATCAATCCATGCTTGAGACAAATGGTAAGCTGTATACGGCAGCCGCCGACAATGCAGAGCAGGCGCAGGGGGTTTCTTTTAAACTGCTGGATGATACGGTCTCAATCGTGGCCTATGCTGCAGGCGGAGTGTTCCTGTTCATGCTGGTGCTGGCCTGGCTGCTGATCCGCTCATTCCTGTCGCCGGTCGGCAGGCTGCAGGCTGCACTCAGGCAGATTGCCGACGGGGATCTGCGGCAGCAGATCAACTCCCCGTATAATGATGAGCTGGGCCGGCTGAGCCATCACTTCGATCATATGGTGGGCAGAGTTCAGGGCATGCTGCGGCAGACCTTGTCTGCTGCGGGTTCACTGGCTGACTATTCGCATTCTTTTCAGCAGTCATCAGCGATTACCGCGCATACGAACCGCGATATTGTCCGGACGATCCAGGAGATTTCGCTGGGTGCCGACCAGCAGGCTGTTCAGTCTGAGCAGAGTACGCTGCTGCTGGAGGAGCTGGCCCGCGGGGTTCAGGATATTACCGAGTATACAGATGTGATGCTAGCGACCAGTGAAACGGCTAACCGGAATACGCAGCAGGGTTCAGATACGGTTACTGCATTGCGCCAAATTTCACAGCGTTCCAGGGAGTCGATCAGCAAGGTTTATGTGGCGCTGGAGCAACTGGTGAACCAGTCCAAGGATATTTCACGCATCACCAATTCAATCACGGAGATTTCGAAGCAGACGAATATTCTCTCGCTCAATGCTGCGATTGAGGCAGCGCGGGCCGGGGCATCGGGAAAAGGCTTCGCCGTTATTGCCGATGAAGTCAGACACCTGTCTGTGCAGACGAATGATTCCTCCGTGCATATCAGCCGGATTATCCAGGAGCTTCAGGCCGGCATGGCCGATTTCCAGGGATATATGATGGAGACCAGAGAAAGTCTGGAGCAGCAGGATCACCAGGTGGCAGAGACATTGGCATCCTTCGGGGCGATCGATGAATCCATTGCGGGCATCAGCACACAGATCGGGCAGATTCACCAGAAGGTGGAACAGACGCGTACGATCAACTCACGCCTTGCCGAATCTGTGCATTCCGTAGCCTCCGTGGCGGAGCAGACAGCGGCCGGGGTACAGGAAGTGAATGCCTCCAGCACCCAGCAGGATCAGGCGATCAGCGACATTGCACGGCAGGCGGAGGAGATTCATGAAATCTCGCAGCGGCTGTTCCGGGAGATCAATGTGTTCAAAATTGCGGACGGGCCTGAAGTACAAGTGGCCGACAATACAGCTATAAAGGCTGGAGCAAAGATAGAAGCGACAGAAGTTGCGAGGACGAATACGTATACGATAGAAGTGGACAATACGGTAGAGAAGACTTTGGAGAAGACTAAGGAGCAGACATCGGAGAAGCCGGAACCAAAGTCAGAAGCCGGAACATTTGCGGAGACTGAAAAAAAGACCGGAGCCGGAGTTCACCGGCCTCAGTCTGGAGTATTACGGGTGATGGAGGAATCCGCATCCGCAGACGGGCGGAGTGAATCGGAGGCTGATTTACTGGTGCTGGCGAAGTGAATGATTCAGCGATGTGACCAGCTCCGGGAACCAACCGGATAATGACAGGAAGCTGAAGCCCGCGGAGCGGGCTTTTGCCGTATCCATGAACCATGATTCTTCGATGCCAAAGGGAGAGCTGTCCGAATCTGCGGTTTCCCGCCGGACCATGGCAGGTTTACCTGTTGCCGCTTCAACAATGGAGATAACTCCGCCGATGGTCAGTGTACCGTCCGAGCAGGCATTCACCGGACCCGTCAACGTGGAGCTGCCCAGCCAGTGCAGGAAATCAGCGGCTTCATCGGAACGGATGAACGAGATCTCCGCTTGCGGATTCGGGATGCCGATCGGCTGCCCTGCCTGTACATGCTCTATATGAAAATGCAGCCTGCGCGTATAGTCATCCGTGCCCAGCACAATTGGAAACCGCACCGCGGCCACCGGGAAGTCCGCCGTCTGCAGCAGAACGGTCTCGGCCAGTCTTTTGCCTTCCTGGTAACTGAAATCGGCCTTCCCGCCCAGCTTCAGCGGATAATGTACAGGATCGAAATCCGCTTCAGTCAAGATATCCGGCTGCGGATTATAGACAGACAGGCTTGAAGTCAGAATATACCGCTTCGCCCGGCCGGCAAATATCCGTACCGCAGCCGCAGCCTCATCCGGCGAGAAACAAATATTATCGTAGACGATATCCCAGCCTGTATCCCCTACAGCACGCTCCAGCGCAGCTTCATCAGTCCGGTCCACGGCCAGCCGGGTTACCCGGTCACCGAAATCATCCTCTGTTACACCACGGGTTAGAATGGTTACCTGGCTGTCCCCGTCCCGGAGCAGCAGCTCCACCAGTCTTTTACCAAAAAACCGCGTTCCTCCGAGTACAAGTACCTTCTTCATTTGGCTACACTCCTAAAGTTTTGTGTGCGGGCTAAGATTCCAATGAATAAAGTTAAGCTGCCATCCGCAGCCCGGCATAGGTGCTGCTTCCATTCAGATAGGAGAAGCTTCCGCTTCCGGAATACAGGGCATGCACTGTGGTGGTGCTTACAGCAACAGTTACTTCTACGGCAGTCTCCTGGCGGAGCAGCTCCAGCATCAACGGAATTTGACCCTGCTCATAGGCATGGGCCAGCGCCCGTAGATAAGCCCGGTAATCAGCATCCGGCGGAAGAGCGGGCCCCTCATTCTCAGCCAGTTCTTCCCGGACCCTGGATAAGGCCAGGCGTGCCCGGTGCAGAGCCGCCTTGACTGCCCCTTCGGTAGTGCTTAAGGTTCCGGCTGTCTCGGCTGCTGAATAGCCCAGAACATCACGGAGTACGAAGGCGGTCCGCTGCAAAGGGGAAAGATGCTTGGTCAAGGCCTGAAAGGCCAGTTCGATTTCGGTGCGATCTCCTTGCGCAGCCGGTGTAAGGGCTGAATCTGCCGGGGTTTCTGAACGTTCAAGCGCACGGAGCAGGGAGCCTTTGCGCCGTGCGGCATCAATCCACGTATTTTTGGCAATCCGCAGCAGCAGGGCTTCAGGATTGGGGCTCAAGGTGAACTTGCTGTATCCGAGTGCCTTGGTCCAGGTCTCCTGGGCCAGATCTTCAGCGTCGAATGGGGAACGGGTCAGCGACAGGCAATACCGGTGTAGCGCAGTCCCCAGCTCCTGCAGGCTTTGCTTATCCATATCCGCCCTGTCCGGCATACGGTGATGTTCAAGAATCGTCATCTTGGCCCTCTCCTTTGTGCTTTTTGTTATTTTCTTGTATTTAGCTTATATAGCCATTGCTTCTATTATATAAACGAATGGCACTTTGTAAAAGATACGCTATCCTTGTATACCCGCCGAATTCCGCATGCCCGTATCTTTAAGCTTCCCTGGTCCGTCTACAGGATATATACACTAAGACAGATCAGAGGAGGCACAACCTAATGAGTATTATACCTTATGTCATTGAACAGACTTCCAGAGGCGAACGGTCCTACGATATTTATTCCCGGCTGCTGAAGGACCGGATTGTGTTCGTGGGTGCGGCAATCGATGACGGGCTGGCCAACAGCATTATTGCCCAGCTGCTGTTCCTGGCGGCGGATGAGCCGGATAAGGATATCCAGATGTTCATCAACAGCCCCGGGGGCTCGACTACCGCCGGCTTTGGTATTTATGATACGATGCAGGTAATCAAACCGCAGGTGAATACGATTTGCACCGGTTTTGCGGCTTCCTTCGCTTCGCTGCTGCTGCTGGCAGGAGCTACAGGCAAGAGATCCGCGCTGCCGAACAGCGAGATCATGATCCATCAGCCGCATGGCGGCGCACAGGGCCAGGCCAGTGATATCGCCATCAGCGCAAGACGTATTCTGCAAATCCGGCACAAGATAGTCCAGATTACGGCGGAACGTACCGGCCAGCTGGCGGAGAAGGTGGAGAAGGACATGGACCGTGATTATTTCATGTCGGCTGAGGAAGCACTGGAATACGGGATCATCGACACAATTATTACCCATCTGTAGACGAAGGAGCGGATTAAGATGTTATCAGCATTGAAAGGGCAGGAAGTAACGATTCATTTTTTGGATGGTACCAGTGTCAGAGGAGGAGTTCTGGAGGAGCTGGATGAGAGGTTCGTGAAGTACAGCACGGAGTACCAGACCCTCTACATTCCAATCACCTCGATCCGCGCCGTAGACGTGCAGACCAAAGAACGGGAACGTCCGCGTGTCGGTTTCGGGCAGTAGACAGTACATCCTGGTAAAAGCAATCTAAACCCCCGGTTCTCCGCTTTATCAGGGAGAACCGGGGGTTTTTGGTTTGGCATAGTGGAGCTGAAGCTGATATTGCTGCTGAAGCTGATATTGTGCCTTAATATCTGCTTGAGGTTTATCCTCAGCCAGCCGCAGGGCTGCTGCGGTGCGAGGGCAGGGTGAGTGCAGGAATCAATGCGATCACGGCAAAGCCAATCGACCACCAGAAGGCCGCATCGTATGCCCCGGCAATGCTCTGGAGACTTGAGGCTGACTGCCCGGCCAGCTGGTGCTGGGATACAGTGGCCAGAATCGCTGCCCCGAAGGCGCCGCCGATCGTCTGGCAGATCCTCATGGAGATACTGGCATGGGGGATCTGATCCTTGCGCAGCCCTACATATGCGGATACCATTACAGGAATCAGGAGTCCGTTCAGAGCAGCCCCCCGGACTACCAGTGCGGCCGCGAGCAGGATCAGATTCGTATCCGGACCGGCGAAGGCAAAGGGAAGTGTCGCGAATATAGTGACCAGCAGGCTCAGAATGACGATGATCCGCGAACCGATGCGGTCGGACAGACTGCCGATCCAGCTTCTGGTGAGCAGCATACCTATTCCTTGGGGAATCATCATCATTCCGGTAGACAATACACTTTCACCGCGTACCTGCTGATAGTATAATGGCAGCAGGAGTAAAGCCCCGTTCATGACCATGCCGGACAGGAATACGGTGACATTCGATGCTGAGAAAATGCGTGACTTAAACAGACGCAGATCCAGCAGCGGTTCTATGCGCGTCCGCAAAGCGTAGACAATGAACGCGGCCATGAGGACAAGGCCAATCACCAGGGGAATCACCACTTTGCTGCTGTGCAGCCCCCCATAGGTGCTGATTTGGGCGATCCCGTAGATGAGGATAGCAAAAGCAGGGGACAGCAGCAGCAGACCGGTAAGGTCAAGCGTCTGTTTGCGTGTGGACGGCTCATCCGCCGGAATGCCGCGCCAGGCCAGCAGTATTGCGATGAGGGTAATGGGAATGTTCACGTAGAAAATAAAGCGCCAGCCCAGGCTGTTGATAATGACCCCGCCCAGCACGGGACCGAGAATGGGCCCCAGCAGGGTGGGAATGCTGATGATGGACATGATCCGTCCGATGTTGCGGCCCCCGGCAGTCTGGACAAGCACGGTTTGCAGGGTCGGAATTAATATTCCTGCACCTACGCCCTGCAGGAGGCGGAAGCCGATCAGGCTGCCGGGATTCCAGGCCAGGGAGCAGAGGACCGAACCGGCCAGGAATACGGCGAGTGAGAACATGTATACTTTTTTGCCGCCGAAACGGTTGACAGCCCAGCCGGACACCGGAATTGCCATACCCATGGTCAGGACGTAACCGGTAATGACCCACTGGATAACGGCAACGGAGCTTTGCAGGTCTGAAGTAAGTGTCCTGATGGCAACGTTGATCATCGTGGAGTCGAATAACGGCGCGAGTGCACCGAAGACGAGAATAAGGGCTACTTTAAGAATGGCGGGATCAAGCTTCTCTTTCTGTGCTTTCTTGGGCTTGCTTCTTTGGTCTGACATAAAATTGCTCCTCTCAACATAATAAGGTACGGTACGTTGCGTACCTTATGTGAATAAGATAGAGTAAAAGCAGCCAGAATGCAACAAGAGAATTTTCTGCCCATTTTGTCCGCCAGAGGCAAGCCGCGTCTATACTGAAATATCCCGAAAGTAGGAAATGACATGGACGATATCAAACAAGAAAATCAGCCCAAAGGCGGACGCCGCCGCGGGGAGGTTCTCGAACAAGCCATTTTGCAGGCTGCCTGGGAAGAGCTTGGCGAAGCGGGTTATGCCCGCCTGACGATGGAGGGGATTGCGGTCCGGGCGCAAACCAATAAAACCGCACTCTACCGCCGCTGGCCGAATAAAGCCAAGATTGTTGCAGCCGCGATTAAGAAGCATATGCCTAAGACTGCTCTGGCCGCTCCCGATTCAGGCGATCTGCGTACGGATATGCTGCAGCTGTTTCAGAGCTTCGCCCGGCCTTTGCAGGGCTTAGGCGCTGAGACGATCCACGGCCTGCTGGTGGATTATCACGGCGATGATCTGATTGCGCTGCTGCCGAAGATCATGCCTCCCAAAACCGGAGGCAAGCTGAACGCGATCATGGGGACAATTCTGGCTAATGCCGAGAAACGGGGTGAGGTGCGTCTGGACCGCATTCCTGAACGGGTAATTCTACTTCCCCTCGATTTATTCCGCTACGAGCTGCTTACCACCCATGAACCTGTTTCTGATGAGACAATCACCGGTATTATTGATGATATCTTCCTGCCGCTGGTCCGGATCAGCTGATGGGTCCCCAAGAGCGCAAACAAACCGCCGTTTACCGGAATGATGTTCCGGTATGCGGCGGTTTGTTTGTGTTGAAGGCTGAAGCTGGTGAGGAAGTTCATTCACAGCGGAAGCGGAGATGGAAGCCGCTATCTCGGGGGCAGTGAGAAGGCAGGGTCCAGGCGGTGCACACCTTTGGGAGTATATCCAAGCGATGAGCTTACACCGCACAGGTCAGCCAGCAGATAGAGGATGCTCAGCCACATTTCGGTTCCCTGCAGACCCGTGTCCTGCTGCTGTGATAACTGGAAGGCGAAGCCGCGCTGCGGAACCCAGAATTTCAGCACTTCGCTGAGCATATTCTCCGCCCAGCTGCGGATCTCTCCACGGCGGTAATCGGTCTGCTTCAGGCAGAGCCAGAGCGGATGCACCACATCCAGCACGTTGCAGGCGTTAAGCACCTCTGCACGGAAGAACCGGCGGTCCCTGCTGTGGGCCAGCACGGTATCGATGCTGCGCTCCGGGTACGGCAGAGGAAGGCCGAACTGCGCATAGGTCGCGCGGGTGAGCCGGTAGAAACCGTTCACCGGCTGCAGCCAGCCTTCCTCTGCGGTAGGGAGGCCCCAGAGGCCGGAGTCCCGGCGGCAATGGGTCGCCAGCCAGCCGAACAGATCATCCGGCCGTTTGCGGGAGCCGAATGTCTTCAGGTTGTGGTACAGACCTGTGGCATAGCAGTCGATCCAGTCTCCGCCGCCCCAGGCATTGTCCTCCCATGGCAGATCATTCAGATACGGATACAACGCAGCGGTTTCCATATTCTCAGCAACGGTAACCGGATGGGGCAGGGCAGAACCGAGCACTTCCAGCGCGTACCCTACAGCGAGAAGATGATACCGGGAGAGGTGGTCGGTTAACAGCTCAGGCAGATCCTCCGGTCCGGGCGGAGACCACGGATCGGGCAGCAGTCCTGTCCCGGCATCCTGGAATCCCTGCAATACAGCGGTAAGCTCTGCCCGCGTCCAGCCGGGCGGCAGGCTGCCGAACATCGCGGCAATCTCCACCGCATCGCAGTAAGCTCTAACCGTCCGCTTATATCCGGGCCGGTCGCGGAAGAATTTCTCTTCCCCCGTTGACTCTGAGTAGTACTCCAGCAGCGGGATCAGCTGGTCTCCTGCCAGCCTGCCGAAGTCAGCCAGCTGCTGTGAGAGCAGGCTGTATGCCGGAACACTTTCAGTAACTGGTTTCGTGTTTACGGCAGTGTCCCTATCGGCTGTTACAGCTCTATCAGCCGCATCTGTATCCGTACCTCCTTTCACTGCTGTTCCTCCGGGTTGTGCATCCATTGTCATCCCTATATCCTCCTTTTGTTCAACTGCCGCGGCAATTGCTGCTGTATCCCCGGCCAGCCGGCTGCGGATTAGCCTGGCCGGATTGCCGCCGACAATACTGTAGGCCGGCACATCTCTGGTAACTACGGCACCGGCGGCGACAATGCTGTGCGAACCGATCTGCACACCGTCCAGAATAACGGCATTGGCTCCAATCCATACGTCGTCCCCGATGATAATCCCTTGGACAGTGCAGGGCTGGCGGAAGACCGGGATATCAGTGGAGGCGAATCCGTGATTGAACCCGTACATACTCGCATGTGAAGCAACTCTTACGCCGTTTCCCATGGTAATATCACCTGAAAGCACACTGTAGCTGTTGAGTGAGCAGTCGCTGCCCATGACGAGCCGGGCACTGCGGACAATCGCTCCGCCGGCAATATAGCTCCGGTCGCCCATCTGAAGCTGATCCGGCAATACCACCGCCTGCGGTGAGACATAACAGGCTTCTCCGAAGGTACAGGAGTATTCAGTAGTTAGCTGCTGCTGGTATAGGATCTGCTCTTGCTGCTCCTGTGCGGAGGGGCCAATCCAGGGCATGTAATCGAGCGCCTTCCGTGAGGCGGATCGTTGTTCGGGCATCTTAGTCTCTCCTCTATAACATAAGTCATTATTTCCTTAAGTGTAGCAGTAGAGAAAGGGAAGCGACATGGCATAAAGAGCACGACTAGCTTGTCAAAAACGCATCAACATCTTATGCTGATTTCAGAGATGCTGCAGAAACGGGGGAGTCAGAGGGTGGAGAAAATTGTGCAGAATCTGGCCATAGATATTCACTGGATTCACGATAAGATCACGTTCCCGCACTGGAGGGATATCCGCCAGAATATCAATGTACATAGCTTCTACTGGATTCAGGAAGGTCAGGGGATCTTCCGTACGGACCAAGACTATCCGGTATCGCCGGGAATGCTGTTCTATCTGCAACCGGGGCTGGCTATGGACATGAGCTGCGGAAGGGAGGAGCCTCTGCGGATCACAATGATCCTGCTCTCGCTCTATACCTTGTCGCCTTCGGCGGATAATCAGGGCAGGATAGAGCCGCTGGATGTGCTGCCGCTGCAGTTTATGCTGAAGCCGGAGGGGGAACAGGGCAAGCAGCTTGGTCATATGTTCCATAAAATTGCTGCGGATTGGGTCCCCGGAAGCACCGGGAGCCAGCTGATGACCCAGTCCCTGCTCTATGAGCTCATGTACGAATTGCTGCAGGTTCAGGCGAATGCCCAGCTGGGCCGGGGGCAGGGCTATGAGCTGTTTTTGCGGATCAAGGATGATATTGAACGCCGTTACAGTGAACCTTTGCTTATTCACGAGCTGGCGGTGCGTTACGGGATTTCCTCCTCGTATTTACGCAGTCTTTTTCAGCAATATCTGCACAGGAGCCCCAAAAGCTACTTAAGTGAAATCCGTTATGAGCATGCAGGGAAGCTGCTGCTGTACACCAGATTAACCTTGAAGGAGATTGCAGCGGCCTGCGGTTACAGCGACGAATTTCACTTCAGCAAAAGCTTCAAACAACAGAACGGGCAGCCGCCTTCGGCTATGCGGACTCAAGACCAAGGGAAGAGCGGATAATGCTTACCGGTAAAATAATTCCTGTGACATTGCCAATGAGAATGATTATCAATATACTAAGGGTAGTTTTCATAACATTCGTTCAGATTTGGTGGTGTGCACTGTAATGGAACTTATCCAACAGAGAACTTCTATAGATAACCAAGATGATCCGGTCGATTGGGACCGGTTGTCTTTCCGGCTTCTGTCTTTACAGGCGCTGAAGGGAACGGGGGAGGTCCATCTCGCACAGCAGCTGCTTTTCTCTTATGCCCTTGCAGTCGTGACCAGAGGTTCCGTCCAGTTCATTAGTGATCACAACCAGTATGAGCTGGCGGCAGGTTCAGCGGTGCTCTGCCTGCCGGATCAGACCTGCGGAACGGTGCAGCCGGCCGGGGGGCTGGAGATGTATATTTTCTATTTCGATGTGTACTGTTATGGCAAATCAGGCGATAGCGGAAGTTGTCTGCCGGTTAAGGATACCCGGTTATTCCAGGGGGACGGCAGGCTGCCGTTTCATCCGTCGAAAGAGATGTCGGCCAAATGCAGCAGGCTGTTTCTGCTCTCCGAACAGGGTGAACAGAGCATCGGCTTCCGGGCACAGCTTGATTTTCAGGAGCTGCTGTATGATCTCCGCGCGCGCAGCCTGCACCGGCCCAGAGATACGAATTCGGCGCTGGAGCAGGCGAAGCAGTACATAGAGGCCCATTATACAGAGGCGTTAACCGTAGAGCAGGTGGCTCAGTCCGCCGATTTCAGCGCCAAATATTTCGTTGACCTGTATAAGAAGAAATATGGCAAAAGCGCGCTGGAATACGCAGCCGAGCTGCGCATCGGGCAGGCCAAGCGCCTGATGGCAGAGAGCGGCGTTAAGCTGCGGGACATCGCCCACAGGGTCGGTTATGCCGATGAATTCTATTTCAGCCGCAAATTCAAGAAGATGATCGGCATGCCGCCCGCAGTCTATATGAAAAGCCGGCGGCGCAAGCTGGCCGCCTACACGCCCGGACTGCTTGGACAGCTGCTGCCGCTGAATATCACTCCATATGCGGCGGCACTGCATCCGAAATGGACCGAATATTACTACCGGAACTACCGCGCCGATATTCCTGTCCATATCAGCGCCTACCGCAACAATCAGGATTGGCAGGCCAATATTGAAGTGCTTAAGCAGTCTAACGCAGAACTTATCCTGGCCCCGGCAGGTCTGGCAGATGATGAACGGACAGCGCTGGAGCAGGTTGCTCCTGTGAATTATCTGACCAGCGACAGCGCAGATTGGCGCGGGCAATTTCACGAATTATCACGGCTGCTGGGTGAAGAGTGGCAGCGCGAGCAATGGCTTGCTGCCTTCGACTGGGAGGTGAACGCCGCTAAAGACCGCTTGCACGAAGGGCTGGGCCAGCAGACGGTTACAGTTATCCGTATGCTGGGCAGCCAGCTGTTCCTGCACTGCAACGAGGGAATGGCGAGCATATTGTACCGTGAGCTGGAACTGCACCCGGCTTATGAGTGTGAGGCAGAGGTATATAATGTTCCGGTCACTCCGGCGATGCTCGCGGAGCTGCCAGCGGACCATTTACTGATGCTGATCCGTCAGGAATATGACACGCTTGGGGAGTGGAGGAAGCTGCAGAACGACCCCCAGTGGATGAAGATTCCTGCAGTTCAGCGGCATCACGTACATGTCCTGAGCTCTGATCCCTGGCGTGAGGATTCCGCATATGCGCAGCTGCGGATGCTGCGGCAGATCCTTCAGCTGCTTCCGGCCAATCGTCCATAGTTGTTCCGCATTTTGTCCATGGTGCAGGGGACCCCGCTTCGTTATACTCGTAATTGATAATCATTATCAATACAAATGTACATAAAGAGTGGGATGACATGAAATGGACAGGCGGAATTAAGACGGCCTCCCTGCTGGTGCTGGGGGTTGTCCTTATCATTATTATTAGCGTGTTATCTGTAGCTTACGGAACGAAGCCAATGAGCTTCGGTACGGTGCTGAATGCCATTTTCCACGCCGATCCTGAGAATATTGACCATGTGATTGTGCGGACATCGCGTATCCCGCGCACAGCAGGAGCGCTGCTGATCGGGGCATTCCTGGCGGTGTCGGGAGCCCTGATGCAGGGGATGACGCGGAATTATCTCGCTTCTCCGTCCATTATGGGGATCAGCGACGGCTCAGTGTTTGCCGTTACGCTGTGCATGGTATTCCTGCCGGGCGCTTCCTCCATGACCATGATTGTGTATTCGCTGGCCGGCTCTGCGCTGGGGGCATTGCTCGTCTTTGGTACGGCCAAGCTGCTGCCCGGCGGCGTATCGCCGCTGACACTGGCAGTGCTCGGCACGATCATCGGCACCTTCCTCGGCGGAGTCTCGCAGGCGCTGGCTGTTTATTTTCAGGTGTCGCAGAATATCAGCTTCTGGTACAATGCCCGGCTGCATATGATGGACCCGGCTGTGATCAGACTGGCGCTCCCGTTTGCCGCCGCCGGTCTGGTGCTTGCACTGCTGATGGCAAAACCGGTGACGATGCTCTCGCTCGGAGACGAAACGGCCGCAGGCCTTGGACTTCGGGTGGGAACCATCAAGATGCTGACGATGCTGAGTGTGGTGCTGCTGACCGGGATTTCCGTAGCGATAGCCGGCAAAATCGCTTTTATCGGCCTCATTATTCCGCATATTGTACGCTTTCTGGTCGGGCAGGATTACCGCAAGATCATTCCGTTCACTGCGTTTGCCGGAGCCCTCTTCCTGGCCTTGTGCGATCTGATCAGCAGGTATATTAACTTTCCGTTTGAGACACCGGTCGGTGTAGTTACCGCATTGTTCGGCGTCCCCTTCTTCCTCTATCTGATCAAAACGAGAGGGGGAGGCCATCATTCGTAAACATTCCAAGGATTCGAACAATTCTAAGGACGCGAAGAACTCGCTGTTAATGAAGCCCAAATCGAAGGCACTGGCCTTCTGGGGGCTGTTCCTGCTGCTCTCTGTTCTGATTGTCTGCGGGATGTATGTCAGTCTGACCAATGGCACCTTTGATATATCGGCGAAGGATGTCGTGCGCACCCTGCTGCGGATTCATCCTGTGGCGGATCATGATCTCGTCATCTTCGAATTCCGGCTTCCGCGCATTCTGCTCGGGGCACTGGTCGGCTTCGGGTTGGGAATCGCCGGGGCTGTACTGCAGGGCATTACCCGCAACTCCCTGGCAGACCCGGGAATTCTGGGCATTCATGCCGCTGCCGGGGCTTTTGTCGTCATGTTCATGTTCTTTGTTGGCGGCACCATGAAAGCGCCCGGCTGGATTTCGGTCATGAGTATGCCGATGTTCGGATTCATAGGGGGCCTGTGCTCCATCGTTCTTCTCTACCTGTTCGCAAGAAATCAGGGGGAGTTCCACCCGCAGCAATTAATTCTTGTCGGGATCGCTTTGGCCTCCGGTTTCGGTGCGGTAACGCTATATGTTTCCCTGCGAATGGACCCGGAGAATTTCGAGATGGCTACCGTCTGGCTGGCCGGGAGCGTGTATAATGCGAACTGGAGACAGGTGCTCTCCACACTTCCATGGCTGCTCATTCTGACTCCGGTAATCTGGCGCCGCGCGGCGGTGCTCGATCTGCTGCAGCTGCATGAGGTCAGTGTCAAAGGCGTGGGCGTGGCGGTGGGCAGGGAACGGCAGATTCTGCTGCTGTGCTGTGTCGGACTGGTCAGCGCCTGTGTGTCCGTGTCGGGCAGCATCGGCTTCGTCGGACTGATTGCTCCGCATATTGCACGGCGGCTGATCGGTAATACCTACAGGTACATCGTGCCGTTGTGCGGCCTGATCGGAATGCTGATGGTGATTATTGGTGATTTTATCGGCAAAACCGTATTCGCTCCCTTTCAGCTGCCGGTAGGCATTGTAATCTCCATCATCGGTGTGCCATATTTCATATTCCTGCTGTTCAGAAACCGTGCCAGATAAACGCACCGCTTGCTGACGGAGGCCTAAAGGGGAAGTCACAGGATGGGAATAAAGTATATTCACATAGAGGTTCACGGCTGGAAATTGACTATACGTTTGCCATTCAGCTACGGTACAGAGCACAGGCGGTTTCCGGTAGCGTACCTGCAGGACGAATGCAGTGTAATGAAGCATACGGCGAATTACCTGGACCATTTGTTCAGATCGCAGCAGCTGAATGAGCTGATCCTTGTCGGCGTTGCATCCAAGGACCGGAATCATGATTATACCCCGTGGCCGCTGCCGGAAGTGACTCCTGGAGCACCTTCGTTCGGCGGCGGTGGAGACGATTATCTGCGGGCACTGGCCGAGGAGATCAAACCTTATATCGACAGCCATTATCTAACGTTGCAAGAAGCCAGGCATACGGGGATTATCGGATACTCTCTCGGCGGACTGATCTCGCTGTATGCCTCTTACCGCTATCCTGAAGTGTTCGGGCGGATAGGCCTGTTATCGGCATCCTTCTGGTATGAAGGTATCCTGGACTACATGCGCGATCATCCCGTAGACAGAGCAGGGCAGCGGATATATATGTACTACGGAGAGCTGGAAGGCTGCTATAAGACCAACGCGCAGAAGGAAATGGCCGGACGCTCCAGGGCGGCGCATCAGCTGCTGCTGGAACAAGGCTTCGGCGGCGGTGATTTACTGCTGGAGTGTGATCCGCAGGGAACCCATGACCTGATGTTCTTCAGCCGGCAGTTCCCGCCGGCGCTGAAGTGGCTGTTTGGCGGAGGGGAAGCCGGTCCGGTTCGGGGGAACGCTGGGTGAAGCGGCAGACGGACCTGCTTGTTTATAATAACTGTGATGAATGGGACGGCAGAGATGCCGTTCCTTATTTTTTTTTATTCCTGTACTTATTTGCTTGGAGCGGATAATTGTATTTCGTACACTTAAAAGACGGATAAAAACCGGATTTGGGCGGTTAACTGTATTCTGTACAACTAAAAACAGCGAAAGATGATTTTTTGAGACAGGTCAGCTAATATAACTGTATAGAGTGCAATTAAACTTGATATCTTACAGCGGATGGTGAATTTAGTTGCAGTAAATGCAGTTATAGTCTGGCGCGTTAGCTCCAAATGATCACCAAGCTCCAGTCCTGCACTCTCTTATCTGCTATTGGCATCAGCCTTGCGGTGCTCTGGCTTTTGCAGTTGTACTTTTTCTTATGGCGACAAATGTGTTGGGCGAAATTACGCATGCACGGCAAATTTATATAAAAGCATAATGCCCCTCGGACTCCTGGTCTGCGGGGTCTATTTCTGCGTTCAGAGTATTGGATTACCTGCGTTACACATAATAACCTCATGGAGCTGCTGCCGGCACTTCCTGACGCAGCTGTGCCGGTCAAGCAGTTAGTGCGGCGCGAAAAAGGGGTAAGTTACTATAATGTGCGGTATTTGCAGTTTTACACAACCACTTGGAGGTGAGCGGATTTCATCGGAATAGAGAGGGCAGACCAACCGTTTCCACTTAATTTTAAAATAAATCGTATGAAGATTTCTTCTGCTGTGATACAATTATCCGGTTGGCCTTGTACATGGTTAATCGTCCGGTGCTCCTGATGAGCCCGTGATTGAATGAAGCTAATAAGCGCAGGAAAACGAAGCATTCCAGTGTATTGCTGTGAATTACAGAGTATTAATGGAGAAACCAACAGATTTTACACGGAACATATCAATTTTTGTCGTTTTTTATTGATTTATTGAAAAGGTTTCTGTATAATCAGCCTTGTTGATTTTTCATAGGATGTAGCCTGTTCAGCTTGATGAAACGAAACGACTGACAACGAAACGGATCCAGAGCAGCAAGGCTAATAACTAATAACTTAAGCAAAATTAGGGGGTTATTAATTTGGGAAAAGCGTTAATTATTGGCGCTGGCGGTGTAGCGAGCGTTGTTGTTCATAAATGCTGCCAGAACCCGGATGTATTCGAAGAGATCTGCATTGCCAGCCGTACGGTGTCAAAATGCGATGCTCTGAAGGAGAAACTGGACGGGGGCCTGACGAAGATTTCTACGGCCAAGCTTGATGCTGACAACACGGAAGAAGTCATTGAACTGATCAAGAGCTTCCAGCCGGATGTCGTGATTAATGTCGCTCTCCCATACCAGGATCTGACGATCATGGATGCCTGCCTGGCTACCGGAGTGCATTATGTAGATACAGCTAACTATGAACCGCAGGATACCGCGAAATTCGAATATTCCTGGCAGTGGGCGTACAAGGAAAGATTCGAGAAGGCCGGAATTACGGCGCTGCTCGGCAGCGGTTTTGACCCAGGCGTAACCGGTGTATTTACGGCGTATGCGCAGAAGCATTATTTTGACGAAATTCATACGATTGATATTGTGGATGCAAATGCCGGTGACCATGGTTATCCGTTTGCGACCAACTTCAATCCTGAAATCAATATCCGCGAAATTACAGCGAACGGACGCTACTTCGAGAATGGCGAGTGGATTGAAACTGCACCGCTGTCCGAGAAAAAAGTCTACGATCTCCCGGAGATTGGTCCGAAGGATATCTATCTTTTGTACCATGAAGAGCTGGAATCCCTGGCTGTTAATATCCCTGGCGTGAAAAAAATCCGCTTCTGGATGACCTTCTCGCAGAACTACCTGACTCACCTGAAGGTGCTTGAGAATGTTGGCATGACCTCGATCGAGCCGATTAATTATGAAGGTAAAGAGATCATTCCTTTGCAGTTCCTGAAGGCCATTCTGCCTGACCCGGCTTCCCTGGGACCAAGAACCAAAGGTAAAACGAACATCGGCTGTATCATTCAAGGTACCAAAGACGGCCAGCCAAAAACTTATTATGTCTACAATGTCTGCGATCACGAAGAGTGCTACAGAGAGGTTGGCTCCCAGGCCATTTCCTACACTACCGGCGTTCCTGCAATGATCGGGGCTATGATGATTATCAAAGGCATCTGGAACAAACCGGGCGTACACAACATCGAAGAATTCGATCCGGATCCGTTCATGGATGCACTCAACAAACACGGGCTGCCTTGGCAAGAAGATTTCTCGCCGACGCTGCTGGATTAGGGCTTAAGTCATGAAGGATAAAGATATAGATATTGATATCAGCGCGCTGCCGTCCCCTGCCTATCTCGTGGACGAGCGTCTGCTGACGAAGAACCTGGAAACTCTGAACTATGTGCAGGAGCAGAGCGGAGCGAAGATTCTTCTCGCGCAAAAAGGCTTCTCCATGCATTCCATGTACCCGCTGGTGGGTAAATACCTGCATGGCGTAACCTCCAGCTCCCTGTTCGAAGCCCGCCTGGGCTTCGAGGAGATGGGCAAAGAGGTCCATGTGTATGCGCCGGCTTATGTAGACCGCGAGTTCGATGAGCTGCTCGGTTACACCGACCACATTGTGTTCAACTCGTTTGACCAATGGAGCCGGTTCAAGGAACGGGTGCAGAACGCACCGAAGAAGATCAGCTGCGGCATCCGCGTCAATCCGGAGTACTCCGAGATTGAAGTTCCGCTGTATGATCCTTGCTACAATTACTCCCGTATGGGCGTAACCCTGCCGAACTTCCGGCCGGAGGAGCTGGACGGCATCGACGGGCTGCATTTCCATACGATGTGCGAACAGAATTCAGACACGCTGGAGCGTACGCTTAAGGTTGTGGAAGAGAAGTTCGGCCAGTATCTGCACGGCATGAAATGGCTGAACTTCGGCGGCGGGCATCATATTACCCGTCCCGACTATGACCTGGAGACGCTGATCAAGTGCATTCGGCATATGAAGGAAACTTATGGCGTGGAGATTTACCTGGAGCCGGGCGAAGCAATTGCCCTTAACACCGGTTACCTGGTGGCGACAGTACTCGACACGATGCATAACGGTATGGATATCGCGATTCTCGATACCTCGGCCGAATGCCATATGCCGGATGTGCTGGCGATGCCTTACCGTCCAGGCATCATCGGTGCCGGAATGCCGGGCGAATTCGCCCACACCTACAGACTCGGTGGCATGACCTGCCTGGCAGGGGATGTAATCGGGGATTATTCCTTCCCGGAGCCGCTGAAATACGGTGACAAGCTTATCTTCCTTGACATGGCGCATTATTCCATGGTGAAGAACCATATGTTCAACGGCGTGAACCTGCCGGCCATTGCTTCCTACAATGAGGAAGAAGGCATCAAGGTCATCCGCGAGTTCGAGTATAGCGATTTCAGCGGACGATTGTCTTAAGTTAGTATAGAAGCGTTCCATCAGCTGCGGCTGATGGGGCGCTTTTTTGCGGTTTGAGGGGGGAGAGGCTCAGGTGCCAGCTGTGGTAGCCTGCTATCTGCTGGTTGCTGTTTACTGTTTGCACACTGCGTATTGCCCATCAAATGCTCACTATACTACTTACAGCCAACATACAGCCCACGATACAACCTATGATAAAGGTCAGCGTACAACACGCCATACTGCTTACCATACAACACATCATATTACTCAACATACAACCACCATACGACCCACGATAAAGCTCAACGTACAACACGCCATACTGTTCACCATACAACCCACGATACTACTCAACATAGAACCACCATACAACCACCATACAACCACCATACAACCACCATACAACCCACATAAAGGTCAGCATACAGCCCACCATACAACACACCATACGACCCACGATAAAGCTCAGCGTACAACACGCGATACTGCTCACCATACAACACACTATACTACTCAACATACAACCTACGTTAAACCTCAGCGTCAACACGCCATATTGTTCACCGTACAATACATCAATACAACCCAGCGTACTATCCGCTACTTACAGCCCACCACTACCTGCTGCCCCCTAATCCGCCGACCTACCGGAAATGTTGCATAAAATACAACAATTCGCGGCGCGAATCGGCTAAATAAGGGGAATCTTGCACAAAATACAACATTTTGAAGCTCAGATCGGCTGATCAGCTTAAAATCTTGTAAAAAGTACAACAATTCGTGAATGCGACAGCCAAATGGACGCAAATCTTGTAAAAAGTACAACAATTTCTGTATGCAGCCGCCAAATGGGCGAAAATCTTGCGAAAAGTACAACAATTTAGCTCCGTTGAGCTCCAAAAGGAAGCGAAGGAAGCGAAGGAAGCGAAGAAAGTGAAAGAATCAAAAGAATCAAAACAGTCAAAGGAAACAAAAAACCTAAAAACTCCCTAAAGTGAGTTTTTGCTGCGGGAGAAGGGACACTGCTGATGTGAAGTGTTCTGGCTTCTTTTCGGCGAGATTTACTTGTAAAACATACTTAAAAAAGTTTGTTACATTGCCCTTAATCTGCATCTGGCGTAGCATTGAACAGAGAATGATTTGAACGTGAAGGGAGTGAGCGGCATGATTAAGATCAGCCGGGTTATACGAACGGGCAGCTGCTGCAGATGCGGTGAGAGAAGCGCAAGACAGAAGAAGGAACAGCGAAGAACAATGAGTAAAGATAAAGGACAGAGGATAGAGACAGAAAGCTGAAGACTGCGAGCCCAAGAATGGTGATTCAAGTTAATGCTGCGTCTTCCTCTGTTGACTAACCTATAGGGAGCTGCTATGCATGCTGAAATTACAATATCTACACAAGAATGAGGAACTGGCGGCGATGCTGCTGGGGAATTGGGAACATGATCCGGAGTCGCTGCATCTGTTCCAGTATTACCGGATATCTTCTAATGCGGTGTATCCGTTTGAGAATGCAGGGCATAGCCAATTGCTGCGGTTCGCGCCAGTAACTGAGAAGCAGAAGGAGAATATACTGGCAGAGCTTGAGTTCATCGCTTACCTGCGTGAGCACGGGTATGGTGCGCTTGAAGCAGTATCCTCGCGTACAGGATCGGAGCTTATTGAAGCACAGACCCCGTGGGGGCCATACTACGCTTCCGTGTTTAAGCGGGTAGCTGGGGTACAACTGGGCAGCACAGAGCTTAGTGATCACATCGTATATAAATATGGTGAAGCGCTGGGCCGGCTTCATCAATTGTCCAATGAATATACGCCTGTACAGCCTGGCAGATGGACGCACAAAGCTGTGCTGGAATGGATTCTGTCCGTACTGGCTGATTTTCCCGGGGAAGAAGCGGCTGTGGCCGAGGCAAGGTTGCTGGAAGAATATTTTGACGGACAACCTGTCACGCCTGAGAATTACGGGCTGATCCATTATGACTTTGAGCCCGACAATGTGTTCTATGACGAGGCCTCGGATAACATCAACGCCATTGATTTCGATGATGCGATGTACCACTGGTACGCTATGGATATTGAACAGGCACTGGATAGCCTGGAGGGAGAGGCAGCGCCGGAGGAATATGAGCGCAAGAAGCAAATATTCATGAACGGCTATATCAGCCGCCGCCCGCTGCCGCAGGACGGACCCACCATGGCAGCGTGCAGACGGTTCGCCGATTTGTACGGCTACGCACGGATCTTGAGATCCGCAGCGGAGCTGGGAGAGAATGAGCCGGATTGGCTGACTTCGCTGCGGAGCCGGCTGGCAAATGCATGTGCGGCTAGGGCTTCGCGGTTTGGCGGGCCTGTCGGGTAAGCACAATCTGAAATTAAGCTGACCTGTACAACGGGCCGGCCCGGCTGAGTGGTGTCAGCAGATAAATCAGTAATAGGCTTACCTGGAAACTGAAACAGCGACAGCAAAGGACGGGGAATTAAAGTCCTGGCTGTCGCTGTTTTATTTAACTACCATTATACTACGTTAGAATTCATCAATGATTTCGACGACTTCGATTATACCGTTAATCAGCAGCTCAGGAAGCTGGTTATGGTTATTGCCTTTCCAATATTCCCGGGCTTGTTCGATTTTGCGGGAGAAAGGGAGGCCATCCTCCTTTGGCAAAAGAGTACCGTCACCTTCAAAGATCCTCCCGTTCACGCGAAGTTTAACGATCTGCAATACTTTTCGATGATGAGATACGAAGATTTCTTTCCATTTCAGAGCGTCTTCATAGCTCTTCGCAGCATATAAGCACGACAACCGGGAAGGATATTCAGGATATTCCTGCAATCTAACCATTTCAACGAGTGCTTCTCTTATCGCCCGGATGGTCTGGTCCGCATATCTAATAACGACATCTGCATTCTCTTTATCCATGCTTAATCCGTCATTTGTATAGTGACCGTGCAAAATTTGCATAAAGTCTTCACCCTTGGAGTTCATCTGTTCCTTCTCAAAAAAGAAGTGATATAAGGTGTTTTTTTGGTTTTGGTCAAAGCTGATGATCTGCCCAAGGTCCATTTTGTTCCGGGTTACAATGTGATAAACATACCATTCGTTAACTTGCATAGACTGCTGCTCCCCCTATTTCATACTTATTGTAATTCTGCTCTCCTGCGGCAGCCATTCAACCGTGGCCCCGAGCTGTTCGCTGATGAAGCGCAGCGGCAGATAGACTGTACCATTGACTACAAAAGGCGGGGTAAGCAGCGTAACGCTTTTACCGTTTACTGTCGTGGCTCCGCTCTTAGTATTAATCACAATGGATAGCGGCGATTTGCCCTCCGCAGTGCCGGTGATGGTTGCTACTTTATCCATAGAATAGCCGACGGTGGCCCCCATCTTGCTGAACAACGAGCGCAGCGGAATGAAATTCTGCCCGTTCCGGGTAATTACCCCGTTCGTGAAGGCGACGGATTCACCATTCAGGGTGACAGAAATCGGTTTTTGCATCGGGACGGGAGCAGGGTAATTAAATTCATAGGTACCATATCCGAGCTGAGCATTCTTGTTCACACCCCAGCCCCAGAGCGTTCCGTCTTTCTTTTGCATAATAATATGTCTTCCGCCGCCCTTCATGGACTGAACATCGGAAGTGAGCTGAGTGAACGGAGCGTCCGGGGACATCCGGGTCGTCTCAGTAGAAGCCGCGTATACCTTACCGTCTGAGGTCAGCGCAACAATAGAGTGTTCGACGATGTAAGCATCGGTCACCTTGCTGATTCCTGAGAAAAGGACGGGAACGGGTTGATCCGCATAAGTAGTTCCATCGGAGTATCCTGTGACCGTTGAGCCCCAGAACCATAAACGGGATTGCCCGTCAATGGCGAGCCGGGTACGTCCGTTGTTGCGCAGAATACTTACGCTGGATAAGGCTGGCATGCGGGTAGCGTTAAGCTTAGAAGCATCGCCAAGAGTCTCAGGTTCATAGGGATTCTGGATAGGCCACGTCCAGACGCTGCCGTCTTTGCGGAGAGCGTAATTCTGTTCAAGCTGGGTGATGTCCGTCAGACTAGCTACAGGCGTGAGGGTGGCAAATTCGTCAAAGGTGGTCCATACTGTACCGTCCGTCTTCAAGAACAGGAAACGCCGCCAATAGCTTTGCCCGTTACTCTCGCTGTATCCGGAGACAGCAGCAACTTGATCTATACCGGGGACTGGTGAAAAAGAAGTCGTCTCCGCACCGTCAGGTGTCGTCACAGCAATAAACACCTTGCCTTCTCCGGTGATTGCTACACGGCGGCTATCCAGGCTTAAGAAGTCCGTCATATTCGTTAATTCAGCGATCGGAGTCACTTCTATTTCCAACGTCCGGGCGTTGGTCTCCCAATTCCAGACAGAGCCGTCCCTGGCCGTAACCAGCGCGCTGTTCCACAGGGGAAAAGAAGCTTGTACATCACTTAACCCCTGAACCTGTGTAGGGACAGATTTGGTGTCGCCCCAGACCCAGAGGGAACCATCATCCTTAATCAGATAATTGGCTCCATAAGAGGCGACCCCGGAAGCACTTGCAGCTGAGCCCGTCTCAGGATTACCAATGCTCAGAACCGCGGTCAGACCCATGATCAAGCTCACAAGCAGATTTCTTTTTTTCATAAAAGCACCCTCTACCTTCAATGTTATTTTTACTGATATAGGTAAATAAAAGAATATATTTCCTTCCATATAGACGCTGTATGAGGGCGGAAAGTTTCTTTGAAAATTAACCGTTCATAGCCGGCCCTCCTGTGTTACAATGATTTAGTCTGTTTTTTGTGGAATTTGATTTGTGCACCGAAATTTAATAAGCTGTACCCGGCATTGTCCGTATTTGAGGAGGAAATCAGCGTTAATGAAACATGCACCTTTTATAGCCGTGGAGGGCCCAATTGGAGCCGGTAAAACAACCCTCGCCACGATGCTCGCCAGCGAAATGCAGCTTCCGGTCATTAAAGAAATCGTGGATGAAAATCCGTTTCTGGACAAGTTCTATCAGAATATGGACGACTGGAGCTTCCAGCTGGAGATGTTTTTTCTCTGCAACCGGTTTAAGCAGCTTGAAGACACTACGACCCAGTACATAGATAAAGGTAAGCCGGTCATTTCGGATTATCATATTTATAAGAATCTGATCTTCGGGGAACGGACATTGAAGGGATCGAAACGGGACAAATACCGGGAGATCTATCATATCCTGACTGATGATTTTCCGAAGCCGGATATCATCTTCTACATTCGTGCCGATCTGGATACGCTGCTGGCCAGAATTGCCAAACGCGCCCGTACGTTCGAAGAGATCATTGCGCCTGCTTATCTGCAGCAGCTGATCGAGGATTATGACGATGCGATGGCTTCACTGGCCCGCCGCGAACCCTCTACGGTCATTATTACCATCGATGGCAACAAGGTGGACTTTGTAGAGAACCCGGAAGACTTCGCCGCAATCGCGGAACAATTAAAGGAGCTTATGAAATGAACTCATACAACATCCCGGACAATGCAATTATCACGGTAGCCGGCACGGTGGGCGTCGGCAAATCGACCCTGACCGCAGCTCTGGCGGAACGCCTGCAGTTTCAGACGTCACTTGAGCAGGTAGATCATAATCCGTATCTGGAGAAGTTCTACCATGACTTTGAGCGGTGGAGCTTCCACCTGCAGATCTATTTCCTCGCGGAACGCTTCAAGGAGCAGAAGAAAATGTTCGAGCTGGGCGGAGGGTTCGTGCAGGACCGTTCGATTTACGAGGACACAGGGATTTTTGCCAAAATGCATGCCGATCAGGGCACGATGTCAAAAACCGACTATGAAACTTACACCAGCCTGTACGAGGCTATGGTGATGACTCCGTATTTCCCGCATCCTGACGTGCTGATCTACATTGAAGGCAGTCTGCCTTCAATTCTGACCCGGATCAATGAACGCGGGCGCGAGATGGAGATTCAGACCGATGTCTCCTACTGGGAGCATATGCATGGCCGGTATTCCCAGTGGATTAACGAGTTCAGTGCCTGCCCGGTGCTGCGGCTGAACATTGACGAATATGATGTGAAGGATGCTGCCTCCATGGCGGATATCCTGCATAAGGTAGGCGCGGCAATTGGCCGGGCTCCGGTAGGGAAGTAAAGGTTTTATTTTAGCGGATGGTTTGTGGGATCGATAAGATATAGGGATGTTAGGAAGCGGCACCAGTTCATCTGGGGCTGCTTTTTTTGTGTTTTTAGACATTTTTTTTAAAGAAAACGCGACTTTTTTCATATTTTCGGGACATTTACCCTATTCAGGACCATTTGAAACGACTTTTGTCGAGAATTGTTAAGAGATTGTTTAGAGCGGCCTGATAGAATGGATCGCAGATATGATAATTGCAGTAATTAGAATTTAATTGTTTTTGGTCCGCGGGAAGGCAAGCGAAAGGAGAATGCGGGAGCTAAGGGAGCTAATAGAAACTGCAGCGAATCTTGCTACACGCCGGACAGGAAATGATGAACGAATAAGGGGGAGCATCACATTGTTAATAAGCAGGAGATTGAAGAAATATACCTCGCTAAGTTTGATTCTCAGCATGTTGTTGTCGTTAATACCCGGCTCCTTTAGTGGCCTGGCAGAAGCTGCGGGTGATGATTTTGAAGTAACGTTTAAGAACGGAGCGCATGTGGGGAATCTGAGCTACCCTGCAGAGAACGCCTTCGGTAACTTTTACAACAATATGGAAGAAGGCTTCGCCCAGACTGAGACGGACAAAGATGCCAGAATGGATTGGACAACCGGTGATATCTATGCCGGTCTCGATGATAATGAAGCAACGGTCACGTTCGAGGTTGACGTAGCCAAAAATCCGTTATTGAAGGCCATGGCGGAGAGCGGACAAGCAGAGATGATTACAGGTTTTGCGGTTCTGCGGCGTCACTCCGGGTTCCTGTGGACACGTCATTCGGCAATTACGGTGACCATCGACGGAAGGGATATTATCAAAGAAAGAACCGGCAGTAGCCAGAAATATAACAAAACGGCTACAGCCCGTATTACACCTACCTCCAAAATTAAAGTATGGGTATATGGTGAAGGCGATGACGACGGTGAAGCAGCAGGGGTACGGGGCTTCTATCTCAAGTTCCAGGATCTCAAGCGTCCCGTCATTGACAGCTATACCTTCACCGGCAACGGAGCAGAACGGCTGAACGAGAATATTAATCAGCAAGAGCTTTATGTCAAAAGAGATGAGAACATCACACTCAGCTACAATTTCAACGAGCCCGTCAGACCGGCTACGGTAGTGAAAGCAAACTCCGATTATTTCCTGCGGCAAAAGCTGTTCATTAATGATCCGGACACCGGACTTCCGGCTGCCGGACAGCAGCAGTATCTGCAGAATATTACCTTTAATGAGGACAATCTAACTACGTATCAGAAAACACTTTCCTATAGATATACCGGAGTTCCTTTTCATAACAGCGGCAATCTACCCCTGAAACCGCTAATTACCGGGGGGACTACCGGCGGAGCACCAATGGATCTGTCACTGGAGAATAAATTGAAAGAAGCCGTGCTCAGGGATGCGGCAGGGAATAAAGCTACTATAAATCTCAACACTGTGCCGAGCAAGAGCAGCAATGCCTGGCTGAACAATAAAAGCGGGAACCCGTTTGATTTCGATCGGGGCGGCTTCCGCGTTATCGTGGATGCGGTGCGTCCGAAGTATTCCAAGACTGCTAACGGCATTCAACCGGAGATTCTGACCGGTGTTACGCTGAATAAGGGAGATGTTATTGATTTCACCCTGCAGATGACGGAAGAGGCAATTGCCAAAACCGGCTGGGATGAGAAGAAAACCTTTATTCTTTTCAATAACGGAATGAAAGCCTATTATGTTGCAGGCAAGAATACAAGAAATTGGACCTTCCGCATGACAGTACCTGGCGGACTAACTGTGGAAACACCGTTGCTCAAGGCCGTTGCCGTATCTAATGATGCCAAGGGCGGCAGCTTGCCTATCAATATGGATACGGATGTAATCCAGGATTACGCAGGCAACCTGATGATTCAGCCCGCTAACTTCGATGGAACACATGAAGAGAAAATTGATCCTTACGGCAGTGACTTCTCGCTCGCCAACTCTAAGATAGACTGGGCGAACCTGTTCATCGACAATACAAAACCGATTATCGGATACCGATTCGAGGCACAGGGCGCGAGTGATGTAGCCTATTCGAAAAAAGGTAAGGTAACGATCGATGCCAATGATCCTTCGATTAAAGTACCCCACCTTGATCCGACTGAAGCAGACCGTGGTGCAGAACGGCCGAGCCGCGGAATCTACCGGCCTTCGAATATGAGTGCGGAAGCATCACCTTCCGTTGGACTTGTCTACTACTGGTGGAGTCAGGATAAAGCGGATCCGTTTGCTTCTGTATCCGGAGACAATAACGCGGCACTCAAGCGTTACGCGCTCTCTGCCAAACAACCGTCGGAAGAGCTGTATCCCGGAGAATTCCAGAATGTACAGCTGTCGGTAGTGAATAACAAGACCAACCTGCTCTCTCCTCCGCCTGAAGCGTTCGAGGAAGGAAACAGCGGGGAATGGTACCTGCATACCTGGACAGCGGATATGACCTGGGATTCAGCCAGAGAATTGATGCAGTACGAGAAGAAAAAAGCTTATGTGGCGAGCCATCAGGCGCAGTATGATGCCTGGATTGCAGAAGCACCGGGTTCGAAGGCAGATAAAATCTTCTATGCTGACAATCAGGCGCTGGCCGCTGTTGGACAATACGGCGACCTGAGTGTCTGGAAGGTTGACGATTTCAAACAGGATGATTCCAACTGGACCCATGAAGTAGGTATCCTGAAGCTGGACAATCAGGGACCTGCCATTACAATGGCCGCCGAGGACAGCACCACTGTGCAAGCACTTGTAAAGGACCCGCATAGCGGCGTCAAGAGCGTGCAGTATCAATGGGTGAAGGACGGGGATTCACCACAGGACATTAAGTGGGCCGATACATCATACTCCGGGAATACCGTAACCCGGTCTACCTATGAGGATATTGATGAGGATGGCGCTTACTGGCTCTATCTGAAGGCACTCGATAATGCGGGCAACGAAACGGTCAAGACACCACAGGAAAAGGCGGTTGTCGTGAGTTCAGAGGCTACGATTCCGACGCAGTTCACACCGGAAGCTAATCCTGACTACGTTCGGAGTCATGATGTTATGTTCCAGATCAGCGGAGTGACCCCGGATTATGTGGGCTATGCCATCAGCAGCAGCTCTATTCATCCTGAGTCCGACAATGAATATACAGGCCTTGAAGCAAGTACGGAGCTGATACAACCTCTGTCCGTGGACAATTCTTTAGGCAGCGGGGAAGAGACTCCCCAGCCTGAAGCTCCAGCAGAGCCGAATGCTCCGGCAGAACCGGAAGTTACGGCAAACATCGGACCAGTGGCTATCCTTAAGCTCCTGTCCGAAGGACCGGTTCAGCCTGAACTGACCCCGCTGGCGGCTGAACAAACTCCGGCACCAGAGAGCGGTGCCGAGCCGGCAACTACACCTGCTGCTTCAGCAGGCGCTACTGAACCGGCAGCAGATGCCGCAGCGGAGGCAACAGAAGATAACACGGATTCCAGGCTGTCAGCGATGGGACTTAATGCTTCTGTAAGTGAAGCCACCTATAGCTATGTTATTCCGGCTAAATCTGAACTGAACGGAACGCAATACATTCATCTTATGGTGAAGCACAGCGACAGAACGTATTACTATTCGAAAGCTTATTATTTTGACAATGAAGCACCAGTGGTGTATTTCAGCCCTGATGCTATTGCTTACCCGTTGCCGCAGCAGAAAACGCGGATCAGCGTGTCGGAATTCTATAGCAAAACAGGACTTGTCAGCAAATATAAATGGGTCAAACAAGAAACAGGTGCAGAAGTACCTACAGAGTCCTCTACAGAATGGAAGGACGTTCCGTCAGGCGGTTCGGTGTCCATAGACGACAAATCGCTGGACGCGGGACAAATTGCTGAATACCGGTTATATGTACTCGCGGTTGACGGGGCAGGCAACAGCTCTGTGACGGCAAGCGGAGGAACCTTCAAGGTATCAGCATCTTCCAAACCGGAGGCACCTGTATCCGATGCGAAGTCTTCTCTTATCTATCTGTCCGGTGATGCAAAGGATGGATACAACGCGATTGTGAAGCTGAGCCTCGAGACAGAGGACAAAACGGGATATGAATATTCGGTATCACCTGATAACGGTGCAAGCTGGATCAACTGGAAGCCTTATACCAACTTCGTAGCCGTGAAGGTTCCGACTGGTGATCCGACACAGCTGCAGGTGTGGGTCAAGTACAGAACACCGGGCGGGTTGATCAGTGAAGCGGCCAAGCTTGATATCGAAGGCGCTTCTACAACCGAACAGCCCGTCTATGCGCTTGCAACGCTCAGCGTGAACAGTCCGGTAAATGCCACGGTTGGGGCAGATATTGAGTTCACGCTTCCGCCGGGTATCCGCGTGATGCCTTCGAAGATTAACCCTTCGGTGCCTGTGCGGACCGGAAACTCATTCAAGATCTATGAGAATGGCTATTACAGCTTCGATCTGACCGATCTCGGTGATCCGGACCGGACAGATACCCTGTATCTGGTTGTGAAGAATATTGACGGTACGCCTCCAGAGGGAACGGTTGAATACTCGAACATGGAGCGTACGAACGGTAATGTGGTTGCTTATCTTCAGAGCACCTCTGAGCCTGTAACGATTACTAACAATGGCGGCAAAAATGCCTACACCTTCAAGGAAAATGGCACCTTCGTCTTTGAGATTAAGGACGCGGCCGGGAATACAAATACCGTCGAAGCCACGGTAAAGAACATTAACAAAGAAGCTCCGAAGGTGAAAGTGGTCCGTTCCTACCAATATGGCCTGAACGGCAGCAGCACCTTCAATACCGTGAAGGATAATAACGGCAATGTACTATTCTCCACCGGCACTACAGTAACGGTTGAGAAGGCAGATGCCTCGGCTAAAGCTATTAACATTATCAGTCAGGCCAAGAGCATTACACTGACTGAGAATGGAACAGCCTCCTTCACAGTTGTAGATGAGTACGGCAATACGACAGTCATTAAAGAGAAGGTTACGAATATTCTCTCCGCACCGCCTGAAGCTGATAAAATTGCCTACACCTTTGTAGATGCGGATGGCAAAGCGGTTCCGGCAGATCAGATTGTTACGATCGGCGGACAGAAATATGCCAAGGGTAAAGTGAAGGTTACGATTAGCGGCAGCGTCACAGCACCTAATAAAATGTTCTTCGGAGTAAGACCTATTGAGGGCGGAGCGGCGTATTCGAATCAGATCAGTAAAGCTGATGGAACGTTCAGCTACTCACGTGCCTTTGAGAGCAGCGGGTCAGCGGTAGTCGCCATCTCGGATCTTCTGGGCAATGTGAACAAGGTTCCGGTTACAATAGCGGGTCTTGATAACACACCGCCTGAGCTGACACTGAATAACGAAACAGCAGGTATTGTCCAGAACAAGAAGGACTTTAACTTCCGCGCAGATCTCGGCGGCTTCACAGTTTCCGATAATGTATCGGAAGCAGCGGGTGTGAAGGTATCGGTCAGCGGGCTGGATCTGAGCAAGCTTGGACGCCAGCGTGTAGCTTATACGGCGGTTGACCAGGTAGGGAATGAGACGGTTGTTTATCAGGATGTGGTGGTCGTGAAGGATGGCGGACTGCTGATCTTCGGTAACGATACCTTAATCTCGGCATCCTCCGGCGAGTCTGCACTGTTCAATACCAATACACTTACCTTTAAGGTATCAGGCTACAACAATATGAAGGTAGCCGGAGTAGACAAGGTCAATCAGGCAGGAACATTTGATATTCTGTATTACCCTGGTTTGTACCGCGAAGGACAGCTGAAGCTGGTGAAGCAGAAGCTGACTTATGACGAACTCGTGAGCAGTCAATTTAAAGTCACCTTCCCGAAAACAGGCTGGTACACGATTGTCGTGAGAACACAGGAGCGGGACCGCGAGTTTGCCACCTTCTTTATTGGCAACATGAAATAAATGAAAGATAAACAGGGGGAATACATGGTGAAGCTGCTCAAACGCGCTACCGCGCTCATGCTCACAATAATCATGGTATTTCTGTCCACCTCCGAGAGCTTTCATGCGCTTGTGGAGGCGGCCAGCAGTACAAAGACAACTGTTGTAGAGAATAACTTTATTAAGGTTACTGTGGATAATGAAACCGGACGCTACGGGATTCGGACCGTGGATGGCCAGCCCATCCGCAAGAATGACAACAACGTAAACTTGCTGTTCCAGGGAGATGATCCGGAAACGTCGTTCACGACGTTCCGGATTGACGGAACTGATTATATTTACGGGAATAAGTACAAGTTTGACAACAGTCATTATTCAGAGACTACTACACCCAAGGTGGTAGAGAATTCGAATGGCACGAAGCAGCTGGAGATGATCTGGAAGATTAAAGGCGTAGAGATTAAGCAGATTCTGATGCTCTACACCGACAGCAAGGATGCTGTCAATTCCGGAAATGTCAACATCCGCTATGAAGTGAATAACCGGAGCAATGCGCAGGTAGAGATCGGAAGCCGGATCCTGCTGGATACGATGGTCGGCGGCAACGACGGGCCGCAGTTCCAGATTGGAACAGCTTACAAGTCACCGCTGCAAGTAGAGCGGAAGCTGGTGCATAATCCGGAGGATAATGCCGGAATCCCTGAAGAGGACAGAGCTTACTTCAAGATTCCTTCTTACTGGGTAATGCGCGACAAGCTGGATTTGACTAATCCCCAGGCAACCAATGTCGTTGCCTATGGCTTCAATAACTTTGCCGAACAGAACATTAATATTGTGGATGAAATGATTGTCGGTCACTGGAACGGCCTGGCGAATACGAAATGGGATTATGAAGTACATCCCAACCTGGACTTCACCAGAGACACCAATGATTACGGCACGGCGGACTCCGCCGTTGCCTTCTATTGGAACCCGGATAAAGTGGCAGCCGGAGGCTTCCAGAGCTTCGAAACTGTCTATGGACTTGGAGAAATAACTGCTCCGGATAAAGTGTTCTCGATCCGCTATGTAGATCAGGTTCAACAGCTGGCTACGGCTGCGCTGGAACAAGGGGAGACGGTTCCGTCGAAGTACGTGGATAACGGAGTCTTCACGATCACAGCCGAGGTTGAGAATCTGCAGGCCTACAATATGGAGCACTCCAAGATCGAAGTGGAGATGACGCTGGAGAGCGGTCTCAGCTTCGTCAGGCAGGATGAGAGCGGCAAAGACGTCCTGGACGCAAATGGCAAGCCAGTCCTGGAGAATGACCGCAGCAAAATGCTGGAATTCAAAAAGTCAGCCTCTCCTGAGGAAGCTGCATTGGGAATTGAGCCGAAGTACAAGCCGGGTGATGCCATCACTGCGACTTTCCGTGTTCAGGCTAAAGGCAGACCTTGGCCGGTAACGCGGGATTACATGATTTCCGCGAGAAGCCCGGAAACACAGGGCAAGATTGAGGGCATTGAGGATGAAGGCATCAAAGCCCAATATGAGTCGAACCGTACAAACTTCATTCTGCTGCCGCCGGTAGGCGAAGCAACGGCTACGTATTCATACGCTCTGTCACCGGCAGAGCTGTATAGCTCAGATGTGAAATATCTGACTGTGAATCTGTCGAACATTGAAGCCTATAATACGGGCAATGCAACCACAGCACCGAACTTTGACCTGTACCTCAAGGATCTGGTATCCGGAAGCCGGTACAAGGTGAATGTGCAGGATGCAGTGGTTATGCAGCCTACAGACGATGGTTTCTCAGGTGCCATGCGGATTACTTACCGCGGCGGGGAACGGGTTGATGAAGGCGGCAATGTGCTGGAATCCGGACTGGGACCCGAGCTGCCGCTGGGTGAATACGCAGTGGAGATCGACTATAAAGGCGATGCGGGAGGCGACGAGGAAGTAGCAGCCCTTTACGATATTACTACTACCCCTCAATCCTTCCTGGTTACAGATAATGATGAGACGCGGATCCGTGAAGCCGGAGTTATGGCTGTGTACAGGGAAGCTGTGGATATCAGCGGCCTCGCGAACGGCGCCTCTGTAAAGGATGACTTGCTGGATCAGCTGAACTCGCTGTTCCCGGGTGAGCCATTTAAGAACGGCTCGTTCCTGTACTCTGCTGTCACCGAGTATAAGAAGACCAAGGCCTTGTTCGGAGCAGCCAGCAAGGCGGTTGATCCTGAATTTGATATCAGTGAATTCATGGATGATGAAGCGCTCAAAGAGACTCCGCTGTATGCCTACAAATTGTTTGCAACAGAAGAGGATTTTGAAGCCTTCCAGGAAGAAGCAGAATCCGAGGACCCGGAATTCGACCGTGAGGTTCTGGTTACGGTCCGCGGAATGATCAAGCAGGTCGGCACGGGTGATGAAGAGCAGGTCATCGTGGATACCAAGACAGAACCGGCAATTATTAATGATGCTGTTGCCTATACAGGCAAGGATCTGGCTTTTGTACGCGGCAAGCTGGACATCTTCGGAAACAGCCTTCCGGGCGATCTTCCCTTCCTGGATACCTTGTTCATCAAGGGTGACGGAACGCTCAGTGTAGCGAGCAGCGGCTTCGTCTTCCATAAGGGCGAATGGACGCTTGATTTCTTCAACGGCTTCTCCAAATCCCTTGGAGATGAGAACTACAATCCGTCCAAGGTGGAGACGCCAGAGGATGACGATGAAGAGGAAGAAGGCAGTAAGGAAGATAAAGGAAATGACGGTAATCCGGAAGACGACAGCCAGAACGGCAGTCTGAAATGGGCTATCGGCGGTGTGGGCGACAGACTGAATCCGCTGCGCCAGGTCATGATCGGGGATGTGTACTTCAACAAGCAGTCTTTGTTTGGGGCTCCAAGCTTCGCGATTGACGGCTTTGGCTTCTCCTTCAATGATTTCATTCTGAGAGAGAATGGGATTTCCTTCGGCGGCTCATTGTCCCTGAAGATCATTAACTCAGAAATTAAGAATGTCATATTCAACAGCGCAGGCTTCTATGGCGTAGATGCCTCACTCGGCTTCGATCTGAATCAGGAGATGGGCTTGTTCGGACCGGATAAGAAGAAAGACGCGGATAAGAAGAAAGGTCCGGATGCTCCCAGCGGTAAGGTTACCATCAAGCATGCCGTGCAGGGCGGCGGAGTTGGTAATGAATATGGCCTGGAGTTCGCGGCACAGCTGAAGAACATGCTGGGTGTGGAGATTGAATTCTCGCTCAAAAAGGTAAAAGACGGCCGGATTCTTCCGGATGTAATCGCCTTTGGGGCTGAATTGCCGGCTCCGGGTATTATTGTCACCGGTGCAACCTATCTGACCGCTGTACGCGGTGCAGTGCGCGAGCTGGCGGATACCATTGCCGGCGGTACGGCGCAGGACCCGTTCCCGCTGACGATTGAAGCTGGCGTAGGCATGCGGTTCGGGATTGCCCCGGCGTACTTCTTCGGGGATGTTGACCTGACGGTGAAGCGTACCGGCCTCAAGGTGGAAGGACGGCTTGACTTCTCCGCAGACGCAGAAGCTGAGAAGGATGACCGGCTTCCAATGCTCACCAAAGCGCTGCTTGAAGCGCAATGGGTGACTCCATGGTTCGTGCGGGTAGAGGCAGCTATGGATATCGGCGGCTGGGATATCATCATCGGTAAGGCGGGAATCTTCGTCGGACAGAATCTGGAGAAGAACCGCACTGACTTTGAAGGCTATATCGGCTCCAAAGTACAGATTCCGAATAGTGTACCGGTTGTCGGTGGAATGCCGCTGTCCAGTATGTTCCTCGGGGTCAACAATGATAAGGTATGGGGCAGTATCGGCATTCTCTTCATCTCGCTGGGTATTACCTACTACTGGAGCGGAGGCATAGAGTTAAGTACATCAAGCGATCAGCTGCCGGAAGGTATGATTCATCTCGTAGTGGATGATCCCGATAATGGACCGCGCCTGATGGTTATTGGTGAAGGTGTAGAGACTCTTGCCACTTCGGCCGCCCCTGCTGCTGAGGAAGAGAATCAGGAGATTATCTACCGTGAAGTAGCAGAAGGTGTGAAAATTGTTGAGAACGGATCGGTTAATGTCGGCGTAGGCGGCATTACGGTCAAGAACGGCGGCAGAATCCATGAGATTCCTATGGGGGCTGCAACCGGTAATGCCATTATCGAAATGGAATACAGCAGTAAGGATATGCCGGAATTTAAGCTGCAGGATGCAGCGGGCAAGGATTATCCGGTGGTATTCGAAACCTTTGCTAATCCGGACAAGCCTAATCCTAAAGCTAATGCTTTTACACAATATATTCCTGCAAGTGATGTATCACCGGATCCATCCAAGCTTAATGCTGAAGTGGATATCCGCAGAGCTTACATTATTATCCCTGAGAATGAAGCTAAGAAAGGCGGAACCTGGACGCTTACTGCAGTCTCGGCTGTAGAAACCAAGCTGATGAATGTTCCAACCCTGCCTCAGCTCAGCGAAGTGAATCTCGCGAAGGATAACTCGAATGTCAATAAATTCACGGCATCCTGGAAAGTAGCCAACGCAGCAGAAGGAGATACAGTGAATCTGTACCTGGCTGAAGATGCGGTAACCACTGAAAAGACTATCGTGGAAGGGCAAGAGGTGCTGTCACCGGGAGATCCGGGGATGCTGATTGCCAAAGATGTGCCGGTTGGCGCCGGCGGTTCTGTCAGTGGTGGCATAACCAGCGGCAGTACAGTAATTGATGTAACGAATGTATCGCTGATGGGCAATCCCGAGGATATCCGCGGGCTGCTCAGACAAGGCAATTATTATCTGCGGGCCGAGCTGAAATCCAGCGCAACCTTCGGCACGAAGACTTCACCGCAGCGATTCGAGCTCGTTGATCCGCTTGCACCGCAGGTTGTCAGTGACGTCTCGGTTGTACCTGCCGGTAACGGACTGTTCTCGCTCTCCTTCAAGCCGGGAGCCAAAAAAGCGGGACATAACGCTTACGAGCATAGCTTCGTCATTGATGCTCAGGTCCAAGTGAACGGCAAGCTGGAGACTTATTCTCCATTTGGCGAAATTTTGTACACCGAAGAAGAACTTCAGCCTTACTGGAATGCAGCAACCGGTAAATATGAAGGTATTCTGATCGGAGGCTGGAAGGCCCTATCCACTTCGGATGAAGTGAATACAACCAGCCTTGAAGGAACGGTTACGGATGTGACCAAGGTGAAGTATACCGGTCTGGAAGTTGGAACGGAGTATGTTGTCGGTGTCACTGCCGCAACGGTTCCAACTGAAGATGCGGACAAGAATCAGAACTATCACTATGCTGAGCACCAGAACAGCAGCAAGAAGCTGCTGCCGGTTCCAAGCCTGCCAAAGCTTACTGTGGCAAGCGGATCTGGTACCGTGCAGGATACCGGAAATTACATTAACCTGCTGACCAGTGAAACGAAGCAGAAGCTGACGCTCACTTCAGACCAGTCCAATGTGACGGTGGAGGTCTTTAATGCTGAGAAGTCCATCGGGTCGGTAGCTTTGACGAACAAGGCCGGCGGCGGAAGCCAAGGCGTTCTGAATCTCGACCAGTTCCAGACAGACGGACCGTTCGCTCTTGAACTGAGAGCCAGAAACATGACGACCAAGGATATCTCGGTCACGATGCTGTATATGACTGTAGATACGATCGCTCCGGTTCTGTATCTTGATCAGCCGGTAACGGGTGAACGTACCGCAAACGGCGCTGTTCATGTAGCAGGAACTACAACAACAGGAACTGTGCTGACAGCGAAATATACAGTGAACCAATTGCAGCCGGATGGCAAATACAAGGAAGTGGAGATTCCTACTACCCTTAAGGTGGACCCGCTGACGGGGGACTTTAATGGAACTGTGGAGATCAAATCCGATGAGCCTTCCGTGGCACTTAATATTGTTGCCTCCGATGAGGCAAAGAATCTGAACACAGCGGTTGTGGATATCACGAACGCTGGTTACAAGGTTCCTGTAGCACTGGTTTTGAAGGGAATGGAAAAGGACCTGGAGCCAGGGCAAACAGGCAAAGTTAAGGCTTATCTCAAGGTCTCGGATGGACAGGACGAGAATACCGGCAAGCCGAAATTCAAGGATGAGCCAATTGCAGATAAGGATCTGCAGAAATTGACTTATACAGTCGCCGTAGGCGATGCAGTGTCCTTGTCGGCAGAAGGCAGTGTTACGGCGCTTGCCACAGGCTCCAGCTTAATTGAAGCAGAGTATAAGGTGTCCGAGGGTGTAACGCTCAAAGGCATGGTTGCGGCCACAGTAGCCGTACCGAAACCAGAGAAGCTTGGTGCAATTCAAGCCAGCACTTCTTATATTTATGCAGACAGCAGCCGTACCAAGATCACCATTACTTCCTCCGGGGATATGACCGGACAGCAGATTGCGTATAAGGTTTATCGTTCCGGCGCCGTGCAGCCGGCCTTCGATGATAATGTCAGCTCTTGGCCGCTCCTTCCGCTGGACGGTATAATCAGCGCTTCATACGGTGATGTAATCGTGCTCGCTAAGCGGACATCTACCGATAAGCTGGTTAAGGCAGCGGGTCAGGTTACAGCAACTGTATGGTCCAGCAGCGGTGCTGGAACAGGCGGTGGCGGTGGCGGCGGTGGTGGTGGCGGAGCTGCCACACCAGGCGTAGTAGAAGAGCAAGCACCAGATACAGCCGCACAAGTAACTGTTAACGGACAGCCGGTTGTCACAGAATGGAATGGGCTTACAGCGGTAATCCGGATTACGGATAAAGAAGCCGCAGCGGGCAGCGATCTCACGGTTAGTTCCGCAGATCCGGCTGCAAAAGCATTCAGTATCCATGTAGATCAGAATGTTGTGAAGCAGGCCGTTGCAGCGAAGAAGAAAGTGATTATAGAGGTGCCGATGGGTCGTTTGGTTCTTGAACCTGAGAATCTTACCGCATTAAATGGTGAGCTTGTGGTGGGCATTGGCCAGAACAGCACTGCCGATCAGCAGGCCATGAAGACCATAGCCGATCAGCAGGGCTTCACGCTTATGGCCGCAGGACAGGGTGTTACGGTAACGGCTAACCTGCCAGCAGGCAGCTGGACACCGGCACTTGCAGCCAAGATCGCCATTCCTTCGCCGCTTGCAGCAAACGAAATTACAGCAATTGTGCTGAAGGATGCAGCCGGTAACTGGACTACTGTGCCATGGAAACTGGACAGCAGCGGTACGGCAGTGAATGTGCAATTGACCGGAGAAGGCAGCCTCTACTTCATCCGCAATCAGAAGATCTTCAAAGATATGCCTGCAGGCTGGGGCAAGGACGGTATTGCAGCAGCCTCCGCCAAGCTGTTCGTATTAGGCAAATCTGCAGATACCTTTGATCCGACCGGCAAAGTGACCCGAGCAGAGTATCCAACGATTCTGCTGCGCGTCGCAGGTCTGATGAACAAGCAGGCACCTTCTGCAGGCTTCAGTGATGTCGGCAGCAGCAGCTGGTATAACCGCAGCGTCTCCATTGCTGCACAGCTGGGTATTGTCACCGGATTCGAAGGCGGCAAGTATGCGCCTCAGGGTACGCTGACACGAATGGAAGCCATGACGATGCTGGGCAGACTGCTCACCCTTGTCAGCCCAGGCACTGAGATCAGTGATGCAGAAGTAACAGCAATTCTGGCTGGTTTCACCGATAAAGATAAAGTTCCCGCATGGGCAAGACAAGCAGTAGCATTGAGCATCAAGAACGGCATTATCCTTGGGGAAGGCAACAAGGTGAATCCGTCCAGTCCGCTTACGCGTGAACAGGCGGCAGCCATTGCTATCAGACTTGATCAATTGATTACAGCCAAGCAATAACAAGAATGTGCCCGTACCGCCTATTGTGGAGTGCGGGCACACTCTGCTGGGAATTCATAATACTATTTGGGTGGTGTCAAAATGGCTTTGAAGCGGAAATCAATTATAGGGTATTTAATAGCGCTGGCAGTGGTTGTCGTTGCGGCAGTTGCCGGCGGAATCATGGCTAAGGCTGATCCGCAGACCTGGGACAGCATGGCAAAGACCGAATGGTATATATCTACCAATGATACCTTCAAAATTGATAGTGAGGATAAGCTTGCGGGTGTTGCCAAGCTGGTTAATGAAGGCACTGGGAATGGTCTGCAAGGCAAAATTCTTGAAATTACGCGAGACATGGATCTCAAAAACTATCAATGGATTCCCATTGGTACAGCCGAACATCCATTCAAGGGTACTCTGATCACTGAGGGTGGTCTAATCAAGAAAATCTCCAATATGAATGTCGTTACAAATTTGTCCTATCAGGGTCTGGTAGGAAATATGGAGGGCGGGACAGTCGGCGGTCTGACTTTTGAAGGGTCTGGCTCCATCACTGTTACCGGTGTAACCTATGATGTATATGCAGGCTCTGCAGTAGGTAAAATGAGCGGCAGCAGCATCGTTTTCGATATTACCAACAATATCAGTATCAGCACTCACGCTTCTCCGTACCGCTCCTTCACGGGCGGAATTGTCGGAATGGGCGAAGGTATGATCTCTAACTCTATCAACAACGGAACCATTACGGCGCAAGGTTCAGCTGATATCGGCGGGATCCTAGGCTACGGCACATCCAGAGGCATCATCATCAAAAAAGTGGTCAATAATGCAGCAATTCTCGCACAAGGTACTGACAGTGCCGTTCTCACCACAGGCGGGATTGCTGGTCATACTACAGGACCGCTTAGTCTGAATGATGAAGATACTCCGATCATCAATAATGCTTCTGTCACCATCGCCGGCGGAAACCGGGTTGTGGCAGGCGGAATTGCCGGTAAAGTGGACAATACCGTAGTATTCTCTAACATGACTACCAATAAGGGTGTAGTTACGGTTAATGCACCTGCGGCAGAAGGCTCGGCAGCCGGAGCGCTTGTAGGAGCAACGGGTACGGTGGTCAGTCCGGAGGTTGGGATTACGTTTGTAAATTCCGCACCGGTAGTGAATAACGGCGGCAAGAATGTATACACAGGAGGAATTGCCGGATACACCGGCAGCAAATTCACCTGGACACATGCTTACATCAACACGCAGCCGATTACAGCTACAGGTACACAAAATGTATCCACTGGCGGATTTGTCGGACATGCTGCAGGCGGACTGGTAACCAGCAACGCTGCAGCAGGGGTGTTTGAGAATAAAGCGCTTGTCTCGGTTAACGGAGGAACAGGAATCTATACTGGCGGGATTGCCGGTTATGATGCCGGCGGGAATATAGGCCAGGCCTCCTCCACAGGTGCATTGAATGTAAAAGGGACAGCGGATGTATACACCGGCGGTATCGTAGGGTATGAAGCCGGCGGAACGATTACATCATCAGTAACAGGCAAAACCGCAAGCGATCTTCTGGCGATAACTTCGGATGGTACAATCGGCGGAATCGCCGGTTATCTGGAAGGTACCCTGAATGATTCTTCTGTTAAATATGCAACACTTCAGGTAACTTCTGCAGGCGGGATTGCCGGGGGAATTGCCGGTAATGCACAAGGAACCATGAACAACATAACTGCCGGAGATGCTTCCTCGGCAAGCTACAGCACGTTAATTCTGAAAGCTGTGGTAGCTGCTCCGGCAGACGGCCAGGATAACATCACGTTCGGCGGAGTTGTAGGCGTGAACACTAAGCCACTGGTTCTGACGGGTGGTAAGGCTGCCCGGATCAGCTTCCTGAATGAATCCGGCAAAAGCGGATATACCATCGGCGGCGCAGCCGGTAAGCTTACTGCGGATGCGGTAATCGGCACTGTCGCCGTGCCTGCGGAAGTACAGGATTTGCTGGTTGAACTGAAGGCCGACAAGGTCAGCTTCGGCGGCGGCGCAGGGCATAACTCGGCTGCCCAGTTCAACGGACACACGAGCCGTACTGAAATTAAAGCTACAGGTGCTTCGGTAAAAGCTGGCGGAATGTTCGGTGAGAACCATTCGGCAGCAGCGGCTCCGTTCAATCATGCGGAGAATGTAGTCATCACTTCAACGGGTGCGGATAACGTACTCGGCGGTAATACCGGTCTCAATACCGGTCAACTGGTTAACGCTACAGTTACCCGGCTGTCTATTGAGGCGAATGGTGTACGTGCTGAAGCCGGCGGGATTGCCGGACATTCAGAAGGACCGGCAGCTCCTGCTGACCGGGCGGGAATGAAGTCAGCTGTGCTGAATGTTCCCGGGTATGACCCGATGATTACGCTGACTGCTGTGGAATCCAAAGCAGGAGCGATCGTTGGGGCTGCGAAAACTACGGATATTACTAATCCGGAGGTGAACGCAGCGGATGACGCGCAGGCGTTCATCCAAGCGCAGGCAGCTAAACCGTCTGTCGGCGGCTTGGCGGGTACACTGGAGAACAGCGCTATCTACAGTGACAGCAAAATTGTGAATTTGGAAAACATGTTGATTCTGGTAGCGCCAGCCGCTACAGATGCCTATATTGGCGGGATTGTCGGCTACAATGAAGCCTCCAAGCTTGACCGTCTGGTAGGTACAACGGTTAATCTGACGATTAATGCACCACGCGCTACTGCAGGCGGGGTGGCAGGGTACAACCACGGTAGTTCTTCAGGAATTATTGCAAACAGTTATATAGGTGCTCTGAATCTGAAGGCTAACGCCGGAGCAGTTTCATCTTATATCGGGGGGATTGTGGGCTTGAATGATGCCCAGACAATTGATCCCGTATTGAATCCGGCCACAGCGGTTAGTACGATTCAGAATACGCGTACACTCGGAACAGTATCCGCTGTTTCACCTACTTCAATCGTGGGCGGGATGGTCGGCGAGAACCGCACTCTGATTGCCAATAACAGCATTACTGATAAAATCACAGTAATCTCCAGAGGCAATTCTTCCATCATCGGCGGTTTGGCCGGGGTGAACACGGCATCAGGAACTCTCTACTATACGTACTCCAATGCCAACTTGACCATTGAGGGTGTAGGCACACTGGCTGGCGGCTTGGCTGGTGAGAATGCAGGGGCAGTTCTCGGCTCCTATGTAGATATCGACGTTACAGGCAATGCAACTGGAACAGCAAGCGGTTCGGTCTACCTGGGCGGGCTGATCGGCAGAAACACAGCCGGTACGGTGGAGCAATCTTATACCTCCTCCAAGGTTACGGCAAACGGCGTATATTCGAATGTTGGCGGTCTGGTCGGGGAACACTCCGGCGGTACCATCAAGAACTCTTATGTAGCCAAAAGTGTAGCAGCTGCCAAAGCCAATTCTTACGTTGGCGGTTTCATCGGCAGAATAACTAACGGTAAAGTGAACAATGTATACTCGGCGGCGGAAGTTACTGCTGGTTCGGGCGCTTATGCCGGCGGCTTCGCCGGACGTTATGACAATGCAAGCAAAGAGCTGCTCTACAAGTCTTATTACATTAAAGATGAAGCGCTCAACATCAACTCTGACCTGCCTGATTTCGCAGAGGGCAATCACCGCTGGCTGAATGTGCATGTGCGGCTGACTACGATCCTCTCGGAAACGCTGAAGGACAGAACGGTCTTCCCGGGCTTGTCAGGCTGGGACTTTGAAGGCGCATGGAAATATGGCTCGTTTAACGCAGTATACCAATATCCTGAAGTAAACCGTGCAGCCAATACCGGCGGTGATATCGGCAATGATGTCAATGCCAATATCAACTGGTACATGAAGGATAAGGATGCTATCAACTTCCAGATTACTACGGAAGCAGAGCTTGCCGGTCTGGCAGCAATTGTCAACGGCACGATTGCCGGAGCCGACAAATTCGACTTCACGGACAGAACCGTGACGATCATGAATCCGATCCATATCCAGTCCAAGCAGTGGGTGCCGATCGGCAACAAGGAAGCCAATCCTTTTGAAGGAACCTTCGAAGGAAACAATCACTTGATCGATGGCTTAACCTTGCAGCCGGTGTACACTCATTCCGGATTGTTCGGAGTCATCGGTACGAAGGCGATCGTCCAGAATATCAATCTGGAGCCGCTCTCTGTTGCGGGCAACCAGTACACCGGAGTCCTTGCCGGGATGAACCTGGGTACAGTGAACAATGTGGATCTTAAGCTGCTTGGCGGCGTGAAGGTCAGCGGCGGAATTGTCGGGGGGATGATCGGCAGCAACTCGGGCAGTATTACCGGACTCCACCTTACGCTGGACGGCGGAAGCCGGATTGAGACGGTTGCTGACCACGGCATTGCCGGTGGACTGATCGGTGAGAATACAGCAGATTTCACAGCCGGGACTTATACCATTAAGGATATAGACGGAAGCACCGGCAGCGCTGCTGATCATGCGATTGTCGGCGGACTTATCGGAGTCCAGACGGGCGATGTAACAGGTCTTGAGCATGAAGTGAATTCGCGGTACCGGGTTTCGGCTACGGGGATGGAATCCACTGTCGGCGGACTCATTGGCCAATTCACCTCGGGCCAGGCGAAGGATATTACGCTGACCTTCGCTGATGGAACGCTTGAAGCACGCGGACTCGGATCGATTCTCGGTGGCATCATCGGCCAATCGGATGCCGGAAACAGCATCAGCAATGTCACAGTGACAGGCTTCGGAAGCGGTGTGCAGTTGACCGCCAACGGTACTGCCGGTGGTGTTGTAGGCGTTAAAGAAGGCAAGCTGGGCGGAATGTTGGCCCGGTCCATTGATCCGGGAAACAGCTTTGACATTGAACATGCAGCAGTTGAAGGCGTGAAGCTGTCTACTACGGGTGACAGCCTGAAGGCTGTTATCGGGGGGATTGCCGGATCGGCTGTCCATACGGCGATCCATGATGTCCGGTTCAATGCTTCTCTGCAGGCCGCAGGTGAAGAGATTACTGCGGGAGGTATCCTGGGAGAGAGTGTGAATTCTATCCTGTACCATGCAGAGGCATCACCTGATCTTCAGGTTGCAGCGAAGAACGGCGATGCAGCAGTCGGCGGGATTGCCGGAACAGTCTCTGCGGATGATATCCACCGGGGCTATGATTTCGGCAAAGCCTATCCACTGTACAGCGGCATTTACATTGCCAAAGTTCAAAGCGGCAAGATAACGGTCACTGGAGCAGACAATAGTGCTGATCTCTATGTGGGCGGTGTGGCAGGCAAGAACGACAATGCCTCAATCTATAGTTCAGAGGTTGCTTCCGGGCTGAATGTAACCGGCGGCAACACAGTAAATGCAGGCGGAGTTGCCGGATACAGCAGCGGTATCATTGTAGATACCATCGTGAAGACCGGTCTGCATGCGGATACCAGCAGAGTGTATAATGCCGGCGGACTTGTCGGCTGGGGATCAGGCGGCGAGATTCATTACAGCAAGGTGATCGCCGGATCTGGACAAGCTCTGACGGTTGGCACAGCGTTAACGCTGGGTCAATCTGTACCGGCGACACATGCCGGCGGGGTAATCGGTATGGGGGATACTATCAAAATTACGCATACCCATACGGATATTCCGGTACAAATCACCGATACCAATCAGGACAATACCATCTATGCGGGCGGTTTTGCCGGACTTCTGGGTGATAATGGTACGCTTGCAGGACAAATTCAGAAATCCTATGCAGCAGGCAAGCTGAATGTCAGCGGCAGATTAGGCTCTTATGTCGGCGGCTTCGCGGGTTCTGTAGATCATTATTCGATTACGGACTCTTATGCTTCCGGTGACATCAGCAATACCGGCTTCGACACACGCAGCGGCGGTTTCGCAGCAGCGGTGGAGAGAAGCGGCAGCATCAGCAATTCTTACGCATTGCAGAACAAGATTTCTACAGTCGGAGTGAAGTCTTCAACCCGTTCTTACAACGGCGGCTTTGCCGGTTATAATGACGGGACTCTGACGGGCGTCTATGCCAATGTTCCGGAGATTTCCGTTAATGTAGCAGGCAATAACGTCTCTACAGGCGCACTGGTCGGCTATAACTTCCGGGACGGCAAAATTACCGGTTCGTCGTATACGACAGGTACGCTTACGGCTGGACTGAAGGCAGTAGGCCACAATGCAGGTGCGGTAGCTGGCGCCGTGAGTTCAGCAGCGGTTAATCCGCTCAGCTCAGGCACATGGATTATGGATTATGATACCTCCTTCCTGAACGAACTGACAGACGGAACAATCACGGTTCAGACTCCGCTGCAGCTCTCGGGTGCAGTTATGTTCTATAACGAGACAGGCCTGAATTATTACAAGCTGTTCAACAGAACAGCTGACGACAAACCGGAGCTGGCAACCATCCTGCTTGGGGCGGATATTAATCTTGCCGGAAGCACTTGGACCGCATTCGACAGCTTTAAGGGAGTATTTGACGGTCAAGGCCATACAATTAGCGGACTTTCACTGAAACTCTCTGAGCAGCAGACGGCCGGATTCATTAAAGAAAACCATGGCCAGATTCTGAATGTTAACTTTACCGGAGCGGATATTTCCGGCGCAGTAAATTCCGGTATTGCTGCAGGGATCAATCACACAGGTGCAGTAATCCGCAAGGTTAACGTCAGTGGTTCTGTAGCTGGCAGTGCCACGGCAGGCGGGGCTGCAGGTGTGAATCTAGGCCTCATTGAGAAGGCTGCTAATGACGGAGTGACTCTTTCGGGACAGGGCCGTAAAGGCGGAATTGCCGGACGTAACGCCGGAGTGATTCACCAGGCAGTGTCCAAAGGCAATATTGATGTTACTGCCACACTGGCAACCGGCGGCATTGCCGGTGAGAACAGTGCGGAAGGTACAATTTCTGAGTCGATTGTCTATGGCGATATCCATGTGGCTTCGGCCCAGGCTATAGCCGGAGGGATCAGCGGTCTGAACGCGGGAGAGATCAAGAACAGCTATTCTGCCGGGGCCATTTACGCAGAAGGAATGTCTACAGCATGGGCTGGCGGTATCGTCGGTCTGGCGGAGAGCGGAGCGATTACTTCTTCCCTGAATACCGGAGAAGTGAAAGCTGGAGTGAAAGGCAAAATTCTTCCGCTGCAGGCCTTCTTCGGAGGGATTGCCGGACAGAAGTCTGATCATGCAACCATCAGCCAATCCTTGTTCAACAGACAAATGCTGAAGAATAATATTGCCTTCTACAATCTGGATGGCCAAGCAGTGGCTGGCAACAGCAGCAGTGCAATGGGGCTGCTTGGCACAGAGCTTACCAGCCCGAATCTTCCAGCAGGTCTGGATGCCGGAATCTGGACAGCACAGAACACATTCTATCCGGTACTTCTGGCCTTTGACGGAACAGAAGAAGGAACTCTTGCTTCAGCGGCTGTTATACTGAACCCGCAGGATCTGATTAACCGTGTAGGTTCGGCATTCAGCTTGAGCGGCAGCGGAGCACTGGTATGGAGTGCTGATCCGTCCAGGGCTGATGTGAACGGTGCTGCAGGAAGCTTGAAACAGGGCGGCAGCGCAGTGCTGAAGGCAACAGCCGGAGGACAGAGCAGAAGCATTACAGTTAATGCGGCTACACTGCAATACCCTGGCTCGGCAGCTGCACCAACTGCAACACCTGCGGAGCTGAGCTTCTCGACGGAAGTGAAAGTAGAGCTGACAACAGCGGAGCCGGACGGCCAAATTTATTACACGCTCGACGGCACAGATCCTACGGAAGCTTCTCAGTTATACAGCGAAGCGATTGTGCTGAAGGACAAGACGACTGTTAAAGCCGTCACCATTGTTCCGGGCAAAGAATACAGCAAGGTATCGGCCTGGACCTGGACGCTGTTAGTTTCCAGCGGTGGCGGTGGCGGCGGCGGTGGCGGTGGCGGTGGCGGTGCAGTTGTGCCGACCCCGATCCCAACACCAACTCCTGTTCCGGTGATTACCGCTATTGCCGGTACTACGACGGTGAATGGAGACAGTGAAGCTCCAGTGAAGATTGCCAAGAACAGCAAGCTGAAGCTGACAGCTCCGGAAGGGCAGACGATCTACTATACAACGGACGGAAGCACGCCGACAGTAAACAGCACGAAATATACCGGTGAGCTGTTGATTACCAAGACCATGACGATCAAAATGATCACAGATAAAAATGATACTGTGACTACCATTGAATATGTAGCGGAGAATGCCAAATACAGCCTGAAGAGCAATGCGGGAGAAATTAAGTATATCGCTGCTTATCCGAATGGTTTGTTTATGCCTAATGCAGCCATTACCAGATATGAGCTGATCCAATCCCTTGCTCCGCTGCTGGATATGGAAGACGTGAATGTAGGAAACCTGTTCAATGATGTAAGTGCAGGCAACGAGGCTTTGACCGGATTCTTCGCTTCGGCAGGCATTATTGAAGGCTATCCGGACGGCGGCTTCGGCGGAACGAAGGGCTTGACGAGAGCCGAGTTCTCCAAGATCATGACTACAGTGCTGAAGCTGGATGTTACAGATACCGGAATTACGAAGCAGTCGGATCTGAAGGGCCACTGGTCAGAGAATTATGTGAATGCCCTGTCCAAAGCAGGTTATGTGCAAGGCTTCCCTGACGGCACATTTAAACCGGGATCACCGATTACCCGTGCTCAGGCTGTAGTGCTGATCAACCGGATTGCCGGTACGAAGAAGCTGGCTGTAACAGCAGTACGCTTCAAGGATCTTCCGGCAACACACTGGGCTTACAAAGACATCATGTCGGTTGTGCAATAATTTGTAATTCTTTGATGAAGGAGATTGGCGGATGAAAACAAAACTGCTTGCCGTAAGCCTGATCTTCTCGTTGATCTCGGCAGTGCTCTTCTATTCAGACACTACCAGCGCCGACACACCAAGTGTGTATAACGCTGAACAGAGCTACGGAATTGCGAATGAAGCCATGTTTTATCTGCGGGTACTCAAAAGTGACGGCACCGCAAGTTCCACGGGGACAGGAATTATCCTGTCTCCGGCAGGAACAGCAGCAACGGCGTATCACGTGGTCAAAGGTGCGGAGCGGATGGAAGGGGTGATGGCGGATGGTAGTATTATCAGTCCGATCAAAGTCACGAAATTCGATGAGCTTAAGGATGTGGCTGTTCTTGAATTGCCAAGTCCTGCTGCTATGAAGCAGAAGGGTAATGCGTATGCTTATCTTCCGCTGCGTAAGGACGTCCTGAAGCATGGAGAAGCTGTATTCGCACTGGGCTATCCGCTTAAGAATACAGCGATTATCACCGAAGGGATTGTCAACACGCCTGCTGCGGAGATCAATGGAAGAAGCCGGATTCTGACTTCGGCCCAGGTGGCAAGCGGGATGTCAGGAGGTCCGCTGCTGGATACACATGGCCAGCTTGCGGGAATTATCTCCGGTTCGCTGCGGACCATGAACAACATTCATCTGGTTGTAAATATGGAGGATCTGCGCAGCCTGCTGCCGGCAAACTTCAAGTAAAGTTCACTTCAGAAGCAGCTCAGACAACAATGAAGGCTGCAAAATAATAATAACAATGGCTGTCCTCTGACGTTTGGAGCAAACGGGGGACAGCACTTTTTTTAGACACCTGTACCGATAGACTGCGTAATTCACCCGTCCGGAAGGAGGAGGAACCCGAGTGATCAAGGCATTTCTGCTGGATATGAACCAGAAGGATCTCTATAAGCTGTCTTCCATGCTGCAGCATACAGGTAAAGTGAATGTAATTGGCATGTCGGCCTATCCCGAGAACGTCGTGGACAAAATTGTCCTGCTGCAGCCGGATGTGCTGTTCCTGGATCTTCAACTGCCCGGCCAGCAGGGAATAGTTGTAGCCGAACGTGTAAAAAAGAAGCTGCCGGATATTCAGATTGTGATTGTCACCGAGAGCAAACAGCATGCCCTATGGGCCTTCGACCAAGACATTGTGGATTATGTGCTGAAGCCGCTGGAGGAGGTCCGCCTGGGCCAGTCACTCGAACGGCTGCGTAAGGGAAGCTGAAGCGTATGCTGGAGTAAGCCCGAAGCCGCCAGACTGAATCAGGATGCCGGAAGTCTCTCTCCATGTTACAATAAACGGACAAGCAGAAAGGATGGGTGATTTAGTTGAAGTATGATTTTAACCGTATCATTGACCGCCGCAATACCCGCTCATACAAATGGGACCAGTCCGAGAAGCTGTTCGGAGACAAGGAGATTCTTCCGCTTTGGGTCGCGGATATGGACTTTGAGAGCCCCCCTGCCGTGAAGGAAGCGATTCTGCGCCGTGTACAGGAAGGGGTGTACGGCTATAGTGTGACGAGTGACTCCTACAAGGAGGCGATTGCCGGGTGGTACCGCAGCCGTCATGACTGGGAGATTCAGAAGGAATGGATCACCGATTCTCCGGGAATTGTGACCTCGCTCAGCCTGTCCGTAGAGCTGTTCAGCCAGCCGGGAGATCAGGTGATTCTGCAGTCGCCGGTCTACTATCCTTTCTATGATGTAATCCGGATGAATGACCGCAAGGTGGCGATCAACCCGCTGAAGCTGGAAGAAGGCCATTATGTTATGGATTATATCCAGCTTGAAGAACTGATGGCCGGCGGCGCCAAGCTGCTGCTGCTGTGCAGTCCGCATAATCCTGGCGGCAGAGTGTGGGAGCGGGAGGAGCTGCTGCGTCTTGGTGAGCTGTGCCTGCGGTATGGTGTAACGGTAATCTCGGATGAGATCCATTGCGATATGGCAATGCCGGGCTACAAGCATATCCCGTTTGCGTCCCTGTCGCCGGAGCTGTCGGATATTACACTGACTACGCTGGCAGCGACCAAAACCTTCAATCTGCCGGGCCTGCAAACCTCGTATATCGTAACCTCTAGTCCCGAGCTGAAGCGGAAATTCGAGTACAAGCTGAAGGCACTCAGTCTGCATATGTCGGCATTCTTCACGCTGGAGGCGGTTGAGGCGGCTTATAATGAAGGCGGAGAATGGCTGGATGAGCTGGTGCAGCATATCAGCGGCAATGCGGAGTATGCCATCAGCTACCTCGCAGAGCATTTGCCACAGGTGAAGCCAATGAAACCCGAAGCTACCTATCTGCTGTGGATCGATTGCCGGGCCCTGGGCCTGGATGCGGACGGACTCAAGAACCTGATGTACCGCGAGGCCAAGGTGGCTTTTAACGAAGGCTCTGTCTTCGGAACGGAAGGCCAAGGCCATCTGCGCATCAATCTGGCCTGTCCGCGTTCCGTTCTTGCCGAAGCGCTGGAGCGGTTCACTCAGGCTGCTGCCCCTTATGTTCAGCAATAAAGCTTATACGTATGCTTGTAGCTGCGGCATATAGTTGTATACTGTGCAATTACAAGCAGCGAAAAGGTAGCGTACCATAAATCAGACGCTATATTAAAACATTTACAGCGATCAAGAAATCCGCGCCCTTAGGGGTAGCGGATTTCTTGTTATACCGCTGTCTGCGAAGATTGAAGGTGTCCCGCCAACCTCGCGGTGAACACCCCTTGCTGCCCCTTCCCGGCATGCGCTTCAACCACAACCGCTTATTGAGCAGACCGCAGACCCGTGTTAAGATGGGCAGTACGGCTGATAGAGTAAGTATATATAGAGAGTGGGAGAGATAGAGATGAGTAGCAGCAATACAACCCGGATGATTATTGATTGTGATACAGGAATAGACGATGCTTTGGCTATTCTATATGCCCTCCGCACACCGGAAGTGGTAGTTGAGGGGATAACGACGGTGTTTGGTAATATTGATGTGCAGCAGGCGGCGGATAATACCTTGCGGCTGCTTGCACTCGCAGATCCCGGATACGACATTCCGGTAGCGCTTGGAGCGTCCAAGGCACTGGTGCGCGAACTGACAGGCTTCTCGACCCATGTGCATGGGGAGAATGGGATTGGCGGCGTTCAGCTTCCCCCTTCCCGGCAAGTGCCGGTGCAGGAGACAGCGGCGGAGTTCATTGTGCGGATGGCGGATGAGAACCCGGGTGAGATTGTGCTGGTAACGCTCGGACGGCTGACCAATCTGTCGCTCGCGCTGGATTTGGACCCGCAGTTGACCTCCAAGCTGAAGAAGGTAGTGGTCATGGGCGGCACGGTCTTTAAGCCGGGCAATGTGACTCCGGTGGCCGAAGCTAATCTGTGGGGCGACCCGGAAGCGGCTGACCGTGTATTCACCTCTGGGCTGCCTGTGCTGATGATCGGGCTGGACGTTACACTGCAGACACGGATTACCTCAGAGCATCTTGAGCTGCTGAAGCGCCATGGGCGCGAAGAGAACAAGTCCATCATAGACTTCATGGAGGAGTCACTCGAATACTATTTCAGATTTTACCGGGAAGCCAATTATCTGATCAACAGTGCGCCGCTGCATGATCCGCTGGCCCTCATGGCTGCGCTGCAGCCGGATCTGGTGACTACGCGCCGGATGAAGGTCCGCGTGGAGCATCAGGGAGAGTTCACCTCAGGTATGGTCGTGGCAGATTTGCGGCCGCAGCCGAAGGTCGGACATTTCATCGAAGTGGCGGTGGATGTGGAGGCTGAACGGGCGGTTGGCGTCTTTTTGAGCGCGTTTATGTAAGTGTGAAGTAAGTGGAATGGAATTATGCATCAGCTACCCTACTTCAATAGCAGACAATTGAATCTCCCAATAGTTACAATCTCTTAATTTGCTATAATTTCCTGGTTTGGTAAAATGGTAGGGGATGTAAGATTGAGAGATTCATAATCTATCTATAAGAGAATGGGGAACTTATTAATGAAGCATCTGGCTAAAATAGTATTATGCGCAGCGATCTCACTGGGTAGCTACTCGGCACTCCCTGCAAGTGCTGCACAGGCGGCACCAGGCGGTGTCAGTATTCTGCTGGACGGCTATCCGCTGCCCTTTCCGGTAGAACCGGTAGTCATGAGCGGAACGACAATGGTACCTTTCCGTGCGATTTCTGAGGCACTGGGCATTGGGGTGGAATGGAACCAGGCGGCCCGCCAGATTACCGCGACGCAGAAGTCCGCTGCTGAAGCATCTCCGGCAAAAGTTATCCTGACCCTGGGCAGTAAAAATGCATCCGTGAACGGAACCGTAGTGAAGCTTGATGTAGCGCCGCAGAATATCCGCGGGACGACGATGATTCCGCTCAAGTTCTTCAGCCAGCAGTTTGGAGCGGTTGCTTCCTGGAATCAGGCTTCCAAGACCGTATCCATTACATCGCCCAAGCGGGATCTGTACACTTTAGGATTCTATGCGCAGAAGGCCTACAGTGAAGTGTCGCTGATTCCAAGCTTTGATGCGGTAGCCTTTGGCTGGAGCCGGATTGACCCTACCGGTCAATTCACTACAACCGGTAAGGATTTCTGGTGGCCGGAGGCTGCAGGAGAGGTAACGCCGGAATCCATTGTCCAGAATGCAGCAGCGGGAGGTACAGCCCCGTATCTGATGGTTTACTCCAGTGACTCAGCTCTGGAACTGAGCAAGAATCTGGCGGACCCGCAGCTGCAGCAGCAGACCATCGCCAGCATCGTGGATCTGGCCTCGCAGAAGGGATTCCAGGGCATTGGACTGGATCTGGAAGGACTGGGCTTGACCGGAGATAAGGCGCTTGTGCAGAGCCAGTATAATGCTTTTGTCAAAAATCTCTCCGTGGCCGCACGCGCTGCCAGTCTGAAGCTGACGGTGATTCTGCATCCGCTCAACAGCTCCTACAAAGGTTATGATTACAAAACGCTTGCTTCTCTCGCTGACGATCTGGTCATTATGGCCTATGCCTACGAGGGCGAGAAGGGGCCGGAGCCGATGGACAAAGTGGATGAAGGTATCCGGCTGGCCCTGCAGCAGGTCAGCAAAGACAAGCTGATTCTCGGCATTTCAGTATTCAGCGAGAATGATTCCTCCGTCAACGCGAAGATTGGCCTGGCCAAACGTTACGGTCTCAAAGGAATTGCCATCTGGCGTCTGGGTCTCATTGGCCAGCCGGTGTTCAGCAGAATGGGAGAATCGGTAGAATTGTAGAATGTGCAGCAAGTATTCATGCAATGATAGCTAAATTTGAATCTGGCTGAAGAGAGACTGCCGTATGGTGATATTGACCGCGCGGCAGTCTTTTTGATGAATATATGATTGTAAATCTTTCATTATATGAGTCCTCCTCAGGTCCTCCTTGTTATGCAGCATCTTGTATATTCGGGCTGGCGATATCAAATGTCACATTAACCTGACGGGCAAACCTGTATAATTTTAAAGGTTGACCTTTAAATTGACGATTCTAAATATAGGAGGGACTATAGAGCATGAGTACGAAATACAAAGCACTGGAACTGGATAAACCGATGACTTATGAGCTGGAGGGGCTGGAAGTCGGGGTCACCTCGAACTGCAATTTCCGCTGCGATTACTGCTGCGCTTACAATAGAAATGATGGACAGAGCATTAACGGCAAGGAGGTTATCCGCATTCTGGAGGAGCTGCCTAATCTGAAGCGTGTGCGCCTCTCGGGCGGTGAGGTGACGCTGAAGTTCCAGGACTGCGTGGACATTGTGGCTTACTGCACCTCCCGCGGGATTCAGACCCAGCTGAACTCGAACGGCAGCCTGCTGAATGAAGAGCGGATCGGGCAGCTGGTGGATGCAGGACTGACTACGATACATATATCCTTCAATTTCACTACTGCCGAAGCATTCTCTGCTTACTACAATATCCACACAAGCGTTTATAACAAAATCAGAGAGAACATCACCATGTTCGCCAAAACAAATGTAAATGTTGTGCTGGAAACGCTGCTGTTCAACGAAACACAGGACAATATGCGCGAGATCAGCGATCATGTCTATTCCATGGGTGTAAGAACGCATGAGATCCAGAACAGCATTATTATGGGGCATACCGGCTGGAAAGCGATCGCGGCCCGGGAACAGCTGAAGAATGCCGTGAACGAGCTGATTGCCCGTAAACCGGCGGATACCACCCTCTATTTCACATGTATGGACCGGTTCATGGAGGCTATGGGGTTCGAGGAACAGCCGGGTGTCTACTTCCCGCACTGCATTGAGGGCATGAAGCAGCTTCACCTGCACGGCAATGGCGATATTCTGATCTCCGAGCTATGCCACCCGGTTATTATCGGCAATATTTACAGCGGTACCTCGCTGAAGGATCTGTACAGCAACATGCCTGCACCGCTCGAAAAGTATCTGGAGAAGCGGCCTTGCCCGGCGCTGGATGCGCTTTTCCCGCAAGGGGTATAGTCCGGACGCTGCAGCAGAAGAGCTTATGAGCGGAACTTATTATTGTGCATTATATCAGGCAGGATTGCAGCCCAACCGCTGTGGTCCTGCTTTTTGCTGGGAATGACTTTGAATGACAGGTATTTCTGACTTTATTTCAACTATGAATGAAAACTTTCATGTATAATCATCAGCATGAACTGTATAACAATGCAGAAACCTTCTGCTTCATTACTATAGAAATAGAGATAACACATTTGGACTGGGAGGATTTCATCATGATTTACGGGTTTTTACTATTGCTGCTGGCCTGCTGCTTCCAAGGCAGCTTCGGGCTGGGGATGAAGAAATACCAGCCGTTCTCCTGGGAAGCGTTCTGGACGATTTTCTCGCTGGTAGGGATATTAATTATTCCGGTTGTCTGGACTTGGATCGAAGTGCCCAACTTCTTCAGCTATATCCGGCAGACGCCTGCTGATGTGCTATGGACGGCTTCCTTCTGCGGTTTCCTGTGGGGCATCAGCTCGATTATGTTCGGCAAAGCGATTGATTCCATCGGTGTCTCGCTGACCTATGGTGTTAACATGGGGATATCGGCATCGCTGGGTTCGCTGATTCCGCTGTTCATCTTCGGCAATATCCCGGCGGCTGGCTCATTTACGGTACTGCTGACCGGCACAGCAATTATGCTGGCTGGCGTTGCCGTGATTACCAAGGCCGGCCTGCTCAAAGAAAAGATTATCACCGCTTCCGGCCAAGGGACAAGCTCCGGTACTAACCTGACCAAAGGCCTGATTATCGCTTCAGCTGCCGGGCTAGGCTCTGCTGCGATGAATATCGGCTTCTCCTATGCGAGTCAGGCGGCGGATATTGCCGTTGCCGATGGAACAGCCAGGATTAGCGCCAATCTTATTTCCTGGGTAATTACGCTGTCCGGCGGCTTCATCGCCAACTTCGCGTATGCCTTTATCCTGTTAATCAAGAACCGGACCTATAAGGATTATTTTGCCAAAGGTGCAGGCCCGGCCTACGGTAAGGCACTGTTAACCGCTGCGGTGTGGTTCCTGGCACTCGGTGTCTATGCCAAGGCAACCGCATTACTCGGTCCGCTAGGCTCCGTCGTGGGCTGGCTTGCCTTCAACGGATTGTCGCTGATCATCAGCAATGCGTGGGGACTTAAGGACGGAGAGTGGAAAGGGTTCGCTGCTCCCAAGAAGCTGCTGCTGTGGGGGAATATAATATTGATTCTGTCCTGGATTGTAGTGGGGATCGCCAATAGCATGGCGTAGGATATTCCGCAAATTGGCAATTTTCCACTCTTCCGGGCGGCTTGGTTCTGTTATGATTTCATTAGAGGTGTTAACCAAGACCAAGAAATCTGCAGAGAAGGAATGTGTGGCCCGCCATACATAGAGGGATACAACATGCTTAGTGCAATAAGACGCGGATTAATATCTTCCAATGTTGTGCTTGAGAAAATAATGCCGCTGCTCACACCTACAGCCATTGTGGTTGGTGTGCTTAACGAGGCGGTGCTGCTGCCGTTTACCTGGCTGGTGCCGTGGATTTTTGCTTTTATGACGCTGATCGGCAGTCTGAAATCTAATTTCCGTGACTTGCTGGCAGTGTTGGCTAAACCGCAGAAGCTCATCATCCTGCTGATTATTCTGCATATTGTGATGCCGCTGATCGGCTGGCTGGCAGCGATGGCCTTTTTCCCGGGAGATCCGTATACAGTTACAGGGTATGTGCTGCTGTTCGCCATTCCGACCGGTGTGGTCAGTGTGGTCTGGGTGTCGATGCATGGCGGGAATGTTGCTCTTACGCTGGCGCTGATCCTGATCGATACACTGCTTTCGCCGCTGGTTGTACCCGGCACGCTGTATCTGCTGATGGGGGCGAGTGTGCAGATTGAGATTGGGGAGATGATGCGGGGACTGCTCTACATGGTGGTGCTGCCGTCCGTAGCGGGGATGCTGCTCAATCAGTTCAGCAAAGGCAAGGTTACGGCAGTCTGCGGACCGCCGCTGGCGCCGTTTGTCAAAGTTGGCCTGTTCATCGTTGTGTCGATCAATGGCGCCAGCATTGCACGGTATCTGAAGCATCCGGATGGCAAGCTGGCCCTGATTATTGCCGTTACTTTCGTGACTGTCGTATTGGGTTATATCATCGGTGCTGTAGTCTCACGCAGCTTCCGCTGGGATTATGAGAATACCGTCGCCGTTCAGTTCAATTCCGGTATGCGCAATCTGAGTGCAGGTGCAGTACTGGCAGTGAAATACTTCCCGCCGGCCGTCGCCCTGCCTGTGATTTCCGGCATGCTGTTCCAGCAGATTCTGGCTGCCTGCTCCGGCATGTTCATCCGCAGCCAAGTGAAACGTCTGCACCAGGCGGAAGCCCTGACTCCAGAAGGGCCAAAGGCCACACCGGCCGAGAGCCGCATTTTGTTATAGGATATCCCGGCAATCCCGCATATTTCCCCCCATTTTGAGTGCCGCTGTCTGCGGCTGGGGAATTGCGGGTTTTTCAGGCTGAATATAAATAAAAATAGCTATATTTCACTATGATTCGACAAAATGCGATATTATTTCCGAAAATTCGTCTAGAAATATTAATTATTTCTGTGGGAAATCCGATAGTAATTGTAATAAATGTTACAGTTTTTAGCTGTTTAGGTACTAGTGGATTAGATAGAGGCGGAAGGGTGTAGAAAACTATGAAGATTCGTATGAAGCTATCGGTTATGATGATTGTCGTTACACTAATTTCTACAGCATTAATGGGGATTTTTACGTACAGCAAGTCCACTGGCACCATCATGAATCTGACTGAATCTTCTATGGCACAGGTGAACACCAACAAAGCGCAGACGATTGCGGCAATGATCGATAAAGAAAAGCGCAGCATGCAGCTCGTTGCAGGTGAAAGCGAGATCGCGGAACTGCTGCTTCAGGCCGGAAAAGGCGAACTTACTAACGGGGATGCGCTGCAGAATGAAGTGAATGTGAAGCTTCAGGGCTTAGTCAAAGATGCAGGCAACCTGGAGCACATGTTTGTGGCTGATATGAAGGGAATTGCGGTAGCTGACAGTGACACCAAGCTGGTCGGCACCGATTTCAGCGAAAGAAACTACACGAAGAATGTATTCAAGACAGGTGAAGCTGTTGTAAGTGAGACCTTGAAATCTAAATCTACCGGAGCCTACGTATTAGCCTTTGTCCATCCTGTGAAGAGCGGGGGCAAGATGATTGGTTTCGTCGCTTCGGCGGTTAATGCTAACAGTATTATTAAATATTTGGCCGATGCCAAGGTGACTAATGCGCCTTCATCTTACGCCTATCTGGTGGACGAAACCGGCAATATCCTCTACCATCCGGATGAAACGAAGATTGGTTCAGTGGTTGAGAATGAATCAATCAAAGCGGTCGTGGAGCGTGTGAAGGTGGGCGAGACCGTACCGGATGGAACGGTGCAATACACGTATGAGGGCGCTGAGAAAAAAGCGGCATTCACCGTTCTTCCGGAGACCCACTGGACCCTGGTGCTGACCGGAGATCTGGAGGAGATCATGCTGCCTGTGGACGAAATGACGAACTACATTTTATTGCTCGGACTGGGAAGTCTGCTGCTTACGCTGTTGATTGGGGTTACTGTAGCTACCCGTATCTCCTCACCGATTATCAAGCTTACCCAGCTGATTAACCGCACAGCAGAGCTGGATCTGAAGTATGACAACCAGTATGAATACCTCACCAAAAATAAAGATGAGACAGGCACCATTGCCAAGGCAATGTTCCATACCCGCGCCGTTCTGCGTGAGATGGCCGGAAGCCTGATCTCGATTTCCTCGAAAGTGCTGGATAATGCGGAGACGCTGGAGAAGCTGTCCATCGACGTCAGAGAGAATGCGCATGATAATTCAGCCACTACGGAGCAGCTGTCGGCAGGAATGGAAGAAACGGCGGCATCTACCCAGGAGATGACGGCAGCGATTCATGAGATTGAGAATAATGTCAGAATGATCTCCACCCGGGTAAAAGAAGGCTCCGGTGTATCCGGGCAAATTACGGAGCGTGCATTGGCGCTTCAGCATGATGCAGTAACTTCAACCGAGAATGCCAAACAGATCTACGGCTCGGTCCGTGGTGAGATGCAGAAAGCTATAGAGCAATCGGGAGCCATCAACGAGATCAATGTGCTGGCGGATACGATTCTCTCCATTACAAGCCAGACCAATCTGCTGGCACTTAATGCAGCGATTGAAGCTGCACGGGCGGGCGATGCCGGGCGGGGATTCGCCGTTGTGGCGGGTGAAATCCGCAAGCTGGCCGAGAAGTCGTCGGAGACTGCGGCAGGCATCCAGGGCGTCGTCAAGAATGTCTACAACTCCGTAGAGCAGATGATTGAACATTCCGAGGCCATGCTGACGTTCATTGATCAGAATGTGCTGGGCGATTATGAGCGGCTGAACGAAGTCAGCCAGCAGTATAACAGCGATGCTTCAACGATTAATGAGCTGATGAACCAGTTCGAGGAGGCAGCCGATCACCTGAACGAAACGGTGTCCAGCATCGCCATCGCCGTCAATGAAGTGGCGGCTACTGTGAATGAAGGCGCGATCGGTGTGCAGGATATCGCCGAGAAGACGGCGGATATTGTGGAGAAGACCTTCCATGAGGCCACCATGGCTGATGAGAATACGCAGAGCGCCAAGGAGATGCAGGTCCTGGTAGAGAAGTTCAAAATCTAAGCCGGTTTCAGCAGATTTTTACCCGCGCTTCATCTGATTTTAAGCTTCGGGGTATATATTAATCACATAACCCCCCTTTAATATAACTTAGACCCCGCCGGACGCTGGCGGGGTCCCTTTTTTTGCCTGGGATTCCGGCTCACCCATTCCACATTCCCAAGACTCCGCAAATGGTGAATTATGGTGTAAACTGGGTTGTAGCGTTGAATTTGGAGTGGAGGCTAGGGTAGCTGTGGGAAAAATTGAAGAATTATATCAGCATATAGGCAATAAGCTCGTAGGAATCATTCCTGATGAGTGGGACGAAATTCATCTCTATGCTGAGATATTGCCCGGTTCAAGAATAGTCTATTTTTATTACAATTCTACCCCCCGGAACGAGTTGATATTTGGTCATAATATTCCTGAAATTTATGGGGTAGATGAGCGCATTTATGACCGCCTGTGTAGTGAATTAGAAAAGTGCTTTGTTGATCTTAATGCGGAATCCAGCAAAAACAATCCTCAACAATGGACAAATTTAACTATGTATTTAAGTCAATCAGGCAAATTTAATATTAATTATAATTATGATGCTGTTTTGTATTCCCCTTCACAACAGCGTACAATTTGGGAGTATGAAATTCTAGGACTACATCCTACAGATGGCTTTCACCAGAAGTATTTAGATGAATATCTCAAAACAAAAACGAATTAATCCCCCAGAGGTGTCCTGTCAGCTATTCAATGGCTGAATGGGGCGCCTCTCCTTGTTTATCAAGGCATGGAACTTTTAGCGGGAAATCGCAGTTTCAGTATGCTATATTAAATATAATCCAAGTCAGATAATGGAAGGAGGACGCTTCATGAGAAGATTAATGCTCAGCTCTACGCAAAGTCTATGGACGACATGGCAGTGGTTGTTGTGTAGAGCTGATAGCAAGTCTCCGCTGCAACGATTCGCCGCTTAAAATGGTCTGTTCTATAGACTTTGCTGCCTTTACAAGTTAACTACTTTAAAGGAGCGGAGCTATATGAAATATGTAAATGCAGATCTGGTATTACCGCAGCAGCTGCTGCAGGAAGTACAGAAATATATGCAGGGCGGGATGCTCTACATCCCCAAGCCCGAGGGACAACGGAAACGGTGGGGGGAGAACTCAGGCGGCAGAACCTATCTGACGGCCCGGAACCAGTCCATTCGTGACCATTATGCCGGAGGCTTAAGCGTAACCGAGCTTGCCGAGCAATTTTGCCTGTCGGGTGACAGCATCAAGAAGATTGTATATGGAAGCAAGCAAATATGAGCAGCGCTCATATTGAATTGAGAGAGAAGGAGTCGAACAGGACTCTTTCTTTTTTTGTGCAAAAAATGAATTGCAGCTGTTTATTATCTATGTCCATCCGGTGAGCCGCCCATATAATTACAGACATACAATGCGGGAGGCAGGAAGATGACGGAAGATAGTTTATACAGCGGCAGTACGGGTGATTCATCGCGGGCCCTCTGGAGATCGGGCAGGAATATAGCACTCAGGGCATTGGCAGAGTATGATCTGGAATGGAACAGGATTGAGCTTATCGGGATGTCGGATAGCGTCACCTTCCGGATTGAGACAGAAGATTCCGGCAGCTTTCTGCTGCGGATTCATGGTGAGCGCTTCAGCCGGGAGGAGATCCTGTCGGAGCTGGAATGGACCCGGTATCTCAATCAGACGGCGGGCTTTGTGGTCCCGCAAGGATTGGCCAGCTCCGGCGGCGGCTATATCCTGGAGACTGGATGCGAAGAGCGGCGGCTTGCCTGGGCAACGGTGATGCACTGGGTGGAAGGGGAGCCCGTAGAGGTCAATCTGCCGGATGATCATATCTTCAGGATGGGGAACATGCTGGCCGGTATGCACGAAGCGGCCACAACGTTCGTTCCGTCTGCCGGCTTCACCCGCCCGGTATGGGGAGCAGACAGCTTCAAGCTGGAGTGGAGCAAGCTGGAGGAGCATCACGCGGTAATGGTAACGGAGGAACAATGGAAGCTCTATCAGGCTGCTGCCGCGAAAATACGGACTGATCTCGAAGCCATGCAGCCTGACGCCAGTAGCTACGGCTTGATTCACGGCGATTTGCATAGCGGAAATATAGTTTTTGACCAAGGCCAGCCGCGTGCGATCGATTTCGGCCGCTGCGGATACGGATATTTCCTCTATGATATGGCTGCCGCGCTGCTGGAGCTCTCCCCGGCACAGCGCGGTAGCCTGATCCAGGGATATAGCAGTGTCCGGGAGCTGGAACCGGATTATGAACGGAAGCTGGAATGCTTCTTCGTTATGATCATGATCGGAAATTACAGCCATCACATCTCTAATCCGGATGAAATCCCCGGTCTGCGGGAAGAACAGACGTATGCACTGGCTTACCTGAGAGAATATCTGCAGGGTGAGCGTTTTTTGTTCAGCCGCATCGAACCCTTCGTGATAGAGTGAGGGCAGCGTCCAGTTGTACTTAATAAATAGCAGAGCCCTTTGCGGTCTGTTTCTTCAACATCAGCTGTTCCCCGGTGATTATGCCGGTGGGGCAGCTTTTTTTTGATGTATTAGGAGATATCTGATCAACCGTTTTTTTGTGCAGTTTAAGTAATTATGCTGGGAAGTTATGCGATGTATTAATGAGATTCCCGCAGTGAGTTATGGAGGAAATGTGCTGTAAAAGCAATGTGTCACTGCGAGAGGAACTGAGCCCAATGTATGTGAAAAACCGAATACAATGTGTCGCAGCGAGGGTAACCGAGCCCAATGTATGCGAAAAACCGAATACAATGTGTCGCAGCGAGGGTAACCGAGCCCAATGTATGCGAAAAACCGAATACAATGTGTCGCAACGAGGGTAACCGAGCCTAATGTATGCGAAAAACCGAATACAATGTGTCGCAACGAGGGTAACCGAGCCTAATGTATGCGAAAAACCGAATACAATGTGTCGCAGCGAGGGTAACCGAGCCTAATGTATGTGAAAAACCGAATACAATGCTTCACTGTGAAAGTAACTGAGCCCAATGTATGTTAAAAACCGAATACAATGTGTCGCAGCGAGGGTAACCGAGCCCAATGTATGCGAAAAACCGAATACAATGTGTCGCAGTGAGGTAACTGAGCCCAATGTATGTGAAAAACCGAATACAATGTGTCGCAGCGAGGGTAACCGAGCCTATTGTATGTGAAAAACCGAATACAATGTGTCGCAGCGAAGGAATAGGGTGGAGGAATTGTGCCCTCAGGGCGATTTTATTCTCCGGGAGCCGCCGTTGGATTCGGACCTCTGAGCGTTGAATTCATACGTTAGACCCCGGCAGCGTGCCCGCCAATCTGTAAATATGTCCATTGATCCTAGACTGAGGACATTTTTTGCGATCCCTTGGGGCGGTAACATAAAGACATCAAAGCGCAGCCAGCTTTGAATTACCGGGTAAAAGGGGAGTACACAGATGAAACGATCCATGCAAAAAGTAACATCACTATTACTGATGGTTATGATGCTGGCAATGGTAGTAACCGCCTGCAGCGGGAACAATGCGAAGAACAACAGCGCAAACGCCGGCAACAGCGGCAAGGAGACGCAGGGAGAAGGCAGCAGCGGCGGCAAGAAGACAGAGCTTCTGTTCTGGTCACCGTTCTCCGGCTCGGATGGCCCGTTCATGAAGAAAATCGTAGATAAATACAACAGCTCCCAGGATAAATACAAAGTGAATTTCGTGATCCAGCCCAATGGTGAGTATTACAAGCAGCTGGATGTTGCGCTCAGCACCGGCAAGGAACGGCCGGACCTGATGATTATGCACGTGGATCAGGTGCCGACCTACCAGAGCAAGGATCAGCTGCAGGCTGTAGATGAGCTGGCGGCAACAGCCGGAATTAATCCTGCTGATTTTGCCGAAGCCCCGGTGAAGTACGCTACCATCGACAGCAAGCTGTACACCATTCCGCTCGATATTCATCCCGTAGTGATGTATTACAACAAGGATTTGTTTGAGAAAGCGGGAGTCACCGCACCGCCAACAAACCGTGCTGAATTCGACGCGGCAGTGGAGAAGCTGACGGATAAATCCAAGGGGATCTACGGATATGTAGTGCCTACCCTTTGGCCGCAGCAGTTCATCTTCCCCTCGCTTGTCTGGCAGAATGGCGGAGAGCTGTGGAACGGAACGGACGTAGCTTACAATTCTCCGGAAGCGGTAGAAATGGTACAGTGGCTGCGTGATATGGTCGACAAGGGCATCTCCCCGGCCAATGTGCAGCAGGATGGCGAGAATACGCTGTTCCTGCAGGGCAAGAATGCGATTCAGTTCAACGGACCCTGGATGAAATCGCAGTTTGATGAAGCCGGACTCAATTATGGCGTAGCCGTTATGCCGCAGATCGGCAAAGCAAAGCAGGCCATTTATGCAGGCTCACATGGCTTTGTAGTTCCAAAGGCTGTAACAGACAGCAACACACTGGCCGGCATCGGTGATTTCCTTAAATATGTATCTGGCAACTCACTGGACTGGGCTGAATCCGGTCAGGCGGTAGCTTCCAAAACCGTTATGGATAGTGCAGAATTCAAGGCTATGGAGTTCCAGAGTACCGTATCCCAGAGCTTCTCCTCTGTACAGTTTGCACCGAATGTGCTGAACTGGGGCACCATTGTTGAGCCGGTGTGGAGCGAGTTGAGCAATGCCATTCTCGGCAAAAAATCACCGCAGCAGGCCATGGATGATGCTGTAGCCAAATCCCGTCAGGCGATGAAATAGCGCTCATGATGAATTGGATTTTTCGGTAAGCAAAAGCGGGGAGCGCGGAATAGCTTCCCGCTTTTCTTTATACGAAGGAATGGAGGAATCTCTTTTGAAAAGCACATGGACTTCCCGCTTCACCTCATTTCTGTTCATACTGCCCTATCTTGCAGCCTTCGGATTGTTTCTGCTGTTTCCGATCCTGTACGGTGTTGTGATCAGCCTGCAGGACTTTGAGCTGCTGTCTGCCGCGCATCCCTTTGTGGGACTGCGGAATTATATAACGATTTTTACCCCGGGGACTTATGAGAACAGTATCTTCTTCCGCGGGCTGTGGACGACTTTCCAGTTTGTCCTGTACTCCGTGCCGCTGCTGATCGTTGTGGGGCTGGGGATGGCGATGCTGGTCAATGCCCTGCCGGCGAAGCTCCGGGGTTTATTCCGGACGTTCTATTTCCTGCCTTATGCCTTGTCGGCTTCGGTTATGGCCGTGATCTGGCTGATGATGTTCGATACCAATGCCGGATTCATTAACAGTCTGCTGCAAAAGCTGGGCCTGACTGGCATTCCGTGGCTGACGGCTACGCCTTGGGTATGGATTGCGCTGGTGCTCACGACGCTCTGGTGGACGATCGGGTTCAATATGATTATTTTTGTAAATGCACTCAATGAGGTGCCTGAAGATTATTACGAGGCTGCTGCTATTGACGGGGCGGGCGCCTGGAGCAGGTTCGTGTCAATTACACTGCCCTCGATCCGGCCGGTGATGCTGTTCGTGATGATTACCTCAACAATCGCGTCCTTCAACATTTATGCCCAGCCGTTTCTGCTGACGCGCGGAGGGCCGGGAGACACCACCAAGGTGCTGCTGATCAATGTGCTGGACCAGGCATTCGTGCGCAAGGATATCGGCTCAGCTTCCGCAATGGCGATTCTGATGGCGCTGCTGATCATGATGGTGTCTATCGTGCAGTTCCGTCTTACGAACCGGAAGGAGAAGGTATAAATGGGAAAAGCCAAAAAAACCGGCCTGCTGCTGCTGGCCATTCTGATTGCATTGTTCGTGCTGCTGCCGCTGGTGTGGATGCTGTCCACTGCGTTCAAAAATGACTTCGAAGCCCTCTCCGGGCGGATGAATTTCTTCCCGCAGAAGCCTACCCTTGATAATTTCGTTCAGGGGCTGAGCGGGGAGCTGATGAATACGCCGATTCTGCGCTGGATCATCAATTCCCTGTCAGTAGGGATTGTGGGCACAGCTATCGTGCTGCTAATTGATTCGATGGCGGCGTTTGCCCTGGCCCGGCTGCCGGATCTGCCGCTGCGCCGTACGCTGCTGTCCATGTTCATTGCCTCGCTGATGATTCCCAGCGTGCTGACCTTTCTGCCGATGTACATTGAGTTCAATACACTGGGGCTGATCAACACGTATCAGGCGCTGATTCTGCCGGCTACAGCCGGGGCGTTCGGCGTGTTCCTGCTGTATCAGTTCTTTGTCTCCTTCCCGAAAGAAATCGAAGAGGCTGCCCGGATCGACGGGGTGAACAAATGGGATCTGTATGCCAGGATCCTGCTGCCTTCCGCAGTGTCGATCATGATGACGTTGGGCATTTTCACTTTCATGGGGATCTATAATGACTTTGTCTGGCCGCTGTATGCAACCACTTCACCGGAGATGCGGACGATCACCGCAGGGATTGCTATGATGGCTACCGGAAGCTACACCCAGAGCTACGGCAAATTAATGGCCATGACTACCATCGCGGCGCTCCCGGTGCTGATTATCTTCATTGTCGGCCAGAAGTCGTTCGTTAAGGCGATTACGAGCTCGGGTGTGAAATAACGGGTGATAGAACAGGAGATATAAGCTGTACTTCATAAATTAACATAAAGCTCAGGCGTCACTACTGTAGATATTTGGACTTCCGTCCGCACTTAAGATTTGAACTTGAAGCATATTCGTCACTACGGTGAACATTTGGACTTCCGGCCGCTGTTGTCCCCAGATTTCTTGATTAGAACCGCTTTTTCGCGGTGGAAATCTGGTGACTGATTATGCTTCCGTAGCGAGCTTTCCTGTGGAAAGCTTTCAGGCGGTCGCTACCGCTCCTATAGTTCCAAATTCCCCATTCGTTCCTACCTGCTTTTTGTTAATTTCTATTGTACATCTTATATAAAACTGTTCCATAACCCTTGGAGGGAAGCAGATGGAAATGAAATCAGCGAAACCGCACGAGGCATGGACAGGTAAAAACTCACGTAGAATAGTCTACTCCCTTGCGGCGGTTCTGTTACTTATATTGGCGGGAGGTGCATATTTAGTGCAGCAGCACAATAATAGCAGGATAGATGAAGTCTATAACGGGCATGGCGGAACGTTTAAGAACACACTTGCCGGGATCGATACGCCTGATCCGAGCGTGATCTACAAGGATGGATATTATTACATGACCTTCACCCATAACGGAACGGATATTATGGTGATGAAGTCACGTACCCTGGATTTCCGCCAGGCCGAGCGGAGAGTGGTATGGTATCCGCCGGCGGAGACCGCCTACTCGGCGAATCTCTGGGCGCCCGAGCTCCAGTACATCCGGGGCAGCTGGTATATCTATTTTGCCGCAGATGATGGAAATAACGAGAATCACCGGATGTATGTGCTGCAGGGGGACAGCGGTGATCCGCTGGGCGATTATACCTTCAAGGGCCAAGTCACCGACGATACCAACAAGTGGGCGATCGACGGGCTGGCAATGGAAGTGGATGATGAGCTGTATTTCGTCTGGTCCGGCTGGGAGGGCGATGTCAACGCTGCGCAGAACACCTATATTGCGCCAATGAGTGATCCGCTGACAATCAGCGGTCCGAGGGTGCTGCTGAGCGAGCCGCTGCTTCCGTGGGAGCAGGCTGGAGGTCCGCCGTACATCAATGAAGGCCAGTCGGTCCTTCATCATGACGGACGCGTCTTCATTGTCTATTCCGGCGCGGGCAGCTGGACACCGCATTACAGTCTGGGCCTGCTGGCCTTGAAGCCCGGCGGCAATCCGCTGGAGGCGGCAGACTGGACCAAGACGGAGCAGCCGCTGCTGGCAATGGATGAAGCCGCCGGAGTGTACGGGCCGGGGCATAACTCGTTTACGGTGTCGCCGGATGGCAGCGAGCAGTGGATTGTCTATCACGCGACTACTGGAGCGGCGGACGGCTGGAACAACCGCAAAGCACGGGCCCAGCCGGTCAACTGGGACGATGGCGGCCAACCTGTGTTCGGGAAGCCGCTGGCGCTGAGCACGGCGCTTGAGGTTCCCGCTGGAATGGGAGTATTCCAGGCTGAGAATGCCATCCGCAGCGGGAACCGGCTGGAGTTCCCGTCTCTGCCGTCCACAGTAGATAGCGATACTCCGCTGCTGGCGCATTATGTGAATCCGGGTGGAGAACCGGCGGAGGCGGCAGTTTCAGTGAATGCTGGAACGCCGTCAAAGCTTCAGCTGCCGCCTACCGGGGGAGGCCAAACCGGATACGCCTATCTGAGCATACCGTTCACAGCCGGGATGAATACAGTAGCCTTTGGGCTGCCGGAGGGAAGCGCAGTTGAACTGAAGGCTATTGAAATTCCGCGTTATGAAGGTGAAGCCCAGACGCTGGAGGGGAATGCTGATGCGGAGGATAACCCGTATGCCTCGGGCGGGGCAGCGGCAACCCTCAGCGGAAGTGATGCGGCGCTGCGTTTCAGCAACATCCGTCTACCGGGAAGCGGGACTTACACTGTCTCCGTAGCTGTCCTTAACGCTTCACCGGATGCGAAGCTGGAGGTAGGGGTGAACGGGGATTCTACGATCGTATTGACCCCGGAATCTCAGGGACGAAACCGGGTATCCTTCATTGAACTGGAGCTGGAATTACAGGGCGGTGCGAATGAAATTATTCTTTTTGACAGACAAGGCAGCTTCGGTATAGATTATATGGATATATGGCAGAAGAGTGAATAAGCCGGGTAGATTCATAGATTGCATGCTTGACGGGGGCTTAATCATATGAGAGATACGGGACGCTTTAGCGGACACAAACGGAACAAACTGATTGCGCTTTCAATTCTGCTGCTGGCTATGCTTCTGGTGCTGGTGATGGGCGGCTGCGGTACAGACGGGGCAGAGGAATCCCCACAGTCTGCCGCTGAGCCGGTAACTCTGGAGTATTGGACTCCATTCAGCGGCGGAGATAACATTTTCATGACCGAACTTGTGCAGCAATTCAACCGGGAGCACGGGGATATCCGGATCGATCAGATCAATTCCCGGCTTGATGATTATTATTCGCGGCTGCGTACGGCAATTCTGTCCGGTAATGCACCGGATCTGGCGATTATCCATGCTACCAATCTGCCGCAATTCGTACAGAACGGTTATATTGAGCCGCTTGACGGACTCGCTGCGGATACCGGGCTGGACTGGGGCCAGTTCAATACTAGAATCGCTGAGTCCACGGTCTACGGCGGTGCCCATTATGCTGTACCCCTGGATACGCATACGTTAGTGCTCTATTACAATAAGAAGTTTTTAAAAGAAGCAGGGCTGCTGGATGCCGGGGACAAACCGCTGATCGTCAAAGGAGAGCAGGGATTTACGGAGTTCCTGCAGCAGTTGAAGGCAGAGTTACCGCCAGGTGTGGCTCCGCTGGCTCTGCCCAGCACACGTATTGATTCCGTGTGGCTGTGGTGGAGCCTGTACAATCAGATGCAGGGCGGTGGTGTCTTTTACAATCCGGAAGGTACGCAGGCTGTCTTTAACAACACGGAATCGCTTCAGGCACTGGAGTTCGTGAACAGCCTGTATCAGCAGGAGCTGATTCCGCCGGATATTAATGATGCGTTCAAGCTGTTCTATGACGGGGAGGCCGCTATGCTGATTACGGGTGTGTGGGGAACCGGCGCTTTTGAGCAGGATGAGAACCTGGAGCTGGGCGTGGTGCCGGTTCCGGTCATCTACGACCATCCGGCGGTCTGGGGAGATTCGCATACGCTGGCTATTCCGGCCAATAGTGAGATGAGTGCGGAGAAGCGTAATGCTGCTATGATTTTTACCCGCTGGGCGGTGGAGCATGGAGTGATGTGGGCGGAAGCAGGGCATGTGCCGAGTTCCCGGAAGGTCGTGGAGAGCGAAGCTTATGCTGCACTGAAGTTCCGCAGTGATTATGCCAATACCGCCAACTCCGTAGCCTACTGGCCGAGAAATGTGAAGCAGTGGAGTATTAATGAAGAGATTATCCGGCAATTCGAGAAAATGATCTACAAGGAGCAAAGCCCGGAGCAGGCTCTGCAAAATGCGGTGGACAGCATTAACCTTCAGCTGAAGAAATGACTGTAAGGGGATCAAAGGGGAGAATGCGGTTGAAATCATTTCGCGGCTGGTTCAGGAATCTGGCGCTCGCGCGCAAGCTTATTCTTATCAATGTGGTATTCATTGTGCTGCCGCTGGGGCTGACGGGCTATTTCGCCTTCGCACGCTTCACCGAAACAACGGAGCGCAAGGTTGGCGATTATCAGCTTCAGACGCTGAAGCAGCTTACCCTGAATATCGACACCTATATGAATGAGCTGAACCGGCTGACCGTGATGCCCTATCAGTATCCCAAGGTTACCGAATATCTTGCAACCAAGCGTGCTCCTGGCGAACCTCTGACACTGGATGAGATCAGCGGACTGAACAGCTTCGTCACTCAGGTGTTTTTGAACGGCCGGGTAGATATTCTGGGTGTCTCATTATACGGCACCGGCGGTGCCTCTTATGTGGTCATGCCGGAGAGCCAGTATGTGACGACCTATAAGCTCGATGAAAATGTCAGCTGGCTGAACAAGTTCAAGGGTCACTACGGGCAGCCCGTGTATGTTGCTACACATGACTTAAGCTCAAGCGGCGGAAATGTGTATCAGGCGTTCTCCATTGTGCGGGAGCTGCGCAGCTTCGATGACGGGGTGACCCTCGGGTACATCGTCATTGATGTGGACCCCAAGTTCATCAGTGAGATTCTGTCCAAAGTAAAGCTGGACGCCAAGGAGCTGCTGTACATTACGGATGATTCCGGCAAACTGGTCATCGGTAAGGATCATGGGCTGCCACAGGCAGCGCCTTCCCTGTCTCCGGATAATGCCAGTGAAGGGGTAAGACATGTGAAGTCAGAGGGGGTAGGGCTGCTGATGGCCCACGTAACTTCTGAAGTGACCGGCTGGACCACGGTGGGCATTGTACCGGTCTCCAGTCTGATGAAAGATACCGAGGTTCTGCGCACCTACATTATTCTTATTGGCATCATCTGTGTAGGCCTGGCCCTGCTCCTGTATGTGTTCATCGCCTACCGGATCACCCAGCCTCTGCGCAAGCTGAGCCGGCTGATGCGCAGTGTCGAGCGGGGAGACCTCAGCAGGGCTTTTCCGGTGAGCGGTACGGACGAGGTAGGAATGCTGGGCCATTCATTTAACGGCATGCTTGCCAAGCTCAGCGAGCTGGGGTATCTGCTCTATGAGACAGAGATCCGGGAGAAGGATGCGCAGATTGCCGCGCTGCAGAGCAAGATTAATCCGCATTTTCTGTACAACACACTGGGTTCCATCAGCATGTACGCCGAGCTAGAGGGAAGTCCGGAGATTATTACAATGTCCAACAATCTAAGCAAGCTGCTGCGCTACAGCCTCAGCGGACGCAAGGAGCATGTGACGCTTCAGGATGAGCTGGACCATGTCGGCGGATATATGGCAATCCAGCAGATGCGCTATGAAGAACGCATTCACTTCACGATGACCATCGAACCTTCGCTGCTGGATTGTGAGGTCATTCCGCTGATGATCCAGCCGCTGGTGGAGAATGCAATTAATCATGCACTGGACAAAGGTGTTGGCCGGGGCCGCATATCGCTGACTGCAGACAGCAGCGATCAGGTGCTTAGAATCGCCGTTGAAGATGACGGCATCGGCATGAATGCGGAAGCGCTTGAGGCGCTCCGGCTGCATCTGCGGAATACGCAGGAGCTGGGAGGACGCTCAGGCAACGGTCTGCTGAATGTTCACCGCCGGATTGTGCTGCATTATGGCGATGAATATGGTCTTTCGCTGGAGAGTATGCCTTATCAGGGTTTCAAGGCAGTGCTCAAGCTGCCGGTTATTACCCATCAGGGCAGAGCAAGGGAGGATGACGGAGTTGCCTAAAATACTGATTGTTGACGATGAATCTGTCTTCCGCAAAGGTCTGCGCAAAATGATCACCAGCCTGGAGGGGAACTGGGAGGTGGTCGGTGAAGCCACTGACGGCTATGATGCGCTTGACAAGCTGGCCGAGCTGTCGCCTGAAGTGCTGCTCACTGATATTCGAATGCCGCGTATGGACGGAATCCAGCTGCAGCAGATGGCGGGAGGACGTTTCAAGGATCTGATGACCGTCGTGGTCAGCGGCTATGACGAGTTCGCTTATGTGCAGCAGTCAATGCGCCAGGGAGCGAAGGATTATCTGATGAAGCCGGTCGAACGCCAGGAGCTGGGGCGTGTGCTGGAGAGATTGGGGCGGGAACTGGCCGAGCGCAAGGCGCTTCCGGCGCGTAAGGAAGAACTGTGGCAGGTCCAGCCTGTGCTGAAGCGGCATGTGGCCGGTCATCTGATCGAGAGTCTGCTGAAGGGCAAAACAGAAGACAGCGACCTGCAGCTGCTGCGGGAGATGGGTTTTGCCTTCGGGCATCCCTACTTCATCTGCATGGTGATCAAGCTGGATAAGCATTCGGTGGAGAAGGAGCGTTATCAGCGGGGCGACGCCTCCCTGTTCCTCCTGTATATCCAGCAGGTAGTCCAGGAAATGATTGACCGCCATGCTACAGGCATAAGCTTCGTGCTATCGGATACCGAGGTCGTGGCTTTGCTGAATATAGCTGAGCCGCAGCATTCCTTATCGGCACCGGGAGCTCTAGGCGACCTGATCCGCAGACAGATACGCTCTTTGTCCAACCTGACGGTAACCATCGGGGTCAGTAATCCGGCGGAAGGACTGCCGGGTATTCCGAAAGCTTATAATGAAGCCGGAATTGCCCTCTTATACCGGTTAATCGAAGGCGGTGACAAGCTGCTCGATTATGCCCAAATGACAGAGCGCCCCCATTCCGGAAGCGGACCCTTGAAATGGTCATGGGAGATGCTGGAGAAGTCGATTACCGGGGGCAGAGTGGCCAGCATCGGCCCGATTGTTGAACATATGATTGAAGAGCTGTGCAGTATGGCAGAATCGCCGGAGAGCATTCATCAGCAAATCTGCAAGCTGCTGCTGTACTACTACGAATTATCCGAAGAGCTTAATGTTACCGAATCCTGGTTGGGGTCAAAGGATATCCGCAAGGTGCTGTTCGATGTGTGCAGCCTGTCTTCGCGGCAGGAGCTGGCCGAGAAATGCCGCGGATTGCTGCTTACCCTGACGGGTTGTATTGCGAAGTCCAGAGAGGTGAAGGATCTCGATCCGGTTGCCGCCGCCCAGCGCTACATTTCGCAGCATTATGATCATCCGCTAAGCCTTAAGGAAGTGGCGGACGAGGTGTATTTGAACCCGGCATATTTCAGCAATCTGTTCAAGCAGAGGACCGGCGTTACTTTTATCGAGTTCCTGACACATATCCGGATAGAAGAAGCCCGCAAGAAGCTGGCCTTCACAGGTGAGAAAATCAGCAGGGTCGCTGAGGAGACAGGTTTTGGCAATGTGCGACACTTCAACCGGGTGTTCAAGAACTGCTGCGGTATCTCGCCCAAAGAATACAGGGACAGCATACGCAAGGCACAGGCGGCTTCTATGGATGGCCGGGAGTGACAGTAAGGACTAATAAGGGTTGCAGCAGCAAGGCCGGATGGCAATGAAATTTAATCACACGGGAAACTGGAGGATGAAATAATGACAAATCAGCAACGTGCGGAATATCCGCGTCCGCAATTTGTACGCGACAATTGGGTGAATTTGAACGGGGAGTGGGAGTTTGCTTTTGACGATGACAATGTAGGCAGCCGGGAACAGTGGCATCTGGGAAATAAACCGTTGGCTCAGCGGATACAGCTTCCATTTGCTTTTCAGAGCAGCCTGAGCGGGATCGGCGATCCCGGATTTCATGATATCGTCTGGTACCGGCGGGAGCTGGAGATTCCGGAGGCTTTTGCAGGTAAGGAGATTCTGCTGCATTTCGGTGCTGTCGATTATGAGGCCTCCGTCTGGGTCAACGGAATACTGGTGGCGAAGCATGAGGGCGGGCATACGCCGTTCCATGCCGGGATCAGCGCCGCACTCGCGCCTGTGGGTCAGCCTAACATTCTGGTGGTCAAAGCTGTGGATTACAGCAAGGACGTAACTTTGCCCCGGGGCAAGCAATACTGGAAAAGCGATTCAGCCAGCATTTTCTATACCCGGACAACGGGGATCTGGCAGACGGTGTGGATGGAGGCGGTATCCTCCGTCTATCTCGGCAAGGTGAAGCTGACGCCGGATATTGACCGCAAGAGCATTGAAATCCGCTCCTTCATTAAAGGTGCGCTAACCAGTAATGGAGAGCTGAACAGTGATTCCCTGAAACTTCAGGTGGAGATCACGTTTGAAGGCCAGCCGATTTCAAGTGATATGTACTCTGTGCGCAACCCGGAAGAGTCCCGGAGCATTACCCTCAGTGATTTCAATGACCATGGGCACGGGCACTGGTGGTCGCCGGAGCAGCCGAATCTCTATGATGTCACTTTTACCCTGCTGGATGGCGGGAAGGTGCTGGATCTGGTAACCAGTTATTTCGGTATGCGCAAAATCTCGGTCGAAAGCGGCAGACTCTGCCTCAACAACCGCCCTTATTTCATGAAGCTGGTGCTGGATCAGGGGTATTTTCCGGACGGCAACCTGACACCGCCCAGCGATGAGGCGATCCGCCGGGATGTCGAGCTGACCAAGGAGATGGGCTTCAACGGTGCGCGCAAGCACCAGAAGCTGGAGGACCCGCGTTACCTGTACTGGTGTGACAAGCTGGGTCTGCTCGTCTGGGGCGAAGCGGCCAATGCCTATGAATACTCGGAAGAGTATGTCCGCCGCTTCACCCAGGAATGGCAGGAGAGCATCGAACGGGATTACAACCATCCTTCCATTGTAGTCTGGGTTCCGCTCAACGAGAGCTGGGGCGTACCGAACATCGCCGCCGACAAACAGCAGCAGCAGCATGCCCAGGCGATGTACCATTTGACCAAGTCGCTGGACGGGATGCGGCCGGTTGTCTCCAATGACGGCTGGGAGCTGGTCGCCACAGACCTGTTCAACATCCACGATTACGAGTGGCGGCGCGAGGTGCTTGAGCAGCGCTATTCCTCCGTGGAGCTGGCCGTCAGCGGCCTGCCGGGTAACCGCAAGTTGGCGGTAGAAGGCTTCCCGTATGCGGACCAGCCGATTCTCATCACAGAATTCGGCGGTGTCGCCTACAAAAAAAGCGACTGGGACGGCTGGGGCTACTCCGGCGCAGAGAACGACGAAGACTTCGCCGCGCGTCTGCGGGCGGTGATACAGCCGCTGCTGTTGTCCGGGGTGGTGCAGGGCTACTGCTACACCCAGCTTACGGATGTGGAACAGGAGATAAACGGCCTGCTGACGTATGACCGCGTACCGAAGCTGCCGCTGGAGCTGATCCGGGCGATTAATGAGGGGAAATAGGCGTAGGAATAGTTAGGCGAAGCTCATGCTGTTAAGTCCAGGCTATAGAAAAGCTGCCTTCCGGTACGGAAATCGTACGGAGGCAGCTTTTTAACTTTTTTAGCACGGAGCTATGAGAAATCCTGCACTAAATACAACAATCGGTGCTTTTTAAATCCCGTTTTAGGGAATTGTTGTACGAAATACAACAATCGGCGCCCGGGATGCGCCAATCTGAAGATAATCTTGCAAAAAGTACAACAATTTGTGAACGCAGCCGCCAACTGAGCGGAAATCCTGCAAAAAGTACAACATTTTTCGGCTCAGCGCAACCGGTTGACTGAAATCTTGCACAAATTACAACAATAAGCAGTCCCAGAGGTCAAGCAAGCTGATAGCAATCCTGCAAAACGTACAACTATCAGCCGTCGGCATCTGTATTCAGATACTGGTGAGGGGAGCGTATGCAAACTTGTCTGTCTGACAGTGACTTTGGACCTGGAGCAGACTCAACAAGCTTTACCCGGCAATCAACTGAGCCGCCTCCCCCACCGTAACCAATCTCTCGCTCCCCAGCGTCATATCCTTGAGCCGCAGCTTGCCCTCAGCCGCTTCACTCTCACCAACCATAATGACATACCGGATGCCCTTGGCACTCGCTGCGGCCAGCGTTTTTTTGAGCTTGCGCGTGCCGGTGTCTACGCCCGTGCGGATGCCGGAGGCCCGCAGCGCAGCGGCGGCAACCAGAGCCTCCGGCAGATATCCGCCGATCGGAATGATCAGGACCCCGGAACGTTCCGCCGTATCTGCCGGGCGTTCGCCCAGCAGGGCCATGATCGACTCCATCCCGAACGAGATGCCGACCGTAGGGTACTCTATATTATCACGCCCGACGAGCTTTCCGATGATCGCATCATATCTGCCTCCGCCCCCAAGGCTTGAGGTATAGCTGCCGGATGCGTCGAAGATTTCATAGACGGTTCCGGTATAGAAGGAGAGGCCGCGTGAGAGAAAGGGATCGAAGACGCAAACGGCGCCAAGCCCAATCGCATCAATCAGTTGCTGCAGCGCGAGTACTTCAAGCGCGCCGGGCTGGCCTTCAAGCTTATACTTCTCCACCAGCTGCCCGAACCCCGGGTTATCCAGCTCCAGCAGCTCCGAAATCAGCCGAACCGTGTCCGCAGTCAGCTGCTTGTCCGTCAGCTCTGCCAGCACCCCGCCGCTGCCGATCTTGGCCAGCTTGTCGAGGGTCAGCATCACGGACAGCTGCTCCTCCGCCGGAACGCCGACCGCGCCCAGAATCTCGCCCAGGAACCGGCGGTTGTTCCACATCAGAACCACCGGAATATCCAGTCTGCGGAAGACCTCCGCTGCCAGCTGCATTAGCTCCGCTTCAGCCTGCGGGCCGGCAATGCCGACGACGTCCGCGTCACATTGCAGGAATTCGCGCAGGCGGCCTTTTTTGACCGGCCCATCGCGGAACACCTTGCCGATCTCATAACGCCGGTATGGGAACTCGATTCCCGGATTCATGGCAATCACCTTGGCAAAAGGGATCGTCAGATCGTAACGCAGCCCCAGTCTGCGCCCGCCCTGATCAGCCAGCTGATACATTTCGCGGAGAATCTCATCGCCCCCGGCGTATTTGGAGGTCAGCAGCTCCAGCTCGTTCAGCAGCGTGGTATCCATCGACTCGAAGCCGTACAGCTCGAACAGCTCCTGGAGTGTGGTCCGGACATTCTGGCGGATGGCCTGTTCCCGGCCGAAATAATCATAAGTTCCTTTAATATTTTGCATCATTAGCAGCTCCCTTGTTATTGAATTCCGGTAAAATAAAAAACGCGCCGGACCCCGTGGTCCCGCGCGCTTCGATATGCCGCAGGGAGGTCAAACGCGAAATGCGTTAGCCCTCCCTGAATGAATTCAGGTGTGTGCTAACGCTGCTTGTGATGATGAAGTTGATTCGGTATGATGGACAGGCAGTTCATGTGAATCAATTCCCTTCAGCTTTTAATTACTGCACATTATAGCGGATCAGGGACAGCTGTGCAACACCATATCCCTATTTTTACAAAGGAGCAATCATAATGAATCATACAGAGCTTATCACAGAAGCAGAGAACTTCGCCAAGGAGCAACTGGGCCAGGATACCACCGGCCATGACTGGTTTCACACTAACCGCGTGCGCAATACAGCGGCGCTGATCGCAGGGATGGAAGGGGCCAACGTGGTGATCTGCACAATCGCCGCGCTGCTGCATGATGTGGCCGACGAGAAGCTGAATCCCTCCAAAGAAGCAGGACTGCTCAAAGTACATACTTGGCTGGCCGCACATCTCCCGGATGAAGCTGCAAACAAGCAGATTATGGAGATCATCGGGACGATGTCGTTCAGCGGCGGCGGTGGCGCACCGATGTCTACGCTGGAAGGACAAGTGGTGCAGGATGCGGACCGTCTGGATGCGCTGGGGGCGATCGGGATTACGCGTACAATGGTCTTTTCAGGAGCGAAGGGCCGTCCGGTCTATGATCCGGAAATTCCGCCAAGGGACGACTCGCTGAAAGAGGAATACCGCAACTATTCCAAGGGAACGGCGGTCAATCATTTTTATGAGAAGCTGCTTAAGCTGAAGGACCTCATGAACACCTCTTACGGCAAACAGCTGGCGGAGGAGCGGCATCAGTTTATGCTGATTTTTTTGGAGCAATTTCATAAGGAATGGAATCAAGGGGCAGAGTAGGTGTTATAATGGAATAATGCGCAAGATGGATGGAACGCGGGAAACCCCGCTTGAACCGGAACAATCGGCATAGAAGAGGTTGGATACAATATGAGTGAAGTACAAGTACAGTTTAGTGATTATGGTTTGAATGAAGAGCTTATCCGCGCGCTGGAGGTTCTGAAGTACGTAGACCCCACCGAGGTGCAGCGGAAGGTCATTCCGGTAGCGCTGAAGGCGCAGGATCTGATCGTGAAGTCACAGACGGGCAGCGGCAAAACCGCAGCCTTCGCCATCCCGCTCTGTGAGCTGGTCGATTGGAATGAGAACAAACCCCAGGCACTGGTGCTGACCCCAACCCGAGAGCTGGCCCAGCAGGTGCGTGAGGATATTACGAATATCGGGCGCTTCAAGCGGATTAAGGCGGTAGCGCTGTTCGGCAAGCAGCCTTTTGCCCCGCAGAAGATCGAGCTGACTCAGAAGACGCATGTGGTCGTTGGCACGCCGGGCCGTGTGTTCGACCATATCGACCGCGGAACGCTGAATCTTAGCCGGATTAAATATCTGGTGATTGATGAGGCGGACGAAATGCTCAGCATGGGCTTCATTGAGCAGATTGAGAAGATTATCAAGCAGCTGCCGAAGGAACGTGTAACGATGCTGTTCTCGGCGACGCTGCCGGAAGTGATTAAGAATCTGTGCCGTAAGTACATGACGGAGCCGGTGGATATCGAGATCGAAGCCAGCGGAATTACGACGGCGTCGATTGAGCATGCGCTGATTGAAGTGAGACAAGCTGCCAAGTTTGGACTGCTGAGCGACCTGCTGACAGTGGAGAATCCGGATAGCTGTATTATTTTTTGCCGCACCCAGGAGCAGGTGAATGCCCTCTTCCGCGGGATGGCGGATCTGGAATATCCGGTGGACAAAATCCACGGCGGCATGGAGCAGGACGAGCGTTTTGAGGTCATGAATGCATTTAAGCGGGGCCAGTTCCGTTATCTGATCGCCACCGATGTTGCAGCCAGAGGGATTGATATCGAGAACATCACCCATGTCATTAACTACGATATCCCGCTCGAAAAAGAGAGCTACGTCCACCGCACCGGCCGGACCGCCCGCGCAGGCAAAAGCGGCAAAGCGATCACCTTCGTTACGCCAAACGAGCACAAATGGGTCAAGGAAATCGAAGGCTACATCGGCTTCACCCTGCCGGAGATGAAAGCTCCTTCAGATGATGCCGTGGCCTACGCCAAACCGGCGTTCGATCTGAAGCTGGGCAAGCAGCAGGTCCGCAAAGCCGGCAAAACCGAGGTCATGAACCAGGACATCATGAAGCTCTACTTCAACGGCGGCAAGAAAAAGAAGCTCCGCGCGGTCGATTTCGTTGGCACTATCGCCAAGCTTGAGGGCATCACGGCTGCGGACATCGGAATCATCACGATCCAGGACAACGTAACCTACGTCGATATTCTGAACGGCAAGGGATCGCTTGTGCTGCAGGCGATGAAGGAGATAACCGTGAAGGGCAAGCTGCTGAAGTGCCATATCGCCAAAAAATAAGCCGTTTCAAAGAGCTGTCACACCAATTGTTATACGGGGTGGCGGCTTTTTTGCGATGTATGAGAGCCTGCGAACAAATGTATGTGAAAAACCGAATACAATGTGCCACGAATGGAGCAAACGGGCCAAATGTATGCGGAAAACCGAATACAATGTGCCGCGAATGGAGCAAACGGACCAAATGTATGCGAAAAACCGAATACAATGTGCGACGAATGGAGTAGATGAGCCAAATGTATGTGAAAAACCGAATACAATGTGCCACGAATGGAGCAAACGGGCCAAATGTATGCGGAAAACCGAGTACAATGTGCCACGAATGGAGTAAACGAGCCAAATGTATGCGAAAAACCGAATACAATATGCCTCCGATAGCTGGGGAAGCCGATCATCCGGGAAATGTTGGAGGTAAAGAAGCTGATACGTTTAGCGGCGCCAAGGTTTTGTCCTGAGTGATACGTATGCTCCAGGACAACGTGACTTTTGCGGCTGCAAAAATCCCGGAGATCACGTAGATTTCAACATAAGTTATATGCATGATCTGGATGGGCGTGCTGTAAACTTGGCCGAAACGAGGATGAACTGGACTGAGTTGAACTAAACTGAATTGAAACTACCTAACCAAGGAGGATGTTGAACTATGATCAATGTGAGAAGCCGCGAGTTTGCCGTGCCTCTTCTGCAGCGTCTGATCCAAGTGGATACCTGTAATCCTCCCGGCAATGAGCACAGGCTGTCTCTGCTGCTGCAGGAGGTGTTGCGGGAGCTGGGCATATCCAGCAGCATTACGATTGTGGAGCAGGGACGGAGCAACCTGGAGGCGGTGATTGCCGGCTCCGGCAACCGGAAGCTGATGTTCTGCGGCCATCTTGATACGGTCAGTCCCTGGAGCGAAGCAGCAGGCAGCTATCCCCCGCATGGCGCGGTGATTGAGGGGGACCGGATGTATGGCCGGGGCACCTCGGATATGAAAAGCGGCCTGGCCGCCATGCTGCTCGCCGCAGCTTCCCTGCAACAGGACGGCATCCGGCTGGCCGGTGATCTGCTCATCCTGGCGACAGCCGGGGAAGAGGTGGACAGCTGCGGCGCACGGCTATATGCCGAGCAGCACAGGCACGACCTGCCGGAGCTGGACGGCCTCGTCATCGGCGAGCCGACATGCAGCCGGGTGGCGGTCGGCCACAAAGGCGCCCTCTGGCTGCGCATTTCCCTCTTCGGACGCAGCGCCCACGGCTCCATGCCGCAGCTTGGACTCAATGCGGTGGAGGGCATGATGGAGGTAATCGCGCTGCTGCACCGCCATGCTCTGGAGTGGCAGGCCACAGATCCGGTTCTTGGTTCAAGCAGCCTGTCCGTGAACAAGATTACCGGTGGTGTACAGACCAATGTGGTCCCGGATTCCTGCACCATCGATGTGGATATCCGCACCGTTCCGCCGCTGGAGCATGGTCCGCTGCTGCGGGAGATTGAGGACAAGCTCCAGGATATCCGGCAGCGTCATGCGGACTACCGTTATCAGGTAGAGCAGCTGTTGGACCGCAGTGTGGTCTATACTGATCCCGGCCAGCGTTTGATTACTACGGCTTTGGAAATTGCTGCGCAGCAGAGGCGGCAGGGCCAAGCGGGAGGCCCTGCTGAAGAAGCAGAAGGTGATGCGGCAAGAGACGTAACTCCAATTCAAGGCGTACCCTACTACACGGACGGCTCCGTGCTGCATGATAACGGCAGGCTTCCGGTGTTGATCTACGGACCGGGCGACCACCGCCTTGCCCACCAGCCGGATGAGTGGGTGGATATTGAGGCTTACCTGGAATCAATCGACTTTTATAGAGAGCTGGCGATCCGTTTTCTGGGCAGGACTGATGATTAGAACACTTAACGCTGATGAGCAGATGCCAATCTTAAACGAACAAACTGGGGCATAGGTAACCTTGCAGTTTGGTTGATTGTACTTTATAGGCCGTTTCTAAGGTTGTAATAAACTTCGGATTTCGTCGCCGACAATTCTGGTATCCCAAGGCGAAAAGAACACATTCACACCGTCATCAACAAGAGAAAAGGAGAAGGCAAACGGCCCGCCGGTATATAGGACTACCTGATAATATTCCGGATCACCGTCCTTATTCTGAGGGCTGTAATTTTGCGTGTTTTTTCCGCTTTCCAGCAAGTGAATGAAGCGCTTGGTTTCATCATCGGTTAGAGTTTTGTAAGGCTTCACATCATCCTGATGATATAGTTCAACCCGCTCTATATTGTGTTTAATGACGTCGTTATATCGCTGCTGCAGGTTATTGGAGTAATCATCCTCCACATATAAGCGGTATCCGCCGATGCGTGTTTCATCTTTAGCGGCAATAACTTCGTCTGTCTTAAAGCCTTCAATGCGGTATAGCTTAGTTCCTTTTTCCAAAAAGGCAGCATCGCCATCCTTCGTCTGGTAATGAGGATTAGTAACGACATCCGCGACTTTAAAGTCCACTTTACCAACAGTCTCAGTGGTGACTTGATCCGGATTCTTAATCACGTTTTCCCAAGATCCGGTGTAGGAATGTCCATTCAACTTTAGGAAATCCACCCAATCAATTGCAGAGCCGCCCTTAATCCGAGTACTACTCGAGCAGCCGCATAGGACTATAACAGCCGTTAGCAATATGAGTATTTTTATTTTCATCCTAAGACCCCCGCCTTTCTTCAGTTGCATTACATATACTAATTGACGAAACTGTTCACGGGAGGTTGCGGGAATGAGGCCCGTGAACGAAAAAAACCTTGCGAAGTGCAGCACGCAGGCCGCATCTCGCAAGGTTTTTAATGTGTACTCCTAAGCATTATACTGCGCCTGATACAGGCGGCTATAAGTGCCTCCGGCGCCCACCAGATCCTCATGGCGGCCTTCCTCAGAGATGCCGTCCTCGCTGACCACGATAATCCGGTCGGCATTCTTGATCGTTGTCAGGCGGTGGGCGATGACAAGGGTTGTGCGGCCCACGGACAGGTCAGCCAGCGACTGCTGAATCGCCGCTTCGGTCTCGGTGTCGAGGGCCGAGGTGGCTTCGTCCAGAATCAGAATCGGCGGATTCTTGAGGAACATGCGGGCGATCGCCAGGCGCTGCTTCTGTCCGCCGGACAGCTTGACGCCGCGTTCCCCGATAACGGTATCCATCCCGTTCGGCAGGCTGTTGATCAGCTCTTCCAGGTGAGCTTGACGTGCGGCCTGCCAGATCTCCGGCAGCTCTGCATCCAGCTTACCGTAAGCGATATTCTCACGGATCGTGCCGGAGAAGAGGAACACATCCTGCTGCACGATCCCGATCTGCTTCCGCAGCGAGGTGAGCTTCATATCGCGGATATCGATCCCATCGATGGAGATGGCTCCGCCGGTCACATCATAGAAGCGGGGAAGCAGGCTGCAGATCGTTGTTTTACCGGCGCCGGAAGGTCCGACGAAGGCAATGGTTTCACCGGCGTTTACGTTCAGGCTAATATCCGCCAGAACCGTACGGTCCGCTTCATAGCCGAAGCTGACATTGCTGAAGCTGATATCCCCGCGGAGTGAGCCTACTTCTACAGCATCCGGCTTGTCCGCGATATCGGGCTCGGTATCAATGACTTCAAGATAACGCTTGAACCCGGCAATCCCCTTCGGATAGCTCTCGATGACGGAGTTGATTTTCTCAATCGGGCGGAAGAAGACGTTAGCCAGCAGGATGAAAGCGACGAATTCCCCGATCTCAAGCTCTCCCTGAATGAAGAACCAGGCGCCGCAGACCATTACTACAATGGTAATCAGACGGGTCATCATATAGCTGACCGAGGAGCTTTTGGCCATCAGCTTATAAGCCATCAGCTTGGTCTGGCGGAACTTCTGGTTGTCCACAGCGAACAGCTCTTTCTCATATTCCTCATTGGCAAAAGACTGAACCACACGAATCCCGCCGACATTGTCCTCGATCCGGGCATTAAAGTTACCCACATTGCCGAACAGACGATGGTAAGTTTCCGTCATATTGCGGCCGAAATGGATGATGACCCAGGCCATAACCGGCACGATGATGAAGGTGATCACAGCCAGCTGGAGATTGATATCCGCCATCAGAATAAATGCACCGATCAGTGTCATGACAGCGATGAACACATCCTCCGGCCCGTGATGGGCCACTTCGCCGATATCGTTCAGGTCATTGGTAATTCTGCCGAGCAGATGACCTGTTTTGTTATTATCGAAGAAGCGGAAGGACAGCTTCTGGATATGATCGAACATTTTTTTGCGCATATTGGTCTCAATGTTAATGCCCAGCATGTGCCCCCAGTAAGTGACAACATAGTTCATTGCCGTATTCAGCGCGTAAATTCCGAGCAAGACCACACAGGCAATCAGAATCAGCGGCCAGTCCTGACCCGGCAGCAGATCATCAATGAATTTATTGACCGCTACGGGAAAAGCAAGCTCCAGCAGACCGGCACCTACCGCACAGGTGAAGTCGAGGATAAACAGCTTCTTATAAGGACGGTAATAGGAGAAAAAACGACGCAGCATCTCTTGTTCACTCTTTTCTGTAGTGTGTTATGTATCTGGTTATTGAGATTGATTCTCAAGTGAACCTTATTCTTAGGATACTAAAGAGGGTTACATGATTTGTCAACGGTAAGATGTTTAAAATTACATGTAATTCATCTGATTTATTGCCGGTTCACCCAGTCGCGAATGGCTTTTTCCACATAGTTTAACTGTATTCAAGTATAAAGGAGGAGTTAACATGAGCGAAAATGTTGGGGGATACGGCGGAGTATTCACTTCCACTGGCGCGATTCTGGTTCTGTTCATCCTGCTCGTAATCATTACTAAATCCTTCTGGATTTAATTAAGCCTCACTTATGTGTGCCGCCGCCGGTCCCCGGAGACCGGCGGTTTTTCCTGCTGCGGATGATGTTCAGACGTATTGTCAACCCTCGGAACTAACTTAAATTTGTGCAGCCTCCAGCGTAAAGAGATATAATGGCGACATGTGCCATGGATCTGAAAGTCTACTACATACAGCAGCTTTATTCCCTGACAAGCCCCCGGCTTGACGGGTGTTTTGCTGCGGCCTTGGAGGAACAACATGAAATTCAGCCGTCAAAAAAGCAACATAGCGGAGCCAGGTTTGCCCGCGCATGATTCAAATACCGCCAGCCGGTGGATGCTCATCACCGGCATAATTTGTGTCGCTGCTGCGCTGCGCGCCCCGTTCACTTCAGTCGGACCTCTCCTGGAGACAATCCGGGATGACCTGGGATTGTCTAATACCCTGGCCGGAGCGATCACGACCTTGCCGCTACTGGCCTTTGCGCTACTATCTCCATTCGCTCCACAGCTAGCCCGCAAAGTGGGACTTGCCAATATCCTGATGCTGGCTATGCTTACGCTGTCGATGGGAATACTCGTCCGTTCAGCTTCCGGAACCGTCACCTTGTTTGCGGGTACGGCGATGATTGGCCTGTCCATAGCCGTCTGCAATGTGCTGCTGCCGGGATTGATCAAGGGGAAATTCCCGCACCGCATCGGCCTGATGACCGGAATTTACACGGTCTCCATGAATGTATGTGCAGCTGCTGCTTCAGGCATCAGTATTCCTTTGGCCTCCCATGCGGGGCTCGGGTGGAGGGGAACCCTGGCTTTATGGTTTATCATCTCTGCGCTGGCTACACTGCTCTGGATTCCGCAGATGAAGAGTCTTAGCCCAAGCAGTACAGGCGCCGTGCGGTCTTCGGCTGTGCGCGTATGGCGCTCCCCGCTCGCCTGGCAGGTTACATTGTTCATGGGGCTGCAGTCGTTGCTCTACTATGTCCTGATCGCCTGGTTTTCGGTTATTCTCGGGGAGCGGGGAATGTCCTCCAGCCATGCGGGATGGATTCTCTCACTGATGCAGCTGGCACAGCTGCCGTTTACATTCTTTGTACCGCTCTGGGCCGGACGGATGAAGAATCAGCGCCTGCTGGTAGTTATTACTTCTATTCTGTTTATCATTGGCATCCTTGGAATCTGGCTGGGCAGCACGGAGCTGATGGCGGTATGGGCGGTATGCATTGGAATCGGCGGGGGATTCGCTTTTGGACTGGCGATGATGTTCTTCAGCCTGCGCACCCGGACTACGCAGGAAGCCAGTGAGCTGTCAGGCATGGCCCAGTCGGCCGGTTATCTGCTGGCCGCGATGGGACCCGCATTGTTTGGTCTGCTGCATGATGCTACGAACAGCTGGAACACACCACTGGCGCTGCTTGCGGCGGCAAGCGTGCTCTTGTTCGCGGCTGGAATGGGGGCCGGACGGGACAGATACGTGGGTGACAGGGGATAGCGGATTATAATGAACACGGATATATTTATTATTTTCATGGATTACCTCACACATTCCATTTACAATCGGATGGTATATTAAGGATATCCTCAGCTTGTATGTGCTATATATGTTTATGAACTATGGACTCCGCCACTTGCTGGCGGGGTCAATTTTTTTAATAACTACAAGAATTTATATGTTTCACAGGATCACTTATCCTTCTATTTCTCACTGAAACGGTACCGTCCATACACAAGGGCGGCAATGTCGTTCCCACTTACAGCAAAATTCAATACGCTTAGTTTGTATAAGATTTTGGCAGAGAAAGTGCATTGAAAGCTGATCAGGACATGCTACTATTATCATTAAGATTACATGAGAATGATAATCAATGAAAACAGACATAGGAGTGAAGAGAAATGACAAACCGGGGCCGGAAGTTTATCTGGACAATCGTACTTATGCTGGCAATGTCCGCTTTGGCGGCTTGCGGGACTGCTAACAAGGCTGCGGAGGGCAACGCTGTCCAAGCAGGGAATACAGCGGAAGAGGCAGCAGCAGCCAGTGCAACTCCTACAGAGAGCAGCAATAATGCCTCAGAAGAAGGAGCGACCCGTACGATTACCGGAGAATTCGGAGATGTAGAAATTCCCGTAAATCCTAAGCGGGTGGCGGGGATCTATGTAGAAGATTATCTGAAGGCACTAGGCGTTACTCCAGTGGTGCAGTGGTATCATCCAAGCTGGGGCAAGCAGGATTATCTGAATCTGGATGTGCCTGAATTCGATATTAGCGGCAGTATGGAAGCGTTGCTCGACAAAAATCCCGATCTGATTATTACCGATGGCGGTGCAGATGCCGCTAAGTATGAACAATATTCCATGGTGGCGCCAACCTACCGTCTGCCGGAGAGCGTGCTGCAGGATTCAAGGCTAATGCTCACAGCGATTGCCGATGCGCTGGGTATTCCGGAGAAGGGTGAGGCTGTGCTTGCTGAGTATGACCAGAAGGTAGCCGAGGGTAAAGCCAAGCTGCAGCAGGCTCTGGGACAGGAAAAGGTAGCTGTAATCCGGCTTAATGTCGCGGACAAAACCTTTGCTCTTTTTGGAGTTAAAAACCGCTTTACCGGTGTGCTCTATGATCAATTCGGTCTGACTCCTGTCCCGATGGCTGCTGAGATGACGGAATATCAGTCCATTATTTCCGAAGAAGTGATACCAGCGCTTGAAGCGGATCACATCATTGTATTCCCTGACAACGGAGACTGGGATACTGCGGCTAATCAGGAGGCGATCCAGATTCTCGATGGCCCTCTGTGGAAGAACCTGCCTGCGGTGAAGAACGGAAACATCTACAGAATGGAACGTTCCCACTGGCAGTCCGGTGGAATAACGGCAAATACGATGAAGCTTGAGGATCTGCTTAAGGTATTAGTGAAATAACATGTTTTTGATGAAGCAAGTGAAAAGAAGGTCTATCAGCACAGTTGATAGATCTTCTTTTTTGTTTTACACTGAATTGGTGATAATGATTCTCAATAAGGAGGGGTGGAATGGCGGATCTAGTAAAGGAAAATACCGGAAGAAGGCTATTCTATAGCCTGATTAACATAGAAACCGTTGCCCAGTACCCGTCTGGAAATGACCCGATTGATGTGTATAAGGAACATACATTAATTATAGTTTCGGAAGGGCAGGGCTGGCTCAAAGCGGATGATAGACAATATCCCTTGGAGAAAGGTGCCGGATTTCTGATAGAGGCCGGATCTCTAAACAGAATCCGGGCCGGAGAGCGGGGGCTGAGCTTTTACCGGATAGGCTTTGAGGTTATTCATACCGGAGACAGCAAACATAACGGAGTGGAAAGGGAGTCTGGAGATGGCATGCTCCGGCCGGGATTTCTTAACTGCAGACCTTATTCGCAGTGTGTACTGCTGCTGGATTCCATTTATCATAGCCGCAGGAGTGCGGAGGATATTGAATGGTTTGCGGCTCAGACCCGCTTTCAGGAGCTCTTGCTGCTGATCATGCGGGCGAATTCACCGGCGATGAAGACCAGGGATGATCATGAGGCGGTGGAGCGTTCGATCCGCTATATGGAGGACCATTTCAATGAATCCTTATCTGTCGACCAGCTGGCTGAGCTTGCAGGGATTGGCCGTGCGCGTTATACCCAGCTTTTTAGAGAGATTACCGGTCAGATTCCCTTGGAGCACTTAAATGGACTGCGTATTGAACGGGCACAGCAGCAGCTGCTGCTGACCAGGGACCGCCTGCATGATGTTGCACTGGCTGTCGGCTACAGCAATGAGTATTATTTCAACCGCCGCTTCAAAGGAACGGTTGGTGTAACTCCCGGCCAATACAGGAGCCTTCATCAGGAGGGAGTCCGCGTATTTGCCCCTTTTCTGGAGGATTATCTGCTGGCATTGGGGATTACTCCGGTGGTGCAATATTGTCATGCCCAGTGGGGGAAGCAGGAGTATCTGGGTCTTGATCAGGTTCCTGCCTTTGATATTTCGAGCGGAGACTGGCAAGGACTCTCCCGGTATATGCCCGAGCTGATTATGCTGGATGACGGCTTTCAGCGCTGGCAGCTGGGGGAATGCCGCCAGGTGGCCCCGCTGCTCCGGCTTCCGTTCCATCAGGAGGACTGGCGGGCAACGCTCCGCTCCGCAGCCGCTGTCTTCGGCAGAACGGAACGGGTGCAGGAGGTCATCGGCCATTATGAGCAGCAGGCCCGGCAGGCCAAGCGGATGCTCAGCCGCAGCATCAGGGGACAGACGGTAGCGTTACTGCGGATATCCGCTTATGGAGTTGCTCTGTATGGCTGTGATGAGCTGGGATATTCAGCAAGCGTTCTGCATGAGGATCTGGGGCTCCAGCGGCATGGATTCGTCAGCAGGCTTACCCGGGGACAGAAGCGTGTGAACCTGAGCTGTGAAGAATTGTCTGAGCTGACCGCAGATCATCTGTTTATAACGTTTGACAAGCAGGAAGGTGAAAGCCGGGAGCTGCTCGATACACAGCTATGGAGAAGCCTGCCCGCTGTGCGCAACCGCTGCGTGTACGAGGTTGACTTCATGGCCTGGATGAATTATGGTGTGCTGTCCCACCAGCGTAAAATCGAGGATGTGCTGAAGGTACTGGCGTAGGCACAGTCACAATCTGCGGATTGGTGAAGCAACAGCAATAAGCACCTCGATCAGTTTGGCGGCGGCGGCCAGCAGAAATACTGCACCGGGGGCCAATGCACCGCTCATCCAGCCGCCGAGTAATGCACCGGCCGGCATAGCCGTGCGGGTGACGACTCTGGAGAAGCTCAGCACTCTGCCGAGCAGCTCGGGCGGAACCTGCTCCTGGCGGATGGAAGCGGACAAGACGGACCAGGAGGTGTTGCAGGCAGCAACCAGGCCGAAGCCGATTCCCGGCGCCAGCCAGGAGGCGCCAAAGCCGGCCAGCACAAATCCGCAGGTTCCGGCCAGCAGCAGCAACGGAATCAGGCGGCCGCGCCTGAAATGACGGTCAAGATATATAACCGCAAGGCTCCCGGCGACTCCTCCGGCAGCGAGCAAGGTATAAGTCATGCCCATTTGACCTGTAGTTAAATGAAGATTAGTAATCAGGTAGTAGGTCAGGGTGGCATACGCTGCACTGTAGCCGAAGTTGCCGATGGCTGCCTGTACAGAGAGGGCCAATTGGACCGGGCTGCGGATCAGCCAGAGGAAGCCCTGGGACATTTCGGCGGCAAAAGCAGGCTTGGCGCTGCGTGTCCGTGCGGGTTCCTGCGGAAGCCGATACAGAACGTAGAGAATGACCGCGAAGGAAGCGACATCCAGCCACAGGATGGAGGTAATGCTCATAAGCGAGGCCAATCCGCCAGCGATTGCCGGTCCCAGCATATCGGCCAGCTGGCCTGCGGTCTGCACTCCGGCATTCCCCCGGGTAAGATTCTTCCCTGACAGCGCCGGAATGAGGGTTACAACCGCTATATCATAACCTGTTGATACAATGGATAAGAGCAGAGAAATGACGTACAGATGCCAAATGGCGAGCAGTCCGTAATGTGCCAGTATAGGAATGAGGGCAATGAGCCCCATTCGGATCAGATCTGCGCAGAGCATCAGCTGCTTGCGATTGAACCGGTCGAGGATCACTCCGGCAAAAGGGGCGAACAGTATGACCGGCAGCACACTGACGGCAAACAGCGAGCTCATTACCAGCACAGACCCGGTCAGCCTGTAGGAGAGCAGCGGCAGACAAAAGGTGTATAGGGCGTCTCCGATTCTGGAAATGAAATATCCGGCCAGGAAATGCACCAGCTGGAGCGGGCTGTGCGGCCGGGAGTGACGCTGTTGTTCTTGCGGCAAAGCAGAGGCTGGATTAGCAGAGGAACCGCGGGCGGTCTTCATAACAATTGCCCCCAATAAGTGGACAATACGGTGAAGCTGCCGTATAAGCTGAACAGAACCAGTATGATTGCGGTGCCCAGGCTCAGGAACCGGCTGAAGCTGCCGGACAGCCTGCCCCTGATCAGGGAGATCAGGCCGGATAACAGCAGCCACCAGGCGAAGGAGCCCAGAGCAATACCTGCCGGAAGTAACAGGGAGGCGCTGATTGCCTGGCCCAGGGAAGCGGCAAGAGCCATGAAGGACAGAAGTGTTGCCGGATTAGCCAGAGTCAGCAGGCAGGCGGAGGACAGACTGTAGATAATTCCGCTGCGCACGGCGGTTGTTACCGGATCTCCCTTGGCCGGACCCGGCCATAGCGCCCGCAGCCCCAGATAGCCGAGAAACAGGCTGCCGAGCAGACGGAGCGGAAGGGCGTAGACGGTGGTGAAATCATTCACAACCCGGAAGCTGGCAACGGTCACCAGCGCATAGAAGGCGTCAGCCAGCGCAATTCCGGCACCCGTAGCGAGGCCGGAAGTGAAGCCGGACTTTAGTGTACGGTTCATGCACAGCAGAGACATCGGGCCGACAGGAGCGGCAATAATGAAGCCGAAACTGAGACCGCTTAACAGGACCAGCCATGTATTCATGGTGTGCGTTCTGCCGGGGGCAGCGGTACATGCGGAGTTTCTTTGACCGTTCCGAGGATAATCGTAGTGCGGGTCCGCACGATACCCGGCAGGCCTTTGATCTCCTCGCTGATGATCCGGTCCAGATCCCGCGTTCCCCGGCAGCGCAGCTTCAGGACATAATCATCATCCCCGGCAGTGTGATGGCATTCCTGAACCTCCGGCAGCTTCATCACGAGTTCTATGAAGCCTTGCCGGTGTTCCGGCCGCTCCAGCGATACGGCAATCAGTGCAGCCAATCCGTAACCGGCAGATTCCGCGTCGATCAGCGCCGTATATCCGGTAATGACACCTTGCTCTTCCAGCCGCCGAACCCTGTCTGCAGTGGCAGGAGAAGAAAGACCCAGCAATCCTGCAAGCTCGGACCAGGTGATCCTGCCGTTATTCATTATTGCTGAGATGATCTTGTAATCCAAAGAATCCATGTTATTCCTCCTTATATTATTAATCCATATGAGGAATATACATTATAATAATAAGTATTTCAATAATATTCCATGCATATTATTTGCGGGTCATTGAGTGGATAGCTGGACTTTCATAGTGCTGTAATAATCACCAATAAATAATGCTTGCAATTTATATTTAAAGAGAGTATATTCTTAATTACGGTGATTGAATCACTGAACTACATAATATGCGGTCATGGCGGAATTGGCAGACGCGCTGGCTTCAGGTGCCAGTGATAGCAATATCGTGGAGGTTCGAGTCCTCTTGACCGCATCCGTTTTACAAATATGGCTCGTAATTGCTCAGGCAATTACGGGCCATTTTGATTTTTGAGCTAATGGGTGGAATGTAGGCTGGAAAGAGGCTGGGTGGGTGAATGAGGGGCAGAAGTGCCCCTAATCTGCCGGAATTGGGCGGCAAACGGAAATGAGGGGTAAAAGTGCCCCTGAATTTGCCGGAATTGGGCGGCAAACGGAAATGAGGGGTAAAAGTGCCCCTGAATTCGCCGAAAGTAGGCGTTGTGGGGAAATCAGGGGGTGAAGTTCCCTCTGAGTCCACCAAAAGTAGCCAGATGAGCGGGATGTATGCGAAAAACCGAATACAATGCACCAGCGATAGGGCAGATGAGCCGGATGTATGCGAAAAACCGAATACAATGTACCAGCGATAGGGCAGATGAGCCGGATGTATGCGAAAAACCGAATACAATGTACCAGCGATAGGGCAAATGAGCCGGATGTATGCGAAAAACCGAATACAATCGGAGCAATGCACCAGCGATAGGGCAGATGAGCCGAATGTATGCGAAAAACCGAAGACAATGCACCAATGTTAGGGCAGATGGGTCGGATGTATGCGAAAAACCGAGTACAATGCACCAGCGATAGGGCAGATGGGCCGGATGTATGCGAAAAACCGAATACAATGCACCAACGCTAGGGCAGATGGGCCGAATGTATGCGGAAAACCGAATACAATGCACCAATGTTAGGGCAGATGGGCCGAATGTATGCGGAAAACCGAATACAATGCACCAATGTTAGGGCAGATGGGCCGGATGTATGCGAAAAACCGAATACAATGCACCAGCGATAGGTCAGATGGGACGAATGTATGCGAAAAACCGAAGACAATGCACCAATGTTAGGGCAGATGGGCCGGATGTATGCGAAAAACCGAAGACAATGCACCAATTATAGGACTGATGTGGGCGGGATGAGAAACGTGAAGCCGCAAAAGATGCTACCCGGTAAGGGGAGCATCTTTTTTTGCGTGATATGCGTGATATGCGTGATATGCGTGATATGCGTGATGCGTGATATACGTGATGTACGCTATGTGAGGCGAATCCGGATGCACTTAACTTCATGCCGATCAACTTGCGTAGCGCGATGGCCTCTTTAAATACCTTATTCACTGCCCGCTTCCGTGCTCCCGCTTCCGTGCTCCTGCTTCCGCAGGAACAGACTCAATACAACCCCGCAAAGTGCCAGACTCAGCGGAAGCAGGAAGGTGTCGTGGAACCCTGCAACCATCGCTGCAGTATGGGCATAAGCTGAAGCGGAGCTGGCCTGGCTCATGTGCTCAGCGATGTTGGAAGACAATAGACCGGAGATGATGGCAATGGCGAAGGAGCCGACAATCTGCTGGGCGGAGGTGGTCAGCGGGGTTACCCGGCTGATCAGGTCTTTGGGTGCCGACTTGAGTACATGGGTGCCGAGCTGCATGGTGGTGAGGCCCTGGCCCAGTCCCAGAAGGGCGAAGGATCCAATCATCGCATAGATCGTCGTATCGCTGTCCAGCCGTGACAGAAGAACGAGTGCAGCCGAGAGCAGCACAAGACCGGAGAACACAGGAATCCGTGCTCCGTATTTGTCGAGAAGTCTGCCCCCAGCCATAACGCCGGCGAAGCTGACCAGCGCTTGCGGAATGATCATCATCCCCGATTCAAACGAAGAGAAGCCTCTAACCTGCTGGAGGTATAAGGGAATGAGCAGTATCGAACCGAATAACGCGATCTGGTTAATCCAGACCAGAATAATGCCTTTGGTGAACTCGAAGGAACGGAAGGAGCGCAGCTCAAGCAGCGGCTCCTTCTGTCGCAGCTCTACAACAATAAATAATGACAGAGCAACTAAGCCGAAGGTAAGCGGCAGCAATGTATAGAAGTCTGTCCAACCCTCCGCGCCACCTCTGTGCACTCCGAAGACGAGACTGGAGAAGGCCAGCGGGGACAGGATCATTCCCCAAATGTCCAACTTGGCGGAGGCTCCTTTGTCGGAGACCGGAAGATACTTCATCCCTAAATAGATTGCGATCAGGCCGATAGGCAGATTGATCAGGAAAATCCAATGCCAGCTCACATATTCAAGCAGCCATCCGGATAACACGGGGCCGAGCAGCGGAGCGATCAGCATGGGCATGGCGAGGAAGCCCATCAGCTCGCCTCTCCGCTCAGGCGGGGCGATTTTGAAGGATAAGGCCATGCCGATAGGAGCCACCATGCCGCCGCCAAGACCCTGCATAATCCGGAAAACAATCAGCTGAGCCGGGGACTGGGCCGCTGCACACAGCAGGGAGCCGACAGTGAACAATAGAATAGATACAAGAAAAACACGCTTAGCGGTAAATCTGTCCGAGAACCACCCTGCGAGCGGAATGATCATGGAGGTAGCCAGCGTGTAGCCGGTAATCGCCCATTGGATGGTCTTTAGGCTGGTGTGAAATACATTCTCCAGCTCAGGTATGGCCACATTCATAATGGTATTGTCCAGCATAACCAGCAGCATTCCGGCAATGAGCGAGAAGAGTACAGGGATAAGCGGTTTGATCGAAAAAGGCTTGCCGCCTTGCAGGGCGGCTTCTGTTGCGGATGGATTCATTGCAGTACACGTCCTCTTAAAATTAATATGGGTCATCCTGCGAAGCTTGAATAATGATCGGAAAGCAGCTGACCCCTCCGGCCGGTAAGGATCTCTGCACCCTCAATCTAACGGTGTGAGATTAATATAGCACTGCCTTTTTTAACTGTAAAGGAAAATATCTAACGCTGTAAGTTTATTCTGCCGCATGAATTATCTAACGATGGTAGACCCTGTTTGCAGGATCGCTTAGAATAGAAACAGCTTGTACTCGGGAGGGCTCGTATGAGAATCAAAAATCTGCAAATTACCGAACCAAATATCATCAAGGCAGCCTGGGAGCTGCTTGACCAAATAGGCATTGAGGATTTCAGTATGAGGAAGCTGGCGGATCTGCTGCATATCCAGGCCCCTTCGCTGTATTGGCATTTCAAAAGCAAGCAGAGCCTGTTTCAGACGCTCGCCAATGAGGTGGCGAAAGAGGCCCTGCAGTCTGCTAAGCTCGAAGGAGAGTGGGAAGAGCAGCTGTTTCAATGTGCATCGATGATCCGCAGCGTAATGATTAAGTATCCGTGTTCCGCCCAGCTGTTAATGAGAACGGTACCTTCCGAGCCGGACTATCTGGCCTTAATCAACTCGCTTCTGCAGATCGTGGATCATCTTCCCGTCAGCGACAGCGACAAGTTTTCCTCGATTGCCTGCCTGCTGAACTATGTGATTGCTTTTGAACTCGATAAATATGAGCAACGCAGAGTCGATACAGCCATGAAGAAGGAAGCGGAGGGCGGAGCGCAAGGAATGTTTATGGATTCGCTTGCACATCTGTCCGGAGAAGGACCGAACGTGGTGCAGCGTATGCACCATAATGGCTTATTCCGCGAGCTGGGTTCGGATAACATGTTCCGTACAGGCCTGAAAATAATCATTGCAGGAATCTCACAGCTGGCCCAGCAGCAGGCGTAAGCCATAGTCTGCTGCTCCATCCAGCTTCTTGAAGAAACGACAGCCCTCATTAGGACGGCATTACCGTTTCTGTTGTAAGGATAATTTTTGTTTTGGGGTCCCCACTTAGTGGGGTTATTTTTTGCGGACAGACTGTAACCTTTTGCCGGAGGTAAACGAATAACCAGTAGATGGCTCAGCGGGAGAGGAGGCGGCGTAAGACGAACGGAAACGGAAGAGAACATGCGGAAGACCCTGAGTCAGAGGAAGCGAAGGATAATTCCGCGGAAGAAGAGGCTGTACTGGTCAGGTTCCGGGACGGAAGCCTGGAGGCTTTTGAGTGGCTGGTGTGTAAGTACAGGAAGCCGGCGGTACGTTTTGCGTACCACTTGACCGGAGATTATCATACGGCCGAGGATCTGGCGCAGGATTGTTTCGCTTATCTGCTGGTGTATCCGGAGAAGTATGATCACCGTGCATCCTTCCAAACCTATCTGTTCACGATCCTGCGCAATAAAAGCATTGACTCCATCCGCAAGCGCAGCAGACAGCGTACCTTGACCGCGGAAGAGAGCCATAATCCTGAAGACCGCAGGTCACAGGGTGATGGTCCGGCAGACCGCGGCGGATTCGAGAGATACGGCTGCGTACATACACAGGGAACAGACGATCCCGAGCGGCTGGCTATTATCCGTGAAGAAGACCTGGAATGGCGCAGAAGGCTGCGCCAGATGAAGCCGGATTACTGCCAGGCGGTCTATCTGGTGGATGTGGGACAGATGTCTTATGAGCAGGCGGCAGCAGTAATGCGACGCAATATGGTTAGCTTCAAGGTGCTGCTGCACCGGGCGCGCAAGAAGCTTAGGCAGATTTACGAAAAGGAGGAGTGGGATTGTGAGGTCAAACGAACCGGAACAGTTATTTCTGGATGAGGTCTACCGCAAAGCGCGTCTGCTGGAATATGACAAGCGTGATGCAGAGAAAGTGCTGCATAACCGCAGGATGCTGGCCAGGCGCAAGGCAATGACAATATCATGTGTCACAATCCTAACGGCTGTTTTTGCCCTGATGATCTCGATTGGAAAGATTGATAAGGAACTATGCGTGGCGCTGTCGCTCCTTCTGATCGCAGCAGGTCTGCTGATTGAGAAGCTTGAATTGTCGTGGAGTCCGGAGAATGACGGGTGAACAGGGAATTGTAAGAACGGGGGAGAAGACTGGGATGGAGCTAATTATTAATCATTTAACCAAGACCTACGGAAACAAGCAGGCACTGCAGGATATCAGCTTCCGGGTGGGCGAAGGCATTCACGGCCTGCTCGGACCTAACGGAGCAGGTAAAACCACGCTGATGCGTCTGCTTGCCACCTTGCTGGAGCCTACCTCGGGAACGGTGGAGATTGGTGGTGTTGCCTTGAAAGATAAGGCCCGGATCCGGGAACTGGTCGGCTATTTGCCGCAGGAATTCGCCTTTTATCCGGGGATGACGGTAGTGGAGGCGATGGATTATCTGGCGCTGCTATCGGGCATAGCCGGCCGCGCGGAGCGGAAGCGGAGAATAGACAATCTGCTGGAGCTGGTTAACCTTACCGAGCAGCGCCGTACCAAGGTGAAGGCATTATCCGGAGGGATGAAGCGCCGGCTCGGCGTAGCCCAGGCAATGGTGCATGAGCCGAAGCTACTGATCGTGGATGAACCGACTGCAGGGCTGGACCCTGAAGAGCGGATCCGTTTCCGGCGGCTGCTCAGCCGGTTTGCCGAAGGCAGAATTGTTCTCTTATCCACGCATGTCGTCGAAGACGTGGAGTCCACCTGTGAGCAGATGACCGTGCTGCATAAGGGGCGCCTGCGTTATCACGGCAGAATAGGCGATTTGACTGCCGCCGCCGCCGGCCGTGTCTGGATAGCCGAGCTTGACCGGGTGGAGTGGGAACGGGACCGCGACCGCGACCGGTTCCCGGTTCTGTCAGCTGTGCCGGAAGGAAGGAATATGCGGGTGCGGGTGCTGGCAGATGAACAGCCTTATGCAGGGGCACAGCAGACCGCGCCGTCGATTGAAGATGCTTATCTGCATCTCATGCGCAGGGAGGAATCCTTCGTATGATGGCACTGATCGGCAAAGAGATGCGCATGACGCTGCGCAGCCTGGTTTTTTATCTGTTTATTATCGCGAGCGTGTTCTTCTATTTCACCTCTTATGCTACGGAGGAAACCTGGGGCGAGCTGGGTTCCCCGGTTATAAGTACGCCGCAGAATGTAGGTACTATTGAACACCCGTATTACGGCTGGAAGCAGCCGGCGGATACCCGCGATTTGGCCGAACAAATGAGGAAGGAAATGGGCTGGAATCTGGATGCCGGAACCAGCCAGAAGATCAGGCTGGGTTTTCCATTCAAGGTTAAGCTGAGCGAGAAGGAGAAGACAGCCCTGTCTGCAGCGATCTCCCAGCTGGATGAGGTTCTGAAGAATCCGGATAAGTATACTATGGATGAGGTATACACTATCGCTGAGTCAGTGAACAATCAATTGGGCGGGAAAAGTATATACCAGCAAGGGCTGGGGGAATTCGGTTCTGCCATTGAGTCTGTTGATGAAGCCATAAAGGCGCAGGAAGCGGATCTTGCCCGCTATAACGCTAAGGTGGATGCAGGTGAATTGCTGCCCGGAGCCGCACGCTACTTCAGTGATTATCTCTCGCTGCCAGCAGGGATCTTTCCGGTCTTTCTGTCTGCCTTTCTGCTGCTCCGGGACCGCTCAAGCCGGATGAATGAATTGATTTACAGCCGCAGGATTTCGCCTTGGGTGTATGTCGGTTCGAAGTTTATTGCACAAGGTGTCATGCTCTCTTTGATCTACCTCATCCTGGCTGTCATCGGCGGCTGGCAGACCGTATATTCACTGGGGCTTACCGGCCAGACGGGACAGGCTATTGTAATCTTCCTTGGATACACAGCATGGTGGCTGCTGCCGACGTTATGGGTTTCCGTTGCCTTCGGGATGTTCGGCTCGATGCTGTTCCGCCGGGGGATCGTACCCATCGCCCTGCAGATTATCTGGTGGTTCGTATCGGTACTGCCGTTGTTGGGCTCTTATGGGCTGAACCGGCTGTTCATCCGCTTCAACTCGCCTAATGACTACGAGTTATACTGGAAGTGGACGGATGAGATTGCACTTAACCGTAGCTTCTATTTAATACTCTCTGTATTATTGGCTGCAGGAGCCGCCTGGTTATGGGAAAGAAACCGCAGCCGGCTGGATTCAGCCAAAACGCTGAGCAGGAAGACAGCTAAAGGAAGTGTGGCGGCATCTGCAGCGGAGGCGCTTAGATGAGCCGGCAGATCATCCGCCCGCTGGCCGGGTACAACCTCAGGCTGACTGCACATTATTCATGGCTCCTGTCCGCAGTGCTTCTGGCTGTCGTCCCGTTCTTCATGGAGCCGGCACTGATGAACAGGGTTCAGGCTGCGAAGCTGGGGGAACAGCTGATCAGCTTTCTGGGATTGATTGTCTTCCCCCACCTGGGCCTGCTGGAGGATGGCGGGATTGGTGAAGTGCTCTATGCCAAGCGGGTAAGGCATCATCCGGTATTTCTTTTCCGCTGGCTGCTCACCGTTCTCTATATCTTCCTTGTGGTGACTGCCTTATTCACATGGATGCATGGGAGCGGTGCTGATTTTGAACTGTGGCCGATGATCGGCGGGACAGTGATTACCGCAGTTGCGATAGGATCAGCGGGAATGACGGCTGCGCTCTTGATCGGCAACATCTCTGCCGGATACATTGCCGGGTTCTCCTGGTATCTGCTTGATTTCATGACCAAAGGCAAGCTGACCGGCCGATTTTATTTATTCGGCCTGATAAATAGCGAATGGGATAACGATAAATGGCTGCTCGCAGGCTGTTCTCTTGTCCTTGCCGTGTTCTGTGCCTTCTGGCTGCCGCGCAAGAGGCTGGACTAATAGAGGCCTGCCCTGTCTTATATCAGGTACAATCCAATATTATAAAAATCATATAACAACCGCCTTGACGTCATTTACTTGACCGGGGCGGTTTTTTGACGCATTGAATATACTGCCTGATTTTTGGTGTGACTTCAGAGCTGGAGCATATTTTCCGAAAAAAAGGTATACTGATAATAATTTATGTCCCCCACTTTCACAGAGGAGGCTCGAGCTTTGTCTGACACACTTTTTAAGCATTTGTATTTACGTTCTTCCATAGGCTATGCGGTAGTATCCATTGACAATGGTACAATGCTCATGGCCAATCCTGCCTTTTGCGGGATGTTCGGATATACAGAGGATGAACTTAAGGATCTGCGTTATCTGGATATTGCCTATCCGGAGGATGAGCATATCGTGGATCACGGCGTGATTATGAAGTATTTGCTGCGCAGTCCCGGCGCGGCTGTAGATAAAGAGAAACGGTTTGTGCGCAAAGATGGGGAGATCATCTGGGTGGCGCTGCATCTATTTTTAATTATTGATGAATCGACAGGCAGGCCCCTGCAGCTGATTGCGGAGATGACCGATATTACCGCACGCAAGGTAGCAGAGAAGAAGATTGAGGAGGATCACCAGCTCTACAAGCTGATTACGCAAAATACTCCGGACATGATCTCCTTTGCCGATCCGGATGGAACCTTGCGATATGTTTCTCCCTCTGTTGAGAAAGTGATGGGTTACTCCGCAAGTGAGATGATCGGCAGGAAAAGGCCGGAATATTATCATGAAGTTGACGCGCTAGAGATGACCGAGCAGGGCAAGCTATACTCGGACAACGATGTCTTTACCCGCCGGGCAAGGCATAAAGACGGCCATTACATTTGGATTGAAAGCTCGTTTCAGGTTATGCGGGACAGTGAAGGTGAAGTGCAGCAGGTACTGACCATTGCCCGTGATGTTACAGAACGGAAGAAATATGAGGAGATGCTGGCGTCTGCACAGGAGCTTGGGCAGATGGGTTCGTGGGAATGGAATTCGGTCTATGCGGAGTTGACGGTTTCCAGCCAGATGCGGGCTATTTTTGAACTGGGCGGCTGCCAGGGCAGTCATACCCGGATTGATTATCAGCTGCTCCTGGATTGTGTGGTGAAGGATGATCTGGGGGCGCTGCGTGAGGAGCTGCATCATACACTGAAGTCAGGCACCCAAGGTGAGGCGACCTTCAGAATCAGGAATGGCAGCGGCGGGCGTAAAGTGATCTATGCGCACTGGGAGGTTATCCTTGATGCGACAGGCAAGGTTCAGCAGATCCGCGGCATTGTGCAGGATGTTACGGAACGCCACCGGATGGAAGAACAGCTTCGCGACAGCGAACGGAATTACCGCCTGATCTCGGAGAATTCTCAGGACTTTATCTCACGCAATGCGACAGATGAACAGGCGACATATCTGTATGCTTCTCCGGTCTGCCAGCAGATGTTCGGATATACTCCGGAAGAAATGGTCGGCACGAATGGGATGGATTATATCCATCCTGACGATTTTGCCTGTGTGCAGGCTTTTCTGGACGACAGTAAGAAGGGCTTGAAGCTGGAGCCTATCGTCTTCCGTTATCTGTGCAAGGACGGCTCTTATCTGTGGGTGGAGACTACGCTGCGGCATACGGAGACGGGAACCCCGGGAATTACAGAGATGATTGGGGTTACCCGGAATATCTCTGAGCGCAAGCAATATGAACTGAAGCTGCTGGAAAGCGAGAACCGGTACAAGTCGCTGTTCGAATATAATCCGTCCGCGATCAGTGCAATGGATCTGCAGGGCTGCATCCAGTCGCTGAATGCCAGTCTGCAGCAGCTCACCGGCTATTCCCGTGAAACACTGCTGCATTCAAGCTACAGTGAGATTATTGATGCGGATGAGCTGGCATTTGTGAATAACCGTTTTCTTGCCGCTGCCGGGGGGATGGCCCAGACCTTTGAGACCCGGATCATCCGCCGTGACGGGCAGACGGTTGAGGTTGGCATGATTTATGTACCTATTCTGCTGGACAGCCAGGTGGTAGGCGTGTTTGCGATCACGAGCGATATCACCGAACGCAAACGGCATCTGGAACAGATTGAGAAGCTCAGTTATGAGCATGCGCTGATATTGAATTCGGTTTCGGAAGGGATCTTTGGCATCAATCTGCAGGGGGATACGGTCTTTATTAATCCGGCGGCTTCCATTATGCTGGGTTACGCTCCCGGGGAGCTGGCCAGCAATATCAAGCTGCAGACGATCGCCCAGACCTGGATGGACGGGGAACTCTACCGCGGAGGGCATAGGACCCTCGCAGAGCTGCTTACGACTAATCTCTCCTATGAGCGGGAGCAGGAAGGGATTTTCTGGAGACAGGACGGTTCCAGCTTCCTCGTTAAATACCGCATGACGGCATTATATGATAACGGGGAACGCAAGGGTGCGGTAGTGGTATTCCGTGACATTACCGAGGAGAAGGCGGTTGTGCGTGCCAAGGAATCAGCGGAGCAGGCCGACCGGGCCAAATCAGAATTCCTGGCCATTATGAGCCACGAGCTGCGCACTCCGATGAATGGGATTATTGGCATGGCTGATCTGCTCTCGGGGACAGAGCTTACGGAAGAGCAGGAATACTACACGCAGATTATTAATAAAAGCGGCGGAGCACTGCTGCATATTCTGAATGAGGTGCTGGATTTCAGCAAGATTGAATCCGGTATGATGACGCTGGATCTGCAGCCGGTCGATGTCCGGCAAGTGATTCAGAATGTATGTGAACTCTTTTATCCGCGGGTCAAAGAAAAAGGGCTGACCCTGCGCAGCGAAGCAGACCCGGAGATTCCCGGTCTTGTAATAACGGATGAAATCCGGCTGCGGCAAATCCTCGTGAATCTGGTCGGCAATGCGGTGAAATTCACGGAAGAAGGGGAAGTCGGTATTTCCGTGAAGCTGGAACCTGTACGGGAACCCGGGTCAATGATTCTCAGATTCTCGGTGACAGATACCGGTATTGGAATTCCGCAGGACAGCCAGAGCCTGTTGTTCCAGTCGTTCTCCCAGCTGCATCCTTCCATTAACCGCAAATACGGCGGAACCGGACTGGGGCTGGCCATAAGCAAGAAGCTGGTCGAGCTGCTGGATGGTGCGATCGGTGTGGACAGTACCGAAGATGAGGGCTCGGAGTTCTATTTCACGATTGAGGTTATGCCGTCTGGTGAGGTTGCGGGGCCTCCGCTGCCCCTGGAGATCCTTGCAGCTGAAGAGTATAAGAACGGAATTTTTGATATGGATTATCCGGAGGGGCAATATGGTCCGCTGTCGATCCTTATTGCCGAGGATCATCCGGTGAATCTGCACCTGCTGCAGAAGTATTTGAATAAGCGCGGCTATACCTCGGATGTGGCCCTGAACGGGGAGCAGGCGGTTCACGCTGTGCTCACACGTCATTATGATCTGGTGTTTATGGATATTCAGATGCCGGTGCTGGATGGTATTGAGGCTACAGGGCGGATCCGCGAGGCGATGGGATTATCTCCGGTTATTATTGCGGTTACCGCCTTTGCCCGGAAAGAAGATAAGGAAATGTGCCTTCGAGCAGGGATGCAGGACTTTATCTCCAAGCCGATCCGGGTGGAAGAGCTGGACAGGGTTCTGCGGGAATGGTCGATTAATCTCCGGAATTAGCAGGCAGAGCCTTGAGGAGGAGCAAACAGGAATGAGATGGATCATCTATATTTTATTTGCCATACTCTATGGGCTGACAACGCTATATGGGCTGGGGCCGGTGCTGCTGGCTGACGGATCGTTCCGGGAGCGGATGCTGACACTGGCCATTGTACTGCTGATCTATGCCGGAATTACCTGGTGGCTGCGGAGTTTGCTGAAGCGGCTGGGCAGACGTTGACAATCTTCCCCTGGCTAAACTATTATTTATAGGGATCGTAATTATTACGATTATAAAAGAGTCAGCGAGAGGGTTACGGCATTGAAAACCATGAAACGTGGCGATTTCATCATGATCCTGGTCGTATTGCTTGCCGCCGGTTCCATTTACGGCTATAAGTGGTTCTCGAATCACAATGAGCATTATGCACAGGGAGATCTGAAGGCTGTTATTACAGTGAACGGCAAGGCGTACAAGACGGTAAACCTGACCAAGGAAGAACAGATTATAGACATCCGTACCAAGTTCGGCCACAATACCCTGAAGGTGTTCGACTATGGGATACAGATGACTTACTCGGATGCTCCCCTGACCATTGCGCTGGATATGGGGTTCATCTCCAGGCCCAAACAGCAGATTATCTGTATTCCGGCCCGGCTTCTCATTGAGGTCGTAAATCCCGGTTCATCCATTGATGACGATGATGCGCTGGATGCGGTGATCTAAGCTGGCACTCAAGGCTGCAGCTCCTCCCAGGCCGCTGCGGCGTCGGCACTAGTGTATACATAAGGTGTGGACGGCTCAGGAACTGCGGTTAGGACTTCCGGAGTAATCTGCAGTGTCTCCACTCCCTGATAGAGCACCACATGAAGCTTGCCCCGAACCTCAATCCAGGTATCGGCGGGCAGGCTTATTTGTGTTCCCGGCTTCAGCAGAATACCGAACGGAGTGGCATCCGCCGTGCAGCACTGGACGAGGAACCGGCTGACCGCATAGCTGGACTGGCCCGCACCCTGCGGCTCGCGGTAGAGGAAGCCGGATACCGAGATTTCCCGGCCCTCAAACTGTGATTTATACAGGTTGATTGCGCCCAGGGTCTCGGAGAAAATCTCCGGGTATACAGGAATAACGGACTCTCCGAACAGCTTGCCGGCCAGCTCGGCAAATTCCGCCTCATAGGGGTTAGAGGGAGTGAACTTCGCGCCGCTGCCGGACTCTGCGGCTGTATAAGACAGGGTGAGGCCTTTTCTGGCCGCTGCAGCACTGCCCAGTGCGCGGTCAGGCAGGAGAAACCCTAGCAGCAGCGGAAGCAGGAACAGGCTGTACAGTGCGGAGCTGCCCAGCCCGGAACGGGGGAGGCGGTGCTCACAGTCGCACAGGACACTGCTTTTGCCAAGGACGGCTTGAAGCCCGAGGCTCAGCGCCATCAGGGAGAGCGGAACCGGACACAGTCTGATCCAGCGGGCCAGCTTGGGGGCAACGTAGTAATGAAGCGCGTCCTGCTGGACCAGATGTCCGATATAGAGGGCGAAGGCGAGCAGAATAACCGCCCTCAGTAAATAGTGAAACCGGATGCTCCGGGCGTTATTCATACGGAACCTCCTAAGAGTTTGTGAGGGTTGCTCCCTGAGTTTCTGCGGACAAACTGCATCGGAAGCATATGCTGAGTTTGTGAGGGTGCTACAGCCAGAGTGAAGCCAGCACCGAGCCGGTGAAGACGGCCGAGACAATCAGGAAGAACAGATAAAGCGCGAATCTGGTTTTGAACAGCGACAGCAGCATCAGTGAGTTTTTGAAGTCGAGCATCGGGCCCAGCACCATGAACGCCAGCAGAGATCCGGCCGGGAAGGAATGCAGGAAGGTAGAGGCGACGAAGGCATCTGAGGTGGAGCAGAGCGAGAGTACAAAGGCCAGCCCCATCATGAACAGGTAGGAGCCCAGCGGGCGCTCTCCGATAGTGGCCAGGCTGCCGTGATTCATGAAGGTTTGGATACCGGCGGTTAACAGACAGCCGATGATCAGATATTTGCCCATTTCAAAAAACTCATCCGACGTATGCACAAAGACTGCGACTAAACGCCCGCCGCGGGTAGTGCGGTGATGCTCCTCGCCGCCCTCGCGGGGGATGGATAGACGCAGCGGTGATTTGCGGACGGTGGCATAGATGACAAGGCCGATTAGGGCGGCTACGGCAAAAGCCAGTCCCATCCGCGCATAGGCCAGTTCCGGATGGGAACGGAAAGCCGTCAGGGTGGCCCCGTAGACGACCGGATTCAGGATCGGACCGGATAGAATGAAGACGATGGCGACGTAGAGCGGCATGCCTTTGTGCATTAACCGGCGGACAAGCGGAATCATCCCGCATTCGCAGACGGGGAAGATGATCCCGAGCAGGCAGCCGAATAGAATAGCCGGAACCGGATGGCGCGGAATCCAGCGTGAGATCATCTCGTCCGGAACAAAGACGCGGAGCAGTGAGGAGAGCAGCGCACCCAGGAGCACGAACGGCAGGGCTTCGAGCAGAATGCCGAGAAACGCTGTTTTGAACGTGTCCACATACCCGTTGTTAAGCAGCTCCGGATGACCGGGGAGCCAGAGAATGCCAATCGTGAGCAGGAAGGCAGCGGGAATGAGCAGCGGCAGTATTTTGAACGAAGAAAAGGTTGTCAAAGGCTTCATCGGCTCCTTCCCGCGCCTGATATTAGCTGAACAAGGCTGCCCAGCGGCGGCTGACCGCCCTCTCGTCCAAATTCAGGCCGATGCACACAATGTAAGGCTGGCCCGGATAACGCGAGGCTTCCCAGGTTGTGCGGTGTCCCGCATATTGCACGAGCTGTACGGAATCCTGCTCCGCAAGCTGGACATGACCTTTGGCTCTAAGCAGACTGTCTCCCCATTCCCGGAAAAAAAGCTCCAGCTGCTCCCGGCGGATCCTTCCGTTCCCCCCCTGCGGAACGGTCAGCGTAACTGCCGCTACCTGCGAATAGGAGGTGCTTGAGCCGGACTCGGGCTCCTGTACAGCAGTCGCGCTCCCCCCGTAGCCAGGACTGGTTCGTTTAAGCGATGTGCCGTTTATAGTACCAGGTCCGCGCTGCGGCGCAGGCCTCCGCAGTTCACGGGCGGCGATGCCTGCCAGCAGCGGGGCCAGATTAATCTGGCTGTAATGGGTAAAAACAATCTCAGATTCAGAGTTTTGCTTATAGACCATTTTCTCGATTTTCCATAGGGTTTCCGGTTCGACCAGATCGCTTTTGTTCACGATAATCAGATCGGCCACCGTGAGCTGCTTGCGCAGAGTGCGGACCAGCTGTTTATCGGCGGAGAAGCGGCTGTTATAGTCCAGCGCATTCTCGGCGTCGAGTAGCGTGATGGTAAAGTGCAGCTTCAGCCGGTCTGCTAAAGGCATCTCCAGCAGCGATTTGGCAATTTCATCGGGGTCCGCTACGCCGGTAAGCTCGATGTAGATGATATCCGGACGGCGCGCCAGCAGGGCGGCCAGGCTGCGCGGCAGCTCTTCCTTGCGGCTGCAGCATACACAGCCGTCCAGCAGCTTTTCCACACTAGTGCCGGTATTCTCCTGCAGAATATAGCCGTCGACATCCTTTTTCCCCAGCTCATTCATGACTACGCCGGGATTCAGCCCCCGCCGCTTGCTCTCCTTCAGCAGACTTAACAGCAGAGTAGTTTTTCCGCTCCCCAGAAATCCGCTCAGTATGATCACAGGTATCTTCATGGCTCACTCTCCCGCTTCGTTCTTGGAATTGCAAGAATCATATCTTTGTAATAAAACCTTCGATGCATCTCACCAGAGCAATCGTCTGTTTCCTGCTGAAACGGCCCCGCTCTTGAAGGAGGCCAAGCCGTTTTCACTTGTAATTCCATCTATACGTAATTCCTCCGCAGGAAAGACCACAATTCTAAGAGAGTTGAAATTTTGCGGATCACCAGTTGACAGCGGACAGGCGGAACATGTAGAATGTGTAAATCGTAATAATTACGAATAAAAGAGAGGGAGTTGAATTTTAGTGAGAGTAATCGTTACCTTGGCCTGCACAGAGACTGGCGACCGCAACTACACCACTACGAAGAATAAGAGAACCACGCCCGGACGGCTTGAGATGAAGAAATACTGCCCGCGCCTGAAGCGTGTAACGCTGCACCGTGAGACCCGCTAAGCATGCTGAGCCGTACCTTGGGAAGGAAGAAGTTCTGATAGACGGGCGGCGGGTGCGCTGCTGTCCTAAACTAAATTTGTGTAAGGAGTAAATCAATGAAGAGAATTCCTGTTACTGTACTCAGCGGATACCTCGGTTCCGGCAAAACCACACTCCTGAATCACATCCTGCATAACCGCGATGGCCTGAAGGTGGCGGTCATTGTGAATGATATGAGTGAGGTGAACGTGGATGCGGGCCTGGTAAAATCCGGCAATACCCTCTCCCGGACAGAGGAGAAGCTGGTGGAAATGTCCAATGGCTGCATCTGCTGCACGCTTCGCGATGATCTGCTGCGGGAAGTGAATAATCTCGCGTCGGAAGGGCGTTTCGATTATATTCTGATCGAGTCTTCCGGCATCAGCGAGCCGGTTCCGGTAGCCCAGACCTTCACCTATGCGAACCCGGAGCTGGATATTGATCTTACTGAGCTTGCCAGACTGGACACGATGGTTACGGTAGTCGATGCCAACCGTTTCTGGCATGATTTTGCATCGGGGGACAGTCTGCTTGACCGCAATATGACTGCGGGCGATGGCGACTTCCGGGATATCGTTGATCTGCTGATTGACCAGATTGAGACCTGCGATGTGCTGCTGCTGAACAAATGCGATCTCGTGGACGAGCAGGAGCTGAACAAGCTGGAGGCTGTGCTGCGCAGGCTTCAACCGCGCGCGAAGATCATCCGTACGGTTAATGCGGAGGTCGACCCTTCAGAGATCCTGAATACGGGTCTGTTTGATTTCGAGCAGACCAGTCTGTCCTCCGGCTGGATCGCGGAGCTCGGCAAGGAGGAGCATACACCGGAGACGGAAGAATACGGCATCACCTCCTTTGTCTACCGGCGCAGAACGCCGTTCCATCCGCAACGGCTGAGCTTCTTCTTCAGCAACTGGCCGGCCGAGGTAGTCCGGGCCAAAGGTCTGGTATGGCTGGCCGCGCGCGGGGATCTGGCCGCAACCGTCAGCCAGGCGGGACCGTCCATTCAGTTCGGTCCGGCCGGTTATTGGCTGGCGACGATGCCGGAGGACCAGCAGCAGGAGGTGCTGGCCGCCGAGCCGGATGTGAAGGCGAAGTGGGACGGGCAGTGGGGCGACCGGCTGAACGAGATCGTGTTCATCGGCGTCAGCATGAACCGTGCAGACATCGAAGCCCGGCTGGACCGCTGCCTGCTGAGCGCGGAAGAAATGCAGCTGGACTGGAATGAGTTCAACAATCCGCTGCCATGGCCGGCAGACGAGCTGCTTGCTGCCGGGCAGGAATAGAGGGCTGAGGAGGAGCGTGCAGCGGGCGGAAGGTTAGGGTTTAAGAATTGAACTCGGGTGATACAAGGGATTTATATCCGGGTGGAATACAAGACAGGCATCTGGAGTTACGGTGGTATGCAAGAAGAGCATCTAATTTCGCGGAAGAGCCGGAATCGGGACTGTCGGTTCCGGCTTTTTGCTGCCTAGATTACAGTGTTAATCAGTTTGATTACGATTAATTTTCGGTTTTGGGTTTACAGATCGTAATTATTACGATAATATCAATGGAGTTAAAACGTAATTATTACGAATAAATTCATTATCTGCGAATGTTAATAGACTTTGCCGGTGCATTAGCTCCGTCTGAAGTTGAATGAAGAAGGGAGGACGATACGCTATGATTTTGTCATCCATGCGGGATGTTGTGTTCGGCTACGGGAACGAGCCGGTCATTGACCGCTTGTCGCTGGATATTGAAGCCGGGCAGTTCATCGGGATCACCGGCCCCAACGGAGCGGCGAAGACAACGCTGCTCAAGCTTATGCTGGGCCTGCTGAAGCCCTGGAGCGGAACGGTCTCCCTGAATAAGGAGCTTACCGTCGGGGGCGGGCTGGTGATCGGCTATGTGCCGCAGCAAGTTGCCTCCTTCAATGCCGGATTCCCCAGCAAGGTCATCGAGCTGGTCCGTTCCGGCTGCTACTCCAGGCTGGGATTGTTCCGCCGCTTCACGAAGGAACAGGAAGCGCTGGTGGAGAGCAGCCTGCGTCAGGTCGATATGTGGGAGTACCGCAACCGCAGAATCGGCGAGTTGTCCGGCGGGCAGAAGCAGCGGATCTGCATCGCCCGGGCGCTGGCCCAGCAGCCGCAGGTGCTGGTGCTGGATGAGCCGGCAACCGGCATGGATACTGCCAGCCGCAGCGGCTTCTACAAGCTGATGCGGCATTATGTCAGCCAGCATGGCCGCACCGTCATTATGGTTACACATGGCCTGGAAGAGACAAGATCCTATCTGGATACGGTGATCAGCCTGGAACGGCAGGAACAGGAGGGCTGGACATGCTTGGTTACGAATTCATGCAGCGTGCATTTTGGGCAGGAGGCCTGATTGGCATTATTGGTCCGCTGCTTGGCGTATATCTGATGCTGCGCAGGCAGCTGCTGATGGCGGACACCCTGTCCCATGTCTCACTTGCAGGTGTGGCCCTGGGTTCAGTCCTGCAGTGGAACCCGGCCATCAGCGGTTTCGCTGTGGCCGTAGCCGGAGGGCTGGTTATCGAGCAGCTGCGCCGTTCTTACCGTACATACAGTGAGCTTCCGGTAGCTATCATTATGACCTCCGGCCTGGCGCTGGCCGTCGTGCTGATGAGCCTGAAGCAGAACCTGACCAAGAGCTTCAGCTCCTACCTGTTCGGCTCCATCGTTGCCGTGAGTGATACCCAGCTTAAGCTGATTGCCATCGTGGCCGCTGCCGGACTTGTCTACTTCATTGTGCTGCGCCGGCCGCTGTACAACCTGACATTTGACGAGGAAACCGCCAGCATCGGCGGAGTCCATACCGGATTACTGTCCTTCTCGTTCGCCGTTCTTACCGGCATGACCGTTGCCGCAGCCATGCCTGTTGTAGGTGTGCTGCTGGTATCCGCTCTTATTGTGCTCCCGGCATCCATTGCGCTGCGGGTTGCGTCCGGTTTTACCACAGCCATTCTGATTTCAGTCGCTGTCGGTTTGACCGGCGTGTTTAGCGGCTTAACGGCTTCGTATTATATCAACACGCCTCCCGGAGGCACGATTGCACTTATTCTGCTCGTATTTTTGCTAATTGCCATTGCTGTGCAACGGCTGATTACCTTGAAAAACCGCCGCAACATTCATAAATCTACTACCATTTAAGAAAAGGGGTCTCCGAAAAATATGATGAATTCCAAATCAAAGTCCAAATTCAAAATCCGCCACCTTGCTGTCTTGTCTCTCACCGCTATGCTTATTGTCTCCGGCTGCGGAAACAATACTGCAGGCAATGCTGCCTCTACCGGCAGCCCTGCTAACGCCCCGTCCTCTGCGGCTGCAGCTACAACCGTACCTGCGGCGGACAAGCTGAATATTAAGGTCAGCTTCTATCCGATGTATGAATTCACGAAGAATATTACCGGTGAGCTTGCGGATGTGGAAGTGCTGATTCCGGCCGGCACCGAGCCGCATGACTGGGAGCCGACCGCTAAGGATATGGCTGAGATTTCTGATGCGGATGTGCTTGTCTATAACGGAGCCGGTATGGAAAGCTGGGCGCAGCAGGTTGTGGACGGGGCTTCCGGCAGCAAACTGATTACCATTGAAGCCAGTAAAGGGCTGGAAATCATGGAAGGAACGGAAGAGGAAGAGGGACATGACCATGAGCATGAGCATGAGCATGCCCATGAAGAAGGCACAGTGTCCGGCGAGGCTGGTCACGATCACGAACATGACCACGAGGATGAACATGGGGAAAAAGCACATGCCGGAGATGGCCATGATCACGGCGGCCTTGATCCGCATGTGTGGCTCGCCCCGGCTATGGCGATCCAGGAGGTCCGCACGATTGAAGCGGCTTTATCCGCAGCCTCGCCTGAGAATGCAGCAGCCTTCAAAATGAATAGCGAAACCTATATCGCCAAGCTGCAGCAGCTGGACCAGGAGTTCAAAGACGGGCTGAAGGATACGAAACGTAGGGACTTTATTACCCAGCATGCCGCTTTCGGATACCTGGCCCGTGAATATGGCTTAACTCAAGTGCCTATCGCCGGGTTGTCACCGGAGCAGGAGCCTTCCGCTGCTCAAATGGCAGAGATCGTAGAATTTGCCAAGGTGAATAACGTAAAAACGATCTTTTTCGAAACTCTGGTATCCTCCAGCGTGGCTGACACTATTGCCCAGGAAATTGGAGCGAAGACAGCTGTGCTGAATCCGATTGAAGGACTGACGGAGGAAGACACCAGGAATAATCTGGATTACTTGGGCGTTATGCGCCAGAATCTTGAAGCTCTGAGCGCGGCGCTGAACGAATAAGAAGAAGAGAGGCTGATCCATACAATGGCTAAGAAATCGAAGGTTGTCAAGGAACTGAAGCGGCAGGAGCTGGTGGCGAAATATGCGGACAAACGCAGAGAGCTGAAAGCGGCGGGAGATTATATGGCGCTGCAGAAGCTGCCCCGTGATTCCTCGGCTACCCGTCAAAAAAACCGGTGCACCGTCTCCGGCAGACCACGGGGGTACTTAAGCAAATTCCATGTTTCCCGGATCGTCTTCCGCGAGCTCGCACTCCAGGGACAAATTCCCGGTATCACCAAGTCCAGCTGGTAGACCGTTAACTTCATAGATGCTCTGCCGCAAGACGGCTGATTCTCTGGGATACAGGGGACCAGCCGTCTTGCCATATTCATTGACTTTGCCTGATGCAGCGGAGTGAATTATGATAGAGGAAAAAGATATTCCGCAGCTGAAGGAGGCTTCTAAATGAGCTATACCGATACTTTTATCCGTGTTGCTGAAGATTGTCCGGCAGAAATTGGCATAACCCCGGTCTCGGGACGGCCGCTTCTGCCCGCTCATGTCATTCAATACCAGCTGCTGGCAGGTGCGCCTTACCAATATAACCATGAAGAGCTGCTGTATCAGGTACATGTGCGGCACAAAGAAATTCCAGAAGAGGAGCGGGATTCACGCCGGGAGGAGATTTGGGCAGAGCTGTTCGCGAAGAATCATCCTTGCCTGCGGGCCTCCATGCTGCCCAAGAAGTACGGCTGGGGAGTCCACTATGATGCTGAAGGCAAAATCGCCTTGTACGCCAAAGAGTCTCCAGAGTACGATTATTATACTTCCAGCGGTGAAGCCGGGGTGAAGCTGCTGAATGCTATGCGCAGTAAGCGCCGCTGAGCAGGGAATCGGGAGCGGGGAGCCCAAAGTACCATCACAATTTCCTGGATAGAAAGAAGGAAGCGTTATGTCACAGTATTGGAGTCAGCGGTTTGCCCGGGAGGGGATGATCTGGGGGAGCCGGCCCAGTCCGACTGCCGGGTGGGCCAAACAAAGGTTTATGGAAGACGGGGCGTCTTCCGTCCTGGTTCCGGGTGCCGGTTACGGGCGGAACACCAAAGTGTTTGCCCCCGAATTTACCGTTTACGGCATAGAATTAAGTGAAGCCGCGCTGGAGCTGGCCGCAGAATGGGATCCCGGGACAACCTTTATCGCCGGATCTGCGCTGCAGCCGCAGCTTGAACATCCGGTGGATGCCGTGTATTGCTATGACGTGCTGCATCTATTCCTGGCAGATGACCGCCGCAGGCTGATTGAAGCGTGTCTTGAGCAGGTGCGCTCCGGAGGACTGCTCTATTTCACCAGCTTCTCCGATGAAGATCCTAATTATGGGTGTGGGAAGGAGCTTGAACCGGGCACTTATGAATACAAGGCAGATAAGTATGCCCATTTTTTCAGCGACGGCGATTTAAGAGGGCATTTTGCCGGTACTGAGATTCTGGAGACGGGTGCATTTACCGAACCGCTGGAGAGTCCGCAGGGCGGGACCCATGAATACATACTAAGATACATTCTCGCGCGCAAAAAATAAACAGGTGCAGGGAGCGCAGCATCAAGAGGCCCTTCTCCAAACAGGAGGAGGGCCTTATTCAGATGTTTATTCAGGCGGTTACACTAGTGAAGCTCACAATCGGCGAACAGGATATGGCGCGGAATCCGGAAGAAATTCTCGGCTTTCTCCTGCAGCGCCAGCGTAGGCAGATGGCATTGGTGCAGCCACTTGCGGAACGTGCCGGGATGGACACCGATCCAGATGCTGACATCGGTTACCGAGAAGTCATACACCATGCAGAGTCCGGTCAGGATGGCATTGCTTTGCGGTGAACGGGCAATCGTTCTTTTCATGAAACGGGACGGGGTCGGCTGGCACACAATCGGACTCTGCCGCAGAAGAGCTTCATTGAACAAGATATGGGACGGATAACCGAGCAGGCGGCAGACCTTGTCCAGATTGGTTCTGGAGGGAATGCGGCCTTCATACACCCATGCGCTTACGCTGCGCGAGGAAACGGATAGCTCTTCTGCAAGTCTGGAGAGCTTCATGTCCTTAGCCATCAGAATGGCCAGCAGAACGCGGTTGCGGATCTGGCTGCGCTTTGGCCGGCGGAATCTTTTGACACGTACACCTTGTCCAAGATATTTGCGGTTGATCAGAGACCAGGCCTGAATTTTATGTGGTTCTTGCTGATTCTTAGGCATAATTCCTCCGATATACTGAATTAATGAAGTGGTAATTCTTCTAGTTTAGCTGTATATGACTTTAACATTACACCAATGCTTTCGTCCAGATCAAATGCCTCCGTTTCGTGCAGCGCTAAGTTTCTTTCAGTAATGCTGCTGTTTATGATATATTTTTAGTAATCAAATTTATATTAATCAAGAGCTGGGAGCGAGATAGATGATCAAGCATATTGTATTCTTCAAATTAAAGGACCGGTCCCCGGACAAAGTACAAGAGACAGTAGCCGTTCTACGCAACATGGAAGGAAGAATTCCGCAGCTTATCTCTATTGAAGTAGGGGCTGATCTGATTCACTCCGAGCGTTCGTATGATATTGCCCTGGTTACCGTTGTAGCCTCCATGGAAGATTTGCAGGCTTACCAGGTTCATCCGGCCCACAAGGAAGTTATCGCCCACATTAACGAAGTCAAAGATGTTTCTGTGGCTGTGGATTACGAGATTTAGGCAGCAAATGATCTGCAAGGCTGGAACCCAATAAGTACGGAAAGCGGTGACGGTTATGCGTGAGCTTGAGTATCCAATGGAAGCGTTAACGTATCTGGTTGTATTTTTGGCGGCTTGCTTCATTATGCTGTTCTGGCTGAAGCGCCGGGGCAAACGCGGGAAGTAGCGGCAATTATGGAGTGGCAGGACAAATTACTGCAGGGTGGAGGGTCATCTGTGTATTATGTCAACCGTAAGCAAATTGAAACGATACTTGAACAAATCCCTGATCTGAATAACGGTCTCCGGCACGCGGCATCTTCCTGGGATGGCAGTACGATACTTGGTCTTGTACAGGAACGCTGCCTGCATCTGGCGGTAGAAGTGGTTACCGATGTGGGCAGCTGTCTGATCGACGGGTTCATTATGCGGGATGCCGGGAGCTATGAAGATATTATTTCCATTATTCATGAGGAAAAGGTGCTGGGTGACAGCGGGATTTACCCTGATCTGACCTCGCTGGTAGCCCTGCGCAAGCCTCTGGTTCAGGACTATTATGTGTGGGAACGGAAGGCGCTGCATCCGCTGACGCTGGTGCTGCCGGGTGTGCTGGAACAGTTCGCCTCCGAGGTGCGCGGCTATCTGGACCGGGAGCTGGGAATTGAAGTAACGGTGTAATCATAACGTAAAGTATGTAGTCAGACAGAAAGGAGGTCCTTTATGGCGAAGAAGGGTCAGGAAAGCGGTTCGACAAGGCGGATGATTATGACGCTGCTGAAGATGAAAGGGCCGCTGACAATCGGCGCTCTGGCGGAAGAGCTGGGCATTACCGAAATGGGCGTCCGCCGCCATGTGCTTCAACTGGAGCAGGAGTCGCTTGCCAAGACCAAGGTGGTGCGCCAGGCCATGGGACGTCCTATGCATGTATACTCGCTTACCGAGCGGGCGGAAGATCATTTTCCCAAAAGCTATCACAATCTGGCGCTGGAGCTGCTGCGGGAGCTGGATCACGGGAGCGGGCTGGATGCGGTTAATGTGCTTTTTGAAGGCCGCAGGCGGCGTATGCTTGCCCAGTACACCCCTATGATGCAGAACCGCGATCTTGAGCAGCGTGTTGCCGAGCTGTCAGCGATTCAGAATGCCGGAGGGTATATGGCGGAATGGAGTAAGGAAGAGGACGGTTCGTATGTGATGCGTGAATTTAACTGTCCCATCCGCCAGGTCGCTACCCAGTACCGCAAGGCCTGCCAGTGCGAGCAGCATTTGTTCGAGGAATTGCTGGATGCGAAGGTTACCCGCAGTGAATGTATGGCGGAAGGCGGCCAATGCTGCCGTTATGCAATCACACCGAACAAAAAGGAGAAAACTTCGGAAAACTCCAAATGATCAGTCACAGGACAAACTCTCTATGCTTATGATATACCAGAACTAGGCGATCGCCCGGGCGGCCGGGCAGAGGCACTTTGAATCCAAAGGAGAGATTGATGATGAAAAAGGATACCAAAAGCTTGCTCTGGGGTGTGCTTGCCGGCAGTGTGGTCGGAACGGTGACAGCATTGCTGTTCGCGCCTAAACCGGGTAAGGAGCTCCGTAAGGATATTGCCGAAGGAACGACTGAAGCAGTCGATAAGGTCCAGGAAATCGCTGTTCAGGCCAGTGAGAAGACTACAGAGATCTACGGCAAGGCTAAAGAAGCTGTAGTGTCGGTCGTCAGTGAAGTCAAAGAATGGAGCAAAGCCGTCACAGATACAGTTGAAGAAGCTAAGACGGCTACCGTAAGCGGAATTGCTGAAGAGGCTGTGGAAGCCTCAGAAGCGGATGAAGTTGCTGAAATTGCTGAGGCTGTGCTGGAAGAGGAAGCCATTGAAGCTGAGATCGAAGCTGAATCAGACACGGATATTGCTGTAGCTGAAGAGGTTGTTGACGGCAAAAGTGAAGGCGAGCTTTCCTAAGCTTACCAAACAATAGAGGAGCCGCTTTCCGCAGACTGGCGGGAGGCGGCTTTTGCCGTTCCTGTCCCTCCCCAGGTCGGGCCTGTTCCGGCCCGGGGCTGTGCCTGATGAATCCCTTACTTGAACTAAGCCGGTAAATGGGGTATTATCTGCAATTGGGGCTGAAATCCTGGTACACTTTATTCCGGCCTTACATAAGCTACACAAAACAAGTTAAAGGATGCGGTGTGTTCGTGCAGCAAGCAATAGCTATATTAGACTCAGGTGTGGGAGGATTGACCGTTGTCAAGGAAGTGATGCGACAGCTCCCCAGGGAGAAAATCATCTATTTCGGCGATACGGCGAGAGCTCCGTACGGCCCCCGTTCGACTGAGGAAGTGAAATTGTTCACTGAACAAATCGTGGACTACTTAATTCAATTTAATCCTAAAATGATTGTTATTGCCTGCAATACGGCAACAGCGGCAGCTCTTGATTATATCTCCGCCAAGGTAGCCATTCCTGTGATCGGAGTCATTCACCCCGGTGCCCGCGCAGCCATCAGCGCTTCCAAGAATGGCCAGGTCGGCGTCATCGGTACCATCGGTACGATCAAAAGCGGTGCATATACGGCGGCGCTGAAGCAACTGTCACCGTTCGTGCAGGTGGTCAGCCAGGCCTGCCCGGCGCTTGTCCCCTTTGTAGAACAGGGATTGTTCCGCTCGGAGGAGAGTCACCTTGCCGTAGCAGAGTCGCTGAACGGCATCAAATACGAGCCGATTGATACTCTGATTCTGGGCTGTACCCATTATCCGTTCCTGGTCGAGCCGATCGGTAAAGTAATGGGGCCGGGAGTCAAGCTGATCAGCTCGGCAGACGAGACGGCGCGGGAGATCAGCACCATTCTGTATGACAAAGGCCAGCTGGCGCGCGGGGATGAAAGCCCGATCCACCAATTCTTCTGCAGCGGCGATGCAGAGATGTTCCAGCGGATCGCCCGGGACTGGCTTGGCGAGCAGATTAGCCGTACCCCTGTAGTATGGCAGGTATCCTCGATGTAGGCTGGGATGCTCTCTGTGGTGAATTGAATAGGGACAAACCCCCAGGCATCACGGGGCGGATGTTACAAGCCGGGAGCGGGATTCCCGGCTTTTTGTATGTTCAAATCTTTCATGACATGGAGCTGCTGCTCATATACTAGGCTAGGGCTGTGTCCCGCCTGTATTCGCGGAGAGACCCGGACAGGCTGGAGGGGACGGCGGCTCAAGAGGGCCGGGAGGATGAGACATATGCAGCAATATATTGCCCGCAGGGGAGACACCGTAAGCCGTATAGCCGCAAGACAAGGACTGACACCGGAGCATGTCATTCAAGGGAATCCATGGGCTGGAAGCCAGCCTTATTTATATCCGGGGCAGGTGCTGTTCCTGCCGTCTGCTCCGCGTAAGCGTTATGCGGTGCAGGAAGGGGACGATGCACACAGCATCGCTTCCCTGTTCGGTGTGGGAATTGACGAACTGGAAATGCTGAATCCGGGAGTAAGCTCGGGGCGCATATGCATACCGGGCAAGGTGCTTGTGATTCCGGCCGCAGCCCGCCGTGAGGAAGTCTATCTGCGCGGTGAATACGGACCGGCTGACCTGGAGGCGGATACCGCCAGGCTGGCGGGCAAATATCCTTTTGTCAGCACTGAAGCCATCGGCACCAGCGTGCTCGGCAAGCCAATCACTCTGCTGCGGATCGGCAGCGGCGCACGGCATCTGCATGTGAATGGCGCGCTGCATGCAAACGAATGGCTTACAGCGCCTGCTCTGATGCGCTTCATTGAAGAATACGCAGCAGCTTTTGCTTCAGGCAGCGCGTGGCATGGCCATCAGCCGGCGGACTGGCACCGGGACTGGACGCTATGGGCGGTGCCGATGGCGAATCCCGATGGTGTCGAGCTGGTGCAGGAAGGTGTGCTGCCGGACCATCCTTATTACGATGCGCTGATGAAATGGAACAGCGGCAGGCGCAGCTTCCGCCACTGGAAGGCCAACATCCGCGGCGTGGATCTTGGCGATCAGTTCCCTGCCCACTGGGAAGAGGAACGCGACCGGCGGCAGGTTCCCGGTCCGGCTCCGCGGGATTACAGCGGGCATGCGCCGCTCTGTGAGCCGGAGGCAGCGGCGCTGGCGGCTCTGACCGAGCGGATTCCCGGCGATGCGGCCGTATCCCTGCACAGCCAGGGTGCAGAGATTTACTGGAACTACCGGGGCTACGAGCCGCCGGAGAGTAAGCGGTGGGCAGCGGGGCTTGCGGCGGTGAGCGGCTACCGGGCCGTCGAGCTGACCGGCAGCGATGCCGGATACAAGGACTGGTTCATCCAGCGCTTCCGCAAGCCGGGATTCACGGTAGAGCTGGGCATAGGCAAGAATCCGCTGCCTGCGGCTGATTTTGAGGATATGGCCCTGGAGACCGGACTCATACTCGGGGCGATACTCTCAAATTTGAAATAATAATGAAACAATCTCTGCAAATTTGCGTAAGATAGCAGCAAAGGGCACGGCCGCAATCCTCCCTATCGATCCTCCGCGGCTGTATCCTTTTTTTAATGTATTGCCGGTTGGAGACCAATCGGGTCCATGGAGTCGTTTAAGAGTCGCAATAATAAACGCAATAATAGGCACACAAAGAAATCGTTCCTTAAAGAGCGGGCGGGCTGCCCCCCGACGCTTAAGGGGCGGTTTCTTTTTGTATTCGCTGGGGAGAAGGGGGAAATGAGGAGCAGAAATGTCTCTGATTCCGCCTGGAGTGGGCTGGGTGAGTAAATGAGGAGCAGAAATGCCCCTGGTTCCGCCTGGAGTGGGTTGGGTGAGTAAATGAGGGGCAGAAATGCCCCTGATTCTGCTGGAAGTGGGCTGGGTGGAGTAAATGAGGGGCAGAAATGCCCCTGATTCCGCCGGAAGTGGGCTGGATGGACGAATAAGTTAAACTAATTTTTCCGGAGACAGCCGCTTGGGTAGTGGCTTGCCAAAATTGGTTACTGGTGATGCAGGAGTGGGCACTCTAATGGAGAGACGCGGACTGAGATTCCGTTAATTTGTTCATTCGGGCTCAAGATGGGGGATATTCTGACACATAACGGAATCTGTGCGCTTGACAGGCGATTTCGCCTGATTCCATCATTTAGCGGAATCTCAGTCCTCATCACTAGTTGAACCTGGCAGAGGTTCTGCTAAGTATACGCAAAGACAATGCACGCTCGCAGAGCATACATACGTCCATTCCTCCACATCCCCCCACACAAGGTGCTAACGTTACTCCAACGGCCTATACCAGCTCCAGCTC